>NZ_JAZEVV010000001.1:0-1475848 GCF_036668715.1 Pseudomonas sp. ESBL9 | reverse complement strand
GAGCGTTCAGCGGAAAAAATGGATGGAATAGGCGGCAGACGTGATCGGTTTTGAACGGCTGCCGTTTTTTGAAAGCACCTATGGCTCAGCAGTCGAAAAATAGCGGCCTACTTCAGACCATCCTTAGAGATGGAAGTGGAAATGGTAGTGTTCAGACTTAACGAAGTATCACATGCCTAGTGTGCTGTTTTCGAAATAACCCTTCACCGATTTTGACTACACTTGCAGTGTCATCCAACGTTCAGAGAAGCGCCGATGAACACTACCAAGATCGTCCTTACACCAGAAGAACATACCGAACTGAACCGACGCGTACGCTCGGCCACTATCAGCCAGCGAGGCGGCATCAAACAACTCGACACCCTGCGCGGCATCGGCGCCCAGCTTCAACCATTGGGCCTGACCACCGGCTATGGCGACGTGCGTGGCAACTGGTGTTTGAAAAATATCGAAGAAGAACAAAGCGCCCTGCTGCAAGGCGGGATCCCGCGATAGCAGGGCTTTACCTTGGAGTTTGTGCGCTATGGCGACGACCTGCAGTACGGTAACCGCTCCATGAACCCCACATTCAAAGCACTAAGCTAATGCCAGATGCTGGGCTCCCGATTCTCTCAGGAGCCCTGAGATCATGATGCGACCCGACGCCAAAGTCGAAAAAGTGTACCTCTACCCCAAACCTGTGGACTTTCGAAAATCCATCGACGGACTGGCTGCTCAGGTCGAACTGGATATCAAGGTTGCCGTGTTCGACCCGGTACTTTTCGTTTTCCTCAACAAGCCGCGCAACCGAGTGAAAATCTTGTACTGGGAGCGCAACGGCTTCTGCCTTTGGCTCAAACGCCTGGAATCGGAGCGATTCAAAACATCGCCCGATGCCACCGACGAGGCGATTGTCCTGAACGTTCAGGAACTGAACTGGCTGCTCGACGGTTTTGACCTCTGGCGTAACCGTCCCCATCAGGTTTTGACGCCGCGATTCGTGGCTTGATTCGGTATAATTCAGGGCATGAAATCCATGCCCGATAACCTTCCCGACGATCTCCAACTGCTCAAGCAAATGCTTGCGAAGATGCAGTCGCGGGTCGGTTTTCTAGAAGAAGAGAACGCATTGCTGCGCCAGCGCTTGTTCGGACGCAAGTCCGAGCAAACAGCCGATCCGGCCACACCGCAGTTGGCGCTCTTCAACGAAGCCGAAAGCGTCGTCGAAGCTATCGACGAAAATGCTGAAGAAGAGGTTGTCACCCCCGCTAAGCGCCGTGGCAAACGCAAGCCACTGCCTGCCGACCTGCCGCGCATCGAAGTCATCCACGAACTTCCCGAGCATGAACTGACTTGCGTCTGCGGCTGCCGCAAACACGCCATTGGCGAGGAAGTCAGCGAGCAGCTTGAAATCGTGCCGATGCAGATCCGGGTCATCAAGCATGTTCGTAAAGTCTATGGCTGCCGCGACTGCGAAACGGCACCCGTCACAGCAGACAAGCCAGCTCAACTGATTGAAAAGAGCATGGCCAGCCCCAGCGTTCTGGCGATGTTGCTGACTACCAAATACGTTGACGGTTTACCGCTTCATCGATTTGAAAAAGTGTTGGGTCGCCACGGTATCGATATCCCACGCCAGACCTTGGCGCGCTGGGTTATCCAGTGCGGCGAACACTTCCAGCCGCTGCTGAATTTGATGCGCGACCGGCTACTGGAAAGCCGCGTCATCCACTGCGACGAAACACGCGTGCAAGTGCTGAAAGAACCAGATCGAGAACCGAGCAGCCAGTCCTGGATGTGGGTGCAAACCGGCGGCCCACCGGATAGGCCGGTAATCCTTTTTGACTACTCCACCAGCCGGGCGCAGGAGGTGCCAATACGCCTGCTCGAGGGTTATCGCGGTTACGTAATGACCGATGATTACGCCGGTTACAACGCCTTGGGCGCCCAAACCGGAGTCGAGCGTCTAAGCTGCTGGGCGCATGCTCGACGCAAGTTTGTTGAAGCACAGAAAGTGCAGCCCAAAGGTAAAACGGGGCGTGCCGATATCGCGCTGAACCTGATCAACAAGCTGTATGGGATCGAACGCGACTTGAAGGCCAGTAGCGACGCTGATCGTAAAATCGGCCGTCACGAACATAGCCTGCCGATACTGGCTCAGTTGAAAAGCTGGATCGAAAAGACGCAGCCACAGGTCACCGCTCAGAATGCCTTGGGCAAAGCCATCAGTTACCTCGCAAGTAATTTGAGCAAGCTGGAGCGATACGTCGAGGAAGGGTATTTGCCGATGGACAACAACGCGGCAGAACGCGCGATCCGCCCCTTCGTGATCGGAAGAAAGAACTGGCTGTTTAGCGACACGCTCAAGGGCGCCACGGCCAGTGCTCAACTGTACAGCCTGGTCGAGACTGCCAAAGCCAACGGCCAGGAACCTTATGCGTGGCTGCGCCACGCACTTGAACGTTTGCCAACGGCGACATCGGTAGAGGATTACGAAGCCTTGCTGCCGTGGAACTGCGAACCTCGACTTCACAGCTAAACGCTTTACCCATCTTTAGCCAAGTGGGGTTTATGGAGCGCTTACATTCCACTCGGACCAGGGATCGCAATATGCAAGCCGACTCTTTCGCCAGCGGTTGTGGCGATACCGCATGCGCCAGAGCATGAGCCGACGAGGAAACTGCTGGGATAACGCACCGATGGAGCGCGTATTTCGCAGCTTGAAAACAGAATGGATACCGACCGTGGGCTATCGAACTGCGCAGGAAGCACAGCGCGATATCAGCCATTTTTTGATGCATCGCTACAACTGGATTAGGCCTCATCAATTCAACGATGGGTTGGCCCCAGCGCGGGCCGAGGAAAAACTTAAAGTCGTGTCCGGGATAAGTTGACCACTACAGATCGACGGCTGACGGCTGACGGCTGACGGCTGTGGTATGGAAACTACCGATTGCGAGCGGGTGCTACTGGCTGGATTTCAGCTTATCGCGACCGGCTGAAAACGTCCTACAGCGGCCTTTAGTAAACACTGACACCACGGTCGTCACACCGCCCATTTTCGCTTATGCACTGCTCAATATCAGAAGTTCTCGAGACTGACTTTAATGCCCGCACGGCTGGCCAACTCAATGGTCTCTTCCACCCGGTCAGCGTCAACAATAAAACCATCGTAATTATCACTACCGGTGTCCAAGTGAAGATAACGTTTACCAAACCGAACCAACCAACGGTCGAATTCATCAAGCACCTCTGGCATGGATGAGGCACCGTTTCGCACGTAGACGTAGGGCTCTTTCAATTGGTTGGCGCTAACCAGATAAGGAACTTGATATTCAAACACATCAAAACCTTTCCAATCCAGGCTCATTAAAACGAGGTGTTCAAGTTTTTGCGCCTTTGAACCATCCAATAATCCATCTGTGAAAGCACTGCATGCGTCATCTCCCTTCGCGTATCTGCGCATGACGCGCCTGACAAGTCTGGCGCCTTCTTTTTCTGGAACCACCGCTAACAGCGCCAGGGCAAAAGTCTCGAGTGCCTTTTTCTGCGCGGGATCGGGTGGCCCGGGCCGTAATTCTTTCATGATCGCTGAAGCGCTGAGGTTAGTTTCCTCGGGTGGAGGCATGGTAAAGCGCCCACCAAACAACCGATCCAAAATGCCCATAACACTCCTTGGAATACCTTGGGGCAAGCGACTTTTCTTTTACCGGCGACAGTCGCTGCTTGTTTTAAGATTTGTGTTGTAGTTGAACCTAAGGCTCCAGGTGAGGTTTGTCGATCGACCGCTTTTTTTACTGCCAAACTGGACCTGATCCGACCGTCCGCATTTGGCCGATTTCTGACGACCATGAACCGCTGTCCAGGCAGGCGGATAACAAACTTTGATAAGGCCGTTAATTAGGGCAATCTTAGGGCAAATGTGAGGCCTCATCAGGCCAGTTTAGGCTTTAGATAGTGCACCAAATACTCCGCATTCACGGTCTGTAGCGGCGCGCAATGCACGCAGAAAACGTTCGAATCCCTAGCCTTTGCAGACGTTGGCGCAGTGTATCTACGAGGTTGATTTTTCGGGTGGTCTGCACCAGCTGACAAGGTTTCACCTTGAAGCCCGATACCGTTCTTCTATACAGTAAGCCGTAGATCTTCCGAGGGTAGCTCCATGCTCAACAGCCAATCCACAGCCCGAACTGCAAATGTCGACCACGTCGTCGCCACAAATAACCTAGAAGGTGCACGCACCAGCGCGTTCGTTGCGAGCAAAATGGCTGAGTACCGTGAAGGCAAGATATCTTCAGCAGAGCTGTTAGCTGCTACCAAAGCCCGCTACGCCTCCAAATGACCAGTGATCTCACCCACGATGGGGGTGATGATCACTACTACGTCGCGGGTTATTCAGTCGAAGACGACCCTTACGTCTACCCCAACGGCGTTCTGATCAACCTCCTGAACATTCAGGACACCGCCACCTTGGGTGAGGCTGAGACTGACTTTGCGTCGGTTCGCATCATTCAGCTCCAGGAAGAGCCCATCGAAGGCGATTTCTCGCTAAAGCACCTGCAAGCTATTCATCGGTTCATGTTCCAAGATATTTACCCTTGGGCAGGTGAGTGCCGCAAAGTCGATATCGCCAAGAACGACACCATATTTCTCGCGCACCAAAATATTGAGGTGGCTTTCCACGATATGTGGTTACGCCTTGAGCAAAGTGCCTTTCTTTCGGATTTGAACGGGGATCTGAAAGGTTTCGCTGCCGAGGCTGGGGTTGCACTGGGTCGTATCAACTATATTCATCCTTTCCGCGAAGGTAACGGTCGTACACAACGCGAGTACCTGGATGCGTTAGCGCGGCGTGCAGGTTTTGTGCTGGAGTGGGGTGGTGTTTCCAAGCTGGCCATGAAGGACGCTTGTGTTGAGGCTGAGATTGACCCCGAGTGCAAGGCTCTAGCGAAGTTGATCCGCTTGAGCGCAAAAAGCTTTTAACTTCTACTGACGGCTATCAGACATTAGCGAACTTACTGTCACTGGTTTTTAGCGTCGTCGAGTCCCAACGCCTCCGCCATATTCCTACACCGACAAAGCCCGTCCTAGACGGGCTTTGTCGTTTCTGGGGTTTGGGAAAGGGTGATGCTGAAAGGGCGTTTTGGGTAAGTGTTCCAGAAATCAAGACACCAAGGCGGCAGTTCACCCTGCAAAAATCCAGTCCAGGCCTTGGCCCGCCGTTAAATAGAGCCGCTCTAAATGCATAAACGCGAGTTCCTTGGCTACGTGATATTTTGTTATCGGCAATTTGAATCACGCCGGATTTTTTAGAGTCTGGAATTACGACTGAACTTTTGAAAATTTCATTCAACTGCCATGAACCCGAACGGCTCTGCAGGCACAAATTGCCCCGATGCTTCACCGGTAAGCACGCGGTTCATGTCTACCCCGAGGTTCAGTTTGCGCACATGTGCACCTTCAGAGAAATCAAGCTTCTTAAAGTCGACCCAAAAAACATTAGGTGAAGTTGCGGATTCACCATAGAAAAGCATGCTTTTCTGATCGGCCACCACACGCCAGCGAGTCGTTGAAAGGTTCGGCGCTTCAGGAAGACTTACACCATAGGGCACCGAAGAGTTACGGATGACACTGAACACAGCGGCGGCGGCGATTCGAGGGTCGTCGCTTTGTGTCACTGCATTAATATAAAAGCTAGCGCGTACAAAGCGGTCTTCTGAACGACCACTGCCGGGAAGGAAATTTAGGGGGTCGACCCCGCTCCAATACTTCTTATTGGCGAGTTGGTATCCATAAGGTGGGTCGTTCGTCACCACCTGATAGGTACGGTCATGATGAATGTTTAGCTTTCCGCCGATCCACTCGAACACAGCACTGTCGCCGGAGGCATCGGAGAGCGTCAAATGCAGCGGAGCGAGACTCCCTGGGCGACCGGGCACTTCACCGCTTACCACCTCCACGGGATTCTGACGCGTATACGCCACCGCCTCAGAAACTGTTGCGAACTGATCAAGATAAAACTGTGCCCAAATGGAGAGCGACATTCGCGGTGTATGTCCGTCATCTTCTGGAAATTCGGTGTCGTTGAGCCAGAGTAGGCTGGCATTGAGGCCTGCTTCGTTCATTCCATCGACCGTAGAAATGTCATAGCCAGAAACGGCTAAACTGCCAAACTTCGATGTCCATTCAAGTGAGCGTGAACCGCTAGCGCCATTGCGCTTGATACCGCGGGGAAAGACCCAAAAGTTGCTAACCATCGGGTCCTTGAAGTCCATGTTGCGGCCGGTAATATTCCTCCCGTCAGGTCCATGATAGACAGCCCTTGTACAGGCATGGACTTCGGCGCCAAGTAGGCCTGCAAAAGTTAATGTTGCGAGAGCAAGTGCAAATCGAGACATACCAAGTACTCATTTTAAGAGGCTTTACGGAATCTTTGTTGGTTCAGAATCGATAAGTCATTCCTATGGCAGGCCCCCTAAGTTGCGTGTCGTAGACCTGACCATTGTAATCGTAATTGACGTCGAGCAATTTATAGCCTATTGAGGCTGAAAAACTATCTTCAAGGGCATAATTAACGGTAACCAGCGTCGACCATGTAAAGTCAGAGCCCACGCCAAACCCACCGATATCAGCTTGGCTCTGTACAGAGAACTGATGCGTTATGGGAATGAATGCCCGGAAACCGATCAGCGGATCAGTCCAGCCGAAGCTTTCATCATAGCTTGCAGATCCGGTCATATCTCCGTGGCTCCCGGTAACCTTTATGCTATTAGAGATGTGCCAAAAGCGCGCCCCGGCTAGGACGTCGAAGCGAGCTTAGGCGCATCTATGATCCGGTAGCCCCCCATAAGTGTTGCAGTGAATTGTTTGGTATCGACCTTTGCATCGAGGTTGCCACCTGAAGGTATCATTCCGACACCGGGAACGGAGAGTGCTGGCAACGGACCTACACCATGAATATCTGTCGTATCGACATACATGATGTCGCCTGAGAAGACAAAACGGTCTCTGCAGCCCAAAATATTTATGAATCCGCCCAGGTTCAGGTTATCCACTATGTCGGAGAATGATTTCTCAACGCGGATTGTGGGGCCTCGCTGGAACGGCGAAACATGCCCGTTGAGTTGAGCTAGCCAAAGATAGGGCGTTACCTGTAAGGCCCAATTTTTGGGTCCCGATGAGGGCTGCTCGCTTGGATTGTTAAGGAAAACAACCTCGCCATTCTCAGCATGCGCGTTGCCGACTGAAAAGAAAAATGCGATGACATACCAAGGTGGTAGAAGCTCGCAAAAATAGTTCGAAATTGGCTGTCCTGCGAGTCGTTCACCGCTGTGATCACGACAATGAACCGAGTTCCGTGATTCGTTGCTAAGTCGCCATAGCATGATACACCCCGTTCTTTTGAAAAATATCAGCCCTGGAAATTGTTTTTTGGGTAAATTAGCAGTTCTGGATGTCATTAGTTATAACAAGATGATGTGCTTTTGGGCATTATTTATTGCACGGCTAGTAGGCCGCATCAACTAAGCGTAAGCGTGCTTAATCAGGTAAAGACTCAGCAGGACATCATCTTTCAATCGGGTAAGTGGGATCAGTACTCAGTCCTTTTCAGTAAGGATTGTGTTTGTGCAGTAGGATGCCGGGAAAGTGAATGAAAAACAGTTCCGATACTATAGACGTGATTGTTGTACCTGGCTTGAACGCGAAGTCGGTTTATTAATCGGGATGCCCTTGAAGACCGCCTTTTCAGGTGAGCCAGCGCACGCGCGCATCTAGGTTCAATGTTCGGTTGTGAGGGCTTTGAATACCTCGCTCTGCAGCAAGGCCAGCGCCTGGCGCACGAAGACGGCCAGCCTGTGAAATGGACCTGATTTCAAGGGCCACGATGGTTTTTATTCAGCCGGGTTTGGTTGATTGGTGGAGAGGGATATGGTCGCTGTGGGCAGTGGGGTGCCCACTTCAGAACTTGAAAAGTCTGTTTATGACGAAGAGAGAAGTGCGTTGAGGGAGTCACTCAGGCGATCGATTCGGCCACTGCTTTCGTTCACCAGTTGAGTGATTTCTTTAGCCGAAACGGCAGACTGTTGGGCCAGCTTGCGCACTTCGTCGGCAACGACTGCAAACCCCCGGCCCGAGTCGCCCGCGCGTGCGGCTTCTATCGCGGCGTTGAGGGCGAGCAAGTTGGTTTTCTCGGTGATGGAATTGATCGTGCCGATGATATTGGCAATTTGTGTGCTGGATTCTTGTACGCGTCGCATTTCACGGTCAGTGACTTGTGAGGCATCGTGCTTGGTTTGCTCGTCCACGCCATAACTTACGATGCGCTTGATATTGCCGATTGAGTCGGTAATGGGGCACAGCGCGCCGCTGAATTGGATGGACCGACCGTCTTTGGACGGGATGGCGAAACCGCCCGCGAATTGTTCGCCCTTAAGCAGTTTCGTGAATATTTCCGGGCTCAGGAGAGTGCGCAAGTTGTGTTTACGGGCCAAGAGTTCAGGTAAATCGGTGTGAGCCAAGTGATGCACCAGATAGTCGTTGGCCGTGCTCATCTGGCCATTGGTTTCCCATTCCGCGACGCCGTTACTGACACTGATGGCTTTAAAGCGCTTGTCCGACTCAAGGGAGAGTTCTTTGGTGTCGGTAATGTTGGCCTGGATAGAAATGAAATACTCAAGTTCACCGGCGTCACTGAAAACAGGATTGATGGCCAAGGAAATCCAGTAGTGACCTCCGGATTTTTTATAGTTGAGAATTTCGTTATAGATCGGGCGGCGATGACTGACGGCATCCCGGATCTGCTCCACGGTGTGGGGATCCGTGGCGGCGCCCTGGAGGAAATGCCCCGGCTTTTTGCCTCGAACTTCCTCCAGGCTGTATTCCGTCAACTTCGTAAACCCCTGATTCACATACTGGATAAGCCCGTCTTTATCCGTAATGACAATGGCGTTATCGGTCTCGTTGGCAACCAGTGACAGTAATTTGAATTCGCGGTTGCGCATGACTTCTGCCGTGATGTCATTTGCGAATTTGATCACCCGGACAACCTTGCCTTCAGAATTAATGATCGGGTTGTAATTACCGTGAATCCACACCGAATCTCCACGCTTGGTCATTCGTTGATACTCGGCCGTTTCGTAGTTGCCCGCCCGCAATTTTTGCCAAAAGTCAGCATAGGCTTTCGACTGACGTTGAGCGGGCGGGACGAAAATAGAGTGTTTTTCACCCCGAATTTCGTCGAGTGAATAACCCATGAGTTTAAGGAAGTTATCGTTTGCATCGAGAATCGTGCCATCAGGGCTGAACTCGATAATGGCTTGTGCACGGTTAATGGCGGCAATCTGAGCGTCCGCGCGCGCATGTTCAATAACGGAGGCAGTCACATCTGTGGCGAATTTGATAATGCGTTGCAGTTTGCCGCGACGAAAAACAGGGGTGTAGGTCGCCTGAATCCAGACCGGTGTGCCGTGTTTGGTGTAGCGCTTGAACTCGCCTGACTGTGGTTTTCCGCTTCGAAGGTCCCGCCAAAAATCACTGTATGCCTGACTGTCTGCATCACTGGCCTTGGTAAAGAGGCTATGCGCACGGCCTTGAACCTCTTCAATGGAATACCCAAAGAGGTCCAGAAAGAGTTGGTTGGCACGCAAAATATTGCCCTGTATGTCGAACTCAATGACGGCCTGTGTTTGCTCAATCGCTTCGATAACGTCCAGTACACGGTTCTTACGGAACAGATTGAGCATGATGCGTTTCCTAAAATATGGACGAACCTTCAGTGCTGATTTATCGGCTGTCAGTGCAAAACCTTGAGTGCGCGCTACTGCTGCGTGCAACGGTTGCGGGGCGTTTGAACCCTGATCGGATGCGCACCTTCAAGCGAGTGACCACGCCGGTTGTCAGCCTGATTTTTTGAGAATAGTGTGTGAAAAAACTTATACAGGTAATCAGGCTATGTACAAGAATGCGCAGTGGCCGCTCACGCTTTATTTTGATGGCGCATGCCCGCTCTGCGCCCAAGAAATAAAACTGTTGCGCGCCAAAGCCTCACCGGCCCGGCTTCTTTTTGTCGATATCAGTGAAGATGGATTTGACGCCAGCGCTGTGGGGTTTTCCCTTGAGGCCATGCAGTCATCCTTGCATGCCAGGTTCAGTGATGGGGACTGGGTGATGGGGTTGGACGCAACCTTGTGGAGTTGGCGCGCCGCCGGTCTCGGCATTTGGGTCACCCCGTTGTCATGGCCCGTGATGAGGCCCTTACTGAATCTGGGTTACCGGTTTTTTTGCCGCTGGCGCCCGCACCTGGCGTGGTTACCGCATCCGGATGGCAGTCGACGCTGTCACGACCTTCAGTGCGATATTGCGCCAAGTAAGCCAAAAGCCGACAACTCGACGCCTTCGTCAGGACAGTAGCGGCGGGCGCCCACCTGTCCCGAATATTCAGTCAGCCACCCTGTGGATGTTCCACCTATCGCTCAAGCCATTGGCCTTATGCCGCAGCGCCTGAATCACCTTGCGCGCGACATATAATCTAACTGTCTGATTTGTAAAGAATATCTCGTATCAATATATTTCAATTGTTTTTCGGGTTAATAAACACCAGATCCAGACTTTTATGAGGCCAAAGTCAGTAAGGCCACATTTTTCACCAGATATGGCGGTGTATATGGTGAAAAGGACTACAAGACACTTCCTATACTGCGCTCGGCATCTATTTACCTGCGCAGCACCTCCTATCTGACTGATTCGAGAACCTGCTCTGTCGATGCGCTTACGCACAGAGGAGGGCGTTGGCGGCTTCTCCTGTGGCGTGCACCTAATAAGTCTAAGAAAGAGAACGTGTCATGAATAAACAATCCATCCAGATTGCCCTTGCATATATGTCTGTCGTTATTGGCGGTGGCTTTGCCTCCGGGCAGGAGGTACTGCAGTTCTTTACCGGCTATGGGCTAATCGGCATCGCAGGCACGTTGGTGAGCGGCCTGATGTTTGCTTTTTTGGGCATGCAAATCGCCCGCATGAGCTCGAAGATGCAAGCAAAATCGCACAAAGAGGTTCTCTACAGCCTGTTCGGCGCACGCATTGGGTGGGTCGTGGATGTGGTGTTGTCGTTCTTCTTGTATGGCGTTGGTGTGGTCATGCTGGCAGGCAGCGGTTCGATCTTCGCTCAGCAGTACGACATGCCCCCTTTGTTTGGCGGCGTACTGATGACGGTCCTGGTGATGGTTACCTTGTGCATGAACGTCAAGCGCATTATTGATTTGATCAGCGCGGTCATGCCGTTTCTGTTGGCCATGGTGCTGATTATCACCACCTACTCAATCTTCAGCTACAACGCCCCCGTCGAGACCCTCGACGCAGTCGCCCGTGAAAACAACGAGACGGTGTCCGGCAACTGGTTTGTCGGGGCTCTGTTGTATGCCTCGTTCAATATCGCGGTCGGTTTCCCGATGTTGGCTGTGATCGGTGGCATGACCCAGCAACCCAAGGCTGCGGCGGTGGGCGGCATTCTTGGCGGTTTGGGCTTGGGCGTGCTGATCCTGCTGTTGAACATTGGCCTGTTCGCCAACATCAACCAACTGCAGGGCATTGAAATGCCATCGCTGGCACTGGCTGGCCGCATCTCGCCGATGCTGTCAGTGGTGATGTCTCTGGCCCTGGTCTGCATGGTGTACAGCACGGCGGTAGGGATGTTCTTTGCGTTCAGCGCCCGCTTCGCCAAACCTGAAACGCGCCGTTTCAAGGTAACAAGTGCTGTCGCGGTGTGTGTGGGGTTGGCCTTGAGCCTGGGTGGCTTTAGCAAGCTGGTCGGTACGGTTTACCCACTGCTGGGTTACGTAGGTTTTGCCCTCATCCTCGCGATTGCTTTTAGCTGGGTGCGTGCTCGCTCCAGCGCTAAGGCGCTTAAAGCTGAGCTGGACGCGGTGTCATAACGGCGTCGATCTCGCAGCGGTCAATCCCGCACGCCTGAACCCCGCCTAGTGCGGGGTTTTTCATTCAGGTGTCCGCGCAAAGCACGACTCCCGAGCGTCAAAAAAACCGTGTGCTACGCTCCTTTTCAGCTTGATTAACCCCTTTCTGGACCATGGAGACGGCGATGAGAAAAATACTGTCCACACTGTCAATCGCATTGGCAGCACTCGTTCTGACCGCGTGTGTGAATGGCGGCGCTAATAACCCGGGGCCCAATGAGTATGAAATCCGCACCGGGGTCATTGAGCAAATTGAACTGACGCAGGCACAGACCAACCATGACAGCGGGGTCGGCGCCATTTTGGGCGGGATTGCCGGGGCAGGGATTGGCAGCTTGATCGGTCACGGCACCGGGCGTGATGTGGCGATGGTGGCGGGCGCACTGGCCGGTGCGGCGGGCGGCAACTACACCGAACGGCAGCGCTATGACCAGCCGCGGCAAGTTCAGCAAATCATCGTGCGGGTTAAAAGTGGTGTATTGGTTTCGGTTACCCAGCCAATCAACCCTGTCCTCACACCGGGGATGCACGTGTATATCGAAGGCGCGGGCAGTGATGCGCGCGTGATTCCACAGAATTAACCCCTCAGGCATTGCCCCCCAGTTGAAGCTTTGCTGGGGGGCAATGGATTTTTCTTGCGTGGCGAGCACTGTCGTCGTGGCGCTTTTGGGGCGTTGAAATCAAATTTTCCTACTAAGTGGCTGTTTTTTAATAAATTTGTGCGTTTGGGGGTTTCCAGATGTTACGAATGTTGGTAAATTTGCGCGCATTCCCGGACAGGTCGCCACATGGCCTGCAGCACAAAGCTATTTATGAGCGTTGCGCTGAGCGAACGGGAGTCGAGTGCCAGGCACTCATCGCAACAGATACAGGGGCGTCGCCAAGCGGTAAGGCAGCAGGTTTTGATCCTGCCATGCGTTGGTTCGAATCCAGCCGCCCCTGCCATTTCTCATCGTGTTTCCCGCATCCTTCTGCCGCGCGTTCTGCGTAAGCAGCTTATTCAAACGTGACCACCGATCCTCACTTTGCCCTGTCTGTGCGAAGCGATTTGGCGTGTCTGGCGTTTGAGCAGGCTGCACACGAACAGGGGTTGGCGAGGGTGACGCCAACCCCTGAGTGCTTAAGGTTTGCTGAACGGTGGAGTACGCGGCGGCACCTTGCGTTTCGAGCCGGTGGCTTCGAATGCGCTGGCCAAGGTCAGCAATGCCGAGTCATCGTAGGCGCGGCCAGCAAAGGTCAAGCCAACAGGCATGCCGATGTCGTGCATGATGCCCATCGGCACTGTGACCGTCGGCACGCCCAAGTGTCGGATAGCCAGATTACCGTTGGCCACCCACACGCCGTTGCTCCAGGCGATATCTGCTGACTCGGGGTTCACGTCGGCATCGGCCGGGCCGACATCGGCGACCGTCGGGAAAATCACGGCATCCAGTTGGCGGTCGTCCATCCAGTCTTCAAGATCGATTTTTCGGGTTTTTTCCAGCCCGCGCAGGCCATCGGGCAAGGACGCAATCTGATCCCAGGGCGTGATGCCGCGTTTGGCCATTTTCACGTACTCGTCCATGCCGGCCGCGAGGTCGTCTTCACGGTTGGGCAGGGTGCCGGGGTCATGGGGGAAGATTTTCGGGCCATCCACATCGGCCAGACAGTTGAGTTTCGGGTCGCCATTGGCACGCAGAAAATCATCGAACGCCCAGGCCGACAGCTCCCACAATTCGTCATGCAAGAACGTTTCGGACACCAAACCGCGGTTGAACACCGTGGGCGCTCCCGGGCGATCGCCTTCGCAGTTGGAGACCAGCGGGAAATCCACTTCAATCACTTCAGCGCCTGCCGCTTCCAGCGCCCGGCGCGCCTGCTGCCACAGCTCGATGATCGAGTCGCGGGTGATGATCTTTTGCCCGGTCGGGCCGCCGATCCCCGGTTTTTCGGACGTGCCGGCGTCGGGGTCGGCATTGATGTACATGCGGGGCACGCCAAAGCGTTTGCCCGCCAGGGCCTGTGGCGCGGCCGTCAGTTGCAGGTACGATTCGGGGCGCACTGAAGAGGCGCTCGGGACAGGCACCCACGGTTGCAAGCGCCACAGATCGCCACGGGTGTCAGGGTCGTCGGCAACCACGATGTCGAGTACTTCGAGCAGGTCGGCCATGGTTCTGGCAAACGGTACGACCACATCCATGGTCGGCGTCAGGGGCCAGTTCCCGCGCACCGAAATCACCCCCCGGGACGGGGTATAGGCGCACAGGCCATTGTTTGACGCAGGCCCGCGGCCGCTCGACCAGGTTTCTTCCGCAAGACCGAACGCGGCGAAGCTGGCGGCGGTGGCGGTGCCCGCACCATTGGATGACCCGGAAGCAAACGGCGCAGTCAGGTAATGCGCGTTGTAAGGGCTTTCGGCCCGGCCGTATACGCCGCGTTGCATGCCGCCGTTTGCCATGGGTGGCATGTTGGTTTTGCCCAGGCAAATGGCGCCCGCCGCCCGCAGCCGTTCAATGGTGAACGCATCGCGATAAGCAATCAGGTCCTTGAAGGCCGGGCTGCCGGAAGCCGCGGTCAGCCCCTTGACCAGATAACTGTCCTTGGCGGTGTAGGGGATGCCGTCCAGCGGACCCAGGGTTTGGCCTGCGGCGCGGCGTTCATCTGACGCGCGCGCTTGGGCCAGTGCATCCGGGTTGCGCACCACAACGGCATTCAGGGCGGTGGGGGTGTCCGGGCCGTCATACGCGTCGATGCGTTGCAGGTAAGCCTGCACCAGCGCCACGGCGGTGGTTTGCCCGGATTCCAGCGCGGCGCGTAAGTGGGCAATCGATACTTCAGTCACTTCGATCATGCGTTCACCGTCTGGGGTCCGAAGGCATGGACATGATGGCTGGCATCACTTGTGGAGGTCGGGCAGAAGGCATCGTGTGTCTCAAACTGGCAGGTCATATCGGTTCTCATTGCACGGCTCACGCAACAGGGGCTGAACGCGGGTCTGTTGCCGTTTCATTGCAAGCCGCGTCGCTGGCTAACGGTGATACGCGACCCTAAGGGACGAGCGTCCGCGTAGCGCAGTGCGGCGTTGCTCGACGCGTGTTGGGAGCAACCCAACCACGCCTCTCGCGCCTTGCCCTGCACCCGTGGGCTTTCGTCGCGGCGGCGATGAAGTGGCAACAGACCCTGGGGGCCAGAGCTTAGCGAAATCCCGGGCGGTTAGGCCATCACCAATGCACTTTCGGGTGCCGGGTCGATCCATTTATCGATGCGCGCGGCGGGAACCGGCATTCGATTGCTCAGTCGTAGCCATGTGCCATATCGGCCCTTTGGAAAGGAGTCATTCGATGTTCAGTGCCCGCCACCCTTTTTTTGCGATGACCGTCCTGGGTGCAGCGTTGCTGATGCCAGGGAGTGGGGCTCAAGCCGCCAGTGAGCCGACGCGTATTGTCATGGGGCCGTTCAGTGCCGTGTACAACGACGCCATTCTGGCGGGTGCCAGCGAGGCGGGCAGAACCTACACCGTGCGCAGTGCGGGTTTCACCGTCAATGACCTGCAACAGATGAAAAAAAACCTCGACGACAACAGCCGGGCCCTCGCTGAACTGCAGTCGCTCAAGCAGACGGTGAGTGAGCAGGCGCGCCAGATTGAAGCGCTCAAACGCGACACCGGGTCGATTCACAGCACCGGCGCCAACGAGCTGTCGCGGCTGACACGCACCACCGAAGAGCAAAAGAAAGAACTCGACAGGCTCGCGCAACAAGTGGAAGTGCTCAAGCGTAACGCGGGCGCCACTGACGTAACGGCGCTCAAAAACACGCTCGACAGCCAGGCCCGTACACTCGAGAAGCTCGACAGGGAGGTGCAAGACCTCAAGCGCAATGCCGGTTCCAGTTCCAGCTCGGGTGCCAGTGAATGGTCTGCACTCAAAAACAAAGTCGATAGTCATCACAACAGCCTGGACAAACTGGAGCGTCAGCTCGACGACGTGAAACGCAGTGCCGGTTCAAACTCAAGTGCCGCCGACCTGTCTTCCCTCAAGCGCGAAGTGAGCGATCAGCAGCGCGCAATGGAAGGGTTGAAGCGCAGCGTTGAAGACCTGAGCCGCAAAGTGAAATGAGGCGTGGAATGGGATCCATTTTGGCCCACGGCTGAAAAGATTCAGCTTGTAGCCATTTGGAATAACCTTATGGGCTTAATCTTATTAAAAACATGTGGTTATTTAATGACTTAGGTCAGTAACGAATTGAAAAAAAACGTGCAAAATATCTTGTTACGAGTTGTAACGCTGAGGTAAGATCGCCCCGCGTTCACCTACCACGGTTTATGCATTTTTTAAGGCCCAAGTTTCCATCAGCTACTTGGGCTTTTTTTTGCTTGCTCGTTTTTTGGATCCAAAGTGTGTGCGTACGCTTTACTTAGCCCCTTAAGGCATCAACCCCGGCTGGCCGCGTGCTATCGTGCACCCCTTTTCCGAGGGGTAATCCGATGCGAATGCTGATTGGCGCTGTGAGCCTGGCCCTGCTGGGCGGTTGTGTTTCCTCTGCGATGAATGAGGCGCGTCACCAGACGCCGGTGCGGGTGCTGGCCTCCAGTAAAGCCACGCCGTTGGTGGCACAGTGCATTCAGTTTTCGTGGCAGGACGAAGCGGTGTTCGGCGTGGATGCCAGCGGCTACATGAACACCGCCAAAGACGGCGGCATGACGGTCTACACCCGGGGCGCCGAATCGTTTGCCGACCTGACGCCCCAGGGCACGGGCACCTCGGTGAGTTACTACGCCGCCAAACCCGATGACAGTGTGGCCATGCGCCGAATGGCGGCGATGGCCACTTGTCTGTAATTACGCGGTCCCGGGGTTGAGGGGGCGCGTGTGAGCCTGCACCACGGTTTTGTGCTGACCCGCCACTGGCGCGACACCCCGTCGGGGATTGAAGTCGAGTTCTGGCTGGCCACCGACAACGGGCCGCAACGTCTGCGCCTGCCGCTTCAGTCGTGCACCGCGTTCATCCCCGCCGAGCAGCGCGAGCAGGCGCAAGCGCTGTTGCAGGCTGAGCGCGGGCTCGAATGTCGGCCACTGGCGATGTGCGACTTTCATTCGCGCCCGGTGGTGGGGCTGTACTGCCAGCAATACGGCCAGTTGACTGACATCGCCCAGCGTCTGCGGCGTGCCGGGGTAGACGTTTACGAGTCTGATATCCGCCCCCCGGAACGCTATCTGATGGAGCGTTTCATCACGGCGCCCGTCAGTTTTCACGGGCACCCGCAACCGGACGGCCTGTGGCTGGAGGCGCAGATCAAACCCCATCCCGACTACCGGCCGCGCTTGAAGCTGGTGTCGCTGGACATCGAAACCAGCGAGCAAGGCGACCTGTATTCAATTGCCCTTGAAGGCTGCGGCCAGCGTCAGGTGTACATGTTGGGCAAGGCCACGGCCGCCGATGCCCCGGTGGATTTTGACCTTGAGTTCTGCGCCACCCGTGCCGAGCTGCTGCACCGCCTGAACCAGTGGTTTGCGCGGCACGACCCGGACGCCATCATCGGCTGGAACGTGGTGCAGTTCGACATGCGGGTGCTGCACGAACATGCGCGCCGCCTTGGCATCCCGTTGGCGTTGGGGCGCGACGGCAGTGAGATGCAGTGGCGCGAACACGGCGCGCGCAACAACCACTTTTTTGCCAGCGCGGCCGGGCGGCTGATTATCGACGGCATCGAGTCCCTGCGTTCTGCCACTTGGTCGTTCCCCTCGTTCAGTCTGGAGAACGTTGCGCAAACGTTGCTCGGGGAAGGCAAGGACATCAGCACCCCGTACCAGCGCATGGACGAAATCAACCGCATGTTCGTCGAGGACAAACCGGCGCTGGCGCGTTACAACCTCAAGGACTGCGAGCTGGTGACGCGGATCTTCGAGAAAACGCAACTTCTGACCTTCTTGCTGGAACGTGCGTCGGTCACGGGGCTGGAGGCCGATCGCAGCGGGGGCTCGGTCGCCGCGTTCTACCACTTGTACATGCCCCTGATGCACCGTCAGGGGTTCGTGGCGCCGAACCTGGGGGAGAATCCGCCCCAGGCCAGCCCCGGCGGGTTTGTCATGGAGTCGCAGCCGGGTTTGTACGAGTCGGTGCTGGTGCTCGACTACAAAAGCCTGTACCCGTCGATCATTCGCACGTTTCTGATCGACCCGCTGGGGCTGGTAGAAGGCTTGCGCGACCCCAGCGATACCGCGTCTGTGCCGGGCTTTCGTGGCGCCCGTTTTTCCCGCACCCGGCATTGCCTGCCGGCCATCATCGAGCGCGTGGCCAATGGCCGCGAAGCCGCCAAGCGCGAGCAGAACGCGCCGCTGTCCCAGGCCCTGAAAATCATCATGAACGCGTTTTATGGTGTGCTGGGTTCCAGCGGTTGCCGGTTTTTCGACACGCGACTGGCCTCCTCGATCACCCTGCGCGGGCACGACATCATGCTCAAAACCCGGGCGCTGATTGAAGCCAGGGGCTACAGCGTGATCTACGGCGACACCGACTCCACCTTCGTCTGGCTGCGCAGTGAACACAGCGAAGCCGACGCCAGCCGCATTGGCCGCGAGCTGGTGCAGCACGTCAATCAGTGGTGGCAAGACCACGTTCGCGAAGAATACGGGCTGACGAGCGCGCTCGAATTGCAATACGAAACCCATTACCGGCGCTTCCTGATGCCCACGATTCGTGGGGCCGAGGAGGGCAGCAAAAAGCGTTATGCCGGGATGGTGGAGCGCCCCGACGGGCAGTTCGAGATGGTCTACAAGGGGCTTGAAACGGTGCGCAGCGACTGGTCGCCGCTGGCGCAGCAGTTTCAGCAGGCCTTGTATGAACGCATTTTCAAGCGTCAGCCGTATCAGGATTACGTGCGTGATTTTGTGCGCAGTACGCTGGCCGGTGAGCATGACGACTTGCTCATCTACCGCAAGCGCCTGCGTCGCCCGCTCAGCGACTACGAGCGCAATGTGCCGCCCCATGTGCGGGCCGCGCGGCTGGCCGATGAATACAACGACCGTCACGGACGACCCCGCCAATACCAGCGCGGCGGCACCATCAGCTACATCATCACCGTGGCCGGGCCGCAGCCGCTGGAGAACCTGACGGGCGCAGTGGATTACGAACATTACCTGACGCGCCAGCTTCAGCCGGTGGCCGATGCGATTCTGGTGTTCGTCGACGACGACTTCAGCGCCTTGGTGGGCGGGCAGATGGGCCTGTTTTAAGCCTTGTCCGACGCCTCAGCCAGGGCTTTGGACTTGGCCCGGTCCTTGGCGGCCTTGGCTTCGACGGCCAGGCACTCCATGCAGAACTGCTCGGCGTAACTCATGAAAATCTCAGTGGTGTCATTTTTGATCGTGCGCGACCCGGCGAGGATGTAGCGCATGCGCTTTTCCGTCACGCCGATGCGCGAAGCAATCCAGGCCGGGGTCTGGCCGATGCGGTCGACCAGTTTGTTGGCGTATTCGGTGTCAGGGTTGTAGCGGTCAGCATTGGGGTACATGAGTGTTCCGTGTGGGCAGGATGCAAAACAGGGCGGCAGGGTACTCCTTTTTCGCCGGGCTGACGCGGCAAATCCGGCGGCAGGTAACAAAACGTCCGGCACGCAGATATGAACTAGAGTTCTTCCCACTCACTGACAGACACAAGAGGGATTTTCATGACTGCGCTGGACGTTTTTTGGGTCGGATTGGGGGGCGGGCTGGGCTCACTGCTGCGCTGGTGGATCGGTTTACGGGTTGGCCAACTGTATAAAGGGCCGTTGCCGCTGGGTACGTTTGTGATCAACGTCAGCGGTGCGTTTGTGATCGGTTACCTGAGCATTCTGTTCAGCGTCGACTGGCGTGATCGTTACGGTGATTTTCTCAACGCGGCCGTGCTCACCGGCATTCTCGGTGGCTATACCACCTTCAGCAGCATGCAACTGGACGCCTCGAAACTGGCCCGCGCCAAGGACCGTGTCTGGGCTGCCGGGTATCTGATGGTGTCGGTGGTGTTGGGGTTGGCGGCTGCCGCGTTCGGCGCCTGGCTGGCGCGTTAATCAGGAGCAGGAACCATGTTGAATCTGATCATGTTGATTTTTGTCGGCGGCGCGTTTGGCGCCATGTGCCGCGAGTTTGTGATGCTCTCGGTGCCACGCCTGGCCGACGGTTTTCCCATGGATATCTTCGTGGCCAACATCGTGGCGGCGTTTTTGTTGGGCGTCGCGACGTCGTTGTTCAAAAGCAACCGCATCAACCAGTACGTACACGTGATGATCGGGACCGGGATCATGGGCGGGCTTTCAACCTTTTCCAGCTTCGTGTTTGGCGCGGTTGAAATGATGAAAGACCCGGCCGGGGTCTTTGTGTCCATCTGCTACCTGGTGGCCAGCCTGGTGATCGGTTTTGCGGCGGTCGAACTGGGGTTGATTGCCGGGGCGAAATGGCCTGCCCGGCCGGCGGACGATAGCCAAGCCTGAACGCACGAGCTCAGGCGCGGGGGTGGTCCGCGCCTGCGCCTAGGTGCCTTAGCCCAGCGACGTACGCTTGCCGAAGAACATTTCGGTGATCAGGTCATTGTTGATCGCATCCCCCTGCAGGGTACGCACCAGCAGCTCGCTGCCCAACAAGGGCAGTGACAGCACCATGGTCGGGTTGACGCGTTTGACCTTGGCCATGTTCTGGGTTTCGTTGACCAGCGCAATGATTTGCGTGTCGTCACCGGCCACTTCCTTGGCGGCCAGAATCACAAACACGTTTTCCGCGTCACTTTCCGACAGCACCACGATGTATTTCGCTTCGTTGGCGCCGGCCAGCTTCAGGGTCGACACGGCCGAGGTGTCGCCTTCGATGATGTCGGCCTTTTCCGGCAAGTCGTGCGGGCTGCCAGGGGGGCAGACCACGGTCACGTGTTCGCCCCGTTCTGTCAGGCCTTTGTAGACGTTTTGTGCCAGAGAACCCATGCCCACCAGGATGTAGTGATTTTTACGCGCCATGTGAGAAATCCTGCCCTTAACAATGCGTTGGATGTTGTTGCTGATCAGCGGACCGGCAATGGACGCCACCGAGATCGCGAAGATGGTGATGCCCAGGATGATCACCGTCAGGGTGAACATGCGGGCATCGGTGGTGTGCGGGACGATGTCGCCAAAGCCCACGGTGGACATCACCACGATGGCAAAGTAGAACGCGGTCGGCAGGTCGGTGACCTGCGGCGCGAACTGTTCGCCCATGTACAGCGTGCCGAGCATGCTGTAGACGATCAGCGAGGCGATGCTGACCACAGCGAAAAAGCTGCCGGTGGCCAGGCTGTAGTGGTCGAAGCGGCGCCAGAAGTACACCAGCACGGCAATGGTGAACAGCGAGAACAACGTCACGCCATCGGGTTGCTTCAGGATGAACACGTCGACGCAGACCGTGGCCACCAGCAACAGCAGGCAAAAGAACCAACTGATGCGCGACTTGATCAGCAGGCCGATGGACATCAACAGCAACACCAGCCCCACCACGAAGCCGGGGATTTCCAGCAGCGCCAGAAAGCTCAGGGCTTCCTTCCAGGAGCTGAACAGGCCGGACGCGTCGTTGGAGTGCGCCACGCCGCGTTGCAACACCGGTAAGAACAAGAGAAAACCGTTGATGGCCACCAGCAGGGCGACCCCGTAGGCAAAGGAGAATCTGGCTTTTACGTCCTCTTTTAAAGTCATGGTTCCTACGACGCCTCAGTTAAAGAATGGATGGAGTGTAGGTCAGCGGCTAACGCGCACGTCCTTTTGCTGAATCTGCTCATCAGGCATTGGCTCCTAAATGGTCATAACCGCGCAGGTAGTAGTTCAAGGCAGAAATCACCCAACACAACACGAACAGGCCGATGATCCAGTAGCCGATCTCGCCAAAGTGCTCGCTGATGGCGTTGATCGGGGTCCAGATACCGCCCGTCAGTTGCAGTTTGTCGGCAATCAGCCCGAGGGCTTCAACCCCGCCGATAAACAGGGCCACCACCACCGAGGCGGCGGTGATGGTGATGTTGTAGTACAGCTTGCGCACCGGTTTGGAAAACGCCCAGCCGTAGGCGCCGATCATCACAAAGTTGTCCAGCGAATCCACCAGCGCCATGCCCACGGCGAACAGCACCGGGAACACCATGATCGACCACAGGCTGATGCCATGGGAGGCGCTGGTGGCACTGATGCCCAACAGGCCTATTTCAGTGGCGGTGTCGAACCCCAGCCCGAACAGAAACCCCACCGGGTACATGTGCCAGCTTTTGTTGACCAGGTTGAACACCCGGCGAAACACCCGTGCCAACAGGCCGCCGTTGTTGCTCACCAGCCCGTCCAGCTCGTGCGGGGTGAAGGTTTTGCCGGCCTTGACCTGCTTGAACGTCTTGTACACCGAGATCAGGATCACCAGGTTCAGCACCCCGAACAACAGCAGGAACACCGCCGATACCAACGTGCCGATCAGCCCGCCGGTTTCGTGAAACCACGCCATGTCGTCTTTGAACGCCATGGCCGTGGCGGCGATGGCCAGCGACGCCAGGACCACGATGGTGGAATGCCCGAGGGAAAAGTACGTGCCCACGGCAATCGGGGTTTTGCCTTGTTGCATCAGCTTGCGGGTGACGTTGTCGATGGCCGCGATGTGGTCGGCATCCACCGCGTGGCGCAAGCCAAAACTGTAGGCCAGCAGCGCTGTGCCCATCAGCACCGGGTTGGTGCCGAATTCACTGAAGGCCCAGAGCCATGCCAGTGCGTTGGCGACGATCAGGCCGGTCAGCAAACAGATCGCATTGCGTCGGGTCGTGGAGTGCGCTGCTGGGGCCAGAGGTTCGACGATGGCTGTCATGTAAGGGCTCCGCAAAAGGATGAAGGCTACTGGCGGTGGGCAGGCATAACGTCTTTGTTGGGCACCAGAAATAACCACGACGCCAGTACAAACGGCATGGTCAGGGTCGGTATGCCCACCGGTGCCAGCAGGGTATTCAAAGCCCCTTGCACAAACACCGTGAAAATCACCCCGATCAGGGTGTAGATCAGCACCCGCCAACTGGGCGTGTTGAACGTTGAGCCCAGCGCAATGGCGGTCAGTACGGCGCTGAACGCGTACAGGCCATTGTTGATGCTGGCATGCTCGGCTTGCAGCACGGTAGCCGTCAGCACCGCCAGCAGCGAACCGCAGACGGCAAACACCGCCGCCCACAGCGAGGACACCGCGAGCCCGGCGAGAAACAGCACGCTGCCGATCAGGGTGCTGATCAGAAACACTTCGGAAATGCCGTTGAACACCCCGTCGAGCAGGTGAATACCGTCGAACAGGTTGCTGTTGTGGGCGACCAGATCGTGGGGCAGGTTGGGCACCGGCAGCGCCGTGTTGGTCAGGCCGCCAAAGGCGTAGCTGGCCAGCAGGATCATCCAGGTCACCAAGACAAACGGGGCAGTCAGGGCGGCGACTTTCCAAGTGTTGAGGATGTCGGCAATGCAGAGCATGACGATCACCGAGACCACGCTGGCAAGGATGATGCACAGCCACAGCACCGGTGTGACCTCAAGAAAGGTCGGCAACGCCGCGCCCACCAGACAACCGTTGTAGCCGTACAGCCCGGACTTCCACGAGGCGCGGTCCTTGAGGCTTAGTCCGGCGAGGGTCGCCACCGCCGTGCCCAGTACGCAGCCCCAGGCCACGGCTGGAATGCCTTCGGCATAGGCGCCGACAAAGATCGCGGCGAAGAACAACAGCCCGGTCAACGGGTTGTTCTGGAACATGACTTGGGCACAACCGCGCAGGGTGACGTCGATGAACTCGATCCCCCGATTGCCGTTTGCCAGTTGGGTCCATGTGGAACCGGGCGCTTTGGCGACATCCATAGATGCTTCTCCATTCGGGCTGCAAAGGGTGTGCAATCACCGGCGCCGCAGCCGGCCCCGGTCACTACTGCGCAGTGCGAGTCGCCTAGCGCCAGAGAAACGGCGGCGCTAAGGTGACCCCCAGAATTTCCTCACGGGCGACTTTCCAGAACTCGCGGACCTGAGCCTTGACCTCACCGCTGTCATTGCCCAGCACCTTGAAGATCAGCCCGCAGTCATTGGGCAGGCGGGTCACGCCACTGGCCAGCCCGGCCTTGATATCGAACAGGGCAGGCATGCGTTCGACAATCCGGTCGTGATGCGCCTTGGGGGTGAGCAGCACCACGTTGCCGAACACGTCGAAGGTCTGCATCACGCCAATGGCGTCGAGGCTTTCCTTTTTGGGCTCCAATACGTATTTCTCGACAAACAGCTCCCGGCCCTCAAGGGTTTGGGCGCAGACCCGCGAGGAAAACACGTCAAAACCGAAGCGCTCATCCACGTGGTGGTATTTGCGCCCGGACATCAGGATTTCGCTGTAAATCGCCGTGGCCGTGGGGTGAATCGTGATCCGGGTGTCGGTGATAAACCGTGCATCGCGGTGCGGGATCAGCGGGTCGGGCATGAACTCCAGGTAGCCGTTTTCCTCGACCCGAAACTGCTGGATCTGCGAGGCATAGTTGGCATTCATCGAATGCACTTTGGTGGCCGATTGGGTCGTCACGTGCCCGCAGGCGCCCACCCCCACATTCACGTCGGTGGCCAGGCGGTCGCCTTGCAGCACGCAGCCGGAGGTCGAAATCATGGTCACGCAGGGCAGACCGGGCATTTCTTCGTCCCAATACAAGGCCCGCTGCACCAGTGACGGCACGCGCCGCTCGACATCCGCCAAAATGCTGCGCTCCCCGCGCCGCTCAAACCCCAGGCGCAAGTAACCGCTTTTGCCGACCGCGCCGCTGTGCATCTGCGGCGGTTCATTCTGGTACTCCGCCAGCTCCGGCGCGTCCTGACCCAATGCATGAGCGCGAAGCCGTGAAGGGGTGTTCACGATGTTCAGGCTCTGAGCAGTCATGCAGTGACCTCGTGGGTGGCGGGTTTCTGGGCGAACAGGAACATGTGTTCAATCATGTCCACCAGTTCTTCAATGCCTTGGCCGGTTTTGCAGTTGGTGAGGATGTACGGGCGGTTGCCGCGCACCACTTTGGTGTCGCTTTCCATCACGTCCAGGCTGGCGCCCACGTACGGCGCGAGGTCGATCTTGTTGATGATCAGGATGTCGGCCTGCACCAGCCCCGGACCGTTTTTGCGCGGGATTTTTTCGCCTTCGGCCACGTCGATCACATAAATGTAGAAGTCGGCCAGCGCCGGGCTGAAGGTCAGGGTCAGGTTGTCGCCGCCGCTCTCGATCATGATCAGGTCGCTGTCGGGGAATTTCTCTTCCATTTCCTCGACTGCGGCAATGTTCATGCTCGGGTCTTCGCGCACCGCCGTGTGCGGGCAGGCGCCGGTTTCGACGCCGAGGATCTTGTCTTCGTCGAGGATGCCCTTGAGGGTGCGCTTGACCTGTTTGGCGTCTTCGGTGGTGACGATGTCATTGGTGATGATCAGCGGTTTGTAACCGCGCTGGATCAGGATCGGGGTGATCACTTCAATGATTGCGGTTTTACCCGAGCCGACCGGGCCGCCAATACCAATACGTGTAATTTTTTTCACGGGACTTGCTCCTGAAACAGTCTTTTCATCGGGCACCGCGCCGGCACCGCGCCGGCACCGCGCCGGCACCGCGCCGGCAGGGGGCCGGCGCGGTGCAGCGGGTCAGTTCATAAACAGCCGCACATGGGCTTTGACGTGGACCGCAGCCAGCACGTCGACAATGGGCACATAGGACGACATCTGCTCGATGTCGCCGATTTCAGCGATGTCGCAAAACGCTTCAATGTCGTGGTTGAGTTCAAACAGGATGTGCTGGGTGTCCAGGTGCGTGACACGCATCAGGCGCATGGCGGCGCTGAGGATGGTCATCGCCACCCCGTACTGGTGCATCACCACCACCTCGCGGGCGCCGATGCCCTGGGTCGACATCACCACGGCCTGGGTCACGGGGTACGTGCCTGCGGCGTTGCCGGCCTTGATTTGCTCCAGCCACCAACGCACCAACGGGGTTTCCACCACATGGATTGACATCTGCGCGAGTTTTTTGCCCATGCGGGTGGCCATCAGGCGGCTTTCTTCGTTGAGCTTGCGGTTATTGACCGCCCAGTCCGCCCGCAAAATGCCTTCACGGTCATCAGCGATGGCCGCGCGGTGCGCCGCGACCACCCCCATGCCGTCACAACTGGCGGCCTGCTTGAGCGCCGTGAGTACAAACCCTTTGAGGGTTGCCACATCGTGCACGATGCCGGTCTGGATCGCGGACTCGACCCCGTTGGAGAACGTGAACGCACCGACCGGTAACACCGAGTCGCCAAACTGCATGATGCGGATGAGATCTGCTGCCTTCATGGTCACGCCTTCTGCAAGGTTCAGTGCTTATGGTCGTGGTGCGTATGCCCATGGTCATGGCTATGACTGTGGCTGATGCCGTCGCCATGGCTGTGCACGCCGTGAATCTTGAGTGCCGCGGCCTCCAGCTTGTCCTGAGGGCTGGCGACGTGGACGTGGGTGTCGGTTTCTTCGGCGCCGCCGAACAGCAGGCGGGCTTCGGAGCTGGTGAGGTGCGGCAGGATTTCGGCGCCGCCGATGAAGGCGTAGGGCAGGTGTTCAAAGCCGTGGGTGCGCATCACCGAGTCCATCATCTTGGTTTCCACGGTGAGCGGGATGTACACCTCGTTGTTTTTGGTCACGGCTTTCCAGTGCTGGTTGCCCAGTGCGTGGCCGAGTTCGAAGCTGGTTTTTATCAGGACATCGAGGGGCTGTTTTTTCAGCTCCTTGAGGTCAATCACCATGACGTCGCGCAGGTTCAGTTGCACCACCACGGCGGTTTTGCTGGCCTCATCCCACATCAGCACATCGCCGTCGGCCAGCACCACGTTGCGTTCCAGCGAAATACCCAGGTCGCGCCCGCCGAGGCTGGTGCGGCGGCAGCGGCTTTTCTGCGCTTCGCGCTGATCGAGCACCAGCAGGTCGATGTGAGCGCCTTCGAGTCTGCGCTGCCAGACCGGGTCTTTCTTGGCATTGCCCAGAATGTGTTCAATCAAAATCACGTCGCAAACTCCTTCCATGATGCCCGGCCATCCACCCACGGGTGGCGGCCGGGCGGTCTGCCTTAGCCGAAGAAATACCGCTGGTTCATGGTGGCCACATCGATCGGTTTGCACGTGGCGTGCACGCCGTCGACTTTCACCTCGAACGTTTCAGGGTTGACTTCGATGTGCGGCGTCTGGTCGTTGCGCACCAGGTCCTTCTTGGAAATGGTGCGGCAGTTGCGCACCGCCATGACCTGACGGTCCAGCCCGGCCTTTTCCTTGACCCCGTCTTCCAGCGCGGCCTGCGACACGAAGGTCACGCAGGTGTCTTGCATGGTTTTGCCGAAGGCGCCGAACATCGGACGGTAGTACACCGGCTGCGGCGTGGGCAGGGAGGCGTTCGGGTCACCCATGGCGGCCCAGTTAATCATGCCGCCCTTGATCACCAGTTTTGGTTTGGCCCCGAAGAAGCGCGGGTCCCACAGCACCAGGTCGGCCATCTTGCCCACCTCGACAGACCCCAGGACGTGGCTCACGCCTTGGGCAATGGCCGGGTTGATGGTGATTTTGGCCACGTAACGCAGCACGCGGAAGTTGTCGTTGCCCGCGCTGTCTTCCGGCAATTTGCCGCGCGAGACTTTCATGGCGTGGGCGGTTTGCATCACCCGCAGCCAGTTTTCACCGACCCGGCCCATGGCCTGGGAGTCACTGGAAAACATGGAGATCACGCCCATGTCTTGCAGCACGTTTTCGGCGGCGATGGTTTCCGGGCGTACCCGGCTTTCGGCAAACGACACGTCGGCCGGCACATTGGGGTTGAGGTTGTGACAGACCATGATCATGTCGAACAACTCGGCCTGGCTGTTGACGCCGTAGGGCAGGGTGGGGTTGGTCGAGCTCGGCAGGACGTTGAGCTGGCTGGCCACCTTGATGATGTCCGGGGCGTGACCGCCGCCTGCGCCTTCGGTGTGGAAGGTGTGAATAGTACGGCCTTCAAAGGCATCGATGGTGTCTTCGACGTAGCCGCATTCGTTGAGGCTGTCGGTGTGCACCGAGACCTGAATGTCCATTTCATCGGCGGTGCGCAGCGCATGGCGCAGGGCGTTGGAGGTAGCGCCCCAGTCTTCGTGGACTTTGAGCCCGGCAACCCCGGCAATGATTTGTTCGGCAAGCGGGTCGCGAGAAAAGGAGTTGCCCTTGCCCAGCAGGCCGACGTTGATCGGCAAGCCTTCGAGCGAGCGCAGCATCTGGCGGATGTTCCACGGGCCCGGCGTCACGGTGGTGCCGTTGGTGCCGTCGGTAGGGCCGATGCCGCCGCCGAAGAACGTGGTGATGCCGTTGGACAGGCCGTGGTAAGCCTGTTGCGGCGAGATCAGGTGAATGTGGGTGTCGATCCCGGCGGCGGTGAGGATCAGGTGCTCGCCGGAAATGGCGTCCGTGCTCACGCCCACCACCATGTTATTGGTCACACCGCTCATGGTGCCGGGGTTGCCGCTTTTGCCAATGCCGCAGATCTTGCCGTCGCGGATCCCCACGTCGGCCTTGATCACACCCTGAATGGCGTCAACGATGGTGACGTTGGTGATCACCAGGTCGAGCACGCCGTTATCGCGGGTCAGGTGGTTGTTGGCGCCCATCCCGTCGCGCAGCGATTTGCCGCCGCCGTACACGGCTTCTTCGCCATAGCCGCGCAGGTCCTTTTCGATTTCTACAAACAGGTCAGTGTCGCCCAGGCGGATCTTGTCGCCCGTGGTCGGGCCGAACAGCCCGGCGTATTCTTTGCGTGAAATAGTTGGCATCGGTGGCTCCTTCCTTCATGCGGCGCATTCGTCAATGGCGCAACGACGCGCAGGCAAAATGTGAAATGCGGCGCTTAGTTGGATGGTTTGGAAAACTTGAAGCCGCGATCGGCTGCACGCTGGATGGCTTGCAGTTTTTCCGGGCGTTCATGGCCGCTGACCGTGCTGTCGGGGGCCCAGCCGTCCACCAGGTTGTTGAAGCCGTACAGGGTTTGTTTGCCGCCGAAGGGGATCAACGGCACTTCAATTTCATCGCCCGGCTCGAAACGGATGGCCGTGGTGGCGGTGATGTTCAGACGCTTGCCGAACGCGGCAGCGCGGTCGAACTCCAGCGCTCGGTTGACTTCGAAAAAGTGAAAGTGCGAACCCACTTGAATCGGCCGGTCGCCGGTGTTGCGCACTTTGACCTTGGTCACCGCACGGTCTTCGTTGAAGGTGATCGGCGTGCTGGCGTAGATGCAACCGCCCAGCGGCACATTGCTTTCATTGCCGGTGGATACACCCCCAGGGTTTTTGGCGTGGGGGATGTGGTGGTCAGGATGGGTGTCCTGATGCGGTGATTGGGAAGGTTGGGGGGATGCTGGCTTTTTGCTGCTCATGACGGAATCCTCAAACGGGTGTGTTTGGCGTTAACCGGCTTGACTGCTCGGCCGTTATTTGATCGGGTCGTGAACCGTGACCAGACGGCTGCCATCGGTAAAAATCGCTTCCACCTGAACGTTGGGGATCAGGTCGCTCACACCCTCCATGACGTCATCTTTGGTCAGTACTTTGCCTGCCTCGGTCATGACGTCTTCCACCGACTTGCCATCCCGTGCCCCTTCAAGCGCCGTGACGGTAATAATTGAAACGGCCTCGGGAAAGTTCAACTTCAAACCACGCGCCTTGCGTCGCAGTGCCACGTCCGACAAGGTGTAAATCATCAATTTGTCGATTTCTCTCGGGGTGAGCTGCATAAGCCCTCCTATTCACAGTGCGCTTAATCGTTAAGTTTCAATGTGCCGGTCAGACGGACAAACCCTTGTTTCAACATTCGGTAACGGGCAAGGATGCAACGGGTTGAATGTGGCGCAGGGTTTCTTAACGCGGTAATGGTTGTATTCAACACAGCGGGGATCACGCAGGCGGTTGTCTTGCAGTGTTGATGCAGGGCGACCGTTCTCGGGGTGCTATTGAACGTGAGCACGTTATGTGACGCGTACACTGAGCACGTTGCCACGGGGCGGCGCATCAGGTGTTTAAACGTATGAGTGTGTTCAGTGGTCATGTGCTCTTCCGTTCAGTTCCATCAAGACGGGCGCGATCAGAGCGTAGTCGATAATTTTGCAGCGATGAACAACTACCAGGCAGGGAAAAAGGCCGCACAGGACCACTTGACGAATATTAAAAGCGTATCAAATTTATATAATTGCTTTAAAAACAGTAGTTTATGGTGATTTTATTATGGGTTTTGGTGGGTTTTAGAGATGTTATTTGGCCATGTGGCAGGTAAAAATCTTCATGTTCGCGGCTCTTTTTTCATATTTAGCTGTAGGTATTTTCCTGTCTGAATGTAGTCTTTGTATCGGTATTCGATAATGTGTCGCGACGTGCTCACCCTGGGATGTGCCGCACTGACGCTCAATGGTCCGCAGGCGGCTCGTTGTTTTTAAACAAGTGTTTATGTCCCGGATGGTAAAGCGCCGCGTGCAGTTGATCGTTCAATTCAGCCAGTTGTTTGAGCATTTCAAGGCTGAGCCATACATAGGCATAAAAAGGCGTTTCTATTTCTTTGCCGCTAATACTCTTAAGTGCCAACTCGCGTAACTGGTGCGAACTTTTACGTAACTGTGAACTGATTTCGTTATCGCCAATGCCCCTGACTAATTTGTTTTGTAACGATTGCAAGGCCAACGGTATAAGGCGGTGCAAGTCACTTAAGGCCGGTTCGTTTTTAATCAATAAATGATTTTCGCGGGAAGACCAGTACGCATCGATCATCAGAATCAGTGTGGAGACCACATTGCGGTGCAACGTTTGCAGGCCATTGAAAACGTCCTGCTTGAGGTGGCTTTCGTTGCTTGCGGCGGCGATGTAACTGCGCAACTTGACCACCGCGTCCAGCTCATCTTTGAGTGTGTCGTCCAGGTGGGGGCGCTCCAGCACCTGCGGCGAAAAGTAGGCTTCATACAGGTCGTTGAGTGTGCCCATGCTCTGGCTGAATTTGATGCGCAGGTCGGTGTAGGCCCGTTGCGGATAGATGCTGGTGAAGATCAGCGCCAGTATCGAGCCGGCCATGACATAAGCGCTGCGCAACACGGCGGCGTCCATGTCATTGGGGGCCGAACAACTGACCACGGCCAGGGTCGCGCCAATCAGCAGCGCCATGTAGGGGTGTTTGCCCAGGGTCAGGTAGCCGCACGCGAACATCACCACCGCGCACCACAGCAGCATCGCGGGGAATGAATACATCTCCAGGTACAGCGCCACCAGCCCCGACACGGCGCCGATCACCGTACCGCCGGTTCGTTGCACGGCCCGTGAGAACACATTGCCCCAGTACGGCAGCGGGCCCATCACGATCAGCATGGTAATCAAGGCCCAGGAGGCGTCTTCGAGCTTGAACCAGCGGATCCCCGCGAAGGTGATTAAAAACGCCAGGCTGATGCGGGTCGCGTGAATCCAGCGGTAATAGCGACAGGCCAACTGTTCCAGCGTCGAGATCTTTTTGCCCAAGTGCATGTCGCCTCCCACCCATGATCCGCAATGGGCAGGGAGCCTAGTTCAAGGGTGGGCAGTCCTCCACACGCGTCGGGCGTGGCCATACCGGTTGCAGATGGCACGTTCTGTATTTCCTATGGCCGGGGCCGCGTGTACAGCGCATAAGATGACGCCAACTGACCCAAAAAAATAAAAGAGGAAGTGCTGATGAATGCTGTCCAGGCACCGCTGACCCGCCCACCCTTGCCCGCGTCGTTACTGCAATCGTTGCAGGCGCTGTTGGGCCCCCGCTTGTCGACGTCTGCCAGCGTGCGCGAGCACCACGGCAGCGACATTTCGTCTCTGGGCCCAATACCGCCGGATGCGGTGGCGTTTGTGCAGAGCCTGGACGAGATCGTCAGTGTTTCCCGGCTGTGCCATGCCCATGACGTGCCGATGATTCCGTATGGCAGCGGCACCTCGCTCGAGGGCTGGTTGCAAGCGGTGCAGGGCGGGGTGTGCATCGACGTGTCGGGGATGAATCAGGTGCTTGAAATTCGCCCGGACGACATGGATGTCACGGTGCAGCCCGGCGTCACCCGCAAACAGCTGAATGCGGCGTTGCATGGCACCGGTTTGTTCTTCCCGATTGATCCGGGTGCGGATGCCTCGCTGGGGGGCATGGCGTCCACCCGGGCCTCGGGCACCAATGCGGTGCGTTACGGCACCATGCGCGAGAACGTGCTGGGCATGACCGCCGTGCTGGCCGATGGCCGGGTGATTAAAACCGGCGGCCGGGCACGCAAGTCGTCGGCCGGCTACGACCTCACGCATTTGCTGGTGGGCTCGGGCGGCACGCTGGCCACGTTTGCCGAATTGACCGTCAAACTGCACCCCTTGCCGGAAGCCATTTCAGCGGCGATTTGCACCTTCCCCACGGTGGACGATGCGGTGCGCACGGTGATTCAGACCATCCAGCTCGGGGTGCCGATTGCCCGCATTGAGCTGATCGACGCCCTGACGGTGCGAGCCATCAACGCCTACAGCCACACCGATTTGCGCGAAGCCCCGTCGTTGTTTTTCGAGCTGCACGGCTCCGAGTCCGGGGTCAAGGAACAGATAGAAACCGTGCGCATGGTGGCCGATGAACACGGCGGGCAGGACTTCGAATGGGCCGTCAACCCGGAGGACCGCACCCGCTTATGGCAGGCGCGGCACGATGCCTACTTCGCCTCGGTGGCGCTGCGTCCGGGGTGTCGCTCGTTGACCACCGATTCGGTGGTGCCGATCTCGCGCTTGGCCGAGTGCATTGAAGCCACGGCTGCCGACTTGCACGCAAACGGCTTGCTGGCACCCATTTTTGGCCATGTGGGCGATGGCAATTTCCATGCGCTGATACTGGTGGACCCCCATGACGCGGACGAAGTGGCCCGTGCCGAGGCGGTCGCCCATCGTTTGGCCGAGCGCGCGATTGCCTGTGAAGGCAGTTGCACCGGCGAGCACGGGATTGGCCTGACCAAGCGCGATTACATGGCCGTTGAACACGGGCAAAACGCGGTGGATGTGATGCAGTCGATCAAGCACGCGCTGGACCCGAAAGGGCTGATGAACCCCGGCAAGATTTTCCGGCGCGATTAACACGACGCGTGGGCGCGCTGCTCGCCGGGATTGTCAGGTGACGCTGCAATCGCGGCGTGTATAGAATCCGCGGCATGGAAATTCGTCAGCTCAAGTATTTCGTCGCCATTCTCGACAACGGCAGCCTCAGTGGGGCGGCCCGCGACGTGTTTGTCGCCCAGTCCGCCCTGAGCAAGCAGATCCTCGACCTTGAGAAAGAGCTGGGGGTGCAACTGTTGCACCGCAGCCACAGCGGTGTGACGGCCACCGCGCCGGGCAAGGTGTTTTACGAATACGCCCAGGGCATCCTCAAGCACCTGCAGGACGCCCGCAACGCGGTGCTGGATTCGGCGCAAGCGGTCAGCGGCCCGGTGGTGGTAGCGCTGCCGCAGAGTGTGGCCAGCCCGTTGGCCTTGCCGTTGCTGCGCGAGGTGGCCACGCGCTACCCGCAAGTGCGGCTGAACCTCAATGAAGAGCTGACCGGCAACCTGTTCGAGCAGCTGTTGTACGGGCGTATCGATCTGGCGCTGTTCACCGATGCCGAGCTGCCGCCCGAGATCGCGTTCACCCCGTTGCTCGAAGAAGACTTCTACTGGCTGTGCGCGCCCGCGGATGACCCGTGGCCTGCCGGTCAGGTGCTCGACCTGGAGCAGGCGTTTGCCCGGCCGCTGGTCTGGCCGGGCGCGGCCCACGGCCATTGCACGCGGGCGATTGTCGAGCGCGTGGCGGCCCGCCATGGCGTGTGTGCGGCGCCTCCCGCGCTGGAAGTCAACTCGGTACACATCCTCAAAAGTGCAGTGCAAGCTGGGTTGGGCCCGACCTTGATGCCGCTCAACCTGGCCCGTCGCGAGCTTGAAGAGGGGCGCCTCACCGCCCACCGCGTCGATTGCCCGGCGCTGTATCGCACGCTGGGCATCTGCGTGTCGACCCGCATGCCGCCGACCCCGGCGCGTGAGGCAGTGGCCGCGCTGATCGGGGAGGTGGTCAACCGCATGGGTGAGCAGGGGCAATGGCCCGGCAGTCGCCGGTTGAGCAACGGGCCGACCTGACGCTCAAGGGCGTTGCGCCGCCGCGACAGGTGCTGCGCTGCGCAGGTCGAGTCTGGCCTTGGGCACGCACAAGCCCAGCGCGCCGCCCATCACCAGCACGGCCGCCATCATGTACATCGCCGCTTGAGTGCTGCCAGTGAGCTGGGTCATCCAGCCCACCACGATGGTGGCGAAGAAGCCCGCCACGTTGCCCATCGAGTTGATCAAGGCAATCCCGGCGGCCGCCGCCGCGCCGCCTACCACGGCGGTCGGCATGCCCCAGAACACCGGCAGGCTGCTGATCATTGCCGCGGTGCCGACCGTCAGGCCGATCATGGCCAGCCACAGGTTGTCACCCAACAACGTGCCGAACAGCACGCCAGCCGCGCCAAGGGTCGCGCAGATCGCTACGTGCCAGCGGTACTCGTGATGGCGGTCTGAACTGCGGCCCACCAGCACCATTGCCACGGCGGCTGCGGCAAAGGGAATGGCCGACAACAGGCCGATCACCCACGGTTGGTCGATGCCGCTGTTGCGGATGATGGTGGGCATCCAGAAGCTGATGATGTACTGGCCCATCACCAGGCAAAAATACACCGCGCCCAACAACCAGATTTTTGGGTTAAGCAGCCCCTCGCGCACCGAGTGCCCCTGTTTGCTCTGGTTGTCGCGGTCAATCGCGGCTTGCATACCGCGCTTTTCGGCTTCGCTCAGCCAGCTGGCGTCGGCAATCCGGTCGCGCAGCAGGCAGAACACGGCCATGCCCAGAAACACGGCCGGCAAGCCTTCGATCACGAACAGCCATTGCCAGCCGGCGTAACCGGCGACGCCGTTCATGTACTGCATGATGTAGCCGGAAATCAGCGACCCCAGCAGGTTGGAAATCGGCAGGGCGCAGATAAACAGCGCCACCATCACCCCGCGCCGGTGTCCGGGAAACCAGGTGGTGAGGTAGAAAATAATGCCGGGGAAGAACCCCGCTTCAGCCACGCCAATCAGAAAGCGCAGCGCGTAAAAACTCCAGGGGGTCTGTACGAACATCATGGCGGCGGACAGCAAGCCCCAGGTCACCATGATCCGCGCGATCCAGCGCCGGGCGCCGAAGCGGTGCAGGGCGATGTTGCTGGGCACTTCAAACATCAGATAGCCGATGAAAAATATCCCGGCGCCCAACCCGTACACGGCCTCGCTGAACGCCAAGTCATCGAGCATTTGCAGCTTGGCAAACCCCACGTTGACACGGTCCAGATAGGCCACCAGAAAGCAGACCATCAACAGCGGCATGACGCGCCACGCGGTTTTACGATAAGCCCCGTCCAGTGCCTGATCGTCGGGGTCAGGGTGTTGCGCAGGAATGTGATTCATCTCAAGCCCTTTTTTGTTATCGCGCGCCTGAGCACGGGCGTGGCCAGGCATCTTTTTAGGGAGGTGCAAAGGGACTCTACGGTCGTGGGACGATTCGCACAATCGGCGGTTTAAGTTCAGCGCAGGAAAAGTCCGTGCACGACAAAGGCGGCAGAAAAGACCAGCAGACAGGGGGAGGCTGAGCAAGCGGGCGTAAAAAAGGCCATTACCATCATGGGGATCCGGTAATGGCCAACTATCTCAACCAAAGAGAGCGTCAGGACTGACCTGACGGACGAGAATGTATCAATGGGCCACTTAGTTAGCTAGCTAAGGAGGCGCGAAACAGTTTTACCTGATGCGCAACAATGGTGCGTTTTCGAGCACGGGATGGACACCGCGGGCGGTCTGCAACTGTTCACGTCAACGCTTAGGCGCTAACCTTCGGCCCCATGCACATACCTGACATGAATTTACTGGTGGCCCTCAACGTGCTGCTCGAAGAGGGCTCGGTGGTGGGCGCTGCGCGGCGCATGAACCTCAGCGCCCCGGCCATGAGCCGCACCCTGACGCGCATCCGCGACGCCCTGAATGACCCTATTTTGGTGCGCTCCGGGCGCGGGCTGGTGCCTACGCCGCGTGCACTGGAGTTGCGCGAGCAGGTGCGTGGCGTGGTGGAACTGGCGCACGGGGTGTTTACCCAGAGTCAGAACAGCGACTTGAGCCAGTTGGACCGCACCTTCAGCATCCGCGCCAACGATGTGTTCTTCGGGGTCTATGGCGGTGCGTTGCGCCGGCAAATGGCGCTGGAGATGCCCAATGCCGCGCTGCGGGTGGTGCCCGAAGGGTTTACCGACGATGAAGCCCTGAGTGAAGGGCGGATCGATCTGGCCATCGGTGCCACGCTACCGGTGAGTGCGGACCTCAAGGTGCAGCGGCTGTTTACCTGCCCGTTTGTGGGGCTGGCGCGCGAAGGGCATCCGATTTTCGATCAGGCCATCACCGCGCAGCGATTTGCCGGGTACGACCACATCAGCGTCTCGCGCCGGGGCCGCGCCCGTGGGCCGATTGATGCAGTGCTGGCCGAAATGGACCTTGAGCGTCGGGTGCTGTTCACCACGCCGACGTTCTATTCAGCGATTTTTGCCTTGGCCAATTCGGAGCTGATCCTGCCGTTGATGCCGCAATTGTTGCTCAAAACCCTCGAGCCCCTTGGCCTCAAGCTGCGGGCCTTTGAGCTGCCCATCCCGTTGAAACCGGTCGAAATCACTCAGGCGTGGCACCCGCGGCTCGATAACGATCACGCCCACCGCTGGCTGCGACGCACCCTCAAAACCCTGTGCGATAACGCCACGGCGTAAATCGCGGTGGTGGATTGCGTTTGCTGCAATCCAGACGTGCCGAGAGATCAATTTTTATAACGGTTTGTGCTGATTAAACTTTTCGTCATCTTTAAAGGTGACGGAGTCAGCCATGTACGGCGGTGTTAACAGTGCGCGGGTGTGCGCGGCGGGAGCTGGACAGTGACGGCGTTGAACGTCGGTGTGCCCACCGCCCCGGCAGCGGCCCCGGCCATCAGCGCGGCGTTTGGCCTGCGGATTTTCACCGGGCTGGTGGGTGTGCTGCTGGCGGTGCTGGTGTCAGGCTTCAACGAAAACGTCACCAAGGTGGCGATGCCGGATATTCGCGGCGCGATGGGCATCAGTTATGACGACAGCACCTGGCTGCTGGCGGTCTATTCCGCGACCTCGATCAGCGCCATGGCCTTTGCGCCGTGGTGCGCGGCCACGTTTTCCCTGAGGCGTTTCACCCTGTGTGCGATCGGTGCTTTTTTGCTGCTGGGCATCCTCTGCCCGTTGGCCCCCAATGTCGAGGTGCTGATGCTGTTGCGCACCCTGCAAGGCTTCGCCGGGGGCGCTCTGCCGCCGATGCTGATGTCGGTGGCGCTGCGGTTTTTGCCGCCGGGGATTCGCCTGTACGGATTGGGCAGTTACGCGCTGACCGCCACGTTTGGCCCCAGTTTTGGCACGCCGCTGTCGGCCTGGTGGGTGGAATACGCCGGGTGGCAATGGGCGTTCTGGCAAATCATTCCGTTGAGCCTGCTGGCCATGGCCTGTGTCGCCTGGGGCTTGCCGCAAGACCCGCTGCGCCTTGAGCGTTTCAAGCAATTTGACTGGCGCGGCCTGCTGTTGGGGCTACCGGGATTGATCATGCTGGTGCTGGGGCTGGAACTGGGTCAGCGGATGAACTGGTTTGAGTCGTCGATGATCCGGGTGTTCATCGTCGGCGGGCTGGGACTGCTGGTGCTGTTTTTCATCAATGAGTGGTCGCACCCGCTGCCGTTTTTCAAGTTGCAGTTGCTCAAGATCCGCAACCTTGCGCATGCGTTGATCACCTTGGGCGGGGTGCTGTTCGTGCTGCTGGCGGTGATCAAGATTCCGTCTGCGTATCTGGCACAGATCCAGGGTTACCGACCGTTGGACACCGCGCCGGTGATGCTGCTGGTGGCGGTGCCGCAATTGATCGCGCTGCCATTGGTGGTCGCGCTGTGCAACCTGCGTCGGGTGGATTGCCGATGGGTGTTGGCCATCGGCCTGGCCTTGTTGGCGCTGGCCTGCGGCCTGGGTTCACAGGTGACGTCGGTGTGGAATCGCGACAATTTCTACGCGCTGCAAGCGATTCAAATCATTGCCCAGCCCATGGCGGTGATCCCGCTGTTGATGCTCGCCACGGGCAGCCTGAACCCGGCGGACGGGCCGTTTGCGTCGGCCTGGTTCAACACGGTCAAAGGGTTCGCGGCCATGGCGGCGGGCAGTTTGTTGCAGGTGCTCACCGTCAACCGCGAACACTTTCACTCGATGATGCTGGTGGACCGGCTCGGCAATTCGCCGTGGGTCAGCGACAGCGCCGATCTGGCGCACCGCGTGCACCAGCAGGCGATGGTGCTGACCTCGTCTGACCTTTACCTGTGCATGGCCGGTCTGGCCGTGCTGCTGATCGTTCTAATCCCTTTCGGCCCGACGCGGATTTACCCGCCACGGGCCGCACGCTGAACCTGTGTGGAGTCATGAAATGAGTACAACAAGTGCGCGCACGCCTGTGCTGAAGGCCGGGCTGGGACTGCTGGCGGTCGTGGTGCTGTATGGCCTGTGGCGGCTGGTGTTTGGCACCACCGGGGTGCAAAGCACCAATGATGCCTTCGTGAGTGCTGACTTCACGCTGGTGGCGCCGAAAGTGGCGGGGTTTATTGACGAGGTGCTGGTGCAGGACAATCAGCCGGTCAAGGCGGGCCAGTTACTGGCGCGCATCGACCCGCAGGACTACCAAGCTGAGGTTCAGGCAGCCCGGGCCAACGTGGCCACAGCGCAGGCGCAACAGGCCAATGCACTGGCCATGATGGAGCGTCAGCGGTCGCTGATCGAACAGGCCAACGCCACGGTGGACGCGGATCTGGCACAGGTGGAGTTTGCGGCCCATGAGTTGCAGCGCTACGAACACCTGGCCGGGCAGGGCGCCGGGACGCTGCAAAATTCGCAGCAGGCCAAAAATCGCTCGCAAACGGCGCGGGCGTTGTTGGCGCAACACAAGGCCGCGCTGGAGGCGGCGCGTCAGCAAACCCGCGTGCTGGTGGCCGAACACACCGCCGCCCAGGCTTCGGTGCAACACGCCCAGGCCGTGTTGGCGCGCGCCGAACTGGACTTGTCGCACACCCGCGTGGTGGCTCCCTTTGATGGGGTGGTCGGGCGTCGCAGCCTGCGGCTTGGGGCCTACGTGAAGCCCGGCGACACGGTCATGGCCGTGGTGCCGCTGGCGCAGGCCTATGTGGTGGCCAATTTTCTGGAAAACCAATTGACCCGCATGAGCCCTGGCCAGCGGGTGACCATCAACGTCGATACCTTCCCCGGAGAAACCCTGCTCGGCACGGTAAAGAGCATTGCCCCGGCCACGGGCGTGACGTTTTCGGCCATCGCGCCGGACAACGCCACGGGCAACTTCACCAAGGTGGTGCAACGGGTGCCGGTGAAAATCGCCCTGGATCCCCATCAGCCGCTGGCCAGCCAACTGCGCTTGGGCATGTCGGTGGACGCGGCCATCGACACGGCCTCGACCCCGGCCGAACAGGTGAGTGCGCGATGAAGCTCGGTGGATTGGCCTGCGCCGTGGCCGGTTACTGCGCCTTGAACCTGACCGGTTGCGTGATGGGCCCGGACTATCAGACTCCGACCACGCCGCTGGCCGCCCATTGGGCGCTCACGCCCGGTGAAGCGGGGCACAGCCGGGCCGTTGAAGGGGAGGTCGACCCGCGTTGGTGGGACCGTTTTGGTGATGCGCACCTGTCGGCGTTGGTGCGTGACGCGCTGCGCAGTAATTTCGACCTGCAACGGGCCGCCAGTCGGCTTGAGCAAAGCCGCGCCCTGCGTCGCCAGATTGCGGCCGATTCACTGCCAGCGGTGGACGCAGGGCTGGAGTACAGCCGCGGCCGTAATAGTCAGCGGGGCTTGAACGACCCGTCGGGCCGCAGCGGTAAACAGGCGTTCAACCTGTGGAACAGTGGCCTGGGGTTCAGTTGGGAAGCTGACCTGTGGGGGCGCGTCAAACGTTCAGTGGAGGCGGCCGACGCCTCGGTGCGCATGGCCGAGGAAGACCGGCACGGCGTGCAATTGCTGGTGATCCGGCAAACGGCGCAGCAGTACATCCAGTTGCGCGGCACCCAGCAGGCGCAGGCGGTGGTGGAGCAGAACCTGAAGATTGCGCAACGCACGCTGGAGCTGACCCAACTGCAAGTGCAGGAGGGCGTCGCCACGGATTTGGAAGTGTCTGAAGCCGCCTCGCAAGTGGCCGAGATGCAAGCGCGCCTGGCGCCGTTGCAGCAAAACAGCGCGCAGTTGATCAATGCCCTGAGCCTGTTGCTGGGGAAGGCGCCGCGTGCCTTGCAGGCGCAATTGGCACCCCCTGGGCAAGTGCCGTCGTACCAGGGCGATGTACCCATTGGTGTGCCGAGCGAGCTGGCGCAACGTCGCCCGGACATCCGCGGGGCTGACGCGCACTTGCACGCCGCAACGGCGTCCATAGGTGTGGCCCGGGCCGATTTTTATCCGCGCATCACGCTATCCGGCAACCTCGGGTTTCAAGCCCTGCAGTTGTCGGATCTGGGCAGTTGGGGCTCGCGCAGTTTTGCGTTCGGGCCCGGCCTGAGTCTGCCGGTGTTCGAAGGCGGGCGGTTGCAGGGGGCGTTGCAGTTGCAGGAAGGGCGTCAGCAAGAGGCGGCGGTCCAGTATCAGCACACCGTGCTACGCGCCTGGCATGAGGTGGATGATGCGCTGGTGGCGTATCAGGCCAGCCAGCAGCGGCGCGACAGTCTGCAGCAGGCCGTGCGGCACAGCCAGCGAGCGCTGGACAGCGTGCACCAGCAATACGCACAGGGCACGGTGGATTTCCTTAACGTGATGACCGTGCAAAACGCGTTGTTGGCCAACGAAGCGGCGTGGGTGGACAGCACCGCGGCGGTGTCGCTGTCGCTGGTGGACGTGTATGCCTCGCTGGGCGGTGGCTGGGAGGCATCGGCCCCGGCGCAGCGCTGAGGTCGGGGTTGAAGAACCGGGGTGTGGATTTGCTATGCTCGCGCCCCTGAGCGCAGCGTCTGTTGAGGCGTGCCCCCTTCCTATTGAGCGTATTTATGCCTGCTGATACTCAAGCCTCTTCGGTGCGATTTTCCCGGTCCGACTACCGGACCCTTGGCCTGGCGGCCTTGGGCGGGGCGCTGGAAATTTACGATTTCATCATTTTCGTGTTTTTCGCCCTGACCCTCAGTCAGCTGTTTTTCCCGCCGGACATGCCCGAGTGGCTGCGCCTGCTGCAAAGTTTCGGCATTTTTGTGACCGGCTATCTGGCGCGTCCGCTGGGCGGAATTCTGATGGCGCACTTTGCCGACCATTTGGGGCGTAAACGGGTGTTCAGCCTCAGTATTTTGATGATGGCGCTGCCGTGCCTGCTGATCGGGGTCATGCCCACCTATGCCGACATCGGGTATTTCGCACCGTTGATTCTGTTGGCGCTGCGCATTCTGCAAGGTGCAGCGGTGGGGGGCGAAGTGCCCAGTGCCTGGGTGTTTGTGGCCGAGCATGCCCCGGCAGGCCGACGCGGGTATGCGCTGGGCTTCTTGCAGGCCGGGCTGACCTTCGGCTATTTGCTGGGCGCCCTGACCGCCACGTTGCTGGCGCAGGTGTTTACCCCGGCCGAAATCCTTGATTACGCGTGGCGTTTTCCGTTCCTGCTGGGCGGGGTATTCGGGGTTATTGGCGTGTGGTTGCGCCGCTGGCTGAGCGAAACCCCGGTGTTTCTGGCGCTGCGCGAACGCAACGAGGGCAGGGCGCCGTTCCCGCTGCGCACGGTGCTACGCGACCATCGAAGAGCCTTGCTGCCAGCGGCATTGCTGACGTGTGTGCTGACCAGTGCGGTGGTGGTGTTTGTGGTGATTACCCCGACCGTCATGCAGCAGCGCTTTGGCATGGACGCCCGTCACACCTTTGCGCTCAGCAGTCTGGGGATCGTGTTCCTGAATCTGGGCTGTGTGCTGGCCGGGTTGATCGTGGACCGCATCGGTGTGTGGCGCAGTATCGTGCTGTACAGCCTGTTGCTGCCGCTGGGCATTGGCGTGCTGTACGCCAGCCTGGTGGGGCAGTGGGCCTTGCCGGGCCTGGCCTATGCGTTTGCCGGGCTGACCTGCGGCATCGTCGGGGTGGTGCCGTCGGTGATGGTGGGGTTGTTTCCCGCACCGATTCGGGTGTCGGGGATTTCCTTCACCTACAACATCGCTTACGCACTGTGGGCCAGTACCACGCCCCTGTTGCTGATTGCGCTGATGCCGTGGAGCCCGTGGGTCTGCGTGGCGTTCTGCGCCCTCATGGGACTGGTCGGTTTGCTCACGGCACGCGGGTTCGGGTTTGCACGCGGCCTTCAGGTGGAGCAGCGATTGCTGGCGAGCGTGCAGCGTTAGGACGTAATGATTGCTGGGCATAATAGGAAGCATTACTATTCGCGCCCCGCCTTCGCAGCCCATGGCAATGACCCATAAGCCGCCCCGTAAAACGGGCTTTTTTGAACATTACGAAGAGTTGATTGGCACCTGGACTCGCCGCCTGCGCAATCGTCAGCAGGCACAGGACCTGGCCCATGACACGTTCGTGCGCGTGCTCGAAACCGATTCGGCCACGGTCGAGCAGCCGCGTGCCTATCTGCATCAGACCGCCCGCAATATTGCGGTCGACGACTTTCGCCGCGCAGAACGCCGCGACGCCAAGGAACGGGCAACCATGCCCCCTAGCGCGTCGGAGACAGGCGACCCGGAGCAGTTCATGCGTGCGTTGCAGTTGGCCGAGTCGGTCGAAAGGGCCTTGCAGGAGTTGCCCCTCAACTGCCGCAAGGTGTTTGTGTGGCAGAAGATCGAAGGGCTGACCCAGGCCGAAATTGCCGAGCGGCTGGGGCTGACCAAAAACATGGTGGAAAAATATATGATCCGCACCCTGCGCCATCTGCGTGAACGCGTGGAGGCTCCGTGATCCGCTCAACTGGCGAGTGTGATCGTCCCACCACCGACCCAGAGACGCCGGGCGCGGGCGACCATGCCTGCGTGCGCGAGGCTGCCGCCACGTGGTTTGCGCGGGCGCAAGCGGGCAGCCTGACGGCCGGGCAGCAGCGCGAGCTGGCCGCCTGGCGCGGGCAAGACCCACGCCATGAAGCCGAGTACCAGTGGTTGTTGAACATGTGGTCGGCCCTCGACACACTGCCTGCGTCGCGCTTGCAGGCCCTGTGCGCAACCCCGTCAGCGCCGCTCAGGCGGCGCGGTCTGTTGCGTTACGGGTTGGCGGCCAGCCTGATGGCGCTTGCGGCCGGGGCCGGTTTTTGGGGGTATCAACTGTCCTCATCGTCTTATCAGGCGGCCTTTGCCACTGCGCCGGGGGAACGGCGCGTAGTGACATTGCCCGACGGCTCCACCCTCGAACTCAACAGCCGCAGCCGGGTGCAGGTCAGTTTCGAGGCTGACCGACGCCATGTGGACTTGAGCGAAGGCGAAGCCATGTTCAGCGTGGCCCATGACAGCGCCCGACCGTTTGTGGTGCAGGCGGGTCCGGGGCAGATCACGGTCACCGGGACCCGCTTTGATGTCCGCCGCGATGGCGAGCAGGCGCGGGTGGCCGTTGAGTCGGGCCATGTGCAGGTGCAGGGCGTCGACCCGCAGACCCGGGTCAACCTGACGGCCGGTCAGGGCACACAGGTAAGTGCCCAGGGGCACGTCGCGGCGGTGCAGGCTGTGAACGCTCAGGCACTGACGGCCTGGCGCAAAGGCCAATTGGTGTTTGATAACGCGACCCTCGGTGAAGTGGCGGCCGAAGTGTCGCGCTATCGCGCACAGCCGTTGCAGGTGAGTAGCCCTGCGCTGGCGCAGTTGCGTGTGTCCAGTGTGTTCAAGGTGGATGACACCGACGCACTGCTCAGGGCATTGCCCAAGATCCTGCCGGTGGCGATTCGCGCCCGCGAAGACGGCAGTCAGGAAATAATTGCCCGCTGAATTCAGGTTTTTTTTGAGTTCTTCGTCTTCTTGAGCAACTGAGACTGGTTTGCATTAACAGTCGCACTTCAGATGCGATCAATAGGGCAAGACTCGACGTGAAAAATAACAAGCTTCGTGGGCGCTTCTCTTCGTTCAACTGCGCTTTGAGTACCCCGCCTCGTGGTGGCCGGGCGTGCTGGCTGCCCTTGGCACTGGCGCTGGCCGTCAATGCTGCTCTGCCTGTTGCAGTCGCCGGGGAGGACACATCCGGCGCCATTCACATTCAGGCCCAGCCGCTGGCAAGTGCGTTGAGCCAATGGGCCCAACAGACCGCCTTGCAGGTGTTTTTCAACCCGGACATGGTGGCGGGCAAACAGGCGCCTGCGGTGAACGGCAAGCTGTCTGCGCAAGAGGCGCTGGCGCAACTGCTGCAAGGCAGCGGCTTGAGTTACGCCCTGGACGGTGATGCCGTGACCCTGCGTGAAGCGCCGGTCAGCCATGCCTCGTCAGCCAGCGGCACCCTTGAACTGGCCCCGCTGGATGTGAAAGTGGTGGGCGACTGGCTGGGCGATGCCAATCAGGCGGTGGTGCAAAACCACCCGGGCGCCCGCACCGTGGTGCGCCGCGAAGCGATGGTCGAACAAGGGGCAATGAATGTGCGCGATGTGCTCAAGGGCATCCCCGGCGTTCAAGTGCAGGATTCCAACGGCACCGGCGGCAGTGATATTTCCCTGAACGTGGGGGTGCGCGGCCTGACCTCGCGCCTGTCGCCACGCTCCACGGTGCTGATTGACGGCATCCCGGCGGCCTTCGCGCCCTATGGCCAGCCGCAGTTGTCGATGGCGCCGATTTCGGCGGGCAACCTGGACAGCATCGACGTGGTGCGCGGTGCCGGTTCGGTGCGTTACGGGCCACAGAACGTGGGGGGCGTGATCAACTTCGTGACCCGCGCCATCCCCGAAACTTTTCAGGGTGAAGTCGGCACCACCCTCGAAACCTCGGAGCGTGGCGGCTGGAAACACATGGAAACCGCGTTTCTGGGAGGCACGGCGGACAATGGCATTGGCGCCGCGCTCTTGTACTCCGGGGTCAAGGGCGATGGTTACCGCGCGCGCAACAACGACAACGACATCGATGACGTGTTGCTCAAAACCCATTGGGCGCCCACCGACCAGGACGACTTCAGCCTCAATTTTCATTACTACGACGCCACGGCCGACATGCCGGGCGGCCTGACCCAGGCGCAGTTCGATGCCGACCCGTATCAGTCGGTGCGCGACTATGACGGCTTCAGCGGTCGGCGTAAGGACGTGTCCTTCAAGTACCTGCGCCAGATCGACGAGCAGACCCAATTTGAAGTGCTGACTTACTACACCGACAGCTTTCGCGGCAGCACCATTGCCTCGCGCAACCTGGACACGCTGGTGTCCTACCCGCGCAATTACCACACCTTCGGCATCGAGCCGCGCCTGTCCCGCGTGTTCACCCTTGGCCCCGTGACTCAGGAAGTCGGGGTCGGCTATCGCTATTTGAAAGAAGCGATGCACGAACAGGCGAGTCAGCTGCAGTTGGTCAACAACGTGCCGGTGGTCGGGCCCAAGGGTGACGGTCATGCGCATCAGGACCGCACTGGCGGCACCGAGGCCAACGCGTTCTACATCGACGACAAGATCGACGTGGGCAACTGGACCGTGACGCCGGGTATTCGCTTTGAGCGCATCAGTACCCAATGGCACGACCGGCCTGTACTGGACGCCAAAGGCAAGCCGGTGCAAGAGAAGAAACGCAGCATCGACAGCAACGAAGCGCTACCGGCGTTGAGCGTGATGTACCACCTGTCTGACGCCTGGAAGCTGTTCGCCAACTACGAAACTTCGTTTGGCAGCTTGCAGTATTTCCAGCTGGGGCAGGGCGGCGTTGGCGATCAGACAGCGGCGGGGCTCAAGCCCGAGAAGGCCAAGACGTACGAGTTGGGGACGCGTTACGACAACGGCGTGTGGGGCGGGGAAATCACGCTGTTCTACATTGATTTTGCCGACGAGCTGCAATACATCAGCAACGACATTGGCTGGACCAACCTGGGGGCCACCAAGCACCAAGGGCTGGAGACGTCAGTCCACTACGACCTGGCCAGTCTGGACCCGCGTCTGGACGGGTTGACCGTGAATGCGGCGTTTACCTACACCAAGGCCACGTCCGAAGGCGACATTCTCAACTTCAAGGGGCGCGACTTACCGCTGTATTCGCGACACGTGCTTAACCTTGGCATGCGCTATGCGGTTAATCGCTGGACTTACAACCTGGACATGTTTGCCCAGTCCAAACAGCGGGCGCCGGGCACTGGCGGGGTCTACATCACCGAGCCGACCGCGGACGGCCAGTACGGCGATATACCGGGTTATGCCACCTGGGCCACCCGCGTCGGGTATGACTTCGGGCCGCAAGCCTCGAACCTGAAGCTCGGGGCGGGGATCAAGAACCTGTTCAATCAGCAGTACTTCACGCGCTCCAGCGACAATAACTCGGGGATGTACCTGGGCGAGCCGCGCACGTTCTTCGTGCAGGCGAGCGTCGGGTTTTAAACGCGCCGTCGTAACGGCTTCACACCCGCAAGATCCGCCCGCTGATGGCCACGGCCACCAGCAGGGCGGCGATTATCAGGAACGCCGCGCTCAAACTGCTGGCGTGCGCGACGAACCCGATGGCCGCAGGGCCCGCGAGGATCCCGGCGTAGCCCAGCGTGGTGATCGCCGGCACGGCGATGTGTTCGGGCATCACGGTTTGCTTGCCCACGGCGGAGTACAGCACCGGCACAATGTTGGAGCACCCGGCGCCCACCAGCGCGTAACCGAGCAGCGCCACTTCCCAGCCCGGAGCCAGCGTGGCCAGCGCCAGGCCCAGCGCCGCGAGCGACCCCCCCAGCACGATCACCCGGGTCGGCCCCAGGCGCCTGACGAGGGTGTCGCCCAGCAAGCGTCCGGCGGTCATTGTCACGGCGAAGGCGGCATAGCCCAAGCCCGCATAAGCATCCCCGATGTGTTTTTCAGCGCTGAGGAACACGGCGCTCCAGTCGAGCATCGCGCCTTCGGCCAGAAAGACGATGAAGCACAGGACCCCGATAAACAGCACCACGCCGTGGGGGATGGCAAAGGCCGGGCCACTGCTTTCACTGCCATACGGCAGCAGGTGCGGTGCGGCTTTGGCCAGCGCAGCCAGTAACAGCACAATCACCACGGCAATTGCCCACAGCGGCGTAAGCCCCAGCGCCAGCAAGGCGCTGACCCCCGCCGCACCGGCAATCCCGCCCACGCTGAACAGGCCATGGAAGCCCGACATCATGTTGCGGCCGCTGGCGCGTTCGACGATCACGGCTTGCAGGTTGACCGTGGAATCCACGACCCCCAAACCGGCCCCAAACACAAACAGTGTGGCAATCAGCAGCGCGACGGTGCTGGCGGTGGCCAGCAGGGGCAGCGCCAGACAAATCAGCAGCGTGCCGGCGATGGTGACCTTGCGGCAGCCGTAACGGGACGCCAGCATGCCCGCGATGGGCATAGCCAGAATCGAACCGGCCCCCAGGCATAGCAGCAGCAGGCCCAACGTGGCTTCGTCCAGGCCCGCTCGGGCTTTGGCATAGGGCACCAACGGCGCCCAGGCCGCCACGCCGAACCCGGCAATAAAGAACGCCAGACGGGTCGACCTCTGTTCAAGGCGTCCTGGAACGAGGGGCTTTTGGGTAACGGCGGCTGTCATGGTCATCCTTGTCGGTCGCGTCGGTGCGACGCGGGGAAATATCCTTGCTTATTCGGGGCAGGCGCCGCGGCGCCAGGCGGTGCATGGCCGTCTGTAACCGCTGGCGCCCGGCTTACACCTGTAACAAACGCTCACGCAGCTTGCCGATTTCGTCGCGCATTTGCGCCGCGGCTTCGAACTCCAGGTCGCGGGCCAGGGCGTACATTTTTTCTTCCAACTGACGAATCCGCTTGCTGATTTCGCTGGGCGAACGCAGTTCGTTTTCGTACTTGGCGTTTTCTTCGGCGGCTTTGGCCATGCCTTTGCGTTTTTTGCTGCGCGAGCCCGGCACGGTCGCGCCTTCCATGATGTCGGCCACGTCCTTAAACACGCCTTTGGGGGTGATGCCGTTGGCGAGGTTGAACGCGATTTGCTTCTCCCGGCGCCGTTCCGTTTCGCCGATCGCCCGCTCCATGGAGCCGGTGATGCGGTCTGCGTACAGGATCGCCCGGCCATTGAGGTTTCGCGCCGCACGGCCGATGGTCTGGATCAACGAACGCTCGGAGCGCAGGAAGCCTTCTTTGTCCGCGTCGAGAATCGCCACCAGCGACACTTCCGGCATGTCCAGGCCCTCACGCAGCAAGTTGATCCCCACCAGCACGTCAAACACCCCCAGACGCAGGTCGCGGATGATCTCGACCCGTTCCACGGTGTCGATGTCCGAGTGCAGGTAGCGCACCCGCACGCCGTGGTCCGCCAGGTAGTCGGTCAAGTCTTCGGACATGCGCTTGGTCAGCGTAGTCACCAGCACGCGTTCTTCCAGCGCCACGCGCTTGGTGATCTCCGACAGCAAATCGTCGACCTGGGTCAGGGCGGGGCGGATCTCGATTTGCGGGTCCACCAGACCGGTCGGACGCACCACCTGTTCGATCACCCGGCCCGCATGTTCGGCTTCGTAGTTGCCGGGGGTGGCCGAGACAAAAATGGTTTGCGGGCTGATGCGCTCCCACTCGTCAAAACGCATGGGCCGGTTGTCCAGCGCCGACGGCAGGCGGAAGCCGTATTCCACCAGGGTTTCCTTGCGTGAACGGTCGCCCTTATACATGGCGCCGACCTGCGGCACGCTGACGTGGGACTCATCGATCACCAGCAGCGCGTCGGGCGGCAGGTAGTCGAACAAGGTAGGCGGCGGGGCACCGGATTCACGGCCCGACAGGTAGCGCGAGTAGTTTTCGATGCCGTTGCAGTACCCCAGCTCCATGATCATTTCCAGATCGAAGCGGGTGCGCTGCTCAAGGCGCTGGGCTTCGACCAGCTTGTTGTTGGCGCGCAGGTAATCGAGGCGCTCCTTGAGCTCTTCCTTGATGCCCTCAACGGCATCGAGCAAGGTTTCGCGCGGGGTCACGTAGTGGCTTTTGGGGTAGAAGGTGAAGCGCGGCATCTTGCGGATCACTTCACCGGTCAACGGGTCGAAGGCGCTGATGCTCTCGACCTCATCGTCAAACAGCTCGATGCGGATGGCTTCGAGGTCGGATTCGGCCGGGTAGATGTCGATGACGTCGCCGCGCACGCGGAATGTGGCGCGGGCGAAGTCCATGTCGTTGCGGGTGTATTGCAGGTCAGCCAGGCGACGCAGCAGTTCGCGCTGGTCGAGTTTGTCGCCGCGGTCAATGTGCAACACCATTTTCAAATAGGTTTCGGGGCTGCCCAGGCCGTAGATGCACGACACCGTGGTGACGATAATCGCGTCCTTGCGCTCCAGCAGCGCCTTGGTCGCGGACAGTCGCATCTGCTCGATGTGATCGTTGATCGAGGCGTCCTTCTCAATGAAGGTGTCGGAGGAGGGCACGTACGCTTCGGGCTGGTAGTAGTCGTAATACGAAACGAAGTATTCCACGGCGTTGTTAGGGAAGAACGACTTGAACTCGCCATATAGCTGGGCCGCCAGGGTTTTGTTGGGCGCGAGCACCAGGGTCGGGCGGTTCACGTGGGCAATCACGTTGGCGATGCTGAAGGTCTTGCCCGAACCGGTCACCCCGAGCAGGGTCTGGTGTGACAGACCGGCTTCGATGCCTTCAATCATCTGGCGAATGGCTTCGGGTTGATCGCCTGCGGGCTCAAAGCGGGTAACGAGCTGAAAATCGGACATATCTGACCTCTGGATTCGCCTCTATAAAGGCATGGACCTTTAAAGCGCGAGAAAGACTGCATACGACGCATGCCGCAGGAAAAAAACAGGATACGGCTAAATATGGTGGTGGTGACTGACTGTTTCAAGGCGTGTCGCTGACAGGGCGATTCAGGCCCGGATTGCAATTAGACCAGTGGCCTGAAAATAAACGGAAATACTTGAGCAAATCCGGGAATCGCCTGTTGCCCCAATCGTGTTCGGGCTTATACTTGCTCCCCGTTTGTGCACCGCTCTAGTGCAATCGGCTGGAGCGTTGTCACCCCCTCCATTCCCTATTCAGAGCCGCCGTAATAATGAGCCTGTTCTCCGCTGTCGAAATGGCACCACGCGATCCTATCCTGGGCCTCAACGAAGCATTCAACGCCGATACCCGAACCAGCAAAGTGAATCTGGGGGTCGGTGTTTACTGCAACGAAGAGGGAAGAATTCCACTCTTGCGTGCCGTTGTCGAAGCCGAGACCATTCGCGTCGCTCAACACGCGTCGCGCGGTTACTTGCCCATCGACGGTATTGCCGCCTACGACCAGGCCGTTCAAAAACTGCTGTTCGGCGCCGAGTCGCCGTTGTTGGCCGCTGGCCGGGTCATCACCACCCAGGCGGTAGGCGGGACCGGCGCACTGAAAATCGGCGCTGACTTCCTCAAACAATTGCAGCCCAACGCTGTGGTCGCCATCAGCGACCCGAGCTGGGAAAACCACCGTGCGCTGTTCGAAACCGCGGGTTTCCCGGTGCAGAACTACCGCTACTACGACGCCGCCACCCACGATGTGAACCGTGCGGGCATGCTGGAAGACCTGAACGCGTTGCCGGCGGGCTCCATCGTGGTGCTGCACGCCTGCTGCCATAACCCGACCGGTGTCGACCTGACCCCGGCCGACTGGCAGAACGTGCTGGACGTGGTCAAGGCCAAGCAGTTGATCCCGTTCCTCGACATGGCCTACCAGGGGTTTGGTGACGGCATCGCTGAAGACGCCGCCGCCGTGCGTCTGTTTGCCGAGTCCGGCCTGAGCTTCTTTGTTTCCAGTTCGTTCTCCAAGTCGTTCTCGCTGTACGGCGAGCGGGTCGGCGCGTTGTCGATCATCACCGAGTCGAAGGACGAGAGCGCCCGCGTGCTGTCCCAGGTCAAGCGCGTGATCCGCACCAACTACTCCAACCCGCCGACCCACGGCGCAAGCATCGTGGCGGCTGTGCTGAACAGCCCTGAGCTGCGCGCCATGTGGGAAGACGAGCTGGCAGAAATGCGCCTGCGCATTCGCGGCATGCGCCTGCAAATGGTCGAGCTGCTGGCCAAAAAGGCGCCAGGGAACGATTTCAGTTTCGTGGCGCGTCAACGCGGCATGTTCTCTTACTCGGGCCTGACCGTTGAGCAGGTGGCGCGCCTGCGTTCCGAGTTCGGCATTTACGCCCTCGACACCGGTCGGATCTGCGTGGCTTCTTTGAACCAGCGCAACATTGAGGTGGTTACCGACGCCATTGTTCAGGTCATCTGAATAATGCCAAGAGAAGTCATCGAGAGTGTTGACTTCTCTTTTTATATCAGTAAGATAGACGCCATTCCGCGATAGCTCAGTTGGTAGAGCAAATGACTGTTAATCATTGGGTCCCTGGTTCGAGTCCAGGTCGTGGAGCCAGATACAAGAAAAGCCGCTAGCGATAGCGGCTTTTTTTATGCCCGCAATTCCTTCCTTCCGCGTTCCCCTGCCACCCCTGACAACTCAAGCGCTTCTTGCGCCTGCCGATAACTACGGCGGTGGCCGTGTGCCTGACTAAATAAATGGAGTGTCGCTTGGAGGTGTCCAAGCGTTAAGGAGAGCACCTTGAAACGCATGGGTTCGACGATTGGCCTGATCGTTCTGTTGTCAGGCTGCGGGGTGTACAGCGATGTGAAACTGTCGATGGCGCGTGATGCATTGCGTCAGGAGTGCATGGGTAATTTCACGAATACCTGTGTGAGTAAAACGATCGACTACAACATCCTGTTATTGGAAGAAGCCAAGTCAGCCTGGCTGGCTCAAGAAGATGAGTGGGTCGAATCTTTGGGTAAGGATGCTGGCAAGCTTTGGACCGGCCTGGTTGAGCAGCGAACCGATCAACTGGTCGACAAGCTGGAGTCGGTGCGACCCGGCATGTTCTCACGCTGGTTCTTGGGCGATGCACAGCCCTTCAGCGGTAAGGGAATGATGGAATTTTCCGGTCAGGACCTGAAAGAAATGCACGGCGCGTTGATCGCTGAGTTCATTGCCAAGGGCAAGCAGCAGGGCCTGAGCCTGACTGAAAAAGGTGTTGAAAAATACGCTCCGGCCGCCGATACCAAGGGTGTCGAGTCTGACGCCACTCAGGCGGATGCCGCATTGGAGGCTGCGATCAGTGACGTGATTGCGATGGAAATCTCCAAGGATGGAGGGGCGGAATACACCGATAACCGTCAGGTTATATACATGGACCTGAATGAAGACGGTCAGCCTGACGCCGTGGTGCTGTTTACTGTCGAAGGGCAGGGGGGCGGTAACGGCTCCTACCAAAGCCTGGCGGGGTTCTACCGCTCAGGGGCTGGCTGGGTGTATCAGGGCCATTCTGTGGTGTCAGGGGCGGCAACCGACATCAAGGCCTCTACAGGCCCGCGCGTCGCCGTGAGCACCCTGACCAGTGGCCCGGATGACCCTCGGTGCTGCCCGAGTGTTGAAAGTGTCGAGATCTATACGTGGAACGGACGCGGCTTTGAATTGAAGCAGAGCTGAATACCGCACACAGGCGCCGCGATGCCTTTACCGGGTGGGCGACGTCTGTGCGAGTCGGGGGGGGGCTGTCAATCAGCGGGTCGGTGCGTTATCCAGCGCTTCGCGCAATGCCGTGGCGGTGGTAAAGGCCTGCTGTGACACCAGTTTTCCGTTGTCCAACTGCAACAACAGGATTTGCTCTTTGGCGCCGGGGTATTGGTCGGCAATTTTGCCGTCACGGTCCAGCACGACGCGGTAGTTGTATCCCTTCATGGAGGGAATGGCGAACAGCTTGCCGATCAGCGAGGGCATCCCGTGGACATCGGCAAGAAACACCGCATGGCGGGCTTCCAGGTAACCTTTTGGCTGGTCTTCAATCGCTGCCTTGACCATTTGAGCGGCTTTCATGTCGCGCGCGACCAGCAGGATCCGGGTGTTCTGGTCGAGGGTATAAGGCTGGTCAAACTGGTCATTAAGCGTCCACGGCGTCAATGTATCGCCCACATTGGCTGCCTGAGCCAGCAGGGTTGCCGCACTCAATAACAACGCAAGTACAATTTTCACCGTTCAATCCCTCTGTTATGACTGTTGATTCAGGTCGCTAACGGCGTATGGCCATTAGTCGTAGCGCGGCATGTTAGCCCGCGAGCTGCATGAGTAGAACCTGTATGGTCATGCGGTTGTCTCAAAGTATGACAAAGGGTGCGCGGTTATCCGGCGTCAAGTCAGGCACAAATTGTGCGGCTGGCTTATCATCGGCGGCGTTTCACCGATCAATGGCAGTAATCAGAGTAACGGCGTAATGACTGACTGGCTTCAACACGATGGCGCGATGGCTGAGCGAATCAGGACGCATGATTGGGCCAGTACGCCGCTAGGGCCGTTGACCGAGTGGCCGGATGTGTTGAAAACCAGCGTAGCCTTGATGCTGGATTCGCATTTTCCGCAGTGCATCGTGTGGGGCGCATGCCTGATTACCCTGTACAACGACGGGTTCGTGCCCATTTTGGGCAGCAAGCCAGAGGCGCTCGGGCGGGCGTTCAGTGATATTTGGAAAGAAGCCTGGCCTGATATCAGTCCCATTGCCGACCTGGCTTTTGCCGGTAAAGCGACGTATATCGAAAATTTCCCTGTCGTGATTCATCGCAGCCCGCGCCCTGAGCTGGCCTATTTCACCTTCTGCTACAGCCCGATACGCGATTCGGCCGGCAAGGTGGTCGGCATGCTCGACACGGTGACCGAGACCACAACGACGGTGTACATGACCCAGCGTCTGTCGGTACTCGACGCGATCAGCCATGCCGTGGTCAATGCCCATGACCCGCAGGAAATTCTCGCCATCACGATGAGCACACTCGCAGATGCTTTGCGCGTGACCCATTGCGCCTACGCGGATATGGAAGCGGACGAGGACACGTTTTTCATTCGCGATAACTGGCTGGCGGACGGCGCCACCCGCCTGGTGGGCCAATACAGCCTGAGTGAGTTCGGCCAGCACGCGGTGTCTCGCTTGAAAGCGGGCAAGCCGCTGGTGATCAACGATGCGCAGGCAGAACTGCCGGCACACGCTGCCGCCAGTTTCACCGCGCTGGGCGTCAAGGCCACCCTCTGCCTGCCGTTGATCAAGGGCGGACGCCTGACTGCGCTGATGGCGATACACGACACCTCGCCCCGACTGTGGTCGCCCCAGGACGTGGCCTTGCTGCGTGAAGTCACGGAGCGTTCGTGGGCGCACATTGAGCGCGCGCGGGCTGATGCGGCGGTGCGTGCAGGCCTGGCTGAGCTGGCACAGCTCAACACCACCCTCGAAGAACGCGTCCAGGAGCGCAGCGCCCGCTTGCTGCACATCGAGGCGGCGCTGCACCAGTCGCAAAAGCTCGAAGCCATCGGTCAGCTCACCGGCGGCGTAGCCCACGATTTCAACAATCTGCTGACCATCATTCGTTCGTCGGTGGATTTTCTGCGCATGCCGAACCTGTCGGATGTGCGCCGTGAGCGCTATGTCAATGCCGTCTCGGATACGGTTGAGCGGGCGAGCAAATTGACCGGACAGTTGCTGGCGTTTGCCCGGCGCCAGCCGCTCAACCCGCAGGTGTTCGAGATCGGTCAACGCATCCGTGACATCGGTGACATGCTGGAGACCATCACCGGGGCCAGAATCAACGTCGTGGTCCAATTGCCGCCCGAGACCTGCTATGTGCGCGCCGATGCCAGCCAGTTCGAGACTGCGTTAATCAATATGGCGCTTAACGCACGGGATGCCATGGAGGGGCAGGGCACGCTCCTGTTGCGGCTCAATGACACCACCACCTTGCCCGCGATCCGGGGGCATGCAGGCTCCGACGAGCCCTTCGTGGCCATTTCGCTGACCGACACCGGCATCGGGATTTCCTCGCGCATGCTGACGCAGATTTTCGAGCCCTTTTTCACCACCAAGGAAGTAGGTAAAGGCACGGGCCTGGGGCTGTCGCAAGTGTTCGGTTTTGCCAAGCAGTCCGGCGGTAATGTGGACGTGGCCAGTGTCCTCGATCAGGGCTCGGTCTTCACCCTGTACCTGCCGCGAGCCAGCGCGCAGGCGCTGACGGACGATGCATCCGGCGTGTGCGCGCCTGCATGCTGCCCCGACCCTGAAGCCGAGAAGCCGCGCGTGTTGCTTGTGGAAGATAACCTTGAGGTCGGTCGATTTGCCCAGCAGATCATGCAGGACCTGGGTTATGAGACGGCCTGGGCCACCCATGCCGAAGAGGCCCTGCACATGATCGGGCCGCAGGCCATGGCGTTTGATGCGGTTTTTTCGGATGTGGTCATGCCGGGCATGACGGGTGTAGTAATGGCCAGGGAGATGCGCAGGCGCCGCTCCGATTTGCCGATCATTCTGGCCTCCGGTTACAGCGAAGAACTGGCGCTCGACGGTTACGATGGCTTCGAGTTCCTGCCTAAACCTTACTCAGTCGAGCAGATTTCGCAGATTTTAGAAAAAATCACCCACAAGCGTTGATGTCTGTCTTTCTGCTCGGCAGGGTGTCTGAAATACCCTTCAACCTTGTAATCCCTATCTCCATCCGTTATAGCTAAAAAGGCATTCATAACCAAAAGAGGCTAATAAGCCCCATGCATGAGACCACACGTATCTTTGACTCTTTCGGCCTTCCGCCTGCGCAACGCAATGACGGAACCAGGCCGATCCAGCTGCACACCCTGCCTGTTTTAGTGGCCACGTTCTGCCAGACCCTGGCGACGCGTTTTCATTTGCCCCCTACGTCGCTGCGAGACGCTTTAGTCACTCGCCCGCGCAGCCGCACAGTGCCTCCCCCTCCCGTTTGATCCCTGATCGCCGCCGTCTCGCCACGCGCCTGGAGCGTGTTTGCGCGAGAGTTTTTCACTGATTCAGCGTTCAATCTGTTGAGGGAATTCGATGTCTACTCGTGTTGCAATTATTGGTGCAGGCCCGTCGGGTCTGGCGCAACTGCGTGCCTTTCAGTCAGCCCATGCAAAGGGTGCGGCCATGCCGGATGTGGTGTGTTTCGAAAAGCAGGCCGACTGGGGCGGCATGTGGAACTACACCTGGCGCACCGGCCTGGACGAGCACGGCGAACCGGTGCACGGCAGCATGTACCGTTACCTTTGGTCCAATGGTCCCAAGGAGTGCCTGGAGTTCGCGGACTACAGTTTCGATGAGCACTTCGGTCGACCCATTTCTTCGTATCCGCCTCGTGAAGTGCTGTGGGATTACATTCAGGGCCGGGTCAAAAAGGCCGGGGTGCGCGATTACATTCGTTTCAATACGGCGGTCAAACAGGTCACGTTTGACCCCGTATCGCGGCAATTCACTCTGACCGCCTACGACTACGCCAACGGGCGAAGCACGACCGATACATTTGATTTCGTGATCGTGGCCAGCGGGCACTTCTCCACGCCGCAGGTCCCGGCGTTTGCCGGGTTCGAGCGTTTTTCCGGGCGCATTTTGCATGCCCATGACTTTCGCGAAGCGACGGAATTTCAGGGCAAGGATCTGCTGATCGTAGGCAGCAGCTATTCGGCCGAAGACATCGGCTCCCAATGCTACAAATACGGCGCGCGCTCGATCACCAGCACCTACCGCACACAGCCAATGGGGTACACATGGCCCAAGGGGTGGGAAGAGCGTCCGCTGTTGAACAGGGTCGAGGGTGACATCGCTTATTTTGCCGATGGGTCGAGCAAGCGGGTGGACGCCATCATCCTGTGCACCGGCTATCAGCATCACTTTGCGTTTCTGCCGGATGAGCTGGCCCTCAAAACCGGTAATCGCTTGTGGCCGCTGGGGTTGTACAAAGGCGTGATCTGGGAGCACAACCCGCAGTTGATTTACCTCGGTATGCAAGACCTGTGGTACAGCTTCAACCTGTTTGATGCCCAGGCCTGGTTTGTGCGCGATTACATCCTGGGTCGCATCACCCTGCCTGAACAGTCCGAGATGCAGGCCGACAGTGCCACGTGGCGCGAGCAGGAAGAGGGTTTGCAGTCCACCGCCTCGATGTACGAGTTCCAGGGCCGTTACATCAAGCACCTGATCGAGCACACGGATTACCCGTCCTTTGATATCGACGCGGTCAATCAGATCTTCCTCAAATGGAAGACTGACAAGAAGCGCGACATCATGGGCTATCGCGACAAATCCTACCGTTCGGTCATGACCGGCACGTTAGCGGTGCCGCATCACACACGCTGGTTGCAGGCGCTGGATGACTCGATGGAAGAATATTTGCGCGAAACGGCGGGCAAGGGTGACGTCAATGCGCTGCGCCAGCGTTAACCTGAGCCGGTGAACGGCCCAGCCTCTGGCGCGTGACGGTGGCCAGAGGCGGCTTAGCCTTTCTTTTTTTGCAGGTTTTTCAGGCGGGCGCTGGCGCGTTGCACGGCGGCCATTTTCTCCGGGCGCTTCATGCGCCGCCACGTTCTGATGTCTTCTTTGCTGCGCCCGCAGCTCACGCATAAATCCCCGCTGAGCTTGCAGGTGGCCACGCACGGGTTTTCGATGTCTTTGGCCACGTTTTACTTGCGACCTGCGCCCTTGCGCGCAAGACGTTGCGGCCAGTGCCCGGCGTCGGTGCGCTGGCATTCTTCCTCGGAATCGAAGTACACATGGGTGGCCACGTTACGCACGTTGACATTGGCTTTGTCGAACGCTTTTTCGGTCAGCTCGACCATGTAACCGGCTTCGCCATCGGCCAGGGCAAAGTCCTTGTTGTTTTGCGTATCGAACACCCAGACCACTTTGAGACTGGCGGGAAATGCGTCGTAGTCGACCGCGTGAGTCAGCCAGACAAACCCGTCGATTTGATGTTTGGCGATTTCGCAAGCCTCGGTCAGGGCTTTCACCAGGCGGCGTTCGATTTGGGCCTGATTGCGTTTGTTCAGTGACATGAATCTTCCTGTGGGCTGGCAGTGCGCAAAAGCCGGCCATCATACGCCAAGCCTTGCGCGGCCGGGCCGTTGATTGCGCCCGTGTGTGTGAGCGGGGGCGGCAAATCGTGGGCAACCCCTTGTCGCAAACGATTCAGCTGCCTGAAAAAACCGCAAAAGATGCGTTTTCGCCCAAAGGGCCACCTGAGGTAGAATGTCGCGGTTTTGAGGCTGGCCACCCTGAATACTCATGTTCACGCAGTTCCCCGGAAGGAACCGCGAGGCGGCCGGATGCAAGGGAATAGCGAAACGGTTGGTGGTTGCGAAGGAGCTGGGCGCAGGCAATTCGTTCAAGCCGTGGCCATCAATAGCTGACACTTATCATCAATGTCACCCAAGTCGCTGAAGCCAATAATTAATAAGAGATCAGCACCCAAGGTACATAAACGTGAGGTCTATAGTTGTGCATAGGCCTTTATCCATCTATCCGTTCAAGGCCTGAGGGCTCGATTGCAGGCGATCAGCCTGTGGTGAGCCGGTATTGCTCATGAACCGCGTGCCGGGTAGATGATGTTTTATCTTAGGTACTACAACATGTTAAAAAAAATGAACAAGGGGCTACTGGGCCTCGCGCTGAGCATGGGGTTGACCTCCGTGCAGGCAGCCGAGACCAAACACGTGGATGTCTTGCTGATTGGCGGCGGCATCATGAGCACCACATTGGGCGTGTGGCTCAATGAGCTGGAACCGAACACCTCGATGCAGATGATCGAGCGTCTGGACGGTGTGGCGCTGGAAAGCTCCAATGGCTGGAACAACGCAGGTACGGGTCACTCGGCACTGGCCGAACTGAACTACACCCCGGAAGACAAGAACGGCAACGTCGAAATCCCGAAAGCCATTGAAATCAATGAAGCATTCCAGATTTCCCGTCAGTTCTGGTCCTGGCAGGTCAAGAATGGCGTGCTGAAGAACCCGCGCTCGTTCATCAACTCCACGCCGCACATGAGCTTTGTGTGGGGCGATGACAACATCAAGTTCCTGAAAAAGCGCTACGACGCACTGCAGGCGAGCCCGCTGTTCGCTGGCATGCAGTACTCCGAAGACCCGGACCAGATCAAAAAATGGGTCCCGCTGATGATGGAAGGGCGTGACCCGAACCAGAAGATCGCCGCCACCTGGTCGCCGATCGGTACGGACGTGAACTTCGGCGAAATCACTCGTCAGTTCGCCGCTCACCTGCAAGCCCAGCCTAACTTCTCGCTGAGCCTGTCGAGCGAAGTCAAAGACATCAAGCGCAATGAAGATGGCAGCTGGCGCGTGGTGTACAAAAACCTGAAGGACGGCACCGAGTCCCAGACCGATGCCAAGTTCGTGTTCATTGGCGCGGGCGGCGGTGCGCTGCACTTGCTGCAGAAGTCCGGCATTCCTGAAGCTCAGGAATACGCAGGCTTCCCGGTAGGCGGCTCGTTCCTGGTGACCGAGAACCCGACGGTGGCCGAGCAACACTTGGCCAAGGCCTACGGCAAAGCGTCGGTTGGCGCGCCACCGATGTCGGTGCCTCACCTGGACACCCGCGTGCTGGACGGCAAGCGTGTGATCCTGTTTGGCCCATTCGCGACGTTCTCGACCAAGTTCCTGAAAGAAGGTTCTTACTTCGACCTGTTGACCAGCACCACCACCCACAACTTCTGGCCAATGACCAAAGTCGGTATCGAACAATACCCCTTGGTTGAATACCTGGCCGGTCAGTTGATGCTGTCGGACGAAGACCGTTTCAACGCGTTGAAAGAGTACTTCCCGAATGCCAAGTCTGAAGACTGGCGTCTGTGGCAGGCCGGCCAGCGCGTGCAGATCATCAAGCGTGACGAAGAGAAGGGCGGCGTGCTGAAACTGGGCACCGAAATCGTCAGCGCCAAAGATGGCAGCATTGCAGGCCTGCTCGGCGCTTCGCCGGGTGCCTCCACTGCGGCACCGATCATGCTGACCGTGCTCGAAACCGTGTTCAAGGACAAGGTGGCCTCGCCTGAGTGGCAAGCCAAGCTGCACCAGATCGTACCGAGTTATGGCACCAAGCTGAACGGTTCGCCAGAGCGCGTTGCGCAGGAATGGGCCTACACGGCTGAAACCCTGCAACTGACGCCTCCACCGGCAATCCCGGCAGCCTCGGCTGCTCAGCAAGCTCCAGCTCAAGCGCCGGCACAGCCAGCGCCAAGCAACCCGGCCGCTGATATGGCCCTGTAAAAAAAGCGGCCCCGACCCACACTGTTGGGCGGGGCCACTTTCAGTTGTGACGCTTGACGCCCTTCGATACTACGCCCGCTGAATGAGTGGACGCCGATTCACGGCGTACCGAACAGGGCGGTCCAGTAAATCCCCGCATCACTTTTCGGATCGACCGCATAGGCCGCGCCCAGCGCCTGAAACTGCGGATTCATCACGTTTGCGCAATGCCCGGGGCTGGCCAGCCAGCCATCGACCACCTTGTTCGGCGTGTCTTGCCCGGCGGCAATAGTTTCCCCGATCAATTGCGCGCTATAGCCCGCCAGTTCTGCACGGTCCCCAGGCGTTTTGCCATCGCGGTTCATGTGATCAAAATAATTGGTATTGGCCATGTCACGTGTGTGGCTTTCAGCGGCGATGGCCAGTGTGGCGTCCCAGGTCAACGGGGCGGCTGCGGCAAACGCCTGCGTGCCGCATTGGCGCGGTTGGGCGCGGGCGGTATTGATCAGCGCCAGTACCTTCTGGCCCTCGGTTTGCCAATCCCCCAGGCGACCGGTCAACAAGGGCCGTGCCAGCACGATGCGCCACTCACGCTGGTTGCGGCTGACACCGATGTCCACGAATTGCGGGTCGAGAACCACCTTGCAGAAGCTCTCTTGAACGGCTTGCATCGCGGCCTGCGCATCACGCGGGCCTGACAGGCTAATGGCCTGCACATTGACCAGCGGATACGCATTGCTGGCCAGCGCTTGCTGCAGGTCGCCAAAGTTGCCGGAAGGCAAGATCAGGCGCGCATCAGCGGTCAGTGGCGGCAGTTCCTGGGAGACCTGCCCCGCGCACTTGTGAGGCTGGCTGCGATAGGTATTGATCGACTCGACGAGTTGCGACTCTTCGCTGGCCACGGCCGAGCAAGCCACGAGCCAGGCGCAGGTGAAAGCGGCCAGGCGGGTGAAGGTGACGGGAACGCGCATGCAGGTTTCCTCTGAACGGACTGCGCACATGATGCGTTATTTCACCCCCCGTTTGGCAACGGCCTGTCAGCGCGTGCGTTCGGCCACGAAGGCGCGTGCCTTGGCGGTGAGCTGGTCGATTTGACGGTCACGCTTTTTTTCGGCGTCGATCATGGCTTTTTTGCCGTGACGGTTGAGCAGGTAGGTGTGAATCTGCCGCACTTCGGTGGTGCTGTAGACCGCCGACACATCCAGCACGGCCATCAGCCCGTCGGTGCCGTGGTCGCGGGTGTTCATCACCACCTGCGGGCCGCGAGCGCCTATGACCTGAAAGCCCAGTGCTTCAAATGGCGCCACGTTGCGCACGCTGCAGGTGAGTTCGGTGTGGGGGTAGCGGCGGGTGACTTCCTGCACCATCGCCCGGGTGACGTCCGGGGTATTGGCGGCCATGTAGGCGATACCGCAGGCCTGGGGGTCGTCCTTCACGGGCAGATACAGGACAAACCCGGTCACGCTGTCCGGCGCCTGCTCGTCCGTGGCGACGATCAGTTCAACGGCAATCCCTTTGGTGCCGTCCAGCGCCTCCAGATACAAATGCACTTCGAAGCCGATGGCGTACTGATAGATGTTGTAGAGCAGGTTGCTGGGCGTGATTTCCATCATGCTCAGCTCGGTGAGCTGGTCCACCACCCGTTGCAAAATCTGGCTGCTGATGGGTTCGCTGATCGGTGTATCAAAATGAGTAAGAAGCGTCATGGGCCTTTTCTGCAGGTCTGTGCGTGAGGGTAGGTCGGGGGCCGGCGGCTCAGCGCTGGCTCAGCCAGTAGTCATGCAAAGCGCGGGCGGCGGGGGCCAGTTCGCTAACCTGGTGCTGATGCGCGGCGACGTCCAGATCGGCCGGCAGTTCAAAGTTGTCCTGTTCAGCGCAGTCAGAAATAGCACTCAGCAACCCCGCCTGAATGGCTGGCAAGGGTGTCCAGTGGGCAATGGCGACACCGCGCAGGTACCCGAAACACCATTCTTCTGCCAGTGTCACGGTTAGACCCTGATGCTCGGTCTGTTCGAAGCGCGGCAAAAATCCCTGACTGTCGTGCGCCAGTTGGCGAGCCAGCGTGTTGAGGTGCCGCACGCACAGGTCAATGAATTGTCGGGCCTCTTCCGGGGTTTCCCACTCAGGGTTTTGCCCCCCCCAAATCGCCGGGAACCACTCGGCAATGTCCACCGGCGCCGGGCCAGAAACCAGTGCCGTGAAGTAGCCGTCGAGTTCGCTCGGGTTGAGGACAGAATGGTCGTCGCCGTATTTCAGCAGCGTGTCTTCAAGCGAGGTGAAGTCGGCAGCGTTCAAAGGTTGGGTGTTCATGGACGGTTTCCTGTAGCGGGCGCTTTGGGTTGCGCGCTGAAAAAAACGCGCAGAATCTCGTTTGACGCGGTGTTTGACCCGTGCGCGGGCTCAATGAATCAATCGACTTTAACGATCGACGCCAATTCGTAGTATTTAAATTTGGCTTTGGCCAGGGCTTTTTTGGCTTCTTGCTCGGCATCAAACCGGCTCAGGGATTTTGAGTCATGAATGAACTGGGTCACTTCGCCGTCGTATTCCTTGCTGACGTTCATGGTGACGCGCAACACGGGGCCTCTGCGCTTCACGGGAGCCCGGTGCGCGGCCTTGACGGGGGCGGGTGCGACGGGTGGCAGTTCAGGTTCAGGCTGGGGGGCCGGGGCGGGAGTGGGTGTATCAAGGCCGAGCGCTCTGCGCATTTCGTCCTCGGTGAATCCGGTGCTCATGGTGTGACTCTATTGATGTGAAACACGGGCTTATATTTCAGGCCTCTGGTCAAGGCAAGCGAATTCTTCCGGGAATGCCTAAAAACCGGATATTGGACATAAGGTATCGCACAGCGATTCAGGTATCGCGCAACAGGTCGTGACCGTCGAGCAGGCGATAGGCTATTTCCGGGCGCTTCTCCAAGGCTCGCCGTATGGCGGCGGGGATCGCCTGACGGGTTTTGCGGCACAGGCCCGGCTGATCGGCCAGGCGGATGGCAATCCCGCGCATGGTGCGCACTTCATTGAAGCCGGGCTCAATGTCGAGCCGGATGCCCAGTTGTTCGTGCATGCGCCGTTGCAAATGGTGCAACTCGTCGAGGTCATGAATGTCTTCCAGCCGTTGCAGCAGCTCTTTTTCCGCCTGACGGGTCAATTTGAAAATCCGCAGGTCGGCGTCGTCCCTGGCCAGCAATGCGTCACGCTCGCAGATGCACACGCCGGGCGGGCAAGCAGGTCGGATCGGTACGGAGGGGGTCATGGGCCAGGGTCTGTTCCCGTTTTATAGCCGTCGCGACGAAAACCCACGGGATGCAGGGCAAGGCGCGAGAAGCGTGGTGTGATTGTTCCCAACCAGCGTCGAGTACCGCCGCTCTGCGCCACGTGGGCTTTCATCCCTTCGGAGCGCGTGCCACAGGTAGCCAGGCTGCGTTGCAGTGCTTGAAAAGAGCATAGACAGATTGCCCGGGGTTTGCCGCCATGCCCGCCGCGCAGTGCTCAAGCGACTTGCAGACGGCGCATCACCAGGGCGATCAGTTCCTGGATCATGGGCTGGAACGCTTTGGCGGTGCAGGTTTGGCCCAGCATCACGGTGCGGGTCGTCAGGTGCGAGAACAAGGCATCGAACAGGATCGCGGGCACTTCGCTGGTTGACGCATCGGTGGCGATCGCTCCGCGCTGGCGCTGCTCCTGAAGCAGGTTGGCGATCAATTGGTGCCAGAATTTGGGACCGTGCTCGTACCAGGTTTGCCCCACTTGCGGGACATGGGCCGAGCCGTTGACCACCAGGCGGTAGAAGCTGACATGGCGAGGGCTGGTGACCACCGCCACCAGCTGTTCGAGGATCATTTCCAGACCGCGGGCCAACTCGACACCCGAGGTGTCGAGTTGCTTGAGGTCAATGATGAAGTCTTCACACAGGTACTCGACCACGGCCACCAAGAGCGCTTGCTTGCTGCCGAAGTAGCGGTAAATCGTGGCTTTGGAGCCGCCTGCCGCGGCGACGATGGCGTCCATGCTGAGGCCATCGTAGCCCTGTTGCAAAAACAGTTCGCTTGCCGTGATCAGCAGGTTGCGCCGTCGGTCCTCACTCCGGGTCGGGGTTGAAGTCGGGGAACGGTGCAACTGCGGCATGGGAACTACTCTTTTTCGGGAAGCGCGTACGCTATCACGTAATCCCCGCGATCTGGAGACTGACGCGCGCCACCTGCGACGATCACCACATATTGACGCCCGGTTTCAGGCGAACGATAGGTCATCGGCGTGGCCTGACCCCCGACCGGCAAGCGACCCTTCCACAGCTCTTTGCCGGTGGCCATGTCCAGGGCCCGCAGGTAGTAATCCTGTGTCCCCGCATAGAACACGATCCCCGAGCCGGTCACGGCACCGCCGCCCAAGGTCGGCATGCCCAGCGGAATCAGCAGCTTGGCGCGCACGCCATTGATCACGGCGTCTTCCACTGTCCCGGCCGGACGCTCCCAGACCTGTTTGCGCGTCTTCAGGTCCACCGCGGCAAAGACTCCCCACGGCGGGCTCTGGCAGGGAATACCCAGGGGCGAGTTAAAGCTTTTGTGGTCAATCACGAACGGCGTGCCGTCCATCGGGTAGGTGCTGCCCACGCCATGTCCGGACTTGAGGTGGGACAGGTCGACGTTGTCACGCGGCACCAGTTTGACCACCTGCGGGATGCGGATGTCGTTGACGAACAGGTAGCCGCTTTTCTCGTCAATGGCCGCGCCGCCCCAGTTAAAGCCACCGTAGTAGCCAGGGTAGATCAACGTGTCTTCGGTGCTCGGCGCGGTGAACTCACCGTGGTAGTTGAGCTTCTTGAAGTCGATACGGCACATCAACTGATCGAAGAACGTCGCGCCCCACATGTCTTTCTCGGTCAGTGGTTGTGCGCCGAAGGTGGGCATGCCGACCGAGTAGGGCTGGGTTTTCGCCACCCAGTCGCCCGCCGCATGCGCCTGTGGCACCGGTTTCTCGATGACATCGGCGATCGGCAGGCCGGTGCGGCGGTCGAGCATGAAGATTTGCCCGCGCTTGGTCAGTTGGATCAGCGCCGGGATCTTGCCGCCTTTGCCGTCCGGCACGTCATACAGGGCTGGCTGGGACGCTACGTCATAGTCCCAGATGTCGTGATGCGCGGTCTGGAACGTCCAGCGTTCGCGGCCGGTGGCCATGTCCAGCGCAACCACGGCAGACGAGTATTTCTCGGTGAGTTCCGGACGGGCGCCACCCCAGAAATCCGGTTGCTGGTTACCCGTGGGCAGGTACACCAGACCCAATTCGTCGTCGAAGGCCGGGCTGGACCACATGTTCGGCGTGCTGCGGGTGTAGGTTTGACCTTCAGGCGGCAGTTTGGTGATGGCCGGGTTGCCCAGGTCCCAGGCCCAGACCAGTTCACCGGTGTCGGCACTGAAGGCGCGCACCACGCCCGACGGCTCATCGGTCGAGCGCCCGTCAAAGACCCAGCCGCCGAGGATAATCAGGTTGCGCGACACCGTAGGTGCTGAGGTGTAGGCGTAATAGGGGACGTTTTCCATGACCTTGCCCAAGCCCTGGGTCAGGTCCACGGCGCCTTTATCACCAAAGTCCTCGCAGGGTTTACCGGTTTGGGCATCGATTTCCAGCAGCCGTGCGTCCATGGTCACTTGCACAATGCGCCGGGCGCAGACGCCACCTTGCGCAGTGGCAGCGGGCTTGAGGTCGGTAAACACCAACGGGTGCTCAACCTTGGCGGGCTCGTAGTAGCTCACGCCCCGGCAGCGGTTCCAGGTTTTGATGTTGTGCGGCTTGGGGTCGAACATCCAGCGCTGTTCCCCGGAATCGGCATCCAGCGCAATCACCTTGCTGGTCGGTGTGCAGGTATAGACGGTGTTGCCGACCTGGATCGGCGTGTTCTGGTACTCCGACGCGCCTTCGGCGATTTCTCCGGTGCGATAGGTCCACGCGACCTGTAGCTGATCGACGTTGTCTTTGGTGATTTGATCCAGTGCCGAGTAGCGGGTCCCGGCCGGGTTGCTGCCGTAGTGGCTCCAGTCCGCCACCTGCTCTTCAGGGATGTCCGTGCCCGGTTGTGCAACGGGCAGGGGTTTGCCTTCGAGCACGCCGTGCGGGGTGAAGAGGGCATTGGCGCCCACGGCCAGCAGCGCGGCAAACACGGCGCTGCCGGTATAACTGGCGGCGCGCTGGCGACCCTGTGTGAGCCACGGGTGCAGCAGGGATGCCAACAGGCCGATGACCAGGAACGGCGCCAGGCGCGGCACCATCGGCCAGAACGTGAAGCCGACTTCCCACAATGCCCAGGCCACAGTGGCGACCATTACCAGGGCCATGATCCCGGTTGCAGCGGGTTTTCGACGGATATACAGCACGCCCGATCCGAGCATGCCGAGCCCGGCAAGCAGGTAGTACCACGATCCTCCCAGGGTGATCAGTCGCGTCCCTGCAACTGCCAGAAACAGCCCGCTGAGCGCGAGCAAAATACCGAAGATGCCCAGTATCAGGTGTCTTCCTTTAGAGGCAGGGGCCTCTGGTTTAACGTTTTTCATTGCGGTGATCCCGGCAACCGGCAGCCAAGGCCTTGGAAGCGCTGCGGGTTTAGGTTTTAGAATGGTACTGTACAGTACAGTTTTTATTCTGAGCCTGTTTCCGGCACAAATAAAGACAATTTGTCGCAGGGGATGAAATTTAGTGAGCCGGTGACGGCCCGTTCAGAGACAGGTTCATAACGATGGTGCGTTCCTCGCCATGGTACTGGTCGCGCACCTTTTGAAAGCCCAGACCGGCATAGAACGCTTGGGCCGTGACCGAAGACGGGACCTGCACGTCGCTCAGGCATGCAGCCCTCGCCACCGCGATGACCTGCGCCATCAAGGCCTGACCCACGCCGCGTCCTTGCCAGTCGGGGTCTACAAACACACTGCGCACCACTGAGCCATCAAGGCTGGCGGTGCCGATCAGTTGCTGATCGGCACGCGCGACGTACACCTGACGTTGCTGCATGAGGTCAAGGATTGAGGCCGGGGCGAAGTGCTGTTCCACCTGCGCAATGACTTGCGGCGTGTAATCACGGGCGTTGGACACACGCAACGTTCTGATAATCAGCTGGCTGATGGCGGGTGCATCCGCGGGTCGGGCGTGTTCAATCGTGCAGGTCATGGTGCGTCCTTGTCGTCGTGGTTTCAGTCGTCGAACCCTTCAGCCAGAATGCCGGCATACAGCTGCCGGTCAATATTGGCGCCGCTCAAAATCACCGCCACGCGCCGTCCTTGCTGCCGGGGCTGCTCCTGAATCAAACCCGCCAGCGCTGCAGCGCCTGCACCTTCGGCGGTGTTGTGCGTGGTTTCATGATAGACCCGCATGGCGTGGGCAATTTCGCGGTCCGAAACGCGGATCACCCGGGCTGCGCCCTCAGCGATGATGGCCAGTGCGTCGGGCAAGGGCTGACGGCAGGCCAGGCCGTCAGCGAAGGTGTGGGCGGTCTCGGTGCTTACCACACGGCCTTGCTCAACGCTCTGGGCGAAGGCATCGGCATGCTGGGACACGACGCCCACGATCTCGGTCTTGAGGCCCAGCAGGTCGCGGGTGCGAATTAATCCGCAGATACCCGAACCCATGCCCACCGGCACATACACCGTGTGCAAATCGCTCACGGCTTCAAACAGCTCCAGCGCATAGGTGGCGACCCCGCGGATCAGGTCGGGATGGAACGCGGGCACCAGATGATGACCATGGGCTTGCGCCAGCAGCGCTGCTTCGGCTCGGGCCTCGTCAAAGTCTTTGCCAGACTCGATCACGTGCGCGCCCAATGCCCGCATCGCGGCGTTTTTCTCAGACGAATTACCGACCGGCACCACAATGCTGATCGCCAGCCCCATATGCCGCGCCGCCAGCGCAAGGCTTTGCCCGTGGTTACCGCGCGTGGCGGTCACCAGACCTCGTGTGTCGGGTTCGCGGTGGAGCAAGCCTTGTACATACAGCAAGCCGCCGCGCACTTTGAACGCGCCGGTCGGGGTGTGGTTTTCATGTTTGACCCACACCTGCGCCCCCAGCCGTTCGGCCAATAAAGGCCACGCCAGCTGTGGCGTGGGGGCCAGGGTCTGATGGACGTCGTGGGCGGCGAGACGCAGGCTGTTCAAGTCAAACATGAGGAGCACCGTGATCGAAGGTTTGACTCGATTCTAAGCACAGCACATTGTATGGGCCGATCCTTATATTGCATGGCCAACAATAAATGTGGATGCCCACCCTCAACGACACTCAAGCACCGCGCTATCTGGCGTTGGTCGAAGCGATCACCCGCGCCATTGCCTGTGGCGAGTTGCAGCCCGGTGAGCGCTTGCCGCCCCAGCGCCGTCTGGCCTGGGCGTTGGGCTGGAACCCCAGTACCACCATGCAAGCCTATCGCGAGGCCGCGCGTCGGCATCTGGTGTCAGGCGAAGTGGGGCGCGGCACCTACGTGTTGGCCAGCAGCCAGGAAGCGACGTTGTTCAAGCTGCAACAGGTTGACGATCAGCCCTCGCGCATCGACCTGCGCACCAACCTGCCTGCTATCGACCTGCACACCGAGCGCGACGCCCAGGCGCTGAGCTGGTTGCTCGACACCCGTCAGGCCAGTCGCCTGCAACACTACGTGAGTGCGGCCGACCTGTTGCAGGCCAGGGCGCAAGGGGTTGCCTGGTTGCGCGGGCGGGGGCTGGAACTGCCCGTCGATCACCTGATGTTGTGTACCGGCGCGCAGCAGGGATTGTTCACGGTGCTGTTGTCACTGTGCCAGGCAGGCGAACCGGTATTGGTTGAAGCCCTGACCGCACCCGGTATCAAGGCCGCCTGTGCGCAGCTACGTTTGCCGCTGCACGGGGTCGCACTGGACGAAGAGGGCATCGTGCCAGACGACTTTGACCGCATGATCCGCGCCACGGGGGCGCGGATCGCGGTGCTCACACCGACCTTGCAAAACCCGACATCGGCCGTCATGGGGGTGGAGCGCAAGCAGGCCATTGCGCAGATTGCCCGGCGCCACGGTGTGTACGTGATTGAAGATGATGTGTACGGCGCCCTGACCGACAGCCCGCCGCTGTGCCAGTTCTTGCCGGAGCTGGGCGTGCTGATTACCAGTCTGTCCAAAACGGTCGGCGCAGGCTTGCGGCTGGGCTGGATCGCCGCCCGCCCGCAGGTACTGGCGCGCATCGACCCGCATGCCCAGGCCGCGCACTGGGGGCTTTCGCCGGTGACGCTGGCCATTGCCTGTCACTGGATCGGTGAAGGCATTGCCCATCAGCGTGTCGATTGGCAAACCCGTGAGGTAGAGCGCCGCTGGCGGCTGGCAAAAAACCTGATGGGCCGCGGGATGTACCAGACCCGCTTCGCCTCGCCGCACATCTGGCTACACGCCCCGGTCGAGGCCGAACCGTTGGTGCAGACGTTTCGCGCGGCAGGCATCGAGGTGGTGCCTTCACAGGTGTTTGCGGTTAAATCAGCGCCCTTGAACGCCGTGCGAATCAGCCTGACCGCCGCCCCCAGCATTCAGCAACTGAGCCTGGCGCTGCAGCGTTTGCCCCCTGACATCCCGTATATGAGAACCCCATGCGCAGAGAAATAGGCTATTGGCACCGCGAAGGTCGCGAGCTGTTTTATTACCTGGAATTCAAGCCCGAGACCGCCGAGTTTTACCTGACGTGTGAACACACCCCCAGCGAAGGCGAGGGCAGCGTACGCTCGGTGTTGCTCTGCGAAGCACGGGGCGAACGCTATTACGAAGATGCACTGCTGATCATCAAGGAAGAGCTGTTCAAGCAGTACACGGTGTAAGACCGCTATTGGATGGGCGCCGCACCCGCGCGATTCATGCAGCGTTGACGCCGCTCATCCACCCGTTGGGCAAACCAGGCGGTGGTCAAATTGCGGGTGATCTTTGGACTTTTGAGTGTGATGCCTGGCAGCACGGCACGCGGCAGCGGCTTGCCTTGTTGGCGATCTGCCAGCGCGAACACCTTGCGGTAGAGGTCGGTCTCATCGAAGGCCAGGCTTTCGCCTTTTTCCAACTGACGCCGAATAGCGTTGTCATTCATGTCCAGTGACTTGCCCAGTGCCCGTACGGCACGTTCGGTAGACCCTATGGCGTAGGAACCGGGAATCGTCAGGTCGCCATCCAGTGCCAGCGGGATGCCCGACACCTGGCTCACGGCATTCTGAAAAGCGGCATTGCGGCTGGCATACCAGCCTGCATTGAAGTCAGCGAAGCGGTACAGCGACTGTGGGTAATCCGCCGGGTAGCCCAGCAAATGGGCGATGCCGAAATACATGCCCCCGCGTCGGGTAAACACTTCTTGGCGGATTGAATGCGCCACCGGGTACGGGTATTGCTTCGCGCGCTGCTCGGCAAAGGCGATGCTCACTTGCATCGGGCCGCCCGTGTGGACCGGGTTGAGGCTGCCAAACAGCGTGCTGCCCAAGGGCACCATGCCGATAAAGTCATCGAAAATGGCGCTTAACTGGCCCTCGGTGCGGGCCGCGTCGAGACGCTGGTTGTAGGTTTTGCCGGTGGGCGAGGTGATGTTCAACGCGCTGCGTACCAAAAACTCCGGAATATGCAGCTTGCCGGCGCGACGGTTGATTTCGGTGCGGGCAATCTTCGCCAACCCCGGCACGGGCGGGTCGGCCCGAAAGGTGGACTCCTGCTCGGTGACCGCCAGTACCGAGCATAAATGCTCATCGGAAGGGGACAGATCCTGCGCGACAAAGGCGACCTGAATATCGGCGGCCCAGCCCTGACGGTCGGCAACCGTGGACGGCAACAGTTGCACGATCCGCGCCCGGGTTTGCTCAGGCGTCAGTACCGGGCCACTGCGGGTGTCCCGGCTGCTGCAACCACTGAGCACGGCCAAGGACACACACGTAAAAACAAGCAGGCTGAAACGGTTCACTGACAGGCAACTCCCGGAAAATCATCAAAGTCCACTGGCGCGCGTCAATCGTCTCGCGTCAGCACTTGCAGCAGTTCGATCTCAAAGGTGAGGTCAGAGTTCGACGTGATGTGAGCGCCCATGCTTCTTTCACCATAGGCCAGATGCGCCGGCACCTGCAGCTTGCGTTTGCCACCGACCTGCATCCCCATCAGGCCGATATCCCAACCCTTGATCACCCGGCCAGTGCCGATCACGCATTGGAACGGCTTGCCGCGTTCGTGGGAAGAATCAAACACCGTGCCGTCTTCCAGCCAGCCGGTGTAGTGCGTGGTAATCAGCGCGCCTTTGACGGCGGTCTTGCCGTCGCCGATGAGCAGGTCAGTGATGAGCAGTTCGGGGGTCATTGGAGGTTCTCATGCTGTGTTCGGGACGGTGTTTTTTCTAAAAAGCCAGTCAAATACACAATAAGTAACAAATTTGCGAAGGGGGCTGGAGTGCGGCGTAAGGGCGCTGTTTTTCTCAGGGTTACCGGTGTTTGGCAATCTTTTTCTTGAAAGAAAAGGCTGGAAAGCACGTGGAATATGGAACCGGATAATGAGGATTATTGTCCTTTGCGCTTTACTCTCATTTGAGAGTGATTATTATTGCGGCCCTTGCAGTGCCATGGCGCGCAATCGTTGCAGGGTCCTTCGGAGCCTCGCGGAGGCGCATCACGTCGTGCGCCTGCTGAGCACACTCCATTGTTAAGGGATCAACTGGACATGTCGTCTCGATTCAAACGCAGTCAGATTTCGCTCGCTTTCATTGCTGCACTGGCCTCACCGACGTTGCTGGCCGATGCGCTGGAACGCGAGCGTGACGAGGTTCCCGTCCAAGGGACGGACCTGCCGGTCGACGGCACCCTGCAAGCGCTGGAACTTGAAGAAACCCGCGTTCTGGGCACCGCCGCGCAAGAGCTGAAGCAGGCACCGGGGGTATCGATCATCACCGCCGAAGACATCAAGAAACGCCCACCGGCCAACGACTTGTCAGAGATCATGCGGCGCGAACCAGGGGTCAACCTGACCGGCAACAGCACCAGCGGCAGCCGTGGCAACAACCGCCAGATCGACCTGCGTGGCATGGGCCCTGAGAACACCTTGATCCTGATCGACGGCAAGCCCTCGGCCTCACGCAATGCCGTGCGGTATGGCTGGAGCGGCGACCGCGACACCCGGGGAGAAACCAACTGGGTGCCCGCCGAAGAAGTCGAACGCATCGAAATCCTGCGCGGCCCGGCCGCCGCACGTTATGGCTCGGGGGCCATGGGCGGGGTGGTGAACATCATCACCAAGCGCCCGACCGACACACTCAAAGGTTCGTTGACCGCCTACTACCTGGCGCCGGAAGACGACGCCGAAGGCATCAGCAAACGCACCAACTTCAACCTCAGCGGCCCGATCACTGACGACCTGGTGTTTCGCGTCTACGGCGGTGCGAACAAAACCGACGCTGACGATGCGGGCATCAATACCGCCGCGCAGGCATCACCGGACAGCGTTGTGGCAGGTCGCGAAGGCGTGCGCAACAAAGACATCAACGGCTTGCTCAGCTGGCAGTTCACCCCGGAACAATCGCTGGACCTTGAAGCCAGTTACAGCCGCCAGGGCAACATCTTTGCCGGCGACACCATGCTCAACAGCGGCGGCGATTTCGTAAACAGCCTGACCGGCAAGGAAACCAGCGTTCTGCAACGCAGCACCTTCTCGGCGACCCACAATGGTTCGTTCGACTGGGGCTCGACCAAAGCGTCGCTGAGCCACGACCTGACCCGCAACGCCCGCCTGAACGAAGGCCTGGCCGGTTACGGCGAAGGGGCCCCGTCTGAAAGCGCGGGCCGCTTCGAATCGCGCTTGCGCAACACCCGCGCCACCGGCGAAGTCAACCTGCCGCTGAGCGCATTCACCGAGCAAGTGCTGACACTGGGCGGCGAGTACTTATACGAATCCCTGAATGACCCGGGTTCGTTGCGCCCTCAAAGCTGGGACCCGGGTTCGGACGGTACACCGGGCATTGAGGGGCAGGACCGCACGCAAACCAAGTCCACGGCCAACAGTTACGCGTTTTATGTGGAAGACAACATCGAGGCAGGTGCCAAAACCATCATCACGCCGGGGGTGCGTTTCGATCATCACAACGAGTTTGGTGGCAACTGGAGCCCGAGCCTGAACGCATCGCATCAAATCACCGATGAGTTGAGCGTCAAGGGCGGCATCGCCCGGGCCTACAAAACCCCGAACCTTTACCAGTCCAACCCCAACTACCTGCTGTACAGCCGCGGCGCGGGTTGCAGCTCGGTTGAAGTGAACATCGGCGGTTGCTACCTGGTCGGTAACCCGGACCTCAAGCCCGAAATCAGCGTCAACAAAGAGATTGGTCTGGCGTTTGATAAAGGCACCTGGCGTACCAGCGGTACGTATTTCCGCAACGACTATCAGAACAAGATCAACGCCAGTAACGAAGCTGCCTACCGCTTGCCCAACGGCCGACGTGTTTACCAATGGGATAACAGCGGTAAAGCCATCGTGCAGGGGATCGAAGGCAACCTGTTCGTGACCCTGCGTGACGATCTGGACTGGAACACCAACCTGACCTACATGATCGAGAGCAAAGACAAGGAAACCGGCGATCCGTTGAGCATCATCCCCAAGTACACGGTCAACACGACCCTGGACTGGTACGCCACCGAGAAACTGTCGTTCCAGGTCAGCGGGACTTACTACGGCAAGCAAGAAGCGCCAAAACGTAATAACCGGGCCAACGAAGAACTCGACAAGTCGGTGCAGCAATCCGTCGATCCCTACGGTCTGGTGGGCCTGAGCGGCGGGTATGAGTTCAACAAAAACCTCAGCGTGCGACTCGGCATCAACAACCTGTTCGACAAGCAGCTGTACCGCAAAGGCAACTCGGACGAAGCGGGCGCACAAACTTATAACGAAGCGGGCCGCGCCTACTTCGCTTCGGTGACCACCTCGTTCTGATGACCTGACTGACCGTGCATTGCCCTACGGGCAATGCCGCTCTTTATAGGCGCGACACCCGTCTCGACGGGCGCCGCGCCGTTGTTGCATCTGGCACTGGCAAAACCGTGGCTGGCGCTGAATGAAGGATTGAACGCTATGAAATTCGCATCAACGGCCTGGGTGCCGATTCTGTCTCGAACACTGGCGGCCTGGGTGGGCGGTTATGCTTTCACCTATGCCTTTACCGCGGCCCTAGCGCGTCTGTTACCGCTGGACAACGTGGACGCCCTGATCGTCGCCAGTCTGCTGTCTTTTGTGATCTACACCTTCGCCATCCTCTGGGCCTTTGCTGCCCGCCATCAATGGTCGGCGTGGATGGGGGCGGTGCTGGCGCTGCCTTTGGCGGCCATCGGTTTTTGGCCGCAGTGGATGGAGCGACTGACATGAAACAGACCTTGACCCAATCGATGGCGTGGTTGCACACCTGGGGCGGCCTGATCGTCGGCTGGCTGTTGTTCGTGATTTTCCTGACCGGCAGCCTCGCGGTGTTCGATCAGGAAATCGACAACTGGATGCAACCCGAACTGCCTGCCCATCACGTGAGCGACGAACAGGCCGCCGAGCGTGCGCTGGACTATTTGCGTGAACACAAAGCCGATGCCAAACAGTGGGGCATCAGCCTGCCCGGCGAGCGCACTCCAGCCTTGCAAGCCTCCACCGGCGGGCGCCGCGACGGGGTGTCAGTGACCCTCGACCCGAACACGGGTGAGGTCATACCCGTGCGCGACACCGCAGGCGGCATGTTCTTTTTCTTCTTTCATTTCACCTTGCACATGCCTGGCATGTTTGGCATTTACCTGGTGGGTGCCATGGCCATGGGCATGCTCGCGGCGTTGGTCAGCGGCATCGTGATCCACAAAAAGTTCTTCAAGGAATTCTTCACCTTCCGCCCCGCCAAAGGGCAGCGCTCATGGCTGGATGCGCACAATGCCAGCGCCGTGTTGCTGCTGCCGTTTCACTTGATGATTACCTACAGCGGGCTGGCGATATTCCTGGTGATTTACATGCCAGCGGCCATGAACGCGTTGTTCGACGGCAATCGTGAGGCGTTTTTCAAGGCGCAGAATCCGGCGCCCGCGGCCGTTGCAGTGCAGCGTCCGGGCACCGTAGAACCCGCTCCATTGATAGCGCTGGGGCCGCTCTTGAAGCAGGCGCGCGAGGTCATGGGGCCGCTAGGCGGGGTGAGTATTTCCAACCCCGGTCAGCGCAACGCCGAGATCATGATCCGACCGTTGCTGGGCAACCGGATTGCACTGGCCAAAGGGCAGGGCATGCGTTTTGACGGCGTCACCGGCGAGCAACTGTCCGGGCCCACCGAGATGCGCCCCAGTGTGTTGACCCACCGGGTTATTTCCGGGATGCATTTCGCCCAGTTCGGCGGCTATCCGATGCGCTGGTTGTACTTCATCTGCGGGTTGATCAGCAGTGCCATGATCGCCAGCGGCCTGGTGCTCTTTACCGTCAAGCGTCGACGCAAATACGCCAGTGAAAGCCGGGTGGCCCAAGTGCTTTACCGCGGGGTCGAAGCACTCAACGTGACCGTCATGGCGGGCTTGAGCCTGGCGTGCATCAGCCTGCTGTGGGCCAATCGCCTGCTGCCGGTGGACATGGCCGCCCGCGCGGCGGGTGAACTGAATGTGTTCTTTGGCGTCTGGGCCCTGAGCCTGGGGCATGCCTTATTCCGCCCGCGCATGCAGGCTTGGCGCGAGCAATTGGGTCTGGCGGGCACGATGTGCCTGACGTTGCCATTGTTGAGTCTGCTTACCGTCAACTCGCCGTGGGCATTGCCCAGTCGTCTGGGGGTTGAAGGGGTGGCCATGGTGATTGGGGCGTTGTTGCTCTGGACAGGCTGGAAAATCGCGCAACCGGCGGTCGAGCGGGCGCCACGCAAAAAGCCCGCATCCATGGCCGAGGTGAACTGAGATGGTGGCTCACTTTTTTGCGGGCTTCGCGCTGGCGTATATCGGCATGCTCGGCTTGTGTCAGGGATTGGAGCGCCATTACAAACAGGTGTGGCAAACAGTCCCGTCTGCACATCTGCGGCGGCTGCTACGCGGGGCGGGTTGGTTTAGCCTGGCCCTGAGCTTTTACTTCTGTGGGCGTGCCTGGGGCTGGGCGATGGGCCCCATCGGCTGGTTCGGCATGCTGTCACTGAGCGGATTTGGCTTATTGATGCTATTGCCTTATCGACCGCGTCTGGCGGTGTGGCTGGCGTTTGTATGTGTCCCGCTGTGGGTGCTGATTCGGGTACTGGCGTAAGTCTCATTAACTCCCCCACAGCCCTGTGAGGGAGTTAATACAAAAGGCGAGGCCGAGATAAGATCAATCGGCTGTAGTATTAATCGGTTGTTCGTCAGGACTTATTCTGTAACAGAGGGGATTCTGTTTTTTTCTGAGTGCATATTTCCATTTTCAATTTAATAAGAAAGTAACTACACGTGTCTCCGTTATTTCTAGCTGCTCAAGCGAGTAACGCTACTTGACGGAGTGCGGTTGCGTTCTGCTTTTAAAATGAGGTTTGTAGGGCGGCAATTTATAGCTGTTATTTGTGCCCTAGACTGGTTTTCAGCCCTCCTGGTATTTAGCGACTTCACGGCGCTTAACGTTCATTGGGGGGTTGCACCAATACCCTAAACCTCTAGGAAAGCGCAGGAATTAGAATGGACGCAGAGTTTGAGCAGGAGTTTAATAACCCCGCCTGGACTGCCCCCGGCACCGTAGACATCTCCAGCCTATGCTTTGAGCATAGGAGGAAGTCTATGAGCACCCAACGATTTACCCCGGAATTCAAGGCAGAAGCCGTCAGGCAAGTCATCGAGCGCGGATATTCTGTTGCAGATATTGAATCGGTATGCGTGCAGCGGACCTCAAGCACCGGTGGATGCGTGGGGGAAAATCATAGTTTCCCAGTTTTATGAACATGACGAGCTGGATAATATTCTTACCCTGACAACGCACTTTATTGGCGGTGAAAATATCACCACGTTTCACTACGATTATGTTGACCGTACGCAGTTAAGTTCGGTGACGCACAGCCATCCAGACTACAGCCCACAACGCATTCAATTTGAATACGATGCCGATGGTAATCAACGGACTGACGAGCGGGGTCGCGTATTTATCTATGATGAGCTGGGGTGTTTATATGGGGTTGCAGTCGACGGCGCATCCGACTCCTCCATGCTGGTTGAATATCGCTATACGCCCTCGGATACATTGCAAAGCAGCACATCGGCAGAAGGGGTGACCAAGGCGTTTTTTTATCATGACGGTTCTTTGATTAATGAGCTTGAAGGGGAACACCGTCGCAGTTACATCCGTTATGGGGCTCACGCGCTGGCCCAAAAAAACGATACCGAATGTGTGTTGCTGAGTACTGACAGTCAAGGCAGCGTGATCCAGGCCACTTCCAGGAAAGGGCAAGCGCGTGTTGCCTATACGCCGTATGGCGGTCGGCCCCTTGATGATGGCATGAGTTCATTGTTGGGTTTTAACGGTGAATTACCCGATCCGTATACCGGGTGCTATTTACTGGGTAATGGGTACCGTGCTTATAACCCGCTGCTCATGCGCTTTCACTCCCCGGACAGTTTGAGTGTGTTTGACGGGGGCGGGCTCAACCCTTATGCGTATTGTTTGGGAGATCCGATTAATTACCGTGACCCAACGGGGCATATCACCGCTTACCAAGGCGTGAGAATGGGGGTAGCGATTGGTTTGTCAGTCGCGACCTTAGCGTTGACTGTCTTTACATTTGGCGCGGCTGCCCCCACTGTCGCGCTTTCATTAACGTCCATTATCAGCCTGGTCTATGACGTCGTTTCAACGGCGATCTCGATCACGTCGGCTGTGCTGGACGAGTTGGCGCCTGATTCCACAGTGACCCAAGTGTTCGCCTACGCAAGTGTTGCGTTTGGAATGGTTTCAGGGGGCAATTGGGCCTTCGGTAAACTCGCTAACAAAGGTCTCAGTAAAGCGCTGGAAAAAACGATTAACCGTGTCGCAAACGCGGCCGCTGCACAATCAACCAGGTCGGGAGCCAAAGTCCCAACGGCGTTAAGGCCGATGTCAAATGCCAGTTCATTACTGCGCGCCAATGGAGGTGCTAAAAACCTGAGAAAACTTCATGCGCGACTTCAAACTGTTTCCAACGTTAAAGATGATATTGATTACATTCGATATGGCTTCACAGCCGTGAAGTCAGGCCATAAACACTACGATAAAGCCGTGGAAATCTGGAACAGTGATGATTTTCAGTCCGGCTTGAGTTATCTGAATAATTGGCAATCAGGGCTGGAAACTATTTTTCCTCGGGGCTGCTCAGCAGAAGCAGACCAAAAACTACCGCTAGATAGTTTTTTAGACGGTGTAGAGAGTCGGGTCATGCACATCAGAAATGGCTGATGCGCCCCGCTCATTTCAGTTGAGAGGGGCGCAAGATGCCTGATCATTAAAGAGTGAGTGTGGACAACGGCCCGTTATTTCGCTGTGGCGTGCGAGCGAATGGCGGGCTTGACCCAGCGCTGCGCCAGCCAGTCCAGGCTGCTGCACAGCACGAAGTAGACCAAGGCGATAAACAGGAAAATCTCAGTCGGGTGGACCATCACCCGATTGCTGACCTGAGTGGCCACAAATGACAGTTCCCCCACGCCGATCACATACGCCAACGAGGTGTCCTTGATCAGCGAGATCCATTGGTTAAGAAAGGACGGCAGCATCATCGGCAGGGCTTGCGGCAAGATAATCAAGCGCAGCACCTGCCAACTGCTCAGGCCCAGCGCCTTGCCCGCCGCCCATTGTCCGGGCGGCAAACTGCTGATACCGGCATGCACCGAATGCGCCAGATAGGCGCCGCCGATCAACGACAGCGCACACACCACGGTCGCCAGCGCAGGCACGTCCACCTTGAACAGGACGGGCAGCAGAAAGTAGCTCCAGAAAATCAGCATTACCACGGGAATGGCACGCAGAAACCCCAGTACGGCCAGTAACACCCAGCGGCCCCACCCGCGCATCATCACCAGCGCGACCCCGAGCAACAGCCCCAACAGTGCGGAAATCACACCGGACAACACACTCAACACCAACGTGAGTGCGGCGCCGCCCAGCGGCCCGTCGGGATAAGCCCCGAGCAGGAAATACGACAGGTTGTCGCCAATCACTGAAAAATCCATGGCTCAGACCACTCCCTGCTTGTACCACTTGCTGCGGGCCATCCATTGGCCAATCACTTCGATCAGCGCAATGCTGGCCACATACAAGAGGGTGGCGAAGCCGAAGGCCTGAAACGTCTTGAAGGTTTCGGTTTCAACCTGACGTGACGCGTAGGACAACTCGGCCAATCCGATGGCCATGGTCAGCGACGAGTTTTTCAAGGCGTTCATGTATTGCCCCAGCAACGGGCCCAGTGCGGTGCGAATCGCTTGTGGAAATACGATGTAACGCCACACCTGCGCGGTGGTGAACCCGAGCGCAAGCCCGGCGGCCCGTTGCTCGATGCGCACCGAGCTGACCCCGGCGCGAAACTCTTCACAGATAAAGGCCGCGGTGTAGAGCATCAATCCCCAGAACCCGGCAATGAATTCAAACGATGGCCATTGCAGCTCAAAGAAGCCTAACGACAGGCTGCGTGGCTGGTTAAGCCACATCACCCACCCTTCGGGCAGCATCGCAGTGACGCCGAAGTACCAGAAAAACAGTTGCACCAGCAGAGGCGTGTTGCGAAACAGTGAAAGATAGGCGCGGGCAGGCCACGACCACAGACGCGAAGACGACAAGCGTGCCAGGCACAGCAAAAAACCGAGGCCCGTGGCGAACAGACAAGTGAGCAGTGACAGGATCAGCGTGAGCACAAAGCCATCCAGCAGCCAGTGCAGGTAGTGCGGGGCAAGCAGTTCACCGAACATAAACAGCGTCCATCCAGAAACAAACAAACCCGTCCGGTTGACCGTGACGGGTTGAACGATGATGCAGGGGGGAGGGCTTAGCGCTTGTCACCAATCTTGTAGAGACGGGCCAGCGGGGTTTTCGTGTTCGGGCCAAACCAGGCGTCGTAGATGGTTTGCGCCTGACCTTTGCTTTCCAGCTCGACCAGCGTTTGGTTGACCACCTCGGTCAGCGCCGTTTCGCCTTTGGGAATGCCCACCCCGATCAAGTCGTTGGAAATGGTGAACGGCGGCACTTCGTACTTGTCCTTGTCCGGCACATTGGCCAGCAAGCCGATCAGTTTCGGCCCATCTTGGGTGATGGCTTGTACGTTGCCGTTGCGCAGGGCGGTGAATGCGAACGGGGTGTCGTCATAGGCAACAACCTTGGCACCCGGGAATTTCTTGCGCAGCACGCCTTCATTGACCGTGCCCTTGTCGACCCCCACGCGCCATTTGTTCAACTCTTCAGGGGAGGTGAGTGTGCCTTTTTTGACGATGAATTGCTGACCGGACGAGAAATACGGAATGCTGAAATTCACCTGCTCGGCCCGCTCCGGGGTGATGGTGAAGTTGGCCAGCACCAGATCCACCTTGTTGGCCACCAGCAGCGGTACGCGGTTGGCCGGGTTGGTTGGCTGAAGCTGCAATTTCACGCCCAATTTGTCAGCGATGGCCTTGGCGTAATCCACGTCCAGGCCTTCAATCTGCTTGCTCTTGGCATCCACAAATCCGAACGGCGGGTTGCTGTCGAACGACGCCACGCGCAGCACACCGGATTTTTTGATGTCGTCCAGACGATCGGCGTGGGCCAAGCCTGACAAAACAGCCAGGGTCAATGCGGTGAGGGCAGTGATTTTCTTCATTTCGTTCTCATCATGAGTTGGAATCGTTATGACGAGAGTCTTGCAGGAAATTTAGCTTTTAAAAAAGAATATAAAACGATTTGGATATTCTATTTAGGAATATGCATGGTTTTAGAGTTGACCTTCAGGCGCGAGCCTCAAGGTCAAAAGCGGCTGCGCAAAGACTGTCCAACCCCACGCAGATCCCGGTCCAGAAACACCAGGGTCAAGTGGGCGTGCTTGAAGCCCTCATTGCTGGGCACGTGCGCCATCCATCCACCGACACTGATGCTGCCTGACAGTTACCGGGGCTGAGCGCTGATCGGGCGTTGGCGGCAGTGCAGGCTCAGCTTTGCGCCGCCGCCGGGGCGGTTGTCCACCTCGAGGCTGAAACCGTGCAGGTTGACGATGGCGGCGACGATAGACAGACCAAGGCCGAACCCGCCGTATTTGTCGTCGCTGCGGTAAAACCGCTGGAACACAGCTTCGCGCTCGGCTTCGGGAATGCCCGGGCCGGTGTCGAGGACGTCAATGCGCACGCAGCCTTCGTCGTTGACGGCGCGCAGTGTCACCTCACCGCCGGGCGGGGTGAATTTGATCGAGTTGCTCAACAGGTTGGCCAGTGCTTCAAACAGCAGCGCGCGGTCCCCGGTCAGGCCCGGCAAGGTGGGCGATGCGTCCAGCAACAGCGTGACTTGGCCTTCTTCGGCCAGCGGCAGGTAAAAGTCATACAGTTCTTGCAGCAGTGGCTGCGGGTCGAGTTGCACAAAGCCCGAGCGGCGTTGGTGGTCTTCGAGCTCGGAAATGCGCAGCAACCCGCGAAAACGCGCCATCAAGGTGTCGGTTTCAGCGATCACTTGATCCATTTGCAGGGCCTCGGGCGACCCTTCCGGCGCTTGCTGCTGGATGCGATACAGTTGCGCGCGCAAACGGGTCAGCGGGGTGCGCAAGTCGTGGGCAATGTTGTCGCACACGCCTTTGACTTCGTGCATCAGCCGCTCGATGCGGTCGAGCATGGCGTTGACGATGGCGGCGAGCATGTCCAGTTCGTCACGCCGATTGGACAGCGGCAAGCGGTAGGTCAAATCCCCCGCGACAATGGCTTCGGCGCTGGCCTGAATCGCCCGGATGCGCTGCAAGGGGCGACGTCGTAGCAGGTGCCAACCCGCGATGCCGGGGATGATGGTCAGCGACAGCCCCCAAAACAGGGCGTGCAAAATGATCCGCGTGACCGCGAACAGCGAACCGTTGTCGCGCACCAGGACCAGCCAGCGGCCGTCGTGGGTTTGCGTGGCCACGGCGTCGCAGCTGTCTTGCGGCAGGTTGGGGTCGTCGGCGTCGACGCAGGTGCTCAGCTCATGGATCTGGCCGTCGAGGGACAGGTCGGCCGGGATGACCTGGATCGGCCCGCTGAGGGAACGGTGTTGCGCGTCGAACAGTCCATACGCATCCACCGTGCGCAAATCAAACGTCAGGCTGGTGGCCAGCGCCTCGTCCAGTTGTTCGCCCTGAAAACGCGAAAACAGATGTTGGCGCTGCATCAAGGAATGCTTGGCCAGATTGCCAAGGTAGTCCGACACCTCGTAATACAGCACCCCCATCAGGATGCAGCTCCAGGCCACGAACAAAAAACTGTACAGCGCCAGCAACCGGCTGCTGGAAGAACGCCAGCCCTTAGAGGGGTTCGGCAATGACATAACCCGAGCCTCGAACGGTGCGAATCAGGGGCACCTGGCCCGGCGGGTCGATCTTTTTGCGCAAACGCCCGATGTGCACGTCGATCAGGTTGGTGCCCGGGTCAAAGTGATAGCCCCAGACCTCTTCAAAAATCATCATCCGCGACAGGATCTGCCCGGTGTTGCGCATCAGGAACTCCAGCAACTTGTACTCGGTGGGCAGCAGGCTCAGCGGGTGCTCGGCGCGGCTGGCTTCACGGGTGATGAGGTTGAGTTCCAGATCGGCCACGCGCAACGAGGTCTCGTATTTGTCGGCCGGGCTTTTGCGCCGCAGCAGGACTTCAACCCGGGCCGCCATTTCGTCGCTGGCGAAGGGTTTGGTCAGGTAGTCGTCGCCCCCGGCCCGCAACCCGCGCACGCGTTCATCGACATCGGAGAGGGCGCTGATCATCAAAATCGGTGTGCTGACGCCGATGGTGCGCAGGGTGGTGACAATCGCCAGCCCGTCCAGTTCGGGGAGCATGCGGTCGAGGGTGATCAAGTCGTAGTCGCCGCTGACGGCGCGTACCAAGCCTTCGCGGCCATTGTCCACCCAGTCGACATCCAGCCCGTGGCTGCTCAATTCAGCCACGATTTCTTTCGCCGTTACGGCATCGTCTTCAATGGTCAAAATGCGGGTCATACCGTCACCTGATAAGCCGTCATGGCGATGGCACATTTTGCCCGCAAAAAGCTGAAACGTTTCTTAATATTTCTTCATGTTCAGCGGGGCGTCAGGCAGGGCGGTTTTTTCCGTCTGCCTGACCCCGTGCAAGGGCTCTAAAGCGGGCGGGTGACGAGCGCCAGTGGCGGGATCGGCTGACGCATCAAGGTCCCCACCACCAGTGCGCCCAGTAACCCCAGCCACCCGGCGACCCATAACACCACGCTGAACCCGTTCACAAAAGCCTGCGTGGCCAGCGCCTGAATCCGGGGTTGGACTGACAGCGGCAACGCGCTCACGGCGCCGTGCAGGTCTCCCGCCACGACCCGTGAGGCGATGGCGTGGGTGTGATCCTTCCATTGCGGGGCATCGGCTGCAAGGCTGGCATTGAGGTGCTGTTCGGTGTGACTGCCGAGCAACGCGCCGAGCACGCCAATGGCCAGCACAATGGCGCTGAAACGCATGGTGGTGCTCATGCCCGAGGCCATGCCGACACGGTCGCGCGGCACGCAGGCCATGATGTTTTTTTGCGTGTCGCCATTCAGTAAACCGGCGCCTGCGCCTGTCACGGCGGTGGTCAGGGCGAAACTCAGATAGCCGCCGTGCTCCACGGCCCAGGCGCTGAGCAGGTTGCCACAGCCCACCAGTGTCAGGCCCGTCGCCATCAGCGTGGCCGGGCTGTAACGGCTGGCCAGGCGGGCACCGATGCGCGGGCCGATCAACATGGTGACAGCAAAGGGCAACATGCCCAGCCCCGCGTGTACGGCGCTGAACCCCAACCCGTTTTGCAGGTAAAACGGCAGCAGGGTCATCATCACCTGTGCGCAACCGGCGTAGGCGAACATGCCGAGCAGGGCGCCGATAAAGCGCGGGTGGCGGAACAGTTGCAGGTCGATCATCGGGCGCTTTTGCCGCGACTCGACCCACACAAACAACCCCAGTAGCAGCACCCCGCCCACGATCCGTGCATAGGTCAGCGGGCTGTTCCAGCCAATGCGGTTGGCTTCGATCAAGCCCCATATCAGGCATAACAGGCTGGCGCTGAACACCAGGCTGCCCCACGGGTCGAGCCGCGCGGATTGCGGGTCCCGGGATTCGGCAATGGCGTGGTTGACCAACGCCATGAGCAGCAGACCCACCGGCAGGTTGAGGTAGAAAATCCAGCGCCAGCCCAGGTATTCGGTGATCAGGCCGCCCAACGTGGGCGCGGCCGTCATGGCCACCCCCATGCACGCGCCCCAAAATGCCCAGGCCCTGGCGCGTTCCGCCTCGTCATGAAACGCGTGGCCGATCGAGGCCAGTGCCGAGGTCAGCAGCAGCGCGGCGCCGACCCCTTTGACGGCGCGGGCGATGTCCAGCAGCAGGGTGGTCGGCGCGGCCCCGCAGCCGATGGACGCGAGGATGAAAATGCACAGGCCCCAAAGCAGGGTCTTTTTGCGGCCATAGCGGTCGGCGATGCTCCCGGCCGGTAACAACAGCGCGGCGAAGGCCAGCATGTAGGCGCTGACCACCCATTCGATGTCGACAAAGTTGGCCCCCAGGTCTTGCGCGATGCTCGGCAGGGTGACGGCCACAATGTTGGTGTCGAGCACGATCAGGGAGCACACCCCGGAAGCGGTCAGCAGGGTCAGGCGCGGGCTGACAGGCTTCATGGTCTGGGCTCCCGAGGCAACCGCAGGATTGCCTGAGAGGCAATGCAGCAGACGAGCGGCTGCGCGAAGTGACTGAGCGGCACGGCAGGTCTTGATTTGACGAACATAGAAGCGGCTCTCTAGTGTGACGGTCGGCACAGGGTAACGCTGTGCCGGGGCGGGTCGGTTAGGCGTCGGCCGAGACTTCATTACCTATGAGCTAATGCATCCATGGACATACGTCATTTCCGCTATTTTCTGGCGGTTGCGCAGCAACGCAATTTCACCCGAGCGGCCGAGGTGCTGGGCATTGCGCCGCCCACCCTGAGTCGGCAAGTGCAGGATCTGGAAGCCGAGCTGGGGGTGCGTCTGTTTGTGCGCGAGCAACGTCAGGTGAGCCTGACCCAGGCCGGCGAGGCGTTATTGCCCGAGGCGCAAGCCACCGTCAGTCAGTTCGAACGGGCCGGGCGCCACGCACAGCGGGCTGGTCGCGGCGAGACCGGGCATATCGAGTTGGGGTATGTCGCGTCGGCAGTCTATTCCGGGGTTTTACAGCGCCAAGTACAGGGCTTTTGCCGCGAATCGGCCGAGGTCAGCATTTCGGTCCGCGAAGCGCCGATGGCGAATTTGCCAACGATGGTGGCTGAAGGCCGCTTCGATATTGGCTACGTGCGCTCGCCCATGGCGTTGCCCGACGGGGTGGAGGCGGTTCGCCTGAATGCGGAAGGTTTTGTCCTGGCGCTGGCGGCAGACGCATGGCTGGCACGTTTAAAGGTCATCAGCCCCGAACATCTGCAAAACGAAACGTTTGTGTTGCCCGAGCAAATCAGCGGGACGTTGCAGGTCGCCCGTCAAGGCGGTTTCGCCCCCAGGCTCGGCCCGCAACCCGGCGGGTTGGTGGCGGTGATCGCGCTGGTGTCGCTGGGGCAGGGGGTGGCGGTGGTGCCTGCCTCGGTGGTCGGGCACATCCACTTGCCCGGCGTGGTCTATCGCCCGATCGAGGGCTGTGAGGTTATGTCGTGGTTGTCGCTGATCCACCGGCGCTTTGAAAAATCGGCTGCGGTGGCGCGTTATATCGAGCATGCCAAGTGTGATTTCCGGCTTCACGAAATGGCTCCTCGCGACTGATCGGAAGGGGGGACGGTGCCAGCTCGTCAGATGCTGGCATTTAGCCTATGTCTGTACGTGCGTTTGCCCGTGGAATCAGTACAATCGCGCACTTTTCACGGTGCATGGATGCCGTTCGGCTAGCGCTCTGCAGAAGGTCCATGTTTTGGCAAGTTACTCCCCCGCGTTGGTTCTGATTTCTTTATGTGTGGCCATTCTTGCTTCCTACACCGCCCTTGACCTCAGCGGTCGCATCGCCACGGCGCGCGGCCGTGCCGCTTACCTATGGATGGGGGGCGGTGCGCTGGCGATGGGGTTTGGTGTGTGGTCGATGCATTTTATCGGCATGCTCGCGCTGTCTTTGCCCATTGAGCTGGGCTACGACCTCGGGCTGACACTGTGGTCGTTGCTGGTGGCGATTCTTTCATCGGGGTTTGCCTTGTGGCTGGTCAGTCAACCGCGGCTGCCGGCGCTGCAACTGCTCTATGGCGCCCTGATCATGGGCGCGGGCATCAGCGCCATGCACTACAGCGGCATGGCGGCGTTGCGCATGCAGCCGGGGATCGACTACGACCCTGCGTTATTTGGTTTATCGCTGGTGATCGCCGTGGCGGCGTCGGCGGCCGCCCTGATAATAGCGTTCCGTTTGCGTCAACAAACGCCCTATGTGCGTCTGGCCCGGGCCGGGGCCGCAGTGGTCATGGGGCTGGCTATTGTTGGCATGCATTTCACCGGCATGGCGGCGGCGAGCTTCCCTGAGGGCAGTTTTTGCGGCGCAGCCCTGAACGGGCTGAGCGCCAAAGGGTTGGACAATCTGGTGCTGGTGGCAAGCCTGGCGGTGATGACCATCGCGCTGCTGACCTCGATCTTTGATGCCCGACTGGACGCCCGGACCGCCGCGTTGGCGCAGTCCCTGACCCTGGCCAATGAAGAGCTGACCCAACTGGCCTTGCACGACAACTTGACCGGCTTGCCCAATCGCATCCTGCTGGCCGACCGCATCGGGCAGGCCCAGCGCAAAGTGGCGGAACAGGGCGGTTGTTTTTCGTTGATGTTCATCGACCTGGATGGCTTCAAACCCGTCAACGATGCCTTTGGTCATCACTTGGGCGATCGCTTGCTGCGCGAAGTGGCGCTGCGTATGCGTCAAGAGTTGCGGGGTCAGGACACGCTGGCGCGCATAGGTGGCGACGAGTTCGTCATGCTGGTGCGACTGACCGAGGCCAATGACGCGCCGCAGGTGGCTGCGCGGCAGGTCAGCCTGCTGTCGCGCTCGTTTCAGGTGGATGAGCATCAACTGCAAATTTCCGCAAGCATCGGCATTGCGCTGTACCCCGGTAATGGCGTGACGGCTGAAGAGTTGCTCATGAACGCCGACGCGGCGATGTACCACGCCAAAGGTGCAGGCAAGAACGGCTACAGTTTTTTCGAGGTGTCGATGAACACCAATGCCCGCAAGCAATTGCAATTGCTCCAGGACTTGCGTCAGGCGCTGGCGCAGCAGCAGTTCAGTTTGCATTATCAGCCCAAGATGGATGCCAGCACCGGTCAGCCGATCGGAGCCGAGGCGCTGTTGCGCTGGGAGCATCCGCAGCAAGGGTTGTTGATGCCGGATGCGTTTATCGACGTGGCGGAAAAAACCGGTCTGATCATCCCTATCGGTGAGTGGGTGCTCAACGAAGCCTGTCGCCAGATGCGGGTGTGGTTCGACCAGGGTTACAGCCACTGGCGGGTGGCGGTGAATCTTTCGGCGTTGCAGTTTTGTCACAAGGGGCTGGTCGACAGCGTGGCCTGTGCGTTGGCCCGACATCAATTACCGGCTAATAGCCTGACCCTGGAAATCACCGAAACCACGGCCATGAACGACGCCGATGCCAGCATGACGGTGTTGCAGCAGCTGTCCCTGATGGGCGTCGACCTGTCCATCGACGATTTCGGCACCGGCTATTCAAGCCTGATGTACCTCAAACGCTTGCCCGCCAACGAGCTCAAGATCGACCGCGGGTTTGTCCGCGACCTGGAACACGACAGTGATGATGCGGCCATTGTGTCGGCCATTGTGGCGTTGGGTCAGGCATTAGGCTTGCGGATCGTGGCCGAGGGGGTGGAGACCGACACCCAGCAAAGTTTCCTGACCACGCTGGGTTGCGATGCGTTGCAGGGCTACCTGTTGGGGCACCCCAAGCCTGCGCAACAGTTCATGTCCGACATCCACCGCGTTCAGCAAACCTGCGCGGCTCCTGACGCCGCGAACTGACAAAGGCGTAACGCCCGGTTATTCTGGCCGCAGGTTTACACCGTGAATGGGGAACGCGTATTTATGGACAAAGTCATCGTGATCACCGGTGGCAGCCGTGGCATTGGCGCAGCGACGGCGCTGCTGGCTGCCCGGCAGGGTTACAAAATCTGCATTAATTATCTGGCGGACGACGCGGCGGCCCATGAGGTGCTGGAGCAGGTTCGGGCACTGGGCGCGCAGGCCATCAGCGTGCGGGCCGATGTTAGCAATGAAGACGAAGTCATCAGCCTGTTCCTGCGGGTGGATCAGGAACTGGGGCCGGTGACGGCGCTGGTCAACAATGCCGGTACGGTGGGGCACAAGTCGCGGCTTGAAGAGATGTCCGAGTTCCGCGTGCTGCACACCCTCAAAACCAATGTGCTGGGCCCGATCCTGTGCGCCAAGCACGCGGTGCTGCGCATGTCGCCCCGGTATGGCGGCCAGGGCGGCAACATCGTCAATGTGTCGTCGGTGGCTGCCCGGTTGGGGTCGCCGGGCGAATACGTCGACTATGCGGCGTCCAAAGGCGCACTGGACGCTTTCACCATTGGCCTGTCAAAAGAGCTGGCGGGTGAGGGTATCCGCGTCAACGCGGTGCGACCGGGGTACATTTTCACCGACTTCCACGCGCTGAGCGGAGATCCGGGCCGGGTCAGCAAACTCGAATCCATGATTCCCATGGGTCGGGGCGGGCGCCCGGAAGAAGTCGCGGAGGCGATCGTCTGGCTGCTGTCCGACAAAGCGTCCTACGCCACCGGCACCTTTGTGGACATGGCCGGCGGACGTTGACCCGCGCAGGCGGCTAAACGCGGATGCGTCTGTCATGCCGGTGAGGCCTGTGTCACCTTGCAATTCAGCTTGATATCACGATAATGCGACTTATTACTATTTGAGTCCGGTTGTCTTTATGAATTGTTCGAGTGGCACAGTCCCTATGAGCAAAAGCAGCGTTGACCCCATTACCCGTGCGGCTGTTGACTGGATGTTGTTGCTTGAATCCGGTCATGCCTGCCCGTCGGAACGTCAGGTGTTTAAAGCCTGGCTGGCTGAAAATCCCAAGCACCTCGCTGCATGGCTGCGCGTCGCCAATGTGCAACGGTTCAACCCGCGCACGCCCGCGGCCGACCCCGACCTGCTCAAGCTGGTGCAGCGCGCATTGGACGGGCGTTCCTTCTTCTCCCGGCATAAAGCCCTGCAACACGCGCTGTTGGCTTTTTTAGTCGGTTTGGGCGTGCTGGCGTCCGGGTTGTTGTGCCAGGGCTGAGGCCAGACTGATCGCTAACGGCAGGCGCGGCAGCAGGGTAGCCTGATACGCGTGGTAGAGGTCCGGTTTGCCCGGCCATATACGGGCCGAAGGCCGGTTGTGCGGGTCCAGTTCGTGATGCCAGCTGCCGTGCTCCCGATCGATCAGGTGCAGGTCGATAAAATCCCAGAAGCGTTGACCCCACTGCTCATATTCCGCTTCCCCCGTGCGCTGCCATAGCGCAGCGGCCGCTGCCGAGGCTTCGGCCAGGGTCCAGTGCAGACGTTCGCGAACCACCGGCCGGTTGTCCCAATCCAGTGTGTACACGATGCCGGGCTGGCCGTCGGCATTCCAGCCATGCTGGCATGCGCTGTGAAATAACTGCCGGGCATCGTCCAGTAGCCAATCGGGTGTCGGCATGCCACGTCGTGTGCGCGCCGCTTCCAGATGCAACAACAGACGCGCCCATTCGAAGGCATGGCCCGGGGTTTTGCCGAAGGGGCGGAACGGGTCGGCCGGATGGTCGCGGTTGTAGTCGGGCAGCGGTTGCCAGTGCTCATCAAAGTGTTCGACCGGCAGGTACCCGGCTTGAGCGGCCTGTACATGGATGACCCGCTCGGCGATCCGCAGGGCGCGGTCCAGCCACAGGTTTTCGTCCAGCACATCGGACAGCGCCAGAAAGGCTTCGACGCCGTGCATGTTGCTGTTGGCACCGCGATACGTTTCGCACGCGCTCCAGTCACCGGTGAAAGACTCTAGCAACGCGCCTTCGGCTTCGCTCCAGAACGTGTCTTCCAGCAGCTCCACGGCATCCCCGAGTAATTCGGCAGACCCTTGTCGGCCAGCCACCGCGGCCGAGCTGAAGGCCAGTGCCACAAAGGCATGCAGATAGGCTTGCTTGCGGGTGTTGCCATCGTGGGCGTGCGCGGTGGCGAACCAACCGCCATGACGGGCGTCGCGTAAAGGCCCTGCCAGTGCCGCCAGGCCGTGATCAATCAGTTGGGCACATTCAGGTAAACCTTGCAGGTGGGCGAGGGCGAAACTGTGCACCATGCGTGCCGTGGTCATGGTGTCGGCCAAGGCGTGATCGGGGCGCTGGCCAAAGGAGTCGAGACTGGTAAAACCATCCGTCACCCGGGCGGCCCGGGCGAAGTCCACCAGCCGTCGGCCCTGATCATGCAGCCATTGATGATGGGTCTGGCAAGCCATCCAGCCAGCGTCGGTGCGGGTGAGGTCGGACATGGGTCACCTGTGTTGTCATTGTTATTGCGCGTTGCAGCAGCCTAAGGGATAGCGCCGCGACTGCAAAGCTGAAAGGTTTCAGGTGCCGCAGGTTTCATCCTGGCGCAGGCCGGATCAGACTTCCGGCCCCCAGCGCTGGGACCAGTCGCCGTCCAGCTTGACGATGTCGCGCAGCAATTCCAGCGCCTGTTGCAAGGCCGGGCAATCGCGCTCGCGTGAGTACACCAGATAGGTCGGGTAACTGAATTCAGGCGCTTTGGGCACCCGCTCCAGGGCGCCGCTGTTGAGGTAGCTTTGCACCACCCGCGTGCGGAAATAGCCACTGCCGCCGTTCTCAAGGATGTAATGCAGCGCCACCGGCCCGAGGTTGAAACTGACGGCAGCCCGCGCCTTTTCCGGTAGGGCGGCATCGTGCTGAAGGCGGAAATCCTCCCCCCAGTCCACGTACACATAGGGATCAGGCCTCGCGGGGCGGCGGATCTGGATCAGCTTTTCCTCCAGCAACTGTTCCACCTGCACGCCGGGCCAGTAAGCAGGCCGGTACACCAGCGCGGCATCCAGCAAGCCCATTTCCACTTGCCGCAACAAATGCTCGCCATCGCGAATCTGCACCCGCACGGCATGGGAACTCAGGTGCTGGCGCAAGGCTTGGGTCCAGCTCAGGATCAGCGGGTTGCACAGGCTGACCTCGCCTGCGATATGCAGAACCTGGTCAAGCCCTTCGGGGCGCGGCAAATCGCGCCGTGCCGCTTCCCAGGTGTGCAGAAGCTGGTTGGCATACACCACAAACGCTTCGCCTTCGGGCGTTAATTTGGCCCCCGCGCGGTTGCGGATGAACAGCGTCACCCCCAGCAGGCTTTCGAGTTTTTGCACCCGCGCCGTGACGGCGGTCTGGGTGACATGCAGGTTCTGGGCAGCGCTGGCCAGGCTGCCGTAGCGAACAATCTCAAGGAAGGTGCGAGCCAGATCGAGGTCCATGGAGCGTGCCAACAAGCAAAGGGCCATCAGTGTAAGGGCTTTCCGTCGCAAATTCGAAAAATGGAGCGGATCTATTGGCCTGCATCAATGCTTATTTTTACGAATCGTCTAACGTTCCGGTCTTGGTTCCCAGTGACCAAGACCTCTGGCTGCCTAACACCCGGAGGCCCGCGCTAAGCAGTTCATACAAAGGACAACATAAGAAAATGGATGATTTGAACCGGCAGTACGACATTCAACCTTTAATGCAGGCGGACATGACCATCCTGCTCAATGGCCAGGCGGTCAGCGCCGCGCAAGGCGAGACTGTACTCAGTGTCTTGAACGCCGTCGGCGTACGTCAGGTGTCGGCCAACGACCATGGTCAGGCCAGCGGCGCCTATTGCGGCATGGGCGTGTGCTATTGCTGCCTGGTCAATATTGACGGGCGGCATAAACGCCGGGCCTGTCAGACCGTGGTGCGCCCCGGCATGAAGGTCGAAACCGGGCAAAACCGGGTCGCAGAACAGGAGAAAGCCCGATGAGCCTTAATCCTGTGATCGTCGGTGGTGGCCCGGCCGGCATGTCGGCTGCCATTGAACTGGCGCAGCACGGTGTGCAGAGCACCTTGCTGGAAGAAGCCTCGCGCCTGGGCGGTGTGGTTTATCGCGGGCCGTTGCGCGAAGGCGTGGAGCTCGACTATTTGGGCGAGCGTTACAAGCAAGCCCTGCACACGTTGCATGATGAATTCGCCGCGATTGCCCGGCATGTCGATGTGCGGCTCAACCATCGGGTGATTGGCGGTCAGGGCGTACAGCGCCTGCAACTGCTGGATGCTAACGAGCAGGTGCAGGAAATCGCCTTCCCGCAGTTACTGCTGTCGGCAGGCTGCCATGAGCGCAGCGTGCCTTTTCCGGGCTGGACCACCCCCGGCGTGATCATGCTCGGCGGTCTGCAACTGCAAATCAAAAGCGGTGTGGTCAAGCCCAAAGGCCCGGTGTTGATAGCCGGTACAGGGCCGCTGTTAATGTTGGTCGCCTGCCAATTGCACGCGGCGGGCGTGGAAGTGGCCGGCGTGTATGAAGCCTGTGAGTTCGGCCGCATCGCCAAAGAAAGCCTCGCGCTGCTCAATCAGCCGCAACTGTTCCTCGATGGCCTGAGCATGCTGGTGTACCTCAAGCGCCATGGCATTACCGTGCGGTATGGCTGGGGGGTGGTTGAGGCCATGGGCGACGGTGAGGTGCAAGCGGTCAAGGTGGCGCCCTACGACAGCCACTGGCAGGCAGACCTGAGCAAGGCTCAGACAGTGACAGCTCGCACCCTGGCGGTGGGCTACGGCTTCATTCCGCGTACCCAGCTCACCCAGCAAATGGGGCTCGAACACGCCTACAACGTGGACGGCTATCTGGCGGCCACCGCCAACAGCTGGCAGCAAAGCAGCCAGCCGGCGATTCACCTGGCAGGGGACGTCACCGGCCTGCGTGGCGGTGAAGCTGCCATGCTGACCGGACGCATCGCGGCCCTCTCGATCCTGATGCAGCGCGAGGTGCTCAGCGAACAGCAGGCCCTCGATCAGCGGCGGGCCTACCTGAGCAAGCTCAACACCATCGTGCGCTTTCGCGGCGGGATTGACCGTTACACCCAGCGCGGCACCCGTCAGATTGACTTGCCACAGGCCGACACGGTGGTGTGCCGTTGCGAGCACGTCACCCGCGCCGACATCGACCTGGCCCTGAGTCAGGGAGTGCAAGACATGGCCGGATTGAAAATGCGCACCCGGGTCAGCATGGGCGATTGCCAGGGGCGCATGTGCGTCGGCTATTGCAGCGACCGTCTGCGCGACGCCACCGGGCGCCAGGATGTGGGCTGGTTGCGCCCGCGCTTCCCGCTGGAACCCGTGCCATTTTCGGCCTTCACCAATGCCTGCAAGGATGCCTGACATGATCAAGACCTATGACGTAGTCATCGCCGGTGGCGGGGTGATCGGCGCCTCAATCGCCTATCACCTGTCGCGCCGCAAAGACCTGAAAATCGCCATGATCGACTGCAAGCGCCCCGGCAATGCCAGCCGCGCCTCGGCGGGCGGCCTGTGGGCCATCGGCGAGTCGGTGGGACTGGGCTGCGGGGTGATTTTTTTCCGCATGATGTCCGCCGAACGCAAGCGTGAAGCCCAGGGCTCTGCAGTGGTGGTGGACTCCAGCACGCCGCACATCCTGCCGGACTGCTTTTTCGACTTTGCCTTGCAGTCCAACGCGCTGTACCCGGGCCTGCATGAGGAGCTCAAAGAAAAACACGGCATGGACTTCAAGTTCGAGCGCACGGGGCTCAAGTACGTGATTTATGACGACGAAGACCGCCTCTACGCCGAGCACATCGTCGCCCATATTCCGCATTTGGCCCATGAAGTGCGCTGGCTCGACCAGGCCGCGCTGCGCGAGGCGGAGCCGAGTGTCAGCCACGATGCCCTGGGCGCACTGGAGTTTCTGTGCGACCACCAGGTCAGCCCGTTCCGCCTCACGGACGCCTACACCGAAGGCGCTCGCCAAAATGGCGTGGACCTGTATTTCAACACCAACGTCACCGGCGTGTTGCGCCAGGGTTCGAAAGTCATCGGCGTGCGCACCGACAATGAAGGGGTGTTCCACAGCAAAACCCTGATTAACGCGGCGGGTGCGTGGGCGGCCGAATTGAGCGTGATGGCCACTGACATGAGCATCCCGGTGGCCCCGGTCAAGGGCCAGATTGTGCTCACCGAGCGCATGCCCAAGTTGCTCAACGGCTGCCTGACCACCAGCGATTGCTACCTGGCGCAGAAGGACAACGGTGAAATCCTGATCGGCAGCACCACCGAAGACAAAGGCTTCGACGTCACCACCACCTTCCCGGAAATCAGCGGTCTGGTGCAGGGCGCCATGCGTTGCATACCGGAACTCAAGGACGTCAACCTCAAGCGCACCTGGGCTGGATTGCGCCCGGGCTCGCCGGATGAACTGCCGATTCTGGGGCCGATGGCGGGGGTGGAGGGGTATTTGAATGCCTGCGGTCACTTTCGCACGGGCATCCTGACGTCAGCCATCACCGGCGTCATGCTCGACGCCTTGGTGCGCAATGAGCCTTTGCCGCTGGACGTGACGCCGTTTCTGGCAGACCGTTTCGACCTGCAGCCGGTAAGGCTGTCTAACGTCATCGGCGGCTGACACACGCCTCAACGGTGGGTGCCAGCCAACTGGCGCCCACCGTCTTGACTGTCTGCCGCGCGTGTTAAAGCGCCTGCGTCTGGATGCGCTGGTAATGCATCTCGGACAGCACAAAGAACTCTTTGTCGATCAAAGCCCGAACGTCCACCAGCGACATGCCCCGGATTTGCGGCGCAAGCCGTATGCCGTAGTCTTCGATGCGCTTGATCGTGTCCGCACCGCGCCAAATCACCTGATACGCCAAGTAATAAATGGAATGCTCAGGTCGCAGTTGAATCCTGCGCCGGGTTAGTTGGTCCTTGAGCAAGGCCTCGTCGAACACATCCACCAACCCTTGGGTAACACGGTCGAGCAAGTGCTCAAGCCGCCACAATACGGCTTGTTTGTCCGTTTCCGAATACCCGTTCCAGCCCACAATTTCATGGTGAAAACGTTTGCATCCCCTGCACACAAGGTCACCAAAAACCGTTGAGCACAGCCCCACGCACGGGGTTTTGATTTTCTGGCTACACATAAGTATCAGTTTGAAAAAAGTGAGGGCCTCACCGGGCCGATAGGCTCAGTCCCAGCTTAACGCGCCGCCCGTCTGGTACTCGATGACGCGGGTTTCGAAGAAGTTCTTTTCTTTCTTCAAGTCCATGATTTCGCTCATCCACGGGAACGGGTTGGTGGTGCCGGGGTATTCTTCTTTCAAGCCGATCTGGGACAAGCGGCGGTTGGCGATGAACTTCAAATAGTCTTCCATCATGGCCGCATTCATGCCCAATACGCCGCGAGGCATGGTGTCGCGGGCATATTCGATTTCCAGTTGCGTGCCCTGCAAGATCATTTGCGCGGCTTCATCTTTAAGTTCGGCGTCCCACAAGTGCGGGTTTTCGAGTTTGATCTGATTGATCACATCAATGCCGAAGTTCAAGTGCATGGACTCGTCGCGCAAGATGTACTGAAACTGCTCCGCCACGCCATTCATTTTGTTGCGCCGCCCCATGGACAGGATCTGGGTAAACCCGCAATAGAAGAAAATACCTTCCAGCACGCAGTAGTAAGCGATCAGGTTCTTGAGCAACTCTTTGTCGTTCTCGACCGTACCGGTCTCAAACGTCGGATCGGAGATCGAACGCGTGTACTTCAAACCCCAGGTGGCCTTTTTCGCGACCGAGGGAATCTCGTGATACATGTTGAAAATTTCGCCTTCGTCCATCCCCAGCGACTCAATGCAGTACTGGTAGGCGTGGGTGTGAATCGCCTCTTCAAAGGCCTGGCGCAGGATGTATTGCCGGCACTCGGGGTTGGTAATCAACCGATACACCGCCAGCACCAGGTTATTGGCCACCAGCGAGTCGGCCGTCGAAAAGAACCCCAGGTTGCGCATCACGATGCGGCGCTCGTCATCGGTCAGCCCTTCAGGGCTTTTCCAGAGGGCGATGTCGGCGGTCATGTTGATTTCTTGCGGCATCCAGTGGTTCGCGCAACCGTCCAGGTACTTCTGCCAGGCCCAGTCGTACTTGAACGGCACCAACTGATTGAGGTCGGCGCGGCAGTTGATCATGCGTTTTTCATCGACCGCTACCCGTGCAGAGGCGCCTTCCAGCTCGGCCAGGCCTTCTGCGATGTCCAGTTGGTTCAGCGCGGCCTTGGCGCGCAGCGTGGCGGGTGTATCGTTAGCTGTCGCCTGACGTGCTTTGGCCGCCTCCTGATCGCCGACGCGGTTGAGTGCATCCAGCGCAGGCGAGGCGGGTCGCACTGCTGATGTGCCAGAGGCTTCGTTGTCAGAACTGTCCCAATTCAACATAGGGGTTTCCTTGCGGAGGAGGCGGGTACGGCCACGAACAGGCTCGTGGAATAGAGTGAGTCAAACGCTAAAAACACATCATGTAGTGTGTCTTTGTGTTTCTTGGCACACCATATAGTCGATACCCCGAAGGGTCAACCCGAAATTCCCGGCGGTTTGCGCGATCCAACGGGTGAATCTGATAGCCTTGGGCGACTTTTCCTTAGTGCAGGCCTGACATGGACTATTTCGCAGCGCTGAGTGCTTTTGTTGAGGCGGCACAGGCCAATAATTTTTCCCGGGCAGCCGAAAAACTGTCGATCAAAGCCTCGACGGTCTCGCGTTACATCAAGGACCTTGAGCAGGATCTGGGCATTGCCTTGTTCAACCGTTCAACCCGTACCTTGCGCCTGACCGAAGGCGGAGAGACGTTCCTGCACCATGCGTTGCGCGTGCTCGACGCGCTGGACCACGCCAAACAGGCAACGTCTTCGCTTAATCAGCACCCGCGTGGCCTGTTGAAACTGAATCTGCCCCCGGCGTTCGCCCGCCAGCACATCCTGCCGGTACTCGGTGAGTTCATGTCGCGCCATCCCGAAGTCCGACTGGACCTCACGTTGGACGACCACCACGTGAACCTGATCAATGCGGGGGTCGATCTGGCCGTGCGCATCGGGGTCTTGCCCGATTCCTCCCTCAAGGCGCGCAAGCTGGCCAATGAGCGCACGCTGGTGTGCGTCAGTGCGGCCTATGCCCGGCAACACGCGCCGCCGGCAACGCCCCAAGAGCTGAGTGGCGTGTTATTGAATGGCAATCTGCCGGATGAGGTGTTTTTCGTGCCCGCAGAAGGTTTTGCCCACGGGGTGCAGCGCGTGGCGGTGGCGGGGCCTTTGCGGATCAATGACCTGGAAGCGCAGTTGCGGGCGGTCGAACAAGGGTTGGGCGTGGCGTGCTTGCCCGACTGGCTGGTGGCCGGGCAACTGGCCTCGGGCGCGCTGGTTCAATGGTTTGCGCAGTGGCAGGTACAAGCGACGCACGTGCCTGCGTCGCTGTGGCTGGTGTACCCGCCCAAGCGCACCGTGTCTTCCAAGGTGCGCTGTTTCATCGACTTCATGGTCGAGCGGGTCGGCAGCCCGGCCTATTGGCAGCTCTGAGCGTCAGCTGAAACGGATATCCAGCGCCCGCAGGTAGGTTTGCAAGCCTGCGTCCTGAATAGGAATAAGAAAGGCCTCATCGTCCGACTCGTTGAAGTGCGCATGCCAGTAACCGGGCGGCGTGACAAACGCCAGGCCCGGCGCCCAGTCGACCCGGGTCGGATTACGGATCTGCCCGTTCTCGTCGATGTCCGTGCCCACCAGGGTGTAACACCCGGCCGGGCAATCAATGATGAAATCCAGTGCAATGGATTGGTGGCGATGGGGTTTTTGCACTGAACCGGTGGGCAAAATCCCGTACATCGCCCACAACACATGGGTCACCGTGCGTGTCTGGGGAAAATGCCGATTGCCCAGCAAGATACTGATCCGGCTCCGGTCCTGCGCCCGTGGGTCATCCGCCGCCTCACGCAGCTTGGCGTTGGCTGTTTGGGCCGGGTACAGCGTGGCGCTGAAGTGCTGTTGGGTGGGCGTGACGCCCAGATAACGCAACAGTGGCTCATCGTGAACGTAATAAAAACGTGCGTCTTCATGGGCACTCAGTTGCAGCTCTTCCAGCCCCGGCACGGCAATAAAGCAGCCTTTTTCCCATTCAAACGCCACATTGCCTTGCACCAACTCACCGCGTCCGGCGATGACATACAACACCTGGGACGTCGCCGTGGGGGCTAAGGTCAGGTGGTCACCGGCATTGAGCCGGATAAAATTCGCCAGCAGCCCCGGCCCGGTTGCCGGCCCTTCGCAGCCCAGCGCCTCACTCAGGTCTAAAGGGACAAGACGGCTAGGGCCAGTGTCATACAGCGAGGATGGAAAGTTCTGGTAAGGAATACGCGAAATCAACCCGGCACTGATCGGATTCGCGGCCTTGCTGTATTCGAAATATTCAGCGTCATGCTCGGCATCCAGCAGATCGACGTGGTGCAGTGAGGCGTTCAGGCTATTCATGCAAACCCCTTCTTCTTGTGAGTGGCATAACGGGTACAGGTGCAAGCCACTATACGAAGCGCGGGTCCGCCCATTAAGGCCTCAAACGGAACAGCAGTTGTGCAGGGAAGGGGTCATGCGGTTTGGCGCAGTGAAAAGTTAATTCGAAGATAAACGACTGCTCAGGTTAGTCAGGCTACTGTCCTGACTCGGGCTCGACCTAGTTATTAGGAGTTTCAGATGTAGAAGTCCAGATGTGAGCTGGCAGTTTCTGAATTGGCCGTCGTGAGGTCAGTTAAATTCAGTTAGTTATGTTGGCCTGCCAGAATTTTTGCCATCCTCAACTATCATTGCCTGCAAGCGACCACAGCACTCAATACCTTTTTTCTTGATCATTCCAATCATTATTGTAGTGTGTCGGCACAAGGCACGATCAATCTACCTGCGCTTATAACCGCCCTGACACGCTCATATAATGTTCGCCTTATATCGAAGGTCTTGTTGTGGCTACACCGTGGATCATAAGTGTTAGCGCTTATTTATGTGTTGGGTTCTAAGTGTGTATCGATATTATTAGGGGGTGTTGTTGTCGTTATTGATGTGGCTGAACAATAAGTGTGCGGTGTGTGGGTTGTAGGGTAATTAATGGTTTTTCAATGTTCGTTTTAAATATGATCGGGTCTGGTTTTTAGTTTTCTGAAGTTATAGTCTGGTGAGGTATGAAATGGGTATTTTCTTGTGGCTTAACGCCTCTGTAGGCATTAAATATTCAACGTTGAGTGTTTAAGCCGTTATTTAAATCTCCACGCGTGTAACGGGCTGCGCGGTGAGTACGTGGCGCTGATGTCGCATTGAACTCCGGCCTGCTTCTACCAGTCAGCACTCCAAGCCCACTCACAAACAGGTGCTGACACTCATGCAAATTTCTCTCGCGCAACAGGTGGCGCTGGTCACTGGCGGCAGTTCCGGGATTGGCGCGGCCAGTGCCCGGGCGCTGGCGGCGGCCGGTGCGGCGGTGGTGGTGCATTACAACGCGCAGGCGGAACCCGCGCAGGCGTTGGCGGCCGAGATCAAGGCGGCCGGGGGCAGGGCGATTGCTCTGGGCGGGGATGTGTCGAAAGAGGCGGACGTGGAGCGTTTGTTCGAGCAGACGCTGGAGACGTTCGGGTACCTGGACATTCTGCTGGCCAATTCGGGCATTCAGCAGGACGCCCCGGCAGTCGACATGACGCTGGAGCAATGGAACGCCGTCATCGGTGTCAACCTGACCGGGCAGTTTCTGTGCGCGCGGTCGGCGCTGCGGATCTTCAAGCGTCAGGGCATTCGCGAAGGGGTGTCGCGGGCGGCAGGCAAGATTATTCACATGAGTTCGGTGCACCAGGTGATTCCCTGGGCCGGGCATGTGAATTACGCAACCTCCAAAGGCGGGCTGGACATGCTCATGCGCAGTCTGGCGCAAGAAGTCAGCCATCACAAAATCCGCATCAATGGCATTGCGCCGGGGGCGATCCGTACGGCCATCAACCGTGATGTGACTGAAGGCGAAGCTGAACAGGCGCTCCTGAAGTTGATCCCCTACGGCCGCGTAGGCGAGGCCGAGGAGGTGGCCAACGCGGTGGTGTGGCTGGCCAGCGATATGTCCGATTACGTGGTGGGCAGCACGTTGTTTATTGATGGCGGCATGAGCCTTTATCCGGAGTTCCGTGGCAATGGTTAAACCCGATACCGACACCCAAAGTCACATCGAAGCCCACGGCATCATTGGCGACATGCGCACCGCCGCGCTGGTGAATGACAAGGGCAGTGTGGATTTTTTCTGCTGGCCGGAGTTCGACAGTCCGTCCCTCTTCTGCGCGTTGCTCGACAGCCCTGAGGCGGGCATCTTTCAGTTGGCACCGGACATGCCCGACGCCCGGCGTGAACAGATCTACCTGCCGGACACCAATGTTCTGCTGACCCGCTGGCTGGACAACGAGGCGGTGGTGGAGGTCACTGACCTGTTGCCCGTCAGTGATTGTGCCGATGAGTTGCCCGTGCTGATGCGCCGGGTGCGGGTGGTCAGTGGCCGGGCGACTTTCACGTTGCGCTGCGCGGTGCGTCATGACTACGCCCGTGCAGACACCCACGCCCGAGTAGAGGGCGCGGATGTGTGGTTTGAGGCCTCTGGCCAACCGGCGTTGCGCCTGGCAGCCAGCCAGCCGTTGAGCGTTGAGCATCAGGCGGCGTGCAGTACGTTCGCGCTGGCGCAAGGGCAGACCGCCGAGTTTGTCCTGGGCGCGGCTCAAGACCCGCGTGTCCGTGTGGGCAGCAGCGATTTGGCGTTGCAGCACACGGTGCAGTTTTGGCGGCAGTGGATTGCACAATCGACCTACCGCGGGCGCTGGCGCGAGATGATTAACCGCTCGGCACTGGCGCTCAAACTCCTGACGTCTCGCAAAGAGGGGGCGATTATTGCCGCCGCCACGTTTGGCTTGCCCGAAACCCGCGGCGGCGAGCGCAATTGGGACTACCGCTACACCTGGATTCGCGACGCTTCCTTCACGGTGTATGCGTTTGTCCGACTCGGTTTTGTCGAAGAAGCCAACAATTTCATGCGTTGGTTGCGCGGTCGTGTCGGGGATGGCTGCGACCAGCCGCTCAAACTCAACATCATGTATGGCATCGACGGTCGTCGTGAGCTGCCGGAGCGGGAGCTGACTCACCTGGCCGGCCACGGTGGCGCTACGCCTGTGCGCGTGGGCAATGGCGCGGTGGATCAAGTGCAATTGGACATCTATGGCGAGCTGCTGGACGCGGTGTATTTGACCAATAAGTACGGCGAGGCGATCAGCCATGAAGGCTGGCAGCACGTGACGCAACTTGTTGATGAGGTGTGTGAGGTCTGGGATCAGAAAGATGTAGGCATTTGGGAGATGCGCGGCGAGAAGCATCACTTTCTGCATTCACGGCTGATGTGCTGGGTGGCGCTGGACCGGGCCATCCGCCTGGCGTCAAAACGCTCGTTGCCCGCCCCCTTTGAGCGTTGGAACGCTGCGCGTCAGGCCATTCATGCCGATATCTGGGACAACTTCTGGGACGCTGAACGCGGGCACTTTGTGCAATACAAAGGCGGCACGGCGCTGGACGGCTCCATGTTGTTGATGCCGCTGGTGCGTTTTGTCGGCGCCACAGACCCGCGCTGGCTGGCGACCTTGCAGGCGATCGAACGCACGCTGGTGCGCGATGGCATGGTGTACCGCTATCTGAATGAGGAGGAGGGCATGGACGGCCTTGAAGGCACCGAAGGGGCGTTTGCGGCCTGTTCATTCTGGTACGTGGAATGTCTGGCGCGAGCCGGACAGGTAGAAAAGGCGCATCTGGAGTTCGAACAGTTGCTGCGTTATGCCAACCCGCTGGGCTTGTATGCCGAAGAGTTCGATTGCCACGCCCGGCATCTGGGCAACACGCCCCAGGCGCTGACGCATCTGGCGTTGATCAGCGCCGCCAGCTTCCTGGACCGCAAGCTCGATCATCAGAAAACCCAGTGGCAACCCTGAACGCACAAGCCCCGACGCAGTTGCGCCGGGGCTTGTCGGGTGAGGCCAGTGACGCTTAGAACGTGTACTTGGTGGTCAACATCAGGCTGCGCGGCTCACCGTAGTAGGTGGTGTTGAAGTTGCCCAGACCGGTGAGGTACTTCTTGTCGAACACGTTGTTGGCGTTGAGGTTGAACGTCAGGTGTTCGTTGTACTCGTAACGGGTCATCAGGTTGACCAGCGCGTAGCTGTCTTGCTCGATGATGTCGTAGTCGCCTTTGGCATTGTTGTAGATCTTGCCGTAGAACGGGCTTTGCCAGTTCACGCCACCGCCGACGGTGACCTTGTTCAACACGCCCGGCAGGCGGTAAGTGGTGAACAGTTTGGCCACGTTTTCAGGCTTGGTGGTTTCCAGCGGATAACCGTACACGCGCTCACCGTCGTCCGAGCGGGTCTGAGCGTAGGTGTAACCGGCGCTGATGTTCCAGTCCGGCATGATTTCACCGCTCAGCTCGAATTCCACACCCTTGGTGGTCGCACCGTCGAGGGATTCGAAAATGCCTTCGTTGGTATTGGGGTTGGTGCCGACCTGGATCGGCAGTTTCTTCTGCTCGGTGCGGAACGCCGCAATGCTGGCGTTCAGGCGACCGTCGAAATATTCGCTTTTGAGGCCGATTTCGTAGCTGTTGCCTTCCGTGGGCGCCAGGGTGGTGCCCGAAATGCTTCTGTCGGTGACCGGTTTGTAAATCGAGGTGTAGCTGGCGTACACCGAGTATGTGTCGTTGATGTCATACACGGCACCGGCGTAAGGCGTCACCCGGCCATGCTGTTTGGACGTGGTTTTGTTGTCCTCAAAGGTAGGCGGTGCCTGTACGTAGTACTTGTAGGTGCTGTTGTACTGGAAGTCGCTGACACGGCTGCCGAGGATCAAAGACAGGTCGTCGGTCGGTTTAAAGCGTGCGGCGATGTAAGCGCTGTTCTGGTTTTGATTGGTCTCGTACTTGCCGTTTTTCGGGAAGTCCGGCTTCGGGTATTTGCCCCTCCAGTCGAAAATACTGCCCGGCACTTTTTGGAACAGGCTGCCGTCAAAGGTTGCTCCGGTTTGACGGGACGCTTGGGAGGTATAGCCTACGACCAACTCATGTTCGCGGCCAAACAGGTTGAAGGGGCCGGTTGCGTTGAGATCGAATGTGTTCTGGACACGGTGGCCTTCCCATTTGCCCCAATAGAAGAACATGCCTTCACCCGTGACCGGATCGGGCATGTCGCCACTGGCCGATCCCAACTGTGTGTCGTGATCGTTGACCTGCTGGTTCAAGGTGCCTTTGATTTTCCAGTCATTGGCGAACCGGTGTTCCAGCGACGCGAACGTGGTACGCGCCTGCACGTCGCGACGGCTCCAGTCGGTGGCCGGATTGAACGAGCGGCTGAAATCGGTCTTGGTGTAGTTGGAGAAGTAGTACGGGTTGCCGGTCCAGGACGAGCCCCGCGGCTTGATGTCCTGGTAGTCCATGCCAAAGGTGAACAGCGTGTCGGGTGTGATGTCGGCTTCAAGAATGCCGTAGAACACCTGGTTCTTTTTTGAGTAATGGTCGAGGTAGGAATCGGCGTCCTGAAGCGCGGTGACGAAACGCCCGCGCACGCTGCCGTCTTCGTTCAGCGGTCCGGAAACATCGCCTTCAGTGCGGTAGTTGTCCCACGATCCCGCGCTGCCAGTGATCGAAGCCTTGAATTCACGGGTCGGTTTCTTACGGATCAGGTTGACGGTGGCTGAAGGCTCGCCTGAGCCCGACAAGAGGCCGGTTGCGCCTTTGACGATATCGACGCGGTCATACAAGGCCATGTCGACTTTGGTGGCGCCCTCGTCGAAAACGCCGTCGTACATCGAGTTAACGCCGTCGTACTGAAAGTTGGTGATGGCGTAACCGCGGGCCGAATACTCCATACGGTCGCTGTCATACGCCTGGGTCGAAATGCCCGGCGCGTTGCGTAGCACATCACCAATGCTCTGTGCGCCCTGGTCATCCATGTTCTGGCGGGTGACGACCGTCACGGTCTGTGGCGTTTCCCGAATCGAGAGCGGCAGTTTGGTCGAACTGCTGGTGGCGCCCGTTGTGTAGGAACCTGTGCCTTCGGTGGTCAGCGAATTACCCAGGCCCTGCCCGGAAATGGTCGTAGCCCCCAGCTCCAGCCCTTTGCCCTGTGGCGCGTTGAGGATGACGGTGTTGCCGTTGAGCTGGTAGGACATGCCGCTGCCTTGCAGCAGGGTTTCCAGGGCTTTGACCGGTTCCAGCGAACCGGACACGGAATGCGATTTGATCCCTTGAACCTGATCGGCGCTGTACAGGATCTGCAGGTTGGCCTGCTTGCCCAGTTCGTTCAGCGCGTTGGCCAGCGATTGTGCCGGGATGTTCAAGGCCACCGGGGCCGCTTGAGCAAGGGATGAACCCAGCAGCACCGAGGCTACCAACGCACTGGACAACAGCGTGCGGCGAACGGTCTGGCGCTGGGTAGCGATCGAAAGCGGGGTCCGTCTCAAGTTTGGTCGTTGCATTACGTGCCGAAGCTCCGAAGGAGGGGATTATTGTTTGTTAATGGGAATAGTTATTAGACGCAGCGCGATTGAGAAACCGGAAAGAAGTTCCTGAAATAGCGAAGATTTATTTTTTCAGCACGGTCTCCCTGCAGGCATCAGCACGTTAACGCCTACAGGGAAGGGGCTTCAGGCGGGTACCAGCGCCGTGCTGACCTTGCCGCTGTCCATGCGCACCAATTGGTCGGCGACGTCGAAATAACGGTCGTCGTGGGAAATGACGATGATGGTCTTGCCCAATCGCTTCAGGTCCGGCAACAGTTCGGTGTAGAAAATCCTGCGGAACGTCGGGTCCTGATCGGCCGCCCATTCATCAAACACCAGCACCGGGCGCTCTTCGAGCCAGGCGTTGACCAATGCCAGGCGCTTGCGCTGGCCGGTCGACAGGTCGGTGGTGCTGAACTGACCGTCGTTGATGCTGACCTTGTGGGAGATTTCGAGACGCTTGAGGTACTGCTCGGCATCCTGCGGGATGTGCATGTCGCCCTGCACCACGTCGTCGAACAGGTAGTAATCGGCAAAAATCGTCGTGAACAGCTGCCGGTAATCGTCGCGGCTTTGGGCCGTCACGGCATGCCCGTTGAGGCGTATTTCGCCCTGTTGGGGGGCGTACAGGCCCAGCAACAGCTTGATCAGCGTGGTTTTGCCGCAGCCGTTTTCACCAACGATGAACACAATGTCGCCCTGATTGACCGTCAGGTTGACCGGCCCCAGACGAAACGGCGCGCTGCCGTCCACAGGCGGGAAGCTGTAGCCCACATCCACCAGCTCCAGGCGCTTGACGGTCTTGTCCTGGGCAGCGGGTTCACTGAGCAGCAGGTGCGGTTCAGGGGAGTTGAACTGCTCGGAGAGGTCTGCAATGCGGCGGAAGGCGATTTGCGCCCGGCTGATGATCGGCAGGGTGCTGATGAGGTGCTCCAGCGGGCCTTTCATGTACAGCAACACCAGTACAAAGCCGCTGATCACACCGGGGTTGGCACTGGGCCACACCGATTGCATGGCCAGCGCCAGGCCAATGACCACGAAGAACAGCATCGAGCCCAGGCTTTTGGCAATCACGAAGGTGTTGATCGAGCGCACCTGAATGTCGCAGATTTTTTGCGCCGTGCGCTGGATGCCCGCAACGAACATGCGCTGGCGACGCGGGCGGTGTATGCGCAGTTCCTTGGCGCCTTCGGCAATGGCGTTGTAGTGCTTTTGCAAATCGTCTTCGGCTTCGCGGGCTTCATTGAAGCCGTTCAGGCCGTAGCCGCGTGCGATGTACTGGATCACTGTGCCGATCACGATGGCCACCAGCATCATCAGGAACATCGGCCACGAGAGCATGGCCAGGTAGCCCATGCAGCCGAGCGTTACCGTCAGGGAAATCGCCAGTGGCGCAAAGGCAAAGGCGAAGTCGCTGATAGTGTCGACATCATGGGTCAGGACGGGGATCAGGCGATGGCTGCGATAGCGCTCGATCTGCGCGATCGGCGCTGACAGGACCTTCTCCCCCAGCTCTTTGCGCAGCCGGGCGATGATGTGCTGGCCGACATAGTTGCTGCCGATGTCCGAACAAATGGTGCTGATCAGCGCCAGTACGCACAGCCCGGCAAACAGGGCGACCACCTGCTGGGTCAGGCCACCCTCGGTGTGCAAGGCACTGTTGATGGTGGCCAGCAACACCGTGACGCTCAGGCCGCCGACCATGCCGAGCAGGATGGACAAGCTGACAATGAGCCGGAACGGCTTGAGCAGATGGAACAGTTCTCGAAGAACCCCGGGGTTGGGTCGGGGCGTGGCGGGCTGGCTCATAAACAAGAGTTCCTTGGATCAAGGTAAGGACAGTCTCTTGTGAACGAGTGATTGGGCCATGGATTTAACGTGGGTCAGTGCCGAGCCGCGAGGCGGCGGTTCAGGGCAAAGGGATCGTTCACTGCGCGTGCGTCGCTCGATCAGGCAAGCCCGGCACCTTGACGCTGCCCCGCACAGCTTGTCAGCGATGACGGGGCAGTGCCCACCCGGACGTTAAAGCTCGCGCTGTACCCGCATGCCCACCCAGTCTCCCCGTGTCTGCGGGTAGATGTCATTGCGGTTGCCGGAGCGGGAGAAGACCGGCGCCTCGCCCCAGTCGTTGCCGCGTATCTGGCGCAGTTCGCAGGTGCTGTCCGTCACCCAGGCGCTGCCGTCGGTGGGGGCGCCCACGTAGTCGTTGTGTTTGCAGTCTTCCAGCCACTCGTACACGTTGCCGTGCATGTCATACACGCCAAACGCATTGGGCGGGTAGCTGCCCACGGGAGAGGTGTAGCTGTAGCCATCCGTCGGGCCGTACGTGTTGGCATGTTTGGCGATGCTGTAGGCCTTGCCTTCATCCATAGGGAAGGGGAATGGGCCGGTGGAGCCTGCCCGGGCGGCATACTCGCGGGTGGCTTCGCTGACCATGCGGTAGGGTTTGCCCGTCTTTTTCGACAGCCAACTGACGTAGTGTTGGGCATCGTCGAAGTCCATGCACACTGCCGGTTGGCGTGGACCCTGCGGGTAGCGCGGCTTGCTGGCAATGCACTCGCGTCCCGGGCGGTCGTCGCCGTCGGCAATCTTGACCCCGGTGTCCTTGATGTAGGCGTCAAATTCGGCGGCCGTGACCTGGAAGCGGCTGATGGCCAGTGGCTTGCTGAACGTCACCTTGTGCAGCGGCCCCTCATCGGGTTCGCGGCCGACTTCATCGTCCGGGGTGCCCATCATGAAGCTGCCCGTGGGCAACACCACCATCTGCGGGCAGTCCTTGCAGTCCTTGAACACCGTCCCCGGCCTGGCCGGTTCGTCTGCGTGGGCAAGGGCGGGCAGGCTGCACAACAGGGCAGCCAGCGAGAAGCGATACAGCGGATTCAGCGTCAACATGGTCAGCACGTTCACTTATTGAAGAGAGACAGGTTTGGCGGCTTTTTGCACGGTGTCCCACACGCGCAGGAAGTTGCCGCCCCACAATTTGGCGATATCGGCTTCCGAATAGCCGCGTTGCAACAGCTCGGCCGTGACGTTGCGGGTTTCGCTGACATCCTTCCAGCCATCGAGTCCGCCGCCGTCGTTGAAGTCGGAGCTGATGCCCACGTGGTCGATGCCGATTTTTTTCACCGCGTAATCAATGGCGTCGCCGTAATCCTTGAGCGTGGCTTTCGGTTCTTCTTCGACGATGGCGTACAGCCCGGCCGCGTACTCCCCGAAGCGCTGCTCGGGCCAGACGGTGATGATCGGGTCGCCCGGCATCAGGGCCATTTCCAGGTTGTGCAGCGGCGGCAAATCGAACTGGCTGCGCAGGGTGTTGAGTTTGGCTTGGCTGTCCTGGCCAAGCGGGCGCAGGTAGGTCGGGAAACCGACGATTTGCACCACGCCCCCGCTGTCCTTGATGAGCTGCATTTCTTTGTCGCTGAGGTTGCGCGGGATGTCCACCAGCGCCCGCGGGGCCGAGTGCGAGGCCACCATCGGCGTGCGGCTGAGCTGGCTGACTTGCTCCAGTGCCTTGGTCGACATCTGTGACACGTCAATAATCACACCCAGATCGTTCAGGCGTCGTACCGCTTGCTTGCCGGTTTCAGACAGACCGTCGAGGGCATCAGGCGTGTCGTTGAAAAAAGGCAGCGGGCGCGAGGAGTCGGCCCAGTCGTTATTGCCGACGTAGCTGAAACCGAACATGCGCATGCCGCGTGCGGCCCACAGGTCCAGCTGATTGAGGTCGTTACCCAGCGGGTAGGCGTTGAGCATGCTGATGAAGATGGCGAATTTTCCTTCGCCGTGCAGGCGTCGCAAGTCATCCGGGGTGTAGGCGATGCCGACCTGATTGGGGAAGTCGCGGACCATGCCGGTGATGATCCGGTAGCGCGCCTGCTGCTCATTACGCGCGGCCTCGACGAAGCCGGCCGTCGGGCGGTGCGGCGCGTTGGGGCCGTTCCAGATTTCCGGCCAGCCGAACACGGTCAGTGCCGCGCCGGATAACCGGCCCTTGGCGGCCTTGGCCAGGTCAAACTGCCCCGGCCCGTCCTTGTCGGCTTCGTTGCCCGCCGTGCCGAATTCCAGTGGCACCGTGATGTGGCTGTCAAACGACAGGAGGCGGTCCTGAAGCGCGTCTGCCTGCGTGATGATCTTCAGCGGGTAACCCGGATTGCCCCGGTAAAACGTGTCCCACACCAGCACGCCCCCACCGATGGCGGCGGCCAGGGCCAGAGGAAGACCGAACAGCAGGGCTTTTTTAGAACGTGATTGAGTCATTGCCATCTCTGTAGAAATCCGCCGTCAAGGGGCAGGCGCGCGGCCTTTGCTATCTGGAAAGAACGAGGGGCAGTGGCATTAATTTAGAGGCAGGGGCGTCCATCACGTTCCGATGCGTCAAACCACGTCGCTGTGGCTGAATTCCTCGGCCAGAAAATCAATCAGCGTACGCACTGAAGGCAGTAATCCCCGGCGCGAGGGGAAGACCGCGTGCACGATCCCGCTTTTGGGCGCCCAGTCCGGCAGGACGTTGACCAATTGACCGCTGGCGATTTGATCGCGAACCACCACATTGGGCAGATGCACCACGCCCAAGCCTGCCACGGCGGCCTGACACAGGGCGGGCAGGTCATCGGTGATGAGTTTGGGTGTGTGAGGGATCAAGGCCGTGGCGCCGTCGGGACCAAACAGTTCCCAGGCGTAGTCGCGACGGGCCGAGCCCCAAAACAGACTCGGCAGGCCGCTCAGGTCGGCGGGGCCGGGCGGGTTGGAAAAACGCGGCAGCAGCGCCGGGCTGGCGACCAGGCTCTGGAGGCTGTTGCCCAACACTTTCATCACCAGCTCACTGTTCTGCAGCGGCGCAAAGCGCACGCGGATCGCAATGTCGAAACCCTCTTCGATCACGTCCACCCGGCGGTTGGTGCTTTCAACGTGCAGTTCCACCAACGGGTACTTGAGCATGTAGCGCGTGAGCATGGCGCTGACCCACGAGTTGAGCAGCGAGGTCGGACAGCTCAAACGCACAATGCCTTGGGGTTCGGAGCGATTTCGTTCAATGACTTCAGCCGCTGCTTCGGCCTCGATGCGCATGGCCAGACACCGCTGGTAATACTCTTGGCCAATTTCCGTCAGTGAACAGTGGCGGCTACTACGCTGTATCAGCCGTACCCCCAGTCGCTCTTCCAGCTGGGCAATGCGTCGGCTGAGTTTGGACTTAGGCATGTCCAGCGCCCGGCCGGCGGCGGCGAAACCGCGGTGTTCGACCACTTGGGTGAAGTAATAGAGCGTGTTGAGGTCTTCCACCATCGTTCTCCAAATAGAACGCTAAGGTTCAAAAATGCAGTCTAGTCGACAAAATGCATCGAATCTAAGCTGTTGCCATGAATTACAGGAGGTACACGATGAAACACATTCTTGGCATTTACACAGCGCCGCGTGGCCACTGGGTCGGTGATGGTTTCCCGGTACGCACGATGTTTTCTTACGACCAGATGGGTAAACACATCAGCCCATTCCTGTTACTGGATTACGCAGGACCCGCCGAATTCACGCCGACTACCCAGCGTCGCGGCGTAGGGCAACACCCGCATCGCGGGTTTGAAACCGTCACCATCGTTTACAAGGGCGAAGTCGAACACCGCGATTCCACCGGTAACGGTGGGGTGATCGGCCCCGGTGATGTGCAATGGATGACGGCGGCGTCCGGGATCTTGCATGAAGAATTCCATTCCGAGGCATTCGCCCGCCGTGGCGGCACCCTGGAGATGGTTCAGTTGTGGGTCAACTTGCCCGCCAAAGACAAAATGGCCGCACCGGGTTATCAGGGCATTCTGGACCGGGACATCCCGGATGTAGCCCTCAAGGACAACGCCGGACGTCTGCGCCTGATTGCCGGCGAATTCGACGGTCTCCGTGGCCCGGCGCACACCTTTACTGACATCCAGGTGTGGGATATCCGGTTGCAGGCGGGCAAGTCGGCTACGTTTGATCTGCACGAAGGCCACAACACCGCACTGGTGGTGCTCAAGGGCGCCGTGCAACTGAATGGCCAAGAGATGGCACGCGAAGGCCAGTTGGCTTTGTTCGATCGAGATGGCACTCAGGTGCATGTCGATGCTGATCAGGATGCGGTGTTCTTGATCCTTAGCGGCGAACCGATTGACGAGCCCATCGTCGGTCACGGCCCGTTTGTGATGAACAGCGAGGCCGAGATTGAGCAGGCGTTTGTGGATTTTCAGTCGGGCCGTTTTGGTCGTATGCCCGCCTGATCTGAGTGTTGCAACGCGTTAAACCGCACGTCCGGGCCATGAAGGGTCATGGCCCGTTTTTTTGAATCACCCATGAGAGGAACACCCTGTGACGACTTCTTACAAGCGTTTGGACAAGGACAATGCCGCCGTTTTGTTGGTGGATCATCAGGCGGGTTTGCTGTCGTTGGTCAGGGACATCGACCCTGACAAGTTCAAGAACAACGTGTTGGCACTGGCCGATCTGGCCGCGTATTTCAAGTTGCCGACCATTTTGACCACCAGTTTTGAAACAGGCCCCAACGGCCCGCTGGTGCCGGAGTTGAAAGCGCAGTTCCCCGACGCGCCTTACATCGCCCGGCCGGGGCAGATCAACGCTTGGGACAACGAAGATTTCGTCAAGGCCGTCAAGGCCACAGGCAAAAAGCAACTGATCATTGCGGGCGTGGTGACCGAGGTGTGCGTGGCCTTTCCGGCGCTCTCGGCGCTGGCGCAAGGGTATGAAGTGTTTGTGGTGACGGACGCGTCCGGAACGTTCAACGAAATCACTCGCCACTCGGCGTGGGATCGTATGTCGGCCTCCGGTGCGCAGTTGATGACCTGGTTCGGCCTGGCCTGTGAGCTGCACCGCGACTGGCGCAACGATGTGGAAGGGCTGGGGGCGCTGTTCTCCAACCACATCCCGGACTACCGCAACCTGATCACCAGTTACACCACCCTGACGGCTGGCAAGTAACCGTCAAGGAAGCTGACGCTCAACGCGTCAGCTTCCTTGCGCTTCTATGTGTCATTCCCGCCAGATATCCCGCACCTAGGCGCTAGCCGCCAAGCAGTCAGACCCGTTCGAAAATCACCGCGATGCCCTGTCCACCGCCAATGCACATGGTGGCCAATGCGTAGCGGCCCTGAATGCGGTGCAATTCATGAATGGCCTTGGTCGCAATGATCGCGCCGGTTGCGCCCACCGGATGGCCCAGCGCGATGCCTGAACCATTGGGGTTGACCTTGGCCGGGTCCATGTCCAGCGCTTGCATCACGGCGCAGGCTTGGGCTGCGAAGGCGATATTGGCTTCGATCACGTCCATGTCGTTAATGCTCAAACCAGCGCGTTTCAGGGCCAGTTGCGTCGCCGGAATCGGGCCCAGCCCCATCAGTTCCGGTTCCACCCCGGCATGGGCGTACGCCACCAGGCGCGCCAGGGGCGCGAGGTTGCCCGAGGTCACGGCGCTGGCGCTGGCCAACACCAGGGCTGCGGCACCATCGTTCAGGCCCGAGGCGTTACCGGCCGTGACCGTGCCATCTTTCTTGAAGGCCGGGCGCATGCTTGCCAATTGCTCAAGGGTGGTGGCGCGCGGGTGTTCATCGACACTGAACAGCGTGCTGCCTTTGCGTGTCGTGATCTCGACCGGGGCTATTTGCTGATCAAAAAAGTGGTGTTCGAGTGCATGTGCGGCGCGCTGCTGATCGGCGTAGGCCAGGGCATCCTGGGTTTCGCGGTTGATGCCGTTGCGTTCAGCGATGTTCTCGGCAGTGATGCCCATGTGCATGCCTTGAAACGGATCGTGCAGCACCCCGAGCATGTAGTCCTGCATCAGCCCGTTGCCCATGCGCGCGCCCCAGCGTGCAGCAGGCAGCAGGTAGGGCCCGCGGCTCATGGATTCTACCCCGGCGCCGATGGCAAATTCGGCGTCACCGAGCATCACGGTGTGGGCTGCTGAAATCACGGCTTGCAGGCCCGAGCCGCAGAGGCGATTGACGTTGAAGGCCGGGGTCTCTTTGGGGATGCCCGCGCGGATCGCCGCGACCCGCGCCACGTAGGCGTCGTGGGGGTCGGTAGGGATGACATTGCCCATTACCACGTGGCCGATGCGTTCGGGATCAACCTGACTGCTGGACAGCGCGGCCGTCACGGCAACGGTGGCGAGGTCGCACAGGGGCACGTCTTTCAGCGCGCCGCCGAAGGTGCCAATGGCGGTGCGCCGAGCGCTGAGGATAAAGATGTCAGAGGTGTGCATGAGGCGTCCTTATTGTTCTTGTTGATCTGTGGGGCCGGATTATTTCACAGCGCCAACGGCTGCGGACTAGTCCGTTTGAGGGGGAATTCGATAAGTGGCAATGCCTATAGATGGACGTTGCCGCTTCGCCGTCTACGCTGTCGGTTTCGCGGAGCCTGGCGATCAGGCCTTGCTCTCCCATCCCGATGCAAAGGAAATGCATGCCATGTCTACCGTAGACCGAAATGCGCTAATCGGCGCCTGGAAACTGGTGAGTTTTGTGGAGCGCGATACCAACACCGGTGTTGAATCCCACCCCATGGGCACGACCCCGGAAGGGATCATCCTGTATACGCCTGACGGCTATATGTCGGCGCAATTCTGTCCGCCCGGCCGCAATGACCTGGTCAGCAATGACCCGTTTGATGCCAGTGAACATGAGTACAAAGAAGCGGGTAAAACGTACTTTGCCTACAGCGGCCCGTTTTATGTGGATGAAGCGTGCGGACTGCTGGAGCACGAAATGTTTGTCAGCTTCTTTCCTAACTGGCGTGGGCAACGTCAAGTGCGTACCTGCCGCATTGAAGGCGACATGTTGTATCTGGCGCCGGACGTGCCCGTGAACTTCAATGGCTCGATGAAGCTTGCCAACCTGGCCTGGAAACGGGTCAACCCCAACCTCTAGCCCCTACGGCGTCAGGCCTTCAGCAGGGTGCGAAACGCGTCGATCGGTACAGGGCGACTGTGCAAATAGCCCTGATAGATGTGGCATTCCAGGCTCTGTAAAAACTGCAATTGCTGTTGCCGTTCGACGCCTTCGGCCACCACCTTGAGCTGCAGGCTATGGGCCATTGCCACGATGGCGCGGATGATTTCCGCGTCATTCGGGTCGTTGATGGCATCGCGCACGAATGACTGGTCAATTTTCAGCGTGTCGACCGGCAAGCGCTTAAGGTGCGTCAGCGACGAGTAACCGGTGCCAAAATCGTCCATCGCAAAGCTCACGCCCATGGCCGTGAGCTGATGCATTTTTGCGATGGTGTCTTCCAGGTTCTGGATCACAATGCCTTCGGTGATTTCCAGTTTGAGCATGGAACTGGGCAGGTCATGGGTCAGCAGGCTGCGTTGCACGCGATCAACGAAGTTGCTCTGGCGAAACTGGCGCGGGCTGATGTTCACGCACAAGCTGAAATCTCTGGCCTGGATCAGGCCGTCATTGAGCAGTGCACCGAAATCGCGGCAGGCCTGATCCAGAATCCAGGTGCCGACTTCAAGGATTAACCCGCTGTCCTCAAGGATTTTGATGAACTCGCTTGGCGACTGCGGACCCAGTTGCGGGTGTTGCCAGCGCACCAGCGCTTCGGCGCCCACGATGCGGTGGGTGCGTGCATCGACCTGCGGCTGATAGTGCAGACTGAATTCGTTGCGTGCCAGGGCGGTGCGCAAGTCACTTTCGATGCGCATGCGCTCACTGGCGGCGGCTTGCATGTCGGGGTGAAACAGTTGCGTGGTGTTGCGCCCCGAATCTTTGGCCCGGTACAGGGCAATGTCGGCGCGCTTGAACAAGTCGGCCGGATTGGCGCCGTGGTCGGGAATCAGCGCGATGCCGATACTGGGGGTGACTTGCAGGCGCTGGCCATCGAGAAACATCGGCTCGGCCAACAATTCGCGTAGCGTGTCGGCCGTGGCGCGCACGTGCCGGGTCACTTCCTCCAATGAACCGTGCAGGCCGCTGAGCAGGACCACAAACTCGTCGCCGCCCAGTCGTGCCACGGTGTCTTCGACCCGCACGCTGGCTTCAAGCCGGGCGGTGATGATTTTCAGCACCGCATCGCCCACCGGATGCCCGAGCGAGTCGTTGATGTGCTTGAAGTGATCCAGGTCGAGGAACAGCAGGGCCCCGCGCATGTCATGCCGCGACAGCAGGGCGCTTTGCTGGGTCAGGCGATCCATCAGCAAGGCCCGGTTGGGCAGGTTGGTGAGCGGGTCGTGATAGGCCAGATGACGCACCTGCGCCTGCGCGGCTTTCAATTGACTGATGTCACGGGCGATCAGCAGCAGGCAAGCGGTGTCGTTGAGGGTGATGCGTTCGATGGAGATCTCCACGTTAAGCAGATCGCCACGGCGTGAGCGCCCGAGGATTTCACGGTTGCTGATACGGCCTTTTTCTTCCAGTTCGTCCAGCAGCGCCTGACGCAGCGAGCTGTCACCCCAGATCCCCAGTTCGTAAGGGCTGCGGCCCATGACTTCGGCGCTGGTATAACCGGTCAGCCGGGTAAAGCCGTCGTTGACCTCCAGGTAACAGCCGGTGGCGTAGTCGCTGATGGTGATGGCGTCGGGGCTTGAGTGAAACGCCTTGGCGAATTTCTCTTCGCTGGCTTTAAGCACGGCTTCGGCCCGTTGTTGCTGGGTGATGTCGCGCAAGGTGGCGACCATGCAGGCGTGCCCATCCAGTTCGATGGAACGGCTGGACACCACACACGTCAGGGGGTCGGTATTTTTGTGCAATAACGAGACGGTCAGGTTGTGCTGCGCCGGGCCCTGAATGGCAGCCAGCAAGGGTCGTAAATGTGTGGCCTGGTGGTCCGGGTCTGCGCGCAGATCGTTCATGTCCCAGCCAAAGGTCTGACTGAAGCTGGCATTGATCTCCATCACCTCACCGCTGACGGCCTGCAGCACGCAAATGGGGTCGGGGCTGGTCTGAAACACGCTGGCAAACTTTTCTTCGGAAGCGATCAGGCGTTGCTCGCGCTCCACTTGTTCGGTGATGTCGAGCAGGGTGCCCGCCATGCGCAGTGGCTGGCCATCGTCGTCACGGTACAGGCGGGCGCGGCTTTCCAGGTAACGCGAGGCACCGTTTTCGAGCTGAACCCGGTAGGTCAGTTGGTAATTACCGGCCGGGCCTTCGCGCAAGGAGCGGTAGGCGTTGCGCATGTTGTAGCGTTCCTCGATGGGCACCCCTTCAAAAAACGCTTCAAAAGATTCGTTGAACGCCACAGCCTCCAGACCGTGTAACTGGGCGGCGCGCGCCGAGCCGTAGAGCTGGCCGCTGGGAATGTGCCAGTCCCAGGTGCCCATCTGTGCTGAATCGAGGGCCAGGTCCAGTCGCTCCTGACTGTCCTTGAGCGCTTGCTCGGCCTTGATGCGTTCGCTGGTGTCGAGAAAAGTGCTGACCAGGTATTCCTCACCCTCCAGTTCGACTTTTTGGGCGCTGAGGATCCCGCCATGCAACTGGCCGTTACGGCCGCGCAATTGCACTTCCATGTCCACCGGTGCCAGTTCGCGGCGGATCGCCTGGATGAAAGCGTTGCGTTGCTGCGGGTCGGGCCACAGCCCCAACTCCAGCGTGGTCCGGCCAATGGCGTGCTGAACCGGCCAGCCGAGCAGGCTTTCAAAGCAATGGTTGGCTTCGCTGATCAGCCCGTCTTCAAGGCGCACCAGCAGCACCATGTGCGGTGACAGGTGAAACAGGGTGGCAAAGCGCTCTTCCGAGTTGTTTAGGGCTTGCTGGCGCTGGCGTTGTTGGGTGACTTCTTGCAGGACGCCCATCATGCGCGGCTTGCCATCGGCGGTCGGCACCCGGCTGCCCCGGATCTCCAGCCAGTGCAGGGTGCCATCCGGCCAGCGAATGCGGTGGTGAGTGCTGCGCTCCAGGGGGGCATTTTTGAGCACCGCATCAAAGGCCTGCTGCGCCTTGGGCCAATCGTCGAACGGCAAGGCCGATAACTGACTGAGGTTGCCCGGCAAGGTCCGGGTTGCCGGCAGACCGAACAAGGCGTGAGAGCCTTCGGACCAACTGATGTCGCCGCTTTCCATGTCCCAGCACCATGCACCCAATTGCGCCGCCTTGAGCGCGGCGAGCAATTGGGGGGTCTGACGCCAGTTTTGTTCCAGCGCTACCGGATCGGTAGAGGGCAAACCGCTTGTAAGGTGCACAGGGTCAGCGGGTGTTGGCATTGGCTGCGGTCCTTGAACGGAAAAAGCGACAGTACGGTCATGTGTCAGGCGCAGTGTGCCGGGTATCGACCTGACCATCTAGCAGTGTCATGAAAGCGTGTGCGGCATTCGATAAAGTGCGTTCGGTATGCAAGATATAGCCTAGTTGGCGCGTCAGTTGTATGCCCGGCAAGCGGATCGATGCCACTTGTTCGTCGAGCATGGTGCGCGGCAGCACGCTCCAGGCCAGACCGATGGACACCATCATTTTGATGGTTTCCAGGTAGTTGGTGCTCATGGCGATATTGGGGGTCAACCCTTGGGCCTCGAACAGGCGCTGCACGATGTGGTGGGTAAAGGTGTTACCACCCGGAAACACCGCCGGGTGGTGCGCGATGTCTGCCAGGCTGATCGGCCCTTTGTGGGTCAGCGAGTGCTCAGGTGCGACGACAAAATCCAGCGGATCATCCCACACCGGCACGGCGCGGATCAGTGAATGCGGTTCGGGCGCCAGGGTAATGACCGCCAGTTCGGCGCGGCCATGGAGGATTTCTTCGTAGGCCACTTCTGAATCGAGAAACTGAATATCCAGCGCGACCTTGGGGTAAGTGCGGGTGAATTCACGCAGCAGGGGCGGCAAGCGGTGCAAGCCAATATGGTGGCTGGTAGCCAGTGTCAGGCGACCGCTCACCTCTCCGTTGAGGTTGTTGAGCGCACGGCGGGTGTCGTCCAACACGTTAAGTATTTGATAGGCGCGGGGCAGCAGCGCACGTCCGGCCTCGGTCAGGCTGACTTCACGGCCGAGTCGGTCGAACAGCCTGAGCTTGAGTTGTTGCTCAATGCTGGCGATGCGTTTGCTGATCGCCGGCTGGGTCAGGAACAACCGTTCGGCGGCACCTGAAAAGCTGCCGGTTTCTGCAATCGCAATGAAGGCATTGAGATTTGCGAGGTCCATGTTTCGAATTCCCTTTGGTTATCCAAACTATAAAAATTATGAATTTGAGTTATTAACCTTAGCGCCATAGGATCGACCTCACAAGCCAAGTGGTTATTGGCACAGAAAGTAGCTGATGAGGAACCGTGTGATGGCCGGCAAAACGCTCTACGACAAGCTCTGGGATTCGCATTTGGTCAAGCAGCGCGACGATGGATCGGCGCTGATCTATATCGACCGTCACATCATTCATGAAGTGACCTCGCCGCAAGCGTTCGAAGGCTTGCGTCTGGCAGGGCGCAAGCCTTGGCGCATCGATGCCAATATCGCGACCCCGGACCATAACGTACCGACCACGCCGGAGCGCAAAGGCGGGATTGAAGCGATTGCCGATCAGGTTTCCCGTTTGCAAGTGCAAACCCTGGACGACAACTGCGACGAGTACGGCATCACCGAATTCAAAATGAACGACGTGCGTCAGGGCATCGTTCACGTGATCGGCCCTGAGCAGGGCGCCACATTGCCGGGCATGACCGTGGTCTGCGGCGACTCGCACACCTCGACCCATGGCGCGTTCGGCGCCTTGGCCCACGGTATTGGCACGTCTGAGGTCGAACACGTACTGGCCACCCAATGCCTTGTCGCTAAAAAAATGAAGAACATGTTGGTGCGCGTAGAAGGCCAACTGCCATTTGGGGTGACAGCCAAGGACATCGTGCTCGCGGTCATCGGCAAAATCGGCACGGCCGGTGGCAATGGCCACGCCATTGAGTTCGCCGGAAGCGCGATTCGCGACTTGTCCGTTGAAGGCCGCATGACCATTTGCAACATGGCCATTGAGGCGGGCGCGCGCGTCGGTCTGGTGGCCGCCGATGAGAAGACAGTCGATTACGTCAAGGGCCGCCCGTTCGCCCCCAAAGGCGAGGAGTGGAACCAGGCGGTTGAGGCCTGGAAATCATTGGTGTCGGATGCCGACGCAGTTTTCGACACGGTGGTCGAACTGGATGCGACCCGGATCAAGCCGCAGGTCAGCTGGGGCACTTCGCCGGAAATGGTGTTGGCCGTGGATCAGAATGTGCCCGATCCGGCGCAGGAAACCGATCTGGTCAAGCGCGGTTCGATTGAGCGTGCGTTGAAGTACATGGGGTTAAGCGCCAATCAGGCGATTACGGATATCCAGCTGGATCGTGTGTTCATCGGATCGTGCACCAACTCGCGCATTGAAGACTTGCGCGCGGCGGCCGTGATCGCCAAAGGCCGCAAGGTGGCCTCGACCATCAAGCAGGCGATTGTGGTGCCAGGCTCGGGGTTGGTAAAGGCTCAGGCGGAAGCTGAAGGGCTGGACAGGATTTTCCTTGAAGCGGGTTTCGAATGGCGTGAGCCGGGGTGCTCGATGTGTCTGGCGATGAACCCTGACCGCCTTGAGTCGGGCGAGCATTGCGCTTCGACCTCCAACCGTAACTTTGAAGGGCGTCAGGGCGCCGGAGGCCGCACCCACTTGGTGAGCCCGGCAATGGCCGCTGCCGCGGCGGTAAATGGTCGTTTCATCGACGTCCGCGAATTGATTTAAGGAGCGCAGCATGAAAGCTTTTACCCAGCACACCGGTCTTGTTGCGCCTTTGGACCGTGCCAATGTGGACACGGACCAGATCATTCCCAAGCAGTTTTTGAAATCCATCAAGCGCACCGGGTTCGGCCCCAACCTGTTTGATGAGTGGCGCTACCTGGACGTGGGCCAGCCTTATCAGGACAACTCCAAACGGCCATTGAACAAAGATTTCGTGCTCAATGCCGAGCGTTACCAGGGCGCCAGCGTGTTGCTGGCGCGTGAAAACTTCGGCTGCGGCTCAAGCCGTGAACACGCACCGTGGGCGCTGGAAGAATATGGATTTCGCAGCATCATCGCGCCGAGTTATGCCGATATCTTCTTCAATAACAGCTTTAAGAACGGTTTGTTGCCGATCATCCTGAGCGACGCGGAGATTGACGAACTGTTTGCTCAGGTTGAAGCCGCACCGGGTTATCAGCTCAAGATCGACCTTGAGGCGCAGACGGTCACCCGCCCGGACGGCAAAGTGCTGAGCTTTGAAATCGATGCGTTCCGCAAGCACTGCCTGCTTAACGGTCTGGATGACATCGGTTTGACCTTGCAGGATGGCGATGCCATCGCTGCGTTTGAGAGCAAGCATCGCGCCAGTCAGCCCTGGTTGTTTCGCGACTGATTGCAAGCCCATGACCTGAAGGACACTCCAATGACCCGCACCGCTCAGCACAGTCAAGTCGTACAGAAACAGTTCGGTGAGCAGGCGTCGGCCTACCTGAACAGCACTGTTCATGCCCAGGGCGCCGAGTTTGCGCTGCTCCAGGCGGAGTTGGCCGGCAAGTCGGCGGCGCGGGTGCTGGACCTGGGCTGCGGGGCCGGGCACGTCAGTTTTCACGTAGCGTCGCAGGTCCAGGAGGTGGTCGCTTACGACCTTTCGCAGCAGATGCTGGATGTGGTGAGTCGCGCGGCCCTTGAGCGCGAGTTGCCGAATATCCGCACCGTACGCGGCGCCGCAGAGCGCTTGCCCTTTGCTGACGGCGAGTTCGATTACGTGCTGAGCCGTTATTCGGCCCATCACTGGAGCGATCTCGGTCAGGCCTTGCGCGAAGTACGGCGGGTACTCAAGCCCGGCGGTGTCGCTGCGTTCATTGACGTGATGTCGCCGGGCAGCCCGTTGTTTGACACGTATTTGCAAACGGTTGAAGTGTTGCGCGACACCAGCCATGTGCGCGATTACGCGGCGGGTGAGTGGCTTGAGCAGGTCAGCCAGGCGGGGTTGCACACGCGCAGTACGCAGCGCCAGCGTTTGCGATTAGAGTTCGGCTCCTGGATTGCCCGTATGCGCACGCCCGACACCCTGAGCCACGCCATCCTCGCCTTGCAACAGTCCATGGGCGCCGAAGTGCGTGAGTATTTCGAGATTGACGCCGATGGCTCGTTCAGTACCGATGTGCTGGTGCTGTGGTGCGAAAAGTAAGCGCGTCACACGATTAAAATTTTCGGATGCGCCTGCGGGGGCATCGACAGACAAAAAAGAGGAACCCATGAGCAAGCAGATTCTGATTCTTCCAGGTGACGGCATTGGTCCAGAAATCATGGCTCAGGCGGTCAAGGTGCTGGAGCTGGCCAGCGACAAGTTTCAACTCGACTTCGCGTTGACCCATGACGTGATCGGCGGCGCCGCCATCGACCAGCATGGTGTGCCGCTGGCCGATGAGACCCTGGCCCGTGCCCGTGCGGCGGACGCGGTACTGTTGGGCGCGGTGGGCGGCCCTAAATGGGACACCCTCGAACGTGACATCCGTCCTGAACGGGGCCTGCTGAAAATTCGTGCGCAGTTGGGGCTGTTCGGCAACCTGCGTCCTGCGATCCTTTACCCGCAACTGGCGGACGCATCGAGCCTCAAACCGGAAATCGTCGCGGGCCTGGACATCCTGATCGTCCGCGAATTGACCGGCGGCATTTACTTCGGTGCGCCACGCGGAACCCGCGAGCTGGACAATGGCGAGCGTCAGGCCTACGACACGCTGCCCTACAGCGAAAGCGAAATTCGCCGCATTGCGCGGGTCGGTTTCGACATGGCCCGAGTGCGCGGCAAGAAGTTGTGCTCAGTCGACAAGGCCAACGTATTGGCGTCCAGCCAGCTGTGGCGTGAAGTTGTCGAGCAAGTGGCCAAGGAGTACCCGGACGTCGAATTGAGCCACATGTACGTCGACAATGCCGCGATGCAACTGGTGCGCGCGCCCAAGCAGTTCGACGTGATCGTCACCGACAACCTGTTCGGCGACATCCTCTCCGACGAGGCATCGATGCTCACCGGCTCCATCGGCATGCTGCCGTCGGCCTCTCTGGATGCCAATAACAAGGGCATGTACGAGCCGTGCCACGGTTCTGCGCCGGACATCGCGGGGCAGGGCATTGCCAACCCGCTGGCCACGATTTTGTCGGTCTCCATGATGCTGCGTTACAGCTTCAATCAGCAGGCAGCCGCCGATGCCATCGAGCAGGCGGTCAGCCTGGTTCTGGATCAGGGTTTGCGTACGGGTGACATCTGGTCGGCGGGGTGTACCAAGGTCGGTACACAGGAAATGGGCGATGCAGTAGTCGCCGCGCTGCAGAATCTGTAATCTCTCGGGCCCGTTACTTCCTGTTGGTGGAAGTAACGACCCCACTTTTTGTTAAAGGTGTAGTTGCGATGAAACGTGTAGGTCTGGTCGGTTGGCGCGGTATGGTCGGTTCCGTGCTCATGCAGCGGATGCTGGAAGAGCAGGATTTCGATCTTATTGAGCCGGTGTTTTTCACCACCTCCAATGTCGGTGGACAAGGTCCGTCCGTGGGCAAGGATATTGCTCCGCTCAAGGATGCCTACAACATTGAAGAGTTGAAAACCCTCGATGTGATCCTGACCTGCCAGGGCGGCGACTACACCACTGAGGTGTTTGCGAAGCTGCGTGAGGCAGGCTGGCAAGGTTATTGGATCGATGCTGCATCGAGCCTGCGCATGCAGGATGACGCGGTCATTATTCTGGACCCGGTCAACCGCAAGGTGATTGACCAGCAGCTGGATGCCGGCACCAAGAACTACGTGGGCGGCAACTGCACCGTGAGTTTGATGCTGATGGGCCTGGGCGGTCTGTTCGAGGCCGGTCTGGTGGAATGGATGAGCGCCATGACCTATCAGGCGGCTTCCGGTGCCGGCGCGCAGAACATGCGCGAGCTGATCAAGCAAATGGGCGCAACCCACGCCGCAGTCGCCGATGAACTGGCCAACCCGGCCAGCGCCATTCTCGACATCGACCGCAAAGTGGCGCAGGCCATGCGCAGCGATGCGTACCCGACCGAGCACTTCGGTGTGCCGCTGGCAGGCAGCCTGATCCCGTGGATCGACAAAGAACTGCCTAACGGCCAGAGTCGTGAAGAGTGGAAGGCGCAGGCCGAAACCAACAAGATTCTGGGTCGCTTCAAAAACCCGATTCCGGTTGACGGCATTTGCGTGCGCATCGGCGCCATGCGTTGCCACAGCCAGGCGTTGACCATCAAGTTGAACAAAGATGTGCCGATTGCCGACATCGAAGGGCTGATCAGCCAGCACAACCCTTGGGTCAAGCTGGTGCCCAATCAGCGTGAAATCAGCATGCAGGAGCTGAGCCCGACCAAAGTCACCGGCACCCTGAACGTGCCAGTCGGCCGTCTGCGCAAGCTGAACATGGGGTCGCAGTTCCTCGGCGCCTTCACGGTCGGTGACCAGTTGTTGTGGGGCGCGGCCGAACCGCTGCGCCGCATGCTGCGGATTTTGCTGGAGCGTTAATCCGCGCCGGTGATTTCAGACCCGCCCCTCGCACGAGGCGCGGGTTTTTTTGTGCGCCGACGATGCACACCCTTTACAGCGCGCTGTGCGTTGCCTGGCGGGGTGGCGCCCGGTACAGTGCCGCTCCCACTGTTTCGCCTGAGGTAGATCCATGAACCAGTCCTTTGATATCGCCGTCGTTGGCGCCACCGGCACTGTCGGCGAAACCATTGTGCACATCCTTGAAGAGCGTGATTTTCCCGTCGGTGAGCTGCATTTGCTGGCCAGTCTGGAGTCTGCCGGAAGTTCGGTGCCTTACCGGGGCAAGAACGTGCGGGTGCGTGAAGTCGACGCATTTGATTTCACTCAGGTACGCATGGTGTTTTTTGCGGCCGGGCCTGCGGTCACGTTGAGTTTCGCCGACAAAGCCCGTGCAGCGGGGTGTGCCGTCATCGACCTGTCGGGGGCCTTGGCGCAGGCTCAGGCGCCTCAGGTCGTGCCGGAGGCCAATGCGCAGAAGCTGCAAGGTTTACCCAAACCCGTACAAGTCAGTAGCCCAAGCCCTTCGGCGACAGCGCTGGCGGTGGTGCTGGCCCCTTTGCGTGGGCTGCTGGACATTCAGCGGGTGAATGTCACCGCGTGCCTGGCGGTCTCGGCACAAGGGCGTGAAGCGGTGTCGGAGCTGGCGCGTCAGACGGCAGAGCTGCTTAATTTGCGCCCTTTGGAGTCGACCTTCTTTGACCGGCAAATGGCGTTCAATTTGCTGGCGCAGGTTGGCAAGCCAGATGCCCAGGGCCATGTGCCGCTGGAGAAGCGTCTGGTCAGCGAACTGCGCGACGTGCTGGGCATGCCTGGGCTTAAGGTGTCGGTAACCTGCGTGCAGGCGCCGGTGTTTTTTGGCGACAGCTTCAGCGTCTCGGTGCAATTGGCAGGCCCGGTGGATCTGGACGCGGTTAATGCATTGCTCGAAGCAGCCGATAGCATCGAACTGGTCGAGGCGGGCGACTATCCTACAGCTGTGGGGGATGCGGTCGGTCAGGACGTTGTGTATGTAGGCCGTGTTCGTCACGGAGTTGACGATACTTCTGAACTTAATTTGTGGTTGACGTCAGATAACGTACGAAAAGGCGCCGCCTTGAATGCCGTGCAGGTGGCCGAGTTGTTGATAAAAGACCAACTGTAAAAGATACTTGGCGTCAATTTGCAAAATGATTCTAGCCAGACGGCCAATCGTTGCAGTTCAGTTGCTGTCAGGGCTCGCAAGGCGTAATAGGAGAACCGACCCGGTGGTGGTGTAATCCGGGCGGGGTCTTCAGGCAGCAGCTATACAGATCCCGTAGGACGGGGTCTGTACCAATAAGGAAGAGGCTATGGTTCAAGTTCGCAAATTAGTGTTAGCAATCGCCGCCGCTTCGGCGCTGTCATCCGGCATGGCACAGGCGCTTGGGCTCGGGGAGCTGACGCTGAAGTCGACGCAGAACCAGCCGCTGCTGGCTGAAATCGAATTGCTGGATGTCAAGGACTTGACTGCTGCCGAAGTGGTCCCCAGCCTGGCACCGGCTGAAGAGTTCTCCAAGGCAGGCGTTCAGCGCCCTGCGTTTCTGGATGACCTGCGCTTTACCCCGGTGATCAATCCGGAGGGCAAAAGCGTGTTGCGTGTGACCTCCAGTCAGCCGCTGTCAGAACCTTTCGTCAAATTTCTGGTGCAGGTCATGTGGCCCAATGGCCGCTTGCTGCGCGATTACAGCGTGTTGCTTGACCCGGCCAAATTTTCGCCGCAAACGGCTGCCGCTGCTGCAGCCACCCCGGCGGCTGCACCTGCGGGCAGCCCGGCGCAATACACCACCAGTGCCCGTGACACCCTTTGGGAAATTGCCGCGAAGGCGCGCAACGGTGGGTCCGTCCAGCAAACCATGCTGGCGATTCAGGCGCTTAATCCCGATGCGTTTATCAATGGCAACATCAACCGCCTGAAAACCGGTCAGGTGCTGCGCTTGCCGGATGCGTCGCAAAGCACCCAATTACCGCACGCCAAAGCCTTGGCTGAAGTGGCCTCGCAGAACGCCGACTGGCGCAGCGGGCGTCGCACTGTGCCGTTGGCCCAGCAGTTGGATGCAACCGGGCGTAAAACCCCGGCGCTGGCAACGCCCAAAGAGGCGGTGGGCGACAATTTGAGCCTGGTCTCAGGGCAGGCGGCCAAGGGGGCTGGCAAAGGCGCGGCAGGTGATGTCAAACATTTAAGCGACAAGCTGGCGATGACCCAGGAAGGCCTGGATGCCAGCCGTCGAGAGAATGCCGAGCTGAAAAGCCGGATGCAGGATCTGCAAAGCCAGCTCGACAAGTTGCAACGTTTGATTGAGTTGAAAAACGATCAGTTGGCCAAGCTGCAGGCTGAGCCTGTGCCAACCGATCCTGCTGCGGCGATTCCGGCGCAATTGGCGGCGCAGGCAGCCGATGCCCCCGAAGCCGACATTCCGCCAGCCACTGAAGGAACACCGGCTACCGCCGTCCCTCCGGCGCCGGTGGATGACGCACAAGACCAGGAACGCAGTATTCAGGACCTGCTGGCCAGTCCGTTGCTGTTGGGTCTGGTCGGTGGCGGGGCCGTGTTGCTGTTGTTACTGCTGATGTTGCTGCTGGCGCGTCGCCGTAAAGCGCAACAGGCCGCCGAAAAACACCTGCGCATGGCGCGTGCTCTGGAAGAAGAGTCGGATTTTGCGGCTGATCTGGATATGCCGGAAAGCAGCTTTGAAGGCCTTGAAGTTCCGCCTCCAAGCGTCAAGCTCGCACCTGCACCTGCACCTGCACCTGCACCTGCACCTGCACCTGCACCTGCACCTGCACCAGTTGTTGAGTCTGTGGCTCCCGCGGTTGCGGCAGCCACTGTCGCCGCGGCGGCAGTCGTGGCAGCGGCCACACAGTCCAAACCCGACAGCGATGTGCTGAACGAAGCCGAACACCTGATTACCCGCCGCCAATTCAATGAGGCGCAAGAGCTGCTCACCTCAGCCATTGAGCAGGCGCCGCAACGCAGTGATTTGCGTCTGAAGCTGATGCAGGTCTATGGCGAACTGGGCGAGCGTGATGCGTTTATTGCCCAGGAGCGCCAGTTGGTTGCCAATGGCAAAAACCACGCTGAAGTCGAGCAGCTCAAGGCGCGCTACCCGGCCATGGCAGCTGCCGCCGCTGCCGGTATTGCTTCGGCGGCCCTGGCTGCCGAGCTGGATGCCCAGTTCGTCAAAGACATGCTTCAGGAAGAGCCGAATGCAGAGGCGCCCGTTTCCGCCGAGCCGGTGAGCGAGGCATTCGATGAAGATTTCGATCTGAGTCTGGATGATCTGGAGGCTGCATCCCCAGCGGTGGTTGCTCCGACTGTGGAGCCTCAGGCTCCGGCACCTGCCGATGATGAGTTGAGCTTTGAGGCCGTGCTCGCCCAGCAGGCTGAAGCCCAGGCCGCCCATGATGACCTTGCTGACTTTGATTTGAACCTGCCGGACGATGAGCTTTCTGCTCCGACCCTGGCGGATGAGGATGTGCTGGGTCTGGAAGACGAGCTCAAGGGGTTGTCTGATGCCGAGACGCCGTTATTCGACATCAATGGCGTCGATGATCTGGATCTGCCCGCGGATTTCGACCTGTCATTGGCGGACGAAGAGGCACCGGCGGCGCCTGACAGCTTTTCGGTGGAGCTGGATGAAGTGAATGCCGAGCTGGAGCGTTTGTCGCAAAGCCTGGAGCATCCACCGATTGCCGAGCCGTTTGTCGATACCGACAAATTCGCTGCTGACGATGCGGTGGAGCAGGGCGATGAACCCGAGTTCGACTTCCTGTCCGGCACGGACGAAACCGCTACCAAGCTCGATTTGGCGCAAGCGTATATCGATATGGGCGATGCGGAGGGTGCGCGTGACATCCTGATTGAAGTGCTTGGCGAAGGGAACACTGCGCAGCAGGCCGAGGCCAAAGAGATGTTGTCTGGGTTGGTCTGATCGCCAGCCCGCCATGCCAACGGCAGCCAGGGTGGCTGCCGTTGTCGTTTTTGCGAGGGCGCGCGGGTGTGTCTAATTATTGGTGTGGCGTATTTGTTTCATGGCGTCTTGGCGCGTGCGCCTTATAATGCCCGCCTTTGCGTACATGAGCAGGCTGTAAGTCCTTGGCAAATTTAGATAACGCAGCCGCTGAAATGGCTGCCGAAGGTTTTTCCCGCATCGCGCTGGGCGTTGAATACAAAGGGTCGCGGTACAGCGGCTGGCAGCGTCAGGCCAACGGGGTGCTGACCGTTCAGGAAACCCTTGAAGAGGCGCTCTCGAAAGTCGCCGCGTCCCCGGTTTCATTGTTGTGCGCAGGGCGTACCGATGCCGGTGTGCATGCCTGCGGGCAAGTGGTGCACTTTGACACGCAAGCTGAGCGCTCGCTCAAGGCGTGGGTGATGGGGGCCAATATCAATTTGCCCCATGACATCAGTGTCAGCTGGGCCAAAGTCATGCCGGCGCATTTTCATGCGCGGTTCAAAGCCATCGCGCGGCGCTATCGCTATGTCATTTATAACGATCCGATACGGCCGGCTCATTTGAATCAGGAAATCACCTGGAACCATCGTCCGCTGGATGTCGAGCGCATGGCCGAGGCGGCGCAGTACTTGTTGGGAGTGCATGACTTCAGCGCTTTTCGCGCCGGTCAGTGCCAGGCCAAATCACCGATCAAAGAAATGCATCACCTGCGTGTCACCCGCCACGGGCAGATGATTGTGCTGGACATCCGCGCCAGTGCGTTTCTGCATCACATGGTGCGCAATATTGCCGGCGTGCTGATGACCATTGGTGCCGGTGAGCGGCCGGTGGAGTGGATCAAAGAGGTGCTGGAAAGCCGTCAACGTCGCTTGGGCGGTGTCACGGCGCACCCTTACGGCCTGTACCTGGTACAGGTCGAGTACCACGATGAGTTTCAGTTGCCTGACAGGTACATCGGTCCGCATTTCCTGACCGGTTTTAGCGAACTGGCCGGCTGACGCCCGCGCACGCTTTTGTTACCATCCGCCACTTTCATGCACCAATCCGGAGGTGGAGTCGACATGTCAGCCGTTCGCAGCAAGATCTGCGGTATTACCTGCATAAAGGATGCGCTGGCCGCTGTAGAGTCCGGAGCGGATGCGATTGGCATTGTGTTCTATGCCAAAAGCCCGCGCGCTGTAAGCGTTCAGCAAGCTCGCGCAATCATTGCGGCACTGCCTCCTTTCGTGACCACGGTCGGTCTTTTCGTCAATGCCAGCGCGTGTGAGCTCAACGAAACCCTCGACGCCGTACCGTTGGATCTGCTGCAGTTTCACGGCGACGAAACGCCGGAGCAGTGCGAAGGTTTTCACCGGCCTTATATAAAAGCGCTGCGTGTGAAGGCCGGCGATGACATTGCGCAGGCTTGCGCGCGGTATGGCAGCGCCAGTGGTATTTTGCTGGATGCCTACGTTGAAGGCGTGCCGGGGGGAACCGGCGAGGTCTTTGACTGGTCTTTGATACCTCGGGACCTGAGCAAGCCGATCATTCTGGCTGGCGGGTTGACACCTGATAATGTGGCAGACGCCATTCACCGCGTTCGTCCGTATGCCGTTGACGTGAGCGGCGGCGTTGAAAAGAGCAAGGGCATCAAGGATCACGACAAAATACGTGCCTTCATGCAGGCGGTTCGTGGAACAAACTGACGCGTGATGTGACGGTTGGCAGTCTGCCACCGTCCATCATTACCGCTGCTGTAAAGCGTGCGGGCCCGGTCGTTGGACGGGCAGAAATTAAAGTGGCAACCGCTCTGGAGCGTGTTGTCGGGAAGGCTGAGGGTTGCAGGGAGATGCCGGTTCGCCATGGGCTGACCGCAGGTGACTGCAATCATCGCCACATACCTAATGAATTTAGCTCAAGGGCATACACGGGGCCTGAACCAGGTGTTCAAGCCGCCCCGGTACTGGAGAAAAAAAGCATGAGCAACTGGTTGGTAGACAAACTGATTCCTTCGATCATGCGTTCGGAGGTCAAGAAGAGTTCGGTACCTGAAGGCCTGTGGCACAAATGCCCGTCCTGCGATGCAGTGCTTTATCGCCCTGAGTTGGAAAAGACCCTGGACGTTTGCCCTAAATGCAACCACCACATGCGCATCGGCGCGCGTGCACGCATTGATATCTTTTTGGACGCCGACGGCCGTGTCGAGCTGGGTGCCGACCTGGAGCCGGTTGACCGCCTGAAGTTCCGCGACAGCAAAAAGTACAAGGATCGTCTGGTCGGCGCGCAGAAACAGACTGGCGAGAAAGACGCGCTGATTTCCATGAGCGGCACCCTGTTGGGCATGCCGGTCGTGGTGTCTGCCTTTGAATTCTCGTTCATGGGTGGCTCGATGGGTGCCATCGTTGGCGAGCGTTTTGTGCGTGCCGCCAACCATGCGCTGGAAAACCGCTGCCCGATGATCTGCTTCGCGGCGTCCGGTGGCGCGCGCATGCAGGAAGCCCTGATTTCCCTGATGCAAATGGCCAAGACCTCCGCCGTGCTGGCACGCTTGCGCGAAGAGGGCATTCCGTTCATTTCCGTGTTGACCGATCCGGTGTACGGCGGCGTTTCGGCCAGTCTGGCGATGCTGGGCGATGTGATCGTTGCCGAGCCCAAGGCGTTGATCGGTTTTGCCGGCCCGCGTGTCATCGAGCAGACCGTGCGTGAAAAACTGCCGGAAGGTTTCCAGCGCAGTGAATTCCTGCTGGAACATGGGGCTATCGACCTGATCGTTTCGCGTCAAGAGCTGCGCCCGCGCCTGGGCAGCCTGCTGGCGCAAATGATGGGCTTGCCGACGCCGGTGTACGTCGCGCCTCCTGTTGAAACCATCGTTGTACCGCCGGCTCCGGCAAACCTATGACCCGGCGCACCCTTGGCCAATGGCTCGCTTACCTTGAGCAGTTGCATCCATCGGCCATCGACATGGGCCTGGAGCGCTCGCGAGAAGTAGCGAACCGTATGGGGCTGATCAAGCCAGCGCCTCGGGTGGTGACGGTCACGGGCACGAACGGCAAAGGCTCAACCTGTGCGTTTGTAGCGTCTTTGCTGCAAGCGCAAGGCCTGAAAGTGGGGGTGTATAACTCCCCGCATTTGCTGCGTTACAACGAGCGGGTGCAAATCGCGGGCGTTGAAGCGACGGACGAGCAGTTATGCGAAGCCTTTGCCGCGGTCGAGGCCGGTCGTGGTGAAATTTCCCTGACGTACTTTGAAGTCGGCACGCTGGCCGCTTTCTGGTTGTTCCAGCGGGCCCGGCTCGATGCGGTGGTGCTGGAAGTCGGGCTGGGCGGTCGGCTTGATACCGTCAATCTGGTGGATGCCGACCTGGCGTTGGTCACCAGCATTGGCGTCGATCATGTGGAATACCTGGGCAATACCCGAGAGTCTGTCGCGTGCGAAAAGGCCGGTATCTTTCGTTCAGGCAAGCCTGCCCTGTGCGGTGATTTGAATCCGCCCCAGACGTTGCTGGATAAAGCCCATGAACTGGGTTGCCCGCTCTTTATTCGCGGCCGTGATTTCGACCTGGCTACCACCGAACAGGTGTGGCACTGGCGTGGACTGAGCGCGGACGGGAGCGTTATTGAACTGCGCGATCTGCCCCTGCTTGACTTGCCCATGGAAAACGCTGCCCTGGCGTTGCAAAGCTACGCGCTGAGCGGCTTGCCCTGGCAGCCGGAGCGCATAGCGCAGGCGCTGCAGGCAACCCGTGTGACCGGCCGACTTGATCGTCGCTCGTTCAAGTGGCAGGGTAAAACCCTGAATCTGCTTCTGGATGTGGGTCACAATCCGCATGCCGCGCAGTATCTGGTTCGGCGCCTGATGCAGCGCCCGGTGACAGGCAAGCGCCTGGCCGTGTTTGGTTTGCTGGCAGATAAGGACCTGGACGGGGTGGTGGGTGAGTTTTCGGTGCCGGTCGAGCACTGGGCGGTAGCGCCGCTGGACACCCCCCGAACTCGCCCGGCGGCTGAGGTGGCAGCTGTCCTGCGACGTCAGGGCGCCTCTGTTTCAGAGCATGGCAGTGTCATGGCTGCGCTGGAGGCTCAGTGCGAGCGGGCCAGTGAAGCGGATGAAATTCTGTTGTTCGGGTCATTCTATTGTGTCGCCGAAGCCCTTGAATGGCTGGAGCGGCGCGCCACGGAGGAGGCTGCACATGGCTTTGCTGGATAAGGCGTACAAGCAGCGCATGGTGGGCGCGCTGGTGCTGGTGGCATTGGCGGTGATTTTTTTGCCGATGCTGTTTTCGCGTCAGGATGAGCAGCGTCAGATTCAGGTCGATGCGCCCACGGCGCCTCAAGTGCCCGTGATGCCGCAGGTTCAGGTTGAGCCGGTTGCAGTGCCCGAGCCGCAAGTCATTCCCGAAGAGCCTGCCCCGGTCGAGCAGGCCGTGGTGGCTGCGCCGCAACCGGAAGCTGTCGTGGTACCGCCGGTGGTCGCCAAGCCCGCCGTCGCGCCCAAGCCGCCAGCGGTCACCCCCGCACAAACGGTGGCGCAAGCGCCAGCCAAACTCGATACCACGCAAAAACGTGTCGATGGCAATGGTTTACCGATCAGTTGGTCGGTGCAGTTGGTCAGCTTGTCCAACCGTGCCAGTGCCGATAACCTGCAAAAAACCCTTCGCAATCAAGGGTATAACGCATACGTTCGGAGCTCTGGCGGGATGAACCGGGTTTTTGTAGGGCCTTTGTTGGAGCGTGCAGAAGCCGACCGACTGCGCGATTTACTGGGCAAGCAGCAAAATCTCAAGGGTTTTGTGGTTCGCTTTCAGCCTGAACGTGGCTGAGACTGAAAAAAGGTTCAATCTGTTACGTAATGCGCGTTCAAAGCGCCTTACCTGTGAGGCGGTGCTCTGCTAAAATGCGCCGCCTTATCTGTCTGTAGGCTGCACCGTGCCATTTACCTGGGTTGACTGGGCGATCGTTGCAACGATTGCCATTTCTGCACTGATCAGTTTGAAGCGTGGCTTCGTCAAAGAGGCATTGTCGCTGTGCACCTGGATCATTGCCGGTGTTGTCGCCTGGATGTTCGGTGGTTCCCTGTCGGAATATCTCTCTGCCTACATCGAAACACCTTCCGCCCGTGTCATTGCCGGGTGCACCATCATGTTTGTCGCCACCTTGCTGGTCGGCGCAATGATCAATTTTCTTATCGGCGAACTGATTCGCGTCACCGGGTTGTCCGGGACCGACCGGTTCCTTGGCATGGCCTTCGGCGCCGCGCGTGGCGCATTGCTGGTGGTCGTGGCGGTCGGGTTGTTAAGCCTGGGGCCGGTACAGCAGGACTCGTGGTGGCAAGAGTCACGGCTTTTGCCACAATTTCTATTGGTTGCCGACTGGTCGAAAAACCTCATTTTGGGGTTGAGCAGTCAGTGGCTCGCCAGCGGTATCAGCGTACCCGCTGATATTCCGTTCAAGGAGCACCTCTTGCCGGCTACCCAGCCCAAGTGAGCGGTGTTCAGTTCAGATCCATAAAGTAGGGGTTGCGTCGCATGTGTGGCATCGTCGGTATCGTCGGTAAGTCGAACGTCAATCAGGCGCTGTATGACGCGCTAACCGTCCTCCAGCACCGCGGCCAGGATGCTGCCGGTATTGTAACCAGCCATAACGGCCGGTTATTTCTGCGCAAGGACAACGGGCTGGTTCGTGACGTGTTTCATCAGCGTCACATGCAGCGCCTGGTCGGGAATGTTGGCATCGGCCACGTTCGCTACCCGACTGCAGGTAGCTCGACTTCAGCTGAAGCTCAGCCGTTTTATGTGAACTCGCCCTATGGCATTACCCTGGCGCATAACGGCAACCTGACCAACGTTGAGCAACTGGCCAAGGAGATCTACGAATCTGACTTGCGTCACGTCAACACCAACTCCGATTCGGAAGTGCTGCTGAACGTGTTCGCGCACGAGCTGGCCCAGCGCGGCAAGCTGCAGCCGACCGAAGAAGACGTATTCGCCGCCGTCACCGACGTGCATAACCGTTGCCGTGGCGGTTACGCCGTGGTTGCGATGCTGACCGGTTACGGCATCGTCGGTTTCCGCGACCCTAACGGCATTCGCCCGATCGTGTTCGGCCAGCGTCACACGGACGAAGGCGTGGAGTACATGATCGCCTCTGAAAGCGTTTCGCTGGATGTACTGGGTTTCACCCTGATTCGCGACCTGGCGCCCGGCGAAGCGGTCTACATCACAGAAGATGGCAAGCTGCACACCCGCCAATGCGCAGCCAACCCGCAGTTGACGCCGTGCATCTTTGAGCACGTTTACCTGGCGCGTCCGGATTCCATCATCGACGGCGTTTCGGTCTACAAAGCCCGTCTGCGCATGGGTGAAAAGCTGGCTGACAAGATTCTGCGCGAGCGTCCTGAGCACGACATCGATGTGGTCATCCCGATCCCGGACACCAGCCGTACAGCGGCTCTGGAGCTGGCCAACCACCTGGGCGTGAAATTTCGCGAAGGCTTCGTCAAAAACCGTTACATCGGCCGTACCTTCATCATGCCGGGCCAGGCGGCACGCAAAAAATCCGTGCGCCAGAAGCTCAATGCCATCGAACTTGAGTTCCGTGGCAAGAACGTGATGCTGGTCGATGACTCGATCGTGCGCGGGACCACCTGCAAGCAGATCATTCAAATGGCCCGCGAAGCGGGTGCCAAGAATGTGTATTTCTGCTCGGCCGCACCGGCGGTTCGCTACCCGAACGTGTATGGCATCGACATGCCGAGTGCGCACGAGTTGATCGCACACAATCGCACCACCCAGGATGTCGCTGATCTGATCGGCGCAGACTGGCTGATCTATCAGGACCTGCCTGACCTGATCGACGCCGTGGGCGGTGGCAAGATCAAGATCGAGAAATTCGATTGCGCGGTGTTCGATGGCAAGTACGTGACGGGTGACATCGATGACAACTACCTGGACCGTATCGAGCGTGCGCGCAACGATGCCTCCAAGGTGATTGCGCAGGGGGTGGGTGCCACCATCGGCATCTACAACAACTAACGCTTCACCGAACCGGCCCCAAGGGGCCGGTTTGCATTTTTCCGATACGCAAAGTAGCCAATACACAGCAGTCATTACAGCAAGGAGTGGGCAGCATGAGTCAGGATTGGGATGCCGGTCGGCTGGACAGCGACCTTGAAGGCGTAGCGTTCGACACCTTGGCCGTACGTGCGGGTCAGCACCGTACACCTGAGGGCGAGCACGGCGACGCCATGTTCCTGACCTCCAGCTACGTGTTCCGCACCGCAGCCGATGCGGCTGCGCGGTTCTCGGGCGAGGCAGCCGGCAACGTCTATTCGCGTTACACCAACCCCACGGTGCGCGCCTTTGAAGAGCGTATTGCGGCATTGGAAGGCGCCGATCAGGCAGTGGCCACGGCCACCGGCATGGCGGCGATCCTGTCGGTGGTCATGAGCCTGTGCAGCGCGGGCGATCATATTCTGGTGTCGCGTAGCGTATTCGGTTCGACCATCAGCCTGTTCGAAAAGTATTTCAAGCGTTTTGGCGTGCAGGTTGACTACGTGCCTCTGGCCGAGGTGTCGGGTTGGGATGCCGCGATCAAGCCCAACACCAAATTGCTGTTTGTCGAGTCCCCCTCGAACCCGTTGGCTGAGCTGGTCGACATCGCCGCGCTCGCTGAAGTAGCCCATGCCAAGGGCGCGATGCTGGTGGTGGACAACTGCTTCTGCACCCCGGCCTTGCAGCAGCCGCTGAAGTGGGGGGCCGACATCGTGGTGCATTCGGCCACCAAGTTCATCGATGGGCAGGGCCGCTGCATGGGCGGCGTGGTCGCCGGTCGCAGCGAACAGATGAAAGAAGTGGTGGGTTTCCTGCGCACCGCGGGGCCGACCTTGAGCCCGTTCAATGCCTGGATCTTCCTTAAGGGGCTGGAAACCCTCAACCTGCGCATGCGTGCCCACTGCGCCAGCGCATTGGCCCTGGCCGAGTGGCTGGAGCAGCAGGACGGCATCGAGAAAGTGCATTACGCCGGTCTCAAGAGCCATCCGCAGCATGCTTTGGCCCAGCGCCAGCAGCGCGGTTTTGGCGCCGTGGTCAGCTTTGAGGTCAAGGGTGGCAAGGAGGGTGCCTGGCGCTTTATCGACGCCACTCGCCTGATTTCCATCACCGCCAACCTGGGTGACAGTAAAACCACCATCACGCATCCCGCCACAACGTCCCACGGCCGCCTGGCGCCTCAGGAGCGTGAAGCGGCCGGTATCCGTGACAGCCTGATCCGCATCGCGGTGGGTCTTGAGGATGTGGCTGATTTGCAGGCGGACCTGGCACGAGGCCTTGCCGCACTGTGACGGACCTGATTCTCGAAACATCGGCGGGGGGAAACGGCCGCGTGGCACTGGTGACCGGGGCTGCGCGGGGCATTGGCCTGGGGATTGCCGCCTGGCTGGTCAGCGAAGGCTGGCAGGTGGTGCTCACGGACATTGACCGCGCACGCGGCTCCAGAGTGGCCAAGGTGCTGGGCGAAAACGCCTGGTTTGTGGCGATGGATGTGGCACAGGAGTCGGACGTTATTCAGTGCGTGGCGCAGGTGCTGGGGCAGTTCGGGCGTCTGGATGCACTGGTGTGCAACGCCGCCATTGCGGATCCGCACAACATGACCCTTGAAAGCCTCGACCTCGAACACTGGAACCGCGTATTGGCGGTCAACCTGACCGGGCCGATGCTGCTGGCCAAGCATTGCGCCCCTTACCTTCGGGCGCACTGCGGCGCCATCGTCAACCTGGCGTCCACCCGTGCCCGCCAGTCCGAACCCGACACCGAAGCGTATGTCGCGAGTAAAGGGGGATTGCTGGCGTTGACGCATGCACTGGCCATCAGCCTTGGGCCGGAGATCCGGGTCAATGCGGTGAGTCCGGGCTGGATTGATGCCCGCGATCCGTCCGTGCGCCGTGCTGAGCCACTGGCCGATACCGATCATTCGCAGCATCCCGCGGGCAGGGTCGGGACAGTGGAAGACGTGGCGTCGATGGTGGCCTGGTTGCTGTCGCGCAATGCCGGGTTTGTAACGGGGCAAGAGTTCGTGGTCGATGGCGGCATGAGTAAAAAAATGGTGTACGACGCTTAGGTGTCTTGTGGTCTGAATGGATACGCAAGGTGATTGGGCCATAGTCAGGGATTATCGATTTCTGCTTTTTTTTAAAAAAGTTCAATCTCGTCCTTGACTTAGCTTCGATAGGTGCGTAAATTTCGCGGCCTCAACGAAGCAAAGGGTGATTAGCTCAGCTGGGAGAGCATCTGCCTTACAAGCAGAGGGTCGGCGGTTCGATCCCGTCATCACCCACCACTTCTTGAGTTTCTCGCAAGAGAAAGGTCGTTCTGAAGAGAACACCAACCGACGCGCAGCGGTAGTTCAGTCGGTTAGAATACCGGCCTGTCACGCCGGGGGTCGCGGGTTCGAGTCCCGTCCGCTGCGCCATATTTTTACAAATCAGGTGATCCTGATTTGCGATTGAAAAGCACCGAAGCCTTTCAGTCACGGTTTAACTGTTCCAAGCGGACGCAAGTCCGAGCGATACGCAGCGGTAGTTCAGTCGGTTAGAATACCGGCCTGTCACGCCGGGGGTCGCGGGTTCGAGTCCCGTCCGCTGCGCCATATTCGCCTCAGAGCCCTTGAACTCTCTGAAGCTAAAAATCAAGCGACCTCAGGGTCGCTTTTTTTGTGCCTGCGATTTTGCATCCCGCCCACCCAATACACGTTCAAGCCATTTCCCTTCCCCTGTGCTGCGTATCCGGAATGGATGCCAGTCAAACAAGCTGAATGGCCTCTTTTTCCCTATTCGATCGAATGGCAAGCGTCTAATCAGCTACTGTCCCGGCCGTGTCAATTTTCCAGCTAATCCAGTTGTATTTTCTAGCTCACACTAAAGTCGTCAAAAAAACGGCGTTTATTCCGGTTTGATATAAAAAAACCAATTGGATCTCCGAATTTTGGATCCATAGGATTGCCCGCAATTGGTGCGCAGTGCTGTGTCCGATTGACTGCTCAGGGGCCATACCTCATTGCGTCGGCAACGCCGTCGCCAGGGCTATTCCCGTGTTCAATCAGCCTAGGACGCATGATCGCCTTGAGAATGCCGAGGTGACCGCACTGCAATAACTGCCCTGGATTCGGTCATTAAGGTCAAACGTTCGTTATGGAGCATAAGTTTCGCAGGAGGCGTGCGTGTACCGTCGCTTTACGCCTGTTAGCCGCGTTTTCACTGTGCATCACCGGCACCGCCAGCCAAGCGGCTGAACCCGCGCCCCGCAGCGTGGCGTTCTGGTACGCAGAAAATCCCCCGCTGCAGGAGCTGGCACAGTTTGAATGGGCGGTCGTTGAGTCCGGTCATGTGTCCACCGCAGACGTTGCGCGTATTCGCCAACTAGGCAGTCAGCCGTTTGCCTATCTCTCTGTAGGCGAGTTCGATGGCGACCGTGGCAGCCTGACTGAGCTCGGGCTGGACAAAGGCGCCAGTGCCAAGCGCAACAAGGCCTGGAACAGCCAGGTGATGGACCTGACATCACCGCAATGGCGCAATCATCTGTTCGAGCGTGCTCATCAATTGCAAGCGCAAGGGTATGCCGGTCTGTTTCTCGACACGCTGGACAGCTTTCAACTGCTGCCGCCCTCGCAATGGCCCGGCCAGCAAACTGCGCTGGCCAGTTTTCTGCGTGAACTGCATGCCCGCGAACCGAAGCTCAAGCTGTTCTTTAACCGCGGTTTTGAAGTGTTGCCTGAACTCGACGGTGTAGCCGCTGCCGTGGCGGTCGAGTCGATACACGCAGGCTGGGACGCCGGGGCCAAGCGCTATCGGCCTGTCTCGCAAGCCGACCGCGAATGGCTGGAGACCCATCTCAAACCGCTGCGCGACAAAGGCATGCCGCTGGTCGCCATTGATTACCTGCCGCCGAGCCAGCGTGAGCAGGCACGTAAACTGGCCCGTCAATTACGCGATGAAGGCTTTATCCCGTTCGTGACCACCCCGGAACTCGACTACCTGGGCGTCAGCACCCTTGAAGTCCAGCCACGCCGCATCGCCATGCTGTATGACCCGCGTGAAGGGGACCTGACGGTCAACGCCGGGCATGTGATGCTCGGTGGTCTGCTTGAATACCTGGGCTACCGGATTGACTACTTCCCGGTCGACAAACCGCTGCCGGCCCATCGTTTCAAGGGCGTCTATGCCGGGGTGGTGAGCTGGATGAACACCGGCCCGCCGCAGGATGCACAGCATTTTAATGCCTGGATCACCCAACGTCTGGATGAAGACGTGCCACTGGTGTTTCTGGCCGGCATGCCGATTGAAAACGCCGTGCTGCTCAAGCGCCTCGGGTTGCACCAGTCAGTGCAGAGTGCCCCGACTTCGCTGACGTTGCTGTCGCAAGACGCGTCGTTGATCGGCGGTTTCGAAGCGCCCTTAAGGCTGCGCACCCGCGAACTGACGCCGTTGTCGATTTTGCCGGGTGGCCCGAAGCCGGGTCTGTTACTGGCCGACGACAAAGGCAACGAATTCGCGCCGGTCGCCATTGGCGAGTGGGGCGGCATGGTCATGGCGCCGTATTTGGTGGAGTCCAATGGCGAAGCCAGCCGCTGGATCATCGATCCGTTCGCGTTCATCCAGCGCGCATTGCGCCTGCCACTGCAACCGCACCCCGACACCACCACCGAAAACGGCCGACGCATTGCGACGGTTCACATCGACGGTGACGGTTTTCCGTCCCGCGCAGAGATCCGGGGCACGCCCTACGCAGGGCAGTCGGTGCTGGACCTGTTTATCAAGCCTCATCCGTTCCTGACCTCGGTGTCGATCATCGAAGGGGAGATCTCCCCACGCGGCATGTTCCCGTTCCTGGCCAAAGAACTGGAACCCATCGCCCGGACTATTTTTGCCGACCCTAAAGTTGAGGTGGCCACCCATACCTTTAGTCACCCGTTCTTCATGCAGCCGGAAAAAGCCATGAAAGAAGACGGCTTCCATCCCGAATATGGCCTGAACATGAAAATCCCGGGGTACGACAAAATCGACTTTCGTCGCGAAGTGTTTGGTTCGCGCGATTACATCAACAACAACCTGACCACCGCGCAAAAGCCGGTGAAGATGATTTTTTGGCCCGGCGATGCGTTGCCCGACGAAGCCACCCTTCAATACGCGTATGAAGCGGGCCTGCAAAATGTGAACGGCGGCACCACCATCATCACCCACGCCAACCCGTCACTGACCGGGCTCTCGCCGCTGTTGCGGCCCACCGCAGGCGGCTTGCAGATCTATGCCCCGATCATTAACGAAAACATGTACACCAACCTGTGGAAGGGTCCGTTCTACGGCTTTCGCGACGTCATCGACACGTTCGAGTTGACGGACAAACCGCGCCGTTTGCGCGGCTTGCACCTGTATTACCACTTTTATTCCGGCACCAAGCAGGCCTCGATCAAGGTCATGGATGACATTTATGCCTTCATGATCAAGCAACAGCCGATCTCGCTTTGGATGAGCGACTACTTGCCACGGGTGCGCGGTCTGTATGAATCGAGCCTGGCGCGCACAGCCGACGGTGACTGGCAAATACTCGGCATGAACGCCTTGCGCACCGTGCGCATCGACCCGCAGATGGGCTGGCCAGACATGACCCGTTCTCAAGGTGTGGCCGGGGTCCGCGACCTGCCGCAAGGCCGATACGTGCATTTGAGCCGCGATCGCGCCTTGCTGGCCCTGCGCCCGGATCGCGACCCGCGCCCGGCATTGGAGGAGGCCAACGTGCCGCTCAGCGCCTGGCGATATGAGGACGATGGCCGCATCACGTTCGCGTTTGCCGGTGAGTTCGACATTCAGTTTTCAGTGCGGGCCGCAGGGCCGTGCCATGTCGAGATCAAAGGGCAGCGCTATTCCCCCCGGGCGGAAAATGGCCTGTGGTTCTTCTCATTACCGATCAAGCAGGTGAGTGATGCCCAACTCCTCTGCCAGTAAGAAAACCCGCCTGCTCAATCCATGGGCGCTGGGGGTGGTGGCCGTGGCGGTCGGCGGACTGCTGTGGATGACCTTTCAACAGGAAAGCGTGTTCTTGCCGGACAACCGTCAGCCGGACGCCGTCTCGGCCAACTACGCGGAACTGTTGCTCACCGCGCACCCACAAGACGATGCGTTGCGGATCAAACTGCTGGACCTGCTGATCACTTTGGGCGAGTACCCCAGAGCGCGCAAACACTTGAACCAATGGCCGCACCCCAATACCACGGTGGCCCGCTTGTACGCGTTGCAGCTTGATCAACTGACGTTGCCCAAGGACGCCGATGACGCCGCCCGCACTGCGTTAGTCGAGCGCTTGAGCACATTGGATCGCGCTCAGTTGCCGATAGCGGCACTGGAACGCATGGCACAGTTGCTGTTGGTGCTGCAAGCGCCGGGCCTGGCGGGGCAATGCTATGCCGAGCTGGCCGAGCGCGATCCGGCCCGGCGCCTGGCGTGGTTAAGCAGTGCCGCGCAATGGTCGATGGCGGGTGAACAACCCGGCCGTGCCGCGGACCTGTACCTGCAACTGGAAGCGTCCAGTAGCACGCCCGAGCAACACAAACACTACCTGCGCCAAGCCTTCGACGCCTTGATCGCGGCAGACCGCGGCGCTGAAGCGGCGGCGCTGTTGGGTCGACAAGTGGCGCAACTCAACGATCCTGTCAGCGATCCGCATTGGCTGGAGCAAGGCGTTGAAGCGGCCATCGCCCACGACCAGTTGCAGGAAGCGCAAGCGCTGCTCCAGCAGTGGCGCACCTTGCAGCCGGGCAACCTTGCCGCGTTACGCAAGGAGTTCCGCTTGCGCCTGGCGTTTGGCGATCAGGACGGCGCCTGGCGTGTGGGGCAAGAGTTGTTGCAGATCGAAGCCGGCGATGCTGCGTTCCTGCAACAAATGGCCCGACTGGGCGAGTGGAAGGGCGACAACTATCAGGCGCTGGATTACTGGATGGCCTACCTCAAACTGCAGGATGACCCGGCGGCGTATGAGCATGCGTGGCGGTTGTCGATCCAGTTGTTTGATTTCGACCACGGCATCCCGTTACTCACCCGCCTTCTGGACACACGCAGCCTGACCGGCCCCGAGCTGGATGCGCTGGTGTTTGCCCACGAACAGCGGGGCACGCCGCAACTGGCCGAGGCGGTGCTGCGTGCCAGTTTGAAAAAATACCCGGAGCAGCGTCTGGCCTGGGTGCGCCTGAGCCAGAACCTGGAAAACACCGAGCAATACCCGGCCAAGACCGTGGTCATGCAGGCGATGGCGAAGCATTTTCCGATCACCGTCACCGAGCGCGTGGACTGGGCCGGGTCGCACCTGAGGTTTTTTGATACCCAAGGGGCGTGGCAGGTGCTGGACATCGATAACCAGGGCATTGAAGACCCCGAGTATTGGGCGCTGCGCGCGGCATTGGCGTGGGAGTTGGAGCGCGACGATGACTTGCAGCCAGCCCTCGAAAGGCTGCTGGCCATCAAGGGCTCGCTGCATTACGGCGAAGAGGAGCAACTGGCCAACCTGTACCGCAAGCGTGCGCCGCACAAGGCACTGGCGCTGATGATTGCAAGCTGGAACAAAACCCATAACCCGCAGCGTCTGGTGGTGGCGTTGCAAGTGGCGCAGGAGCTGCAGGACTGGGCTCAAGTGAGTGCATTGCTCGACAGCGCGCAGGCATGGCCACAGGCCAACGATCAGGAACAAGTGCTGGCGGCCCGCGCGGCGTTGGCCGTACACGAGCAACGCTTCCCCGAGGCTGAGCACCTGCTCAAGCAGGGGTTGGCGCGTTACGACGATGACAACCTGTTTCGCGAGCGCTTGCTGTGGCTGTACATCGATCAGGGCCGCACGGCTGAGATTGGCCCATTGCTGCAAAAATGGCGGGCGCGGGCGCGTAACGACAACCTGCTGTGGTTGCCGTTTGCCAGTGCCAGCCAGATGGTTGGGCGCACCCGCGAGTCGCTGGCCTGGTATCGCCTGTACCTCAAGGCCAACCCACAGGATTGGCTGGTGCAGGCCGGTTATGCCGACGCGCTGGAAGCGTCCGGCGCGTTGGCAGCCGCGCAGCGTTTGCGCTTGCAGTTGACCCGGACCGTGGACCTGCAACCGGGGCTTGAAGCCTCTCAACGTTATTCGATGTGGCTGCGCCTGTTGGCCAGCAGCTATTCGGCGCGTTTGGCCCAGAACAAGGCGTTGCAATGGCAGGACGGCTCGCCGGCGATGTTGCAACTGTGGTTCGAGCGCCTGCTGGCGCGGCTGGACGAAACCAATCAATCGGCCCAGAAAAATGACTGGCTGGCCTGGGCGCGCAGCCAGGGCCTGAAAGTCGACCGCTTTGAACTGATCCAGCAAGCGCTGCGTGACCGCAATCGCGACATGCTCAAGCAACTGCTGGCCAGCGGCGAACTGGACCCGGCGCAACAAGTCGAGGCCCTCAGTCAACTGGGCCATGACGGTCACGCCCTGAGCGTGGGGTTGTCGGCCTTGGGGGACGAGCAGTCGGCCCTGATTCGCGAGCAATTGCGGCGTCAGGCCGTCGAGATTCTTGACCGCACGCCGCAAGGCATTCAGTTGAGCTGGCAGAGCAAGGATTTTGGCGGGCTGGACATCACCGGTCCGCAACTGACGGTCGCGCGCCACCTCAATGACGACTGGTACGCCAGCCTGGTGCTGGGCCAGGGGCGCTATGACAGCGATCAACTGCGCGATGGCGAGTTGGGTCAGGAGCGCAACGCGCTGCTCACCTTGCGCCGTCAACTGAGTGACGGCAGTTACAGCCTGATTGCCGACCTCAGCACCCGCAAGGATCACGACCGCAACGGCGTTGGCCTGAGCCGCGCGTGGCAATTGAGTGCAACCGATGAGATCGAAACCGGCCTCGACTGGCATCGCCAGAGCGACGAAACCGGATTGATGCGCGCCTTCGGTCAGCACGACGGGGTGTGGGTCAAGGGCCAGCACGGTTTCTCGGCGCGGGACCAATTGAGTTGGGCGCTGTCGCATAACCGCTTTTCGACCCGTACAGGCGATGCACTGGGCTCCGGGCAGGAGGCCAAGCTGGAACTGGCCCATACGCTGGAATTCGAAGGCCCCAACTGGGTGGTGCGTGCCGGTGCCGATTATCAGCGCAATGCCCTCAAAAGCGGTGAGCTGAACGACCTCACGGCCTTCCTCAAACCGAGCTACGAGCCAGAGCCCATCGAAGATGACGAGGGCCAGGTGATTGGCGCGCGCGCCGTGGACGTTACGTCGCCGCTCACGGCCCGTGACTTGCTGCAAGCGCGTTATGGCCAGGTGTATGTCGGCAGTTCATGGCGGCGTGGCATGCCGGGGGCGTTGAACCGCACCAAGGCGCAATACACCTGGCTGGTGGACGTGACGGCGGGCTGGCAGTGGGTCGACAAGACCTTCAACTGGGGCGTGGACACGGGCCTGGGCATGGAGGTGCTGGGCGATGACGAACTGGCATTCACGTTCGGTTACCAGTCTTCGCCTCAGGGCGGCGCGGGTGCCGGTGGCACGTTGGGCATGAGCTATGGCCTGCGGTTTGGGCGCTGATCTATCAATGATGATGTGGAGAAATACGATGCAAACAATCCGAAACCTGACGCTGGTCATGAGCGTGTTGCTCATCGCCGGGTGCAGCAGCTTCACCGGTAAAAACAGCCCGACCTTGTCCCGCAGTGCCCAGTGGGGCGTGGTGCCACTGGTCAACTATTCGCAAACCCCGCAGGCGGGTGAACGCAGCGAGCAAATCCTGCTCAGCGTGTTGAGCAGCAAAGGCTTGCACCCCCAGATGTACCCGGTGGGCGAGCAGGGCGAGCAAGCCCTGCTGGACGACAACGAGCGCTTGAGCGGCGCCATGGACTGGGCGCGTCAGCAGAAGCTCGATTACGTGGTGGCGGGCAGCGTCGAAGAGTGGCAGTACAAGAACGGTCTGGATGGCGAACCGGCGGTGGGGATCAGCCTGCGGGTCATTGAACCGGCCACCGGCCGTGTGTTGTGGAGCGAAAGTGGTGCGCGCGCCGGTTGGTCCCGTGAAAGCCTGGCCGGTTCTGCGCAGAAAGTGCTGAACAAACTGGTCGGCGGCCTTCGGATCGAGTAACTGAGATGAATTCCCCCCATATGGATTTCAGCCTGGCGCCAAGAACCCAGGGCCTCGGCTCTTGGCTTGAGACGCTGGTCATCACCGCGCTGGCGCTCGGCCTTGGCCTGTGGCTGACCCCCGACGATCCGCTGCAAGTGCGTGGCGAGTTCCCTTGGCCCCTGCTGGCGCCGCTGTTGATCAGCGTGCGCTACGGGTTTGTGCGAGGGGTCAGCAGCGCGTGCCTGATCGTGATGGCGTTTTTCGTCTTGCGCCAACAAGGGTGGCCGCTGTACGCCGAGATTTCGCCTTCATTCATCGTCGGTATTTTGGTCTGCACCATGGTGGTGGGCGAAGTGCGCGACTTGTGGGACCGGCGTTTGCAGCGTTTGCAGATGGCCAACAATTATCGCCAGTACCGCCTCGACGAGTTCACCCGGCACCATCAGGTGTTGCGGGTTTCCCATGACCGGCTGGAGCAGCGGGTCGCGGGCAGCGATCAAAGCCTGCGCAGCTCATTGCTGGGCTTGCGCGAACGGTTGCGCACGCTGCAAGGCACCCCGCAACCGCTGGTGGCCCTGGCCGAACCGATTGTGGCGATCCTGGGCCAGTACGGGTCGTTGCGGGTAGCGGGCCTATACCCGGTGGATGCGCAACGCCGGGTTCAAGATGAGCCCTTGGCCACCCTTGGTGTGATGGGCCCGCTGTCGGTGCACGACCCGCTGATTACCTTGTGCCTTGAACGCAACGAGTTGGTCAGTGTGCGCAGCAACCTGACTGACAACGGCGAGCAGAGTGATTTTTCGTCGTTGCAGGTGTGCGTGCCGCTGACGGACACCGAGGGGCGAGTGCTGGCGATTCTGGCCGTGCGCCAGATGCCGTTCTTCGCGTTTCAGGAGCGCACCCTGAGTTTGCTCGCATTGCTGGCCGGGCATATCGCTGACTTGCTGAGCAGTGACCACCTCAGCCTGCAACTGCCGGATGCCGACGCGCAACACTTTGCCCAGCAACTCAAACGATCCTTGATCGATGTGCAACAGCACGACTTGTCAGCGTGCCTGTTCTTCTTCGAGCTGACCGAACCCAACCCGCCATTGCTCAGCCTGTTTGAACGCAGCCAGCGCGGGCTCGATCTGCAACTGAACGTGCGCAACCAGCGCGACCATGATGGGCTGCTGGTGCTGTTACCGCTGACCAGTGCCGAGGGCGCCGAAGGTTACCTGACGCGTCTGAACACGTTGGTGCACGAGCATTTCGGTCAGCAACACACCTTGCAAAGCCTGGGCGTGCGCGCATTCGCGTACACCCTGGAGCCCGCGTGCGAGCGCGGCGGCTTGCGTAACTTCCTGTTCAACGAGTGTGGCCTGAATGATCAGCAAGTGGCTATTTAGCCTTGGGGTAATGCTGGAGGCGAGCAGTTGGTCCAGCCTCTGGGTCGACCTGCCGCCGGGGCAGGCGTTCGTGCTGTATGTGATCGCCCATGGGATGGCCAGTGGCATGCTGTGCGCCGGTGTCTGGATGCTGCTGCCCGCGCGCTATCGCCAGCCCCTGCCCTGGAGCCCGCTGTTTCTGTTTTCACTGGTGTTTTTTATCCCGGTGGTCGGCGCCTTGGGTGTCGCGTGCGTGATCTTTCCGGCGCTGTATTGGCCCCGTCCTCGTGAGAAGCAAGCCTGGCAGGCGCTGGGCATCCCGAAGTTGCCGTTCCGGTCGCAACCGCTGCATTCGCCAATGTTTCGCGATGGCGGTTTACAGGACGTCCTGCGTCACGCACCCGACCCGGATCTGCGCCTGTCGGCGCTGCTGAGTACGCGGCGCATGCCGGGCAGAGACGCGATCCCGATTCTCAAACTGGCCCTGGCCGACCCCAGTGATGACGTGCGTTTGCTGGCGTATTCGATGCTCGACAAGCAGGAGAACGACATCAATCAGCACATCCAGGCCGACCTCAAACAGCTGTCCACCGCCAAACCGCCGACCCGGGCGGCCTTACACGCGACGCTGGCGCGCTGGTATTGGGAGCTGGCGTATTTGGGGCTGGCCCAGGGCAGTGTGCTCGAACACGTGCTCAATCAGGCGCGTGAACATGCCGAGCAAGGCTTGCGCGAAGGTGAGGGCGGCGAGTTGCACCTGCTGGCGGGACGTATTGCGCTGGAGATGGGTGCACTGGGCAGTGCGCTGACACACCTGGAGGCCGCCGAACAGGCCGGTATCGACGCCTCGCTGTTGATTCCGTTTCACGCTGAAATTGCCTTCAGGGCCGGGCATTACGCGCAAATTCCGTCTTTGCTGGCGGCCTTGCCCGCCGACCTGTTGCGTCGCCCTCCCTTTGCCGACCTCGCAAGGTGCTGGTTATGAACACACCACAACATGATGTGCCGATGGCCGATGTTTGTCTGCTGCTTGAAGGCACCTGGCCGTACGTACGCGGCGGGGTCTCAAGCTGGATTCACCAGATGCTGCTGGGATTGCCCGAAGTCACGTTTTCGGTGCTGTTCATCGGCGGGCAACGTAACGCCTATAGCCGCCGAAACTACGACATCCCGCCGAACGTGGTGCACATCAAAGAGGTGTTCCTTGAAGACGCATGGCAAGGCTGCTCGCCGGGCACCACCCGCGAGCAGGCCATTGCCCCGGAACTGGCCAACCTGTATCGCTTTTTGCACCACCCGGACGCGCCCGATGTGGCGCAGGGCCAGCAGCTACTCGACGCGCTGGCACAGGATCGCCTCAGCCTGGCGGACGTGCTACGCAGCCGCGCCAGTTGGGAAACCCTGAGCGCGGACTATCTCCAGCACTGTAGCGATCCTTCGTTCGTCAATTATTTCTGGACCGTGCGTTCGATGCAGTCGCCCTTGCTGATGCTGGCCGAGGCCGCCCGCGACATGCCGAGGGCGCGGGTTTTGCATGCGATTTCCACCGGGTATGCGGGGCTGGTGGGCTGCATCCTCAAGCAGCGCTGGGGGTGTCGTTACCTGCTCAGCGAACACGGCATTTACACCAAGGAGCGCAAGATCGACCTGGCTCAGGCCAGTTGGATCGCAGAAAGCAGCGAGCAGGCCCTCAATGGCAGCCTGGACACCGGCACCGGTTACATGCGCACCCTGTGGATCCGCTTCTTTGAACGCATTGGGCGGCTGGTCTACGACCACGCCGACAACATCATTGCCTTGTATGACGGCAACCGTCAGCGGCAGATCAAGGACGGTGCCGATGCGGCGCGTACACAAGTGATCCCAAACGGCATCGACTTGCCGAAATGGACGGCCGCGTTGCAGGCCCGCCCTGACGGCCTCTTGCCGGTGGTGGGGCTGATTGGTCGCGTGGTGCCGATCAAGGACGTGAAAACCTTTATCCGCGCCCTGCGCGGCGTGGTCAGCGCCATGCCGCACGTGCAGGGCTGGATTGTCGGCCCCGAAGAGGAAGACCCGGCTTACGTCAGCGAGTGCCGCAGCCTGGTGGCCAGCCTGGGGCTGGAAGACAACGTGCTGTTTCTGGGTTTCCAGAGCATTCAAAACATCCTGCCGCAAGTGGGGTTGATGGTGCTGACCTCCATCAGTGAGGCCCAGCCACTGGTCATTCTGGAAGCCTGGGCGGCGGGGATTCCCGTGGTCTCCAGCGACGTGGGCTCGTGCCGTGAGTTGATCGAAGGCGGCATTGCCCAAGACCGCGACCTGGGGCTGGCCGGGGAAGTGGTGGCGATTGCCGATCCGCAGGCCACTTCCCGCGCCATTCTCGGTCTGCTGCGCGACCCGCAACGCTGGCAGGCCGCGCAAGCCAGTGGTTTGCAGCGGGTGCATCGTTATTACGGAGAAAATCTGATGTTCGAGCGTTATCGCACCCTGTACCGCGCAGCCATGGAGGCGGTGTAAATGGCTGGCATCGGTTTTGAACTGCGCAAAATCCTGTCGCGCGACACGTACACCGCGACCTTGCATGCCTATGTATACGCCGGGCTGATCAGCTCGGGGCCGTGGGTGCTGTCGATTGTCAGCGTGATGCTGGTGGGGGTGTTGAGCCTCGGGTTGTTGATGCCGGAAATGCTGGTCCGGCAGTTTTTGATCACCGTGACTTACCTGATGGCAACCTCGTTGATCCTCACGGGTGGCCTGCAACTGTTTTTCACCCGCTTCGTCTCCGACCGGCTGTTTGAACGCAAATTCTCGCGGATCTTGCCCAATCTGGTGGGTGTGCTGCTGCTCGTCACCCTGAGTTCGGGGGGGCTGGGCGCGCTGTTGCTGTGGGCGCTGTTTGACGAGCCGTTGATGTACCGGCTGCTGGTGCTGGCCAATTTTGTGACCCTGTGCAACCTGTGGCTGGTGATCATCTTTCTGTCGGGGATGAAGGCCTATAACCGGATTTTGCTGGTGATGCTGGTGGGCTATGCGCTGATGGTTCTGAGTGCCTGGCTGTTGAGCTTCATGGGGATCAACGGTTTGCTGCTGGCGCTGTTGATCGGCCACGGTGCGCTGTTGTTCCTGTACCTCTACGACATCCTGCGCGAATACCGCGCCGATACACTGGTGGCGTTCGACTTTCTGGACCGGCGTCAGGTGTTCACCAGCCTGCTGTTGACTGGGCTCTGCTACAACCTGGGGATCTGGATCGACAAGTTCATCTTCTGGTTCAACCCGGCCACCTCCAGCGCGGTGATCGGCCCGATGCGCTCGTCGGTGCTGTACGACTTGCCGATCTTCCTCGCGTACCTGGCGATCATCCCCGGCATGGCGGTGTTCCTGGTCCGTATCGAAACCGACTTTGCGCAGTGGTACGACCGTCTGTTCCGGGCGATCCGCGAAGGGGAGACGTTGCAGCATATCGGCCAGATCAAGACAGAGATGACGCTGTCGATCCAGCAAGGGCTGCTGGAGATTTGCAAAGTGCAGGGGCTGACGGCGGTGCTGTTGTTCCTGTTTGCGCCGCACCTGCTCGAATGGCTGGGGATTTCCAGTTACTACCTGCCGTTGTTTTACATCGATCTGGTGGGGGTGAGCATTCAGGTGGTGTTCATGGCGCTGCTGAACGTGTTTTTCTACCTCGACAAGCGGGCCATCGTACTCAAGCTGTGTGTGATGTTTGTGCTGCTCAACGGCGCTTTGACCCTGCTCAGCCTGTACCTGGGCCCGAGTTTCTTCGGTTATGGGTTTACCTTGTCGTTGCTGGTGTGCGTATGGGTGGCGTTGCAGCAGTTGTCGACGGCGCTGGATGACCTTGAGTACCACACCTTCATGCTCAGCCATTAAGCGGGAAACGCGGCCTGCGAGTACGGTGGTCATTGGCCTGTCCAGCGACCACAGGCCGCATCTTCGACTTGTTCTGGACACGTCATCCGATCAAACTGCGCGCATTCGCCCGTACTGTTCTCTTCAGGATGTTCAATGTCTATGTCATTCCCCTTGCGTACCGCGGTTGTGGCCTTTGTGCTGAGCGGCCTCGCAGGTTGCTCGACGCAGAAAACCGCGATCTATGAGCATGAAAACTTCGATGACTCCGGCACGTTCTCGCGCAATTACCCGGTGGCCGACAAGGCGTCGTGCGAGGCCGCACGCCGCGCCTTGCTCAGTCAGGGTTACATCATCACCAGCCGTGATCCGAAAATGATCAGCGGCCATAAAAGCTTCCAGCAAACCGGTGAAAGCCATCTGGAGATCAGCTTTAACGTGGTGTGTGCCGATGACGGCGGGGCGGCGCATCACTCGACCATGTTCGCCAATGCCTTGCAGGACCGTTATGCGCTGAAGAAGGTCAACAACTCCGCCAGCCTGGGGGTTGGGGTGTTGGGCTCGGTGTCGATGCCAATCGGTTCAACCGATGATTCGATGGTTAAGGTGGCCAGCGAAACCGTATCGTCGGCGCAGTTTTATGACCGTTTCTTCTCCCTGGTAGAAGTCTTTCTGCCCAAAGAGGTGAAGAAAGCCGCGCATATCGAAGAAAAACCCGAGGCTGATCTGGGGGTGCCCGAGACCGCGCCTGCCAAAGTCGACGCGGCACCTGCGGCACTGACGCCTCAAACCCCGGCCGTCGTCGCGCCCGCCGTAACGCCGGTGAGCGCACCGCCAGCGGTCGAGCCCGTAGGGTCGCAGCCGGTGGTTCCGCCGGCAGAAGCAGCCCCCATCACGCCGATTGAAGTCCCTGTCACCCCTGAGGTGAGCGCGCCGACCGCACCAGCGGCCCCGGCTCCGGACGCGCCTGTGCCTGAAACGCCGCACCCGGTGACGGAGCCTGCACCCGTCACGGCACCGGCCAGCCCGGAACCTGCTCCAGCGCAATAAATCGGGCCGTTAAATCTGAAATGATCTGCTACGTTTACAGTTGAGCGATAAAAGTGTTTGCGAAGGTGTCACGATTCCTTCATGCGGGCACTTTACGCTCGAACGAACACGACAACAGACGCAGAAGGATGCCGACATGGACGATTATCAGGAAGAACTGCTGGAGTATCAGGCGTCCCAACTGGACCCGCTGGAGCCCGCCGACGACGCCACCGAGCTTTGATCGGCACCGCGCACGGTCGTCTCAGGCCGACTGGCGCTGGCGGCGGCGGAACTCTCCGGGTGTTTCAGCGTTCCAGCGCTTGAAGGCACGCTGAAACGCCTCGGCTGAGGCAAACCCCAACAAATACGCGATTTCGCCAAAGGCCAGTTCGGTGTCCCGGATATAGGTCATGGCGAGGTCGCGACGTGTGTCATTGAGAATGGCGCGAAACCGCGTGCCTTCCTCCGTCAGCTTACGGCGCAGGGTCCAGGTTGGCAGTTTCAGGCGTGCGGCCACTTCTTCCAGATCAGGTTCCCGACCGCCGTTGAGCAGCGGCCCCAACAACTGGGTGATGCGCTCGCGCAGGCTGCGGGTGCGGGTCAGTTGCTCCAGTTCGCGCTCGCACAACTGCAGCAGGTACGCCCAGGTGCTGGGGCAATGCTGCGGGTTGCGCCGATCAAGTGTGGCGTGATTGAGGCGTAACTGGTTGGTGTCGGCCCGAAAGCGCACCGGGTTGTGGCTCAGCACGCTGTACTGCTCGGCGTATTCAGGCTCGCTGAACTCGATCTCGATGTGTTCGCAGGTCAACGGGCGGTCGGCCACGGCGGACAATTGATGCAGCCAGCCCGAGATGATCGAATCCACCACGAAGCGGTTATAGGCGTTGTACGGGCTGATGGAGTAAAAGCGCAGCCAGGCGCCCTGGGCATCTTCGTGCAGGCTCGACTGGCCACGGTAGTTGGAACCGTACAGGGCCTCGAAGCGGATCAGGGTGCGCGCTGCTTCCCTTACCGTCGGGGCTTGCGCGGCCGTGACACCGGCCAGCCCGGCCTGACTCAGGCGGCTCAGTTGCCCCATGCGCAAACCCAGCGCGGGGTCGCCGGTCAAGGCAATCGCCGCATGCCCCAGGCGCATGTAGCGCGGGATCGAGAGCCGCGCCATCGGCTGGCTCAAGCGCGCCGCATCAAGGCCGTACTGGTCGAGCAAAGGCAAGGGGTCATGACCGCAGCTGCGCACCGCATCCGCCAGTTGCTGCACGAAACCGACCGACAAATCCCCCAAACGCATCGGCAACGGCTTCATCAGCTACAGCCAGAGGTTGAGCAAACGTGCCGTGGAGACGGGCCCGTCCGGGCTGGTGATGCCGTTGCGGCTGATAAAGCTCTGGCCGACGCTGTGTTTGTCCCAGAACCGGCCTTGGGAAAACACCGTGATCCCGGCTTCAGCGGTGCTGGTGGGCACGCTGCTGATCAGGGTCAGACGATGCCAGGCCGCGCCCTCACTGACTTCGCCGGGTTTGAGGCTGATTTCGCTGGGCGTCGACACGCTTTTATAGCCGCCCCACGGGTTATCCCACGTGTCTTTGCCGGTCACGAAAGCGGGCACCGCGATCAATTGCGCCTGTTGCTCGTTCAGCAACCGGTAGTTGTCGGGGTACCAGCTGTCGCTGCCCACCAGAATCCCGAGCCGCCCGGCCGGGGTGTCCACCACGTTCAACTGGTGGTCCGGGCTGGGCTGGATGTAGCTCTGTTCTTCGTAGGTGGGCAGCAACTGGCGCTGGGGCTTGCCTATCGGCGTGCCATTGCGGTCGAACACCACGCTGCTGTTGTACAGCGCGCCGGTGCCCGCCTGCAGGGTGCCGTTCTCAATGCGGGGGTCGGGCAGGGCGATGCTGCCTGCCACCAGGGTAACGCCAAATTCTTTGGCCAGCCCGCCGAACAGGGCCTGATAGTCGGCGGCCATGGGGTTGGCTTTCATGCGCAAGTGGGCGTCGTTGAGGCGGCTTTCGCCTTCGGCCCCCAGCCAGGCGCGGGCGAAGCTCAGCGGGTTACTGATGGCCAGCCAGTGCATGGCCTCATTCAGGTTTGCGGCTTGATACAGCTCGTCTTTTTCGCCGCGAAACATCAGCCATGAGCCAATGTGTTCGGGCATCACCACGATGGTTTTTTCGTTGAGCAAGCCAGCGTCGCGGGCCTTGTTCAAGTACGTCGCCAGCTTCAGATGCAGGAGATCAAGGCTTTGATAGTCGCGGGGCGACAGCAACGGCTCGATCCCCAGCAGGTTGCCACGCCCGGTGTCGACGCCGTCGTTAAGTGCCAGCTCGACCCGCAAGTCGGACAGGTAATGGCCGACGTCGCGTTGCTCGGTCCAGTACGCGTACCCGCCTGCAGCGGCGGCAACGGCGATCAGTAAGGTGCAGCCAATTAATTTACGCATGAGAAATAGAGCAGACAGCCATTGCGGGATTCGGCGTCTAGGGTAGGTGGCGCCTGCGCGCTTGCCAAGAGGGGCTGCGCAATTGGGTTAATAATTTGTCACTTTGGGTCATTGAGTGGGGGCGGGCAGGGCTTTACTGTGCCTGTCATTCAACGACGGGCGCCGCAGAGCATCCCGCGTTCCGTGAATCCGCCTGTTGTGGAGCAACCTGATGACTGCCACTCACTACCCGCATTTACTGGCCCCGCTGGATCTGGGTTTCACCACGTTGCGCAATCGCACCCTGATGGGCTCGATGCACACCGGCCTTGAAGAAAAGCCCGGCGGCTTTGAGCGCATGGCCGCTTATTTTGCCGAACGCGCCAGGGGCGGCGTCGGCCTGATGGTCACCGGCGGTATCGCCCCCAACGATGAAGGTGGCGTGTACAGCGGCGCGGCCAAGCTCAGCACTGCGCAAGAAGCCGAGAAGCATGTGGTTGTGACCCGCGCGGTCCACGACGCCGGGGGCAAGATCTGCCTGCAGATCCTCCACGCCGGGCGTTATGCCTACAGCCCGCGCCAGGTCGCGCCGAGCGCGATTCAGGCGCCGATCAACCCGTTCAAACCCAAAGAGCTGGACGAAGCCGGGATCGAGAAGCAGATCAGCGATTTCGTCACCTGCGCCCGGCTGGCCCAGAGCGCCGGGTACGACGGTGTCGAAATCATGGGCTCCGAAGGCTATTTCATTAACCAGTTTCTCGCGGCCCACACCAACCACCGCACCGACCGTTGGGGCGGCAGCTACGAAAACCGCATGCGCCTGCCAGTGGAAATCGTGCGCCGGGTGCGCGAAGCGGTCGGGCCGAACTTCATCATCATTTATCGCCTGTCGATGCTGGACCTGGTGGAAGGCGGCAGTGTCTGGGACGAAATCGTGCAACTGGCGCAGGCCGTCGAGCAGGCCGGTGCGACCCTGATCAACACTGGTATCGGCTGGCACGAGGCGCGCATCCCGACCATCGCCACCAAAGTGCCGCGCGGCGCGTTCAGCAAAGTCACGGCCAAATTACGCGGTGCGGTCAAGGTGCCGCTGATTACCACCAACCGCATCAACACCCCCGACATTGCCGAACAGATTCTGGCCGAGGGCGATGCCGACATGGTGTCCATGGCGCGACCGTTTTTGGCCGACCCCGAGTTCGTCAACAAAGCCGCTGCCGGGCGCAGCGATGAAATCAACACCTGCATCGGTTGCAACCAGGCATGTCTGGATCACACCTTTGGCGGCAAACTCACCAGTTGCCTGGTCAACCCGCGCGCCTGTCACGAGACCGAACTCAACTACCTCCCTGTCACCCATGTAAAAAAAATCGCCGTGGTCGGTGCCGGGCCTGCCGGGCTGTCGGCGGCGACTGTCGCGGCCGGGCGCGGCCATCAGGTGACGCTGTTCGATTCGGCCAGCGAGATCGGCGGCCAGTTCAACGTGGCCAAGCGCGTGCCGGGCAAGGAAGAGTTCGTTGAGACCCTGCGCTACTTCAAGCGTTTGCTGCAGACCACCGGGGTCGAGGTGTGCCTCAACACCCGCGTGGGGGTTGAACAGTTGGTGGCGGGCGGGTTCGACGACATCATTCTGGCCACCGGTATTGCGCCGCGCACCCCCGATATTCCGGGCGTAGATCACCCTAAAGTCCTGAGTTATCTGGACGTGATCCTTGGGCGCAAACCAGTGGGTGCCAGCGTGGCGGTGATCGGCGCGGGCGGGATCGGCTTCGACGTGTCGGAGTTTCTGGTGCATCAGGGCGTGTCCACCAGTCTGGACCGCGAGGCGTTCTGGAAGGAGTGGGGCATCGACACACGCCTTGAAGCCCGCGGCGGCGTGGCCGGTATCACCCCTCAGGTTGAGGCGCCTGCGCGTCAGGTCTTCCTGTTGCAACGCAAGAAAACCAAGGTGGGCGACGGGCTGGGTAAAACCACCGGCTGGATCCACCGCACCGGGCTTAAAAACAAGCGTGTGCAAATGCTTAACAGCGTTGAATACCTGAGCATTGACGACGACGGTCTGCATATCCGCATCGGCGACGGCGAGCCGCAATTGCTGGCCGTGGACAACATCGTGATCTGCGCCGGGCAAGACCCGCTGCGTGACTTGCAGGCCGGGCTCGAGGCGGCCGGGCAGTCTGTGCACCTGATTGGCGGCGCGGATGTGGCGGCCGAGCTGGATGCCAAGCGCGCGATCAATCAGGGCTCGCGTCTGGCGGCCGAGTTGTAAGCGCGGCGGTAGCGGCCATCAAAAAGCCGATGGTTTAAACTCCGTTCATTTTTGAGCGGAGAGTGCCGTGCGTGTGCCGTTGATTGATTGGGAGCCCTATGCGCCCTTGCAGCCTTTGCACCTCGACTGGCTGGCGAGGGCCGGGGTTGAGGTTGCTGTCTTGCGTCTGGACCTGATCGACCCGCTGGTCAGTGGCAACAAGTGGTTCAAGCTCCATCAGTCGCTGCGCGCGGCCCATGCAGCGGGGGCTCACGGGTTGATCAGCCTGGGCGGCGCACACTCCAATCATCTGCACGCCTTGGCGGCGGCGGGCAAACGCTTTGGTTTTACCACCGTCGGCCTGCTGCGCGGGCACCCTCAAGAAACCCCCACCACCCGTGACCTGCAAGACTTCGGCATGCACCTGCATTGGCTGGGGTTTGCCGGTTATCGTGCCCGGCATGCGCCTGATTTCTGGCGGCCGTGGCAAGCGCAGTACCCGCAGTTGCAGTCCGTGCCCGAGGGCGGCGCCAGTTTGGCGGGCGCGCAAGGGTGTTCACCGTTGGTCAAGCAGGTGCGTGACCAAGTGGCCGCGCTTGGCTGGGCGGATTACGACGCGTGGTGGCTGGCCGCGGGGACGGGCACCACGCTGGCCGGTCTGGTGCTGGCTGAAGCCTTGCAGCGCAGGGTCTATGGCGCCATGGCGGTGCCCGAAGACCACGGGGTGGCGCCCACGGTGCGCGCCCTGTTGCAGCAGGCGGGCAGCCCTGTGGGTGACTATCAGTTGATCGAGGCCAGTCGCGGCGGTTTCGCGCGGGTCGATGAGGCGCTGTTGGCGTTTATTCGGCGCAGCGAGTTGGACAGTGGCGTGCCTTTGGAGCCGCTGTACACCGGCAAGGCGTTGCTGGCGCTCAAAGAGGCTGTGGACGCGGGGCATGTGGGGCGAGGCATGCGCGTGGTGTTTGTGCACACCGGCGGCTTGCAGGGCCGCCGGGGGTTTGCACCAGCTGTTTAGTTGCGTTTAGGCAGCATGCGCAACAGCGTGTTGTCTTTCATCACGTAATGATGAAACAGCCCGGCCAGCGCGTGCAGGCCGATCAGCCAGTAGCCGAGGGTGCCGCCCAGCTCATGCCAGCCCTTGATCTGTTTGGCGGTGTCCACGTCCTTGAGGGTCAGGGGTGGCAGGTCGAATCCGTAAAAGAACACGGACTTGTCGTTGTAACTGAGCACCAGATAACCCATCACCGGCATGGCGATCATGAACACGTACAAGGCCCAGTGCACCAGCGTCGCCAGGGCGGTTTGCCAGGCGGGCGGGGGCGGGGTGATCTTCGGCGCCACGCCCAGGGTACGTGCCAGCAACCGTAGCCACACCAGCGCAAACACGGTCAGACCGAGCATGAAGTGGGCATCTTTCATCAAGTTGCGACCGTCGCTGTCTTTCGGAAAAATCCCGCGAAATTCAATGGCGGCGTAAATCAGTACAAACAGCAGCACCATCACCCAATGCAGGGCGATGGACATACGACTGTAACGGTCGGTGGAGCTTTTCCAGGACATGGGTGTTCCTCACGGTTCAGGTCTTGAGCCTCCGCTCTTGTATGACGGAGTTCCTTTACAGTAATACGTCTGCGTACATTTGCGCTGAGATGCATCAGTTTTCAGGGTTGCCTGGCACATGAGGCCATAAATCCGAAACCAGAAACAGGCGCTCGGCTTCTTCCCAATCACCGTCGGGCGTGGGCGTCAGGCGCACCAACAGCTGCGCGGGAGCCTGCGGGTGCAGTTCGGCCAGCCAGACCTGCAATTGCGCGTCATCCCAAAGCCCGTCTGGCCCATAGTGCGCAGGTGCCAGCCAGGCATGCCGCGGCAGGGGCTGCCAGCACCCGGCGGGCCTTTGGCGGACAAACGCGGGCCAGTCGCGCTGGTGCAGCCAGCGGCCGCGTAAATGCAGCGGATGCGCGCCGGCCGGAGGCTGCGCTTCACCGGGCCATGGATACAGCAGGTAACCGCCCAGCCACAGGTGCGCACTGACATGCTGAATGTCCAGGGCGGCCAGAATCTCGCGGCATTCTGGGCGGCTGGACATCGGTAACTGATGCTGACTGAAATGCGTGAGCTTGCGGTCCAGCCGGTCATTGCTGCCCGGCCCCAGCCAGAGCGCCGGGTCGTGCCCGTCGCCGTGTGGCGGGCCGAGGTAAAGTTTGATCGCCAGTTCCAGATGATGCGCGCCGTCACGGTCACGTAACAGCATGTCCAGCTCGCCCAGCGTATGCCCGCCCACGCGAATGGGCAGGTTGGCGGCCACCAGCTCGACACCGGGGGCGTGGGTTATGGCGAACTGCCACAGCCGCTCGTAGTAACGCCCCAGCCTGCGGGTGGTGGCCAGCGCCAGCCAGTGCTGCAACGGCTCGCTGTGCCGGTCAAGGTCGCGCAGCCAGTTTTCCAGCCAATGTGGCGCCTGAACCCAGTCGCTACCGGTCAGCGGGTGGCGCTGAGACCGGGGCGTTTGGCTGAGCATGGGCGGGGCCAGAATCACCCACGCCAGATCACGCACCTCGGGGTGACGTAACTGGCGGGGCAGGTTGAGCAAGTCGGGGAAGAGGATCATGCTGCGAGCATAGCCTTTTGCTCACGGGCTGAAAGGGTTTTGTCTATCGTGTCCTTTCGCCCATAATCGCTGTTTTCGCCCGTCACGTACCCCGCAGGAGCCTCATGGAGCACTTTCGTAATATCGGCATCATTGGTCGTTTGGGCAGTTCTCAAGTGCTCGACACGGTTCGCCGACTGAAAAAATTCCTGCTCGAGCGGCACATGCACGTGATCCTCGAAGACACCATCGCCGAAGTGCTGCCCGGCCATGGCCTGCAAACCTCGTCGCGCAAAATGCTCGGTGAAGTGTGCGACATGGTCATCGTGGTGGGCGGCGATGGCAGTTTGCTCGGCGCCGCCCGTGCGCTGGCGCGGCACAATGTCCCGGTGCTGGGCATCAACCGTGGCAGCCTGGGCTTTTTGACCGACATCCGTCCCGATGAACTGGAAGTCAAAGTCGCCGAAGTGCTTGACGGCCACTATCTGGTGGAAAACCGCTTTCTGCTGCAGGCCGAAGTGCGCCGTCACGGCGAAGCCATTGGCCAGGGCGACGCCCTCAATGACGTGGTGCTGCACCCCGGCAAGTCCACGCGCATGATCGAATTTGAATTGCACATTGACGGGCAGTTCGTTTGCAGCCAGAAGGCCGACGGCCTGATCGTCGCCACGCCGACCGGCTCCACCGCCTACGCCATGTCAGCTGGCGGCCCGATCATGCACCCCAAGCTGGATGCCATCGTCATTGTGCCCATGTACCCGCACACCTTGAGCAGCCGCCCGATTGTGGTGGACGGCAACAGCGAACTGAAAATCGTGGTGGCCAAGGACATGCAGATTTACCCGCAGGTGTCCTGCGACGGTCAGAACCATTTCACCTGCGCGCCGGGCGACACCATCACCGTGAGCAAAAAAGCGCAAAAGCTGCGCCTGATTCACCCGCTGGACCACAACTACTATGAAGTGTGCCGGACCAAGCTGGGCTGGGGCAGCCGACTGGGCGGCAGGAGCGACTGATGCTCGATCCAGCGCGCAGTTACGATCTGATCGGTGACGTGCATGGCTGTGCTCATACCCTTGAGCATCTGTTGGAGCGTCTGGGCTATCGCAAACTTGCCGGTGTCTGGCGGCACCCGCAGCGCATGGCGGTGTTCCTCGGCGACATCATTGACCGTGGGCCGCGGATCCGCGAATCGCTGCATATCGTCTATGACATGGTGCAAGCCGGTCAGGCGCTGTGCCTGATGGGCAACCATGAATTCAACGCGCTGGGCTGGTGCACCCCGGCCCCGGCGGGCAGTGGCAAGCAGTTTGTGCGGGAGCATAACCCGCGCCATACCCGGCTGATCCACGAAACCCTGGAGCAATTTGCGCACTACCCCGACGAATGGCGCGAGTTCGTGCAATGGTTTTACGACATGCCGCTGTTTGTCGACGCCGGACGGTTCCGCGTGGTGCATGCCTGCTGGGACGCCGACGTCATTGCGACCCTGCGTGCACAATTTCCCGATGGCTGCATCGATGAACATTTCCTGCAAGCGGCGGCCGAGCCTGAAAGCTTTGCCAGCATGAGTTTTAACCGCTTGTTGCGCGGCACCGACATGCGCCTGCCCGACGGCATGACACTGACCGGCGGGGATGGCCTGACGCGTTCGTTCTTCCGCACCAAATTCTGGGAAGACGACCCCAAAACCTACGGTGACATTGTGTTCCAGCCAGACGCCTTGCCGGAACGGGTGGCCCGCAAGCCGCTGTCGCCCTCCGAAAAAGGCGCCTTGCTGCGCTATGGCATTGAAGAGCCGATGTTGTTCGTCGGGCATTACTGGCGCAGCGGCAAACCCGCGCCGATCCGGCCTAACCTGGCCTGCCTGGATTACAGCGCCGTGTTGTATGGCAAGTTGGTGGCCTACCGTCTGGATCAGGAAAAACGCCTCGATCCGCACAAATTTGTATGGGTGGACGTTGATCGCCCGGAGGCTATTCAATGAGTGCTGTTGAGGTTTTACGCTTGCCCCTGTCGGTTGACCTGAGCGGTTTTGTCAGCCTGCTCCAGCGCATGCACGTGCCGCATCGGGTCAGCGAAGAGGCGGGCGAGCAAGTGGTCTGGGCGCCCGAAAGCATTGCCGGGGAGGTGCGCAGCCTGTACGCGCGTTTCCCTCAAGGCGACCCCGAAGGCCACGTGCCGGTTGTCGAGCGCCCGCCCGCCATGGCGCGCCCGGGGTGGGTCCAGCAACTGCGTGACAGCCCGGCCACCGCGACTATCCTGCTGCTGTGCGTGATCGTGGCCGTGGTGACGCAACTGGGTGAAAACCTGTCGGTTCTCAGCGGGCTGACGTTCCTTGATTTCAGCATCCGTGGCCAATACATCCAGTTCACACCTTTGTCGGATAGCCTGGCGGCAGGGCAGTGGTGGAGATTGTTCAGCCCGATGCTGATTCACTTCGGTTTCCTCCACATCGCCATGAACGGCATGTGGTACTGGGAACTGGGTCGACGCGTTGAACTGCGTCAGGGCAGCATCAACCTGATCGGGTTGAGCTTGCTGTTCAGCCTGGTGTCCAACTTCGCCCAATACCTGTTTGGCGGCCCGAGCCTGTTCGGCGGCATGTCCGGGGTGCTGTACGGCTTGTTGGGGCATGTGTGGATTTACCAGCTCATGGCGCCGAACCCGTTGTATCGCCTGCCTCGTGGGGTATTGGTGATGATGCTGGTCTGGCTGGCCGTGTGCATGTCCGGACTGGTATCGCTGATCGGTTTCGGCCAGATCGCCAACGCCGCTCACGTCGGCGGGTTGTTGATCGGTTGCCTGACCGGCTTGCTGGGCGGGCTGTGGGCGCGCCGCAAGCAGGCTAAATGAAACACCTGGGGTTGCTGCCTTGCGCGGGCAGCGACCGCATACACCTCATCTGATGTTCAAGAGCGGAAACGAACCATGTCCTCTTTCAACGAAATGATCCAAAACATCACCCCCGAGATCTATCAGAGCCTGAAACTGGCCGTGGAAATCGGCAAATGGGCGGACGGCAACAAACTGACCGCCGAACAGCGTGAGCTGTCGTTGCAGGCCATGATCGCCTGGGAAGTGCAAAACCTGCCCGAAGAAGAACGTACCGGTTACATGGGCCCGCAAGAGTGCAGCTCCAAATCCATTTCGGTGCCTAACATCCTGTTCAAATCGGATGCTATCCATTGATTGAGATTGGTCGCGGTGCAATCAGCAAGATGTCGGTCAGCCTTGAGGCGCCGACCGTTCAATACGCATTTCGTCTGGGCGATACCGAGGTGCCGGTCAATCCGTTGATCGGCAGCAGGTTGCGTCTGGAGTACCTGGGCAGCATCAATTGCACCCATTGCGGGCGTAAAACCAAGAAGAGCTTCAGCCAGGGCTACTGTTACCCGTGCATGACCAAGCTGGCGCAGTGCGACGTCTGCATCATGAGCCCCGAGCGTTGTCACTATGATGCTGGCACTTGCCGCGATCCGTCGTGGGGCGAGCAGTTCTGTATGACTGACCACGTGGTGTACCTGGCCAACTCCTCGGGGGTTAAAGTCGGCATTACCCGTGCCACGCAACTGCCCACCCGCTGGCTCGATCAGGGCGCCAGCCAGGCGCTGCCGATCGTGCGGGTCGCCACGCGCCAGCAATCGGGGTTTGTCGAAGACCTGTTCCGCTCTCAGGTGGCAGACCGTACCAACTGGCGTGCACTGCTCAAGGGCGATGCCGCCCCGGTGGACCTCGTTGCCGTGCGTGAGCAACTGTTTGAAAGCTGCACCCAGGGCCTGCAACAGCTGCAGGAGCGATTTGGTCTGCAGGCGGTCCAACCGTTGCAAGGCGTCGAGCCTGTCGAGATTCGTTACCCGGTCGAGCAGTACCCGAGCAAGATCGTGAGCTTCAACCTGGACAAAGACCCGATCGTGGAAGGCACGCTGATGGGGATCAAGGGCCAATACCTGATCTTCGACACCGGCGTTATCAACATTCGTAAATACACGGCCTACCAGCTGGCCGTGCATCAGTAAAAGGACTCCAGCATGCGCACCGAACAACCCAAAATGATCTACCTCAAGGACTATCAGGCGCCCGAGTATCTGATCGACGAAACGCACCTGACCTTTGAATTGTTCGAGGACCACTCGCTGGTTCATGCGCAACTGGTGATGCGCCGCAATCCGGCCCGGGGCGAGGGCCTGCCGCCACTGGTGCTTGATGGGCAGCAGCTGGAACTGCTATCGGTCAAACTCGATGACGTGGAGCTGACCGACGCCGACTATCAGCTCACCGACAGCCATTTGACCCTGCACCCGCAACGCGCGCAGTTTGTGGTGGATACCAGCGTCAAAATCCATCCTGAGACCAATACTGCACTCGAAGGCCTGTACACGTCCGGCAGCATGTTTTGCACTCAGTGCGAGGCCGAGGGCTTCCGCAAAATCACCTATTACCTCGACCGTCCCGACGTGATGAGCATCTTCACCACCACGGTGATCGCGGACCAACACAAATACCCGGTGCTGCTGTCCAACGGCAACCCGGTGGGCAGCGGCCCAGAGGAAGACGGTCGGCACTGGGCGACCTGGGAAGACCCCTTCAAGAAACCGGCCTATCTGTTTGCCCTGGTAGCCGGTGATCTGTGGTGCGTTGAAGACACCTTCACCACCCGGAGCAACCGCGAGGTGGCGTTGCGCATTTATGTCGAACCGGAAAACATCGACAAATGCCAGCACGCGATGAACAGCCTGAAAAAATCCATGCGCTGGGACGAAGACACCTACGGCCGTGAGTACGATCTGGACATCTTCATGATCGTGGCCGTCAACGACTTCAACATGGGCGCCATGGAAAACAAGGGCCTCAACATCTTCAACTCCAGCGCCGTGCTGGCCCGTGCCGAGACCGCCACCGACGCCGCGCACCAGCGCGTCGAAGCGATTGTGGCCCACGAGTACTTCCACAACTGGTCGGGCAACCGCGTGACCTGCCGCGACTGGTTCCAGTTGTCGCTCAAGGAAGGTTTCACCGTGTTCCGCGACGCGGGTTTCTCGGCGGACATGAACTCGGCCACGGTTAAACGCATCCAGGACGTGGCCTACCTGCGCACCCACCAGTTCGCTGAAGACGCCGGCCCCATGGCCCATGCGGTGCGCCCGGACAGCTTTATCGAGATTTCCAACTTCTACACCCTGACCGTCTACGAAAAAGGCTCGGAAGTGGTCGGCATGCTCCACACCTTGCTGGGGGCCGAAGGCTTCCGTAAAGGCAGCGACCTGTATTTCGACCGCCACGACGGCCAAGCCGTCACCTGCGACGACTTCATCAAGGCCATGGAAGACGCCAATGGCGTGGACCTGACCCAGTTCAAGCGCTGGTACAGCCAGGCCGGTACGCCGCGCCTGAATGTCACTGAACACTACGATGCTGCTAAACAAACCTACAGCCTGACCTTCGCCCAAAGCTGCCCGGCTACCCCCGGCCAGACTGAAAAACTGCCGTTCGTGATCCCGGTGGCGCTGGGCTTGCTGAACGCCAACGGCGAGGAACTCCCGCTGCACTTGCAAGGCGAGTCGGCGGCGGTGGGCACCCATCGTGTGTTGTCGGTCACCGAGGCGCAACAGACCTTCACCTTTACCGGCATGGCCCAACAGCCGCTGCCGTCCTTGCTGCGCGGCTTCTCGGCGCCGGTCAAATTGCACTTCCCGTACAGCCGCGACCAACTGATGTTCCTCATGCAACACGACACCGACGGTTTTAACCGTTGGGAAGCCGGCCAGCAGTTGGCGGTGCAAGTGTTGCAAGACCTGATTGGCCAGCATCAGCGCGGTGAAGCGCTGGTCATGGACCCGCGTCTGGTAGCAGCCTTGCGCAGCGTGTTGGGCAATGAGCAACTGGATCAGGCGATGGTGGCCGAGATGCTGTCTTTGCCGGGTGAGGCTTACCTGGCCGAAATCAGCGAGATCGCTGACGTCGACGCCATTCACGCGGCCCGTGAGTTTGCCCGCCAGCATCTGGCTGAAAGCCTGCATGAGGCTTTGTGGGCGCGCTATCAGGCGAACCGCGAGGTGTCCAAAGCCACACCGTATGTGGCGCAAGCCGAACACTTTGCCCGCCGCGCCCTGCAAAACATCGCGCTGTCGTACCTGATGCTCACCGGCAAGCCTGAGGTGCTGGCTGCGGCTCTGGAACAGTTCGAACACAGCGACAACATGACAGAACGCCTGACGGCGCTGGCGGTGCTGGTCAACTCACCGTTCGACGCCGAGAAGGCCAAGGCGCTGGCCAGTTTTGCCGAGCACTTCAAGGACAATCCGCTGGTCATGGATCAGTGGTTCAGTGTGCAGGCCGGTTGCACCTTGCCCGGTGGTTTGGAGCGGGTGAAGGCGTTGATGCAGCATCCGGCGTTCACCCTCAAGAACCCGAACAAGGTCCGGGCGTTGATCGGGGCGTTTGCGGGGCAGAACCTGATCAACTTCCATGCCGCGGACGGCTCCGGCTATCGCTTCCTGGCGGACTTGGTGATCCAGCTTAACGCCTTCAACCCGCAGATCGCCTCGCGGCAGTTGGCGCCACTGACCCGCTGGCGCAAATACGACAGCGCCCGCCAGGCGCTGATGAAGGCCGAACTTGAGCGCATCCGCACCTGCGGTGATCTGTCCAGCGACGTGTTTGAAGTGGTGAGCAAAAGTCTGGCGTAAACACGCCTGGCGAGGTTTCGCCCCGGTCAGCTGACGGGCCTGGGCGAAGCAGGAGCGGTGGGGCCGGTCAGTGACTGTGCCCCAGCACCACGTCCAGCGCCGTGCGCGCGTCATCGAGTTGAACCAGCGTTGCATGGCGCGCACCCAGCGCGTCATGGTTTTCGATGGCGGTCAAAATTGCCTTGTGCCGGGGTAGCGCCAATTCATGCAGGTTGGGGCGGCGGTTCGAATGCTTCAACGCCTCGCGCAGTGCCAGTGACAACATGTTGCACAAATTGGCCAACAGGTCGTTGTGGGTGGCATCGGCAATGCGGCTGTGAAAATCCAGGTCGGGTTGCAGCAGGGCTTCGGGCGTGGGGGCGTTTTCCATGCGCTCGTAGGCTTCGCGGATCGACGCCACTTCCTCGTCGGTCGCATGTTGGGCGGCGAGGGCAGCGACGGCAGGTTCAATGATGCTGCGCACGCTGGTGAGCAAGGCAAAAAACTCATTTTGCGGCGTGCACTGCATCAGCCAATGCAGCACGTCCGGGTCGAGCATGTGCCATTCGCGGCGCGGCTTGACCACGGTGCCGACCCTGGGTTTGGAATAGACCAGCCCCTTGGCCAGCAATACCCGGGTCGCTTCGCGCAACACCGGTCGGCTGACGGCATACTCCTCGCACAGCAAGGCTTCGGCCGGCAATTTCTCATCGGGTTTGAAACGCCCGGAAACAATCTGCATGCCGAGTTCTTGAACGATGCGCGCATGCATGCTTTTGCGCTCGGAAGGCTGACGGTAATCCATTGGGGGCGAGTCGATCCTGTCGGTGAAAAGCGCCGATCATAGCAGGCGCGGACTCAAGGCTTATACACCTCACATTGACGCCGACGACGAAGCCGCTGGCGGCGTCGTCGACGGTGGCAGTGGCTCAATGGGAATGGCGTGGCACCTCGGCGCCACGGCAGCCCACCAGGAAGTCAAAATCACAGCCCTGATCGGCTTGCATCACGTGATCGATGTACAGCTGACGATACCCGCCGACCAGCAGCTTTTGCGGGGGCTGAATGTCCGCCAGCCGGGCCGCCAGTTCAGCGTCCGGGATGTCCAGGTGCAAACGCCCGGACGCGCAGTCCAGCTCGATCCAGTCACCTTCCTGCACTGCCGCCAAAGGCCCGCCTGCCGCTGCTTCCGGCGCCACATGCAACACCACGGTGCCATACGCCGTGCCGCTCATGCGTGCATCCGAGATGCGTACCATGTCGGTCACGCCCTGGGCCAGCAACTTGGCGGGCAGGCCCATGTTGCCGACTTCCGCCATGCCCGGATAACCCTTGGGCCCACAGTTCTTCATGACCAGAATCGAATCGGCAGTGACGTTCAGGTCGGGATCATTGATGCGTGCTTTGTACATGTCGAAGTTTTCAAACACCACCGCCTGACCGCGGTGTTTCATCAGCGCCGGGGTGGCGGCCGAGGGTTTGAGCACCGCACCCAAAGGCGCCAGATTGCCGCGCAGCACACAGATGCCGCCGTCAGCCACCAACGGGTTGTCGAGGGTGCGGATCACTTCGTCGTCGCCATAAATCGGTGAGTTTTTCACGTTGTCCCATAGGCTCTGGCCATTGACGGTCAGCGCGTTCGGGTGCGGGATCAGGTCATGCTCGCCCATGCGCCGCAGTACGGCGGGCAGCCCCCCGGCGTAGTAGAACTCTTCCATCAGAAAACGCCCGGACGGTTGCAGGTCCACCAGGGTCGGCGTGCCGCGCCCGATGCGGGTCCAGTCGTCCAGTTCCAGGTCTACGCCGATGCGTCCGGCAATGGCTTTGAGGTGGATCACGGCGTTGGTCGAGCCGCCAATCGCAGCGTTGACCCGGATCGCGTTTTCGAACGCTTCTTTGGTCAGCACTTTGGACAGGCGCAAGTCTTCGCGCACCATCTGCACCGCGCGCATGCCCGACATGTGAGCCAGCACATAGCGCCGCGCATCCACCGCCGGAATGGCCGCGTTGTGCGGCAGTGAGGTGCCCAATGCTTCGGCCATGCAGGCCATGGTCGAAGCGGTGCCCATGGTGTTGCACGTACCGGCCGAACGCGACATGCCCGCTTCTGCCGAGAGGAATTCGTCGAGGCTGATGTTGCCCGCTTTATAGGACTCGTGCATTTGCCAGACGATGGTGCCTGCGCCGATGTCCTTGCCTTTGTGCTTGCCGTTGAGCATCGGGCCGCCCGTGACCACGATGGCTGGCACGTCGCAGCTGGCGGCGCCCATCAGCAGGGCGGGGGTGGTTTTGTCGCAGCCGGTGAGCAACACCACGCCATCGATCGGGTTGCCGCGAATGGCTTCTTCGACGTCCATGCTCGCCAGGTTGCGGGTCAGCATGGCAGTAGGGCGCAGGTTGGATTCGCCGTTGGAGAACACCGGGAACTCAACGGGAAAGCCCCCGGCCTCGATCACGCCGCGTTTGACGTGTTCGGCAATGGTACGAAAGTGCGCGTTGCACGGGGTCAGCTCCGACCACGTGTTGCAAATGCCAATGATCGGCTTGCCTTGAAACTGGTGGTCGGCAATGCCCTGATTCTTCATCCAGCTGCGGTACATGAAGCCGTTTTTATCAGCGCTGCCAAACCATTGGGCGGAACGCAGTGGCGGGGTTTTATCAGACATGGCGGCTCTCTTATTGTATGACTAATTGATTTTTATGACCCTAAAGTAGCGCTTAAAAAGCCAGTTTGGAAGTGTTGTTGAGTAAATAGTATTACTATATAGTCGATTCGACTGAGAGCTGATCCTGGTGTGTATTCACCTGAGGCCACTCCAGAGGTGCCATAACAAAAACAATGGGAGACCGTCTCATGAGCCAGGAACTCCGGCTTATTCGTCGCATCACGCTCAAACTGATTCCCTTTCTGGTCTTGCTCTACCTGATTGCCTACGTGGATCGCTCGGCAGTGGGCTTCGCCAAACTGCACATGGGGGCCGACGTCGGCATTGGCGACGCCGCCTATGGACTGGGCGCGGGCCTGTTCTTCATCGGTTACTTCCTGATGGAAATCCCCAGCAACCTGATGCTTGAGCGCTTCGGCGCGCGACGCTGGTTTGCCCGCATCATGATCACCTGGGGCGCCATCACCATTGGCATGGCCTTTGTGCAGGGGCCTCACAGTTTTTATGTGATGCGTTTTCTGCTGGGGGTGGCCGAAGCCGGTTTCTTTCCGGGCGTTCTGTACTACATCACCCAATGGTTCCCGGTGCGCCACCGGGGCAAGATTCTGGGGCTGTTCATCCTTTCGCAGCCCATCGCCATGATGATCACCGGGCCTATTTCCGGCGGTCTGCTGGGCATGGACGGCGTGCTCGGCCTGCATGGCTGGCAATGGCTGTTCATCGTGATCGGCACTCCGGCGATCCTGCTGACCTGGCCGGTGCTGCGCTACTTGCCGGACGGCCCGCAACAGGTCAACTGGCTGGAGCAGGGTGAAAAAGACTGGTTAATGGGTGAGCTGGAAAAAGACCTGCAAGCCTACGGGCAGACCCGGCACGGCAACCCGTTGCATGCCTTGAAAGACAAGCGCGTGCTGTTGCTGGCGCTGTTCTACCTGCCGGTCACGTTGAGCATTTACGGGCTCGGGCTGTGGCTGCCGACGCTCATCAAACAGTTTGGCGGCAGCGACCTGACCACCGGTTTTGTGTCGTCGGTGCCTTATGTGTTCGGCATCATCGGCCTGCTGTTTATCCCGCGCAGCTCGGACCGCCTCAACGACCGCTATGGCCACCTCGGCGTGCTGTACGTGCTGGGCGCCATCGGCCTGTTCTTCAGTGCCTGGCTGACGGTGCCGGTCATGCAACTGGCCGCGCTGTGCCTGGTGGCGTTTGCGCTGTTTTCCTGCACTGCGATTTTCTGGACCTTGCCCGGGCGTTTCTTTGCGGGCGCCAGTGCCGCAGCCGGAATTGCCCTGATCAACTCGGTGGGCAACCTGGGCGGCTACATCGGCCCGTTCGTGATTGGCGCACTCAAGGAATACACCGGGCACTTGGCCTCTGGCCTGTATTTCCTGTCGGGCGTGATGGTCTTCGGCCTGTGCCTGACCGTCGTGGTGTACCGCCAACTGGAACGCAAACACGTGCTCAACCCCAGTGAATTCGCGGCCAGCGCCCAGCCTGCCACCCATCCCTGAATTGCCCCAGTGAGGCTCAACATGCGTTTAGTACAGTTTGAATTGAACAATGGCCAGCGCCGCGTGGGCGTGGTGCAGGACGACCTGATCTGCGAAGTGTCCGGTTGCACCAGCGTGCGCGAGGTGGCACTGGCCGCGATCGACGCCGGGGTGTCGCTGGCACAGCAGATCGAAGCGCTGGGGCTGGGCATCACCCATGACTATCAGGCGTTGCTGGCTGAATGCCGGATCTTGCCGCCGCTGGATCACCCGGACCCGGCCCACATGCTGATCAGTGGCACCGGGCTTACCCACCTGGGCAGTGCCTCGGCCCGGGACAAAATGCACCAGCAGGCCCACGACGACACCGCACTCACCGACACCATGCGCATCTTCAAATGGGGCGTGGAGGGTGGTAAGCCCGACGCAGGCGAGGCCGGGGTGCAACCCGAATGGTTTTACAAGGGCGATGGCAGCATTGTCGTGCGGCCGGGCGAACCGTTCCCGCTGCCGCCGTTTGCCGAAGACGCGGGTGAAGAGCCAGAAATCGGCGGCCTGTACGTCATCGGTCATGACCGCAAGCCGTACCGGCTGGGCTTTGCCGTGGGCAATGAGTTCTCCGACCACGTGATGGAGCGCAAAAACTACCTGTACCTGGCCCATTCCAAACTGCGCAGTTGCTCGTTTGGCCCGGAGCTGCGAGTCGGCGACTTGCCCCGGCATTTGTCCGGCAGCAGCCGCATCCTGCGTGATGGTCAAGTGCTCTGGGAGAACGAGTTCCTGAGCGGCGAAGCCAACATGTGCCACAGCCTGGAAAACCTCGAATACCACCACTTCAAATACAGCCAGTTTTTACGGCCGGGCGATGTGCACGTGCACTTTTTCGGCACGGCGACGCTGTCTTTCGCTGATGGCGTACGCACCCGTGCGGGCGACCGTTTTGAAATCACCCAGTCGGCCTTCGGCGCACCGTTGATCAACGGCATTGCGCCGGTTGACGCCGTGTTCGAGCCCGGCGCTGTCGGTACACTTTAAAAGGAGAGCAGGTATGACTCAGATTCTCGGCCACAACTACATCGGCGGCCAACGCAGCGCCCAAGGCAGTGTCATCGTGAACAGTGTGGACGCCACCACGGGCCAGGCACTGCCCTACGACTTTTACCAGGCCACCGGGCAAGAGGTGGACCGTGCCGCCTGCGCTGCGGCCGCCGCTTACCCGGCCTACAAAGCGTTGAGCGCTGAACGCCGGGCAGCGTTTCTGGACGCCATTGCCGATGAACTGGATGCCCTGGACGATCAGTTTGTGGCGCTGGTATGCCGTGAAACCGCGCTCCCGGCCGCCAGAATCGCAGGCGAACGGGGTCGCACCAGCGGGCAGATGCGTTTGTTCGCCACGGTATTGCGCCGTGGTGATTTTTACGCGGCCCGCATCGATCAGGCGCTGCCTGAGCGCACCCCGCTGCCGCGTCCGGATGTGCGCCAGTACCGCATCGGGCTTGGCCCGGTCGCGGTGTTTGGCGCCAGCAACTTTCCGCTGGCCTTTTCCACGGCAGGGGGGGATACCGCTTCAGCGCTGGCGGCTGGCTGCCCCGTGGTGTTCAAGGCGCACAGCGGGCACATGGCGACTGCGGAACAGGTGGCCGATGCCATTTTGCGTGCCGCCGAGCGTACCGGCATGCCTCAAGGCGTGTTCAACATGATTTATGGCGCAGGCGTCGGGGAGGCGCTGGTCAAGCACCCGTCGATTCAGGCCGTGGGCTTCACCGGATCGCTCAAGGGCGGGCGCGCGTTGTGTGACATGGCCGCGGCGCGGCCGCAGCCAATTCCGGTGTTCGCTGAAATGTCGAGCATCAACCCGGTCATCATCCTGCCGCAGGCCTTGCAGGTGCGTAGCGCCACGGTGGCCCGCGAGTTGGCCGCCTCGGTGGTGCAAGGCTGCGGCCAGTTCTGTACCAACCCCGGGCTGGTGATCGGTCTGCGCTCGCCCGCATTCACCGCCTTCATCGAGCAACTGGCCGGGCAAATCAATGAACAACCCGCGCAGACCATGCTCAATGCGGGCACGCTGCGCAGCTACGCCAAGGGGGTCAGTCAACTGGCCGACCATGCCCTTGTCGAACACCTTGCAGGCCTTGCCCAGCAAGGCAAACAAGCACAGCCGCAGGTGTTCAAGGCGGATGTGCGGCTGTTGCTGGAAGGTGATCCGGTGTTGCAGGAAGAAGTGTTCGGGCCAACCACGGTGGTGATCGAAGTGCAAGACGCGGCCCAACTGGACGCCGCGATCCAGAGCCTGCATGGCCAGCTGACTGCCACCCTGATTGGCGAGCCCGAGGACCTGCAACAGTTCGGTGGGCTGACGCCTTTGCTGGAACAAAAAGTCGGGCGCATCTTGATCAATGGCTACCCGACCGGTGTCGAGGTGTGCGATGCCATGGTGCATGGCGGGCCTTACCCGGCGACCTCGGATGCCCGGGGCACGTCAGTCGGTACGCTGGCCATCGACCGTTTTCTGCGCCCGGTGTGCTTCCAGAACTACCCGGACAGCCTGCTGCCCGAGCCGTTGAAAAACGCCAATCCGCTGGGCATCCAGCGCCTGGTGGATGGCCAGACCACGCGCAACCCCCTGTAATCCCGTCGGGGGTTGGTCAACGATCAACCCCCGCCATAGCCGGCTACCACTCACGGCGTGGCAAATCCTTTAACTCTTCCTGTCAGGCAGGGGCTTATCCCTGCGCCTTGATAAGGAAGTACCCATGTCCGATTCCGCCCCTTCACCCTTACCGGTCTACGCCTCCCACGTGGTTCAGCGTGCGGTGGCTGCACAATTTGCCGCCCGTCCCACCGTGCGTGCGGTGGTCACACAGTGGCTGACCCGGCAGTTGGCTCACTCCATCACCCTCAAGCAGCACGCCTTCGATCTGAGCAACACCTATCTGGTGCTGACCGTCGACGCCCAGGGTCAACCCCTTGCCACCCAGCGCTACCGTTTATTGATCGATGAAGTGCTGGAGCATGTCGCCAGCAGAGCACCGCTCACCTACCGGTATTACGACGACCTGACGTGTTTCGTAGCGATGAGCCCGGTGGCGCCTCCGGTCGGTGGCTTTGTGCCGATCGAACCCATGAACGTGATCGAACCCGTGCTGCTGGAGTTGCTGAGTATTTGGCCGGTTGCCTTTCAAGACGCGCTCATCGCGTATTGGAATCAACCCGTTGATGCCGGTAGTGCCCGGCTGCACTGGGTGGGCCAGATGATTCAGGACCAGATGCTGACCGGCATCGCGCGGGCGCCTGAGCTCACGGACAACCAGCGCAAGGCGCTGCGTCAGGTTGTGCGCTATCCCCACCGCAATGAGCGCCTGCGCGAGCGCCCGCTCAAGGCAAGGCTGTTTGACGCGCAGACATCGGTCACGGTGCATAGCGTGGCGGGCCGGTTGTGGGCGGCCGGGCGCAGGTTTGATGTGGTCACCCCGGATACCGTGATCGAGGTGGTCGAGAACGGTGTAAGCACCTGGTTCTATTGCACGCCGGGCGGGACCCTTCAACGTTTTGCGTCCTTGGGGACGTTGACCCGCTTCTGGAGCCTGCGGTTTGCCTCGCGTTATCGATTGCAACGTGCGCAATGTGTACTTTACGAGCCCGCCGGCAACTTTCTCGACACCCAGTCGATGTGTGTGCTGGAGCGGCAGCTGGACGCTATCGGGGCACTGGATCAACCCATGACGCTCGCGGCTCTGGAGCAACGCATCCAGGCAGTGACGGACACCGCGGCCGTGTTCAAGGTGAGTGAAGCCCCGGAGCCGCTTGATCTGGCGCCTGTCTATGCGGCGCTTCCACCGTGGTTGCGCAACGCCTCTGCCGCCGACCGCTTTGAATACCGCTCGCAACTGGTGGCGCTGGCCAGCGTTTACGCACTGGCGCAGGGCAAGCGCTTCAACGATGACATTCCGGACCTCTACACCTATACCGCTCAAGCGCTGCGTCAACAGATGCTGCGCGATCAGCCCCAGGCGCCGGGTTACAACCCGGATGATATCCAACTGACGTTTGTCGACCCGGTGGGCCCGGGCGGCGAGGGCACTGTCGGCACGCTCAACCGGTTTACCTTGACCCTCACCGAATTGGCCGTGGAGAACCTGACTGCCATTCGGGGCAGCCGCATGACCATTACCCACGCCAAAGGCCAGCTGATTCAGGACTGGTGGATGACGCCTGACTACCTCAAGGGTCTGGTGCGGCGCGTCAATATTGGCCTGCGTTATCCGCAGTGGATCCGGCAATGCCTGCTCAACGACCCAGACGACGCCCTACGACGTGAACGGCTTTTCACCGATGAGCTGCGGGTGCAGTTGGTGCTGCAAGCGCTGGAAATCAAACTGCGCAAAACGGCCCCGCTCAGTCAGCGGGGGTTTCAGATGATCAAAGCCCTCATGCACCCGGACCCGCAAATGCGGGCAGTGGGCGGACAATCCGTGTGCATCCGGCCGCTCACGTTGTTATCGGTGCCCACGTTGCCTGCCCACGAGGTGCGCAGCCTGTTTGTCATTGGCCCCACCGAGGTGAGGGCAGGGTGCCATGTGCTGTATCGCCCGTTGCATAAGCAGCCGTTGGTTGAATACCCCTCGTGGGACGCGTTGTTTGCGGCCATTGCAGCGCCGGGCGAGCTGCAGCGCAGTGTGCTGGCCTGGTTGCCCGCCAGTGCCCGCCCCCTGTATGAGGCAGGCGGTTTCTACCGCTTGAACCTGCCTTCGCGCAACGTGCATGGCGACAGTTCATTTCCCCTGATCGCGGGTGCTGCGACGTTGGGCACCTTCAGCTTGAGCCAGGACTTCATGCATGACCTGTACCTTGACATGGCGCGAACACTGAGTGAGCTGGCCGACCGGCAGACCGTGTCCAATGCAGAACAACGTTGGCAGTCGCTGATCACCGGTGGCTGGTTGTTGTTCAGTGCAGTGGTGCCTAACCTGCCACTGGCCTGGCCACTGCGGGTCATCGCGGGTATCAGCATGACGTGGCTGGCGGTGCAGAACGATATAGAACAGCTGCGCTCCACTGACGAACAGCACCAAGCCTCGGCCCTGATCGACCTGATCTTCAATTGTGCGTTGGTGCTGTTGCACGCCCGGCCGGTGGTGCCGCGCCCGTTGCTGCAACAGGAGCCGGACGCCGTGTTGATCCCGGCCAGCGTCAGAGCGCGCGAGACGCTGCAGCCGCTTCCGGCACCGCCGATCATCGAAGCGGGCGTGACCCATGGCGTGGACGTCGAGGTCGGCCATCAGCTCACCGCGCTGGATTTTTCCTGGTTCACCAACCCGCAAGTCAAATACACCCGATGGCAACTGAGCTGGCTGGACCGTCATCATGTTTCAGGCTTCAAGAGTGACAAGCCCGCGATAGACCGTGGGCCTTATCAGGGCTTGTTGGTGTTCGAATACCAGTTGTATGCCGAGGTGGATAACTGGGTGTATCGCGTCCAGCTCGAAGATGACGATGTCTACCTGGTCAACCCGCGCGATCCGCAAGACCGCGGGCCTCGCATCCTGCGTAATGCACAGGGGGAGTGGACGTACGACCTGCGGTTACGATTGCGCGGCGGAAGCCCCCAGTCCCGGCTGAGGGCGAAGAAGGAACAGCGCATCAAACGCCTGGCGGAGTTGCGTGAGCAACTCACGCTCTACAATGCGCGTGCCAAGGTGCTGGAAACCGAAATGACGGCGGCGCAGGCCCTCAGCGACAAGGTCAATGCCGATCACACTGAAACCGTCGACCTGACCCGGCGTCGCGCGGCATTGGAAAACTACATCGCGGTCATGGAGCGTCAGAAGCCTGAATACGAAGCAGCGTTAAAGCTGTTTCTGGAGAAGCAGGAGGTCTTGGCTGAAGAGAGAGACCCCGTCAATTTGGTCGGCTTTTATAAATTCCTGATTCGCCTGACCAGCACGCTGTTCGATAACCATCTGATGCTGACGGGGGTTTTCAAAGCTCAGCACCCCGACGTTTTCAGCAACGAGGGTCAGTTTGTCAATGTGCTGACCTTGCGCTCAGCGGCTTACCGGGCAGATTGCCAGGCCATCATTGACGCCTTTGACAAGGCCGCGGGGTATTTCCGAGAGTTGGAGACCTATATCCACAGACTGCGCGCCGTGCCGAAATTGGGGCACGCCACTGCGCTTGAAGCGCAGAATAAATACGTGCTGTTTGAACAGGCGGCGATGACTCACTATCGCTCCAGCGTGGTGTGCCGGGGCTATCAGTTGTTGGTATTGCCGGAGCTGATCGTCAGCTCGCCGGGTAGCGCAGACTGGCTGGCGGTGAGAAAAATACTGACTGACCTGTTTTATACCTCGCACAGTCAATACGCACTGGAAGATAAATCGCTGTTCAGTCTTGAGGAACGCACCGAAATTCTCACTGACGTCCGCGAACGGTATGCCCGCGCTGATGACGCGCTGGGGATTTTTCAGGAAGAAGCAGGAACGCGGTTTAACAGGTCGGCCTTTAACAAAGTGCTTTCGATACTGGTTGAACTGGATCAACGGGCCGAGGCCATGCTGGACGAGCAGGCCAAGGAGCAATCACAGTGGTTACCGGCGCAGCCCCGGCCCGCGCGCACGCCCAGCTATACGCGCAAAATTGTCCGTACCCGTAAAAAAGGGATTCTGGTCGGCATCCCCAGGCAAAACACCCGCGAGGGCGAAGCCGAAGTCGTGGACGTGGGCGATCTGTCGGGCGCCAGTGCCCGAAGCACGAGCCCTTCGCCCCACCTGACCGTCACCTTCAAACAAACCGCCCCGGATCAATGGGTTGAAGTGCAAGCGCCGGTCGTGGTGCACGAGCGGCCACTGTCGGAGCTGAAAACCGAAGCCAATACGCTGGTGCAGGGGCTGAATGCGCAAATCCGCAGGGTCAAAGGTTACGCCAAGCGGTCCCGATTCCCGTTGGAACTGGAAGAAATTCTCGACCGTTATGCGCAAAAGCTGGATCGGCTGGTGCTGGAGATCAAACAGGCTACCCCCGATGAGCCTGCCGTCGAGCACCCCAAGCCGGGCACCGTGCCGATGTACATCAAACGCCTGGAGCACGGCGCGGCGCTGCTGCGCTCCCAAGGCGTTGAACTGCTGATGTCATTGCCGCCCACCACGGCCACGGTGACCTTCCTGCTGGAGAAGCAACACGTCAGCGTGCACAAACTTGCGCCGCGTGTGGCCCTGCGTGGGGAACGTCAGGACTTCGTGCAGGAGTACGAAATCAAAAACACCGCCGGTAACGTGCTCTGGTACGCACATCTGCATTACAAAGCGGCCGACAGCCCGGCGCAGAACGTGGAAGCGGCCCATTTCAAGCTGGCGGCTCAACGGTATGCCAGCCAGCCGGCTGAAGATGCCAAAGCCAAACCCGGGCGAGCGCCGACCCAGGTGTATTACGCGCCCATCAGTCAAAAGATGCTGACGGAACGATTTCTGGCGCTGGACGTCCAGTGAAAGACAGACAGGCATGGGTAAAGGGGCTGGTTTGACCTATCATTGCGCCTTTCCAACAGGTGAATGATTAATGAGCGATTCAAACCAGACCATGCGTGCGGCCCTTGAAAGCAGCGACATGCTGATTATTGACGGGCTGCACGCCTGGGATTTTTCTCTGGATGATGTGCAATTGCTCATCAAGTGCATGGATGGCCGCGCCGAAAAGCGCTGGAGTTTTACACCCCAACAGCTCGACGCGGCGGTTTTTGACGACAGCCTGCAAAGCTGGACCCTCGTGGGCGACTCGGGCGAGCACCGCCTGGTCTGCCTCAGCGCATTGAGCGCAAGCAATGATGACGACGCGTGTGAGGTGGTTGATGAAGCTTAAATGGTTGCCGCTGTTGATGGCCTCAAGCGTGGGCGCGATGTCGGCGCAGGCGTCCTCCGAGCGTGAAGTGGAGTTGCTTGTCGGTTCGTATACCCAGGGCAAAAGCCAGGGCATCTACCGCTTGCAATTCGACAGCGAAAAAGGGCGTATCACCCCTGAACCGCTGCAAGTGTTCAAATCGGCCAACCCTTCATGGCTGACACTGTCCGCCGACCAGCAGCGGCTGTTCGTGGTCAACGAAAACGGCAAAGGCCAGGCGGATGGGGTGGGGCGCGTGAGCAGTGTCGCGATCAACCCGAAAACCCATGAGCTGACGCTGGTCAATCAGGTCAAAACCCTGGGCGAAGAGCCCACGCACTCCAGCCTGAGCCATGATGAGCGTTATCTGTTTGTGGCCAACTATGGCGTGCATGCCGACCCCGGCGGCAGCCTGGCGGTGTTGCCGATCAATGCGCAGGGCCAGTTGCAGCCCGTGACCCAAATGAGCAGCCACCCGGCCAGCCGGGTCAACCCTGAACGCCAGTTGTCCGCGCACGTGCACTCGGTGGTGTCATCCCCGGACGGCCACTTCGTCTATGCCAGCGATCTAGGCGCCGACAAGATTTTTGTCTACCGCTACGACCCCGCAGCCAACCCCGAGCATCCGCTGATCCCCGCCGAACCGGCTGCCATTGAACTGCCTGCCGGCAGTGGTCCGCGCCACCTGTTGTTCGCGCGCGATGGCAAACACGCTTACCTGACCACAGAAATGAGTGCTCAGGTATTTGTGTTCGATTACGACAACGGTCAGCTCAAACAGCGTCAGGCGGTAGAACTGGCTCCGGGCCAACCGGCCGGTAACCGCGCCGCAGGCGGCCTGCACACCAGCGCCGACGGCAAGTTCCTGTACGTCAGTAACCGGGGCAAGGCCAACGAATTGCTGGTCTTTGCGATTAACCCCGCCAATGGCGAGTTGACGCATCTGCAGCGCCGCTCCGTTGAAGGCGATCACCCCCGTGAGTTCGCCCTCAGCCCTAACGGCAAGTTTGTACTGATCGCCAACCAGATGAGCAACAACATCGTGGTCGTGGAACGCGATCCGCAGACCGGCAAGCTGGGCGACACCGTACAACACCTGTCGATGGACGCACCGTCCGACCTCAAGTTCATCAACCGGCCGTAACCCTGGGCGGCTGCGTCCCTGCGCAGGGGTCGACAAGCGCAGGGACGTGGCGGCCCTTTTACGCCCTTAACCCCTGTCGCTCAGGGCTGTTTGGCCATCACCGCCGTGAACAGCCCTGAGGCGAGGAAGCGTTCGAGCCAGGCCTGCAATTTAGGGTAGGGCGCTTGCGCGAACCACGCGCGGTCCACGTGGGCGAATTGGCGTATGAACGGCGCGAGCGCCACGTCGGCCAGGGTCAACGTGGTGCCGGTCAGGTAAGGGGTGTGTTCAAGCAGGCACTCAAGCCGCTGTAACACAACCGCCCCTTGCGCCCGGTAATGCTCCATCGGGTATTCGGGGTAGCGCACGGCGTACTTGTAGCGGTCCAGCAGCCCCTTGAAGCGGGTGTCGTTTTCTTCAATCAACGCTTCGATCAAAGGCCGGTCCGCTGGCAGCCAAATGTCGGGGTCGTTCTGACTCAGGGCCCAGTGCATGATCTCCAGACTCTGCTCGATGACCCGGCCGTCGGCGCACACCAGCACCGGCACCGTGCCCTTGGGCGAAGCGGCCAGCATGTCGGCGGGCTTGGCTTTGAGGCTGACTTCAATGATCGACACCGGTACTGCGCTGTAGCGCAGGGCCATGCGGGCGCGCATGGCGTAGGGGCAGCGGCGGAACGAGTAGAGGGTGTGCAGGCTCATTTGACCTGCACCGTGCTCAGCCCGTTGCCTTGGCGCTGAACCTGTATCTGCACCGGAATTCGCTCGTGCATTTCCTGCACGTGCGAAATCACCCCGACCTTGCGTCCCTGCGCCTGCAATCCGTCCAGCGCGTCCATCGCCAGTTGCAAGGATTCGGGGTCGAGGCTGCCGAAGCCTTCGTCAATAAACAGCGATTCGATTTTCAGCGTGCTGGACGCCATGGACGCCAGCCCGAGGGCCAAGGCCAGCGACACCAAAAAGGTCTCGCCGCCCGACAACGAATGCACCGAGCGCAGTTCGTCGCCCATTTCCGTGTCCATCACCAGTAACCCCAGCATGCTGCCGCCCCGCTTGAGGCGGTAGCGGCGCACCAGTTGGCGCAGTTGGGCATTGGCGTGATGGACCAACAGGTCGAGGTTATAAGCCTGGGCTATCTTGCGAAATTTGTCCCCGGTACCCGAGCCGATCAAATCACTGAGCCTCGCCCAGCGCTGCCACTCGTCATAGGCCTGCGCCGTGCGCTGCGCCAGCGCTTGATTGGCCTCAGTGCGCCGGTCGTCTTCGGCTTGTTGCGCGCGCAGTCCGGCGCTCAATTGTTCGTTCACCTCCAGTTGAACGTTCAGCGCGTCAAGGGCCTGGGTCAGGGCCTCGGCGTCCAGATTGCCGTTGGCCTGCGCCTGATGCCGGGCGAGTTGCTGTTCGCGTTCCTGAAGCAGAACCCGGGTGTGTTCCAGGTTTTTTTCACTGCCCATCAGACGCTCGCGCAGTGACCGCACCTGTGGCTCGTCATGGGCCAACAATTGATGCAGGCGTGCGTCATCCACGCCCGTGTGCAAGGCACGCCATTGAGCGACCTGCGCCGTTAACGTGGCGTGCTCCTGCTCAAGTGCCTGCAAACGCTCGCGCAGCGCCTTGAGTTCAGCCGTCAGCTGGATCTGCTGGCGGGTGGTAGCCTGCACGGTGTCGCTGGCATGGGCTTGCGCGGTGCGGGCCTGTTCCAGGGCCTGTTCAAGGTGTTGCTGCCAGGCTTCGGCGCTGCTGTGTGGGCCCAGCAGGGCGTGCAGGGCCTGCTTGCTGGCATGTTGCTGCGCGAGCCATTCGTCCAGGGCTTGTTGCAGCGCGTCCTGCTGGGAGCGCTGATGGCTGTGCTGCACCTGCTCGCGCTCGAGGGTCTGGCTGCGCGCCGCATGCTCGGCGAGTTCCTCGCGTTGTTGCTCCAGGTGCGCAAGCCGCTCGGCCACCTGTTGATCCAACGCCATGAAACAGGCCGACGTGTGCGCACGCAGTTCGGCCAGGCGCTCGGCAGGCAACAGGCTGGAGAACGCCGCCAGTTCCTCTTCGAGGCGCTGGGCGTCAGCGTTGAGCTGCACCTGCTGGTCGGCCAGTTGCCGGGCGGCCAACTGGCTGGCGTCGCAGCTGCGCTGGATGTCGCCTTGCAGTTGTGCGGCGTCCCTTTGCAGGGCGAGCAGGGCGTTCTGACGTTCTTCGTCACGGCTGATGCTGTAGTGCAATTGTTCAAGCCGATGGGCCAGCCACGGCGCCCGCTTGGCCGCGGGTTGGTCCTGCCATTGCGCATGGTGCGGGTGCGCCTCCAGGCTGGGGGCGAGTGCCTGTTGGTCGTCCAGCAATTGCTGATGTTGCAGGCGCAGTTCACGCAGTTGTGCATTCAGGCCGCTGACCTGTTCACGCAGTTGGTCGAGGGTGGCCTTGAGTGTGTCCACGGACTTGCGGGCAGCCGCCTCTTCGTTTTCGTCATGGCGCGAAAGGCTTTGCAACAGGGCTTCGGGCTGGTGGTACGGGTGCTCGTGGCTGCCGCAGACCGGGCACGGCTGGTTGTCCTGCAAGTGCTCGCGCAGTTCTTCAACACTGGCGCTGCGGGCCAGTCGCTGGCGTTCCAGCAGTTGGCGGGTGACGTTCAGTGCCTGCTCGGCCGCCTCGTACTGTTTTTTGGTCAGGGTGCCGAGTTCGATCCGCTGTTCGCGTTCTGATTGCAGCGCCTGCAATTTGCTTTGCAGGGCCTGTAGCCGGTCGTCCAGCGCCTGTTGAGTGCTGCTCAGCCGCTGCAAGTCTTCGTAGTCGCGCTGCTGCTGGCGATTGTCCTTGAGCAAGCTGCCCAACGCCTGGATTTGCTCGTTGACGGCGTGGGGTTCGGCCGCCGCTTCCTGAAACAGGATTTCCAGGCTGTTGCGCTGTTCAGTCAGTTGCTGCGCGGCGTGCAGGGCACGTTGCTCCAGGGCCGGCAGCTCGTGTTGACCGGTGCTTAGGGTGGTGCTCAAGCGCACCAGTTGCTGCAAGCGCGGGCGCCAGGCGTCCCAGGCATTGGCCAGCGGCGTCAGTTCAGCGCTGTGCTCAAGCTGTTGGGCAATCTGTGACAGCTGTTCGGTGCTGCGTTGTTGGCGCTCGATCAGGATGTCGAGCCGTTGTTGGCCCGCCGCACTGGCGGTGTCGGCTTGCTGTTTGAGGGCGCGTTGCTTGTCGAGCGTGTCAGTGAGCCGTTGCAGGTTGGCCTGTTCTGTATAGGCCTGCTGCAGTGGCGTGGCGCACTGCTGGTGCATGGCCTGGGCCTGCTCCGTCGCCAGCCGCGCGGCTTCCAGCGTGTGCTTCTGTTGCGCGTGTTGTGCCTCTAGCTGCGCGTGTTGTTGTTGATGGTCGGCCATCTGCGCCGTGAGTGGACGCACCTGCGCGTCCAGCTCGGCCAGCCGTGCAAACTGATGGCGCTGGGGGGCCAGTTGTTCGAGCCAGTGCAAGGTGTCGCGTTCACCGGCCTGGCTGTCCCACAGCCCTTGCGCCTGCTGCAACTGCTCGGCGGCGCTTTGGTGTTGTTCTTGCAGTTCGCGCAAGGTCTTGAGCCAGACGTGTTGCTGCTCCAGCTGTTTGAGCTGGCCTTGCCGGGCCTTGAGCTGTTGTTGGGCCAGGGTGAATTGTTGATCCAGTTCGAGGCGCGCGTCAGGCGACAGGGGCGTAATGCCCACCGCTTGATCCTGTAGCTGCTTGTGCAGGTCGCGGGTTTCCTTGGCCTTGTCGAAAGCGCGTTTGCCCACACGGGTGTACAGCGCAGTGTCGGTGAGTTTTTCCAGCAGTTCGCTGCGTTCGTTGTCGTCGGCCTTGAGGAAGGCGCTGAACTCGCTTTGGGCCAGCATCACGGCGCGGGTGAACTGTTCGAAGTTCAACCCCAGCCGCGCTTCGAGCTGGACCTTGTAATCACCTTTCTGGCTGGCCAGCAATTGATCGCTGTCCAGATCGCGCAGGCTCTGGCGGCTGGCCTGGAGCTTGCCGGTGGCTTTTTCCCGCGCGCGGTTGGCCTCCCAGCGCGCTCGGTAACGGCGTGCGTCGATGCCGAGAAAATCCACTTCGGCATAGCCTTCGCCCGTGCCGCGCCGCAGCAGGGTGCGCGGGTCGCCAGTGGCGATCTCGCCGTCAACATCGGGCACTTTGGCATCGCGGCCGGTGTTGTTCAGGCGCGGCACGGCGCCAAACAACGCCAGGCACAAAGCGTCGAGCAGGGTGCTTTTACCGGCGCCGGTGGGGCCGGTAATGGCGAACAGACCGGCGCTGGCCAGGGGCTCAGCCGTGAAATCCAGTTCAAACGGGCCCGCCAGCGAAGCGAGGTTTTTCAGGCGGATGGCGAGGATTTTCATGGCTGTTCGCCCTCCAGCTGTACGTCGTGCAACAACACGGCAAAGTCCTTGAGGGTCTGTTCATCGGCCTCGCGGCCATAGCTGTCTAGCCAGGCCCGGCTGAACAGCTCTTGCGGGGTCAACTGGTCGAGTTCAATCAGCCGCGCGTTGTCGTCTTCGTCCCCGCGTTTGCCCGTGCCCGCATACTCGGCGCTGATGCGCACCAGGCGCACGGACTTGCCTTGCAACGCGGTTTCAATCTGCTGGCGCAGGTCTGGCTGGGGTTCGTCGAGGATCACCCGCACTTCGAGCCACGGCTGGCGCTGGGTGTCGGCCAGCAGATCAACGTCCGGCACGCCGCTCAGTTGCGAGAGAATTTCGCTCAGTGGCGCCGGGCCGATGCGTTGCAGATTGACCGCACGGGGGATCAGCAAGGGCTCAACGCTGACCAGGGTTTCGCCCTCCAGTTGCACCTCCAGCACCTGATGCGGGTAGCTGATTTCCGAAAAGGACAGGGGAATGGGCGAGCCGCAGTAGCGAATCCGCTCTTCACCATTGACCTTTTGCGGCTTGTGCAAATGCCCGAGGGCCACGTAGCTGATGCTTGGGCCGAACAGGCTGGCGGGGAGGGCTTCGGCGTTGCCGATAATCAGGCTGCGTTCCGAGTCTTCGGAGACCGAACCGCCCGCCATGTGCGCATGGCTGATGGCTACCAGCGCCTGACCGGGCAAGCGTTTGGCATTGGCGGCCTCGATCAGCCACTCATGCACCTGACCGATGCCGCGCAGGTAGTCATCGCCCAAGTGTGCGCCCGTGACCTCGGCGGGGCGCAGGAACGGCAACGCCAGGCACCAGGCCGCGATCTGTCCGGTTGCGTCCGGCAGCGGGATCATCAGGCGCTCGGCATCGAGCTGGCCATCGTCAAGCCACAGCACACGACCCAGCGCGTGGGTGCGCAGGCGCCGCATCAGCGGGGCAGGCAGCTCAATGCGCGAGCCGGAGTCATGGTTGCCGGCAATCATCACGATGGTCAACATGGGGTGCTGTTCATGGGCGCTGACGATGAAGTCGTAAAGGCGTTCCTGGGCTTTGACCGGCGGGTTGACCGTGTCGAAGATGTCCCCGGCAATTAACAGCACGTCGGGTTGCCGGGTGGCCAATTGGGCCAGCAGCCAGTTAAGAAAACAGGCGTGTTCGAAGTCACGTTCCTGGCCATGGAGGTTTTGCCCCAAATGCCAGTCGGAAGTGTGAAACAAGCGCATAACAGAATCCGTTTAAAAAGGTCATCAGCGGTCGCGTCAGGCAGGGAGCATGCCCGTCGCCACCTCGACATTATTTGGGGTAGAGCGGCGGCAGGCTGCTCGGCTCGCTGCCGGGGTCTTGCTCGCGCTCGTGCGCCGGAATGCTGCGAATGGCTTTCCATAACTCTTCGCCTTGCCAGTGCTGGCCGGACTCGCTGTAGAGCGCGCCATTGAGGCCGTCCAGCGCATCGGACAACAACACAAAGCGCGCGGCCATGTCCGCCAAGGTTTCGGGTTGCTGGCGGGCCCAGGCATCGAGTGCCTGGCGGGTCGCTTGCGGGTCGTTGGCCAGGCAGGCGCGTTTGAGATCATCGAGCAGTGTGCGTGGGCTGGGGCCAGTTTGCGCAGCCCGCAAAATGGCCGGCTGCCAGCGGGCGCGCCACCACAGGCCAAAGCCGATCAGCGTCGAGCAACCCAATACAAAGGTGCTGAGTTGCCACAGCCAGAGCGACGATTCATCGCTCAGCGGCCGCGTCGTATCGCTGGCGGCAGGGTCCAGCGCCAGGTCAGGGTTGGCGGCGACTTGCAGCGTGCGCGCCGGTAAGTAGCTGCGCTCAAGGCGATCTTCGTGGGTGTTCCACCACACCACTTCCACCGCGGGCAATTCGACTTGGCCTATGCGGGTGGGCACCAGCGCCTCGCGCTCTTCGCGGCTGCCGATCAGGCCGTTTTCGGTGATTTGATTGCTCAGTTGCGGCAGGTCGGGATAGCGTCGCAAGCCGTTGACGTCGGTGGCGGTGAGTGCGGGCAATTGCGCGCTGGACAGCCCTTGGGCCTTGAGCGTCAGGGTCCGGGTGAGCGAGTCGCCCACCCTGCAGTGATCGGGCTCGGGGTTCCAGGTTTCACTCATGCTCAGGCTGCGTGCGGGCAACCAGGGCGCGGTGCTCGGGTAGTCTTGCGGCTTGGGCTTGACCTTGAGCGGGATGTCCGGCGACGTCACGTGCACCAGTTTTCCCGGTATCGGGCCCAAGGGCGCCGGGGCGTTGGACTGTTGGCTGTCGACCTGGGTGGCGCTGAAAGTTTGCGCAGGCACCAGCAGCTCGCCACTGTGCTGCGGGTAGATCCCGTAGCGCATTTCGATGACGCCGTGGCGCACCCCGTTGATCAGTTTTTCGTAAGTCCGCGACTCGCCGAGCTGTTCGACAATGGCATCGCTCAGGTGCAACGGGGTCAGGCTGCTGTCGTCGTACAGGGCCACCGAGTGGTAAATACGCAGGGTCAGGATGGCCTGGGCCTGCACGTAGACGCTGGACTGGTCGAGGCTGGACTCAATAAAGACCGGAGCCAGTTCGTTGACCGTGGCTTCACTCTGGCTGACGGTCAGGCTGATCGGCTGGCTGTGATAATCGCCCACCTGCAGCGGCGGGATCACCACTGTACCGGTGCGCCTGGGTTGCAGGGTGATGATCCAGCGGGTGTTGGCTTTGTTGCTGTCGCTCAGGTTGGTCAGTTGATTGACCTGCCGCGTACCGCGCACCTCAAACAGGTCGTCGAGGGGGCTGAGGTCGGGCTTGCCAAATTGCGTGGCGTCATTGGATTCCAGCGTCAGCTCAACGGTTTCGCCCGAGTTGAGGTGATCGCGATCGACACTGGCGACCAGCCCCAGTGCCTGGGCGGGCAGTGTCCAGCACCACAGCAAAAGTAACAAAGCACAAAGGCGGTTCATTGAGGCGTGTCCTGATGTTGCTGCTGTTCGTACCAAAATTTTCGTCGCAACAGTTCGCTGGGGTTGTCGGGAATCTGTTTCAACCATTGTTCCAGTGCCTGCCGGTGTTCTTCTTCAATGGGCCGAATGCCTGACGGGGCAGGGTCGGTCGCGGGCGCTGCCTCGGGTTCGCCGGGGGCGGTCGGCGGTGCGTCCGGCTGTTGCGCAGGCTGAGGACTGACCTCGCCAGCAGGCGTCGAAGCCCCGCTCGGGTCTTGCGCAGGACGGGTAGCACCGGGCGCGCCCTGGGGTGGCGTGCTGCCCGGTGATTGGGCGTCAGGTGCCGGGTTTTCGGCCTCGGGGGGGCGTTCGGGCGTGGCGTGGCTTTGCTCATGCTGCTCTTCAAGCAGTTGCTCGATCAAGGCCTTGTTCTGGGCCGCGGCCTGCAACTCGGGCTGACGCTCAAGCGCTTGCTCGTAGGCGTCAATGGCCGCCTCCAGTTCGCCTGCCATGGCCAGTGCATTGCCGCGATTGTAGTGGGCGCTGGCGCTGTTGACCTCGGCGAAACGCTCAGCTGCAGCGGCGTAGTCCCCCGCTTGATACAGCGCCATGCCTTGCCACATCGGGTCTTCGAAGTGCTGCACCGCTTGCAACGGTTTTTTCTGTTCCAGCAGGCGTTGGCCCTGTTGGTCGGGGCGTAGCCACAGGTCGGTGAAACTGAAGGCATAGCTGGGCTGTGGCAGCAAGAACAGCAGCGGCAGGCAGAACAGCCAGCCGCGCCGCCCGGCACAGGCCGCGAGCAGCAACAGGGGCAGCAATAGCCAATAACCCTGGTCAGCCCAGGTGTCCAGGCGTTGGGTCTGGCCGTCCGCGCGCAGGTGGAGTGCGCCGTCCAGCAGGCCGAGCCCGCGCAAGTCGTTGTCATCCAGACGCGCCTGCCGGTAGCGGCCGCCGATGTCCAGCAAGAAACTGCGCAAATCGGGGCTGTCCAGGCGAGGCAACAGAATGGCGCCCTGGTCGTCTTTAAGCAGTTGACCGTTTTCATCGACCACCGGTGCCCCGTCGCGCGTACCGATGCCGAGCATCAGCAACGGTGGCGCATCGCTGCCCAGCCGGCTGCGGATGCCTTCCCGTTCTTGCGCGCTCAGGGAGGAGCCGATCAGCAGCAGTCGCCCTTGGCCCAGTGCGCCCTGATCCAGCAACTGCAAGGCTTTACCGACCGCCAGATCGGCGCGATGGCCGGGTTGAGGCATGATCGAGGGCTTGAGCGCCTCCAACAGGTTGCGGCTGGTGGCCAGGTCGTCAGACAGCGGCACCAGCGTGTGGGCGCTGCCGGCGTACACGATGACCGCCGTTTGCGCGTCACTGCGGTTTTGCAGCAGGTCGTACACCTTGCGCCGCGCTTGTTCCAGGCGAGTGGGCGAGCTGTCCGTGGCCAGCATCTCGGGGGTCAGTTCCAGCATCACCACCAACGGATCGGCGGGTTTTTGCGTGGCTTGCTCCACCCGCTGCCAGCTCGGGCCCATCAGCGCCAGCGCCGCCAGCAGCCAGCCCAGCCCGAGGACAATCCAGGGCAGCTTGCTGTCGCGGCCATTGCCGCCGCTCAGCAGCACCCGTTGAAACGCTACGGGCAAGATCATTTGCCAGCGCCCGGCGCGTTTTTGGCGGTGCCAGAGTTTCCACAGCAGCCAGCCGAGCAGGGGCAATACCGCCAGCCATTCGGGGCGAAACCAGTGCGGCCAGAACGTGTTCATCGGCGTCTCCGCAGGCGCAGCCGCTTAAGGCGCTGGCGCCATTGAGGCAGAGGGTGCAGGCGGTGCTCCTGGGTCAGCCAGCGGTGCAGCAGCGCATTGGGCCACAGTTCGCGAGTCACCATCAGCACACTCAGCAGCAATGCGCCTGCCAGTGGCCAGCTATACAGCGCGTTGGCCGGGCGCGCCTGAGTGGGCTGCTGGGCCACCGGTTCGAGTTGGTCGAGGGTGTCCTTGATCGCGGCAAGCTCTTTGCCGTCATGGGCGCGGAAATACTGGCCGCCGGTCAGCCGGGCGATTTCCTGAAGCGCGGGCTCGTCCAGATCCACCCCGGGGTTGATCCCGAACAGGCCCTTGGTGCTGCTGTCTTCCGGGTCTGCTCCGATGCCGATCGGGTAGATTTTGACGCCTTCTTCAGCGGCCAGGCGCGCGGCGGTCAGCGGGTCGATCTGCCCGCCGTTGTTGGCACCATCGGTGACCAGGATCAGTACGCGGCTCTGGGCCGGACGTTGGCGCAGGCGTTTGAGGGCCAGGCCAATGGCATCGCCAATGGCGGTATTTTTGCCCGCAATGCCAATGCGTGCCTCGTCCAGCCAGGTGCGCACGGTATGCCGATCAAAGGTCAGCGGCGCTTGCAGGTACGCCTGACTGCCGAACAGAATCAGGCCGACACGGTCGCCTTCGCGGTTTTCCAGAAAGTCGCCCAGCAGGCTTTTGACCAGATCGAGGCGACTGACGTCTTCGTCACGCCATTGCATGTCCGGAAAATCCATCGACCCCGAGACGTCAACCGCCACCAGTAAATCGCGGCCACTGGCGGCAATGGGCAGCGGCTCACCGACCCATTGCGGGCGTGCAGCCGCCGTCAGCAGCAACAGCCAGAGCAGCAGGTAGGGCGCCTGTTGGCGCCACGAAGGCAGTGTCGAACGGGCTTTGCGTCGCGCCAGTTCTTCGAGGTCGCTCAGAAAGCTGATTTTGAGCGCCGCTTCGCCACTGTCCGCCACCGGCAACACAGCACGCATCAGCCACGGCAGCGGCAACAGGGCGAACAACCAGGGCCAGGCGAACTCAAACATGTTTGCGGATCCAGGTTTCTACGGCTTGATTGAGCCCGGCAATGGCTTTGTCATCAAGCTTGCATTCGGGTTTGTAGGCGCCTTCTACCAGCACCATCCAGCGCGTCAGCCCGGCGGCGGGGCAACGGTTGTCTAGGAACGCCAGCCATTTGCGGCCATTAAGGGTGTGGCTCTGGCTGTAGGGGTAATGGTTGCGGCACAGACGTTTGAGCAGGCCATTGAGCTGTTGCAGCCAGGCACCGGCGGGTGCGCCGTCGTAAGGTTTTGGAAAGCGCGCAAGTTCTTCAAGCGCCGCCAGACGTACCGGGTCCAGCGGTTGCTCGGTGCGCTTTGGCAGGCGTTTGGCCGGCAAATAGCGGCGTAACCACCACAGGCCCCAGCCCAGCGCAGGAAGGATTACCAGCAGCAGCCACCAACCCGGCGCAGGCGGCCACAGGCCAATGGCCTGAGGCGCAATCAACGGTTGCAGTTGCTCAAGGGTAGTCATAGGGTTTTGCCGGGGCGCTTGGCATTCAGGTAGTCGCGCAATTGTTCGATCATTTCGCTCTGGGTGCTCAAGGGCATCAGCAGCACCCGCAGTTTTTGCGCGAGCAAGGCCCAGCGCGCGATGCGAGCTTCGGCTTGCGCGCGGTAAGCCTGACGCAAATCATAGTTGAGGGTGTCGAGTTCGAGCTGGGCCCCACGTTCGGCAAAGCGCAGCAAGCCCGCTGCAGGCAGCGCATGGTCCAGCGGGTCCGAGAGCGGTAACAGCATCAGGTCGCAATGGCGGGCCAGCAGGCTCAATTGTTGTTCGGCTGCGTCGGTGAGGGCGCGCTCGTCGCAAATCACGATCACCAGGCTGCCGGGCCGCAGCACTTCTCGGGCACGAATCAGTGCCATGCCCAAGGCATCGCGGTCCGATTGCACCTCGGTGTGCAAGGACTGATTGACCCGTACCAGGCGGTTGAGCAGTTGCAGCAGGCTCTGTTTACTGCGTCGCGGCTTGATTTCGTAATGTTCGTGGTCGCCGAATACCAGTCCGCCCACGCGGTCATTGTGGCCCAGCGCTGCCCAACCGATCAGGCTGGCGGCTTGCGCGGCCAGTACGGACTTGAACATCAGCCCCGAGCCGAAAAACAGTCGGCGGCTTTGTTCGGCGAGGATGAAAATCGGCCGTTCGCGTTCCTCATGGAACATCTTGGTGTGGGGCTCAAGGGTGCGGGCTGTGACGCGCCAGTCAATGGTGCGCACATCGTCTCCGGCCTGATACACCCGCACCTGATCGAAATCGACCCCGCGCCCGCGCAGTTTTGAGTGGTGCAGGCCCACCAGCGGGCTGCGCTGGCTGGGCGAGGAAAACAGTTGCACTTCGCGTACCCGATGGCGCATTTCGATCAGCTCGGCCAGGGTCACGCGAATGCCGGGTTCGGCGGGCAGGGGGTTGTTCATCGGTCAGGCAACGGCGACGACGTCAAGAATGCGCTGCACCACGCGGTCCTGGTCGATGCCGGCGGCTTCGGCCTCAAACGACAGAATGATGCGGTGACGTAGCACGTCGAATAATACGGCCTGTATGTCTTCGGGGCTGACAAAGTCACGCCCGGCGAGCCATGCGTGGGCCCTGGCGCAGCGGTCCAGCGCAATCGAGCCGCGGGGGCTGGCACCATAGGCGATCCACTCGGCCATCTCCGGGTCGAATTTGCCGGGGGTGCGGGTGGCCATGACCAGTTGCACCAGGTATTCCTCTACGGCGTCGGCCATGTACAAACCGAGGATTTCCTTGCGCGCTGCGAAAATGGCTTGCTGGCTGACCCGGCGCTCGGGCTTGGTTTCGCCGTTCAGGGCTTCGCCACGGGCCTGTTGCAGGATACGGCGCTCGACCGCCGCATCCGGGAAGCCGATTTTGACGTGCATCAGAAAACGGTCGAGCTGGGCTTCAGGCAACGGGTAGGTGCCTTCCTGCTCTATGGGGTTCTGCGTGGCCATCACCAAAAACAGTGGCGACAGCTCGTACGTGCTGCGCCCGACGCTGACCTGGCGTTCGGCCATGGCCTCCAGCAAGGCGGACTGCACCTTGGCCGGGGCGCGGTTGATTTCATCGGCCAGTACCAGATTGTGGAAGATCGGGCCTTGCTGAAACACGAAACTGCCGGTTTCGGGGCGATAGATCTCGGTGCCGGTGATGTCGGCGGGCAACAGGTCGGGGGTGAACTGAATACGATGGAACTGCGCTTCGATGCCTTCGGCGAGTTCTTTGATGGCCTTGGTCTTCGCCAGGCCGGGGGCGCCTTCGACCAGCATGTGGCCGTCAGCCAGCAGCGCGATCAGCAGCCGGTCGATCAGCTTTTCCTGACCGAGAATCTGCGTTGAAAGAAAGGTTCGCAGCGCAAGCAGCGCTTCACGATGTTCCATCGATGACTGTTCCTGAAAAGGACACCGGCGGCGCATGAATTGCGCCGGGGCTGGGGGCGTTACTTTAATCCATTGCAGGGGGTTGGGACTAATGTCAGTCGGGGTTTTTGTGGAAAAAGCACAAAACAACCCGGTTGTTGAGAATGTTGCTTATTTGCACGCCGTGGCCGGCCCCGGATTCTTCGGTGAAAAGTGCTCTGCCAGCAAGCTGGCGAAGGCATCGCGCGCCGTGTGGCATCCCGTTTCACGGTGCCACACCAGCCGGTTTTGCACCGCTGGCAGGTCGTTGAAACGATAGCGCGTCAAGGTGGCGTCGGTGCCAAAACGCTCCAGCATGCCCTCGGGGACGATGGCCAGCCCGGCGCCGGCGCCGACGCAGCCGATGATGCTGCCCCAGTTGGCGTAGGCCACGCTGTTGATGGGCACGTTGTGTACGGCAAGCCACTGTTCCAGTGTGTCGCGGTACGGACAGCCCGCTGGCCACATGAATACGGTTTGCCGGGAGATGGCGCTCAAGTCCGTGAGCGGCGGATGGGCAGCCCCGGCAATCAAAATCAACGGCTCGTGATAGAGCGCGGTGCTGAGCAATTTGGGATGCTGAACATCGATGGCGACAATCGCGGCATCCAGCCGATGGTGCTGGACGTCATCAAGCAGTTGCGGCCATTGGCCGGTCACCAGCTCCAGCGTGACCTCCGGGTAGCGCTGGTGGTATTCGGCCAGCAGCGGCGGCAGGCGCCCGGTGGCGCACGAGTCGATGGCGCCGATGCGCAGTGTGCCGTGGGGCTTGGCGTGGGGCGTGACGGCGCGGCGGGCTTCATCGACCAGTGCAAGGATGCGTTCGCAATACCCCAGAAACAATTGACCGGCGGCACTGATTTGCAGCCCTCGGCCCGCACGGGTGAACAGCACGGTGCCCAGTTCGTTTTCCAGTTGTTTGATGCGCGTGGTGATATTGGACGGCACGCAGTGCAGGTGTTGAGCCGCCAGCGCAATACTGCCGCACTCGGCCACCGACTTGATCATCCTGAGTTGGCTCAATTCCACGGTTCACTCCCCCTGAGTTCAGAACTCTTAATTAATCACTTGTTCGCTGCGCCAGGGCTGACTGACATTGACTTCTGCAAACACTGCGGCTGACGTCAGTGTGCGCTGGATGAAACGAAGGGTAACCCCTCTGTTAGCGAGGTCAATATGAACATTACAAAAACAAAAGTTGAGTCATTGGCGCAGACCGTGTTTTCACATGGCGCACTCAATAACGGGTTTTATCAACGCTGGCTCAACGAAACCCTGACATTTGCTGAAGTTGAAATTTTCGCCTGTAACTATTGGGCGCGTACCCGGCGCACCGCGACGATGGTCGCGCTGTCGTTGCTGCGCGCCAACACCCTGCAGGCGCGGGTGGAAATCGTCAAGAACCTGTATTCGGAGCTGGGTGGCGGGGATGTGCATAAAGCGCACAGCGCGCTCTTGCAACGCTATTTGCTCGACCTGTTGAGCCGTTTGGCTAAACGCCCTTATTCGCTGCAAGAACTGGAAGCCGGGCCCTTGTTGGCGTCCACCCAATTATTTATTGATGAACAAGATGCGTTATATGCACCGCACGGATTGGGGCGTTCTGAAAGTCATGTATTAGGGGCGTTGTTGGCGCAAGAGTGGTTGGCGTATTCCATGTTGACGCGTTTATACGAAGGCGCGAGGAATTATCAGTATGCGTATAAACACAATGATGAGTTTCATGAGCACTGTGAGTACTTTCATATTCATATCGGTGAAGCGGAGAAAGAGCACAAAGTTCAGGCGGTCGAAGCCGCGGCCGTTGAATGTTGTACGCAAGAAGACTTTGCCGGACTGTGCGTCGGGTTCAATCGTTTTCTGGCCATTACTGAGCATTATTGGCAGGGCATCGCGGTTGCCATGGCTCAAACCCCGACGATGGCGGTGCGCGCTTGAGGCGTGCAACGGCCCCGGCGTTGTTCGGGGCAATGCTGGCAGTGGTGCTGTGCTGGGCGTATTCGCCGATCGGGATTCATATCGGCTTGCAAAGCTACACCCCCGGCCACTTGGCCTTGCTGCGTTTTTTGGTGGCGTCGCTGTTCATGGGCGTAGTGGCGCTGGTGCGCGGCATTGGATTGCCTCGCCTGCGTGACGCGCCGTGGTTGATGGTGTTGGGGCTATTCGCCATTGTGATTCACCATGTGGCGTTGAACACCGGCCAGCGCTGGGTCAGCCCCGGCGCGTCCAGTGTGCTGGCGCAGTCAACGCCGATATTTAGCACGTTTATTGCGGCAATCTGGCTTAAAGAGTCCGTCAGCGCCTGGCGCTGGTGTTGGGTGGGCACGGGGCTGGTGGGGGCGCTGGTGGTCATTTGGGGGGACAAGGGCTTGGGCACCTTTCGCCCCCAGGGGTTGTTGATACTGCTGGCGGCGTTGTCCTGGAGTGTCTATTTCGCGCTGCAAAAGCACTATTCCAGCCGCTACAGCCCCTTGACCATCGTCTGTTACACCATTTGGGCCGGAACCCTGTTGTTAGGTGTCTATGCACCGGGCCTGGCGGCGCAGGTGAGCGCTGCCCCGGTCAGGGTCAACCTCGCCGTGCTGGTGCTGGGGGTGTTTCCCAGTGCATTGGCCTACTTGTTGTGGGCCTATGTGTTGGCGCACACCGAAGTGAGCCGTTCGGTGTGCGTGATGTATCTGGTGCCTCCCGTCGCCATGTTGATGGCCGCTGTGTTGCTGGGCAGCCAGGTATCAGGCGGGGTGCTGTTCGGGATGGCGATTGTGTTGGGCAGCGTGTTTGCGATGCGGCGGGCGGCTTGATGACAGGTGAGGTCTGTGTCAGCTCAGCTCGCTGGCATAGGTGCCGACGCCGTCCAGAATGAGGGTCAGGGTCTGCTCAAGCTCTTGCATGTCCGTGGCCTCGGCGTCGAACTGGATTTCAAGGTGATCATCGCCATTGAGTACGTCAACGTCACTGGCGGCCACTTCAAGCAACAGGCGGGTCTGGCTCAGGGTGACTTTGACCCCTGCCAGTGACGAGGGATCGTTGTCCCCCAGGGAAATCTCCAGCTCATCTTCGTCCGGATAGCGGCTCATCAGAAACATGTCGCCCTGCGCGCTGAAGCAGCAGACCGTGGCGAGGTTCTCTTCTTCCTCGTCGCACGGGTTGGCGAGCAGTAGAGGGGCTGTGATTTTCATGGGCTAATTCCTGGCGCTTGGGCGCCTGCAGAGCGATCAAAAGCGGCAAGTTTGCCAGCCTGCGCGCGTTTGTGCAGGTCTGAATGCTGAAACGGCGCAACTGAAGTGTTTTCGACTGTCAGTCATTTCAGATTCCAACGTCAGTAAAACGGTATTTTCCGTGAAGTTTTTTCGTTATCGAGTGCTAGGGTTGAACATGAGCAGCGCCCGCGGTTACGTCCCGATGACTGAATATGTCGCCGCATCGCAAGTATCGCGGGCATCTCTCTCGTTAAGCTGCATCCGGGATAGTTATCTCTAAAGACACAGCCCGCTGAGCGGTCAGTCGTTTTTGTAGATACCCCTCCTGGAACGTGAATGTGACCCCTGGGTCGCGGCCAGCTTCACCTCCCTGTCATGCTGTGCATTGAGGGTGGTTGCCACATCCAGCCTCACGCAGCATGGGCAGCTCCCCATGCGGGAATAGCACGCGACGCTTCTCTCAATAACAAGCCCAAGCGGAGTACCACAGATGGCGTTCTTCACCGCAGCCAGCAAGGCCGACTTCCAGCATCAACTGCAAGCGGCACTGGCGCAGCACATCAGTGAACAGGCACTGCCACAAGTGGCGCTGTTCGCCGAGCAATTCTTCGGCATCATTTCTCTGGATGAACTCACTCAACGTCGCATGTCCGACCTTGCCGGCTGCACGCTGTCGGCCTGGCGCCTGCTTGAACGTTTTGACCCGGCCCAGCCTCAAGTGCGGGTCTACAACCCGGATTACGAACGTCACGGCTGGCAATCGACGCACACCGCCGTCGAAGTGCTGCACCACGATTTGCCGTTTTTGGTGGATTCGGTACGTACCGAACTCAACCGTCGCGGTTACAGCATCCATACGCTGCAAACCACGGTCCTGAGCGTACGCCGTGGCAGCAAGGGCGAGTTGCTGGAAATCCTGGCGAAGGGTACGCAGGGCGAGGGTGTTTCCCAAGAGTCGCTGATGTATCTGGAGATCGACCGCTGCTCCAATACCGCTGAATTGAATGTGCTGAGCAAAGAGCTTGAACAGGTTCTGGGTGAAGTGCGCATTGCTGTGGCTGACTTTGAGCCAATGAAGGCCAAGGTTCAGGAATTGCTGGCCAGCATCGACAGTTGCCAGTACGCCGTGGCGGCTGATGAGAAAGCCGAGATCAAGAGTTTTCTGGAATGGCTGGTGGGCAACCACTTCACGTTTCTGGGCTACGAAGAGTTCGTGGTGCGCGATGAAGCGGACGGTGGCCATATTAAATATGACCCGGCTTCCTTCCTCGGCCTGACCAAGCTGCTGCGCGCCGGGTTGACCCCCGAAGACCTGCGCATCGAAGACTACGCAGTCAGCTACCTGCGCGAACCGACCCTGTTGTCGTTCGCCAAGGCGGCTCACCCAAGCCGTGTACATCGTCCTGCTTACCCCGATTATGTGTCGATTCGTCAGATCGATGCTGACGGCAAGGTGGTGAAGGAATGCCGCTTCATGGGCCTATACACGTCGTCGGTGTATGGCGAGAGCGTGCGTGAAATCCCGTATATCCGCCGCAAAGTGGCTGAAATCGAACGCCGCTCCGGTTTCCAGCCCAAAGCGCACCTTGGCAAGGAACTGGCGCAGGTGGTCGAAGTGCTGCCTCGCGACGACCTGTTCCAGACGCCGGTCGACGAACTGTTCAGCACGGTGATGTCGATTGTGCAAATCCAGGAGCGCAACAAGATTCGCGTCTTCCTGCGCAAAGACCCGTACGGGCGTTTCTGCTATTGCCTGGCGTATGTGCCGCGTGACGTGTACTCCACCGAAGTGCGGCAGAAAATCCAGCAAGTGCTGATGGACCGTCTGCAAGCCTCGGACTGCGAGTTCTGGACGTTCTTCTCTGAGTCGGTGCTGGCACGCGTGCAGCTGATTCTGCGGGTAGACCCGAAAAACCGCATCGATATCGACCCGCTGCTGCTGGAAAAAGAAGTCATCCAGGCGTGCCGCAGCTGGCAGGACGACTACGCCAGCCTGGTGGTCGAGAGCTTCGGCGAGGCCAATGGCACCAAAGTACTGAGCGACTTCCCGAAAGGCTTCCCGGCCGGCTACCGCGAACGATTCGCGGCGCACTCGGCCGTGGTCGACATGCAGCACCTGATGAGCCTGAACGAGCAAAACCCGCTGGTGATGAGCTTCTACCAGCCGCTGGGGCAGAGCGCCGGTCAGGAATTGCATTGCAAGCTGTACCACGCCGACACACCGCTGGCGCTGTCAGACGTGTTGCCGATTCTGGAAAACCTCGGTCTGCGGGTGCTGGGCGAGTTTCCGTATCGCCTGCGCCACGCCAATGGCCGTGAGTTCTGGATCCATGATTTCGCCTTTACCGCGGGCGAAGGCTTGAACCTGGACATCCAGCAACTCAACGACACCCTGCAAGATGCGTTCGTGCACATCGTCAGTGGCGATGCGGAAAACGATGCGTTTAACCGCCTGGTGCTGACCGCCGGTTTGCCATGGCGTGATGTGGCGCTGCTGCGTGCCTACGCCCGTTACCTGAAGCAAATTCGTCTGGGCTTCGATCTGGGCTACATCGCCAGCACGTTGAACAACCACACCGATATCGCCCGCGAACTGACCCGGTTGTTCAAAACGCGTTTCTACTTGGCGCGCAAGCTCACCGCTGAAGACCTGGAAGACAAGCAGCAGCGTCTGGAACAGGCGATTCTCAGCGCGCTGGACGATGTTCAGGTGCTCAATGAAGACCGCATCCTGCGTCGCTATCTGGACCTGATCAAGGCCACGTTACGGACCAACTTCTACCAGCCGGATGCCAACGGCCAGAACCGTTCGTATTTCAGCTTCAAGTTCAATCCGCACCTGATTCCCGAATTGCCCAAGCCGGTGCCCAAGTTTGAAATCTTCGTGTATTCGCCCCGCGTGGAAGGCGTGCATTTGCGCTTCGGCAACGTGGCGCGCGGCGGCCTGCGCTGGTCGGACCGTGAAGAAGACTTCCGCACTGAAGTGCTGGGGCTGGTGAAGGCCCAGCAAGTGAAGAACTCGGTCATCGTGCCGGTGGGTGCCAAGGGCGGTTTCGTCCCGCGTCGTTTGCCACTGGGCGGCGGCCGCGACGAGATTCAGGCAGAAGCGATTGCCTGCTACCGGATCTTTATTTCCGGCTTGCTGGACATCACCGACAACCTCAAGGACGGTGCGCTGGTGCCGCCATTGAACGTCGTTCGTCACGACGAGGACGACCCGTACCTGGTGGTGGCTGCGGACAAAGGCACTGCGACCTTCTCCGACATCGCCAACGGTATCGCCATTGACTACGGGTTCTGGCTGGGTGATGCGTTCGCGTCGGGTGGTTCGGCCGGTTATGACCACAAGAAGATGGGCATCACCGCCAAAGGCGCCTGGGTCGGTGTGCAGCGCCACTTTAAAGAGCGCGGGATCAACGTTCAGGAAGACAGCATCAGCGTGGTCGGTATCGGCGACATGGCCGGTGACGTGTTCGGCAATGGTTTGTTGATGTCGGACACGCTGCAACTGGTGGCTGCGTTTAACCACCTGCATATTTTCATCGATCCCAACCCGGAGCCTGCCAACAGCTTTGCAGAGCGCAAGCGCCTGTTCGACTTGCCGCGTTCGGCCTGGTCGGACTACGACACCAGCATTATGTCGGCGGGCGGCGGTATTTTCTCGCGCAGCGCAAAAAGCATCGCCATTTCTCCGGAAATGAAAGCGCGTTTCGCAATCACCGCTGACAAGTTGACCCCGACCGAGTTGCTGAACGCCTTGCTCAAGGCGCCGGTCGACCTGCTGTGGAACGGCGGCATCGGGACTTACGTCAAGGCCAGCAGCGAAAGCCATGCGGATGTGGGCGACAAGGCCAACGATGCACTGCGCGTCAACGGTAACGAGTTGCGCTGCAAAGTGGTGGGTGAGGGTGGCAACCTCGGCATGACGCAATTGGGTCGTGTGGAGTTTGGTCTCAATGGCGGTGCCACCAACACAGACTTCATTGACAACGCCGGTGGTGTTGACTGCTCTGACCATGAAGTGAATATCAAGATCCTGCTCAACGAAGTGGTGCAGGCCGGCGATATGACCGAGAAGCAGCGCAATCAGTTGCTGGGCAGCATGACCGACGAAGTGGGGGCGTTGGTGCTGGGCAACAACTACAAGCAGACGCAGGCCATATCGTTGGCGGCGCGCCGTGCTTATGAGCGGATTGCCGAGTACAAGCGCCTGATGAACGATCTGGAAGCGCGTGGCAAGTTGGACCGAGCCATTGAGTTCCTGCCCTCTGAAGAGCAGCTCAACGAGCGCGTGGCGGCCGGTCATGGCCTGACCCGTGCCGAGCTGTCGGTGTTGATTTCCTATAGCAAGATCGACCTTAAAGAAGCGTTGCTCAACTCCCAGGTGCCGGATGACGCCTACCTGACCCGCGACATGGAAACAGCGTTCCCGCCGATGCTGGTCAGCAAGTTCGCCGAAGCGATGCGTCGTCATCGCCTGAAGCGTGAAATCGTCAGCACCCAGATCGCCAACGATCTGGTCAACCACATGGGCATTACGTTTGTTGAGCGGCTCAAAGAGTCGACCGGCATGAGCGCCGCCAATGTGGCCGGTGCTTACGTGATCGTGCGTGACATTTTTCACCTGCCGCACTGGTTCCGTCAGATCGAGGCGCTGGATTATCAAGTGCCGGCCGAGATTCAACTGGCTTTGATGGATGAGCTGATGCGCCTGGGGCGTCGCGCCACGCGTTGGTTCCTGCGCAGCCGTCGCAATGAGCTGGACGCCGCGCGGGATGTGGCGCACTTCGGGCCGCATCTGGCAGCGTTGGGCCTCAAACTTGACGAACTGCTGGAAGGGCCGACCCGTGAAGGCTGGCAGACGCGCTACCAGGCGTATGTCGAGGCGGGCGTTCCGGAGCTGTTGGCACGCATGGTGGCGGGCACCACGCACCTGTACACCTTGCTGCCGATCATTGAAGCCTCGGATGTGACCGGGCAGAACGCAGTGGACGTGGCCAAGGCGTATTTCGCCGTTGGCAGTGCGCTGGACCTGACCTGGTACTTGCAGCAAATCAGCAACCTGCCGGTGGAAAACAACTGGCAAGCGCTGGCCCGTGAAGCCTTCCGCGACGATATCGACTGGCAGCAGCGGGCGATCACGGTCTCGGTCCTGCAAATGACCGATGCCGGTGAGAGCATCGAGGCGCGTCTGGCGCTCTGGCTGGAGCAGAACCAGACCATGGTTGAGCGCTGGCGCGCCATGCTGGTGGACTTGCGTGCAGCGACGGGGAATGACTATGCGATGTATGCCGTCGCTAACCGTGAGCTGCTGGACTTGGCCATGAGCGGTCAAACCGCGATCTGAGGGACAAAGCGGTAAAAAAAAGCCCCGGCTCGGTTGAGTCGGGGCTTTTTTGCTTTTAATGACCGCTGTGGTTTAGATGCCAATGTTGCCCAGTGTCTGGACAATATTGCGCAGTGTGCCGGCCAGGGTGGGGTGTTCCACTTCAAAACGTTCTACAGCCAGATTAAGGTTATCGGCGAGGCTGTGGTCTTGCGTGGCGTTCTCAATTTTGATTTCAGCATCGATTCGCGCCGCCAGTTGATTCAGATCTTCACGCTCTTTTTCACTCAGCGGCGGATTTTTTTCCAGTTGCTCGCGCAGGGTGTCGAGTTGTTCTTGCAGTTCGCGGGCAGGCATAACGTTCATCCTTTATTGAGAGGCTGTGCGATAGACCATCGTAATGAACAAAAGGTCGATCAAGCGGGCCTTTAGAGTAATCCACTCATGTCCACTTGGCATGATCCTTATCACGTACGCCTGAAAAAATGCGCTGTCTTCTGGCCTTCAAGGAGGTGCTTGAAGGTCGGCGGGGGTGAGCAGATTGCACGTTGTGTCGTTAAGGGGGCTGCCTGTTCGACATTTCTCGTTATACTAACGCCCAAAACCAGGGCATAGCGCCCGAGTGTAAGTGTTGCCTAGGAGTTATTTGCTATGCGCTGGAATGATCGTCTAGCCCAATTGTGTCTGGTTGCCGGTGTGGCCATGCTGCCCTTTACGGCTCAGGCCGCGACCGAAGATGACCCGTGGGAAGGTGTCAACCGTGTCATTTTCAAGTTTAACGACACCCTTGATACCTATGCCTTGAAGCCAATTGCTCAGGGCTACCAATACATCACGCCTCAGTTCCTCGAGGACGGTATCCATAACATGTACCGCAACATCGGTGACGTGCGTAACCTGGCCAACGATGTGTTGCAGGCCAAGCCGCACGCAGCGGGCGTGGATACTGCGCGGGTGCTGATGAACACCATCATCGGTGTGGGTGGTTTCTTCGATGTGGGCACCAAAATGGGCCTGCAACGCAATGAAGAAGACTTCGGTCAGACGTTGGGTCGCTGGGGTGTTCCGAGTGGTCCATACGTAGTGTTGCCGCTGCTGGGCCCAAGCACGGTGCGTGACGCGGTAGCCATCTACCCGGACACTTACGCCGAACCCTACCGTTACATGAACGACATCCCGGCGCGCAACATGGCGATCGGCATGGACGTGATCGATACGCGCGCCAGCTTGCTGTCGGCTGAAAAACTGATCACGGGCGACAAATACGTATTTATCCGCAATGCCTACCTGCAAAACCGCGAATTCAAGGTGAAGGATGGTCAGGTAGAAGACGATTTTTAAACCGTTTTTTACCGCTTGCGCAAAAGAGCCCCTCGGGGCTCTTTTTTGTTTTCAGGGCGTTTAAACGGGCAAATCATACGTAACTGACCATGCTTTTAGTCAGCTCTGCGATGGTTCTTATAACTGTGGGGAATTTCCCTTGTGGAACTCCGTCTGCCAGCATCGGGCTGAGCTTGAAACCCCCCGCGGATGGGAGTACCGTCTGCGCCTTACGCGAGCACCTTTGTAGAACTGAGCAATACTCAATACCGGTTCAAGGTGTTTCACAGTACATTCAGTCGTTGAGCCCGCTCAGTGCGTGTTTAATGCCAACCTAATTCTGGCGCCATTTGCCCACATGCAAAAAACCAGTGCCACGCTGCTGATCATTGATGACGACGACGTCGTACGCGCCAGTCTGGCGGCTTATCTGGAAGACAGCGGCTTCAGCGTCCTCCAGGCCAGTAATGGCTTGCAGGGACTTCAGGTCTTCGAGCGCGAACAGCCAGATTTGGTCATCTGTGACTTGCGGATGCCGCAAATGGGTGGCCTTGAGCTGATTCGCCAAGTGACGCTTCAGTCTCCAGTGACCCCGGTGATCGTTATTTCAGGCGCGGGCGTCATGAGTGACGTGGTCGAGGCGTTGCGCCTCGGGGCAGCTGACTATCTGATCAAGCCCCTCGAAGACCTGGCAGTGCTTGAGCATTCCGTTCATCGTGCCCTTGATCGCGCCCGTTTGTTAGTGGAAAACCAGCGTTACCGTGAGAAGCTCGAATCCGCCAATCGCGAGCTGGAAGCCAGTCTGCACTTGCTGCAGGAGGATCAGAACGCAGGCCGACAGGTGCAGATGAACATGCTGCCCGTCAGTCCCTGGTCCATCGATGAGTTTGATTTCGCGCACCAGATCATTCCGTCGCTGTATTTGTCGGGCGACTTTGTTGATTACTTCAGGGTGGACGAGCGCCGCGTGGCGTTTTATCTGGCTGATGTTTCAGGTCACGGGGCGTCTTCGGCTTTCGTGACGGTGTTGCTCAAATTCATGACCACACGTTTGCTGTTTGAATCCAAACGCAACGGTACACTGCCTGAGTTCAAGCCTTCCGAGGTGTTGGGGCACATCAACCGTGGCCTGATCAACTGCAAGCTGGGCAAGCATGTGACCATGGTTGGCGGGGTCATCGATGAAGAGAGCGGCCTGTTGACCTACAGCATTGGTGGGCATTTGCCCTTGCCGGTGCTGTACACGCCTGACAGCGTCAGTTATCTGGAAGGTCGGGGTCTGCCGGTCGGCTTGTTTAAAGAAGCCACCTATGAAGATCACACGTTTAAACTGCCTGACATTTTCAGTCTGACGCTGATGTCCGACGGAATTTTGGATCTTTTGACTGAGCAGACGCTCAAAGAGAAAGAAGCTGCCTTGCCTCAATTGGTGAAAGCAGCGGGCGGCAGCCTGGAAGGTCTGCGCCAAGTGTTTGGTTTAGCTACGCTCGGGGAGATGCCGGATGATATCGCCTTGTTGGTGTTAAGCAGGAATCTGAAATGAGTACCGGTAGAATTCAGTTCGCCGAACAGGATGGCACTTTCGTCCTGAAGTTTGTAGGTGAAGTGCGCCTGACCTTGTGTTCGGCACTGGATGCGACGATTGAGAAAATCTTCACGGCGTTGAATTTTTCCGCCATCGTGATCGATCTCACCGATACGCGCAGCATTGACAGCACGACGCTGGGGCTGCTTGCGAAATTGTCGATCCTGTCCCGGCAGAAAGTCGGCTTGTTGCCCACTGTCGTGACCACCCATGAAGACATTACCCGTCTGCTGCAATCCATGGGTTTTGATCAGGTTTTCAATATCGTGGGTACGCCCTTGCCTTGCCCTGAGTGCCTGACCGATCTGCCTTCACAAGATCAGTCGGAGGAGGTCGTACGCGTCAAGGTGTTAGAAGCCCATAAAATCCTCATGAGCTTGAATGATTCCAACCACGAGGCTTTTCATGATCTGGTCAATGCGCTCGAGCGTCATTGAATCCAGGCCATGCATAACAGCCATACATAAAAAGGAGCCGATCTTGCGCAGGATCGGCTCCTTTTTGTTGCGGTGTCAGCGACCTTCCAGCAGCTCCCCGGCTTGATCCAGCAGCGCCAGAGGATCTTTAGCCTTATGAATATCCACTGAAAGCAACTGGCGAAAGCGTCGAGCGCCGGGGAAACCTTGGCCCAGCCCCAAAATATGGCGTGTTACGTGATGCATCGCACCGCCAGTTGCCAGATGTTGAGCAATGTAAGGGCGCAACAACGCCAATGCCTGGGCGCGGGTGACGACCGGCGCTTCACTGCCAAATAACTGCTGATCGACCTCGGCCAGAATGTACGGGTTGTGATAAGCCTCGCGGCCCAGCATCACACCATCAAACGTTTGCAGATGCGTTTTGCATTGATCGAGGGTTTTGATCCCGCCATTGAGAATGATCTCAAGCGCTGGAAAATCGGCTTTGAGCTGTGCGGCCACGTCGTAGCGCAAGGGCGGAATGTCCCGGTTTTCTTTGGGGGAGAGCCCTTCAAGAATCGCGATTCGCGCGTGTACTGTAAAACTTTCGCACCCCGCATCCCTCACCGTGCCGACAAAGTCACACAGTTGTGCGTAACTGTCGCGACCATTAATACCGATGCGATGCTTGACCGTAATCGGTATCGACACCGCATCGCGCATGCCTTTAACACAATCGGCCACCAACGCGGGATGAGCCATCAGGCATGCGCCAATCATATTATTCTGCACCCGATCGCTCGGGCAGCCGACATTCAAGTTCACTTCGTCATACCCGGCATCTTGCGCCAAGCGTGCACATGCCGCCAAATCTGCAGCCGTGCTTCCCCCCAGCTGCAATGCCAGGGGATGCTCGGCCACGTCATGCCGCAGAAAACGCTCTGCATCACCATGTAAAAGCGCGCCAGTGGTCACCATCTCGGTGTAAAGGAGAGTGTGCTTAGAAAGCAGACGTAAGAAGAAACGACAATGACGATCGGTCCAATCCATCATAGGGGCCACGCTGAAGCGTCTGGACACCGCAGAGCCTTTGTTTACGTGGGGTGTAGCTGAATTCTGTACCATTTTGCTCTACGTGTTTTAAGCGTGTTTTAGGGGGTTTTAGGGCGTTTTTCGAAGGTCGCTGGTACAATGTACCATCTCATTTTCGAATTGTACCAGTTGACTATGGCCACGATCAGAGTACGCAAACGCACCAACGGCAGTAGCAGTTACACGGCACAAATACGCCTGATCCGTGATGGGGCGCAAGTTTACCAAGAGAGCCAGACATTCACCCGCAAACAGACGGCTCAAGCGTGGATTCGAAAGCGTGAAGCTGAACTTGACCAACCCGGCGCGATTGAGCGGGCAAACCGCGAAGGCGCTACGGTCAAGGAAATGATCGAGCGCTACGTGCTCGAAATGGAAAAAGCCCGCGCACTGGGAAAAACCAAGCTGGCCACGCTCAAAGCGATCAGCGAATCCTACTTGGGCCAGATAAATGACCAGGATTTGAACTGCCAGATACTGGTCGAGTATGCGGTCTGGCGAATGGGGTCAGAGGGCGGCGGTGTGCTGCCGCAGACAGCCGGTAATGATTTAGCACACTTGGGCGCCGTTCTATCCATCGCTCGCCCTGCATGGGGCTATCAGGTGGATCCTCACGCGATGGGTGATGCCCGCAAGGTACTGCGCAAGCTGGGTTACAACATGCGCAGCCGTGAACGCGACAGACGCCCGACACTGGATGAGCTGGACATGCTGCTGACACACTTCCAAGGCATCCTTGCCTACCGCCCAAGCTCAATCAACATGCTCAAGATGACCGCCTTCGCGTTGTTCTCGACGCGCCGCCAAGAAGAGATTACCCGTATCAAGTGGGCTGATCTGGATGAAGCGGGAAACCGTGTCCTGGTCCGGGATATGAAAAATCCGGGGCAAAAACTTGGCAACGACGTGTGGTGCCATTTGCCACCCGAAGCAATGGCCATCATTAAGACAATGCCCAAGGCAGTAGAGGAAATATTCCCGTACAACGCCGAGTCCATATCCGCATCCTGGACACGCGCCTGCAAGTTTTTGGGGATCGAGGATCTGCACTTTCATGACCTGCGGCACGAAGGCGTCAGCCGACTGTTTGAAATGGATTGGGACATTCCTAGGGTGGCCAGCGTGTCCGGGCATCGGGACTGGAACTCCATGCGCCGTTACACGCATTTGCGGGGAAGGGGTGACGCCTATGCAGGCTGGCCATGGCTGGAGGTTGTCCTGAAGGCGCCCGTCATTCTGGGCGCCCGGGCCACGAAGTGAATTAACGGCTACGCGGTGCGCTGTTGAGCTGGTGACTCTCCTTCATCGCGGCAGCGCGCTGGCCGTCCAGATACTCGGACAAATCCGAGATGTGCACGCCCTTGGCACTTTTCTGGCTGGCTTCCATCCGTGTGATTGGAATTTTTATCAAACCTGCCATTACCTTGCGTTCAAACATATTGGTGGTCAGGTGGGTGAAGTAGTCCTTGCAGACGCACTCAAGCGGTATCACCACCTGTCCGTTGTATTGGGCCATCAGGACAAAGAGAGTTTTCAATGCTTGGCTTCCAATTCAGTAATTCGGTCTAGCAGTTGGGCAATCACTCTGTTCTTTTGGTCGAGTACCCGCTCCAGACTAAGCGAGCGCTCCAGTCGAATGATTATTTCGCCATTCATGCTGCGTTGATTCCTCGACGCTACAGCAGCAATTTCCGGGCGTAAGCCATCGGGTAAGCGGATTACAAACTTGTCCTGTACGCGTGAGTCATTCATTGCTGTGCTCCTTTAACGATTGATCCGGCGAGTAATTGAGCAACCAGTGCTGCATCGCGCTCTGATAGCTCGCCCAATGTCTGGGCCATAGTGCTTAGGCTCTCCAGCCGCACACGCGCCTCAGGGGATTTGTGCACCAGGTAGCCGATCATTGCGGCGCCGATGATGGCGGTGGCCACCAAGTGTTTTGCGGGTGTGGTAGCCTTCACTTCGCTGCTGCTTTGGTTTTTCACTTTCATGGTGTGCTCCTTAGTAGTGGTTGGTGCCGGGGAGGGCCAACTCCTCGACACCCCTTTTTATTACCGACTCAGCCGATTTTTTGTTCAGTAGCTACTTTTCGTACCAGGTGCAGTATCAAGCTCTCCAATTCAGCAACTTCGTCTGTTGCGGATTGCCACTCCAATACGGCTTGGATTTGCTCTTTACTGCACTCTAGGACCAGAATTTCGTAATCCCCTTTCGCAGCACAGACCTCTAAAATTTCGAGCAGGCCAGCAGCTCCGTAGGCATCTGCGTGCACGGTGGAATATTTGCCGACAGTCTCTGACATCCAGTTCTGCAGCCCTGTGACGTGGTTTGCGTGGGTTATAAGTCCGTTTGGACCTGTTGCTGTCATGACTTGGATATGCATCGTTTTCCCTCTCTGGGTTGTGGTCAGGAAGCTTGGAAAATCCAGCAGCGCACGGTTTTGGGTTTATCGAACAAAGGATTTGCTGCCGACTGCGCTGCACGGATAACGCTGTAGGTCGGTTTGTTGGTTTCCAGCAGCTTGCGGCTTCGGCAGTCCACCAGCAGCGCGCGTAAGGTTTTGAGGTCGGCCAGGTTCTGGCGATGTTCGCTGGCTTTTTCGGCGAATTCGTTGAGGTTGATGGCGATCAGCTTTGTATCGTTGCTGTGGTTGACCTGCTGGCCTTCACCCAGGCTTTCGAGGTAGTCGTAGACTTCCCAGAACTCGGCCACCAGCGGGTGATCGGCGCTAATTGCCGATTGGCGCTCAAGGGCCATCGTCACCAGTTGTTGTTGAGTGGTAGCCAACTGGTTTTCATCCAGCGGGCAAACCAGGCGCAGGCAATCAAGCAGGGCCAGCATCTGGCTGTGGTTTTTGATGATTCGCTCGACGCGGATTTCTTTGAGTTTGCGCAGGCGTTCTTCGTGCACGATCACGCGCTCGGCAAATTTAGCCATCACCTGTGGCTCTGCTCGTACGGCTTTCAGCAAAAAGTGGCTCAGCAGCTCGACCGGGATCTGGTTCAAGTTGTCAGCGGCAATGCGGCTTTCTGTCGTCACCGCAGGGCGAGCAAAGTGCAGTTTGACGATACGGGTCAGGATCGCTTCGGAGGCGCTGACAGCGGCGTTTTGGCTGATGGCAATCGTGGCGCGAAACGGCGGTTCGTAGGTCTCGTTACCGCTGGTTTTCATGCCTTTAGTGCCCAAGGTGCCGCCGCCGAAAAACTCTTTCAGCTCGTCCCAATCAAAGCCCTTGGCGTGTAGCTTGTCGGGCTCGTTGCGGTCACCTTCGATCAACACCACCGGCATGTTTGACACTTGGCCCATCGCCCGTTGACGGCCTGCGCGGGTTGATTTGGACGGGTCGAAACCTTCCTTTTCCTGTCCCAGCAGTTTCCACAGAAAGGTCAGCAACGTGGTCTTACCCGCGCCGGCTTCACCCGTGGCTTCCAGAAAAGGGAAGGATTTGTACTGCGCCCGGATTTGCTCAGCGAACAGTGAGCCAAACCAGAAGGTCAGTGCGACCAATCCGTTGGCACCGAAACACGTCCACAGCATGGGTAGCCAGTCTTCGCGGTACTCCTTGGCGTCGCGCTGGATGTGCATCGGGTTGGATTTTTGCAGCGTCTTCAAACGCAGCTTGCCGAACTCGAAGTAGTCCTCTTTGTTGACCTCGCTGAGCACGCCGTTGCGCACGGCGATGTCGCCGAACACATAGCTGCCGTGCTGTTTGCTGTAACCGATAAAGTCGATGGTTTCGACAGTTTTCAGGCCAAACAGCTGGTCTTTCATGATTTTGTCGAGGTGTTGGCCGCTGCCGGTAAACACTGCGCCGGCTGCCATCCCGAGCAGGCGCTTTTTAAACTCGCTGGCTGCTGCTACCTGACCACCGGTGAAGGTGTTTTTGACGCTGCCACCGTCATGGGGGAAGTCGATGCGGAAGTAGTACCAGGACTCGTCCGTCACTTCGTTGCGTTGGAAATACAACGCTTGTGGGTAGCAGTTAGCGATTTCCACCACGCCGCCGCATTGGCGCAAGGCCTTGTCGCGGCGTTGTTTGTCGGTGAGTACCTGGTCTTCTTGGCGCTCAGAAGAATCGAGGGTCTGCATGGCCTTATCGAACTTCAATAAATCCATCTTGAACCAGTACAGGCGGCTGTCGAATCCGAAGTGGAACTCGTGCCGTTCGCGCCATTCGTACATCAGCACGCCTTTCTCAGCGGCGCTTTCCGCAATCAACAGAGCGCCGTGATACCGGGCTGCTTTCAGGTCTTGGTCTATGCGGTCTGCGCGTTTATCAAGGTCGTCGATCACGACCCAGCGCTGGTGCAGGTCATTCCAGTCGTGCTTGCGGTTGTCCTGCTGCGGGATTTGCGCGGCCTCGCAGATATAGCCGAGGTCGCGTGCCATTCGCACCCAGCGTTTGGTGTAACGGTGCGCGCCGGGCTCGTTGTCCAGTGCCCAAATCAGTTTGGGCAACTTACCGCCGCGCTGCCGCGACAGCTCTTTCAGGGATTCTTCGGGAAAGGCGTTGGATGACATGGCCGAGACAGCGGCGATGTCATGGTGTACCAGGGCAATGGCATCGAAAATGCCTTCGACAATCCACAGCTCTTTGACTTCAAGCAGATCAACACAAGGCGGACACCACCAGACACCCTTGTAGCTTTCGCCTTGTTTAAAGCGGGCTTTCTGCTTGCCGAAGCGGTGAGGACGGTCGATCAGGCGTTCCCAGTAGCCCCCTTTCTCAAGGCCGAAACGCACGGTCGCGCTGCCAGCGTTATGTTGGGCCGAGTAAAAGGAGTCTTGGGTAAACCAGCCCTGAATCAGCTCAAAACGAAAGCCGCGCGCAAACTCCAGATAGGCGCGGGCGGTCGCATTGGGATACTGGTCTGTTGAAGGTGCACGTTTAGTCCAGTCGTCAAACAAGTCCTCGTACAGTTCTTTGACGTGCCAGCTCTGTGCGCATTTTCCTTCCCTGCCGCAAATGATCAGCCACGGGTTTTTGTGGTGGGTGTATAGCTCTTTTTTGCCACACGCGGGGCAGCGGCCACCACGCATAAAGTGGGTGCCTGAGCGATGTTTCAGCTCGTAGTCGCTTTCAAGTCGTCTGAGCACTTCAGCGCGCAGTTCATGTTCCATATTCATCGGGATTACTTCACTGCTCTGAGGCTGTGTGTGAGCGCGCCCATCAGGCGCTTCTGTGCGGCCATCACCGGCATGGCGTTGAGAATGGAGCCATGACGCAAGCCTTCGGGTATCAGGCGGAATTGGTCGGCGTACCAGACTTCGTTCAGTACCTGGCTATAGCGCCCACGCGGTTCGGCAAGCAGCAGCTCAGCCTCTTGCTGGGTCAGTTCGGTGCTGATTTCGACTGGCTGTTTCATGGTCCACCTCAAATTTCGGGCGTAGCTCACCCAAACCCATTGCAAACAGGTCTGGAGACGGGTGGTTAAGGGTTAGGGTGTAACGAGGCGCAGTCGGCGATTGTCGGTTGCGTTGATAATGCGTTCGTAAATCAGATTGACCGGGACCGCCCACGTAAGGCCGCTGGAGGGGTCAGTCACAACGGCGACAGTGGTAGAGCTGGCATCAACATCCAGTTGGTGACGATTGCTACTGCACTTCAGTTCGCCATAAGCCCGCGTAACTAACTTTTCAGCCATGTGCAGTGGCACCTCAAGACTGCCGGTCAAGTGCTGCACCGCACGGCTAAATAGCAACTGATCATTGCCCAGGTGCTCGGATTGGTGGCGTTGCAAGAAGAACAGGGCTGCCAACTGCATGCTGGCCTCATATTCCTGATGCTCGGTGTGGGTTGCTGCATTCATATCGCACGCTCCATTTCCAGTTGGTCCAGCAGGTCAGGGTGATCGGTGGGTGAAAGCATCGCCGCGCGGCGCTGGGCGACATTGGCTATTGGTAGCTTGACCGCTGGGTTGGCCATACCGCTTGGGCTCATCTCATGAGTCATTTCAAATTCGGCGCGGACTGACCAGCCACAGGCTTCGTTCGTGCATTGCAGATAAGCAACGCGCAGGAAAATGTGTGTGCCCTCACTGGTGCGAATGCGCATACGGGAGTGGCAGTGGGGGCAAACTAGTTTGTAAGTGCTCATGACGCTGCTCCTGCGCTGTAGAGCTGGATGGTTGCAAGCACTTCGGCGTAGCGGGCAGACATATAAAGACTCAACGCGTTGATGATGGCTTCGGATTCGTGTTTCTCGATCACGCCATCGTCCAGTGCCTGAGCGATGATTTGATCAACACAGCCACGTTTAGCGGCGGCTTTGACTGAGCGACTGAACAGCTCGATGTTATCCAGCGTGCCCGGTGCTGCCAGGGGTACAAACATGCCGCCGTACATCGTAGCGACATAGCTGGGCAGGAAGGTCGTACCCGCTTGCTGCTCAAGTCTGAAAATGTGTTCATCTGTCAGTGGGCGGCTGCCGGCGTTTTCATAAGCCTGGTTATCAAACTTTTTGAGGTTCATACCGAGGTTGGCAGCGGCATAGGCTCGACCACCGGGGTAGCTACAAATCACTGCACTGACCACATCTTTTCGGGTGCCTAGAACCGGGCGTTTCATCTTCTGGTTTCTCCCTGGAGCCAGAGGCCCTAGTTTGTAATCACGCCGTCTTTGATGCCGAGTAAAACAGCGGCTCGATGCGCCTCTCCGCGGCGGCCTTTCTTACGGCCATTTAGCAAGTCGCTGACTAGATTTCTGTTCAATTCATACTGCCGGCAAAACTCGGCGATGCTTATCCCTTTATGGTCAAGGGCAGCGCGGGCTTGCTCGGGTGTCAGGGGGGCGGGCATAGTGTTCATATGTGTTTGTTCGTGTTGGTGTACGGACATTCTTGAGCAGAAAAATACTCAAGTCAATATCTTGGTGATCAAAAAAATGTACATTTCTGACGGGGTAGGTGATCGCCTGAGGGAAGAGCGCGACCGCTTGGGCCTGAATCAGACTGATTTTGGGGCAAAAGGGGGCGTGAGCAGGGGAACGCAAAAAGCATATGAACTCGGCGCGAATTCACCCGATTTACGCTATTTGGCAGCACTTGAGGGGGCTGGAGTTGATATTCAGTACGTTCTTTCCGGGTCGAGGCCGTTACTCTCAGAACAGGTGTTAGATGAGACTGAAACCACGGTAATTGAAAATTTCAGAGTCTTATCAGAAAGCGATAAAGCTTCAGTTTTAAGGCTTACAAATGCGTTAGCTGGGTCACCAGCAGTCTGATTAGCGATGTACTTTGTCCATAAAACCGCTTTTACATAAGTTTTCGGCCACAAGAAAAATGCTTTGTGCCTACTCCTTTTATCGGTCTTTTTTCACAGGATCTGCTGGTGGCACGTACTGACATGCTGAGAATCGTTCGTTCGCCGGGCGTTTTGGACGGTGCTTTTGCAGGCACCGGGCGCCCGTTACGTGTTGCGAATGGAGTAGAGCATGTCGAACAACAAAGCAGATACCAATTCCCTAGGGCGCTGCGAATCAAATAGGCTGACTGAGGTTGAGCTTGATTTGATTAACGTGTTCAGACAGTTGAAAGAAGAGCATCAACGTGATGTGCTTCGCTTTGTGAGTGCGCTTTTGGCTGCGCAATAACGTGAGGAGCCCGACCAAGCGTCGGGCTTTAAAACCGCATGAATAGATTTAGAGAGCCCGCATGACAAAGCCTTTTTTATTGATGGCTTGGGGTATTAGCCTGATTTTTCAAACGTCATTGGCCGTAGCATCTACGCCTTCCTGTGATGCTGTCATTAATGCGATCCAGCAGGGATTTCAACTCGTTAAGGATAACCCTACCCAAAGCCAGCAGACGGTGGCCTTCAGTAGGGGGGGCAACACAAAAGTGTCTGTTAGCTGCACCTTGGGCAAGCCTGACGTGGCCTTCTATTGGGATGGATCTGCACCCGATGTTGGTTTTTATGAACTTGTGGGAAGAGTAGGAAACCTCGTTTCACAGAGCCCAGTCCCAGAGGTCGTAAAGCTTTCCAAACAGTGCCGTCAAGAAGCACTGAAAGACGGCAGTGAGATCGCAACGATTGAGCAGAAAGGTGTGGCCATCGAGTGCCAGGCATTTGAGCGTGACGGCGGCGGTACGACCATCACAGTCTTTGCTGAGTAACCCTGCCTGCCATTAACCCCCGGCCACCGTGGGGTTCTCCGTTTCCTCTTTCGCGGCCTGCATCCTCGCCCATTCCCGGTCCACCGCACGTTTTGCCGTGTTTTTGTTGGCGTACAGCCACAGTAGCCGTCTTGGCTTGCTTTGGTCGCCTGCTGTTCTGGTCTTTTCCGTTCCGGTTTTTTCATCGCGGTAGTAAGCGATGACGCCGCTGTAAGTTTTCTGATTTTCCTCCGCCAAGTCCTCGACCGCGTCTTCCGGTAATTTGCTTTCCAGCTCCAGGCTCATGATGTAGCCGTTGTCGGCGCTGAGGCTGTGGAGCACGTTGCCGCCGTACCAGATGATTTCGTCGATTTCGTCTTTGACGCCGATCAGGGTGTACGTCAGTTCCGGGATTAAGTCAGGCCGCGCCCGAGCCAAGGTGTAGCTGAGGGTCGCGCTTCCACGTTGCAGGCGGTTGAATTCGGCACGGGCCGCGCGTAGTGCGGACTGTCGGTCGCTGTAGGTGTGGCGTAGGTCTTTGAGGTTTTCACCACCACCAGCAATGGCCTGCTGCTTTTTGGCGCTGTTGATGTCATAGAAGTACGCCCGCACCCCGTCGTAGCTGTCGCGGTCGGCTTGCAGGTAGCGATGCTGGTCGCCGTCTTCGCGGGTGAGGGTGATATGGGGCAGGGCGATGCCAGTTACCGACCTACCGCCACCCGCAGGCAAGCACAGTAGGCAGCCGGCTTTGACGCTGGCTACCGCGTCGAATTCTTCGCCGAGTCGGCTGATCAGGTTGGCATCGGATTCGTTGGCCTGGTCGAGTTGCAGCAGTGGCAGCCCAGCCAGTTTTTGTGCGATGGCCGATTTCAGCCCGTTACCCAGCGCAATGTCGCGGATCACGTCGCCCAGGGTTTTGTTGCTCCAGCTGCGCTCGCGTTTGATTTTGAAGCTTTTGCGCAAGTCTGCCGATCGGGCGCGCAGGCTGAGTATGTCGGGGGCGCCGCTGTGTTCGATTTCGTCGAAGGTGTAGCTGCCCTTATCCACCAGCCCGGTGTCGCTCCAGCCGAGCCAAAGCCGCAACAACGCGCCTTTGGCGGGCATGGCCAGCAAGCCGTCGTGGTCGCTGAGGGTAAGGCTCAGTTGATCGGCTTCAAGCCCACGGTTGTCGGTCAGCTCAAGACTGATCAGGCGCGGGCTGATGATGTGGGCAATATCTTTGCCGTCAACGGTGATGCGAAAAGCAGGGATCGGATACGCTGCGTCGCGCATGACGCGTTCGGTGGTGTTTTGTACGTACCCCACCACGTCCGAAATAGTCGAGTCGATCATAGCAACCCTCGCAAAATGCTCACGCCTGCATGGGTGCCAGCACCAATAAGGTCGAGTTGATCGTCGTCGATACGCTTGAGGGTAAGGGTAAATTCAATACGGCGAGGTGTGCCGTCGCGGAAGAACACTGTTTTGGTTTCGCTCAAACTTTCGATTACCCATAGGCCGTAAATCCGCCCACTGCCCTCGATCATCGGCCACGCCTTGCCCGTGTTGGCCATCAGCCGCAACGCGTCCAGGCTCAGTGTGGTACCGGCCAGTTCCGGGAAGAGGATGCCGGGGAGGGTGATGATGTCGTCACCGCGACCGACAAATTGTCGTGCCGGCGCAGCACCTACCCGGCTGTTGCTGGGGTGGCGCCATTCTGTTTGGCGCTGCAGTTCCTGATAGGCCAGCGTCGAGAGGCTGAACACGAACATGCCCAAGGCAAGCATCATAACGATTACTCCAGATCACCCAATTTGCTGCGCATGCGCACGGCTTTTTCGCTCTTAATGCGGCTCAATTCGGCGCGCACGGCACGGGCGATGGCTTGGGCATCCATGTTGGGCGTGGGATGGATGTTGATTTCGTAGCGGTCGTTGCTGTCGTAGGTGGTCGGCGCGGGCGGAGTGATCGGTGGACGCATATCAACGGCCAGCGCAGGGGTGCTGAGTGTGCCGAGGGCGAGTACACCGGTTGCCGCTAGTTGTTTGCCGAGCTGGCTGATGGCGTTCAGTGGGCCTTTGCCACCCTCGATCAGACCTTGCGTCAGGCCCGCCATCGTGAAGCTGCCCAACTGCGCAAACACCCGCGAGGGGCTATGGATATCGAGCTTTTCCTTGAACCAGCCAATGGTCGAGTCGCCGATGTTGTTGATGGCGTCTTTGACCTTGCCCAGGCCAGCATAAAGCCCGTTAACCAGACCGCTAACGATCATGCTGCCGAACTCGGTAAAGCGGTTGGGCAGATCGATTCCCAAATAGCTCAGTACACCGGCAAATGCCTGGTAGATCAGGCCGATAGGGCTGAAGTTGGCCAGCACCGTCAGGATGCCGCCAATGCCGCCGTCAAAGCCGGCTTTGATTTCTTTCCAGGAGCTGTCGAAATAGCCTTTAACCGCGTCCCAGTTTTTGTAGATCAGGTAGGCGGCGCCGGCGAGCAGCGCGATGATCACACCAATGGCCAATACAATCGGGTTCGCAGCCAGCGCCCACAGTGCAATGCCTACCGAACGCAATGCGGTGATCAAAGCTCCGCCCATTAAGCTGACCAGGACGCGTAAACCTTGGGCCAGCATCGGTAAAGCATTTCGGGCTAAGCCGGTTATTGTCGGAAACAGATTACGAATCACTTTAAAGATGCCGCCGCTTTTGATCCCAAACATCGTCATGCCATAGCGCAGTACCACAAATGGGCCGATCAAGCTGGCAAGGGTCAGTGCCAATGCGCCAAATGTAGCGGCCATCACGCCGACGACCATCACCGTTTTCAACACAGCGGCTGCTGCGGCCGGGTTTTCCTTCATCCAGGCCGTGAGTTCTTTGATAGCGACGGTGATTTGTTTCAACGCAGCTACATAGGTCGGAAGGATCGCGTCGCTCATTTCGCGATAGGCGTTGGCCTTTTGTGCGAGCAGTTCCAGCTCATTGCCCTGGGTGCTATCGACGGCTTTGACGTACAACTGATCAATGCCATCAGCACCCTCGTTGAGCCTGGCGTTTTTGTGGATCTGATGGCGTTGCAAATACATCTGCGCGAACAGGTTAGAGGCGGTGCGGTTGGAGAAAATACTGCCGATGGTATCCAGCACCTTGTTCTTGTCGGTGATGCCCTTGGCAGCCAACTGCGGCAGCAGGATCTTCTCCATCCATTCGAATTGGTTCTCGCGGAACAGCTCGCTGCCCTTGATCGCCCCCACGTCCAGAAAAGCGATCTGACCGGCCTTGTCGTGTTTGACCTTTTTCGGATCGACCAAGCCGAGTTGCTCCATGTTGTTGGCCGCTCGTTTAGTGGTTTTACCCTGATAGATGTTGGAATAGGCGCTCATCATCGCCGTACCTACTCGGTGCCCGCCCATTTCTTGCACCAATGGTTCCATTTGGTAGTAGAAGGCTTCGTCCTTGATACCTTTGGCTGCAACGCCGCCAGTCTTGATCACGTTCAGCCATTCGTTCGGACCGACCCGGCCACCGGTGGCGGTGAGGATGCGCTGCACAATGTCGGCCTGGTTGATGAATGCCTCTTTGCTGGCCAGCCCGCCGCGCATTTCGATGACCTTGAGCATGTCCATGAACTTGCGTTCGTTATCCGCGCCTTGCTCTTCGCCGAACAGCGCGTGGTTGGCGAACTTCATCTTGGCCAGCGTAGGGGCAACCATTTCCGCCTCGTGTTCATCTGCAAACACGGTCATGGCATCACGCACCAACGTCAGGTTTTCGGTGACGCTGGTGCCGTAGGTTTTCATTTTTTTGGCGAAGTTGATTGCCTTGCTGGTGTCCTCTTTACCGAGGCCCAGCGCAGCCACTCGTTGTTCTTCCAGCGCGAAGTGCTTGCCTTCCTTTAAGGGCGCATAAAGCCCGCGACCGATGCCATAGGCCACGCCCATGCTGGCAGCACCTTTGGCGGCGGAGTTGCCCGCCAGTTGTTGGCCCTGTTGATAGGCTTTGCCCGCTCGGGTCATACGCTGCTGCTGTTTGGTCAGGGCTTCTAACCGTTTGCGTTGGGTGTCGATCTGACGGTTCGCATCGGCCATTTGCTGTTTCAGCCGACGTTCATGCTCGCTCAAATTGCGTGTATCGACCCCGGTGGCTTTGAGGCGTTGACGCAGTTGATTGAGCTGTTGGTTTTGACTGATTTCTTGCTGCTTTAACTGCTGGAGCGAGCGCCTGGCTTTGTCAAATTCGCGCTGCATGGCGCGGGTCGGTGTGGTGGTTGAGGCCATTTGCCGACCCAATTCGCGGGCTTTGTTGCGGGCAGCCACCAACTCGGCGCTGGTGTTGGCCAACCCCTGTTTGAGCTGGCGGAATTCGCCCACTTGTTTCTGCGCGGCACCCAAGCCTTTAAGGCTGTCGCGAGCAGCCTTAAGCGCTTGCGCCGCTTTGGCAGATTGCCCCTGAATGCTACGCAACGGCGCGGTGGCCTTGTCGATGGCGGTGAGCAATACCCTAAGTCTTAAATCATTCGCCATCGGTGGAACTCCGCACCCTGGCGCGCTCGCGCCAGTCCATCAGCTCTTGCAGACCCAACTGATCCATATCAGTCGGGGCCCAGTGGAAAACCACAGCCAGATCAGCCATGGCGTCTTCTACGCAACGAGGTACACATCCGCCTTCGCCGACTTCTGCAACAAAAAACTGGCGATCTTGCTGCCGATGGCTAGCAAGTCGGCCGGGTCCATGCCTGCCGCTTCTGGAGCGGTGATGCCGGGGCTGCTGATGCGCGGAATCACTTTGATCAGGCTCGACACGTCCATGTTCAGCAGGTCGATCAACAAAACGCCGCGTAGCTCGCCTGACGAAGGTTTGCGCAGGGTGATATTGGCGATTTCGGTGTTGCCGCGCTTGATCGGCTGGTCGAGGGTGACGCAGTTGTCGTCGGCAGCGGGCAGGGTTTCAGCGGTGTCAGAGGTGTTCATGTGTGGCTCCAGGTGATGACGTTAACGAGGATGGGTGACGGAACTCGGATCAAATGCCCAAGGCGCTACGTTGTTTTTCCAGCATGTCCACGCCGTTGACCTTCTCGATAAAGTTGAGCAGGTCGATTTCGATGATTTCCTCGTTATCGACGGTCAGCTTGTAGTAGGTACAGGTAGTTTTCATGCTGTGCTCGGTGTCTTCGCCGGGTTTGGCATCGCCCATTTCGATGGACTCGTGTCGACCGCGCACAACGATTTCCACAGTGCTGGTTTCGCCTGTGTCGTCTTGCTGAAACGGGCCGGAGAAGCGCAGGGCAACGGCGGATGCGTTGACGGCGCCGAACTGTTTGAGGGAGATCAAATCAAGGCCGCCGGTTTTCCAGTCGAACTGGATGCCATCGTCGGACATGCCCAGATCGGCCTTGACCGTGCCATTCATGCCGCCGCCACGATAGCCTTCCATCTTGCGGGCCAGAGGCGGCAAGGTGACGGACTTGGCCACGCCGAGGTAACTGTTGCCGTCGTTGAACAGGTTTATGTTTTTGAGTTTGCGAGGTAAGGCCATGGCGCGGTTCTCCGGTGAGCAGGCGCGGGGCTGACTCCCCTTACGGGGAGGGCCGGTTTAACGGTTGATCTTGCTGGCGAAGTCGATCAGGTAGCGGTCGGTGATGCGTTGGCGCAGGGTCAGGTCTTCCAGCGGCGGTACCGGTGTGTAGTCGTAATCGAGGTAGAGCTTACCGGCCTTGAGGGTGTCTTTTTCGTTGATGTCGTCCGGGAACCAGCAACTGCCGCCGATCAAGTAGCCCTGCGAGATCAGCTCGCGGAACTTGGCGTTGATCCCTTCAACAATGTCGCGCACCAGGGACGCGTGCATCGGTTTATCAACTGCCCACATGTGTGCTTCGGCGATGGTGTCGGCGAGGATTTGCGCGGTGCGGGTGTAGTTCTCAAAGGCAAATAGCGGGTCGTCGGAACACGTGCGGCTGCCCCAAAAGCGGTATCCGCCTTCATTGATCAGCGTGGTGACTTCGTTGCTGTTGAGGTAATTGGCATCGGTGGCCGGGTTTTGCAGGTCCCAGAACACGTCGGCACTGATGCCGGTCACGCCGTTGACGGGGACGTTGGACAGGGTTTTATGCCAGCCAAATTCCTGATCGATCTTGGCGCGTAAACCCAAGGCTCGGGCCACAGCTGACGCGACGGTGGTTTTGCTGGTGGTGGTATCGAAGTTCAGGAAGTCCGGCCAGATGACCATCATTTCGCGGGCGCCGAAGTTTTCGCGGTAGGCAACCACTTCCTCTTTGGTTTTGCAGTCCCACGCGCTGACGTAGGCGAATGCGCGTAGCTGCTGGGCAATGCTCGCCAGTGCGGTGGCCACCGGCAAGCTGTCCAGCCCCGGCACGCCGAGAATGCGCGGCACCATGCCCAAGCGAGCCTTGGCTGCGAGCAGGGCTTTCATGCCGGTGTATTTGCCGTCGGCGGTGGTGGTGCCGATAAGCGCGCTGGTGGTTTCGGCTTCGTCGGCGCCTTCCTTGACCCGCACCACGATGGTGTAGGGCTTGGTCTGGTCAGCGATGGCCTGCAAGCTGGCGGCGAGGGTGCCTTTGACCCCGGCTTTGCCAACAGCCGTTTGCACGTTGGTGATGAGTACCGGGGTGTCCAAAGGAAAGAACGCCGCGTCCGCGTCTTCGGCGGTACAGACCATACCGATAACGGCGGTGGGGATAGTGCGAATGGGGCGGGTGCCGTCGTTGAGTTCGATGACCCGCACGCCGTGAAGATAATCGGCCATGGGTGGTGCCTGCGCAGTGGGATGACACTGCACAGGCTGCCGCGCGCGCGGCGGTTGGGCGAGCAGGTAGGCTTGTACGAGGTGCGCCTACAGGGAGCCGCAGACGTAGCCGTTCCGAGGCTTAGTCGATGACTGTATCCAGCCATTCAGGCGTTACAGGTTGATACTTCATGGCTGGAAAGTGCCGGGTTTGTGGCCAGTCTCTCAAGGCCATGCGAAATACCTGGAGTTCTCTGTATTGCTCACCTGTCAGGCTGGTGGCGCGGCCTGATTCAGTTTCGTCCCGATGACGAACCACCAAAGTGTCGGTGCTCAATAACAGACGGTCACGCCATTGGCGCTGCCTCTCGCTTTGCTGCTCGATAGTGGCTGTAGGCGGATCAATGAGGCAAGGCGTACCCTCTGCATTCAGGGCGATGACTTTGCCCATTTCTGTGGCCGCAGACAGTTCAAGGTACTGAGCCTCACTCAGGATGATCAGTTCGTCTTCTGGCGGTAACAGGCAGTTTGGGTTTTGCACCGTGATTTGTGGTGCAACGGCTTGCCAGTCAGGCGTCTCGATCAGTGGCGGTGAAGCGCTCAGATTGCCCGACTCTGGTTGCCAGTCCGGGTCTGGTATGAACAGCGTAGGTCTTACCCATTCTGGGTCTGCCACATCGATCTGACGCGGGCCAAAGGCCGAATCGCAGTAAAAATTCAATCGGCCTCGGTGCAAGTAGTAGATATCAGTCATGTCAGTTCCCCCATGCCTCCCAGTAACAAGGCCCTACGCCGTCATTACCGTTCACGATTGTGAAGCTTGATCGTGTGACGTCTTTAACGCTGTAGTTGCCAGTAGCGCTGGCTTTCATTTCTGCAATCTGTATGAAGTTGACGCCGAAAATGGCGTTCGGGAAGGTCATTGGCAACGCCACGGTAACCGCCACGTCTTGGCCTACCGTGCCCGTGACACCCCACATACGCATGCGGCCGGTATCTGCGCAGCGCCACCACCCTGTAGAGCCCATGCTGCCGGTATTTTTAGGCGCGTTGCCCGAGTGCCACAGCGTGTGGGCATTGGCCCCCATGGAGAGTCCGCCAACCTTGAACTGATTGTCGGTGTCCAATCCAAGGTAGGCTCCAAAAGCGCCACGGCGATGAAATAAAATGACGGCCGATGCGGCGCTATTGGCTTCGTTATGCACCTCTAATGATCCGGTCTCGCGGGTCATCGAAGCGATGTAGGGCGAATTTCCTGATCCGCAGCGCAGATTGGTGCCGCTGGCCAGTGACTGGTTCAGTTTGATGAACTGGCCGGGAGGGTATTTGGCGACGTCCCACAGAGCCCCACGTCCGTTGAAAGCATCCCCGGTAGCAAAGTCGACGGAGAACACCTCTTTGGATTCGCTGCCGTAGTAGCCGATGTAACGCAACCGCTGTTGGTAGACATTGAGCGAGCCCGTACCCTCGGCGGATTTGAAACTCAATGAAGGACTGCTTGTGGTACTACCGGTTAGCGTGAGTGCGCCCGTCATGGCATCACCATTTCGCTTTACGCGCTTGCTCAGTTCATCATTAACCGTGGCCGCAAAATTTGGGTCGTTTCCCAACGCAGCAGCCAATTCGTTCAGCGTGTCCAGTGCCTCCGGAGACGCATCTACCAACTCTGCAATAGCGTTTGCAATAGCCTCACCCGTTTGGGTTTTGGTATATGCATCACTGATGCGATAGCCAGCCAGTGTCGTAGCCCATTCAGCTTTAGTAGCCAAAGCGGCAACCATGGCCGTAGCGTCTGCTTTGGTCGCGGGATTGAAATTGGACGTGTTCCAATAATTTGAGGGCGGGTACGTCACTACATCCCACAGCGTGCCCCGAGCGTTGGCAACGTGTCCCGAGTTGAAGTCCAAGGAGAATAATTGCTTGGACTCCGCACCGTAATAACCGATATAGCGCAGCACTTTGTTGTTTAGGCTGAAACCGCCAATCCCCGACGGTTCACGCCAACTTAGCGCGGGAGAAACGTTTGTGCCGTTTGAGAAGACCAGCCCGCCGGTCATCTCGTCTCCGGAGCGCGATACCTTTTTGGCGAGCGCATTGTTTGTTTCAGTGGTGCTGTGAGCGATGCTGTCATCCACATACTGCCGGGTCGCCAGCACCACACTCGGATCAATCTTCAGCGTCACATTGGCCGCACTGGTGACGATGAAGTTCATCCGCACCACTTGGGTCTTGCCGCTGCCTTGAGCCAGCAACGGCTTGAAGCTCGGCGCGCAGTTAGCGACAGCTACCAGATCACCGTCTGCGTCATACAGACCAATTTCACGAATCCACCAACCGCCGACATTTTCCGGAATCACCTGTTCGGCAATGATTACGTTGGTGTTTTTCGGATCGACCTTGACCTGATTCAGCGGGGCGCGGTTTCGCTCATTGATCAGCTTGGTCTGTAAGCGATTCGGAATCGGATCCGTGCCATTGGCATCGCCCACGCCCATTTTCGAGAACGTCCAGGGAATGCCGAGGGCATCGGCGTTGGCTTGTTTGGCTTCCCCTACGGCGGTGAGGATCGCCATAAACTGGCTGTTTTGATCAATCATAAGTAAACGTCCAGGGTTTCGATGTGGTGTTCGCGGCCAGATGAGCCGAAGTGACCGGTGACCTCAATGTCACGCTGAGCTGGTGGGTAAACGTCGATTTCGTCGCCCTCATACAGCGCGGCAAATACGTTGATAAGTCCGGTGCTTTCCAAACTGATGGTGAGGCCGGTCAAGTGACGGCTGACGGGTTTGGCGTCATCGATTAGAAAGGTCAGCTCCTGATACATCTCTTCGGTGATGCCGGTGTCGAGCACACCGACCTTTAGCGCGAAAGTGCCCGGTACGCCTTCGGGGACGGTCTGCCACCACTCGACGACTTCGATCAGATAACCCAGAGGCTCGACCACCCGGCGCAGCGCGCCGATGGTGCCTTTACGCGAATGGATGACGTAGGACGCCCGGATCGCCGCGCGCTTGGTGCTTTCCAGCCATTTGCTGTCCCAGCGATCGACCGACAACGACCACGCCAGATACGGCAGCAATTCGGCGGGGCAAGTGTCGGGGTTCCACAACTGGCGCAATGGCACAGGTACACGTTGTATCTGCGCCAATGCTTGAGCCGCCTGGTGCTCCAGGTCGCTGGCATTGCGTGGCAGCAACGACGGGCTGGTCACGGCTCAACGCCTAACGTCAGCGCAACCGAGGTGCAAAAGGGCGCTTGATAGGGCGTGGCACGAATGTCTTGCCAGTTATCCAGCGCGACCCTGCGCACACCTTCCACATGCAGTGCGGCGTGAACGGCTGACTCTGACACTTCCATGCCCAAACGACGGCGCTGATGCACGTAAGCCAGCAGGCGTTTTTCTGCGGCGACAAGGATCGGTTCAGATTCGGGACCACTGCTGGTCAGGTACAGCGTTGCCTTGACTTGGTAGCGGATGACTTGTGCGGTTTGTACTGTCAGGCGATCCGCTACTGGGCGGCGGTCATCATCGCTGAGATATGCCAGCACGGTTTTCAACAACGCGGCGCTCGCCGTGCCGTCCCCGAGTAACGCTTGCACCGTCACCACCACCGCGGCTGGCGTGGGGCTTTCAGCGGTGGCATCACCCACCTGACCATCGGCGGCACGGGCGTGAATGATGTAGCTGTTACGCGGGCCTGCGGTGCTCAAGCCTTCCCACGCCATCTGCGCTCGCTCGCGCAGGCTGTCGTCGCTCTCCATCACGCGGGCGACAGGCGGGCTCGCGTTGGGCTTACCTTCCTGAATCACCAGCCGCTTGACGTTGAAATTGGCCGCGAGGTTGTCCAGGTCATAGTTGGTGGCCAGCGACAGCATGTTCGCCACCGCCGCTTCATTCACCCGTTGGCGCCAGAGGGTTTCGCGGTAGGCGTTCTCTTCCAGCAGCTTGGTCAGCGGCTCCGATTCCAGATTCAGCCGTGCTGCGATATCGGCCTGCTGCTCAACCGGCCATAGGCTGACGGCGTGAGCTTTGCGCTCGGCAAGGATTTGCTCGTAGTCGATTTGTTGCACGATTTGCGGCGTCGGCAACAGGCTGAGGTCGATGGCAGCGAAGGTGTTCATGCCCCGCCTCCCAGTTGCAAGGGCAGGCTCATATTCAGCGCCTGATTGCGGTCGAGGATGCGACCTTCAATATCAATCACCACCTGGCCTTGCAACGTAGCACCGTGCAGTTGCACGCGGGTGACGTTTACCCGTGGTTCCCAGCGCATAATCGCCATCACGCTGGCGGCATAAACCCGCAGTCGTGTGACGTCGTTGAACGGTTGATCCACCAGCTCGGGCAGCAAACTGCCGTATTCGCGGCGCATCACACGGGTGCCGAGGCGGGTGGTCAGAATGTCGCTGATGGATTGGCCGATATGCTCGACTGTGCTGATCGCGGCACCCGTTTCACGGTTCATTGCGGCGCTCCCGTTACAGAACCACCGGGCATCACGCCGCCGTGGGTGTGTTTGACCAAGCTGATGCCTGCGGCCACCACATCGTCGGATACGGTGACTGTGCCGGTGACGGTTTGATTACCGGTTTGGGTGTAATCGCCCTGGTGGGTGATCGGGCCGACAATGGTGATGCCGCCTGTGCTGACCAGATTGGTCGTACCGCCGTCGGCCAATACCGCATTCAGATGGTGCGCGACGCTGTCGTACTCGATCACCGTGCCGTCGCGGTAGGAGCGGCGGTGCAAGCCCTCACGGTCGCCACTGGCCGGGTGCGCAGTGCTGTAGATGCCGGTGAGGGCGATGCCGTTGGCGAGTTGGCCCGAGGGGCTGAACAGGATTACTTGTTCGTTGATGGTGGGCGGGTCCCACTCCTGATCAGATCCAGCGCGCATAGCGAGCCACGGCAGCCAACCGGTTAGCAGTTCGCCGGTTTTTACACGTACACGGGGTGGGTTCATCTGAGTTTCGGCAATGGTGCCGAAGCGGATGAGGTTTTCGATCATGCGGGCGAGGGCGGGGAGGTTGTTCATGGCGCCGATGGTGGCGCTGCGCGTGTGGGAGTGCAGCAGATAGGGGTTGTAGATGTAATGACTACAAAGTGAATAGCCCTGTTGTTCTAAATACTTTTCAAGCTCGAGCATTCAGCTCGTGCTGTAACGTGGTTTAGACGCCTAAGCTTTGTTGATTTGAAAAAGGTAAGTTTGTTTTGTTCGGTGAAATCCGGTGACATACGGCTAAATGCCGATGCAGTGCGGCCTACGTGAATATTCAAGCTTTCATACACAATTTACACACAGAGTTATCCACAGGCCATGCATTGCAGGTGCTTACGCAAACGCATATCTTGTATACACGCCGTCGGAAAACCCTAGATGTAGGGGGGATGGTGAACTCTGGCCTCATTTGGTGAGGTTTGGGAGGGGACGAAGCTTGCAGGCGAACACGGCTTAAGTTTGGAGACCGATACCGTATTCACCCGCACCAATCTAGAACCTGAAACCGAAATGAATCGTCGGCCCTGACGGTTGATCATTGAGCCAAAGATGGATGTGTTTAGCAACCATTGATTCGGACCGTTGATCTCCTCAGGAAAGGCATAAACTAATGTTGCTCCATTGGAGATATCGGCTATGCCGACCATGTTGATCACCTGTAACGCAGGAAAACTGGGCGTTAAGCGCCAACAACTTATTGCTGAAATCTACAAGTTTTCAGCAACACAGCTGACACCTTCGGTCTTTGCAATTCAGACGGACTGCACACCGAAGGAGATTTATAAACGGCTCAAGCCTTTCATTGAGTATGAAGAAAGCCTTTACGTATCCGAGATTGACAATGCTGTCGGTCATGGGGATTCTGATGTAAATAAATGGCTTGAAATGAATTTGAACGGTAGAACACTTCACTGATAGCTGGATTAGCAAAGAAAATCGCCTTCCCAAAGGCGGTTTTTTTTGCCTGCGATTTAGTCGCAGTAGTGGGTCATAGCTCAACTGCAAAGCCTCTAACCCCGAGCCTTTCAGTAATGCGTCCCACTGCTGTCAGACGTGGCACACGTCCTGATAGTTTCTCTTCTTGAGCGAACCAAGATCAGCCGCAAGTGCGGCCCGCCGAGGCGCACTGAAAACGTCCATTTCTCCCGGCTGGCATCACGGCCCAACGACAAACTCCCTGACCGCGCTCTGTTGCACCAGGTGTTGTAGCGCGTCTTCGTGAATCCCTTCCCCGATCACAGCAGCGCCGTAACCCGCGCCTGCGCGGTGTTTTCCATGACCAGGTATAGGCTTTCAATCTCGCCGACTTAAGCACCTTGAGCGCTTCCAGCGCTTCGATCACGCCTTACGCCCGCTAGCTGGCCTGAAGCACCTGCAGGGTGTCGCTGCTGCGCTCGATGGCGTTCAAGCGGCGCAGGAGGTCCAGCACCTCGGGCGGCATTTTTATCGAGGTAAACGGATCGTTACTGTAACGACCATTCATCGCCGGATCTCCTCAGCCTGACGTTTGAAGTTGGCGGCCTGCTCTTCACTCAAGGCACCGTCTTTCACAAACTGCAGCAGCTAAACATTCCAGCTGCTCAGCCCCTTATTACCTTTGATAGACAGTTTTTTGCCAAGTGCAAACACCATTCCCCGAAGCTGATCGGGGTCACGGATGAGGCTTTTTCCATAGTCGAGAATTTCTAGCAATGCGCAGGTCAGCGCGGCCTCAGCTGGATATGTAAGTTTCATTTCTTGCAGGCTGTGCCTTAGTACTTCTTGCTCGATGGTCATGTACGGTTCCTTGCCCGAGTCTGCGGCCCAATGTGCGTAAAACCAAAGCCGGAGTGTATGGCCTACCACTCTAAGGGGGAGTGGTTCCCGTGGGCAAGAAAAGGGCCCCAGCACTGGCTCAAGTGTGGATGCCTGTTTGACATAAGCGGCGTTATTCGTAACACCTTAGGCGCCTGTAGGCTCTACCGGCTTGCCCAGCGTATAGCACGGCGCTGGCGCTCCAGTATCAGGGTCAGTTCCATTGGTAGGATTACCGATTAATTCTCAGTCTTTGGACAAGAAGTGGTTGACGATGTCGGTGTTGTAGATCGATTCAATTTTCCCGTACTTGGTCATTTGATGCTCCTTTTGATGATGGCACAGTGTGATCAGTTGGTGGGATAAAGGCGTGAGCTTTCCTGATTGAGCGCTTGTTGTGGCTCTTCCGCTTATTTACAGCCAACTGTTGCACTTCCATCGGCAAGTGCACCATTCAGGACTTAAGGTGAGCCAGCAGCCCGTCTCGAATCAGTTCCAAATCCTGCGAGGTAAAGCCCAGAACCTCCCTCTGTTTGTAGCGAGCCTCCGGGGCATTCGCCTCGGCGCGATCTTTCAGCCCGAATTGATGCACTCGCGCAATCCGTGCCACTCGCCCGGTGAATCCCACAGTGATCGACTGCCCATCGCCCATTGCTTTTAGATAGCTGGCCTTTGGTAGTTTTTGGAACATTTTCGCCTGACGCTTGATCCGTCCATTCTTTCCTTTCAGATCACGTGGCTTGCGCGCCGCATAGGCACTGCCATCGGGGTTACGCTGCTGCTTTACCCGTTGTTGCTGACTGCGGCGCAGTTTTTGGGCCAATGAACGGGCCAGTTTGCTCCGGGCGGCGGGTTCCAGTTTGCTGAGCAGCACACCGGCCCAGTCTTCCAGTGCGTCCAGGTCATTGGCCATTTTGAATCATCCATTCGCCATCGAGCCCCAAGCTGCCGGGGCGCCATGCGGGGTCGAGATAGTTGGCGACTCGCTGTGGTTCGCCTGGGTGTTTGACGGTGGTGTTACCGTCCGCATCCTGGCCCACGACCACGCGCTCAGTTAGTGGCAGGCGGATGCTCAGATCGACCTTGCTGTTATCCAGCACGTCCGCCTCAAACTTGATGCCTTGCGCCGACTTGTCGAGGTTTTCCAGCAGTTCGGATTGGTTGACGCTGAGCCAGCCCAGCAGCGGCAGTATCACGCTGTCGGGGTGGCCTGCGTAGTCGGTGAGGATGATTTGCAGGTCGAAGCTGTATTCAAAGGACAGGCTCGCGGCAGCGGTGCAGCGCACTTTGCCGTTGTCGATGAAGATCAGCATCCGGTCGGGGTTGTGCTTGAGTTCGGCGATGGTGGCGAGCAGGTGAGCGCGCAGGCTGTCGGGCTTGTTCATGGCGTGGCCTGCTGTTGTTGAAAAATCATATCGACCTGCGCCGCGCACTCGGCCCACGCGGCTTCGGTGCGCTCCTGATCGGTGAGCAAGTCGCCGTTATGGTTTGGGCCGGTCGCTGGCAGTTGGCATGGCACCACGGCCGGACAGCCACTGACGATAAGCGTCGGCGCCGATGATGGCGGGGCGCTCACGCAACCGGCGAGCAATGTCAGGCAAAGGCTGGGCAGCCCAATCGCGCAGTGCAGTGTTTTCACGTTTCAGTCCCTCTATCTGAAGCTCGCGCTGGGCCAAGCCTTGGCGCAGTTGGTCGTGCAGGCCACGCAGTTGGCTTTGTGCCTGACGCTCCAGGTTCAGCGCGCGGTTCAGGGTGGTGGCGGTGTTCAAATTGCGGGCGGCGTCTTCGCGTGCTGCTTTCGCATCGTGTTGCGCCAGTTCCGTCGCTTGCCGTGCAACGTTGATGCGTTGCTGCTGACCCCAGATAAACAGCGCCAAGGCGCCAAGCAGGGCAAGTCCGTACAGTACTTGGCGCAGGGCGCTCATGCGCGGTACCAACCCAGTTGGTTCATAGTGTCGATGTCCAGGTGTTCGACCGGACCACGAATGATGATGACCCGTGCATCGGGCTGCACATGACGCAGCGCCTCGATCAGGTCATGCATGCCTTCGGTTTCGGTGTTGTGTGGCACCACCAGCAGGTCGCCGTCCTGCACCCGCAGGGCGCGGACTTCGTCGAGATCGATCATGCCACCACCTCCTGACCACAACCGCAGTCCGCATGCCGCTCAAAGGCCCGTTGCAGTTTGATGTCGTACAAATTGCGCTGGTAATCCGGGCCGTTGTAGAGCTTGGCGAACTCGGCCCATTTACGCGTTTTGAGGGCTTTGTGCAGCGCTGAGTCGGTCTCGATAAAACGTACGAATGCGTCGAACTGCTGCGACTCGCTGGCACTCATGGCGGCGGCAAACTCCTGGACGCTGTCATAGCCCAAGCGCTGCCAGTGGAAGCCCATGATCTGGAACGCACCCCAGGAGGCGGACTCAAGGGCCGCGTTGTCGTCGATCAGCCGCGCATGGCTCAACCGCTGATGCTCGGCGCTGCCTCCTGCATAACCACCCGGCTTTGGGTTGACGATGGCGGGGTTCAAGGCGGTCAGTTCGTCAGCGTGCTGTTTGAGTTGGGCCGGGTTATCCCCCTCGTGACGAGGGCTTGTTAACTGGCGATACATGATGTGCCGCTCGAATAGAATCACCGGCTTGCCGTTGTCGAGAAATCCTTTGCCGTTGGATTCCACTTCATTGACCGTGTAAACACTGGCCAGTGGCACGTCGAGGCGTTTGGCGGCGTTGACCAGGTCATGGTTTTTCAGCAACTGCTGACAATCGCCCCCTGACAGGCTCGCGAGGGTTTTAGTGCCAGCAATACCATCGGCCACCAGTCCGGCTTTCAACTGATAAGCGCGCACGGCGGTTTCGGTCAGGTCGCCGTAATGGCCGTCGGCCTTGAGTTTGGCCCCGTGGCTGTTGAGGTTGGTTTGCAGGATGCGCACCGCTTGCGAGCGGTCGCCGTGGCGCAGGGTGGTCATGATTGTTCTACCTTACGGATAAAAAACTTTTTGGCCGCCGCGCGGGTGCCTTCCACGCCCAGCAAACCGATCACGCCCCCAAAGAACGGTGCGGTGGTGATGGGCACGCCGATCAGTGCCAGGCCGTGACTCGCAGTGAGGGCCAAGGCGCCGCATAACGGTGCCTCAATCAATACGCGGCGCAGCGTGCCACCGCCGTACATCACCCGCAGGCCGGCAATGACCAGGGCTAAAACCCCGGCATACAGGGTTGGCCAATTCTGTTCGAGCCAGGTGGCCAACCAAGCCCAAGTGTCGGGACGTTCAGGCATGTGATGTTTTCCAGTGTCCAAGGGGCGTGGTTTCCAGGTTTTGCAGCGGTTCAGTCCCATAGGTTCACCACGTGCCGCTGAGGCGCGGCGGGTTGGGCGTCGGGTAGGTTCACCGGGGTGCCATGTGGCAGAAACGGGCCGTGTTCGGCCAGACCGGGGTTGGCCTCTAACACGGCCTCGGTCACGCCCGCCGTGCGGCCGTAATGGCGCCAACACAAGGCGTCAACCGTGTCGTTTTGTTGGGCGCGCACCGAGATGGTCATCAGATCAACTCCACGGTGGTGCGATTGGTACCGAGAAAATCACGCACTGCCCAGCGCAGATCGCGACGGTAGTCGTCGATACTCGGGGTGAGTTCTTCGGCGTTTTTATTGCCGCTGTTGGTGCTGTCGTAGGAGCGATAGCGTTCACAGACTTCGGCGCCGGTACCGGCCTCAATGGCGCGACGATAGAGGTGGACCAACGCCGAAACGTCTTGCACCTGCTCGGCAGGGACTTGGGCCAGCTCGCTGTAGCCGGCTGCTTGTTGAATGACACGCCAGTCTTTCAGCTCGCGGTTGAGGTTGATGGCAGCCGAGATACACGCAGTTTCCAGGCGCGCCGGGGTGACACTGGCATCGACGCGCAAGGTACTGCGCAACGCATCCAGATCGATGGACGGCCAGAAAGTGTCGGTGTTGATATGGCCGCTGGGCGTGCTGCCGCTGGCTATGAATCCGCTCATGCGTAAGCTCTAAATAGGTCGCCGGTGGTCGGGGTGTTACAGGTCAGTGCTAAAGACACTGCCTGTTCAGTCCCGAGCCGGCGGGGTGCGTGGGGACGCTCGGTTAACCGCTGCAGCTTATTCGGCTGTAGCGGTGTGTTTTTTCAGCAGGCGCTCGGCGCTATCCAGGTCTTTTTTGCCGCCACAACCGTCGTGCAGCTCAATGGCCCGTTTGAGCAGGTCAATGCCTGCTTCCAACTGACCGGCTTGCCCACGTGTCTCAGCATTAAGGCTGACCAGCGTGGCGCGTCCGGCAGCCAGATAGAGCTTGGCGCGAGCCTGATCGGGCATGTCTTGGTCTTCGGTCATTTCGAGGGTCCGATACAGCACGCTAATGTCGAAGCTGTCGTCCCCAGCCTTTTGCGCTTTAAGCGCGGCTGAGGCGATTTCTTCGGCCACTAGACAGCCGGTGGTGCGCTCAAAACGGTCCGGCATTACCAATTTGTGTTTGAGCACGTAGGCCGCCACATCCAGTGCGCCTTTGTAATCGCCGGCATCGATCCGCCAGACCATGACGGTGGTCATGACTTCGTCTTGCGCGCCGTTCCCGGCTTCAAGCACGCCTTCGACGTAAGGGATGTATTCAGGCAGCAGCTGGAGCTTGAGCGCGGCCTTGCCTTCGTTGGACTGGATCGACTTCAGGCGCAGCCGATCCTGAAGCAGTTGGTTGAGCTGATGCTCGTACGCCGTCGCGCCCGCCATTGACTGCATGGGCGCGGTTTTAGCGGATTCCATCGCCGCACGGGCGCGGCGTTGGTGGGCTTGAGCAAGGCTGAGCGCCATGAGTTAACCCTCGCTGACCGGATCAGGTTCAACCGTATCGACCGGGGTGATGTTCTCCAGCAGGCACCCAAGGCCGTAGTCCTCGACCACGTAGGCGTCGTTTGACGACTCGTAGTTGCTGATGCGGTTCCACTCCGGTTCTTCTTTCAGGTAGCGACGGCGGGCCATGAGTTGCCAGTAAACCGACAGGTTGGCGAAGGTGGTGATCAGCACAGCGCCTTCGGGCATGTAAGGCACCTCGTATAGCGGCAGCCCGCCGACGCGACGTTGCGAGATGATCAGGTCGCTGGCCAGGGTGTTGGTGGCGTCCTGGTCTTTGTTGACCAGGGCCAGGAATTTGTCGTGTACCAGTTCACGGCCGGTCAGCACCACAAGGCCCGGATTGCGGCGATACCACGGGTCAAGCAACTGGATAGCGTCATACACCAGGGCATCGATGTTTTTGAAGTCACCGTTTTTACCGATGCGAATTTTGCCTTTCTCGGCGCCTTCTTTGAGTACGCGGTCGGGAGCGTGCAAACGGTACTGCTCAAGCCAGCCAATGTTGACGTCTTCCAGCAGCGGGTTTTCGACGCGGTCCGTTTGTTCGGCAGCCTTGATGCCATAGAAGCCGATTTGAATCCGGTCCAGGGCTTGGCGTTGGGCAATGGCGCTCGACAGGCGTGTCTGGAAGTCCGGGAACTTGGCCCAGGCATCCAGTTGGCGATAGGTGACGAAGGTGTCGAAGTCGGTTTTTTCGGCTTTGTACTTGTCGCTCGACAAGGTGCCGATGCTGCGTGGCTCGCGGGCTTTGACGTTGGTGTTAGTGCGGCCGGCAATGGTGCTGCCAACGCCCAGACCGACCTTTTCGCCTTCCTGCTCATCGACCCCGATGATGTTGATCTTGCCGAGGAACTCGCTGGATTCCTGAATCTTGGTTTCCAGTTTTTGCTGGATGCTCGGGTCTACGTTAAACGTGGCGTTGGCAGACTCGACGCCATTGAGTTTGGCCACTTGGCTGAGGTAGCCGGTAAAGAGTTTTCGTGTGTCGTTACGCATGGGTGTCTCCGGTCGTGGGCGTGCAGGTGTGGGCCGTCAGGTCAGAATTCAGCCAGTGCCTGGCTGCCGCCACCGGTCACCGGGGGGCGAGAGAGTTGGGAATGATCCTGAGTGTTGCCAAGGGTGGTTTTCAACGTGTTCAAGTCCGTGCTCAGTTGCTGCACTTGGGTCCGCAGTTCGCTGTTGCTGGTCTGGGCGGCTGAGAACTGCTCTTCCAGACTTTTGCCGTGCTCGGCAATGGCCTCGACGGCTTGGCCAATCGCACCGAACTCACTGTCGTCCCGGGATTCTTTGCGTTTGAGCAGGTCTTGAACCTTGCTGAACAGTTGGGCGCCGATGCCGGGTTTCTCTTCGTATTCCTCAAACACCAACTCGGTTTCTTCGGCCACGGTGAACAGGTTGTCTGGCGATTGTTTACGCGATTTGAGCGGGCTGGCATCTGGATGCTGTGCCGAGAAGGCCAGCATTTCCGTGCCAAGGCTGGCCGGGGTGTCAGTGACGCCAAGGCCCATCAGGTAAGCCTTGCCGGTGTCGGCAAATTTCTCGCGCACTTCGATGCTGGTGAAAATCTTCTGCTTCAGCTTGTTGACCATGCTGACTAAATCGTCTGTCGGCTCAATCTGGGCAAACAGCGCCCGCACCTTTTTGCCGTTGATTTCGACCTCTTCAGCCTTGACCGCAAGAATGTCGCCGTACGCGCGGAAAGGAGAGTCGGGCAGGGTGCCGCGAATGTGTTCCATCCACACGCGGGCGCCGTATTTGCTGCGGTCGTAACTGGTGGCCATCTGGTCGATCCAGTCGCCTTCAATGCGACGCCCGTCGGTGGTCGCGCCTTCAACGGCAACCCGGAACCATTTGCTGCGAAATTTTTTCATGCCGTAGATCCTCAATGCGTGGGGCGCGTTCCTATCGGAAAGACGCGTTGCAATGAAGGGCATGGTCGGGACGCGCGCGTGTTGCGGCAACGAGGCGCCCTTGTAGGGCCGGGGTGTACAAGGGGGGCTGCTATTGAGGAACGGGCGCGGGCGGCAGCATCGCGGCCATGACTACGACCGCTTTGTTACCGATGGATGCGCGCCGCCAATCCAAATTTCTGTATTGGATGGGGTGGCGCATCTGTGAGATCGCCGAGGCTACGGGCGAAAAAGAGAAAACGCTACACAGCTGGAAGACCCGCGACGAGTGGGATCGGGCGGACAACGTCGAGCGCATCGGCGGCGCACTGGAAGCACGCCTGGTGCAGTTGATCCTCAAAGAGGGCAAGACCAGCGGCGACTTTAAGGAAATTGATCTGCTGCATCGCCAGCTTGAGCGCCAAGCACGGATCGTGCGCTATCAGGGCGGAGGTACTGAAACTGACCTCAATCCGAACCTTGCCAAGCGCAACAGCGAGCCGAAGAAAAAAGCAGTCAAAAACGAGATCAGCGAAGACCAGATCGAGCTGCTGCGCGAGGCGTTTATTGATGGCTGTTTCGATTACCAGAAAGACTGGTACCGGGCGGGTAATCAACGCACCAGGGTCATTCTAAAAAGTCGACAGATCGGCGCCACGTACTACTTTGCCCGCGAGGCGTTTATCGATGCGCTGGAGACCGGGCGTAATCAGATTTTCCTGTCAGCATCCAAGAACCAAGCCTACTTGTTCCGGGGCTACATCCTGGCGTTCGTACGCGAGGTGTGCGGGGTCGAACTGACGGGTGATCCGATTGTGCTGCCTAACGGCGCTGAGCTGTTTTTTCTCGGAACCAACGCCCGAACGGCGCAGGGTTATCACGGCAATTTCTACTTCGACGAGTTCTTCTGGACGTTCAAGTTTGAAGAGCTGAACAAGGTCGCTTCGGGCATGGCGATGCACAAGAAGTGGCGTAAAACCTACTTTTCCACGCCATCGAGCATGGCCCACGAGGCGTATACCTTCTGGACGGGGGAGCGTTTTAACAAGGGCAAGCCCGCCGCGCAACACACCAAAGTCGACACCTCCCACGGCAGTCTGCAGCAAGGGCGGTTCTGTGAGGATCGGGTATGGCGGCAGATTGTCACCATTTTGGACGCGGAGCGGGGCGGCTGTGACCTGTTCGACATTGAGGAGCTGCGCCGCGAGTACAGCCCGGAAGCGTTCGCCAACCTGTTGATGTGTGATTTTGTTGACGACGGAGCCAGCATCTTTCCGCTGGCCCTTTTGCAGTCCTGCATGGTCGATAGCTGGGTCGAGTGGGCTGAAGACTACAAGCCGTTTGCTTCACGCCCGTTCGGCGACCGACAGGTGTGGATCGGTTACGACCCGGCTGAAACCGGCGACTGTTCCGGTTTGGTGGTGTGCGCGCCACCGCTGGTGCCCGGTGGCAAGTTCCGTGTACTGGAACGCCACCAGTTCCGGGGCATGGACTTCGCAGCACAGGCGGCGTTTATCAAAAGCGTCTGCGACCGCTATTGGGTGACCTACATCGGCATCGATGTCACCGGCTTGGGCAGCGGCGTGGCGCAATTGGTGCGCCAGTTCTTCCCAAATGTCACTACCTTCAGCTACTCGCCCGAAGTCAAAACCCGCTTGGTGCTCAAAGCCTATGACGTGATCCACAACGGCCGGCTGGAGTTCGACGCCGGCTGGACGGACATGGCTCAGTCGCTGATGGCCATCCGCAAAACCGTCACCGCAGGCGGTCGCCAATACACCTACACCGCAGGGCGCAACGACACCACCGGCCACGCCGATCTGGCCTGGGCGCTCTTTCACGCATTGCACAACGAACCGCTGGAGGGGCAAACCGCCTCGAATACCGGGCGGATGGAGATTTTTTAATGAACGATCAATCGGTCGCCGCACCTCACGTGGCAGACGGCAAAGTGAATCAGTCGATTCAGGCCTTCAGTTTTGGCGATCCGACCCCGGTGCTGGGCGGTCGTGCGGTGTTTGATTATCTGGAATGCTGGTTTAACGGGCGCTGGTACGAACCGCCGTTGTCGCTCGACGGGCTGTCGCGCTCGGTGGGTTCCAGCGTGCATCTGCATTCGGGCCTGACCTTCAAGCGCAACCTGCTGAGCAAAACCTTTATCCCGCACCGGCTGCTGTCGCGGGCCGCGTTTGAACAGTTCGCCTTGGATTTTCTCAGTCTCGGCAACGGCTACATCGAAGCGCGCCGCTCGATGCTGGGCTCGACCTTTCAACTCAAACCAGCGTTGGCCAAGTACATGCGGGCAGGGCAGGACGGGCGTTATTTCCTGGTGCAGGGCTGGAAGGAAGAACACGAATTCGACGCGGGCAGCATATTCCAGCTGCGCGAAGCTGACTTGCACCAGGAGGTGTACGGTCTGCCGGAATGGATCAGTGCGCTCCAGTCAGCGTTGCTCAACGAATCGGCGACGTTGTTTCGCCGCAAGTACTACGAAAACGGCAGCCATGCCGGTTTCATCCTCTACATGACCGACCCGGCGCAGAACGAATCAGACGTCGAGTCACTGCGCAAAGCGCTGAAGGATTCCAAGGGGCCGGGCAACTTTCGCAATCTGTTTGTCTACTCGCCCAACGGCAAGAAGGACGGCATCCAGTTGATCCCAGTCAGTGAGGTTGCCGCCAAGGATGAGTTTAGTTCAATCAAAAACCAGACCCGAGATGACGTGCTGGCCAGCCTGCGCATACCGCCGCAGTTAATGGGCATCGTGCCGCAGAACGCGGGTGGGTTTGGGTCGATCCGGGAAGCGGCGCAGATATTTGTTGCGAACGAGCTGGAGCCGATTCAGGCGCGTATGGCGCAGTTGAATGAGTGGGCTGGGGAAGAGGTTATTAGGTTTAAAGCGTATAGATCAGAAGATTGAGTTGGTTTCAGTTGTTGTAAAGTTAAAAAATAAATTATCAATTGAGCTGGCTCATACTGTACGTCGTTAAAGCTTATGTATGAGTCAGCCTCGAAAATATGCAGGAAATCTATCTCTCTAGAGAAGAAGCGATTTAGGTGGTGCTGTGCCTTTATATAAGTTTGATGTTTAATATGTAGTTCATTAAATTTTCCTCTAGTTCTGCGATTTCGGCAGATAGTTTATGTATTCTCTTGAAATCATGAAATATGATGTTTCTTAGGCAATAAATTTTCCCAGGGAAATCAAGTTTTTCAAAACTTTCACCAAGCGCTGTGAGTATTTTTTCAGCGCTTTTTTCACTATCGATACACCTTGGTTGTAATGCATTGAGTATGCGTGTTTTTTCTTTTGATATGTCTCGAAAGTCGTCTAAAAAATCATGAAGTTGAGTGATAGTTGGCGTACCATGCGCGTCGAGTTTTGTTTTGATCGCGAGGTATTTTGATTCGTACTCATCAGTCATCAGACTTTCTATTACTTGATATAGATAGAAAAATCTTAGGAATGGATCTGGGGTGAAAGGTGAAAGCTCACCAGTAATTAAGCTCACATAAGATCTTTGCTCTTTGTTTTTTGTTAGGCGAATCTCATTGCTATACGTCTCTAGAGTTCTGCTGTTCGGTAGTGGTTTTTCTTTTTTTGGGGAGAAGTAAATACCAGACCTAGCTAGGCAAGCAAAATACAAGTCAAAGAAACTTTCCTTAGAAACCTCAAGCTTTTTGATCCAGACGACAGCATAAAATAGATCTGTAAAGAAGATGCCGTCATTAGTTGTAGGAGAGGAGAGATCGTAATTGCTTTCAAAAGAGTTGCTGCAGGCTGTTATTGCAGCAATTAAAGAGTAAGGTCCGTAGTAGCTGTTTTCGTTCATTGGTGAGTCAGGTGATAAAATTGCTTGTCCTGGTATTAGAAATCCGATAGTTGTGTTTTTTAATTTTAGTGTCGTTATTTCGGCTTCGGCGAGTTCTCTGTCAATAGCGACAATTGAGACGGAGTACTCGCTAAGATTTATTTTGGAAAGGTTATCTTGGTTTAGGTTTTTAGGTATTTCTAATGTGGTTATTTCTCCAGAATTATCTTTATGTTTGAGTTTTATAATGCGTTTTAATCGGTATTGGTTTCGCATGATTAGATACCGATTTTTATAGAGCTCTTGTAAGCTTCTTCTTGTGACTTGAATAGGTTGAGGTAGCAACCGGACTCTTTCCAGAACAGCATTTTGAAAAACTGCCTGAAGAAAAGTCGCTGTGCGTTACCAATCTTTTTTGCTCTTGAGTTGATATTGTCTATAGAATCGTTAAGTTGTGTGATGAAGTCTTCAGGTTCTGAGCCGATAATAATATCTGCTACCGAAAGAGTATCGAAGTGGAGTTTCTCGTCATCATCTCTTAGTAAGCCTATAGCCGCACCATAGCCTGAAATAGCTTGTGCTCTTTTAAAAGCTTGCACACCATTGGCTGCCCAAAGTTTTTTTGTAGAGTTCTCAGAGTGGTCAGGATCAGTTGAATCAGTATCATCACTTGGATATTGGATGTTGAGTGATTGGATTTTTCTCATAAAATCATCCCACGATGAAACGAACTCTTTGAATAAATCTTTATCATTATTTTCTTTTGCAAGGTTCTCTAAGCTTGAAATGTTATCGAGAATATCTCCTCGATCAAGAGGTGATTCGCTTCTCTCTATATATGAGTTGAATCCTTCAATGGCATCGCGAAAGTTGTACTCGTTAGCCTGCCTGGCTCTAGAATCATCAACTTCTCTGACCAGTCGCACACCCTGAATATCGATATCTAGAAAATTAAGATACATGATTTCAATTTGGTGGCGCAGAGACATAGCTGTCTGACCTGTATTCAAGGTCAGCATTCTATATAAAATACCCAGTCTGTTTATGCCTTCATATATTTCGCATCGAATTTTCCCATTTAAAAACCCCTCCTGTATATTCGGAGTGTCAGCGGTCTCTTGTTCGATATCTATTAGAGTATAGGTTCTTTGTAGTCCGTCTAAAAGGGAGAAGTGCCCGCTCTCTGTTTTGATTGAGTTTTCAAGGTTGTCTTCTAAGTTGCCTTTCTCTCTAGTGTACGCTAGTACGATCGGAGGCATTACGCATCCGGAAAGAATGTCTTTTTTCAAAAGTGAATATACACTTTTTGACCCTCTGACTCTCTTGCGCTGAAATTGGTTGGATTTCAATATCTCTTTGGCTAGATTTAAATAGTCCGCAACTTTTATTTCAATAAGGATGCTTCTTGCTGAAACTTTGTGGTCCGTGAGTATTGATTTGATTTCCATGCTCAATATCCTTTTTTAGCCTGTAGTGATTTGTTTGTAATGTTCATGATTGCTAGGGTTTTTCTCGGAATCATGATGTTCTATTCCCAATGGTTTTTAATATTAGCTGTCTATTTTGATGACACTATACCTGGTGCTTTCTGCTTTAGTCTTCAGAAAAATGGGTGGGTGCCGTTGCTAGGCTTTACCATGCGCGCGCCGTCGTCCCCCCACCTCGCCTGCGGGCTTAATAGGTCTTTTTTTCCGCAGTTCTGCACCTCGCTGACAGTTGGCAGGGCTGTGAGCTGGGCAGAGAGTTTCGGGAGACGAAAACCCTGCGGATCCCTGCAAAGGTAGGGTTTTTGAGACAATAGTAGTGAATTCACATCTACGTGGCACTTGTTTGTGCTCGAATTGGTAGACGATGACGAATGCTCTTTTGCCTGTCCGGTAAAGACCCACCGATTTCTCCAGGTAGCCACAGGCCGCTACCGGCCGATTGTGTCGAAAAAGTCGAGCCGGCATGACGACCCATGCATTGAGTAGTGAAATCACCATTTTTGCACGCTGCTATGTCAAATCTGAGTCCTAAACCGCGTGCGCAAAACACGGACCTCAATCTCAGACGCGTACTTTTCTGTCGTGGAAACCTAAACCGACTGTTTTCAACAGAATCGGCCAATAGCCGTCATTCCAGAAAACCTCTTGCGACCCATTGCTGTCTGTAAACAACGGTAGAAAGCGGCTATAAGCGGCCTGTGGTTGGTTGCACAAAACATTGAGCAGTAGCGCATTTTTCCAACACCAGATTCTAGACTTAAATACTCTGACAAGCACAATAGCCTGATAATCCAGCCATGCTGAAAACTATTATTTGTAGGCGCGCTTGACTGTAATATTGATTGAATGATATATAGTGGCCAATTGATATTTTAGGATAATTTATCTTAAATAATCCGTATGGCACATTTGTATTTCTATGACTTGGAAGTAACCATGCTAGAGTCAATTCGAGTAAGAAATTTAAGAAGCTTAAAAGATACTGGTAGAGTGTTGTTATGTCCTCTCACAATTCTGCTAGGCGAGAATAGTTGCGGCAAAAGCACTTTCTTGCGCACGTTCCCGCTGCTTAGACAGAGTGCTGAATCAAGCACTAGAAGCTCTATTCTATGGTTTGGGAAATATGTCGATTATGGCGATTTTGATGAAGCGTTAATCCGGGATGAGGGCGCCAAAGAAATTGCCTTTGAGTTTGGATTGAAGGTTCCATCCGGCATGTATTATGGGCCCGCAAGACATGTGTTTAGGAGGAAGTCTGATTTCGAATCAAAGATTCATATTTCACTCCGGCTGGCATCCCTTGGTAAGGACGGTCTTACACGAACGGCAGGGGTGGATCTTGATATTGACGGGAATTCAATCAGAATCGATATTTCTGAGGCTGGAAAAATCTCATCTATAACTGTTAATGGTAACAATTATAATGAGTATTGCGATTCATTTGATTATCAGCCTGCATCTAAAATTTTCCCCATTATAGGCCCTCGACAAAACTTAGGTAAAGAAAGGATTTACAGTGGTTGGTGGGGGTCGATCACAAGTCAGCGAGTAAGTGATCGACTGCTGAGTATTCTCACTCAATACTCCCACAAACGGAGTAGCAAAGATAAACTCTTATTGCATACTCATATTGCTCGAGTGGGCAGTAACGAAGATATGTTTTTAGGGTTTATGGCGCTGGATGATACAGTTACTTGGAAAAACAAAACAGCGCAGGTAGACATTAGCGACTCGAGCTATATTGAATATCGAGACTTACTATTACTCAGCAAGCTACCACTGGTATTGCACAACATTGATGATATTTTGGATTATACTTTTCGTAGGGTGAGTTATATTGAGCCTGTGCGCGCCTCCGCTCAGCGATATTATAGGTCTCAGGACTTAGCCGTTTCCGAACTTGATTCTAAGGGCGAAAACTTGGCAATGTTTATCCGTAATCTGTCTGATCGCGACCGTTTATCATTAGAAACCTGGATGATGTCTGAACTAGGATTAAAAATTTCGGCAGCTTTCGACGGGGGGCATGTAAGTCTCCGTATCACTTTCTCGCAGTCTAATCAAACTTATAATCTGGCGGACATGGGGTTTGGGTTTTCTCAAGTCATGCCTGTGCTCGTTCAGCTATGGACAATTTTAAATAAAGCTTCAAAACCGCAGATGCAGATGTACTCAGTACCCCACATCTGTGTCATAGAACAACCAGAACTTCATTTACACCCCCGCTTTCAAGCTAAGTTAGCTGAGATCCTCGTGAGGGCGTCCCAGCTAGCAAAGAAAAATCAGACACAGTTATTCATAATTTTGGAAACGCATAGCGAAGTTATCATAAATAAAGTTGGGCTAATGACCTCTGATGGTGCAATCCCCAAAGAAGATTCGAGTATTATTTTATTTTCGAAATCATCAAGCACTTCCAATACTCAAGTAGAGTTCAGCCGTTATGATAATTCTGGATCACTACTGAACTGGCCATTTGGTTTTTTTGATTTCGAGGTGTGATTTGTTAATTCATCTTGATGATACTATAAGTCAGCTGGGCGATGATCTGATGCCCGGAATCATCGGTTCTTTAGAGGATATTGCAGCAGTTGTTAGAGCGGGAACGCACATTGTTACGGGCAATATTAGCACTCTTAGATATTTGGCTAGCCTAGACTGCTTGGGCACTTCTGCTCGAGCAGCATTCAGAGGATTAGCGAATAGGTATGCTCAATTTGCATCTATAAAAAGCATGGTTACAACTTTCGCTGAGATTGTTCTATCTGAAAATATACCCACTGCGACTCGGCGTGGCGACGTGGATGTAATATCAATCCCTCTCTCATACGTTGCGCAGCTTAATCTCCGAAGCCCTACAGAAATTATATATGAAGAAATTCAGGATGATTTTATCTATGAGATAATCTCACGCTGGTATATCGAAGAAAAATTAAGTCCAGGTTTTTTGAATAGGAACTACCGACCGATTCATGGTGGTGGAGGAAGAACTCATGCAGTTTACGCCGAGGCTCAGAGGCGCAACAATCAGTTTTGTCTTTGTATTACTGACTCAGACAAAAAGTTCCCTACAGATATTTCCGGAGCTACTAGCGCCGAAGTTAGGGCCGTAAATGATATAAATCTAGCATTATCATCCCACCTAGACTTAGATTTTCATGAGGTAGAAAACTTGGTTCCTATGAGTTTTCTTAAAGAAAAATGCACATCGCCAACCTCTCAAGCGATTGCTGAGCAAATCAAAGGCTTAGACACTGCTGGCTTTCCTGAAGCCAAACTTTTTTGGGATTATAAGAAAGGTTTCTCTGTGGGTGGCCTGAAGCAATTGAATGGTGGTTGGGATTACTGGCGTGAGGCACTAGGCTTGGGGAACTTGTCATGCCCTGCTACCTGCACTCCAAAACAATGCCAATGTGAAGTTTTGAAACCTTGGCCTGAGAAGAGAGCCGTTAAAGATCAAATTCATCAATACGCAAAAATGGATCCGTCTGAATGTGAATTGTTATCAAGTCTATGGGCAGATATTGGAGGATCGCTGGTTAGTTGGTGTGTATCAGCCGTGCCAAAGCCAGCATAAAGATAAAATATTTTTAGGTTTTGATCTTGATGCCGAATGCCTATCCAATTTCGAAACTTGAGAATGATAACAGATCTACTTTGGTAACGCTTTGATTAATCCTTGTCGGGAGAAAGCGCGAGCAGGTAGATCGACATCGCAGTTTTGACTTCGGCAAGGATGCCATATTAAACAGAGCAATCTTGGCTCTATTTAGTCGCCCGGCTTTCTTAGGCACTTTTGAGCGGCGCTATTTGGCTTATTGTGTTGAAAAAGGCGGTTTTCCCAAAACACTCGAATATTGAGGTGTGAAAACACCTCTGTTGCACGCTGCTATGTGAAATCCGAGTACTGAACCCTCTGCCAAAAATGCATATTTCAATCTCAGATGCGTGCTTTTCTAGCGTGGAATTCGAAGCCGACTTTTTCAACAGAATCGGCCGATAGTAGCCGCTCACGAACAATTCCATCAGCTCGGATTTTCAGGAGCGCTGACGGAAAAAGGTAATTCAATAGCACAACAGGCCTAGAGGCTGCTGGAAGCCCCGTATTTGTTGGTTTTGGCGTGTTACACAGATAGGTTATTTTGAGTGATGCGCAAGGTAATTTTAGCGTAAGTCATTGATTTATAAGGCTATGATCCTTATAGGTAATTACTTGATGAAAGAGTAATTAGATTACTTATAGGTTACTCAGATATTACCTGCACCGTATCGGCTGTAGCCTTTTGAATCCGGGCGTTTCAGACGTTTTACCCAAGTACTTACCGTTCTTACCTTTTTCCGATGGCTTTCTCCAAAAAAACACACATGCCCTATCAGGCGGCAGATTCACAGGTTGGCGCACAAACTCATGGGAGCGCTTTTGCGCACACCGCTCCTCTACAGTCTCTTTAAACCGGTGGCCTTGTTGAAAAGTGGAGGCTGTCGGTTTTGAATCTCCCGTTCAACCTCCCTATAGAATCAGGGTGCATGGAATGGGATAGATGTATTGGGTCGATATTGTTTTCTGCACTGGATGTGCTGGGGGCGACGAGAAGGCTCAAGACTGGAGGCTTTAAATGGAGGGCGTGATAGTTGGCTGGTACGAAAATGGTACAGATAAAATTCAGGCAGGGCTAAAGCCCTTGTTTTAAAGGCGCTAGCGATTCAGTACGTATCATCCATCATGGGTGCAACAGAAAACCTCCTAGATACCGAATCTAGTGGGCGGGCTAGGTTTTCTGCGGGTTTGGTGTGCATTCGGGTAACTCTCGTTCACTACTGTTTACCGCTGTTTTTGCTTGTTTTTGAATGCTCGTTGCTACAATGTAGCAAATCCGAATATTCGTGTAGCAAAATCATGGGCACTATCACCGTTCGCAAGCGCAGAGATGGATCGACGGGTTACACCGCGCAGATCCGCATCATGCAAAAGGGTGTGACAGTTTATCAGGAAAGCCAGACGTTCGACCGCAAGGCGACCGCGCAGGCCTGGATCAAACGTGTCGAAACTGAAATGTCAGTTCCTGGAGCAATCGAGAAGGCCAATCGATCAGGTGTGACGGTCAAGGAGATGATCGACCGCTATCTTTTGGAGTACGAAAAGCTGAGGCCGCTAGGGAAGACCAAGCGCGCCACACTCAAGGCTATCGGTGAAACCTGGTTAGGCAAGCTGGAGGATAGAGAGATCACCAGCCAGAAGCTGGTGGAGTACGCTGATAGACGAATGACGGACGATGGCATACAGGCGCAGACCGTGGGCAATGACCTGGCTCACTTGGGTGCCGTGCTTTCTGTAGCGCGGCCAGCGTGGGGCTATGACATCGATCCAATGGCCATGCCCGATGCGCGCAAGGTATTGCGCAAGATGGGCGCGGTGACACGCAGCAAGGAAAGGAACCGTCGCCCAACACTTGAAGAACTGGAAAAGCTGTTTAAATACTTCGGTGAGATGCGAGACCGGCGCAAGCAGGAAATAGACATGGTCCGGGTGACTGCCTTTGCACTGTTCTCTACGCGTCGACAGGAAGAAATCACGCGCATCAAATGGAATGCCTTAGATGAACAGCGCCAGATGGTTCTGATCACTGATATGAAGAATCCGGGTCAGAAGTACGGCAATGACGTTTGGTGCCATGTCCCTGATGAAGCGTGGCGGATCATGATGTCTATGCCAAAGGTTGCAGAGGATGTTTTCCCGTATAACTCTCGCTCTATCTCGGCATCCTTTACCCGTGCCTGCCACTTTCTTGAGATCGATGACCTGCACTTTCATGACCTTCGCCACGATGGTGTCAGCCGCCTATTTGAAATGGGCTGGGATATCCCGAAAGTTGCCTCTGTATCCGGCCACCGGGACTGGAATTCAATGCGCAGATATACGCACTTGAAAGGGAATGGCGATCCTTACGAAAACTGGTCTTGGCTGGAGACGATAGTAACGGGCCCCATCATTGAGGCCCGGAAGCGAATCAAGAAGCGCGGCGTAGACTAGAGTTGCGCATCAGCTTGTCATGCTCCGTACGAGCACGTGCATGCTGGGTATCCAGATAGGCAGCCAGGTCGGCAAGGTGAACCCCGCGTGCTGACTTTTGGCTGCGTTCGATGGCTACAAGTGGCAGGTCAATCTGGCCTGCTGCGACTTTCATCTTCATCTTTTCGGGTGTCAGATGGCTAAAGTAGTCAGCGCACACTCGCTCAAGAGGAATGATTGCCTGGCCGCCATACTGCGCAAGCAGCAGAAATTGAGTATTCATAGTTCCACCGCCTGAATGTTGGCTGCTGATAGAGACGCAGTTGATCTTGTTTGGCCCGTATACCCCACCACAAGCTGCGCGAGCGGGCGGTTTTGAGCGTTTAGCGTTGCATCAACACGCGCTGCCCGGCGCAGCTTTACGTGGGGTATAAGCACTCCCGCAGTGGCGCGAAGGGCTTTAATAACGCCTGTTGCTGCGCAACAGAGACTGTTTTTTACAGGCGTGTCGCTCCCGCTTTCGATGCAGAGCAAAGCGGGCGCGGTTGGGGTGTTTGTCTGTGAGGGCTTCATCCCGCTTTCCTCCGGGTGCTGGCACCGTGTTGATGCTTGCGGCCATCGGCCAGGCCGGTTTTGTAGCCGGTCCAATACAAAAAGGCAGCGTTGAAGGCCAGAAAGATCAGCGCGTAGATCTGTGTCGAAGTCATGTGGTGTGATCCTGGTGCTTGGCTGGTGGTGGCAGCGTTGGGTCAGTTGTTCGGTTCAGCCGCATCGGTGTGCGCTTTGCCCATCTCTTCGTCCGCCTTGTACGCACGTATGTCGATCAGGGCGGCCACGTGTTTGATGTGGGCAAACTTGGTGGCCTTGCGGCTGCTGTCGAGTGTGGTGATCGGCAGTTGAATCCGGCCGCTGATGATTTCCGCGATGAACGACTGTTCGTTCAGGTAACGAAAGTACTGTTCGCGCAGCTTGTCGAGGGGGATCAGCACGTCACCGAAGTTGCGATACAGCAGCTCAACGGTAGCCGCGTCCGGTGCTGGCACTAGCCGCAGCGGGCTTTGATTGGCATTACTCATGGGAGGGCGCGCTCGTTTTGGGTGGGCGACGGGTCGGGTGGTGCCAGGCGTTCAGGCAGTGGCGCTTGGTCAGCTCGCGCAAATGTTCCGGCACTTCAAGGAGCGCAGCGTTGCGCTCCTCGCGTGTCGGCATGGCCACGATCTGCCGCGCGTATTCCCTAGGCCACGTCACGGTGGTCAGCCGCAATCGGTGGCAGGGCTAGGCCTAACTGTTCGGCCAGCCAAGCGATGCCGGGCTGACGCACCCGGGTCGACTGGCTGTACTGCATGCCGAGTTCAGCGTGGAACCAGTTGCTGTCCTTGACCCGTAAAAACTCGCGATCCCGAACCGGGAAGGCTGGCAAGTTACGGTCATTGAGCAAGCCTTTATCGCGCATCAACTTGATCAGCTTGGGCCGCGTTGTTCCCAGGTGCGCGGCCGCTTTGGCGAGGGTGCGTTCCATACCCCCTCCTAAGCGGCGAGCGCGGCAGGAACCACCGACGCAGCTAAGTGGGTGAGGGACTGCATCAGCCGATCAACGCAGTGTTGCTCGTCGCCATAGGCTGTAAAACACTGAGTGCGCGGGCATGTGTCGCCGGCGACGATGATCGCCGTGATGCCCGTACGGCTAAGGGTGAGGTGCACAGCCACTCGAACGTCTTCATCGAAACCGATGTCGAGCAACAAGGAGCCGCCGTTGCGCACCAATTGGCGCAACTGCTCGTGTTGTTTGGCGTCCAGCAATTGTCCACGTTCGACTGACTCAGCGCTCACGCGTGGCGTTGCCGGTTCGGCAGTGTCCATGCGGCCATTGACGATGGACTCAATAAAGTCAGCGACCACCAGGTGCGTGTCTTTGTTAGGGGCATGCACCATTAGGCTGTGCTTCTCGTGGCCCATGATCACAGTGAACACCGTCTCGGGTGAACCACGCTCAACCTGTAACTCAAAGGTCAACGGCTGGTTGGTATTTTGGGGGCGGCAAACGTGGTTAAACGTGCCGTTCAAATTGACCTGCGCAGCCAGTAGGCGAAGGGTTTTATCCGCCAAAGTAAACCGGTTCATGCCGCATGCCCTCCGTTGTTTGGATCGAACGGGGTAGGGCGATTGCTGCGCGGAACCAGCGTAGGCTTGTGGTTGTGGAGGACGACCAAGCAGCCGGTGGTGGCTTGCAGCTGCTCAATCAGTCGACGGTTACTGGCGCACGTTGGGTGGACGTGCAGGGTTGCTGTGGTGTGCATGGTGTTGCCTCGCTCTGTGGTGGGAGAGTGAGGTTAATATCAACCAATGGTTGATTTGTGTCAACAGCTAAAAAAGGCCTATTGATTACTGCAAACCGTAACTAATTTTCTTTGTCAAAAATCGAAATGATGTCATATTGATGTCGCGCGCTGAGCGCTCAGGATTAAAACTGCTTTAGCTATAATAAAGCGCTTAAAAATTGATTTCAGACTTGTTGATATAAGTGATTAATTACAATGAGACACACACAGCTGTTATTTTCTAAGTATCTATGGCTGGGGGTGATACTTCTTCTTCTAGCTATTATCCTTAATAAATATTTCGGTCAAATAGGTTTTGTGCTCTATGTCATTATCCAGCTTTTGCAAAGTGTGGCAGTAGCAATTATCGTAGCCTCTATATTTACTTACACGATGGGTACTGCTGAGTTTGTAGATAAAATTAAAGATCTGTTAGAGGATGTAGTTGTTAGTAGGCGTTTTCTTGGTAATCTCAGCACCAAGGATAAAGAAGAAGCGTTGCACGCCATTCTCAAAGCTAGTGATGAGGAAAGTAATAAGTATTCTAATATTACTAGATTTTATGAGCATCATGTCAGTAATACTCTTGAAGTTAAGAATAAAAGTGTTCGGAGTAATTATACTATTACCGCGCGGGCTTTTTATGATTATGAAAAAAAGTTAGTGGCTGTTAATGGGATCTATTCTTATAGGTTGTTTCCGGCAGCATCTGGGTATCAACCAATACAGGTCGGATTTGATGAGGGGGACATAAACTCCCGAGTTGAGAAAGTAATCGTCCATAAGCCGGATGGGCAAAGAAAAGTTTTTGATGCTGTCGAGCTTTTTCCTCAAGAAAATGTCGGGTCACATGATCGGCTGGGCTCTATTGATACAAACGAAATTGGAAGTGGTCACGACCATTTAGATATTGAATTGCATGTGCGAGAGTACGGCCTAGATCACTGGTTTATGTTTACCTTTAAAGCATTGCAGCCCACTGATGGATTTCGTCTAAATCTGACATGTATAAATGGTTTAGAGGTGAGGAAGCACTGTGTATTCGATTCGGGGAATGCATACCACGTTGATACAGTTGGTAGTCACGAGTTGAACATTGCATGCCATCAATGGATCAAGGAAGGTGTTGGGGTGTCCGTCTTGATATCTATTCCTCATAAGTTTGATGGCAAGGGTACATCAAAAGAAGAAGTTATATCGTTTGAGCAGACCCCCCCCTTGAGAGCTGTACTTTAATACGGTTAATATTCACTCAGGTATAAACGACCCAACTACCTTTCCACAAATATGCGTCTCTTCCGTAATATCAATGATTGGATATTGCGGATTGATCGGGCGCAGATAAAACCGAGTTGCATCCTCTACCAGTACCTTGAAGGTCACTTCATTGGTACGCGGAACCCGCGCAACCACACGATCCCCTGTGTTGGCTGGCACCTCTGGATCAACAAAGATAATGCAGCCAGTCGGGTAGCTTCTACCTGGCCCTGGGTTAGTCATTGAGTCGCCCAAGACTCTCAGTGCATAGCCACTCGGACTAATAGGCACTGGGCATGAAAGCCACTCGTCTGCGTCGTAAGGTTCAAAGTTGCAGATCGACTCGCACCAAGCCCCGGCTTGTACCCATGAAATGAGCGGCACCTTACCAAAGCGTTCAAGCAGGCCGCTGACGTTGCTATCGTCGCCAACTCGCAGTTGATAAACATTGCCTTCGCCGATCTGCTCTTTAGGCAGAACACCGTATTCCAGCCACTCACGGCGTACTTTCAGCCAGTCGCACAGGGCGACCATGCTGTCGGCCTCGGCCATAGCCTCGCCTTTCAGCCACTTGCTGATCGCTTGGGTGGTTTTCTGGACCCCCACGCTTTTCAGGCGCTTGTGAATGTCCACTCCGCGTCCACGGGTGCGAACCCCGGCGTCGTCGAGTGCTTCATGTAGGCGCGCGCTAAACGCGGCGCGTAACTCATCTTTATCAACCATAGGTTGAGACTCTCATAGAGCTTGCGCAAAAGTCAGTTGATGTTTAATATCAACCGCAAGTTGATAAATAGAGGTTGCCATGCTGAACCCCGCAGATTTTCCGAATGCCATTGCGTTCGCGTTTGAAGCTGTAGGTGGCATCGGTGCCGCAGCCAAGGTGTGTAAACGTAGCTATCAGGCGCTGAACAAATGGCGTCAGGCAGCGTGTTTGCCTCGGACTGATTACACCGGTGAAACCCGCTATGCCGAGCTGTTAGCAGCAGCGGCAAGCAAAAACGGTCACTCGTTTGAAGCTGCATGGTTGTTAGAGGCATCGTCGCCCCATAAAGCGGCAGCATAGATTAGAAAGAAAAAAGGCGACCCATAAGGCCGCCCAGTTCCTCCCGACACACACCACCACAGTGCTGTCGGGTCGCGGTAAAGGTAGGCGGGCACACCACATGCTAAACCACCTCCCTTTAACCGCGCTTTCCAAGGCTCGGAAGCCTTGGGTTGCTGCCTTCTCCACCACAGATCTGGCAGCTGTTGCGCCAGAGGTGAGCGACGGATCGCTCGCCTTGGCACGGTGCCGGTTTCGATCTTGAGAATCTAGACCGGCTTTTTGGGCCCTTACAAGCCACGCGGCAAATGTACCACCACAATACGCCGCGCGGCACTGGCAACATTCAAGGATTAATGCCATGAGCCGTATTGCTCTGAGTTGCATCCAGCGAGCGCGTCGGGAAATCCTGCCGCTCGATTTGGCGCTGTACCACGCTGCACGCGATTACCCTGGCGGCGCTGCTGCCATTGCCGCCACCACCGGCCGTAACCCCACCACGCTGCAACATAAACTGTCCCCGACTCACCCAAGCCACACGGTGAACGTTCAAGAGTTCGCTGAGATCCTTGAGCTGACCAAAGACCGCCGCATCCTGGATGCGGTGCACGCGTTGGTGGGCGACACGATCTGGCAGGAGCTGGCCGAGGCGTATACCGATGACATGCCCGAGACGCTGACCACCGGCCTTGCCGTGTATTTCCGTCAGGTTGCGGATCTGGCCGACACCTGGGCCAAGAGCATTGGCGACGGCGTGGTCAACGACAGCGAACTGGCCGAGATCCGCCTGCAAGTGTTTCGCGGTATCCAAGGGCTGCTGGGTTTGTTCAACCGTGCCTGCTACGTCAACTCGACCACGCGAGGTGGCGACCGTGGCTGACATCGCTGATTTTGCCAACGACCTGGTGCAGGAACGTATCGATCAAGCACTGGCAGCGCGTAAGGCGTTGCCGGTGTTTGAGTCTTACGAGTTCTGCGTGGATTGCGATTCAACTATCCCTTTGGCCCGTCGCATGGCCGTCACCAGTTGCACACGCTGTGCAGCCTGCCAACAACTGAATGAACAAGTAGGTACTCGTTATGCTCGATGACGTTCTCGGTCAATTCGCTGACCACGGCCTTGAGCCTGCGCAACCGCTGACTTTCGGTAAACTCACCCGCTGCAAGACTACGCAGGACAAGGGCAAGGAGAAAAACGGCTGGTACGTGATCCATGAGCACCGCACCGAGAAAAACGAAATTCTGATTTTCGGCAGCTTCGGTGATTGGCGCACGGGCGACAGCAACAAGATCAAAGTAAAACCCGGGCGCATGAGTCAGGAGGAGCGCGACGTGATGCGTGCTCGTCAGGAAGACGCCAAGCGGCGTGCCGCTGAGGTGGCCGCCAATGCCGCTCGCCGGGCTGCCAATCGCGCGGCGTTCTTGTTCAAACACATGCCGGAAAAGGGCCGCAGCGCCTATCTGGAACGCAAGCAGATCATTGGGATGCGTGTACGTTATGCCCCTCGCACCGGGGCATTGCTGATCCCCATGACCACCGCGCGTGACCAGATCGTCGGGCTGCAAGTGATCTACCCCGAGAAGCAGGCTGATACCGGCCGCGACAAGTCATATTGGCCACATGGCATGTCCAAAGAAGGCGCTTATCACCTGATCGGCCCGCATCCTGAACCCGGCGAGCCGGTGTTGGTGTGTGAGGGCTACGCCACCGGCGCAAGCCTGCACATGGCCACCTCGTTTGCGGTGGCCATTGCGTTTGATGCAGGCAATCTCAGCGCTGTGGCCAAGGCCATGCGCGAGCGTTTCCCCGGCCGTGCCTTGATCGTGTGCCGCGACGATGATTGGAAAACCAAACGCCCCAACGGCGAGCCCTGGAACCCCGGTGAAGAAAAGGGCAGCAACGCGGCCTTGATCGTCGGCGGCCAAGTGGTCGGGCCGATCTTTTCAGGTGAGCGCGACATCAAGTGGACGGACTTTAACGACCTGCATTGCGCCGAAGGGCTGGACGCGGTGCGCCGTCAGGTATTGGCGGTGGTCAAACCGCCGGCAGCCGGTGGCTGGAAAGACCAACTTGCCCGCACTGAGAACGGCTCACTGATTGCGCACATGCAAAACGTCGAGCTGATCCTGGGGAACGATGAGCGCTGGGCCGGGGTGATCGCCTTCAGCGCATTCAGCTCCAAGATCGTCAAATTGCGCACGCCGCCGTATGGCGGTGGCACCGGTGATTGGGGCGACATCGACGACATCCGCGTCATGAAGTGGCTGGCTCAGCAATACAACCTGCGCGTCAAAGCCTCCAGCGTGATCGAGGCCGTCAGTGTTGTGGCCCACGACCACGCCTTCCACCCGGTGCGTAACTACCTCAATAAACTGGAATGGGACCGCGTGCCTCGCCTCGACACGTGGCTGAATACAGTTATGGGTGTAGCCCAAAGCGGCTACAGCGCCAAGGTCGGCAAGCGCTGGATGATCTCGGCCGTGGCGCGTGTGATGCGCCCCGGCTGTAAAGCGGACTCGGTGATGATCCTTGAAGGCGGGCAGGGCGAAGGCAAGTCGACGGCCATGAGCATTCTTGGTGGTGACTGGTTTATGGACACGCCGTTTGCCCTGGGCGACAAGGACGGCTTTCAGGCGATCCGGGGCAAATGGATCATCGAGCTGGGCGAGCTGGACAGCTTCAACAAGGCCGAAAGCACCAAGGCCAAACAGTTTTTCTCCGCGTCCACCGACACCTACCGCGAGAGCTATGGCCGCAGAACCAATGACGTGCCACGCCAGTGTGTGTTCGTGGGCACCACCAACCAGGACGAATACCTTAAAGACGCCACGGGCAACCGCCGTTACTGGCCGGTCGCGTGTACCAAGGTCGATCTGGAGCAACTGCGCGAGATCCGCGACCAGCTGTGGGCCGAGGCGATGTTCTGTTACGAAGCAGGCGAGATCTGGTGGGTCAACCGCGACGAAACCGCGATGTTCTCCGAAGCCCAAGATGAGCGCTTTGTGGTGGATGAATGGGAAGGTCCGATCCTGAACTGGCTGGAAGAATCGCAGATCGGTGAAACCACCAGCGGCAGCGAGGTGTTGGCCAGCGCGCTCAAACTCGACTTCGGCCATTGGGGCAAGCCTGAACAAATGCGCGTGGGCGCGATCATGCACCGGCTCGGATGGCGACGTGTGCGCCTGCCAGCATTGGCTAAAAGCGGGCAGCGTCCTTGGGCTTACAAGAAGCCCCAAGGTTGGGGCGGCGCCTCGGCCTTGCAGGTGCAGAAAGTCGAGGAGCCTTGCTTTGATTAAGCGCATCGACACCTTGCTCAAGCTGTGGGCGGAAGACCTGCACAGCGAATCACCCGAGGGCACGGGCAGCGGCAACATGATTGCCATGCTGATGGAAACCAAGGGCGAGCTGATTCGTGGCACGCGTGGCAGTCGGGTGTTGCTCGACGAGTCGGCGGACATCGAGCTGATCGTCAACAAACACCTGCCGCCGCAGTTGTCTGTGTTGGTGCATGAGCACTACTGCAACCACGACAGTTTCTTGTCGCAGAAGATGCTTTATTGCGGATGCAGTGCGCCGACCTATTACCGCCGCCTTCACGAGGCACACCAGTGCATCGCTAACCTGTTGCTCGGGAAGCAGGCTGCGTGATCCTGCTCACTACCTTTGCCTATCACACCTCAATGGCCCGCCTTGTCCCGCTGCTTTGTGTCGCAGTGGGTCAGCCGCAGGCCGCGTCGTTGACGGGCTGTCCCACCGTCCCGCTTAAAAGTGCCTCCCGCCCATGTGAGCGCAGCGGGCAGACATACGCGCGTGTCACGCGCACGCGTGTTTTTATAAACCTCTCTCTACACGAGAAAAAAGTAAAAGAAGTAGGACAGTGGGGCACAGTCTTTGATTTAGGCGTTCTCCCTTGTCCCACCTTTAACCTGAACAGTGGGGCAGGGCAGACAGACCCCAAAAGCGCTAGCCGGGGTGATGTATTCGCCGACATTCATCGGGCGTTCACCCGCGTAACCCACTTATTCACCGGTGGCATTAAAAGCGGCTTGCTGCCATGAGAATCCACCTGTAAAAAGTAGTCATCTTCGATAGGTGCGACCGCAGAGAGCGGCAGGCACCCACCACTAAACCCGGCCCTTGCGCCGGGTTTTTGCGTTTATGGGGCAGGCGATGACAACAGAGCAACAAGCGTTAGCTGATATGCCGATCTGGCTACTGATCGTCCTCTCCATGATCGGCGGGGTGTCCGGCGAGATGTGGCGGGCGGACAAGGACGGGGCGCGAGGCTGGTCACTGGTGCGGCGCTTGGTCTTGCGCTCCGGTGCCTGCGTCGTGTGCGGGTTGTCGACGATGATGCTGCTTCACGTCAACGGCGTTTCACTCTGGGCGTCTTCGGCACTGGGCTGCCTCACAGCCATGGCCGGCGCGGATGTGGCCATCGGGCTTTATGAGCGCTGGGTTGCAAAGCGGTTGGGTGTTTGTGACCTAACTGCAAAGGATAGTGAGCGTGGACAGTAACGACAAAATGATGTGCTGACTGCTCCGTAGGTAGGTGTAGGCGCCGGCCTACGGAGCATGGTGGGTTGCTTGGTTCCGATACGCTTTTAGCTTGGAATATCTATTTCGCGAAGAGTTACCGTGGAAGTGCCGGCGTAATAGCCCTGTTCATTTATCCGTTTTACTACGTCGTCCTTATCAATGCCGGTTGGCAGCTTGTCGTGTTCACTATCGACTGAGCGCTGATGGCTTAAGCCTTTTAGGAAATTAACATCGGTGATCGAGATATCTTTGATGCTCTTGTTTTTTTCAACGATCAGAATTTTCTCAAGTTCCTGATCACTATAGATGTCTAACAACATTCTGAATGTCCTTTCCAGTTAAGAGTGTTGGGTAATTCCTTGGCCGACCTGGTTATCGAGGCCGATCATTTCTCTGTAGTGCCAATCCAGCGACTTGCCATCCTGGCAGGTCCTTATACCTGCAAAGGTGAGCTAATGAGCAAGTCCACGCTGACTGTATATCTTCCTGACCGCCCTTTACCCCTTTGCGTTGAGGCTGACACCTTCAAGTATTTTGGGTGTGAGCTGGCATTGGAAAAAGACGGAGAAATCGTAGCTCGTTCGTCTGATCGTGGTTTTGTTGTCCAGTCCGACCTGTTGCGTGAGCCGACATTGGGCTATGGCGTACAGCCAATTGATCGGGTTGAATCATGTGTTGCGCTGCCCGCCCCCGCCCGGCTCGCTGAGTTCAAGACTAATCCTGCACCTGCTTGGCCGTTCTCGGTTGGCATGGCTGTTGGTGTTCTATCAAGCGGTTGTGTAGCAGTCGCGTTGCTGATAGGTGCTTAAAACGACGGCGTTTGTGACGTTACCACCCCATCGGATCGCTCGTAATAATCCCCCCGTGTTCAAATCCTGCCGGGGACCCTGGGCATTTTCCACGGGTACGGGGCAGGAAACCCGCGGGAAATCGTTAGCCGCTGGGCTGGCAGCTTATTGAAATTCAATCCATTGAAATTGAAAGGCTTGCATTGAAAAGCCGTTGAAAAGGAGGGCTTGTGACAGACCCCATCTTTCTGTCGAAGAGCGCCTTTGCGGCTCACATCGGCAAGGCGCCGAGTTACATCACCTGGCTTCGAAAGAACAACCGACTGGTGCTGTCAGCGGATGAAAAGCTGGTTAACGTCTACGCCACCATCGCGCTGATTCGCGAGACGGCCGACCCCAGCAAAGCCGCCGTCACGGCCCGGCATCAAGCGGATCGGGTGCAGCGCGACGTGACCAGCCAGTTGTCCCCGCTGGTCGAATCCACGCCGAGCATGGCTGCGCCGCAGCCCGCCATCGGCCCGGCCGGTAAGCAACCTGACTTCCAAAAGGCCCGAGCCCATCGCGAGTACTACCTGGCGCAGTTGGCCGAGGCGGAATTCCACAAGGTGCAGGGCTCGCAGGTCGAGCTGGAAGCCGTGAAAACCGGCGCCTTCAACGCGGGCCGTTTGCTGCGCGATCAACTGCTGGGCATGCCGCCACAACTGGCCCCCGAGTTAGCCGCCATGACCGACCCGTGGGAAATCGAACGCCGCCTTACCGCTGCGATCCGCGCTTCGCTGGAAGACGCCGAGCGCATGTCCTCGGCTGACCTGGTTCACGCCCTCAACCACAAGAGTTAACCCATGCACACGGAAATCCCGAACGGTGCAGAGGTGTACCGCGAGGCGTATTTCCGTGGGCTACGGCCTGACCCGTCGCTGTGGGTCGACCAGTGGGCCGACGAATACATGCGCATCCCGCGTGACACCGGCGCCGCCGAGCCCGGCCAGTACCGCACCTCGCGCACGCCCTATGCACGCGAGCCCATGCGCTGCCTGTCACCGGCTCACCCCTGCAAACGCGTGGTCACCATGGTGGCCTCGCAGTTAATGAAAACCCAGATCGCGCTGAACTGGATCGGCGGCCTGATCCACATGGTGCCGTCCAACATCCTGACCCTGCTGCCCAGCCTGAGCCTGGCCAAGCGGGTCTCGTCACGGATCGGCAAGACCATCAAGGCCACGCCGGTGCTGCGCGAGCGCGTGGCGGCGACCCGTTCGCGTGACTCGCGCAACACCATGGACACCAAAGAGTTCGAAGGCGGCTCGCTGTACGTCACCACCGCCGGTTCTGCGGCCAACTTGGCCGAGCTGTCGGCGCGCTACATCTACGGCGATGAGATCGACCGCTGGGATGTCGACGTGGGCGAAGAGGGCGACCCCATCGAGCTGGCCGAAACCCGGGGCAGTACCTTCGGCCGAAACGCCAAGTTTTACTTCTCCAGCTCGCCCACGATCAAGGGTGCATCGCGTATTGCTGATCTGTTTGAAACCAGCGACCAGCGTTACTACTACGTGCCATGCCCGCACTGCGGCCACATGCAGGTGCTGGAGTGGGAAAACCTGCACTACTCGGCCGATTACCGCGTGGTCCATTACCAATGCGCCGGGCCGGACTGCGACGTACTGATCGAAGAACACCACAAGGGCCTGATGCTGGCTCATGGCGAATGGCGCTCCCACGCGCAGGGTGACGGCGAAACCATCGGCTTTCACCTCAACGCCCTGTATTCCCCGCTGGGTTGGATGGACTGGCCGTCGCTGGCCAAGCAGTTTGAAAAAGCTAAGAAGGCGCAGAACCGGGGTGACCTGGAGCCTATGCAGGTGTTCTACAACACCCGTCTGGCCAAGGTCTGGGACAGCGCCCAGGAACAAACCAAAGCCACGGTATTGAGAGACCGCGCACGCCTTGAACCGTTCGGCCTCGGCGCCATGGTCCACCGCGTGCTGATGCTCACTGCCTCGGTCGACGTGCAGGCCAACCGCCTGGAACTGATGGTGATGGGTTGGGGCGTGGGTATGGAGCGCTGGGTGATCGACTTCCAGATCATCTGGGGCGACCCGGCAGACGACCGTACCTGGGCCGTGCTCGATGACAAACTCAAGGTGCGCTACCCACATCCGTGCGGCGTGGGCCTTGGCATCTTGGCCACCGCTGTCGACTCCGGTGGTCACCACACCGACGAGGTCTACCAGTTTTGCCGCGTGCGCCGGTGGCGCAACATCTTCGCCATCAAGGGCGCGAGCAAGCCGGGCAAACCGGTGATCGCACAACGCCCGTCGATGGTCGATGTAACCTGGAAAGGCCAGACCGAACGCAACGGCGCTGAGCTGTGGTTCGTCGGTACCGACACCGCCAAGGACTGGATCTACAACCGCTACCCGTTTGAAGACGGGCCGGGCGCCTTGCACTTTGCCAACGACTTGCCGGACGAGTTCTTCGACCAGTGCGTGGCCGAGCGCAAGGTGGCGCGCTACGTGCGCGGCCACAAGCGCATCGAGTGGGTGAAGGGCAAAGCCGAGCGCAACGAAGCCCTCGACCTGATGGTGTACAACCTGGCCATGGCGCATTACCTGGGCCTGAACCGCTACAAGGAACACGACTGGGAGCGCATCCGCCAAGCCCTAGCGCAGGCCGGGTTGTTCGATGAAAAACCGGTACAGGCCGAACGCCTTGCCGCGCCCGTTGCAACACCCACAAAGCCCGTGCAATCACCGGTTGAAACGGCCCCACCTGTGGCCGCTCAGCCGCAGCCGGTCGCACGCCCCCCACAACGTCGCAGCTCCAGCAGTGGCTACTTGAAGCGCCGTTGAAATTAAAGGATCTCGATCACGGGGGTAATGAGCTTGGCGCCGATGGCGATCTCTTCGGCGACCAGGCTTTTTAGGGTCTCCTTACTGCCTTCTTTCATGGTTTCTGCAATCCGCTCACGGATGGAGTGACCATGGGTGAGGCAGTGCGGCATGGCTTTTAGTGCCTCAAACCCTTTGATCGTCAGCACTGCCCCTGTCACCTGACCCGAGGGAGTAACTTCGCCGTTCAGAAAACCGGAACCGATCAACCAGCGGACGCTCGCCAGAAAGAATTGCACGTCATTGTCGGGCAATTTCAGCAGGCAATCATCATTGCCTTCCGGGGTGGTGGCCGGGGGCATGAGCTTGGCTGCGATCAAGTCACAGGGCATTGGAAAGTGCGTATACAGATCATCAAAAATTTTGCCAGTCAGGTTGTTGAAATTATCGATATTGGAAACTGACATGTCACAGGACTCCGATCCATAAGTGCTGAGCGCGAGAAAGTCAAAACAGTGACTGAATCGTAGCCGGTTCAGCCAATCCGGCCCTACTTTGCCCCAGATACCACCCCGCGTCACCTCAACCCAAGAGCACCCCCTATGTCCTTTACCCAAAAGCACCTCGACGCCGTTGAGTCGGCCATCGCGCGTGGCGAGAAAACCGTGCGCTACGCCGACCGCACCGTGGAATACCGCACGGTCGATGAGCTGCTCAAGGCGCGCGATCAAATCCGCAGTTCGCTGGTCGCCGCCACGGGGCCGCGCTCGCGGGTGATCCGGCTGTATCACGCAGGCAAGGGGCTTTAAATGGCGCGCCAGTATCCAACCCTGACCCGCAACGGGTTTCTGTTGCCCGAGCGGATCAAAGCCAGTTACGAGGGGGCCGGTGAGGGCAGGCGCTCGGCCAGTTGGGAGGCGCCGGATATCGGCATCAACAGCCTCAACACCCCGGCCTTGCGCAACCTGCGCGCCCGTTCGCGCTCGGCGGTGCGCAACGATCCGTATGCGTTCAACGTCATCGACAAACGCGTCAGCAACCTGATCGGCACCGGCATCACCCCGCGTCCCAAAACCGAAGACGATGCCCTGCGCAAGTTGCAGCAAGACCTGTGGGATGACTGGGTCGACGAGTCTGACGCCGATGGCCTGACCGACTTCTACGGCCAGCAGGCGTTGATCGCCCGTACCGTGGAAACGGCCGGTGAGTGTTTCGTGCGCTTGCGGCCTCGCGGCTTGGACGAGGATTTGGCGGTGCCATTGCAGCTCCAGGTGCTGGCCCCGGAGTTTGTGCCGCACGACAAATTCGAACCGTGCAAAAACGGCAACAGCATCCGCGCCGGGATCGAGTTCAACCCGGCCCACCAGCGCGTGGCCTATCATATGTACCGCGTCCACCCGCGTGACGCCTCGTCGCTCAACGCTGGTTACAACCAACTGGTGCGCGTCCCTGCCGAACAAGTGCTGCATATCTTCGAACCGGTCGAGCCGGGCCAGTTGCGCGGTGTGCCGCGTTTGGCCCCAGTGCTTAAGCGCCTGCGCAGCCTCGACAACTACGACGACGCGGTTTTGTTCCGTCAGGAAGTGGCCAACCTGTTTGCCGGTTTTATCTCGCGGCCACCGCCCGAAGCCACGCAACAACCGCGCGACCCGGTCACCGGCTTGCCGCTGACCGAAGACCGCGACGGCTTCACCCCGATGGTCGCGCTGGAACCGGGCACCATGCAGGAACTGGGGCCGGGCGAAGAGGTGGAGTTCTCCAAACCGCCGGATGCGGGCAACAACTACCCGGACTTTATGCGCCAACAACTGATGGCCGCAGCCGCCGGGACCGGCACGCCGTACGAAATTCTAACCGGCGACATGCGCGAGGTTAATGACCGGGCGTTGCGGGTGGTGCTCAACGAGTTCCGGCGCCGTCTGGAGCAACTGCAATTTGGCGTGTACGTGCACCAACTGTGCCGCCCGGTGCGCGCGGCGTGGCTGGACATGGCCGTGCTCGCCGGTCGTCTGACACTGGTCGACTACGCGCAACGGCGCCGTGAATACCTGCGCACCCGTTGGGTGCCGCAAGGCTGGGCCTACATCCAGCCGGTGCAAGACATTCAGGCGCGAATGATGGAAGTCAACGCGGGCTTCAACTCCCGCAGCGAAATGGTCCTGCGTCAGGGCTACGACGCCGAAACCGTCGACGAAGAAAACGCCGCTGACCAAAAACGCGCCCGCGAACTGGGCCTCAATTACAAAACGCTCGTCGAGCTGCCCACCGAACCGGCCGACAAGGAGACGCCATGAACAGGCTACGCATTTTCAACAAGGCTAGTGACCTGCCGTTGCCGCAGGACAAACACTGGTACAGCCTCAAGGCCAGCGGCGAGGCCGAAGCCCGCAGCATTGAGGTCTACGTCTATGGCGAGATCGGTACCTGGGGCATCACCGCCAACCAGTTTGTGCGCGATCTGGCAGCCATGGACGACGGCGTGTCGCCGATTGTGGTGGCGTTCAACAGCATCGGCGGCGACCTGTTCGACGGGTTGGCCATTCACAACGCCCTGTCGCGGTTAGGCGAGCGCTGCACCGGGCGGGTTGATGCGCTGGCAGCCAGCGCGGCCAGTGTCGCGGTGTGCGGGGCGCACAAGGTGGTGATCGCAAGCAACGCGATGCTGATGATCCACAACCCGTGGACCTACGCGGCTGGCGATGCCGAGGATCTGCGCAAGGTCGCCACCGCGTTGGATCAGGCGCTGGAAGTGATCATCGCCGCCTACAAGGCCAAGTCGCCCAACATCGACGAAGTGGAGCTGCGGCGTTTGGTCAATGCCGAAACCTGGCTCACCGCAAGTGAAGCGGTGGCCTTGGGGCTGGCCGACGAAGTGGGCGAGGGCGTCACCGTCAAAGCTTGTCTGGGCCAGGGCGGCGCATTGCAGCGTTATCAGCATGCGCCGCAAGCCTTGTTGGCTCAGTTGGAGGAACCGCCAGAGCAGCCGCCAGAACCGGAGCCTGAACCAGACCCCGAAAAGCCGCCCATCGTTGACTCGGCCGCATTGGCCTTGTTGATCACCCAGAGCTGCAACGCCGCCGGGATCAGCAACCTGATCGAACCCATCATCAACACCACCAAGCTGGCCGACGAAGCCACGGTCAACGCCGCCATCACCAACGCCAAAGCCGTGCGCGACCTGTGCGTGGCGGCGCGGCTGCAGGAGTTCACCCAGCAGTTCGTGGCGTCCGGGCTGCCCGCCGAAGCGGTACGCGGTCGCCTGTTCGACAAATTGGTCAGTGGCGGCGGGTTTGAGATCGACAACAGCCTGCCGATCAACGACGACCCGGCGCCGAAAACCCAGGCCAAACAACCTGACACCAACGCGATCTACGCGGCCCGTCGCGCCGCCCAGACAGGGGTAAAAGCATGACCATCAAACATGAGCCGATGCACGCGGGCGAGTTCCTGCTCTCCGAAGGCGCGGGCAACATCTCCCGCGAAGCCATCAACGTGGCCGCTGGCCCGGCCCTGAACCCCGGCCAGGTACTGGGGCTGGTGACCGCGTCGGGTGAATTCGCGCCGTACGTGCCTACTGCCGAAGACGGAAGCCAGACCGCCGTCGCCATACTGTATGGCCCGCTGGGCGAGTCCGACATCGTGCGTCGTGGCCGTGCGGTGGTGCGCCTAGCCGAAGTCAGCGAAGCGCACCTGACCGGCCTCGACCCCGAGGGCGAAAAGTCGCTGGCTGAACACTTTGTGATCGTGCGCTAAGCCGACCATCTCTTTACTGCACCCCGCCAACGAGCGGGGTTTTTACATTCTGGAGAGTCCCCCATGGCCGACATCGCCATCTTTGAAGACGATGCGTTTTCTGTTTCGTCGCTGACCGCTGCCATCAACGAACAACCGTACCAGCCCGGCCGCCTGAGCAGCCTTGGCCTGTTTCAGGAAGAGGGCATCACTACCCTGACCGTACAGATCGAAAAGGACGGTGACACCCTGGCCCTGGTCCCGGCTGGTGAGCGTGGCACCTCGGGCCTGATCGTCGGTGCCAGCAAACGTACGCTGATCCCGTTCAACACCGTGCACCTGCCGGAACGCTTCACCATCAAGGCCGATGAGATTCAGGGCATCCGCGCTTTTGGTACCCGCAGCGAATTGCAGGCCGTGCAGGACGTTGTCAATGCGCGCTTGCTCAAGGCGCGTCGCCAGTTGGACGTGACTCACGAATTCCAGCGCATGGGCGCGTTGAATGGACAAATTCTGGACGCTGACGGCAAGACCGTGTTGCTCGATCTGTATCAGCGCTTTGGGGTGGACAAACAAACGCTAAAAATGGGTTTCAACAACGCTGGTACCAAATTGCGCGTTCAATGCCTCAAGGCACTTGATCTGCAAGAGGTTGCCTTGGGCAGTACCACTACCAGCGGTTCGCGAGCGTTTTGTGGCAAAACTTTCTGGGAAGCGCTCGTCACCCATGATGATGTCGAAAAAACCTATCTCAACACCCAACAAGCTGCTGCCTTGCGCGGTGATGCGCGTGAAAGTTTTGAGTTCGGTGGCATCACATGGGAACGCTACCGGGGTCGCATTGCTGGCCAGCCTTTTGTCCACGATGACAAAGCTCTGCTCGTTCCCGAAGGCGTGCCCGATCTGTACATCTCGGCCTTCGCCCCGGCCGACTACATGGAAACGGTCAACACCCAGGGCATCCCGTACTACAGCAAGATCGAGCCGATGCCGTTCAACAAAGGCATGGCCGGCGAAGCGCAGTCCAACCCGCTGCACATCTGCACCCGGCCGCGCGCGCAGATCCTGCTGGAGCTGTAAGCGTGGGCATCCGCGATCTGGTGGCCGACATCGACAGCGTGATCTTCGACGTGCTGGCCGACACCGGCCACATCGAAGGCCGCGCCGAGCCGGTGCTGGGCATGTTCTCGGCACCGTGGAAACAGCCGCAGATCGGGCGTCTCAACACGGCCATTCGTGAGCCGCACTTTGTGGTGCGGGTGGCGGACTCCGACGGGCTGAGCAAAGGGTTGAAAGTCACCATCGACCTGCCTGTGCTGGACGGTGGCGGCGATTACGACCTGTTGCAACTGGAGCCCAGCGGCGACGGGCTGGTGTCGCTGATCTTGAGGAAACGCCCATGAGCATCGGCAGTTTCAGTGAAGTCAAAAAAAACAGCGGCATGCTGCACATCCAGGCCTCGGCTGAGGATCTGAAAGCGTTTGCAGACTTGGCCATCCTGGTGCCCAAGGCTGCCGCCGTCGCTCAGCGACGGGCGATCAACAAAACGCTCGGTTGGTTGCGCGGAAAAATCGCCAGTAATGTAGGTAAGCAAGAAAAAATTGCAGTGAGAGCCGTGCGGCAGCGTTTGATCACTTACCCGGTGAAAGGCAGTGAAATGCGCGGCAAACTCTGGTTCGGCATCAACCCGCTGGAAGCCAGCCGGGCAGGGCGCGCCCGTCAGACCAAGGCGGGCGTGTCGGTGGCGGGGCGGCGTTATCAGGGCGCCTTCTATAAGAAGGTGTACGGTAATCAGGCTGACGTGTGGATTCGCACCGCGAGCAAGCACTTCGACCCGGCTGATTACCCTGATAGCGAGGTCTCATCCCGTACCGGGGCCAGCTCCGGTTTCGTCGGTGAAAACAGTGACCGCTTCCCGTTGGCTAAAGCCAAAATCTCACTGGACGCCGTGCGCCCCCACTTCGACGCCTGGAGCCGCAAGGCCGACGAACGCTTGATGCACGTCCTCAAACAAGAGATGAACTTCGAACTGCAAAAATATTTGAAGGGGACACGCCGTGCCTGAGCAGCCGTTTAGCCTCGACCAGCTGTATCAGGCTATCGAGCAGCACCTCCAGCAGCACTTGCCGGGCGTGCAACTGGTCAGCTTCTGGCCGGACATCCAGCAGCACATCCCGCTCCCGGCGGTGTTTCTCGACATCGCCGAGATCGAGCCCGGTACCGATATCGGCACCGGTGAAACCACGCTGACCTTCACCTTTGAAGCGCGGGTGATTGTCGACGTGATCCGCGCCGATCACTACCCGCAAGCCGTGCACCTGGCCACCCAACTGGCGGTGCTGCTGCGTGCACAGTCGTGGGGTTTGCCGGTTGAACCGGCCGAGTTTCAGCGGTCGAGTCAGGACTGGACCCGGCCGGAACTGGACGGTTACACCGTGTGGTTGGTCGAGTGGACCCAGACCGTTTACCTCGGTGAACAAGAATGGCCATGGCCTGATGAACCGCCGGGCACCTTGCTGATCAGCGTCAACGACGAAGACCACGTCGCCCCCGAGGATCTGGCATGAGCTACGCGAGTGCTGAACACGACCGCATGATCGCGGCTCTGTTGATTCCTTGCTACGTGGTCGCGGTGGATTTGGCCGCATCCCCTCCAGCCTGCAGGGTCTCCACCGGCGACTGGACCAGCGCCTGGGTGCGCTGGCATAGCGTGGCGGCGGGCAAGGCCCGGCATTGGCGCGCACCGAGTTTGGGTGAGCAAGGCGTGCTGTTTAACCCCAGCGGACAGGCAGGCATGGGCACCTTTGTGCCGGGCTTGTATGGCGACGCCGGGGCCCCCCCGGACAACCGCGACCACGTCGAGGTGTGGCGGTTTGATGATGGCGGCTCGCTGGTCTACGACTGGAAGGCCAAGAGCTACAGCATCACCTTGCCCAGCGGCACAGTGACCATCGCGGTCGGTGGCAGTTCGGCGGTGGTCACTGAAAGCGCCGTTAAGGTAACAGCGGGTGCCATCGACTTGATCGGGCAGGTCAAAATCGACGGCACCCTTCTGGTCACAGGCGATGTCAACGGTCTCGGTAAAATCATCGACACCGGTGGCAACACGCCGAACCATAAACATTGAGGCTTTTGTGACTAAAGAAAAATGATACGTCGGTGGACCATCGACCTATGCCAGAGATGGACATGCTAGAGATTGTTCGGATGGTTAAAGGTCAGCTTGATCGTGAGTTTGATCGTTATCGGATGATGACGTTTTGGCAACGCTTGCTGGATAGCCCAACGGACAAAAAGGTAATAGCGCAGGCTCTCTGTTGCGTTCTGAGTTCGGGTGAATATGTAAAGAAGTCAGAGCAAGCTCAGACAGTTTTTAACGTGACAGTGACGGCGCAAGGGCCTTCTGGCGAGATAGCGAAGGCTCTGGCCGCAGAGCTTGAGAAAGCACAGGGCCGTTAGTCGCTCACATTTCACACCACCCGCTCAGTGCGGGTTTTTTTATGCCAGGAGAAACGCATGGCCAAGACATCTGACGATAAAGCAGGCGCTGTTGTTGTGCCTGATCTTCAAAAGAACACCCCTGACGTTGAGTTGGCCCGTGTCTTTCGAGACAAGGTTTACACCTCGCGCACTTTGATCCTGCCCAGCGGTGCCACGCTTCCGGTCGCCAAAGGCCGTGCCACGGCGGTCGACGATCAGCAGTTTCAGTACCTCAACAGCCACCCGGATTTTGAACGCCTGACGGAGTAACCCGCGATGATCGGAATGGATCGCCACACCGGCGCGGCCCTTTCCGGCGTCGAGCATTTGCGCCAATCCATTGCCGACATCCTCACCACCCCGGTGGGCAGTCGGCGCATGCGCCCGGCGTATGGCTGCCAGTTGCGCCGGTTCGTCGACATGCCGATCAACGCGGGCTGGAAAAGCGCGGTACAGGCCGAGGTTGCCCACGCGTTGAACCTGTGGGAGCCGCGTTTCAAGCTGCAGTCGGTGCGGGTGTCGGCGGTGCTCGATGGCGTGATCACTTTTGAACTCAAGGGCCTGTACCGGGGCGAGGGCGTAGCAATGGAGGTGAGCGCATGAGTACCGTGGACCTGTCGGCATTGCCGACCCCGGAGGTGCTGGAGTCGCTGGACTTTGAAGACGCCTATCAGGAAGAACTGGCGGTGTTTCGCAGCTATATGGGCGACAACTGGAACGCGGCGTTGGAGAGCGACCCGGTGGTCAAGCTGCTGGAGCTGGGCGCGTATCGGCGGCTGCAGATCCGGGCGCGGATCAACGATGCGTCCAAGTCACTGCTGTTGGCCTACGCCCAGCGCACCGACCTCGATCACCTCGCCGCCAACGTGCGGCTTAAACGGTTGGTGATTCAGGAAGCCGATCTGCAAAGCGTGCCGCCGGTGCCGCAGGTGATGGAACTGGACGACGCATTACGCGAGCGTATCCAACTGGTGTACGAGGGCCTGACCACGGCCGGGCCGCGCAACAGCTACATCCTGCACGCGCGCAACGCCTCGGCGCTGGTGGCTGACGCGCAGGCCGAAAGCCCGAGCCCGGCCCACGTGGTGGTTACCGTGTTGCATCTTGAGGGCAACGGCGTGGCCAACCAGCCGCTGCTAGACAAGGTGCTGGCTCACCTCAGCGACGAAGACATTCGCCCGGTCGGGGATCGGGTCACGGTGCAAAGCGCCGAGGTGCAGGAATATCGCATTGACGCGGTGCTGCACATGGCCGGGACCGGCTCGGAGAACGAAGCGATTCTGGCCGAAGCCACCCGGCGCCTCGCGGCCTGGATCAACCCGCGTCGGCGCCTTGGCGTGGAAATCTCCCGCTCGGCCATTGATGCGCAACTGCACATCACCGGCGTCAGCCGCGTGGACTTACCTGGCTGGGTCGACATCCCCCGGGCCAGGCACCAAGCCGCATACTGCATAGGCTACAGCGTGACCCAAGGCGGTGCCGTGTGAGCCTGCTTCCGCTCAACAGCACACAGTTAGAGCGGGGTATCGAAGCGGCGATTGATCACAACCCGGCGATTCCGATTCGCACCTTGTACAACGCGAAAACCTGCCCGGCGCACTTGCTGCACCAGTTGGCGTGGGCGTGGTCGGTGGACCGCTGGGACAACCGCTGGAGCGAGCAGGTAAAGCGCGCGGCCATTGAATCGGCGTTCTTCATCCATGCCCACAAGGGCACCATCGGCGCGCTGCGCCGGGTGGTGGAGCCGCTGGGCTATCTGCTGGAAGTGATCGAGTGGTGGCAGACCGTGCCGTTGGGCGTGCCGGGCACGTTCGGGCTCAAGGTCGGGGTGCTGGATACCGGCATCACCGAGGAAATGTACCGCGAGCTGACAGCCCTGATCGATGACGCCAAACCGCTCAGCCGCACGCTGACCGAACTGGTGATCAGCCTTGAAAGCACCGGCCACCTCAACGTCTTTTCCTGCCTGTACGAGGGCGAGGTGATCGACGTGTACCCACCGGCACCGCGCGACATCGAGGTCACGGGGCATTACGGCCCGGCGGGCCGCGAACATCAAACCGAATACCTGGACGTGTACTCATGATTGATCAAAGCAGCCAGTTTATGGCGATCCTCACGGCCGTGGGCGAGGCCAAGCAGGCCAACGCCGACGCAATGAACATCCCGTGGACGTTCTCTCAAATGGGCGTGGGCGATGCCAACGGTGCCGACCCGCAGCCCAACCGGGCGCAAACCAAGCTGATCAACGAGCGCCGCCGCGCGCCGCTGAATCAGGTCAAGATCGACCCGAAAAACACCAACGTGATCATTGCCGAGCAGGTGATCCCGGAAAACGTCGGCGGCTGGTGGATTCGTGAAATCGGCCTGTACGACGCGGACGGCGATCTGGTGGCGGTGGCCAACTGTGCGCCCAGCTTTAAACCGGAGCTGGCACAGGGCTCCGGCAAGACCCAAGTGGTGCGCATTAACTTCATCGTCAGCAGCGCCGCCAACGTCACGCTCAAAATCGACCCGAGCGTGGTACTGGCGACCCGGCAGTACGTGGACGACCGCATCATTGAAGTGTTGCCGCCGACGCGCAAGCCCGGCAGTTACACCAAGGTGCTGATCGACAAACGCGGCGTGGTGATCGAGGGCAGCAACCCCGAGACACTGGCCGATAACGGAATCAAGGACGCTTACACCAAAACGCAAGTCAATGACTTGCTGCAGGTGAAAGCGGCGCTCGACAGCCCGGTGCTGACCGGCACCCCGAAAGCGCCCACGGCGCCGCTGACCAGCAACAGTCAGCAGTTGGCCAACACGGCTTTCGTTCAGGCGCTGGTTGCCTCGCTGATCAGCGGCGCGCCGGGTGCGCTGGACACCTTGAAAGAACTGGCCGACGCCTTGGGCGGTGATCCAAACTTTGCCAACACCATCATCAATGCCTTGTCGCGCAAAGTGTCCCGCGAAGGCGATGAGATGTCCGGGGGCCTGACCCTCGGCAATGGCACTGATGTATCGCCCTCGCTCAGCTTTCGCGATGCCTCCGGTATTGGCGGGTTCAGCCTGAACAAAGGCGTGTTGCGCTACATCGGCTATTACGGGTCGCAATCCAAACAACTGTTCTCGCTGGACTTCAACAGCGGGAACGTGGCCAACGCTCGCGGCGCCTTGTGGGACGTGGTCACCTATCCGCCGTCGACGTTCTGGAACACCGGCAATTTCAACCCGGCGTCCAAAGCGGACGCGGCAGCGGTCACGGCCGCACTGGCGACCAAGGCCGACAACGCGACCACGCTGGCGGGCTACCGCATCGGGGACGCCTACACCAAAACCCAGACGGCCCAGCTGGTCGAGAACGCGATTACCGCGCTGGTGGGTTCCTCCCCGGAAGCGCTGAACACGCTCAACGAACTGGCGGCCGCGCTGGGCAATAACCCGAACTTCGCCACGGCCATCAACGAAGAACTGGCCAAGCGCGTGCGCAACACCGGCGACACCATGACCGGCCCGCTGACCCTTGCGGGCCTGACCACCAGCAGCCCTTCGATGAGCTTCAAGTCTGAAGAGGGCGTCGGCTCGCTGAACGTCTACCGACAGCGTCTGCGCTACATCGGCTATTACGGCAGTGAGTCGAAAGAGATCTTTTCGGCCGACTTTGCCACCGGCGACGTGTTCAACGGACGCGGCGCGTTGTGGGACGTGTCCAAGTACCCGCCTGCGCAGTACCTCAAGGTCAACCAGTCGTTGGCCAGCGGTTCCAACCTGCATTGCGGTTCTGGGAATTCGCCGTATATCGCGTCCATGACCAGCGAAACCGGCTCGCTGGAAGTGCATAACGAGGCCAACAGCGCGGCCTCGGCGGTGATGCTGTTTCACCGCAAAGGGATTTTTGGGGCCTACTTTGGCCTGGACACGGACAACCAGTTCAAGGTCGGCGGGCTCTCGATGGGCGCCAATGCCTACACCGTGTGGCACTCGGGCAATGCCCCTAAGAGTACCGGCAGCATGGGCGCCACGGGCTGGTGGCGATGCGCTGACACCGGGCTGATGCGTATGTGGGGGGTGACCAACAGTGTCGGGCAGGATTCGGCCGTGGCGGTGTCGCTGCCGATGACCTTCCCTAACGAAGTGTTCGGCGTCGACTTCATACAAAAAGCCGAGATGAAGCCCAGCGCGGTGGGTAACTACGGCGTCAAAGACGTGACCCGACAAGGGTTTACACTGGTTAACGGCAACGACGGCGTAGGGCCGTGTTATTGGGAGGCGTGGGGAGATTGAAGACTGACACCTATTACCTGCACCGCACGCAGTTGAATTTCTACTGTGATTCGGTGTTTGGTCCACGTCGCATCGACGTGGTCGATCCCGAGTGGACGCCGCCTGTGGTGTACGTGCCGGACCCGGACTGGTCACCAGATGCCGACAACCTCAGTGCGTCGGCGCCGAACATTGAAATGCCCGATCCGGACGCCATACCGCCCTTGATCAGCGTGCCCAACCCGGGCTGTAAACTGCCGCCTGAGCACGAGCTGCTGGAACTGAGCGAGGCGTTGTACCTGGAACTGTCCCACGCGTCGGCGGCAGGCAAGGTCGTGGCCCTGGACGAGGACGGTGTGCCGTGTCTGGTTGACCGGCCGCCACCCAGCCCTGCCCAGCAAGCCGCCGGACAGCGCCAATGGCGTGACCGGCTGCTGCTGAGTACCGACACGCTGATCGTTCGCCATCGGGATGAAACCGAAGCCGGTCGGCCGACCACGCTTGGCGCCGATCAATACCGGGCGTTGCAAGGCTTTCGCATGGACCTGCGCGACTGGCCCGAATCCGAGGCGTTTCCGGACGCCACCCGGCGCCCGGTCGAGCCGGACTGGCTGGCTGACTACTTTGCCTGACGCCCCGCACCCCGGGGCGTTTTTGTATCCATCGTTTGACCCACACAAGCCCCGCCCTGCGGGGCTTTGTTGTTTCTGGAGAGTACCTGTATGAGCACAGCCAGCCGTTTTCACGGCGTTACCGTAACGCTGGTCGACACCGGCGCGCGCACCATTGCGCTGCCGTCGACCTCGATCATCGGCCTTTGCGACACCTACACCGTCAGCCCGGCCGCATCGGCCAAACCCAATGACCTGGTACTGCTGACCAGCGAGCGCGAAGCCATCGCCGCGTTTGGTGAAGACTCGGCCATTACCCGTGCGGCCAAGGCGGTGTTCTTGAAAGCCAAGGCCGTGATCGTCGCGTGCGGCGTGGCCAAGTTGGAAGACGAAGCGCTGCAAACCTCGGCCATCATCGGCGGTGTTTTGGCCTCGGGCCAGCGTACCGGCCTGCAAGCCTTGCTCGACGGCAAAAGCCGCTTCAACGCCCAGCCGCGGCTGTTGATCGCGCCCAAGCATTCCGCCACGCAAGCGGTGGCTACGGCCATGGATGCACTGGCGGGCAAGTTGCGCGCCATCGCCATCGTCGACGGCCCCAACACCACCGACGAGGCGGTGCTGGCCTACGCGCAGGAATTCGGCAGCAAGCGCATCTACATGGTTGATCCGGGCGTGCAGCAGTGGGACATGGTCACCAGCAAAACCATTGACGCCCCGGCCTCTGCGTTCACCGCTGGCCTGTTCGCCTGGACCGACACCGAGTATGGCTTCTGGGCCTCGCCATCGAACAAGGAATTTGTCGGCATCACCGGCACCACACGCCCAATTGAGTTTCTGGAAGGTGATGAAACCTGCCGCGCCAACCTGCTCAACAACGCCAATATTGCCACCATCATTCGCGACGGCGGCTACCGGCTGTGGGGCAACCGTACGCTGTCATCTGATTCGAAATGGTCGTTTGTGACACGGGTGCGCACCGTCGACATCGTGATGGACGCGATTCAGGCCGGACATAAATGGGCGGTCGATCTTCCGATCAACAAGACCTACGTAAAGAACGTTACAGATGGTCTGGATGCGTTCATGCGGGATCTGAAAAACCTCGGCGCGGTGCTGTACTTCGAGGTGTATGCGGACCCTGAGATGAACACGGCCAGCCAGCTGGAGCAGGGCAAAATTTACTGGAACATCCGCTTCACGGACGTCCCGCCTGCCGAGAACCCGAACTTCCTCGTTCAAGTGACCAATCAGGGTCTGACTGAAGTCGTGGACACCGCCGCCTAAGGAGGCCGCTCAATGATTCCTCAAGTGCTTTTTGATACCAACCTGTTTTTGGGCGGGATCAGTTTTTCCGGTGATGTGCCGTCCGTGACCCTGCCCAAGTTGACCGTTAAAACCGACTCGTTCCGGGGCGGCGGCATGGGTGGCGAGATTGAGATGGACATGGGGCTGGAGAAATTGGAGTCCAGTTTCGTCACGACCGGCGTCCGCCGCGAATCCATGAAGTACTTCGGTCTTGCTGATCAGACCAGCTGCAATGCCGTGTTTCGCGGAGCTTTTAAAGGTCTGGGTGGCAAGGTCACCCCCGTGATCGCGACGATGCGCGGCATGCTCAAAGAACTGGACATGGGCGACTGGAAACCCGGCGATAAGGCCGAGAACAAGTACGCGATGGCCCTCCAATATTACAAGTTGGAAGTGGACGGTCGTGTGATGTACGAAATCGACATGGTCAATTGCGTGCGCGTAATTGATGGCGTCGACCAAATGGCAGATGTACGCAGCGCCCTGGGCCTTTAAGGAATTCCCGCATGACTACCAACACTGAAAAGAAAATCCCGTCTTGGCTCACCCTGACTGACGAAGGCGTCACCATCACCCTGCGTTACCCGACTGAACTCAACCATGTCAAAACCGACAAGGTGGTCATGCGCGCGCCGACCGTTCGCGATGTGCGGGCAGCGGGCGCGGTCTCGGGCGGCGATGCTGAAAAGCGCGAATTGCAACTGTTCTCCAGCCTGACCGAAATCCCGCCCGGCGATCTGGAGGGGCTTAAGGTGGTGGATTACAGCCGCGTGCAAGATGGCTATTTTCGTATGGTCGAAGAAAGCGAACTGTAACCCCCAAACCCTGAAACAACTGGCCAAGCGCTTGGCAGCGGAAACGAGCTTTTCCGCCGCCGAGATCATGGCCATGCCGTTTTCGGAAATGGTCTGGTGGCTCACGGATTGAGCCGCCTGACGCGCAACCACAGGGCAGGGCGAACAGATGGCAAACAAACTCGCGCTCGGGCTGGTGATCGGCGGGGCGGTCAGTTCCTCCGTGGGCTCAGCGTTCAAGGACGTTGATAGCCGGATCAAGAAGCTGGAAGCGACCGGGGCCAAGGCCCGGGTCATGCAACGCCAGATCGGTGACACCATCCGCCTGCGCAACGAATGGAAAAAGGCCCACGACAGCGGTGCGGCGGGTGCGTCCACGCTGCTGACCAAACTCAATGCCAACCTCGACAGTTTGCGCAAGCAGGGGATCGAGGTCGGGCGACTCGACCGGGCCTATCAAATGCTCGGCCGTACTGCGCGGCAGGCGGATCTGAAAGCCAAGGGCCATGCACAAATCAACGAAGGCCGGGCCAGTGTCAAAAGCACGGTTGGCCGGGCAGCCGTGGGGGCGGCAGCACTGGCGGTGCCGACCAAAGTCAGCGCCGATTACAACGCCATCATCCGCGACATCGCGATCAAGGCGGGCATCGCCAATGCCCCCGAAGAAAAGCAGATGTCGCGCACCATCATCGACACCTCGCGTGACACCGGCATGGCCCGTAACGAGGTGGCCACCGTGGTCAACGAGCTGGTGGGTGCCGGTATGGACCTGGCCAAGGCCATGGAGTACGCGCCGGTGGCGGCCAAGTTCGTGATCGGGCAGGGCTCGGACGGCGGCGAAACCGCCAAGATGATCAACGCCCTTGGCCAGAACGCCAAGATCACCAGCGCCCAGGAAATGCAGCAGGCGCTGGAAGCCATTGCGTTTCAAGGGCAGGCGGGCAGTTTTGAGGCCAGCGACATGGCCAAGTGGTTTCCCGAACTGCTGGCCAACATGGGCAAGCTGGGCATCACGGGCATGGACGCCGTGACCCAGTTGGGGGCCATGCTGCAAGTCCAGATGAAAACGGCGGGCAGCTCCGACGAGGCGGCCAACAACCTCAAAAACTGGATGGACAAGATCAGTTCATCGCAGACCGTGGATGCTTACGGCAAGGCCGGGATCGATTACGAAGCTTCCATGCAAACCGGCATTCAACAGGGCATGTCGACGCTTGAGTCGAGCATGGCACTGGCCAAGAAGTACATCGAGCAAACCGACCCCAAACGCGCCGCCAAGATGGCCGAAGCCACGGCGCAGATCAGCAAGGAATCGAACCCGGAAAAAGCCAAGGCCATGCTCGCGTCACTGGAGCAGGCCTTGCGCACCGGCGACATCTTTTCCGACATGCAAGTCAAGGCCGCGCTTACGGCCTACATGCAAAACAAGGAGCTGTACGGCCAGCTCAAGCGCGAATCGCGCGAAGCCAGCGGCATCCTCGACAAGAACCTGGCGGAGCGCCGCGAAACCTCGTCGCAAAAATGGAAGGAAATGGCCCAGTCGATGGACGACGCCATGCGCTCGGTGGGCGATGCGATCCGGCCGATCACCGACGGCGTGGCCGAAGGGCTGACCAGTGTGGCCAAGGGTATTACCTCGCTCAGCGACCGCACGCCCGGGTTGGCCATGGGGCTGACGGTGTTGGCCGGTGGAGCGCTGACCCTGCAAGGGCTGCTGGGCTCGTTCAAGATCGGCAAGGGCCTGTTCAACCTCGCACGCGGCGCCATGGGCGGCCGCGATGCCAAGGGCGTGCAAAAGGTCTTTGTCACCAACGCTGGTGATGACGACAAGGAAGACGGCAAGGGCTCCAAAGTGCTGGCCCTCGCGGAGATCGGCCTGAAGGCCTTCGGTGGCAAAAAGGACGATGACGGGGACAGCGAGGAAGGCGGCGAGAGTAAAGGCTTTGACCCGATTGATACCGGCCTGAAACTGCTCGACGTGTTCCGCGAAGCGAAAAACGACGAAGACGGCGGCGAAGACACGGGGCCGCAAAAGGTGTTTGTGGTCAACGCCGCCGCCATGAGTGGCGGTGGTGGAGGCGGTGCCGGTGGTCGTGGCGGTCGACGTCGCGGCGGTGGCAATCGCAACGGCCGCCGCCGTGCGGGTGGTGGTGGTGGTGGTGGTGGTGGTGGTGGTGGTGGTGGGCCTAGGCCGCCGCGTCCGCCCGTGCCACCTGTTCCACCACCAGCACCGCCGGGGCGTCTTGGCCGGGTCATGGGGCTGGCCGGCAAGGTGGGTAAAGTCGGCAAATTGCTCCCCGGGGCGTCGTTGCTGGAAGGCGGCATGCGTGCCATCGACACCTACCAGAACGCCGAAACCAAGGACGAAAAGGCCGAAGGCTACGGCGCCGCTGCGGGCAACATGGCCGGTGCGCTGGCAGGGGCTGCGGCCGGTGCGGCCATCGGTTCCGTGGTACCGATTTTGGGCACGGCGGTCGGTGGCTTGATCGGCGGCATCCTCGGCAGCATGGGCGGGGAATCCATCGGGGGCAGCCTCGGTAAATCATGGTTCGGGTCGGACGATGAAAAGCCCGCTGAACCGCCGAAGCCCGAAGCCAAAGCGGCAGGCGAGCCACTGGCTCCAGTGGTCAAGCCGGTGTCATACGACCCGGCTGATCCGGACTCGAAAGCCCCGTTCCTGTTGCCGCACTTTGCCAACAAGCCGCGCTTCCCCGGGGCGGACCTGGTGCGCCCGGATTCGTTGCCGCCGCCGACAGCATCACCGGCGCCGGTGGTCAAACCGGTGTCGTATGACCCGGCTGATCCGGACTCGAAAACCCCGTTCCTGTTACCGCACTTTGCTAACAAACCGCGCTTCCCGGGGGCGGACCTGGTACGGCCCAAGTCGCTGCCGCCTGAGGGCTCACTCGGTGCCAGCGCATCACGCGAGCTGCCCGGGGCGGTGAACATGGGCGACGTGGTGCGCTCGTTCGCCGCCACGGCACCTGCCGGGCCGCTGGCCATGCCGCCCAAAGCAGAACCGGTGCTCAAGGTCGAACCGCCGAAGATCGATCAGAAGATCGACGTCAATGCGGCGCTGTCCATCACCGTGCAAGGCGACGTAAAAGACCCGGCCGCACTGGCTCGGGAGTTACAGCCGCACCTGCAACGGCAGATCGAGCAAATCAACCAGCAGATGTCGAGCCGGAATCTGTACGACCAACCGCATCTTTAAACAGAAGGGGCAAGCCATGGCCTACATGGAACAACTGCAGTCGGGGTTGAAGTACCTGACTGCGGCCGGGGAAACCGGACGTCGTAGCCTGGACGGCATGCTTGGGCCGGTGAACGGCGCCATTGGAGAAATCAGCGGCGCCGCCTCCGAACTGAGCGACTTGCCGTTCATTGGTCCTGCGGTCGGGGCCAAGGTGCAACGGCTGATGCGTGGGGTCAACGCCGCGCAGGCCAAGGTCGGCGCGGTGGTGGCCACCTACAACAAAGCCACCCGGGCGGCCTCGCAAATTGAGGAACGCCTCGGCGTACTCAAAGAGCAAGCGGGTAAGGCGGCGACCGCGATCAACAAAATCGCAGGCAAAGTCAGCCCGTCGCTGGCCAACATCGTGCCGACCGGCGCGCTGGGCGCAGACGCGACCCCGGCCGCCGAGGCGGTGAAGCCATTCCCGCACCTGCTGATCATGCAACCGCTCAAGCCCGGATCGACACCGTTCTACTTCAACCTGGACACCGCCGCCTTCGACGAACTCAAGCGCTCCAGCGAATACCGCTGGGCTTCACAAGAGCGCCTGAACCGTCGCCCGGCGCAGCAAGCCGTGGGCATGGGCGAAGAACGCATCACCCTCACGGGTGCGATTTTTGGCGGGTTCAAAGGCGGCATCAAACAACTCGACACCCTGCGCAGCATCGGTGCCCAGCTTCAACCGCTGGGCCTGACCACCGGCTACGGCGAGGTGCTGGGCAACTGGTGTTTGAAAAACATCGAAGAAGAACAGAGTGCCCTGCTACAAGGTGGTATCCCGCGTAAACAGGGCTTTACCTTGGAGTTTGTGCGCTATGGCGACGACCTGCAGAACGGCTAGCGGCGACGTGCTCGACACCATTTGCCAGAACTACTACGGCCACCTCAATGGCTCGGTCGAGGCCGTGCTCGATGCCAACCAGGGGCTGGCCGAAGAGGTGCAGCCGTTTAGGGCCGGGCTGGTGATTCACCTGCCTGATTTGCCTGCGCCGAGTGATGAGGTGGTGATGTTGTGGGGTTAGCCTAAACGCACTTCATTCAGCAGCTCGGGATGGTGATCGAGCAGTTTCAGTAATTTCACCAGTGCCAGTGGTGGTTTGGTTTTGCCGTTCTCATAACGGGAAAACGCATTCACGCCACCGCCGAAAATCTCGGCCGCTTCACGCTGGTCCAGGTCTAGTTTTTTACGCACAGTTGTGATGAAGCCTGGATCAACAATCGAAGCATTCACTTGTTTGTTGAAGGCCAGCATTGCAGCACTGACGCGGGTGGATTCGCTGGCATCCAGTACGGTTTCACCACAGGCCGGGCAGAATTCGCCGGTGACCGAAGGGATCACAGTGGACTCGTTCTTGTAGGTGTAAGGCACGTCGCGGGTGTCATGCACCAGCTCTGCCGAGACGCAAGATGGACATTTCATGTTCATAGCTCCTTGAAGGACACGATGAGCACATCATCAATGACCGTGAGTTTGAGGTAGACCTCGCCGGCATGGGTTTTACGCCGGTACACGTCCTGCCAGACCTTATGGTCGGCATGCGTGGTCATGCTTTTGTAAAAGTCAGCGGGGGCCAGTGCCATTACCACGCTGACGATGCCGTCAAAGTCGAAGCCTAAAGCCGCGCCACCGGTCAGTGCTGACAGGGTAGAGCGCACCTTGCCCGCTTCAATCAGGGCTTTAACGGTGTGTAGTTTGCAGTGCGGGGTCTTTTTCTCCATGCGGCGAAAATTAACCTACTTGGTTTAATTTGGCAAGTAGGTTAATGCGCTGAGCATAATCCGTTTTATAACCGAGTGATGTTTCTTTACAGCCTCGCCTGTGCGGGGCTTTTGACGTCTGGAGAATGTATGACACCCACCTTCCGCATCGTCGCAGACGGTGCCGACATCACCGCGCTGATCAACGACCGCCTGCTTTCATTGCGAACCAGTGACAAACCCGGCATGGAGTCAGACGACTTTGAACTGCGCATCGATGACCGTGATAGCGCCGTGTCATTGCCCAGCCGTGGAGCGAGCATCGAAGTGTTCCTCGGCTACAGCGGCACCGTCTTAACCCGCCTAGGGCGTTACACCGTGGACGAGGTCGAGTTGTCCGGCCCACCCGATACGCTGGTGATCCGGGGCAAAGCCAGCGACATGCGCGGCAGTGGCAAGACCACGCGCAGCGGCAGTTGGGAAGGGGTGAGCCTGGCCAGCATCGTCAAGGACGTGGCGGCACGTAACGGCTGGTCGCCGGTGTGCCCGGTCGACACGGTAGTGCCGCGTGCTGACCAGCTCAGCGAATCCGACTTCAACTTCATCACCCGACTTTCCAAGCAGTTCGACTGCACCGCTAAAGTGGCGGACGGCAAGCTGCTGGTGATGCAGCGCCAAGGTGGACAAAGCGCGAGTGGTACAGCGCTGGGCACCATCACCCTGACACGTAGCGACGTCAGCCGGTGGCAGTTCCGGCTGGGTGATCGCAGTGCCCACAAGGCGGTCAGCACCCAGCATCAGGACAAGAAAACCGGCAAGTTGGCCATCGTCACCTTGGACAACGACGAAGCCCCGGACGGTCTACCGCCCGTTCACACAGACCGCCACATTTATCCCAACAAATCCGCCGCCGAACAGGCTGCCAAAGCGCGGCTGGCAGCGTTCAACCGCTCGACCGCCGGAGTGCGTCTAGAAATGCCCGGGCGTACTGACCTGTTTGCCGAGCGGACCATCAATGCCCAAGGCTTCAAGGTCGGGCTCGATGGCGAGTACCTGGTGGACTCGGTGGAGCAGGTTTTCACCCAAAGCGGCTGGAGCACCACCGTCGAATGCAATGGCGGCAAGAAAGGCAAAGCCAAGGCCAAAGGCAAAAAGCTCAAAGCCCCGCTAAAAGTCGTGCAGCTACAAGCAAATTAATCCCAAACCTAACCCGTCTTGTGCGGGTTTTTCATAAGGGCAAGCCTATGTCGATTACCCAGCAACAACTCCAGCAGATCCTCCCCAACGCCGGCCAAACAGCCGGCGTTTTTGTTCCTGTCCTGAACACCGCAATGGTTCGCTTCCAGATCATCGGGACAAAGCGCGTCGCCGCCTTCATCGCCCAGATCGGTCACGAGTCCGGCCAGTTTCGCTACGTGCGCGAATTGGGCAGCGATCAGTACCTGAGCAAATACGACACCGGCTCACTCGCCAAGCGCTTGGGCAACACACCTGAGGCGGACGGCGACGGCCAGAAGTATCGCGGCCGGGGGCTGATCCAGATCACCGGCCGCGCCAACTACATCGCATGTGGCGAAGCGTTGGCCCTTGATCTGATCAACCAGCCAGAGCTGCTGGAAAAGCCGCAGCACGCGTGCATGTCAGCAGCGTGGTTTTGGGCGAGCAGGGGGCTCAACACCTTGGCTGATGCGGGTCAGTTCGACAAGATCACGCAACGCATCAACGGTGGCCAAAACGGCGCAGCAGATCGTCAGGCGCTGTACGCCCGCGCGCTTAGGGTGTTGGCGTGAAGCTCGATGCGGTGAAGGGGGGCGGGGCATTGCTGGTGATGCTCGGCCTCATGGTTGGCAGTGCATGGACGGCATGTACGTGGCAGGCCAACGCCTACGGCCAGCAGTTAGCAGCCAAAGAAACCGTCTATCAAACTGAACGCACCAATCTGGCCAATGCCAACTCAGCGCTGATCCTCGCCGAACAGGGCAAACGCCTCGCCCTGGAGCAATGGCTGGCTGCCAGTGACCAAGCCCACTATCGAGCCCTGACCGATGCCAAAACCACTCAAACCCGCCTGCGTGATCGCCTTGCTACTGCTGACCTGCGGCTGTCAGTCCTACTCGACACCACCGCCGCAACTGATAGTGACGGAATGCAAGCCACCACCGGCTCCTGCGGCGTGGTTCATGGAACCGCGAGAGCCCAACTTGACCGAGCGCATGCTCAACGAATTATCGGAATCACCGGCTACGGCGACCAAGGACTGATTGCGCTGCAAGCCTGTCAGGCCTATGCCAAAGAAGTCTCACACACGAAATAAAAGGAGCGGCCGAAGCTGGATGCGTCAACATCCAGCCCGGCCACCGAACCCGCAGATCTGTCCTGCAAGCCCAGTCAAGGCTCCTGCTCCGTGCACAAAGCGGAGCGAGCCTAACACCTGTCTATCCATACAGCAAAGGTCTTGCAAACAATGTCATCACCCATCATTCCTTGGATGGGCGGCAAACGCCGCCTGGCCGACCGCCTTATCCCCCTGTTCCCACCCCACGAATGCTACGTCGAAGTCTTCGCCGGCGGCGGGGCGCTCTACTTCCTGCGCCCGCAGCCTGCTCCTGTCGAAGTACTAAACGACATCAACGGCGAACTGGTGACCCTCTACCGCGTAGTGCAGAACCATCTGGAAGAATTCGTGCGCCAATTCAAGTGGGCTCTCAGCTCACGGCAGATATTCGAGTGGCAAAAAATGACCCGCCCGGAAACCCTGACCGACATCCAGCGTGCTGCCCGGTTCTTCTACCTGCAGCACCATGCCTTTGGTGGCAAGGTCACAGGTCAAAGCTTCGGTACAGCAACCACCGCCCCTGCAATCAACCTGCTGCGCATTGAAGAAAACCTGTCTGCGGCTTGGCAGCGCCTGTCCGGCACCTACGTCGAAAACCTGCCCTGGCTTGAGTGCGCCGAGCGCTACGACCGGGCGCACACCTTCCACTACATGGATCCACCTTACTGGCAGACCGCTGGCTACGGCGTGGACTTCCCGTTTGAAAACTATGAGCGCATGGCTGATTTTATGCGGCGCTGCAAAGGCAAAGTGATGGTCAGCATCAACGACCACCCGGACATTCGGCGGGTGTTTGAAGGGTTCCATTTTGAGACGACTGAGATCCGGTACACGACCACGAATCAGCGGCAGGGGAAGGCTGAGGTGACGGGGGAGTTGATAGTGATGAATTGGGAACCGGAGTCTTTGGGAGCATTGTTTTAGGTTGGTAGGTTTGAAACCGATAGGAGTCCGTGACGAAGGGCTGCTATCGGCCAAAAGCGGACGATTGAGTATGCCTACAATCAAGGGGCGATTCATTCGGATTGAATCGCCCCTGGTTTCGTAGAAACATTTGAGCGACTGCTTATGGCCCAGAGTGTGTAAAAACGAGTCGCCAAATTCGAAGTGCGCGCTTCTGCGTTAAATCTGAAATTCATCAGCACATCAGCAGATGTGGATTTGGGGTAGAAGCGCGGTTTCCAGTCTGGTTTTGAGTAACTTTCGCACCGAAAAACGTTTTTACACAGCCTGGGCCGAAAGCAGACTACCGGACCTATGAGATCAGTCGAAGTCCTCTTCTCGTAACAAGCACAAAATTTAATGCGTTATTTAGGCCGAAGCCGAACAACAACTGGTATAGAACAAAAAAGCCCACCTGTTGGAGAGCAGGCGGGCCATTTGAGTTAACGTCAATTAAGAGGTTATTTCTGGATGATGCTGTCCGGCAATGCATAGGCAATGATGTAGTCACCGACATCAGGCGAGTGGCTCATGCCACCTGCGGAGATGACTACGTACTGCTTCCCGGTATTGGGTGATTTGTAGATCAGCGGGGCTGCAACCGCGCCAACCGGCAGGCGGGCTTTCCAGACTTCTTTACCGGTGGCCGAATCCAGCGCTCGCAGGTAGTAGTCCTGGGTGCCGGCGAAGAACACCAGGCCAGATGCCGTTGAGGTCGGGCCACCCAGTGTTGGCATGCCCAGCGGGATTGGCATGTGCGTTTTGATCCCCAGAGGGCCAGTGTCCTGGACGGTGCCCAACGGAACCTGCCAGACCAGTTTCTGGGTGTTGAGGTCAATGGCGCTCATGCTGCCGAAGGGAGGTGTGTTGCACGGTACGCCCAGTGGCGACTGCAGAATGTCGATTTTCACCCCGCCATAGATACCGGCGACTTGTGGGCGAATGGTTCCCATGAAACCCGGGACTTCATCGGTCGACACGTTGAACTTCTTGGTGTCTTCCTTTTTGACTAGTGACATCCGCAGCGGCATGCGCATGTCATTGACGAACATCATGCCGGTGTTTTCGTCGATGGAGATACCACCCCAGTTCATACCGCCCAGCAAGCCAGGCCATTCGATGTACGGTTTTTCACTTGGCGGTGTAAACGGACCCAGGTAGACGGAGTCTTTGAACATGATCCGGCAATACAGTTGGTCGAAAGTTGTCACGCCCCACATCGACTTCTCGGTCAGCGGGTCGACACCAATGGTCGGCATCCCGACCGAGAACGGTTGGGTAGGCGACAGGTGCTCGCCTTCTGCTGCTGGAGAGGTAGGAACCGCACGCTCTTCAACTTCTGTAACCGGCTTGCCGGTACGGCGATCCAGCACAAAAATGTTGCCTGTCTTGCTGGTCTGGATCAAGACCGGAGTCTTCTCGCCCTGGGCGTTTTTGATGTCATAGAGCACAGGCTGCGAAGGCAGGTCATAGTCCCAGACGTCGTGGTGAACGATCTGATAAACCCATTTGGCTTTACCGGTTGATGCATCGACTGCAACAACGGCCGTACCAAACTTCTCTTTAACCTGGTTGCGATCACCACCCCAGTAGTCGGGCGGGCCATTGCCCGTAGGCAGGTAGACCAGATTCAACTCTTTATCGTAGGTCGGAATTGTCCAGACGTTAGGCGTCTCCAGAGCGAACTGATGATCGTCTGCCACTGCGTTCTTGCCCTCGGGTGCACCTACATCCCAGGCCCACACCAACGCACCTGTCAGAACGTCGAATGCGCGTACGGCACCGGAAGGTTCGCCCGCCACAATGTCCCGTACCCAGCCGCCGACCACGGTGAGGTGGCCCATGACAACCGGCAGCGAGGTGGGGTGATAGCGCTTGCTGTTTTCAGTCGGGCCCATGCCTTTCTTGAGATCGACATAACCGTTGTCGCCAAAGCTCGGGCACAGGGTGCCGGTATGCGCATCAACCGCAAACAAACGGGCATCCACAGACGACACCAGTATACGCTGGCGGCACTGCTGCTCATTGCCATATGACGCCTTGACTTCAGCGCTTAGGCTGTCGTCTTTATCGATGTCGTAATAACCCACGCCGCGGCAAGTCACGTGCTCTTCGCTTTTGGCTTTGGGATCGAATTTCCAGAGCGGGGTCCCGGTATCACCGTCCAGGGCGGTAATCAGGTTTTCCGGTGTGCACGAGTACAGAACATTGCCGATCTGCAACGGTGTATTTTCATCTACACCCGCGCCGGCACCTGTGGTGCGACGACCTGTTCTGTAGGTCCAGGCAACCTGCAGGTCCTTGACGTTGTCCGAGGTGATTTGCGTGTAAGGAGCAAACCGTGTTCCCGAGGCATTACGCCCAAAGAACTCCCAGTTTTCAGGGACGTTGGAGGGCTCTTCTGCCTTGGGTGCGTCAGTGGCGGCGACCGGGTTCGAGATCCCGCCGTGCGGGTAGAACGCAGCAATAAATGTCGCGACCAGTGCCAGGAATACGGCAAACCCGAACCGGTTAGCGGCGCGCCGGGTGCTCAAGGACGTGTCCGGCAATGCGGCGCCGACCCACAGGCTGAGTGTCAGGATGATGGCAGGAATGACCAAGCGTGGAAGCAGTTCCCAATAGCTGAACTGACCCACTTCATAAAAGGCCCAGGCACAGGTCGCAAGGAATATGGCAACAGAGAGAGTAATACCCGAACGCTTGCGAAACAGAAATAGTGCCGCCAGTACGAGATAAGTCAAGCCTGCGATCAAGTAATAACTTGACCCGTCCAGCGCCACTAGTTTGACCCCGCCATAAATCAAAGCTAGTGCCACGGCAAATACAAATAGGGAAAAGAGTACCCTCGCGATAGTGCTCATTGAGCGTCTTGAAGTTTGAGATGGTTGGTCATTCGTCATTTAGTGAATGCTCTATGGGTGAATACAAAACTGCCCGCACGCTGTGCGAACAGCTGGGTCAAATGTTCAGTTCAACCCGAACAGGACTGGGCATGGCAGGTGTTGGAATCAGAACTACCGCCCTGCCGACAGCAAGCGAGCACCGGCAATCAGTGTAGCAGGTTGCTGCAGTCGCAATGAATATGCCGAAGGCTCTACGAAACGCGGGAAGGTGTTTGTCCGGGCACTGCTGGCTCGACGTTCCGAGAGTGAGCTGAAGACTCTGAGCTAGTTTATACAGGTGCTTCTTGGGATAAATCCAAAGGTTTGAGAAACATTGTTGGTGAAATAGTAATAATCCATGGTAAGGAGGGGGGTTGAAGTCCCAAATGTTTTCTCTTCTTTTTGACGTGCGAGTGACCTCAAAAGCAATAAGCGCTGAACACTAACGATCGCCGTTTCTGCAAGCGAAAGGCCGGATATCGCCACCGCGATTATTACTGTCTCCCCAATAATGTTTCTTAGTTCCCTGGATTTATCTGAAAAAAATATCGACATAAACTTAGCCTTACGGCTCACACGGGATGACATTCACCAGCCCTGCCACTTTCAGGGCCTGTTAGTCATGTGAAGCGAACATCCGAACGGTTTCGAGCACCCGCACCCCCGTCATATACCAGCTCATGGACACCCTCTTGCACAGCCAAGGAGGGATCAACTCGGCCCGGGTTCAGGTTATGACACCGCAGTTCTCAAGACGGTATCAGGCCAGAAAAGCTAAAGCGGGCCAGTTTCCTGCCGTGCCAGCGTGTCGTTGAGCGATACACCAAAATTTTTTGCAACGGAGCACACCCCAATGTTTTTTTCTTTCCGCGCGCTGCTGACCACCAGCCTGTGCAGCGGTTTGTCGCTGTGTATCTTGAGCCCGACTTCAGCACTGGCTGACACTTCCGACCTGATGAGTCGTTCGACACTAACCGGCGATTGGGGGGGGGAGCGCCAAAAACTGGTGGACAAGGGCATCACACTGACCGGTGACTACAGCTCTGAAACGATTTCCAACTTGCATGGCGGGATCAAGCGAGGTACGCGCTATGCGCAACAAATACGCGTGGGCGCCAAGTTTGATCTGAGTAAACTGCTGGACACCCCGGACGCTGGATTTGTGCAAATTCTGGTTAACGACCGTCGCGGCCACAGCGCCACGGAAGACTTGCTCGGCAACCGCCTTTCTGCGCAAGAAAACTACGGTGGCGAATACACGCGACTGACCGAGTTCAGTTACCAGCGCAATCTGTTTTCTCCGGACGTGTCTGCCAAAATCGGTTACATGGTGATGGGCACCGATTTTGGTGGCATGCCGATCCTGACCAACTTTGTGAGCGCCGGCTTTTGTGCACACCCATTGACCATGTCCAGCGGCAGCGGGTGGGGCAACTACCCGACGGCCCACTGGGGTGGAGAGTTGCGTTACGACGTCAACGACTCACTGACGCTGCAAACCGCGGTATTCCAGGTCAACCCAGAGCACAACAGCCTTCCCTCTGAAGCGTTTTCCATGCCCAGCCACGACTCCACCGGGGCCATTCTGCCTCTGGAAGCCATCTTCAATAATAACGCCTTTCTCAATGGCCAATACAAAGTCGGCTGGTACTACGACAGCTCTAACTCGCAAAAAATTGGCAGCACAGAAAAAAGCAGCAATCGCACCGGGGCTTACGTGTTGATGGACCAGGCAATCTGGAGGGATGAGCAAGACCCTGAAAGGGTGCTACGCCTCTTCGGCCAGGCAGCCACCAGCAACGCAGCCACCTCACCAATGCGTCGCTGGTACTCGGTCGGCCTGGTTAAGCAAAAGCCTTTTGCCAGCCGCCCGCATGACAGCATTGCATTGGGTTATGGCCGGGCCGTGCTCAACTCCCGTACGCGTGATGTACAAGAAGCGGCGGCGACCAGCTTCGGCGAATACGAGATGATTGCCAACCTCGACAATGGCGAGCAGATGATTGAGCTTAACTATGGCGCGCAGGTCACCCCTTGGCTGCTGCTGCGTCCTGACCTGCAGTACTACATTGAGCCTGGAGCGTTCTCCGGCAAAAAAAGAGGCAACGCTTTGGCCGTGGGCTTACAGATCAAAGCGACGTTTTAAACAAATGGAGTTTGAATCGCCCCGGCTTTCCTAGATAACTTTGAGCGGCTGCTTTTGGCCGATAGCTGCCTGTCACGAAGGGCGGCTATCGGCCATAAGCGGTCATCCCGGTCTACCACCAGACACTCTGAACCAGGACATCGTTTTATAGAATCGGGAATGCCTGCAATGGACCAGGTGTTGGCGCTGATACGAGTTTGACCCAGGCTGCTGGAATTCATTGACCCGCCCGAATACTCAGCAACCGATGACTTGCTCGGGATTTCAGAGGCTGCGTATGGGGCATTCAAAATTAGCCGCCTGGGTAAAACTCGTATCAGCTCCAAGAGACCGACCATGCGCAGCACAGATGACAGGTGAAAAGGGCGCTTATGGAGAGCGCCCTTTATTTTGCTTACAGGTGGTCGCGGTAGATCCGTAATTGTGCATCGACAACTTGACGCAGTACGTCCTCATTCCCACAAAACATAACCATCTTTTCTGTCCGTTCAAGTCGTGACGACACCGACAGCTCGAATTGGGTGCCCCCCTGTGAGTGCTGCGCGGCGCGGACGATGCAGTTGGAGCTTGGCTCTTGCTGTGCTGGCCCCAGAAAGAACGCCCAGCCGTCCGGGTCGTTGTGTTTCTCGGCGACCAGCTCGGGGAATTTTCGGGCGAGGAAATCACGAATTTCATCAGGCGACATGATGGGGCGTTGCGGCGCCTGCATCTGATTGAAGTACTCCTGAAGGTTACCAAGTCGAATGCGCATGTCATCTACCAAAATCAGGTGCTCTTCGAGGCGTTTTTCTGGCCCCTCGATACTGCTGCATTGACCTAGGATCGCATTGATGGTCATCGTCCCTACTCCCTGCGAGGTACCGGCTTTTTCTGCGCTAGCCATGATTTGCCGGAAGCTTGAGCTTTGTACTTGCTCCGGGAGCGTTTCATTAATTTTTTTTATCTTCGGCCGGAGCACGTCGAGGACCGCATCCCCGTATTTTAAAGCCTCTTCTCGCGATGGGATTTTGCCTTTGTGGATTACCTCGTTTCTAAACGTGATCAAACCTGTGGGCAACAGCAGAGGGGTTTCTTTGAAGTGGTTAGCCCAAAGAAATATGAATGCACCGAGCTGCCGCTCTGACATGTTCGAGACATTTTTCCAGGCCGCCTGGAAAAGATCGTCACTACCCGAAGATTTTTCGAGGAATATTCGGATTGTGTATTCGTAGAAGCGCTCGAGGCTGGAGGTAAAAGACGAAACCGCCTCTCGATAGTATCCATCCAGTATCGCGTGGGCGCCAATTTCAAACAGAACTTCGAATTTGTGCTGCTGAAGGACGGTCACGGTCCTATGGCCAGACAGGCAGGTTGCCATGTAGCAACCATCGTCCCGAACTTCGATTTGCGAAGCACCTCCTGGGCGTCCGTTTTCTTGCAAGCACTGCATGCATGACAGCGTTAACCGCATGAGCCATTTCCTCTATGTGAGCGATGCATCATCCCTTGCTGCGGTTGGCGATGCTTCTCGATGGGTAGTGTTACTGCATTGGAGCGTGTTGCCCGGTAGATGTCGAGTTTGAGGTGGTACTCTAAGCAAATGCCTTGTTTTTCAGCTCACAGCGTCAGCTTCGTACTGATGTACTCCGGGCCTGTTACCGCCAAGGCATCTGTAACCCTTCGCGAGAGGCAGCAACCGGCCGATTCTGTTGAAAAAGTCGGTCCTTTCAGACTGAATCGCCCTGGGTTTCTTAGAGATTCAGCGACCGCTTTTGGCCGGTTAACGACGGCCTGACTTCGACCGTCGCTATGCATGATCAAACCTCAGTCTGTTCCGCCATCTCCAGGGCGTCATCGACCTCAATCCCCAGATATCGAACAGTGCTCTCCAGCTTCGTATGGCCGAGCATCAACTGAACCGCCCGTAGGTTCTTCGTTCTGCGATAGATTAGTGATGCCTTCGTACGTCTCATTGTGTGAGTGCCATACATGGCTGGATCAAGGCCTACGGCTTTCACCCAGCCTTTGACGATACGAGCGTATTGACGAGTGGATAGATGGTCTGAGGTATGTAACCGACTAGGAAAAAGGCAGTCCTCGCTGCGTAGTTGTGCCTGATGTATCCAAGCCACGAGCGCTGACCGTGTTTGCTCAGTGATCTCAAACTGCACAGGTCGCTGCGTTTTCTGCTGCATCACCATGACTCGTGAAGGCACGTGTTCACCATGGGCAACGTCGCGCACGCGAAGCTTGGTTAAGTCGCAGGCTCGACGCTTGCTGTCGATGGCCAGATCGAAGAGAGCCAGATCCCGGGTTCTTTCTGCAATTTGAAGCCTTACTCGGATGGCCCAGATATCTCTCAGGCGGAGCGGAGTTTTCTGCCCGACCAATTTTCCTTTGTTCCAATGCTGACGGCTGCAGGTAGCGATGATGTTCATGGCAAGTCCTCCGCGTAAGGAAGGAATGGATTGCTAGCCAGAGCAGTGGTCGCTAACCGGCCAGCAGAAGACTGTAGGAAAAGACTAGAGCTCGTACTGTCTTTGATTGGACGGATCAGGGAGAAGGTTTGAGGAGCAGTTTCAATAAAGTCTCACTGGCTGCTTTAATTTTGCTACAGCAACACTGGAATTAAGCATAACTTATTGATTAATAACGGTTTTTTAAATCAATCGTTTCGATCCATCATAGGGGCCACGCTAAAGCGTCTGGACACCGCAGAGCCTGTGTTTACGTGGGGAGTAGCTGAATTCTGTACCATTTTGCTCTACGTGTTTTAAGCATGTTTTAGGGCGTTTTCAGGCGTTTTTCAAGGCTCGGTGGTACGATGTACCACTTTGAAACTGACGCGTACCACTTTCTCATGGCAACTATCAGGGCAAGATAACTGGCAAGTGGGGTTGTGACCTACACTGCCCAGATCCGCATCAAACGCGACGGTGTGCAAGTCTACCAAGAGAGCCAAGCCTTCGCCCGTAAACAGGCCGCTCAAGCTTGGGTTCGCAAGCGTGAGGCAGAATTAGATCAACCAGGCGCCATCGAGCGCGCAAACCGCGTGGGCGCTACAGTCAAAGAAATGATTGAGCGCTACGTGCTCAAAATGGAAAAAGCCCGCGCACTGGGAAAAACCAAGCTGGCCACGCTCAAAGCGATCAGCGAATCCTACTTGGGCCAGATAAATGACCAGGACTTGAACTGCCAGATACTGGTCGAGTATGCGGTCTGGCGAATGGGGTCAGAAGGCGGCGGTGTGCTGCCGCAGACAGCCGGTAATGATTTAGCACACTTGGGTGCCGTTCTATCCATCGCTCGCCCAGCATGGGGTTATCAGGTGGATCCTCACGCGATGGGTGATGCCCGCAAGGTACTGCGCAAGCTGGGTTACAACATGCGCAGCCGTGAACGCGACAGACGCCCGACACTGGATGAGCTGGACAAGCTGCTGACACACTTCCAAGGCATCCTTGCCTACCGCCCCGGCTCAATCAACATGCTCAAGATGACCGCCTTCGCGTTGTTCTCGACGCGCCGTCAAGAAGAGATCACCCGAATCAAGTGGGCTGACCTGGACGAAGCGGGCAACCGTGTCCTGGTGCGGGACATGAAAAATCCCGGGCAGAAACTTGGCAACGACGTGTGGTGCCATTTGCCGCCCGAAGCAATGGCCATCATTCAGACAATGCCCAAGGCAGTAGAGGAAATATTCCCGTACAACGCCGAGTCCATATCCGCACCCTGGACACGCGCCTGCAAGTTTTTGGGGATCGAGGATCTGCACTTTCATGACCTGCGGCACGAAGGCGTCAGCCGACTGTTTGAAATGGACTGGGACATTCCTAGGGTGGCCAGCGTATCGGGGCACCGGGACTGGAACTCCATGCGCCGTCGGCTGGGTATGGAGTGGACTTCCCGTTTGATAACTATGAACGGATGGCCGACTTCATGCGCCGCTGTAAAGGCAAGGTGATGGTCAGCATTAACGATCACCCGGATATACGGCGGGTATTTGAGGGCTTTCACTTTGAGACCGTGGATATTCGGTACAGCACCGCGAATCAACGGCAGGGGAAGGCTGAGGTTGGCAGTGAGTTGGTGATTATGAAGTGGGAGCCAGAGGCGCCGGGGATGTTGTTTTGATATGACGGTGGCGAGGGTATGAGTCAGTACCCGCTACGTGAATCATCAGAGGCCGTATTTCAGCTCACGTTACAGGGACTTGAAATAGGTGTTTATCGTCGCTGAAACACTTACCTGCCAATGCCTCGATGCTAGACAGTTGGGTGCTGCTAAGGTTGTAGCCCTCATCACCTCGCTGTGGTGATGACCAGTTCATGATTTTGGCTAGTTGGGCTTCGCAGTCGTTTGGCAGAACAACTTCAAAATCTAGAAATTCCTTCTCTTTATCGAATGCTTCGACGATAAATTTCATGGTTCTACCTCTCTGTTTTTATCAGCATCTTTAGTTTGTCCTTACTGGCACCCACGTGTCAGTACCCGCTTAAGTGCCGAAGCCACCCACATGTGGTTCATTCTGGAAAGCTTGCCCGCCATGCCGCAAAAGGCGCTCAGCGAAGACGGGGATCAGTGGGTCAGAGGCTTACAGTCGAGGATGCCGGGGCCGTGATCGCATCCAAACGCCAGGAGGGCATCACCGCGGATAGACCGGGCGGTCCCGCGATCGATGGGCGTGCAGACTTCAGGGGCAGCCGTGGTATTTCGGCTTGAGCGTGGGATTGATCCGCAGGGGATCGTCCGCCGCCCATTCCCATTGGCTGTCCAGTTCCTGAACCACACTGTCGACACCCAGGCCGGGAAGGAGGGTGCAATACGTTTGCCTGGGCACGCAATGCAGCGTGGGATTATCGAGCGGGCGGTCAGCCCGGGTGACGAATGCCAGGGCTTCTTCAATGCCGGAAACGTTAACGACGTTGGCTTCGCCGGCCTGTTCAAATTTCAAGAGAAATGTCACTACAGCGTTCCTTGTCTAGCGCAACCTCGCTACGAGGCGCCATGTTAATGACACCTCGTAGCGTAGTCTCTTAGCGGAAGGTCTGTAGTGTTGAAGTCGGCATTTGCGTGACGACGATTGCCCCGGTGCTTTAGCTACCTTTGGCCGTAACGATGCTGGCCACCAGCCGGGGCTGGCAATTGAGGTAAGCCGAGGACTGCAACCAGCGTTTGTCGGGGTACCACGCGAACATGAACTGTCCGTCCTTGAGTTTGTCTACCACTTTACGCGCCACTTGCGGGCGAACCGCCGGGCAGCCCTGGCTGCGACCGATGCGCCCCTGGCGCTGGCTCCAGAGTGGATTCACGTAGCTGGCGGCATGAATCACGATCGCCCGGTCGCGTGCCCGGTCATTGATGCCGGGCTCAAGGCCATCCATGCGCAGTGAGTAACCATGGGTGCCTTTGTAGCTTTCCTGGGTGCGGAACAACCCCAGGCTGGACTGGTAGCTGCCTTCGTCATTGGAAAATTGGGTGGCGAAGTTTTCTCCGGAGTTTTGCCCGTGGGCCACCAGATCACGCAATACCAGGCGTTTGCTTTGCAGGTCGAAGATCCACAGGCGGCGCGCTGTAGAAGGCTGCGAGTAGTCAATCACCGCCAGATGGCGTGCTTGACTGGCGCCATTGTTCACGGCGCATTGCATGGCGCTGATGGCACTTTTTAGTGCTTGGGGATTGAGTTCTGGTGCTGCCTGGGCGAGGCTGTTGAACAGTACCGGTGTAGAGGGGCTGGCGGCGAACGCAGGGCTGCAAAGCGTGCCCAGGGTCGCGGCGGCCAGACAAAGCCGTCGCAGGAAAGTCAGCATAGGTCGAGGATTCTCACTGATGTATTGGCTCCAGATGCCCCGTCCAGACAGCTATTTGCCTGTGTAAAGCCGACGGGTCTTACGGTTATCCATCAACCATGATGGCCATGGATTGGAGTAAAGCAGTTGATCAAAAAACACGCATGTTACTTGAGCATTGCTTTGCTCGCAGCGCCATTGGTCGTTCTGGCCGATGAGGTGCCTGTGGACCCCGCGACAATGATTCAGGTTGCGCTCACAGATTTGCCCCGCGAATGCCCGACGCTGGCCCCGCGGATCAAGCCCGCCGACCAGCAATGGCTGCAGGCGTTTTATCAAACTCAGCAGTATCAGCCGCTGTGGTCAGTGGACGGCCGTCTGGCCGCGTTGCAGACCGAACTGCCCACGCTGGCCGACGATGGGCTGGACCCGGCGCATTACCCGTTGCCTAAAGAGCAGGGGGTGTGCGCTGACATCGACACCAGTTTTCAATACCTGCAAGCCTTGCAGGACCTGCATTTCGGTCGTCTGAACCCATCACGTTTCGAGCCTGTATGGCACTCCGGCGATGAAGCGCCGGACCGGCAGGCCGAGATTCTGGCGATTGCCGGGCCGGGGTTGCAGGACATACGCAGCGCGTTCGACAAGGCGCGCCCTGCGCTGGAGCGCTACCAGAACCTGCGCAAAGTCTATGCCCGGGAACGCGTGCGGCCGCTGCCTCACTGGCCTGTAGTGGGGCAGGGGCAATTGCTCAAACCCGGCATGCAGGACCCACGGGTGCCCGTGCTGGCTGAGCGCATGCTGAGCGAGGGCTATCTGGATCACCTGCCCAAGCCCACAAACACGACCTACGGCCCGGAGCTGGCCGCCGCCGTGAAGAGTTTTCAGCGGGATCATTCCCTGCAAGCCGATGGTGTCATCGGGCCGGGTACGCTGAAAGAGATGAACGTCAGTGCGCAGGCGCGCCGGGATCAATTGCGCATCAACCTGGAGCGATTTCGCTGGATGGCGCAGGACTTCGAACCCACCAGCCTGCTGGTCAACGTGCCGGCCGCGTTGCTGATGGTTTATCAAAATGGCGTGCCGGTCTGGCAAACCCGCACGCAGGTGGGCAGGCCGGACCGGCAAACACCACTGCTCAAATCCCGCGTCACCCGCTTGACCCTCAACCCCACCTGGACCATCCCGCCGACCATTTTCAAGCAAGACAAACTGCCGCAAATTCGCCGCGATCAGTCGTACCTGGCGCGTCATGATCTGCAAGTGCTCGACAGCAGCGGTCGGCAGCTTTCACCACAAGAGGTGAACTGGGAGCGTCCGGGCAACATCCTGCTGCGCCAGGGCGCAGGTCCGCGCAATCCGTTGGGCAAGATCGTGGTGCGTTTCCCCAATCCGTTCGCCGTGTATTTGCACGACACCCCCAGCCAGGCGCTGTTCAGCAAAGCACCGCGGGCCTTCAGTTCTGGGTGTGTAAGGGTGGAGTCGGCCTTCGAACTGCGGGACTGGCTGGTCAATCCTGCCGAGAAAGCCCGCACTGAAGAATTACTCAGCACGGGGCGCACCCATGAGTTCCGGCTGGAACAGCCGATGCCGATCTTGATGACGTACTGGACGGCCCAGGCCGACAAAGACGGCAAGATCACGTATGCGCCGGACGTGTACGAACACGATCCTCGGTTAATCGCGGCACTGGCGAGCAAGTCAAAAGCCGACTGATGTCATTGGCAGGGTTCAACAAGGGGTGGCATGCACCCCTTTATCGAGGACGGCTCACCCTTGTGACGCCCTGAACGCCCGCTTTACTATGGCCCCCCCATTTTCCCCAAGAGAGAACCGCATGAACGGCTGGCCGGACACACGCTTCATCGACTTGGCAGGCATTGCCGCCCCCCTGATTCAAGCCCCGATGTTGGGGGCGGGTGCCGACGTGATGATCGGTGTGGCGAAGGCGGGCGGTTTGGGTTCACTGGCCTGTGCCACCCTGGATCTGGCGACGATTCGCAGCGAAGTCGCAGCCTTTCGTGACGCATGCGACAAGCCCTTGAACCTGAACTTTTTCTGCCACGTGACGCCTGTTGCCGATGCCCAACGGGCTCAGCAGTGGAAGACGCAGTTCAAGGCGTACTACGACGAACTCGGCGCCGACTTCGATGCGCCCACTCCCGTGTCCAGCCGTGCGCCATTTGACGACGCCACCTGCGCCCTCGTCGAGCAGTTGCGACCGGAAATCGTCAGCTTCCACTTCGGCTTGCCCGCACCGGCGCTGGTGGCGCGGGTCAAGGCATGCGGAGCCAAAATACTGAGCTCCGCCACCACGGTCGAGGAAGCGCAGTGGCTCGAACGCCATGGCTGCGACGCGATCATTGCCATGGGGTACGAAGCCGGTGGCCACCGGGCAATGTTTTTGAGCGATGAACTGACCACCCAGATCGGCACGTTCGCCCTGGTGCCGCAGATCGTCGACGCGGTTTCAGTCCCGGTAATCGCCGCCGGGGGCATTGCTGATGCGCGCGGGATTGCAGCAGCGTTTGCCTTGGGGGCGAGCGCTGTGCAGATCGGTACGGCCTACCTGTTTTGCCCGCAAGCCACAGTGACTCACCCCCATCGGCGGGCGTTGCGTGAAGCCACGTCGAGCCAGACCGCGTTGACCAATCTGTTCACCGGGCGGCCTGCGCGCGGCATCGTCAATCGGGTGATGCGCGAGATGGGCCCGATGCATCCTCAGGCCCCGGCCTTTCCACTGGCAGGCGGGGTTCTGTTGCCGCTCAAGGCCAAAACCGAACCCCAGGGCTCGGGGGATTTCATCAACCTGTGGGCCGGCCAGGCATTTACTTTGAGTCCGGGGCGCGCTGCCGACCTGTCATCCTATGAACTCACGAAAAGACTGATCGACGATTACGCGGCCCGCCGTCCAGTTTGATCAGGCGCTGTGCGGCAGGGCACCGTAGCGGGTTTGCGCCACATGACCTGCGGCGCGAATCAGCAAACCGATCGAACCGAGCACTGGCACACTCACCAGCAACAAACTGTAACGCAGTGACTCAAGGCCAAACGCCGGCTGCAACGCATCACTGAGCAACCCGGCCAGCAGCGGGCCGGCGCCAATACCCAGCAAGGTCGACACAATGGTCTGCAAGGCCATGGCCGTGCCGCGTCGGCTGGCGGGCACCAGTTGCGTCACCAGGTTGTATGACGGTGCCACCCACCACACGGCAAAAAAACTGTAAAGCGCGCACCACAGCATGGCCCCGGGGACCGGCAGGCTCCCCAGTTGCATCAACACGGTGTCCGGCCACAACAAATACGCCACCAACGCCGCCAGCGCCGCGACGTGCCCGATGATCGGGATGCTCACCTGCCAGTGCGGGTTGCGTGGCGTCAGGCGGTCACTCAGCCAACCGCTGAACAGCGCGCCGATGCCCGCGACGCCGCCGCCAATCACACCGGCCAACAGCCCCGCATGTTGCAGCGACAAACCATGGGAGCGCACCAGAAAACTGGTGTTCCACATGCCAATGGCGTACGCACTCAGGGTGCACAAACCGCCCGCCAGGATCAGGCAGCGGTAGGCGGGAATGGCCCATAACGCGCGTGCTTCCCCGCCTAAACTTTGCAACGGATGAGCGGCGTGTACACCGGCCAGGTCCCAGCGTCCGCGAGCCGGGTCTTTGACCACAAACGCCAGCACGGTTGAGAACAGCAGCGCTGGCAGACCAATGGCGATAAACGCGGTGCGCCAGCCATAGTGTTCAACCACCCACGCGCCCAGGCTGAGCCCGATCACCGCCGAAAAGGTCGGCGCCGCGGTAAAACAGCTGATCGCAAAGGAGCGGCGGTGGGGCGGGTAGAGGTCGGCAATGATCGACATGGATGCGGACGTGGTGGGTGACTCGCTCACCGCTACTGCCATGCGCGCCAGTGCCAGCATCCAGAAGCTCACCGCCAGCCCGCAGGCCATGGTCGCGATCGCCCACAACAGACACGCCACGGCCAGCAGGCGAGTGCGCGACATGCGATCGGCCAGACGCCCGGCGGGCAGGCCGAGCAGGGCATACACACCGGCAAACGCCAGGCCCGATATCAGGCCCAGCGCGGTGTCACCCACGCCGAACTCGCGTTTGACCGGTTCAATCATGACCGCCAGAATCTGCCGCCCGACAAAGTTGTCAGCGAAGATGGCGGCCAGTAATAACAGCAGGCCATGGCTGCGCCAGCCGACATGGGCGTTGGGCATTGTCGATTCTCTGTCCACTGAACACACCGTAAGCGCCGGCACCCCCTGAAGGGCTCAGGCGCGTTGACGGGCCAGGGTCATGGCGGTGTCTTCGATCATGTCCTCCTGACCGCCGACCATGCCGCGACGCCCCATTTCCACCAGAATCTCCCGGGCAGGCACGCCATACTTTTTCTCGGCGCGTTTGGCGAACAGCAAAAACGATCCATACACCCCGGCATAACCCATGGTCAGCGCGTCGCGGTCGCTGCGAATCGGGAAGTCCATGATCGGCACCACCAAGTCTTCGGCCACGTCCTGTATGCCGAACACGCTGACGCCGGTCTCGATGCCCATGCGGTCACACACCGCCACCAGAATTTCCATGGGCGTATTGCCTGCGCCTGCGCCAAGCCCGGCCGCCGCAGCGTCGATCCGCGTGGCGCCGGCGGCGATGGCAGCGATGGAATTGGACACCCCCATCGACAAATTGTGGTGGCCATGAAAGCCGATCTCGGTGTCCGGGTGCAGGGCGGCGCGCAAGGCACTCACGCGGGCACTGATGTCGTGGGGCAGCATGTAACCGGCAGAGTCGGTGAGGTACACGCAATTGGCGCCAAAGCTTTCCATCAGCTTGCCTTGCTTGACCAACCCTTCAGGGCTGTTCATGTGCGCCATCATCAGGAACCCGACGGTGTCCATGCCCAGTTTGCGGGCATAGGCAATGTGCTGTTCCGACACGTCGGCTTCGGTGCAATGAGTCGCGACCCGAATCGTGTTAACCCCCAGCTCATGGGCCATTTGCAAGTGGTCCACGGTGCCGATGCCGGGCAGCAACAGCGCCGAGACCCTGGCGTTTTTCATCATCGGGATCACGGCCGACAGGTACTGCTCATCGGTGTGGGCCGGGAAGCCATAGTTGACCGAACTGCCGCCCAGGCCGTCGCCGTGGGTCACTTCAATCAGCGGCACCCCGGCAGCGTCGAGGCCGCAGGCAATGTCTTTCATCTGTTGCAGGCTGATCTGATGACGCTTGGGGTGCATGCCGTCGCGCAGGCACATGTCATGCACGGTGATTTTTTTGCCGCGAAGGTCCATGGTCGGCTCCTTAAACGAGGGCGGGTTGCGGGGCGTGGGCGCGCAGTTGCAGGTCGCCCTTGAGGAGTTGCTCGGCAAACATCTCAGCGGTTCGCGCCGCCGCTGCCGTCATGATGTCGAGGTTGCCAGCGTACGTGGGCAAGAAGTCGCCCAAGCCTTCGACCTCCATAAAGATCGACACCCGGTTGCCGTCAAACACCGGCCCGTTGACCAATTTGTAACCCGGTACGTACTGCTGCACCTGGGTAATCATCTGGGCAATGGCCTGGCTGATCGCGGCCTGGTCCGGTTCGGTCTCGGTCAGGCAATGCACCGTGTCGCGCATGATCAGCGGGGGCTCGGCCGGGTTGACGATGATGATGGCCTTGCCTTTTTTGGCGCCGCCCACCTGTTCGATGGCGCGGGCGGTGGTGCGGGTAAATTCGTCAATGTTTTTGCGCGTGCCGGGGCCTACGGACTTGGAGGCCGCCGTGGCGACAATTTCGGCATAGGCCACGGGCTGGACGCTGGACACCGCTGCCACCAGCGGGATCGTCGCTTGCCCGCCGCAGGTCACCATGTTGACGTTCATCGCGCCGCGTTCGAGGTTGGCCGCCAGGTTGACCGGCGGGACGCAGTAGGGGCCGATGGCGGCCGGGGTCAGGTCGATCATCAGCACGCCCAGCTCATTGAGCTTGCGGCTGTTTTCGGCATGCACGTAGGCCGAGGTTGCGTCGAAGGCAATCTGGATGTTGTCGCTCAGCACATGGGGCAACAGGCCATCCACGCCGTCACTGGTGGTGTTGAGCCCCATGTCCCGGGCCCGCACCAACCCCTCGGACGTGGCGTCGATGCCCACCATCCACACCGGTTCCAGCACCTCGCTGCGCAACAGTTTGTAAAGCAGGTCGGTGCCGATGTTGCCGGGCCCGATCAGGGCGCATTTGATCTTTTTGGTCATCATTGAGCTCTCGATCACAGGTTCAGGACACAAAGCGCAGGCTGGCGCTGCCCAGCCCGCTGAGGGTCAGGCTGACGTCATCCCCCGGCAGCACGGGCACCAGCGGTGCCAAGGCGCCGGAAAGAATGATTTCGCCTTTGCGAAACGGGATGTCGAACTGACCCAGCGTATTGGCCAGCCACGCTACGGCTTCACAGGGATGGCCCTGAACCGCAGACCCCAGGCCCTGGCCCGCGGGCTGACCGTTTTTGCGCAAGTTCAATTGCACCTTGGCCAAGTCCAGCTCACGGGGGTTAATGCGTTCATCCCCCAGCGCGAAGACCCCGCACGACGCGTTGTCGGCCACGGTGTCCTGAATGCGGATGTTCCAGTCGACAATGCGTGAATCGACGATCTCAAAGCACGGTGCGACCCAGTGCGTGGCGGCCATTACGTCATCAGCGGTGATACCCGGCCCGTGCAGGTCTTGCCCGAGCATGAAGGCGATTTCGCCTTCGGCCCGGGGTTGCACTAACCGGTGGGTTTCAAAACTCACGTCACTGTCATTACCGACCTGCATGCGATCGGTCAAAAAGCCGAAATCGGGTTGATGCACGTCGAGCATCTCTTGCACCGCGCGGCTGGTTACCCCGATTTTCTTGCCGACAACCTGTTCGCCCAAGGCTTGGCGGCGCTGCAAGAAGCGCAGGGAGATGTGGTAAGCCGTTTCCAGCGTCAGGTCCGGGTAGCGTTGCGTCAGCGGCGCCACGCTGCGGCGTTCGCGCAGGGCGTGAAACAACTCATCGCCCAGCGCTTCAATCAGTTTGCTGTCCATAAATGTTCTCTCTGGGCCCGTTGTCGCGGCCTGTACACCCGATGACCTGGGCAGGGGGGGCGGGCTCAGCCCGGCCACACGCTCGATTCGGCGCCGCCGTCCACTTCAAGGATTTTCCCGGTGACCCAGCGCGAGGCTGGGGAGGCGAGGTACAGCGCAGCGGCGGCAATGTCGTCAGGTTCGCCGAGGCTGTGCAGCGGGGTGGCCTTGATCATGCTTTCGCGCATGGGCACTGGCAGCACGCGGTTCAGGGCATCGGTGAGGATTGGCCCCGGTGCAATCGCGTTGACCCGCACCTGCGGCGCGAAATCCTGTGCCAGCAAGCGCGTCATATGGCTCAGGGCGGCTTTGGCGGTGCCATAGGCGCTGAACTGGGTTTGCGCGTAACGGGCAGCACCGGAGGTGATGTTGATGATGTTGCCGCCGCCCGCGTCGCGCATGTGCGGCACGCACAGCTGAGTCAAGTGGTACCCCGAGGACACGTTGAAACGCATGATCTCTTCGAAGCGCTCAACGGTCAGGGTCAACGGGTCATTGGGGCCGGCGCCTCCGGCGTTGTTGACCAGATGGGTGATGCGGCCCATGTGCTCGCGCGCCCGGGTGATCAGGGCGGCGCGTTGTTCGGCGTCATTCACGTCGCACTGCACGGCCAGGGCGCGTCGCCCCAGGTCGCGCACGGCGTCGGCCACGGCTTCGACATCGCTCAGGGTGCGAGCCGCCAGTACCACGTCGGCACCTGCCTGGGCATAGGCCAGCGCAATGGCGCGGCCGATACCACGCCCGCCGCCGGTGATGACGGCCACGCTGCCAGTGAGGGTAAAGCGTTGAATGATGTCCATGAATATCCCTTGTTTTTGTTATCCGAAGGCTTGTGCATTCTGCACACGACTCAGCGTGGCGCCCACAGGTCGGGCAGGCCGGGATCGCTGGCGGCAATCAGGCGCTTGAGCAGCACCTTCAGGGCTTGCGCGTCGCCGGGGCCGAGTTTGGCCGACAGGTTTTCTTCGACCGCCTTGGCCAGCGCCAATTGTTGCAACGAGGTCTCGCGGCCCGTGGCGGTCAGTACATAACGCGGCGCCTGGTGACTGCCCTCGACGGCCACCAGGTTTTGTTTCTCCAGAAAACGCATGCTGGCGGCCGTCACGACGTGGCCGGTGTAGCTGACGAAGGTGTTGATCTCCGACAGGCTCAGGTTGTCGCGGATGCACAGCACCGAGAGGATGAAAAACGCGTGCTCGTCCAGTTGCTGATTGCTCAGCAAGCGGTGCAACGCATCCAGCAATTGGTAGTGCGCACGGCCGAGCAAGTACCCGAGCAAATCTTCGGTGTAGCTGCACTCGGGCGGCGGCGGGGTGGTGGCCAGGCGCAGTTCACTGCGCGGTTTGCGCGTGGCCAGCGCGTACTGCCCGCTCTGGAACGCCAGCGGTGCGCGGTCGCTGTGATCGAAGGCGAGCACTTCACCGACAAAAATCACGTGGTCGCCGCCTTCGTACTGGAACGCGGTGCGGCACTGAAAACGTGCGGTGCAGTCCTGTAACAGCGGTGCCTCGCTGATGCCGTTGTCGAGCTGGATTTCCGCGAACTTGTTCTCGCCCTGCATGGCAAAACGACCTGACAGCGGCTCCTGCTCGGTGGAGAGCACGTGCACATTCCAGTGTTTGCCGCTGGTAAAGACCGGCAGGCTGCGCGCGGTCTTGGCCAGGCTCCACAACACCAATGGCGGGTTGAGCGAGACCGAGTTGAAGCTGTTGGCGGTAATGCCGATGGGCGAGCCGTCTTGGGCCTGGGTGGTGATGATCGTCACCCCGGTGGTGAACGTGCCCAGCGCCGTGCGGAATGCCTGCGGGTCGAAGCTGCTTTGCATTGCCATGACGAACCTCATGGATTGAATTTTCGTACGTGCAGTATTCGTCGCCAGGCCACGGGCTACATCGTCTCAACGGACTAACGAAGGCGGCCGATTATCGTCCGATCGGACGAGGCGTCGGGCGCCCCGATTGGCTAGTTTCCGAGGCATTGACCCACCCGCAGCCTCTTTCACAGGACTCGCCCATGACGTGCACTCAGATCACTCCCGAGCAACTGCCGCAGGTGCTACAGGCACAAAAAGCCGCGTTTGTCGCCCATGGCCCGGTCAGCGCCCAACAGCGTCGCGAACGCCTGCAACGGGTGATCGAGTTGCTGGTGCGTTATCAGCAGCCGCTGGTGGACGCCATGGACGCGGACTTTGGCGGGCGCCCGCAAGGGTTCTCGCTGATGAACGACGTGATCGGTTCGCTGGCCTCACTCAAGTACGCCCGCGACCATCTTGAGCACTGGATGCAAGACGAGCCGCGCGAGGTGTTTTCACCCTATGACCAGTTGGGCGCCAAGGCGTGGGTCATGCACCAGCCCAAGGGCAGCGTCGGCATCATCGGCACCTGGAATGCGCCACTCTTTACCTTGCTCAGCCCGTTGGCGTGTGTGCTGGCGGCGGGTAACCGGGCCATTCTCAAACCGTCCGAGGTGGTGCCGCGCACCGCCGCCGTGGTGGCGCAAGCGTTTGCCGAGCTGTTCGATCCCCTTGAAGTGGCGGTGGTCAACGGGGATGCCGAGCTGGCGCAGGTCTTCACCTCGCAGCCGTTCGATCATCTGGTGTTCACCGGCAGCACGGCCGTGGCGCGCTCGGTGATGCGCAACGCAGCCTTGAATCTGGTGCCGCTGACGCTGGAGTTGGGCGGTAAATCGCCGGTGATCATCTCGCGCACCGCCGATCTGGCCAAAGCGGCGTTCAGCATTGCCGCCGCCAAGGCCAATAACGGCGGGCAGATTTGCATCAACCCCGATGTGGTGTACGTGCCGCAGGGGTTGCTGGACGATTTTCTGGGAGCGCTGCGCACCGCTTACGGTGAGCTGTTCTCGCGCATCGAAGACAACCCGGACGTGGTGGCGGTGATTAACGCCCGGCACGTGCAGCGGGTCGAAGGCTACGTGCAGGACGCCCGAGATCGCGGCGCCCGCATCGAAAGCTATCCGCAGCCGTTGGCAGTGGATGAGCAGCAGCGCCGAAGGCCGTTGCAGGTGGTGGTCAATCCACCCCGCGACAGCCAGATCCTGCACGAAGAAATCTTTGGCCCGGCGCTGGTGGTGCTGCCGTACGTGCAGCTCGACGAGGCGCTGGCCGACATTCACAGCCGTGAGCGGCCATTGGCCTTGTATTACTTCGGCCAAAACGAAGAGGAACAGCGCTACGTGCTGCAACACACCCATTCCGGCGGGGTGACGATCAATGACGTGATGATGCACGCCGCCCTGCACGATGCGCCTTTCGGTGGCATTGGCGCGTCCGGCATGGGGCATTACCACGGCCGTGAGGGTTTCCTCGAATTCAGCCACATGCGCACGGTGTTCAAGGCACCTGCCCATGATCCGCGTCGCGAATGGGGCTTGTTGCCGCCCTATGGCGAGCACTTTTTGCCGACGATGCAATCGATGGTCACGGCCGATTGATGGTCGCGCGCTCGGCCCTGAAAACAACAATAAATTCGGAGAATGACTGTGCAAGAGACGCCTGTGCTCACTGACGAACTGCCAACCGCTGTCGGCTGGCCGCGCCGCCACGTACTCAAGGCCGGGGCCGTGGCAGTGGGGGCCGGGTTGCTGGGGCGCTTTGCCCTGGCGGCTGACAGCCCGGCGTTGTCCCAGGCCGATTATGTGCAGATGGACGCCTGGCGCATGGCGCAGGCCGTGCGTCAGGGCGAGGTCAGCCCGCAGGCATTGCTGGCAGCGGCCATGGCCCGTTGCGATGCCGTCAACCCCAGGGTCAAGGCGGTCAACCTGCGCCATGACGACTACGCGCAGGCGTTGCTCAAAGCGCGTGAGGCCAGCGCCACGTCAACCTCCGGCAGCCTGGCCGGGGTGCCGATTCTGATCAAGGACCTCAATACCTACCTGCAAGGCACGCCCACCACCCATGGCTGCCGTCTGTTCAAAGATGCCGCTGCCGCGCCGCATACCAGTACCCTGATTGCCCGTTATCAAGCCGCGGGGGCGGTGCCGTTCGGCAAGACCACCTGCCCGGAGTTCGGCTTGACCACGACCACCGAATCCCTGCTGTGGGGGCAAACCTGCAACCCGTGGAATCTGGCCATGAGTGCCGGGGGTTCCTCCGGCGGAGCGGCCGCGGCCGTGGCGGCCGGGATTGTGCCCGTCGCCCATGCCACGGACGGTGGCGGTTCAATTCGCATCCCGGCCTCTTATTGCGGGCTGGTGGGCCTCAAGCCGGGCCGTTACCGTACGCCCAGCGGCCCCGGCAAGTTCGAAGGCTGGTTCGGGGCCAGCGTCGGCAATGTGGTGTCGCGAAATGTGCGGGACATGGCGCTGTTTCTGGATGCCGGGCAGGGCCATGAAGCCGGCAGCCCGTATTGGACCAAACCGCTGGCACGGCCCTACGTGGACGAGTTGCAGGCCGCGCCGGGACGTTTGCGCGTGGGGCTGGTGCGCGAATCGCTGACCGGTGCACCGCTGGACCCTGAAGTGGCCCGGGTACTCGACGCGACCGCTCAGCGGTTGTCGGCGCTGGGGCACGACGTGGAGCCTGTGCGTTTGCAGGTCGATCCGCGGCAATTGTTCGGAGCCCATGGCGCAGTGATCGGCGACGCGCTGTTGACCCTGGTGCGTGACCGTGAGCAAGCGCTGGGCCGCAGTGCCACGCCTGAGGACCTGGAACGCATTACGCAAGTGGTGGTGGGCAACGCGCAAAAAGTCACGGGCGAAGCGTTGTATCGCGCTCGCCAGTCGTTCGAGTCGATTGGCGGCTACATGGAAGACCAGTTCCGCCAGCTCGACGTGATCCTGTCCCCGGTCACGGCCAACGTCACCCCGAAACTGGGGCTGCTGAGCCTCGACCAGCCTTGGGACAGTTACGCCCACAACGCCATGGGCAGCGCCGGGTTTACCGTGCTGGCCAATGTCAGCGGGCAGCCCGCCATCTCGCTGCCCGTGGGCATGAGTGACACCGGCATGCCGATTGGCATGATGCTCACCGCCCCGATGGGCGGGGAAGATGTACTGCTGCGCCTGAGTGCGCAGCTGGAACAGGCGCACCCGTGGGCCAAATTGCCGACCCTTTGATCCACCCGCTCGCGTCTTGACATTGACCTGTTACAACGCACTGCGTAGCCTTGCGCGTTCGAGGTTCTTCGCCACGCGAAGCTAAGAAGGGAACGCGGTATGCCGCGGCTGCCCCCGCAACTGTAAACGGTCAATTGCCTTGCAAGGCCACTGCTCCAGGGAGCGGGAAGGCGCAAGGAAAGACGCAGCCCTCCGGCTGCTTGTCAGCCGTAAGCCAGGAGACCTGCCTCGTGAGCGTTTCTTACTTCAACCGGGCGGGGTGATCCGGTGGCGAATACGGCCGTGCAGCGTGTGCGGCCTCGTCCCGTATGCCCGCCGCTTTGCCAAAGGGCATCCGATGAAAACACTGGCCAAAACCCCCGTCACCATCGTCACCGGCTTCCTCGGTTCGGGCAAAACCACCTTGCTGCGTCACATGCTGGACAACGCGCAGGGCCGTCGCATTGCCGTTATCGTTAACGAGTTCGGCGAGCTGGGCATTGATGGCGAAATCCTCAAGCAGTGCTCTATCGGGTGTACCGAAGAAGAAGCCAATGGCCGCGTGTATGAGCTGGCCAACGGCTGCCTGTGCTGCACCGTTCAGGAAGAGTTCTTCCCGGTGATGCGCGAGTTGGTGGCGCGCCGTGGCGACATCGACCACATCCTGATCGAAACCTCCGGCCTGGCGCTGCCAAAGCCGCTGGTCCAAGCCTTTCAGTGGCCTGAAATCCGCAGCGCCTGCACCGTAGACGCCGTGATTACCGTGGTCGACAGCCCAGCCGTGGCCGCGGGCACCTTTGCCGCGTTCCCGGACCAGGTGGATGCCCAGCGCAAACTCGACCCGAACCTGGACCACGAATCGCCGCTGCATGAGCTGTTCGCCGACCAACTGGCCAGTGCCGACCTGGTCATTCTCAATAAAGCCGACCTGATCAGCCCTGAAGACCTCGCCAAGGTGCGTCTGGAAGTGGCAGAAGAACTGCCGCCTGCGGTCAAAGTCATCGAAGCCAGCAGCGGCCGTTTACCGCTCGACGTGTTGCTGGGGCTGGGTAACGGCTCGGAAGCGCACATCGACAGCCGCCACAGCCATCACGATCATCACCATGAAGGCGATGACCATGACGACCACGATCACGACGCGTTCGACTCCATCTCCATTGAGCTGCCCCAGGCCGAAGAGCGCGTGCTGCTCGAAGCCCTGACGCAGTTGGTGATCCGCCACGGCATTCTGCGGGTCAAGGGTTTCGCCGCGATTCCGGGCAAACCGATGCGCCTGTTGATTCAGGGCGTGGGCACCCGTTTTGACAAGCATTTCGACCGTGCCTGGGCGGCGGATGAAAACCGCGTCACCCGGTTGGTACTGATTGGTCAGGACCTGGACGCCGAGCTGCTGGAATCCACCCTGCGCACTGCGCTGAGCGCTTAAGCCATGCATTTGCTCAGGACCCAGCCCGGTGGCTTTGTATCGGACGACAACATTGCCGACCTGGGGCAAACCCCCGCCGAGCTGGTGATCCTGTGCAGCGGCGACTCCAGCCTGGCTTTGCTGGCCGAAGCGGCGCAGCAATTGCCCGACGATTACCCGAGCCTGCGTCTGGCTAATCCGATGCAGGTTCAGAATCATGCCTCGGTCGACCTGTATGTCGACCAGGTGCTGCAACACGCCAAGGTCATTCTGCTGTCGTTGCATGGCGGGATTGGCTATTGGCGCTATGGCATCGAACAACTGATGCAGTTGGCCGAGCGCGGCGTGACCCTGATCCTGGTGCCCGGCGACGATCGTCCCGACCCTGAACTCAGCGCGCTGAGCACTGTGCCGGCCGAACAGGCCGAACGGTTGTGGCACTTTTTGCGTCAGGGCGGGCGGCACAACGCGCTGCAACTGTTCAACTGCCTCGCAGGCCAGTGGCTGGGGCGCGCTTACCCCTGGGGCGAGCCGCAGGCCCTGCCGCGTACCGCGATTTATCACCCGGTGCATGCCAGCCCGCAGCTCAGCGACTGGCAGGCCCAATGGCAGCCCGATTTTCCCGTGGCTGCGTTGCTGTTTTATCGCTCGCATTTGCAAGCGGCCAACACCGGCTTTGTGGATGTGTTTTGCCAGCGCCTGCAAGCGGCCGGGATCAATCCGTTACCAATCGCCGTGGCCAGCCTCAAGGAACCGGGGTGTCTGGCGGTGGTGCAAGACCTGCTCGATGAGGTGGACGCCGGGGTCATTCTCAACACCACCGGCTTCGCCCAGTCCAGCCCGGAGGCACCGCACGTGCGGCCGTTCCGGCGCAACATCCCGGTGATTCAGGCGATTTGCGCCCAAGACAACGAACCCGGCTGGCGTGACAGTGAACAAGGGCTGGGCCCCCGAGACCTGGCGATGCACATTGCGCTGCCGGAGCTGGACGGGCGCATCATCAGCCGCCCCATCAGCTTCAAGGATCTGGCCTGGCGCAGTGAGCGCAGCCAGTCGGATGTGGTGTGTTATCGCGCTCAGCCCGAGCGCATGGACTTTGTCGCACAACTGGCGCGCCGCTGGGTTGAGCTGGCCCGCGTGCCGAACCCGCACAAGCGCATCGCGTTGATCCTTGCCAATTACCCGACCCGTGACGGGCGCATCGGCAACGGGGTCGGGCTGGACACCCCGGCCGCGGCGTTGAATATCCTGCGGGCTTTGAAGCAACAGGGTTATCCGCTGGACGCCGAACTGCCAGCGTCCGGCACGGCGTTGATTCAAGCGCTGCTGGGCGGCGTGAGCAATGACCTGGAAAGCCTTGACCTGCGCCCTTGCCACCAAAGCCTGGGGCTGGACGAGTACGCCGAGCAGTTCCGTGCGTTGCCGCACGCCAACCAGCAGGCAGTGCTGGCGCGGTGGGGGCGGCCGGAAAATGACCCGATGTTTCGCGACGGCCGGCTGATGATCGCGGGCCTGCGCTTTGGCCTGACCTTTGTCGGCATTCAACCCGCCCGTGGTTATCAGGTGGACGCCAGCGCGGTGTACCACGACCCGGATCTGGTGCCGCCCCATGGCTATCTGGCGTTTTACTTCTGGTTGCGACACACCTATGGCGCGCATGCTGTGGTACACGTGGGCAAGCACGGCAATCTGGAGTGGTTGCCGGGCAAAGGCGTGGGGTTGTCTGATGAGTGCTGGCCCGATGCATTGCTGGGCCCGCTGCCCAATGTCTACCCGTTCATCGTCAACGATCCGGGTGAAGGCGCGCAGGCCAAGCGCCGGACCCAGGCGGTGATTATCGACCACCTCATGCCGCCGCTGACTCGCGCCGAAACCTATGGTCCGCTGCGCGACCTTGAACGGCTGGCGGACGAGTATTACGAAGCGCAGTTGCTGGACCCGCGCCGGGCGCGCGAATTGCAGCGCGACATTCTCAAACTGGTGCGTGAAACCCATATCGACCGCGAACTGGAGCTGGACGAACAGCTCGACAGCGACGCGGATGCGGCCATCTGGCTGCCGCGACTGGACACCTACCTGTGCGACTTGAAAGAGTCGCAAATACGCGACGGGCTGCATATTTTTGGCGAATCGCCCACAGGCCGTTTACGCATTGACACGCTGCTGGCGCTGTTGCGCATCCCCCGGGGCGACGGGCGTGGTGCGCAGTCCAGTGTGCTACGGGCACTGTCCAAGGCCTTCGATCTGGGTTTTGACCCGCTTGACTGTGCGCTGGCCGAACCCTGGACCGCGCGGCGCCCGGCGCCTCTGTCGGCGGTCAGCGATGCCCTGTGGCGCACGGCCGGCGACACCCGCGAGCGCCTTGAACTGTATGCCGCCGGGCTGATCGAGCAGGCGCTGGACGGCACGTTGTCCTTGCCGCCCGACGATCAATGGGCCGAGGTGCGGAGCATGTTTGACGCCTTGCTGCAGGTGGTTGCACCACGGCTCGACGCCTGCGGCCCCGCCGAGATGCAGGGCTTGCTCGACGCGCTCAACGGCCGCTTCGTGCCTGCCGGGCCCAGCGGGGCGCCGAGTCGCGGACGGCTGGATGTGTTACCCACCGGGCGCAACTTTTTCTCGGTGGACGTGCGCAATCTGCCGACGACCACGGCGTGGCGCATCGGCTTTCAATCGGCCAACCTGCTCCTCGAACGCCACTTGCAGGACCACGGCGATCACCTGCGTCAGCTGGGTTTATCGGTGTGGGGCACGGCCACCATGCGTACTGGCGGTGACGACATCGCCCAAGCCATGGCCCTGATGGGCGTGCGCCCGGTGTGGGCCACCGGCAGTCAGCGCGTCGACGACTTTGAAATCCTCCCGGTGAGCCTGCTGGATCGGCCGCGCGTGGATGTCACGCTGCGGGTGTCGGGGTTCTTCCGCGATGCATTCGCCAACCTCATCCGCCTGTTCGATGCGGCCGTGCAAGCGGTGGCAGCGCTGGACGAACCGGATGACCTGAACCCGCTGGCGGCCAGGGTGCGCAACGAGCGTCAACAGCTCGAGCGTGAGGGGCTAAGCCCGGAACTGGCGGCCCGCCAGGCAGGCTGGCGGGTGTTCGGCGCCAAGCCCGGCGCTTATGGCGCCGGGGTACAGAACGCCATTGACGGGCGTTTGTGGCAGAGCCGCGATGATCTGGCCGAGGTCTATTTAAATTGGGGCGGGTATGCCTACGGCGGGGCCGATGAAGGCACGGCGGCCCGCGGCCCGTTCGCCCAGCGCCTGAGCCAGTTGCAAGCGGTGGTGCAGAACCAGGACAACCGCGAGCACGACGTACTCGACTCCAACGACTATTACCAATTCCAGGGGGGCATGCTTGCGGCCGTCGAAAGCCTGAGCGGCGGGCAGGTCGCCAGTTACCACGGCGATCATAGCCAACCGGATCTGCCGAAGATTCGTACCCTCAAGGAAGAACTGAACCGGGTGGTCCGTTCCCGTGCGGCGAATCCGAAGTGGATTGAGGGCGTCAAGCGACATGGCTATAAAGGCGCGTTTGAAATGGCCGCGACCCTGGACAACCTGTTCGCGTTCGACGCCACCACGCACCTGATCGACGACCATCAATATGCCTTGTTGGCCGACGCCTATTTGCTGGACCCGGACACCCGGCAATTTGTGCAGCAACACAACCCCCATGCCTTGCGCGACATGACCGAGCGGCTGCTGGAAGCCCAGCAACGCGGCTTGTGGAGCGAGCCCGGCGAGTACCGGGATGCACTGGAAAACCTGCTGCTGGACATTGAAGAAGACTGATGTGGACACTGACATGACTGATACCCCTCACTTCCCGCTGTCTGCGGTCGTGGGCGCCGAGGACTTGAAACTGGCGCTGTGCCTGACGGCAATCGACCCGAAAATCGGCGGGGTGTTGATTGAAGGCCCGCGCGGCATGGCCAAGTCCACCCTGGCACGCGGGCTGGCGGATGTGCTTGCCAGCGGTCAATTTGTCACCTTGCCACTGGGCGCCACCGAAGAACGGTTGGTGGGCACGCTCGATCTGGACGCGGCCCTGGGGCAGGGCAAGGCGCAGTTTTCGCCGGGCGTACTGGCCAAGGCGGATGGCGGCGTGCTGTACGTCGACGAAGTAAACCTGCTGGCCGACCATCTGGTCGACGTGCTGCTGGACGTAGCCGCCAGTGGCGTCAACGTCGTGGAGCGCGACGGTATTTCCCACCGGCACCCGGCCCGGTTTGTTTTGATAGGCACCATGAACCCTGAAGAGGGTGAGCTGCGTCCGCAATTGCTCGACCGCTTCGGTCTCAACGTCGCCATGAGCGGCCAGCCAGTGCCTGCCGAGCGCGGCGAAATCATTCGTCGGCGTCTGGACTTTGATGCCGATCCACACGGGTTCTGCGCGCACTGGCGCGCCAGTCAGGAGGCCTTGCGCGCGCGTTGTCAGCACGCCCGTGAGTTGCTGGGTGCTATTGCGCTGGATGATGCCTCGCTGACGATCATCACTGAACGCTGCTTTGCAGCGGGCGTGGACGGCCTGCGCGCGGATCTGGTCTGGCTGCGTGCCGCCCGGGCCCATGCCGCGTGGCGTGGCGCCGTCAGTATCGAGGTGCAGGACATCGACGCCGTGGCCGAATGTGCCCTGCGCCACCGTCGTCGCCAGCAGACGCCGCACGCCCCCACGCCGGATCAACCGCCACCGCCCACGCCTTCGCCCACCACGGCGAGCGAGGCCGGGCAGGGGTTGTGGGGGCAATTGCCGGTTCAGCCGCAGACAACCGGCGCGCGTCGTGAAGTGCCGAGCTGGCCAAAAAAGCCTTAGGCATCCGCCCTCGTGTAACCGGGGGGGCGGATGCCAGACCCCGACCGGGAACCCTGGACAGCGGCAAGCAGGGCGCCAGCCGTCCGGCGCCTTGCGGGGCGGTGGATTGGGTCCAGACCTTGCTGCAGGGACGGCCCCGGCAACGTAAGGACCTGGCGTTCAAAACCCGTCGTGGCACCGCGCCCCAGCTGTGGCTGGTGATCGTGGATGCCTCGGCTTCGACCCGGCGTCATCACGCGCTGACGGATGCCAAAGGCTTGCTGGCCGAAGTGTTCGAGGATGCTTATCGGCAACGGGCACGGGTGGCCGTGATGACCGCCAGCGGTTTGAATCCGCAATGGCACGTCAGCGGCATCAAAGCGGCCAAAGGGCTGGAACAGTGGCTGGAAGGCTTGGGCGCGGGGGGCGGTACGCCGTTGCTGGAAGCGGTGGGCGAAGCCAGTGAATGGCTCAACGCCCGGCGGCGGCGCTTCCCGTTGGAGGAGCAACGCGTGTTGTTGCTCACTGACGGTCGGCTCAAGGCATGGCGCACGTCACACGCACTTGAATGCCCTGGTTTGCTGGTCGACATGGAACGTGGACCGATTCGTCTGGGCCGGGCCCGACAAATCGCCAGCGATCTGCACATCGAATACCGGCACCTGGATGAACTTCAAACCCTGTAGCTAAAAACGCGAGGCTGCGATCGAGTGGCCGGGGGTGGCACCCTGTTACAGCCTCGTTGCGCGATACACCGGTATCATCAGGCGGATTAAGCCGGCATGACCCACGGCTGCAACGCGTAGCCTTCTTCGCTCAACTCGGCGCGGGCTTGTGCCAGCAGGCTGGCGAGCTGTTTGGCGTCGGCGCAGGCACTGCGCGGGATCTGCTTACGGCCAATACGGGTGCTGGTGCGGTCAATCACGGTCAGGCTCAATTCGCCATGGCCGTCCTGTGCAGCCCAAGCCACGCACTGGAAAGGTTGAAACGCGTGGCCGGCAATCAAAAGTGCTTCGTTGAAACGGAGCGGGGCGTTCATAGGGTCGTCTCTCAAATAGGCCCATCAAGTGATTAACCGTCGGCTGGGCATACCGTGCGGTTGGTTACTTGTACTGATGACCGATGCCCCCACGCAGGTCACACCCATTTGCGTTTTTTTTTAACAGGTTTTCATGGGACTGATCTGGATCAGGGTTTTGTTGCTGTTCAAAAACAGCGATTCAGCTTGCACGTCTGTGGCTATGAGTGGGCAAAGTTCCGTTTGATATTAGGGTTATAAGAAAACAGTACAAGCGCCGTTCAAAGGTTGACTACCGTTAGGAGCAATATCCTCAACTTACTGTTTTTACTAATCTTTTAATATTTTGGCGCCAAGGAACAGTCATGCTCGAATTGCCCGTGTCCCGCCGTTTGTTAGTGGTTGATCCTTGTGATGATTGTCATCAGATAGTGCCCGGGCTGCGTCACCTTGGCTGGGATGTGGACAGTTGTGAGCTGGACGCTGTGATTGATCGTTCATGTGATGTCGGTCTTATCCGGTTACAACCTTTTCACCTGGAACGACCCGAAGCGGTCAAAGACATGATCAGTCGCAGCGGCACCGAGTGGATTGCCGTGCTCAGCCCTGACACCTTGCAATTGAAAACCGTGGGGGATTTTGTCTGCGAGTGGTTTTTCGATTTCCATACCCTGCCTTTTGATGTGTCGCGGGTTCAGGTGACCCTGGGCCGGGCGTTTGGCATGGCGCGCCTGCGAGGCCGCAGCACCGACCCGATTGAAAGCGCAGGGCACGAGTTGCTAGGGGAAAGTCGCGCAATCCGGGACTTGCGCAAACTGTTGGGCAAACTGGCTCCCACGGAATCGCCGGTATTGATTCGGGGCGAGAGCGGTACGGGCAAGGAACTGGTGGCCCGGACCCTGCACCGCCAGTCCCAACGCCACGCCCGGCCTTTTGTCGCGATCAACTGCGGCGCCATTCCGGAACACCTGATCCAGTCGGAGCTGTTTGGTCATGAAAAAGGCGCGTTCACCGGGGCTCATCAACGCAAGATCGGCCGCATAGAGGCCGCCCATGGCGGGACGTTGTTTCTGGATGAGATTGGCGATCTGCCCCTTGAACTACAGGCAAACTTGCTGCGCTTCTTACAAGAGAAACATATCGAACGCGTGGGCGGCAGCCAGCCGATCCCCGTGGATGTGCGGGTGTTGGCGGCGACCCATGTGGACCTGGAAGCCGCCATCATCAACGGGCGGTTTAGGGAAGATTTGTATTACCGGCTCAACGTGTTGCAGGTGTTCACCGCCCCCTTGCGTGAGCGGCACGGTGACATGGCCATGCTGGCCAACCACTTTGCACGGTTTTACAGCCAGGAAACCGGGCGTCGACCGCGGACTTTCAGCGAGCAAGCACTGGTTGCCATGGGCAATCACGACTGGCCGGGCAATGTGCGTGAACTGGCCAACCGGGTGCGTCGCGGCCTGGTACTGGCCGAAGGCCGTCAGATTGAGCCCTGTGATCTGGGGCTTGAGACCCGACAGGCGCCCAGCCTGGCCATGGGCACACTGGAAGACTACAAGGACCGCGCTGAGCGGCAGGCGTTGTGTGACGTGTTACAGCGCCACAGCAACAACCTCAGCCTGGCAGCCAAAGTGCTGGGTGTGTCGCGACCGACGTTTTACCGTTTGTTACATAAGCATCAAATCCGCTAGGGGCAGGCCCGCCGTGTTCACCCACAGCGGGCCTTTTGCGCACCTGGCGTTAGAAGTAGTACGGGAATTTGAGGCTGAACGTGAAATCCGGCGCATCTTCGGTCAGACCAATCGAGAGGTTGGGCACGATGGTCAGGTTGTCGGTGGCCGCAATGGTCATGCCCACGTTGAAGTAGCCGGCGTTGGCGTCGCTGGTGGTCAGGGTTTGCCAGTCCTGGCCCTTGTATTTGATTTTGCTCTTGCTCTGGATCAGGTCAGAGACCGAGAACGACATGCTCATTTTCTCGTTCAGCGCAAAGGCCACGCCCGCACCAATCTGGTAGCTGTCGCCCAGCTTGACGCTGCCGGGTTGTGACTGACCGGCCGTGGAGCCGATGTCACTGAATGAGTCTTCCAGGTTGTAGGTGTAGGAAAGCGAGCCGAACAGCACCGCCGGGTCGAAGGTCTTGACCAGCGAAATGCCCGGCGTGATGGACCACACCCCATTCCCGGTGGGCAAACTTTCGGGGTAAATGATGTTGTTGTTCTGCCCGTCGGTGACCAGCTTGATGCCGAACGGGTCCTTGCCGGTCGGTGCCTTGACCCTGACCGAGAAGACGGCGTCCGGGGTGTTGGGCGATTCGTCGAGGAACTTGTAGGCAACACCGACGTTAACGTCGCCAATGGTCGGATCGCGGGTGACGGTTTTGTCGGACGCTGCCGACGCATCGCCGCCGTTGGCGCCACCGGACTGGTAGGTTGATTCGCGGTACACCACGGGCACGTTGACATCGAATTGCCAGCGATTGTCGAGGTTGTAGCGTGCTGTCAGGTCCAGGGTCCAGTTATCAGCTTTAATCCGGTCCAGGTTGAGGTTGCCCAACAGGATGGAGTCCAGGGCCAGAAAGCCGTTGAGGGTTAACTGGCGGGTGTCATAGCGCGAATAGGTGATCCCGGTTTCGATACTGAACTTGCCGCCGCCGAAGAAGCCGCTGGCTTCGTCGTACAGGTTGGTGACACTTTGCGCGGGTTCAGAATCGTCTTTGAGCGACTGGCCGTACGAACTGCCGGTGCCGCCTGCAGCGCCGCCGCTGGATTGGGCCACCGTTTGCCCGCGCTTGAGATCGGCCGGTGACTTGACCAGGCGTTTGGGGGCCGCAACCGCCGGTTGTTCTTCTACTTGGCGGACGCGTTGTTCAAGCACCGCCAAGGCTTTTTGTTGTTGATCGTACCGCTGGCGCAGCTCCATTAATTCCTGTTTCAACGTTTCTACATCAACCTCCGAAGCCGCCTGTAGCAGGGTGGAGGGAAGGAGTGCGCTCATACATACAACTGCGCGAAAGGTAAACGATCGATGCATGAAATAAGCCGTCCGGGTAGTCCATTAAGTAGTGGAACAGCCTAGTTCAATATCCTGCCGCACGAAGGGCTTTTAGTTGGTTGAGGTTTGAATTAAGTCCCTCAGTACTGGGCAGTTTATTGCCCAGCACCATATTCAATTGAGTCATGTTATTCACGGCATTGCCGCCGCCCAATAACGTGGTGTTCTGTAACACGCCACCTTGAGCGATTTGCTGTAACGAGTTGCCTTGATTGTTGTTGGCGGCTATAGCCATTTGAATGGCTCCATTGTTTATCGCCACACTGACACTACCTGCCGCGTTGCTTAATGAAACCGGATTAGTGGCCGTCAATACACTGCCTTGTTGAGTGAGCGCCGGTGCTTGACCGGATTGGCTGATGCTGATGTCCACATTGTTTAGCGCGCTGTTGTTATCCCCCGCGGCCCGCACGCTCTGGACGACGCCCTGGCCACTGCCCAGGCCGGCACCGCCCAGCACAATGCCGGTGCCGGTGTCGGGCTTGCCTTGTTGCGGGGTGCCTTGTTGGGAATAGGTGGACACATAAAACTGCGGCTTGACCGAATGTTGCAGGTGCAGGCTGGTACTGGCCCCAATGGTCGCGCCCTGAGCATTGGTCCAGGTGCTGCTCATGACCAGACCGAAACTGATAATGCGACCGGGCATGACAAAACGGCCGCGCAACTCTGACAGTTCCTGATCTTTTAACTCTATGGGTTTAAACGACGTTTCGGCCTGCACGTGCAGGCATGTCGCAAGGCAAGTTAGCGCCAGCCAATAGTGGATGTTCATGTGCTGCTCCCGGGAGCGTCCTGCCCGCCATGGTGAATGGGTGCCGTTAAAAAAAGTCACTCTGGATAAAGCCGAAGTCCAGCAACTCGGCATCTTTGACCGGGCTGAACGCATCCAGCGTGTTCTTGGCCGAGAGCGGAACCGGAGGGGTGCGCAGCGCATTGGACTTGTCATAACCGGGACCAATGACGGCAAACACAATACCGTTCCAGCCTTTAACAAAATCTTCCTGGCTGTACCGCTTGTGGCCCAACACGGGGTCGCCGATGTACACCCAGTTGTCTTGAGCCCGTTGCAGTACCACAAAATGCTTGTAGCCCCTTATGTCCAACAGCACGACCACCGGGACATTGATGTCTCGCAAGTTTTGGGCCGGGATGCGATACCCCCGGGCGCGCATGCCGATGCTCTCGATGTAGTGCTTCATGTCCAGCATCGAAAAGCCCTGGGTACGCACCAGGTCTTCATTGGCATTGACCAGCATGCCCTTGATCACGTGGTCTTCATCCACGTCCAGCCAATAAGCCTGACGCAAAATGGTGGCCAACGCGGCGGCACCGCAGCTGAAATCGGTTTTTTGCTCCACCAGATCGCTGAAGCGACGTTCGCGAATGCTCTGTACCGGCTTGAACACCAGGTTCCCGCCCGGTAACGCCGCAACTGGCATACGGGCCGCCTGCACCTCGCAGGTCAGGCCTAACAACAGGGCGAGCGCGATCCGCAACATGATGAAGTCACCTCACATGAAGAAAGGGCCTCTGCTGTAGAGGCCCTTCAACCCGCCGTGTTACATCGAAGTTTTGCTGATAGCCATCGAGTTGTTCTGCTGATTGCCGACCCCGGCCGAGACGTTGGCACCCACGTTACCGGAGGTGTACTTGATCGAGTCGTTGACGGTCGAGTTGTTGCTCACCGGCACACGGGTGGTGGTGGGGTGATGCCAAGGGGTGTGGGTGCTGACCGAACTCAGGTCATTGACCACCGCCAGGTTATTGGAGGTTTGTACCGTGCCGGCTGCCGCACTGGCCAGATTGCCACCGGACACGGCGATAGCCAGGTTGTTTTTCTGTTGGTTGAGGTCGCCTGCGGACACGTTCACCCCAATGTTGCCGGAGGTGTTTCGGATGGAGTCGTTGAGCGTGGCGCCGTTTTGCGTGCCGTGGTTATTCACTTTGTTGTAGTTGTTGGTCTGGCTGGCACTCACGACGGCCGCCGCAGTGCCGAGCACAAAGTTCTGGTCACTGCTGGCAATGGCGGCGGCGTTGTCCTGCTGGTTACCCGAGCCGGACGCTACGTTGACCCCGACGTTACCGTTGGTGCTTTTCACAGAGTCAGTGACTTTTGCGCTGTTGAGCGTGCCGTTATTGGTGATGTTGTTGTCATGACTGACCTGCACATCAGCGATCACGGCGCTGGCGCCACTCGTGGCTGCCGGTGTCGGGGTGGGGTGGCGATTACTGTCTGCTTGTGCTGCCACAGCCATCAGTGCAGCCAGAGCGAAGACCAGTGGTTTGAGAGCCATTGTTGGTTTCATGATGTTTCTCCATGCTTCATCAGTTATGTGTGTGTTGGCATACGTCATTGCACTTCGCGTAACCCGAGTCACTGCGTGACCCGTACATTCAGGGTGTTAGCCATGCGGTTCCCCACCCCGGCACTCTGGTTGACCTGAACCACTCCGCGGCTGCCGGTGAAGGCCTGATCGCTGGTAACGACCTGGCGGCTGCCCGTGTTGAGTGATCCCGCTCCCGAGTTTGGTTGCAACGCCACGTTTTGCTGGGACAAGGCGTTGTCATCGATGCTTTGCGGTCCGGCGCCCACGGCGACCCGTACAGCGTTGACCATCTGGTTGTTGGCACCGGCAGACTGGTTGACCCCCAGCAGGCCGCTGCCATGGCTGAACGAGTCGCCGCCAATGCTGGCCCGGGCGTTCATCGCGGGGTCTGCCGGACCTGTGAGTTGTTGCGTGACCCCGGCCGTGGCCTGGGCCTGATTGCCAATGGCAATGGCGCGGCTGTTGACTTGCTGCTGCTGAGTGCCTGAAGCCTGATTGATCATCAGGTTGCCGGTGTAATGGGCACCCGAGGCATTGATGTCGGCCTGATTGCTGTCAGCCAGCACCGGTGCAGCGACCAGCACGGTCAAGAGCAGCGCGAGGTTGTTCATGTCATTGCCCGCCCAGCGAGGTGAGCGGGCGCATGCCTTGCTCAACACTGCGGTTGATCTGGCCGCCGAGTGAGCCCAGCGAGCCACCGCCGCTGCCGCCCCCGGCACGTGCAGTGCTGGTCAAACCGGGCATGCCGCTGTTTTGATTCAGCAGGCCCGGCACGTTGCCAGTGCCGGTGTTGATGACGCGGGTGATGCTGGAACCGGTGCTGACGCGAGCAAAGTCCCCGTCCCCCAGTTCGCCGTGGGTGATGACGGCATTGATCTGGGCGGCCGGGTTGGCATTGACCGTGGTGGGGTTGGGATCAGGTGGCGGCACAATGCTGCCGACGGCGCGTGGGTAGACATGGCGGGTAATCACAATTTCACCCGTGCCATCGGCCTGTGCGTTCACGCACACCAGCCATGCACCGAAGCTGCACGCCAGTAGCAGGTGACGCGTGAGTAATGTGCGTGAAGTCCCCATGACCGTATTCCTTCTTCAATACGCTGGCCCTGATCAGCGTTGTGAAGGAGAGAGCAGAAGCTGTGCCGCTTTTTAAACGTACTTATAAATCAATGGGTTGAATCTTGAGGATGGGCGCCAGGCGAACCGCTGTTTCAGCGTTGGTACAGGGGAGTGGGCGGGGCGGGCTAAGAAAGACTGGGGCTGCAGGACGTTTACGGGGCAGAACGCCCTCTGTAACGAGGGTGTTACACAGCACCCGCTGCCACCCTTGAGACCCTGCGGCATAAGGGTTTCGCGGCAGGCGTGTGTTTCAGCAGCGGACACTTTTGGGTGAAACAGGGTCAATTTGCCAGTAATTGTCGAACGGCGTCCATGGCGCTGGCCTGTCGATCCTGCCAACTGCCGCGAATGATGCGCAGGGGCTGGGCATGCCGTTGCAGCCAGTCCCGGCTTTGCTCGAAGAAGTGTTGGCGCTCGGCCAGGCTCGGCTGGCAGCGCAGGCCGTCGGGCGTCCACTCCACATCCTCGGGCGACAGCAGCAGGTGCATATCGTAGTGGCGGCTCAGCAGCTCCGGCTCCAGCCAGTCCGGGCAGGCGCCGAACAGGGTGGTGCTCCACAGCATATTGCTCAGCAAGTGGGTGTCGAGGATCAGCAAGGAGGGCTGTTGCGCGCGGGCGGCGTCTTCCCAGGCCAATTGCCCGCGGGCGATGGCCGGGATATCAGCCAGGCAGGTATCGCGGGGGTGAAGGGCCATGAAGTGACGCACGTATTCGCCCACCAGCAGGCCACCGAAGTGCTGGTGCAACTGCGCGGACAACCAGCTCTTGCCGCTGGATTCCGGACCCGCCAATACCACGACCTTCATGTACGCAACGCCGGGTCGAGACGCCAGTCGCGCCAGCCCTGAATCGCGATCACCGTGAACAGCGCATACAGCCCGGCGGTCAGGTACAAACCTTTGTAGACAAACAGGCCGACGAAGATGACGTCCACCACAAACCACAGCGCCCAGCACTGCAATCGTTTTTGCGCCATCCACAGTTGGGCCACCAGACTGAACCCGGTCAGCGCAGCATCCAGCCAGGGTTGGGCCGCGTCGGTCCAGTGGGCCATGGCTGCGCCAAGCGCGAGGCTGCCCACCGCGCCGATGGCCAGACCGGTCACCACCTGACGGGCAGTGAGCGCCGTGACCTGGCGCCCCTGGTGTTGTGCACCGGCGCGTGTCCATTGCCACCAGCCATACAGTTGCAGCGCGGCGTAAACCACCTGCAAGAGCATGTCCGAATACAGCTTCACTTCGAAGAAGATCCAGCTGTAGAGCAGCACCATGACCAACCCGATCGGCCAGCACCAAGGGTTCTGTTTGACTGTCAACCAGACGGCGATGACACCGAGCGCAGCGGCAAACAGTTCAAGCCCTGACATGGAGGTTCCTTGGCGTGGGGAAAAGCCGGGGATTGTAACCGCAGCCGAGCCCTTTGGGGCACTGGGCGCGTCAGGGTTTTTTCAGCAGCACCATGTCGTTCTTGTCAAAGCGCCCGCTCAGTGTCGGCACCGTGTTGCCCAAGACGGTGCCGTGCAAGCCCTGGTAGTCCTGGCGGTCCATGATGACCCAGGCCCGCCCGCTGATCGTGCCCAGTTCGGCAGGCGTCTGGGTGAACACCGGTTGCAGATCGCGCTCGACATTGACCATGAACTTGATGGCCTTGGCATCCTTGCCCATGCCATGCAACACCAGGGGCTGTGGGGTTTGATCAATCAGGCGCATGGCCTCACGGGTGAATGTGCGTGTGTCGTACTCACGGCGTGCGTAAGGCTCGTACACCATGATGTAGGCCGACCACACGGCCAGCACCGCGCAGGCGGCCAATCCCGTCGTGCGCCAGCGGGTGTTGAACAGCGTACCCACGGCCAGCAGTTGCAGGACGGCCAATCCCGTCAGTGCCGTGTTCAACGCCGGCAGCGGTTCATCGAGACGTTTACCCGCCATCACCAACCCTGCAAACAACAGGCCCGGCAACAGCAGCAACACGCCCAGCGTCAAGCCGCGCAACAGCGCAAAAGTACGCCCTTGCCGCCCCTGAAACGGGTACGCCGCAATGACCGCCGCCATGGGCAACATCGGCAGCAGGTAGCGGGCTTTCTTGGCCTGGGGGATGGACAGCCCGACCATCACGATCAGCCCCGCCCCCACGCAGTATTTGACCAGCGTTAATGCGGCGTCGGGTTCTTTGCGACCGCTCAGCACGAGAGCGGCCAACACCAGGGCGGCCAGCGGGTACGCCAGCGCGTAGTTGCCCATAGCGCTGGTGAAGTAATACAGCACGCTGCTGGCGCCTTCGGTGCCATCCATACGCCCGGTCACCTGCATGCGGATCACTTCATGCACGAAGGTTTCACCGCCGGCGATCCAGGCCAACGCCAGCAACACCCCGATGCACACAACGAGCAGGGCAGCGGCCTGCATGCCCGTGGTCAGCATCCGTCGCCATTGACCGCCGAGTACGAAATACACACAGAGCATGCCGGTGGGAATCACCAACCCGATGGGGCCGCGCAAGGCAAACCCCAGCACCAGTAAGGCCAGCACACCGGCGTGTCGGCGCGGTGCACCCAAATGGTCGTGGGCGTAGGCCAGGTAAAAAACACCGAGGCTGACCGCCGCCAGCATCTGGTCCAGTGACACGGCGCGGGTTTCGGTGATGAACGTCATGCTCAGCAACAATAACGCTACGCTCATCACCGCCCACTGCCGCGAATGCGGGGCGACCAGGCGCCAGGTCAGGGTCACGATTGTCGCGCTGGCAATCGCAGTCGGCAGCCAGGCCGTCAGCCGGGTGACTTCACCGAACGGTACCGAGAGTAGCCAGATCAAAAACGTCGACGTGGCGCTGTAGTCGGGGTACGGCTGGCCATAGGTGGTGGGAAAGACGCTGGGGCCGTGGCGCAGCATTTCTTGGGCAAACAGCACAAAGCGCGAGTCAAAGCCGATGGTTGCCTGAGTGTGCTCACCCAGCACAAACAGCAGCAACGCCAGCGCTCCGGCTATCAGGGACTGCCTGCGTTGAAGGTGTAACGCCGGACGGGAGCTATGGGCAGGCATATTGAGTTTCCGTGACTCCGAAAAATGCACAAAAAAACGCCGCCACTGTTGCCAATGGCGGCGTTGCAGGCGCCTTAAAGGCGTACAGCCGACGGCATGGTGCCGGGCGAAAGCGGCAAGTTGCAGGATTCGCCACGCCCCATCGGGAAATACTGCAGGCCGGCTTTGGCCAACCGCTCACCGTCGTACAGGTTGCGCCCGTCGAAAATCACCGGGGTTTTGAGGCGCTGTTTGATCAGCTCAACGTCCGGTGCTTTGAACTGCTGCCACTCGGTGCACACGATCAGTGCGTCGGCCCCGGTCAGGGTGGACTCCGGCGTGCCCATCAGGCTCAGGCGCGGCTCGTCCCCATACAGCCGCTGGGTTTCTTGCATGGCTTCCGGGTCGAAAGCGCGAACATGCGCGCCCGCAGCCCACAACGCCTCCATCAGCACGCGGCTTGGCGCGTCACGCATGTCGTCGGTGTTGGGTTTGAACGCAAGGCCCCACAAGGCAAACGTCTTCCCGGCCAGATCGCCGTTGAAGAAGGCGCGGATGCGCTCGAACAGCTTGTGCTTTTGCCGCTCGTTGATGGCTTCGACGGCTTGCAACAAGTCGCTGGAGCAGTTGGCTTGCTTGGCGCTCTGGATCAGCGCCCGCATGTCTTTGGGAAAGCATGAGCCGCCGTAGCCGCAGCCGGGGTAGATAAAGTGATAACCGATGCGTGTATCGGCCCCGATGCCCAGGCGCACAGCCTCGATGTCGGCCCCCAAGTGTTCGGCCAGCTCGGCGATCTGGTTAATGAAACTGATCTTGGTGGCCAGCATGCAGTTAGCGGCGTATTTGGTCAGCTCGGCACTGCGCAGGTCCATAAACATGATGCGGTCATGGTTGCGGTTGAACGGGGCATACAGGTCACGCATGACCTCGCGCACCTCTTCGCGTTCGCAGCCAATGATGATGCGGTCCGGGCGGCGGCAATCGGAAACGGCTGAGCCTTCCTTGAGAAACTCGGGGTTGGACACCACGTCAAATCGCAGCGTGCGGCCACTCTGTTTCAGGGCGTTATTGATGTGCAGGGTCAGCGCGTCGCCGGTGCCCACGGGGACGGTGGATTTCTCCACCAGAATCACCGGCTCTTCGCGGTGACGGGCCACGGCATCGCCCACGCAAAACAGCGCGCTCAGGTCAGCCGAACCGTCTTCGCTGGGCGGGGTGCCGACGGCAATAAACAGCACCTGACCGTGCTCCACGGCCAGCTTTTCATCACTGGTGAACCGCAGGCGCTTGCTGTCGAGGTTCTCGCGCACCAGAGCGCTGAGCCCCGGTTCAAAGATGCTGACGTGGCCTTGCTGCAACAACTCGACCTTGTGTTGATCGATGTCCATGCAGATCACATCGTGACCGACTTCCGCCAACACCGTCGCCTGCACCAGGCCTACATAACCACTACCGAATACACTGATTTTCATGCGCAGTTCCTGGAACTTGGGGGACGTCGAGAGTTGATGGTGAGCACGCCGAGAATGACCAGCGTCACGCCCAGGGTTTTTGAAAGCGTGAAACTTTCATGGAACATCGGCAGGCTGGCGGCCAGCAGGTACACCAAGGCATAGCTGATGCTCAGTAACGAGTACGCGCGACCCAGCGGCAGGTCGCGCAACGCCAGCAACCAGCACAGCATCGACAGCGCGTACGCCACGATGGCGCCACTGACCACGGCCACTGCGGCCAGCGAGACCTCGCCATGACGCAGCGCGTCCAGCCAGTGGGTCGGCTCCGGCAAGCGCGTCATGCTCCAGCGCATGCCCAATTGGGCGCTGCTGACCAGTACTACACTGGCGCTGGCAAAGGTGAATCCACGGCGCAAGCTCATGCGTGTTGCCCCAGCAGTGCCACACCGGCGATCACCAGCCCCACGCCACACCAGTGGCGCAGGTCGATGTGTTCCTTGAACAGGTAACGCGCCACCAGGGTAATCAGCACAAAGTTGAGGCTGAGCATCGGGTAGGCCACCCCGACCTCCAGCCGTTGCAGGACCAGTAACCACACCAGCAGGCCCAGCCCGAGGCACAGCAACGCCAGCCACAACCAGGGCGAGCGCAGCTTGGCGGCAATGCCTGCGTCCACCCCGCGCCAGCCTTCGACTGCATATTTCTGCGCGATCTGGCCCGCGCAGGTCAGCACACAGGCCATGAGCAACAACACAAGGGTCATGGCGCGCTCTGCGGGAAGATCAGAATCACCATGTTGCCTTCGTCGTAGCGCTTGGCATCGTTGGGCAGCATGTCCATTTCATGGCTTTCATCGCTGTTTTTTACCCGCATTACCACACCTACGGGGCCTTTGAGGCGGGCGGCACTGAGCCATGGACCGACCTCGGCCAGGCCGATGCTTTTGCCTTGGGCGTCGTCGTAGGTCAGGCCGTATTTCACCTCGCCCTGGGTGTTGTACAACGTCACATCCGGACGGCGCAGGCGCCAGGCCAGCGCCGAGGCCGCGCCCAGGTCGTTGCTGAGCAATGAAGTGGCCGGCGTCAGTTCCTCGATGTGTTCCAGCACGAACTGGTCGGGCATTTTGTTGTGCACCACGCTGCTGGGCATGGCCGCCGGCAGCAACAGAACCAGCGCGCCCATGCTCAGGGCCGGCGCCGCCCACAGCGAGAGCGGGCGCCACAGTTGCACGGCACCGGCGACGATCCAGGTCAGCAGCACGATCACCAGCAGGGTCATGTGCAGCGGTTCGTTGTCGTAGAAAGGCTTTTTGATTTGGAAGTAGATCAACGCCACCAGACCCACCCCTGCCAGCAACAGGTTGACCAGTGCATTGGTGCGCAAGGCGCCGGTTTGCGCATGCTCCACGCGTTGCATCAGTGCGTGACCCAGCAGCAATGCCAGCGGCAGCATGCACGGCATGATGTAGGTCGGCAGTTTGCCTTTGCTCAGGCTGAACAGGGCCAGCGGCAGCAGTATCCACAGCAGTACAAACACCACCTTGACGTTGCGCCTGTTGTGCCAGGCATCCTTAAAGGTCACGGGCAGCAAAGCGGCCCACGGCAAGCTGGATACCACCAGCAGCGGCAGGTAGAACCACCACGGACGGCCGTGTTGCGCATCCTCACCGGCAAAACGGCGAATGTGTTCATGCCAAAAGAAAAAACGCCAGTAGTCCGGTTCCTGGGCATGCACCGCCAGCACCCAAGGCAGTGACACCAGTGCCGCCACCAGCATGGCCAGCAGGCCGAACTTGACCATTTCGACAAAGCGTTTCTGCCAGATCATGTAGGGCAGGGCGATCAGCACCGGTAGCAAAAACGCCAGAAAACCCTTGGTCATGAAGCCCATGCCGCACGCAAAGCCCAACACGGCCCAGCTGATGACGCGCTCGCGCCCGCTGCGGCTGTCCACGGCAAACCACAGCGCCACCAGGCTCAGGTTGACCCAGAAGGTGAATTGCGGATCGAGGTTGGCGTAACCCGCTTGCCCCGCGATCAAGCCGAACGTCATGTAGATCAACGCGCAGGCCACGCTCTTGCGTGGGTCGTTCCACAGGCGCCGTGCCACACAGTAGGCCAGCAACACGCTGAGGCCGGTGGCCAGCGCCGACGCAATGCGCACGCCAAACAGGTTTTCGCCAAAAATGGCCTGGCCGAGGGCGATCATCCAGTAACCGGCGATGGGTTTTTCGAAGTAGCGCAAGTCCATGAAATGCGGCGTGACCCAATTGCCATCAATCAGGATCTGCTGACCGATTTGCGCATACCGGGATTCGTCAGGGATCCACAGGCCGTGGGTGCCCAGCGGCACTAGATAGAACGCGACAAACGCCAGTATCAGCAACGGTATTGCCCAGCGATTGAGGGTCATGGTTGCTGCACTCCCAGCCAGCCTTCACGGCCTTCCAGCACGCCACGGCTCAATTGCCCGGTGGGGATGCTGTCGGGATCGCTGGGTAACAGCGCGCCCAAGGGCTGGAAATGAATGTCGCGGGCGCGTGCCTGCGCCAGCAGTTGCCGGAAGTCGTTTGCCATAAGAATCCCTTCTACTTCTGCATGGATGGTGTAGGCATTCAGCGTGTGCGGGCTGAAGCGTTCAAGAATGTAGGCGTTGAAGTCGGCCGCGCTCAGGTGCGGCCCCACGACTTCATCGAAGGTTGGTAAGTCCACAGGGATTTGCGGCGTGCCCAACTGGCCATCGGCCAGACGAGGCCGGAACAGGCTGTGCCCGCGGCAATCACTGTTGTAACGAAAGCCAAAGGCCTGCTTGGCCTCGACCACGCGTTCATCGGCGCGCCAGCCCGCGGCGGCCGAACACTCGACCGCCTGGCCGGTGATGTCGCTCAGGGTGTCGACACCCCGGCGGATCTGCTCGATCAATTGCGCCTGCGACCAACGCCCGGCGTTGGCTTGCCAGCCGTGGTGATCCCACGCGTGCAAGCCCACTTCATGGCCCGCGGCCAGGGTCTGGCGCATCAGGTGCCCCAGCTCCTTGCCAATCGGCTTGCCCGGCCAGGCGGTGCCCGCCAGCAAAATGTCCCAGCCATACAGGCTGGCGGCTTTGGAACGCATCATTTTCCAGAAGAACTGGGGCTTGATCAGCCGCCACAGATGGCGGCCCATGTTATCCGGCCCCACGCTGAAGAAAAACGTGGCTTTGATTTGAGCTTCATCCAGCAGTTCGAGCAGTTGCGGAACCCCTTCTCGGGTTCCGCGGTACGTGTCGACGTCGATACGCAGGCCTGCTTGCATTAGCGTTTTTCCGCGATTTCTACCATGGCTTCACGCAGGAAGAAGTCCAGAGTCTTGCCAATGGTTTCGCTCAGTTCGGTGGTCGGTGTCCAGTCGATCAGGCGACGGGCGTTTTCAACGCTCGGTTTGCGGTGACTGACGTCCTGATAACCGGTGCCGTAGAACGACTGGCTCTCAACGTCGCGGAAACCGGCGAACGGCGGGAAGTTGTCGCGCAGCGGGTGGGCTTCGAACTGACGCAGTAACTCTTCGCCCAGTTGACGGATGCTGGCTTCGTTTTCCGGGTTGCCGATGTTGATGATCTGGCCGTCGCATTTGCCGTCGCGGTTCTCGATGATGCGCGCCAGCGCTTCGATGCCGTCGGCCACGTCGGTGAAGCAACGCTTTTGCTCACCGCCATCCACCAGACGGATCGGCGTGCCTTCCACCAGATGCAAAATCAGTTGGGTAATTGCGCGCGAGCTGCCCACCCGTGCCGAATCCAGACGGTCCAGACGCGGGCCCATCCAGTTGAACGGACGGAACAGGGTGAATTTCAGGCCTTTCTGGCCATAAGCCCAAATCACTCGGTCGAGCAACTGCTTGGACACCGAGTAGATCCAGCGCTGCTTGTTGATCGGGCCGACGATCAGGTTGGAGGTGTCTTCGTCGAAATTCTTGTCTTGGCACATGCCATACACTTCGGACGTCGACGGGAAAATCACCCGCTTGTTGTATTTGACGCAGTAGCGCACGAGCTTGAGGTTTTCCTCGAAGTCGAGCTCGAACACCCGCAGCGGGTTACGGGTGTACTCGATCGGCGTGGCGATGGCCACCAGCGGCAAGACCACGTCGCATTTTTTGATGTGGTACTCGATCCACTCGGTGTGGATGCTGATGTCGCCTTCCACAAAGTGGAAGTTCGGGTGGCTGCGCAGGCGGTCAATGGCGTCGGAGCCAATGTCCAGGCCATACACTTCGTAGCGGTCGTCTTGCAGCAGGCGCTCGGACAGGTGGTTACCGATAAACCCGTTGACCCCGAGGATCAGCACGCGGGTGCGGCGGGCAGGGCGCCCGGACTCACTGCCGCGCAGGCGCGAGCCATCCACCAGACCCAGTTCGCGGGCCAGTTGCGGGCCGCTCAGGTACAGGCCGTCGGCGTTGCGTTGACCGGCGGTGATGACCAGCGAGTCTTTGCCGCAGGCGATGCGCAGCGGTTCACAGCTGATGACGTGGCCCGGCGCCAGCCCGGCATTACCCGGCATCACCTCGGCGGCCCAGACAATCAGTTTGTGCTCGCCCACGGCGCAGAACGCGCCTGGATACGGTTGCGTCACCGCCCGTACCAGATTGAACAATTCTTCAGCCGGACGCGCCCATTGCAGCAGGCCATCAGCGGCGGTGCGACGCCCGAAGTACGTGGCTTTGGATTCGTCTTGCGGGGTTTCGGTCAGCTTGCCTTCCGGCAGCAGGGGCAAGGTTTCGGCCAACAAGGCTGCCGCGCTTTCGCGCAGCTTGGCGTGCAGGCTCAGCGCGGTGTCGCTGCGTTCAATGCTGACCCGTTGCTGGGCCACAATGGCACCGGCATCCGCGCGTTTGACCATGCGGTGCAGGGTGACGCCGGTCTCGGTTTCACCGTTGACCAGCACCCAGTTGGCCGGGGCCCGGCCACGGTAGCGCGGCAGCAGCGAGCCATGCAGGTTGAAGGCGCCTTGGCTGACGCTGGCGAGCAATTCTTCGCCCAGCAAATGACGGTAATAGAACGAGAAGAGGTAGTCGGCGTTCAGTTTGCGAATGCGCTCGACCCACAACGGGTGGTTGGCGTCTTCGGGCGCATGCACCGGAATGCCTTTGCGCGCACACAGTTGGGCAACCGAACCGTAAAAGTTGTTTTCCTTCGGGTCATCAGCATGGGTGAACACCGCTGCGATTTCATACCCGGCGTTGAGCAAAGCATCGATGCCGGTGCAGCCAATATCGTGATAGGCGAAAACTACGGCTTTCAAACTCATGATTGGACCTGTGTCGAGGTGGAAATAGAAGAAGGGGTCGTCGAAACGTCAGCCTTGGCCGGCTCGGCGCGCACGATTTTTTCGATAAAGAAGCGTGGCCGGGCCCGCACATCGCTGTACATGCGGCCCAGGTATTCACCCAGCAGGCCCATGCCAATGAACTGTCCGCCGGTGAACACAAACAGCACCGCAAACAGGACGAACGTGCCGTCACCGGCCCAGGTCGCCCCAAAGATCAGGCGCAACACGATCAGCAGGATGGCGAACAGCCCGCCCAGCAAAGCCATGCTGAAGCCGATGATGCTCAGCAGGCGCAACGGCGTGGTGGTCATGCAGGTCACCAGATCGAACATCAGGTTGATCAGGCGCATGGGGCTGTACTTGGAATCGCCGTGCTCGCGCTCGGCATGTTCGACCAGCACTTCAGTGGTGTGCCGCGCGAAGCTGTTGGCCAGAATCGGAATGAACGTGCTGCGTTCGCGGCACGCCAGCATGGCGTCGACGATGGTACGGCGATAGGCGCGCAACATGCAGCCGTAGTCACTCATGGCAACCCCGGTGGAGCGCTGCACGGCCAGGTTGATCAGGCGTGACGGCCAGCGGCGCCAGGCTGAGTCCTGACGGTTGTTGCGCACGGTGCCGACCACGTCGTAGCCCAGCGCGGCCTGAGCCACCAGGCGCGGGATTTCTTCGGGCGGGTTTTGCAGGTCGGCGTCCAGCGTGATAACGACATCACCTCTGGAATGTTCGAAACCGGCCATGATTGCGGCGTGCTGGCCATAGTTGCGGTTCAAAATCACCGCCACCACGGGGCTGCCTTCGCGCTCGGCCGCTTCCTGGAGAATGCTGGCCGATTCATCGCGGCTGCCGTCATCCACCAGCACAATTTCATAGGGTTGCGACAGTTGCGCACACGCCGCTTCAGTACGACGCAACAACTCAGGCAAACTTTGTTCTTCGTTGTAGACCGGAATGACGATAGACACACACTGGATGGGGTAGGGTTTCAAAGTATTCGTTCCAGTCAGTTTCAATGGCACAAGACGGCAAGTCTTAACTCAACACGCACACACGGGCACTGCACATAACACCCACAGGGATTAAAGCCTATTGCGGACAAAGGTAAAGCCCTCAACGGCGTTATCTACATGATTTTCCTACGAACTCTTGGCGCGGTTGGGTTCGGGTAGCGCATACGGTAAACGCACTTTTGTGAAAAACCTATGAAAGACAGATCAACAGAACCTGTTTCCATCAGGCAGACAGGTGCTATTCAGGAAAGTAATTACCGCGTGCGAAGTTAGCGTGGGGTGTTTGAGTTTTAGGCGTTTAAATGCCGGGCGTGTTCATGAGGGATTTAAATGCCCGGCACGCTAAGTCAGTTAACAACGTTTAAGACGGCATTAACGGTTTTAAAAAATAGCGTCCACCTGCGGGTATGTGAATCGGATCACATGGATGGACGCTGTGGGCAGGGGTTAGTTCAAACCCCTCCAGCTGTGGGCCTTGGAAAGCGCCACTGAGCGCTGTCGGGGGCGTGGTGGCGAGCATCCGTGCTCAGGGGCCGCTGCTTGATGGGCAGGTCAGCCCATGGCGCTGCGAAAAAAGCGCCCGTGTCAGTTTCAGGCATCCCGCCCGGCTTGATGCCCGGCACGGATGGCCCCTTCGATATAACCCATATTCTGGCAGTCGCCGATGCTGCGCGCCGGCAACCCGGCATGGGTCAATGCGTCGAGCAGGCGGGTGTCGGGTTGCGCGCCAATGGCCAGGACCACCGAGTCTGCGGGGCTTGTGCCAGGTTGGCCATCCGCCAATTGATAGTGGACCGCGCCCCCGTCGATCGACGTCACGCTGGCCCCGGTGATCAGCTCACCGCCATGGGCGCGGATTTCATGCAGCACACGCCAGCGCCGCACAATGGCCAGTTCCCGGCCCAAGTGGCTGCCGCTTTCGAGTACGCAGACCTGACGGCCGCGGGCGATCAGGAACTCTGCCAGCTCCAGCCCCACCAGCCCGCCGCCGATGATGGTCACGCGCTTGCCCAGCGGCATCCAGACCCTGGACAGTTTCTGCATCGCCTCGCTGCTGTCGGTCACGCCCGCCAGGCTGCCGGCTTTCATCAGGGTGCGTTGGGCGAACGACAGTTTGCGCCGGGCAATCTCCTCAGCCCGGTCGCCGGTCATCAGCCGACGCAATTCATCACCGCTCCATACGTGGTCCTGATCGGCGCCGGGAATCGACGGTGCGGCCCGCTCGGCCCCCACGGCCACCAGCACCTGATCGGCTGCCAGATCCCGCAACAGCGCCGGGGACGCTTGGGTATTGAGGCGAATATCCACCGCCGAACGTTCGAGCTGCGCACGCAGGTTGTCCAACAAACGGGCGTTTTCGGCATACGCCAGACCCGCAAAAAACAGCGTGCCACCGAGGCGGTCGCTGCGTTCCAGCAAGGTCACGCGGTGCCCCCGGGCACTGGCCACCCGCGCCGCCTCCATACCGGCCGGGCCAGCGCCGACCACCACGATATGTTTGGGCTGCTCGCACGGCGTGATGACGTACTCGAACTCGTGCCCGGTCATGGGGTTGACCGCGCATTTGACCCGCTCGTTGACGAAAATCTGGCTCACGCACACGTAGCAATAAATGCACGGGCGGATGGTGTTTTGTTGGTTGTTGAGCAGCTTGTTAGGCAAGTCGGGGTCGGCCAGCAGTTTGCGGGCCATGGCGATGAAATCGCAGTCACCACGCTTCAAGGCGGCCTCTGCGGCCTCGGGTTCGATGCGCCCGACGGCAATCACCGGCACGTCCACGCTGCGCTTAAGGGCCGCGGTCCATTCCATAAAGCCGCTTGGCTGATGCACCAGCGGCGCTTCGGTGAACACTTCGCCGCTGGTGATGCGGGCGCTGGCCGACACACTCACCGCGTCCACGCCTGCCGCTTGGGCCATGCGCGCCACCGCTTTGGCGTCCTCCAGATCAATACCGCCGGGGGTGTGCAGCTCCTGGGCATCGAGCCGCAGCCACAGCGCGAATTCGGCACCGACCCTGGCGCGCACCGCTGCGATGATCTCCAGCAGCAAGCGGGCGCGGTTTTCCAGCGGGCCGCCGTACTCGTCGTCGCGTTGGTTGTAATACCCCGACAGGAACCCGGCAATGATGTAGCCATGGGCGGCATGCAGTTCCACGCCGTCAAAACCCGCCCGTTTGGCGCGCTCGGCGGCGCTGGCGAACCATTCGGTCATTTGTGCGATGTCGGCGCGGTCCATGACCCGGATCGGGGAGCCTTCAGCGCGACGCTTCATCGAGCTGACAAAGTTGGCCAGTTCTTCGGGGGTCAGGGCGGCCATCATGTCGCTGTGCAACACCGGCGGCACCGAGGGCACCCACAGCTGGCGACCTTCGGCCATGTCCCGCACCGAGGTCTTGCCCGCGTGTTGCAACTGCATGGCGATCTTGGCGCCGTGTTGGTGGACCCGTTCGGCCAGCCGGCTCAGCCCCGGCAAGAACGCATCGCTGGACACGCCCACCTGATAAGGCTCGGCGGTGCCAGCAGGGAAGGCCACCGAACACACGCCCATGATCAGCAGCCCGGCGCCGCCACGGGCACGCGCTTCGTAATAGGCCTGAATGCGTTCGCCGCAATGGCCATCGGCTTCTGCGAAATTGGAGCCCATGGGCGCCATGATGATGCGGTTGCGCAACGTCAGTGAACCGATGCGACCGGGTGCCAGCAACTGAGGGAATGTTGTCATTGTCAGGTCAGTCCAAGCAGGTGGGTTTATTCGTTCAAAAACGCCAGGCACGTTTTATTGAACAGTTCCCGGTGTTCAACCTGCACCCAATGGCCACAGCGATTGAGCAGGGTGAAGCGCGCATTCGGCGCATGTTGCAGCACCTTCAAGGCCCCGCTCGCCGGGTTGAAGTTATCGTCGGTGCCCCAGAACCCCAGAATCGGGGCCTGTATGGCTTCAAGTTGCTGGGTCATGTTCGGCACCATCATCGTGCTGAACAAGTTGCGCGGCTGGTGCGCGGCCACGGCCACGCGTTCGGCCAGCAGCTTGTCGTCCAGCTGCGAGCTGTCAAACAGTTGCAGGCTCATGATCCGGCGCATGTGCTCGATGTCCAGCGGGCCTGCGTTGTACAGCTCGACCATGCGCTGGATGCCGATCATCTCGAAGTAGGTTTCCCGCTCTTCAACGCCGCCGGGTGCCATCAGGATCAGCTTTTCAACGCGCTGCGGTTCAGCCAGCGCCAGGCCCAGGGCAATCGCGCCGCCTAACGAGTTGCCGAGCACGGTGGCGCGGGTAACCCCGACCGCCTTGAGAAACCCCGACAGGGCGGTGACGAAAAAATCCAGGTTGTACTGCACGTCTTCTGGCTTGTCGGAGCGGCCGAAGCCCGGCAAGTCCACCACCAGATTGCGAAAGCCAGCGGCTGCGAACGCCGGGTAATTGCCTTTGAAGTTGCTGAAACCGCTGGCTCCCGGGCCGCTGCCATGCAACCACAGCACCACCGGGCCGCTGCCTTCATCCAGAAAGTGCAGGCGCAGGCCACTGTCCAGCGTGACGAAATGCCCAGTCGGCAGGGGCAGGTCTTGTTCGGTCATGACTCAATCTCCAAAAATCAGGCTGTGACCGCTTTGGCCAAAGGCGCGGCGGCAGGGGTCGGATGGATCAATTGATTGCGGTAGCGGGGCAAGGCCAGGGCCAGGAACACCGACGCCAGGACCAGCAACGACACGCATGAGGCGAGGGCATAACGCAGCCCTTCGTTGCCCAGACGGTGTGCAAAACCGTCACTGAGCATGCCGATCAGCAACGGCCCGACACCGACCCCCAACAGGGTCATGGCCATCACAAAAATCGACGTCGCCTGTGCCAGTCGCGTGGCCGGGAACAAGTGCGAAATGGCGCCCAGGCACGGGGTTGCCCACCATGTGCCGAAGAAGCTGAACACCGAATAAAACAAAAACGCGGTGGGCACGGGGGTGTTGCCGACATAAAACGCCGTGCCGGTGGGCCACAGGAAATACGCCAGTGCGAAGGGAATGCTGATGAGCGTGCCCAGCAGCGGCACCCCGATTTGCCAGCCCTTGTCGCGGCGTGCCAGGCGGTCGCACAAGACGCCGCAGGTCAGGGTGCCGAGCGTGGCGCCCGCACCGCCCGCCACCCCGGCCAGCAAACCGGCGTCTTGCAGGCTCAGGCCATGGGAGCGAATCAAAAAGCTTGGGCTCCAGGTGCCGATGGCGTAACCCGCGATGGCCGCCGAGCCACCCGTGAGCACAATCCACACAAACGAGGGCATTTCAAACAACTGACGCAGGGTCACGGCCCAATGGTCCTGAACCACATCGGCCGGTTTGACCAACTGTGCGGGTTTAGGCGCCCGCACGGTGAGCAACAGCAGCAGGCCGAGAAACACCCCCGGTGCGCCGATGATCACAAAGGCATTGCGCCACCCGTAATGCTGAGCGATCCAGCCGCCGAGCCCGAGGCCGAAAATCGCCCCGAGGCTGGAACCGAGCATCAGCACCGAGAGGGCGGTTGAACGACGCTCCGGGGGGTACAAGTCCGACACCATGGCCATCGACGGCGCCGTGCCCCCGGCCTCACCGATCGCCACGCCGATACGCGCGACTACCAGCATGCTGAAGCTGGCCGCCAGGCCGCAGAACATCGTCATCACGCTCCAGGCGATGCAGCTGAAGGCAATCACCGATTTACGCCCGACCCGGTCGGACAGGCGCCCAAGGGGGAAGCCGAACAGGGTATAGAACACCGCGAATGTGACGCCCGACAGCAGGCCGATGCCGGTGTCGGAAATGCCGAATTCGGCTTTCACCGGTTCGATCAGAATCGCCATCAGCAAGCGGTCGATGTAGTTGAAGACGTAAATGGCGGCCAGTACGCCTAATGCGTAATGCGTTCGCCAGGTGGGGCGCAAGGGTGTGCTCACGGCGGGTTCTCCCGGTTTTTGTTCTAGTGGGAAGGGTTATTTCACAGGCAGGTCGAAAACAGCATCGTCCGTTCAGACCACCTTCGGCGCGCAGGCTGTTTGCGTGTCTGTGCGGCCTGCCATGCCAGCTTGCCCGGAGTCGATGCCCAAGGCTGCGAACCCCGTCACGTCGTTGTGAACCCGCCGAACTCGGGGTTAGTCCCATCGGACGATGTTGCGCGCTGGCCTGCAGTCAATGATTGCTCCCCAATCCCGCCGTCAGCCGTTCCGCGCTGCAGTCGGGCAGCACTCTGGCAAGCGGGAGAAACGTATGAAGCTGATCAATAAAGTGGCATTTGTAACCGGCGCAGGCCAAGGCATGGGGCGCGCCATCGTGCGCCACTTTGCCGAACAGGGCGCCCATGTGGTGGCCGCCGACATCAACCTTGAGGCAGCGCGCCAGACCATCGAAGGGCTGGGCGACAACGCCATGGCCGTGGACTGCAACGTGGCAGACAGCGACTCGGTCGCCACCGCCATGGCGGCGGTGTATGCCCGCTTCGGCCGTTTTGATGTGCTGGTGAACAACGCCGGTATCGGCTCCATCGATGCCTTCGCCGACACCCCTGACGAACATTGGCAGCGCGTCATCGGCGTCAACCTGACCGGCCCGTTTTTTTGCAGCCGCGAGGCGGTGAAGCTGATGCTCAAGGCCGCAACGCCGGGCGTGGTGATCAACATTTCCAGCACCGCCGCCATCACCGGCGAAGGGCCTAGCCATTACTGCGCGGCCAAGGCCGGGGTAATGGGCCTGACCCGCAGCATGGCCCGTGAACTGGCAGGCCAGGGTATTCGCGTGAACACCATCGTCCCCGGCCCGACCAACACGCCAATGATGGCGGACATCCCGGACGACTGGATGCACAGCATGCTCAAGGCCATCCCGCTGGGGCGCATGGGTGAAACCGAAGAAATTGCCCGGGTCGCCGCATTTTTGGCCAGCGATGACGCCAGTTTCATCACCGGGCAAAACCTCGCGGTCAACGGCGGCATGGCGTTCATCTAACAGCGGATTGAGGAGCAGGTCATGGGCAGTCGTTTACAAGGCAAAGTTGCATTGATCACTGGCGCCGGTTCAGGCATTGGCGCGGCCACCGCGTTGCGGTTTGCCGAGGAGGGCGCGCTGGTCGTGCTTTGCGGGCGCCGGATCGAACCGCTTGAAGCCGTCGCCGCACAGGTGCGCGATGCCGGTGGTCGCGCCGAATGCGCCGTGGCGGACGTGAGTCAGGAAGCCGCCTTTGTGGCGGCCATTGAGGCCGCGGCCGCGCGCAACGGGCGGTTGGACATTCTGGTCAACAACGCGATGGCCTATAGCTGGGGCGCGATTGACAGCACCTCGACCGCTGACTGGCACTCCAACTTTTCCACCACCGTGGACGGTACGTTCTGGGGTACACGCACCGCCATGGGCCTGATGCGTGCGCAGGGCAGCGGTTCGATCATCAATATTGCGTCGATCTGCGGGGTGTTTGGCACGCCGTGGATGGCCGGTTATTCAGCGGCCAAGGCGGCGGTGATTAACTTCAGCCGCGCGGCGGCCAGTGAAGGCGCCAGCCACAACATTCGCTGCAACGTGGTGATTCCGGGCGTGGTGCAAACACCAGCCACCGGCGGCATGCTCACCGACGACAAGACCCGCCACAACACCGAAAAACTCATTCCGCTCAAACGTGTCGGCCAACCCCGCGAGGTGGCCAACGCCATTTTGTTCCTGGCCAGCGACGAGGCGTCGTACATCACCGGCGCGAGTCTGCCGGTTGATGGCGGGCGCAGCAGCGAGCTGTACACGGTTCTGGAATAGCCCCACCGGGCAACCGTTTTTAAAGATCGTTTGAAGGACACCGCTTATGGAACAGAACGCCTTGCTCGCCCGTCTCGACCGGCTGGAGTCGATCGAAGAAATTCGCCAGTTGGCCGGCAAATATTCGTTGTCGCTGGACATGCGCGACCTTGATGCGCACGTCAATCTGTTTGCCGAAGACATTCGCGTCGGGCGCGAGAAAACCGGGCGGGCGCACCTCAAAGCGTGGGTCGATGACACGCTGCGCCATCAGTTTCAGGGCACCTCCCACCATCTGGGCCAGCACCTGATTGAATTCACCGACGCCGATCATGCCATTGGCGTGGTGTATTCCAAGAACGAGCATGAAACCGGCCCCGAGTGGGTGACCATGCAAATGCTGTATTGGGATGACTACGAACGCATGCAGGGGCGCTGGTATTTCCGCCGTCGCCTGCCGTGCTACTGGTACGCCAGCGATTTGAACAAGCCGCCGATAGGCTCGCAAAAAATGCGCTGGCCGGGGCGCGAACCCTACGCCGGCACCTTCCATGATTTGTTTCCGTCCTGGAACGACTTTTGGGCCAACCGCCCCGACAAGGATCAGTTGCCCGAAGTGGCCGCTGCCGCGCCCCTGGAACACTTTCTTGCCACCCTGCGCCGTGGGGCTGGCGCACCGTCGATTCGCGTGCGCTGAGGAGCTGCCATGAGCATTTTGTTTGAGCCTGTGCGTTTGGGTGAGTTGCAGTTGGCCAACCGCATCGTGATGGCGCCGATGACCCGCAGCCGCGCCGATGCCAACGCGGTGCCAACGCCTGAGATGGTCGAGTATTACCGCCAGCGCGCGTCTGCCGGACTGATCATTGCCGAAGGCACCGCGCCGTCGGCCAGTGGCCTGGGCTATTGCCGCACCCCGGCGATTTACACCCCGCAACAGATTGCCGCCTGGAAAGCCGTGACCGAGGCCGTGCACGCCGAGGGCGGCCTGATCGTGTTGCAACTGATGCACGTGGGCCGGGCCGCGAGCGCGCACAACAAACCCGCCGGGGCGTCCACCGTCGCGCCTTCGGCGTTGCGGGCCCGCACCCAGTTGTTCACCGACGTGGCGGGGCTGGTCGATACCGACGAACCGCAAGCGTTGTCGTTGCAGGACATCGCCCAGGTGATCGAGGAATACCGGCAGGCCGCCCTGAATGCCCGCGAAGCCGGGTTTGACGGCGTTGAGTTGCATTGCACCAGTGGTTACCTGCCGATGCAGTTCATGGCATCGGGCAGCAACCGGCGTGAAGACCGCTACGGCGGCTGTGTGGAAAACCGCGTGCGGTTCCCGGCCGAGGTGCTGGCGGTCATGGCGTCGGCGATCGGTGCCGGGCGCGTCGGGCTGCGCTTGTGCCCGGGCAACCCGTTCAACGACATCAGCGATGACGACCCCCTGGCCACGGCTGAGGCCTTGTGCAGCGCCGCCGAGCCGCTGGACCTGGCCTATGTGCACATCATGCGTTCGCCCTTGCCGACCCTGGATGCCTTTGCCCTGGCGCAACGCTATTGCAGCAGCGGACTGATCCTCAATGACGGCTTTGACGGCCCCGGTGCAGAAGCTGCCTTGCACGCCGGGCAGGGCGAAGCGGTGTCGTTTGCGCGGCACTTTATCGCCAACCCGGACTTGGTGCATCGCTTGCGCCACGGCTTGGCGCTGGCGCCTTTCGAGCGCAAGACCCTGTATTCCCCAGGCCCCGAAGGCTATAGCGATTACCCGTGTGCAGAGGCGGTGGCGCCATGAACGACATGACCCATATCCATACGCCCCTGGCCACCTTGCAACAGCCGGTGCCGCGCGAACACACCCAGGCCCTGCTGGACCGGCGTGCGGCCGCCAGCGCGCAGATCAAGCCATCGGACCTCTACACCCTGGCCGACCGCCTTGAAGCGCAGGCGCTGCGTTTTGCAGAGCGCCCGTTTTTGATTTACGGGGGCCAGACCTACACCTATGCCCAGGTCGACGCCCAGGCCAATCGCATGGCCCACGTGTTTTATGACAACGGTTTGCGCCCCGGCGATGTGTGTGCGATTGCCATGGAAAACCGTCCGGCGTTTTTCTTCAGCTGGTTCGGGCTGGTCAAGCTCGGCGCAGTGGCCGCGTTCATCAACACCCAGGTCAGCGGCAAACCGTTGGTGCACGCCCTGGAATCCACCGCCGCCAAGGCCGTGGTCGTGGGTGAAGAATGCCTGGGCAATGTCTTGAGCACCGACGGCTTGCCTGACGTGCCGTGGTGGTTGATCCGCGACCCGGAAAACCCCAGCGACGCGGCATTACCGGCCTGTGTTGACGAGAGCCTGGCCGTGCAACTGGAGCGCGCACCGGCCACGGCGTTCCCCCGTGACGGGCGCGCCAGTATCCCGGCCGAAAGTACCACCTTGCTGATTTTTACGTCGGGCACCACCGGGCTGCCGAAGGCGGCGCGTTACAGCCATATGCGCTGGCTGTCGTCGGGGGATGTGATGGAAGTGACCCTCGGCGCCACCTGTGAGGACGTGTTCTATTGCTGCCTACCGCTGTACCACGGCGCCGCGGCCACCTCGGTCACGTCCACGGCTTTGCGGGCCGGCGCGAGCATTGTGGTGCGGCGCAGATTCAGCGTCCGTGAGTTCTGGCACGACGTGCGTCAGCACGGCATCACCACCTTTCAGTACATCGGAGAAATCTGCCGTTACTTGCTTAACCGGCCGGTGGTCGCAGGCGAGCGTGAGCACAGCTTGCGCTACATGCTCGGCGCGGGGCTGACGCCTGATTCCTGGCAACGCTGGATCGAGCGCTTCGGGCCGATTCAGGTGTTCGAGGGCTGGGGCTCCACCGAAGCCAACGCCAATCTGATCAACGTCGACAACTACGTCGGCTCGTGCGGCCGGGTGCCGGACTGGAGCCGCACCAATCTGCGACTGGTGCGCTATGACATCGAAAACGACATCCACCCGCGTGACGCACAAGGGTTTTACCAACTGTGCCAGCCGGGCGAAGTGGGTGAGGCGATGGGGTTTATCGTCAACCATCCGCAGATCGGCGGTGGACGCTTTGAGGGCTACACCTGCGCGCACGCCACCGAAAGCAAGATCCGTCGCGATGTGTTTGAGCCGGGGGACGCGTACTGGAGCTCGGGCGATCTGTTGCGTTATGACGACGACGGTTACTTCTATTTCGTTGACCGCATCGGCGACACGTTCCGCTGGAAGAGTGAAAACGTGTCCACGCTGGAAGTGGCCGACACCCTGAGCGATTTGCCGGGGCTTGAGTTGATCAACGTCTACGGCGTGCAAGTGCCCGAGCACGAAGGGCGGGCCGGGATGGCCGCCATTCTGATGCAAGACGGGCATTGTTTTGATCCGCAGGCGTTTTACGACCTGACCGAAGCACGTTTGCCGCGCTATGCGGCGCCCGTCTTTGTGCGGGTTTCGGCAGCGGCCGACCTGACCAGCACCTTCAAATTGCGCAAGGTGGATTTGCAGCGCCAGGGCTATGCGCCGTGCCTGTTTGCCGACCCTTTGTTTGTGCGTGACGACAGCAGCGGCACCTACCAGCCGTATTCATTGCAGGTGCTGGCGCGCGCGGGATTGCCGCCGTTCGTGAGCAGCGACCATGAATGACGTCGACGCCCGGGGGCATGAATGGCGCGACGGGCTGCGCTACCCGTGGCCGCACCCGCCTGCCAACGGTCAGGTGCAGACGGTGGCCGAAGGCGTGCTGTGGCTGCGCATGCCGCTGCCGTTCGGGCTGGACCATATCAACCTGTATTTGCTGCGCCATGGCGAGGGCTGGGTGGCGGTGGACACCGGGCTCAACACCCCGCAATGCCGTGAGGTGTGGGCGCAGGTGTTTGCCGGAGCGATGGCGGGCCTGCCGCTCAAGGCGGTGATCTGCACGCATTTTCACAGCGATCACACGGGCGTGGTGGGGTGGCTGGCCGAGCGCTTCCGCTGCCCGGTGTTGATGACCCTGGGGGAGTTCGACGCGTTGCACCACGGCCCGCCCAGGGGCACGACCCCGGACTGGGCGTTTCTCGATTTCTACCAAAAGGCCGGTTTCAGTGCCGAGCAAACGGCCGCGCTGCTGCCGTTGATTCAGAGCGAGCATTTTCGCCCGCAGCTCGCGGCCGGTTTCGTCCGGTTGCAGCACGGCAGCGAACTGCGCATTGGCGGGCGCAACTGGCAAGTGGTGATGGGCAACGGCCATTCACCTGAGCATGCCTGCCTGTACAGCGCCGAGGACGGGTTGCTGATTTCCGGCGATCAGGTGTTGCCGCGCATTACCTCGACCGTGGCGGTGCACGTCACCGAGCCGGGTGCCAACCCGTTGCAGGACTGGCTCGACTCCATCGAGCGGCTGCGGGTGATTCCCGACAGCGTGCTGGTGCTGCCAGCCCATGAGCGACCGTTTTTCAACCTGCATGCGCGGCTCGATCAGTTGCGCGACCACCACCACAACCATTTGCAACAGCTGCTCGATGCCTGCGCTCAGCCGTGTTCGGGGCTGGAGATGATGGGCGTTCTGTTCAAAAAACTGTCGGGCCGTTTTGACGAGTTGATGGCCCTGGGCGAGACGCTGGCGCACGCCAACTACCTGATGGCCCAGGGCAAGCTTGTACGTGAAGAACAAGGAGGATTGCACCGTTACCGGCGTGCCCGGACAGGAGATTCGACGTTCAACCCGCTCGCGCTGCACTGAGCGGGGCCGTATGCGCCAACCCACGCAATGACGCTTGAACCCATCGATGCGGCCGCGTGTCGCGAATCAGGAGAGGCAGTGTGATTAATAAAAACAACAATAAATGTCCGGGGCTGCGCCCGCACACGGTTCAGGTCACAGGCCTGGCCGCCGCCGTCGCGTTGTTCGCCAGCCCGTTGTGGGCCGGTGAGACCATCGAGTTTGACAATGGCGCGACCCTGGATTGGTCGGTGACCACCAGTTATGGCATCGGCATGCGCCTGGGCGCCCCCAGCGATCGCTTGATGGGCATTAACGCGGATGACCCGAACCGCAACTTCGACCAGCACAGCCTGACCACCAACCGGATCGGCGCGCTGGGCGAGATGATCCTGCGCAAAGACAACTACGGTGCCGTGGTGCGGGCCAGTACTTTCTATGACGATGTGTACCACCGCCACAACGACAACGACTCCCCGAGTACCGTCAACAAATATGGCAGCAATGACACGTTCACCAGCGACACCCGCACTTACAGTGGCGGGCGCACGCGGCTGCTGGACGCCTATGTGTTTGGCGGCTGGCGGTTTGAGAACGACACCATGCTCGACGTCAAGGCCGGGCGGCATATCGAATCCTGGGGCGAGAGCCTGTATTACCCCGGTGTGAATGGCGTGCAGAACCCGTCCGACGCGGTCAAGGCCGCGCAACCGGGGGTGGAGGTCAAGGAAGTGCTGCTGCCGGTCGGGCAGGTGTCGGCCTCGTACCGGATCAACCCCGTGCTGACCCTCGGCGGCTATGTGCAGTACGAGTGGAAAGGCACCGAACTGCCACCGGTGGGCAGCTACCTGTCGACCTCCGACGTGATCGGGCCGGGCCGTGAGTTTTTGTACGGCGCCGGGGGCGCCAAGGTGCCTTACAACGGCACCGACGATCCGCGCGACAGCGGCCAGTGGGGCGCGCAGATCCGTTTCCGGCCGCTGCCCGAGCTGGAAATGTCGCTGTTCCATGTGGTGTACCACGATAAAAACCCGGCCACGGCGCTGATCGGCTATGACCCGCTGCCGATCAACAACGGCCAGTACGCGTACACCAGCAACGGCTACCGGATCAAATACTTTGAAGACATCAAACTGACCGGGATCAGCGCCACCACCAAAATCGGCGATACCCAGGTCGGCGCCGAGTGGTCGTACCGCGACGGCGCGCCGGTGATGGTCAACACCGGGCTGGGGCCGGTGCCGACCCGTGGCAAGGGCCAGCAACTGCAAGTGTCGGCCATGCGCATTCTCGGAGACCGGCCGTGGGCCAGCCAGACCACCCTGACCGGCGAAATCGTCACCGTGCGTGTGGATGACGTGGACGATGTGTCCGGTGCGCCGAACCTGTTGGGTTTACCGCTGGACCCGCGCTATGCCGGGGCCGTGCAGCCGTCCAATGACTACACCTACAAAACCGGTTCGGCCTGGCGCACACGCTCCTCCAGCGCATACACCGTGGGCGCCTCGTTCAGCTACCCGGGCGTGTTCAATGGTTGGGACCTGGAAGTGCCGTTCACCTACTCCGATGTGTTCAGCGGCGCGGCGCCGATGTCCGGCACCATCGCCGGGGTGGCAGGGGATCGACGCCTGAGCGCGGGCACCACGTTCAAATACTTGAGCAATCTGGAAGTGGCCTTCAAATACATCGCGTACTTGGGTGAGCCGGACCCGATCAAGCGGCCGCTGGCCGACCGCGATTACGCGACGTTCTCGATGAAATACACGTTCTGAGCCCTTCGTCCCTGTCCTCGCTGCATCGCGCAGCGTGGGCAGGGCCCAGCATTCGACATAAAGAGAGAAACCCATGGGTCTTAAAGGTCATGCGGCCATTGTCGGCAGCGCGCAGTACAAACCGGAAAAATACGCCACGGCCCCACGCATGTTCCACCTGGAGCAAGTGGCGGACCTGGCGGCCCAGGCCTTGCGGGACGCAGGGCTACAGGCCAGTGACCTTGACGGGCTGGTGATCAACGGCCCGCAGTTTCATGAGGCGTCGGTGTTCGTGCCCGCCATGGCGGCCGAATACCTGGGGCTCAAACTGAACTTCGCTGAAGTGGTGGACTTGGGCGGCTGCACCTCGGTGGGCATGGTCTGGCGCGCCGCCGCGGCCATTGAGTTGGGGTTGTGTCAGGCGGTGTTGTGCGTGCTGCCGGCGCGCATGGCGCCCATGGGCCCGGACGAAGACCCAAGCTGGATGGCCCGGGCCATGCGCTTTGGCGGCCACAGCACGGCATTTGGGGCGCCCGAAGCAGAGTTCGATTTGCCCTATGGCCACATGGGTCAAAACACCGGTTACGCCATGATCGCCCAGCGCTATGGCGCGCAATACGGGTACGACCCGCGGGCGTTGGCCAAGATCGCGGTAGACCAACGCACCAATGCGCAATACAACCCGCAGGCGATGTTTTATGGCCAGCCGCTGACCATCGAGCAGGTGCTGGCGAGCAAAAAGGTTGCCGATCCGCTGCACGTGCTGGAGATCGTCATGCCGGTGGCCGGTGGCGCCGCGATGATTATTGCGTCCAAAGAAGTCGCGGCCCGGGCTCGCAAGCGGCCCTCGTTTATCACCGGGTTCGGTGAACACTTGGCATTCAAGTCGCCGTCCTACGCCCAAGACATGGTCCATACCCCGATCGGCCCGGCGTCGCAGCGGGCGTTCAACATGGCCGGGCTTAAACCCGGGGACGTGGACGCCGCGCAAATCTACGACTGCTACACCATCACCGCGCTGTTGACCCTCGAAGATGCCGGTTTCTGCGGCAAGGGCGAGGGCATGAATTTTGTGCGCGAACATGATTTGACCTGGCGCGGCGACTTCCCCATGAACACCCATGGCGGCCAGTTGAGTTTCGGCCAGGCCGGGTCGGCGGGCGGCATGAGCCAGGTGATCGAGGCCGTCACGCAAATCGCCGGGGCGGCGGGCGAGCGACAACTCAAACGCTGTGACACCGTCTACGTCTCAGGCACCGGCGGTGTGATGAGCGAGCAGGGCGCGCTGATACTTCAGGGAGCATGAATCCAATGTCCAATAACAAACCAATGCCCGTGCCGACCGAAATCTCCGCGCCGTTTTGGGAAGGTCTCAAAGCCGAGCGCGTGCTGATACAACAGTGCAACCCGTGCGGCCAGTGGGTGTTTTACCCGCGTCGGCATTGCCCGGCGTGCCTGGCCCACGACCTGAGCTGGCGGGAAGTCAGCGGCGAGGCCACCCTGTACAGCTTTACCGTGACCCGCATCCCGACGCTGCCGGATTTCGCTGACGAAATGCCGCAGATGCTGGCCGTGGTCGAGCTGGATCAGGGCGTACGCATGAACACCAACCTGGTGGGGCTGGAGGCGTCTGAAGTCAGCATCGGCATGCGCCTGCGGCCGGTGTTTGCAGAAGTGGACGCCCAGGGCAATCGCCTGCTGCGCTTTACCGGCGTGGACAAGGACGCGGCCGGGCTCAGGCCACGGCCTGGCGTCGAGCAGCCTGCGCCTGTGGAACCGGCCCGTGCCGCGGTGCGCCAGATCGCGCTGAGCGATGACGCAGCCTTGCAGGGGTTGGTCAGCGAAACGTTCAGCCCGTGGAGCAATCAGGTGATTGTCGATCAGGCGCTGATTGACGCCTTTGCGCAGTTGTCCGGCGATGATTACTGGATTCACACCGACCCGGAGCGGGCGCGCAAACAGAGCCCGTTCGGCGGCACCATTGCCCACGGCGCGCTGGTGCAGATCCTGCAATCGCGGATGCACCTGAACCTGGGTTACGAGATCACCGGGTTCAGCAATATGGTCAATTACGGATCGGACCGCTTGCGCTTCCCGTCGCCGGTGCCCGCCGGGGCCACCATTCATGCGCGGGCGCGGGTCAAGAAGGTGGAGAAGGTCAAAAGTGGCACCCAACTCACCCTTGAACTCAATACCCATGTACTGGGCAACGAGCGGCCCTCGGTCATCAACGAGCTGGTGATCCTGTACATGTAAACCTCTTGCACCGTCGTCATTGCCCGGCGCGCAGCCTGTGTGCCGGGCAACGACGCCCCCCTCGGCGCCCGTTAGTCTCAACGGACGATGATCCCCGCTCCCTTCCTTCCCATACTCCCCTCAGCCACTACAGACAGGCGTTGAGGAGCAGGCATGATCGACATTCGCGGTTTGAGCTACTTCGTTGCACAGTCCCCCGATCCCGTTGCGTGGCAGCGTTATGCCGAGGATGTGCTGGGCATGATGGTGACGCCAGCCCCCTCGGGCGGGCTGTACGTGAAGATGGACGAGCGTCCGTTTCGCATGCTGATCGTGCCCGGTGACGAGGCGCGTTATGTGGCGTCCGGCTGGGAGCTGGGCAACGAAGCGGCGTTCAACGCCGCCATCGCCACCCTCAATCAGGCCGATGTCAGCTGGCGTCAGGGCAGTGCCGAGCAGTGCGAACAACGGGGCGTGCAAGCGCTGGTCCACGTCACCGACCCGTCAGGCAATCGCCACGAGTTGAGCTGGGGCCATCGTTCCGATTGCCAGCCTTTTGTGTCGCCTCAAGGCGTGCCGCGCTTTATCACCGGTGACATGGGCCTAGGCCACACGGTGCTGCCCGCGCCGAACTTCGATGCGACCCTGGCCTTTGCCAAGGACGTGCTCGGGTTTGAGCTGTCGGACATCTTCAACTTCCGGCCCGACCCTTCGGCGCCGCCGATCCGGATTCACTTTCTGCATTGCAAAAACAGCCGCCATCACAGTTTGGCGCTGGCGGAGTACCCGGTGCCCTCGGGCTGTGTGCACGTCATGGTCGAGGTCGACAACATGACCGAAGTCGGCCGCGCCCACGACCGGCGCCTGGCCCATGACGTGCCGTTGTCGGCCACGCTGGGCCAGCACCTGAATGACCGGATGACCTCTTTTTACATGAAAACCCCGTCGGGTTTTGACCTTGAGTACGGCTATGGCGGCCTGCTGGTGGACTGGCAGGCGCACAGCGCCTTCGAATTCACCCGGGTCAGCCTCTGGGGGCACGACTTTTCAGTCGGCCAGCAGTAAGGAGCGTGAGATGAACAAGCAAATGACAGCGGCCGATGTGGTCGGCCAATTACGCGATGGCATGACCATCGGGTTCGGCGGTTGGGGCCCACGGCGCAAGCCGATGGCCATCGTGCGTGAAATCCTGCGCTCGGACGTCAAGGACCTGACCGTGGTCGCCTATGGTGGCCCCGAAGTCGGGATGCTCTGCGCCGCGGGCAAGGTCAAGAAACTGGTGTTTGGCTTTGCCACCCTGGACGCCATCCCGCTGGAAGCCCACTTTCGCAAGGCGCGCGAAGCGGGCGGGTTGCAACTGATGGAACTTGACGAGGGCATGTTGCAATGGGGACTGCGGGCAGCGGGCATGCGCCTGCCGTTCTTGCCAACCCGCTGCGGCCTGGCCACCGATGTCACGCGGCTCAACCCCGAGATCAAACAGGTGCAATCGCCCTATGACGATGGCGAAGTGATGCTGGCCATGCCCGCCCTGAACCTCGACATCGCGTTCTTGCACGTCAACGTGGCCGACCGCCTGGGCAACACCCTGGTGACCGGGCCTGACCCGTACTTCGACCACTTGTATGCCCGTGCCGCCAAACAGTGTTTTGTCTCGTGCGAACGGCTCGAAGAGCGCCTGAGCCTGGACGCGCAGCAGGCGCGGTTCAACACGTTTGAACGTTATTTGGTGACGGGTGTGGTGCACGCGCCCTTTGGTGCGCACCCGACCTCGTGCCCGTCCGATTACGGCTGGGACTTGAGTCACTTGAAGCGCTACAGCGCCAGCGCGGCCCAAGACGGTGGCTGGGCCGCCTATGTGGCCGAGTTCGTGACCCCCGGCGAAAGCGCTTATCAGGCCAGCAATGGCGGTGTCGATCGGCTGAGCGCATTGCCGCTGCCCGTGTTTTAAGGAGCATGAATATGTCTGCTGATTGCGAATTTTCCCTGGCTGAACTGCTGATTGTGGCCGCCTCTGAAGCCTGGCGCGGCAACGGCGAAGTGATTGCCTCGGGGCTCGGGGTGATCCCGCGTCTGGCGGCCAGCCTGGCCAAAATGACCCACAGCCCTGAACTGTTGATGACCGACAGTGAAGCGTTTCTGGTGGAAGAACCGATCCCGTTGGGCCCTCGCGGTGACGTTGAGCCGCGCTATTCGGGTTACCTGTCATTTGAGCGGGTGTTCGAATGCGTCTGGGGCGGTCGTCGCCATGCCATGATCGGCCCGACGCAAGTGGACCGCTGGGGTCAGACCAACCTGTCGTGCATCGGTGATTACCACACACCCAAAGTGGCGATGCTGGGCGTGCGCGGCTTGCCCGGCAACAGCATCAATCACCTCAACTCATTCTTCATCCCCGCCCACAACACCCGGGCGTTTGTCGGGGGCGAGGTGGACATGGTGTCGGGCGTGGGGTTTAACGACGCGCGTTGGGAACCGGGCATGCGCCGCGACCTGATGGACATCCGCCTGATCGTGAGCGACCTGTGCGTCATGGATTTCGGCGGGCCACAGCGGGCCGCGCAGGTGCGTTCGCTGCACCCGGGCGTGCGTTTCGAACAGGTGCAGGAAAACACCGGCTTCCCGCTGCTCAAGGCGGCCGACCTGCACCCCACCGTGGCCCCGACCGCCGAGCAGTTGGCGTTGATCCGCCGGCTCGACCCCCATGACTACCGCGCTGCTGCGCTCAAGGGCAATCCGCCCGGCATCCGTCAGGCCTGACGCCAAGGATCACTCTTATGAGCATCGACAGTGAATTTGTGCAGCGCGTTGACAGCGCTGTGTATGAAACCGATGAGCCGGTGTTGTACGCGGTGGTCGAGGGCGTGGCCAGTGTGACGCTGAACCGGCCGACGGTGAACAACGCGCAGAACTCGCAAATGACCTATGCACTGGACGATGCGTTCAGGCGTGCGGTCAACGATGACGCGGTCAAGGTCATCGTGCTGCGGGCCAATGGCAAGCACTTTTCGGCCGGGCACGACATCGGCACGCCGGGGCGCGACATCAACAAGCCATTCGAGCGTGCCCACCTGTGGTGGGATCACACCAACAAGCCCGGCGGGGAGTATTTGTATGCCCGCGAGCAGGAGGTTTACCTGGGCATGTGCCGGCGCTGGCGCGAGGTGCCCAAACCGACCATCGCCATGGTGCAGGGCGCGTGTATTGCGGGTGGGCTGATGCTGGCCTGGGTGTGCGATTTGATCGTGGCCAGTGACGATGCTTTTTTCCAGGACCCGGTGGTCCGCATGGGGATTCCGGGGGTGGAGTATTTCGCTCATCCGTACGAACTCAACCCGCGCATTGCCAAGGAATTTCTGTTCACCGGAGACCGGATGAGCGCCGAGCGTGCTTATCAAATGGGCATGGTCAATCGCCTGTTCAGCCGGGAGGAGCTGGAGGCCGGGACCTACGCGCTGGCCGCAGCCATCGCCCGGCAGCCGCGCATGGGGCTGGCCCTGACCAAGCAAGCGATCAACCACGTCGAGGACTTGCAGGGCAAGCGCACGGCGATGGACGCAGTGTTCGCGTGGCATCACTTTGCCCATAGCCACAACGAACTGCTGTCCGGTGACAAACTGGGCGGTTTCGATGCCAAGGCCATGGCCGACGCCAACAAGGCTGCTGCGGGTGAACGCCGATGAGTGACTACCTGAACACGGCGTTGACCCAGGCGCTGGGCTGCCGTTATCCGATTGTGCAAACCGCCATGGGCTGGGTGGCGGACGCTAATCTGGTGATCGCCAGCACCCAGGCGGGAGCCTTTGGTTTTTTGGCCGGAGCGACGATCGCTGCCGATCAACTGAAGGGTGAAATTCAACGGGTGATCGAGGCCACGGGCGGTAGCAACTTCGGTCTTAACTTTCATATGTTTCAGGACAATGCCGCGCAGTGCGTGGACCTGGCCATTGAATACCGCCTGCGTGCGGTGAGTTATGGGCGCGGGCCTGACCGGCAGACCATTGACCGTTTCAAACGCGCCGGGGTGTTGTGCATTCCCACGGTGGGCGCCCTCAAGCATGCGATCAAGGCCGTGGAACTGGGCGCTGACATGGTCACCGTGCAGGGCGGCGAGGGCGGCGGCCACACCGGCGGCGTACCGGGCACCATCTTGCTGCCACAGGTGCTGGATGCGGTGCAGGTGCCGGTGATTGCCGCGGGCGGCTACTCCACCGGGCGCGGCCTGGCCAGTGCGCTGGCGTGCGGTGCCGCGGGGGTTGCCATGGGCACGCGGTTTCTCATGACCCGTGAATCCCCCACGCCGGTGCAGACCCTGGAGCGTTACCTCAAGGTCAACGACCCGCAGCAGATTCGGGTCACCACTGCCGTGGACGGCATGCGTCACCGGATGATTGAAAATGCCTTTATCAACCGGCTGGAGCGTGCCAGTGCGTTTGGCCGTTTACGCATTGCGCTGGGCAGTGCCTGGCAATGGAAGCAACAGACCGGCATGAGCCTGCGGCACATGCTCGGGGTGTTTGCCCAGTCGGTCAAAGAAGACCCCGGCGCGCTGTCGCAAACCGTGATGGCCGCCAACCAGCCGGTGCTCTTACAGCGCTCGATGGTCGACGGCGTGCCGGATGAAGGCATATTGCCCAGCGGACAGGTGGCGGCGGCGATTGGCGAGCTGAAAAGCTGCCAGCAGGTGATTGAGGAGATGGCGCAGGAGGCTGAGCGCTGTTTGCGGGCCGTCAGCACGCCGTATCCCCGTTAATCGAGGCTGACCCAGCGCTGCTCCTGTGCTGCGCGGCGGATGGCGGCGGCCAGGCGCTCCACTTGCCAGGCTTCTTCGAAATCCGGGCCGGGGGCGGGCACGCCGGCGCAGGCTTGAATCACGGCGTGGACTTCGAGGGTTTTCAGCTCGTTGTAACCCAGTTGATGCCCCGCCGCCGGGCTGAAGGCGGCATAGCCCGGCAAGTTGGGGCCGGACAGCCGGCGCTCGAAACCTGATTGTCCTTGCAGGCACACGTGCAGTTCGTTCAGGCGTTCCTGATCGAACCTGAGCGTGCCCAGGGTGCCGCTGATTTCGACGCTCAGGTGGTTTTTGTAGCCGTGTTTGAGCCAACTGCTGCTGACGCTGCCGCGGGCGCCATTGCGAAAGCGCAACAACGCGTGAGTCTGGTCGTCCACGTGGATCGGTGTGTGCCGCGGGTCGGTATGACTGGCGGGTCGCAGCGGGTGGACGGTCTGGCTGTCGGCGCACACCGCCTCGACGTCGCCCATCAGGTAGCGGGCGAGGGCCAGCACGTGACTGCCCAGATCTGCCAACGCTCCCCCGGCATGTCCGGCTTCGCAGCGCCATGACCAGGGCAAGGCCGGGTCGGCCATGAAGTCTTCGCTGAACTCCCCTGCAAAGCTGATGAGCCGCCCTAGCTCGCCTCGCGCGATCATTTCGCGTGCCTGCACCAACACCGGATTGTGCTGGTAGTTGTAACCGACCCGCGTGACCACGCCTGCAGCCCGGGCGGCCTGATGCATGTCATCGGCCTGTTGCAGGCTGACCGCCAGGGGCTTCTCGCAGTACACGGCCTTGCCCGCCGCGATGGCAGCCATCGCCATGGGGAAATGCAAGTGGTTGGGGGTGGTGATGGCCACCAGGTCGACCTTGGGATCGCTGATTAACTGCTGCCAGTCGCTGTGGGCGCGTTCAAACCCCCAGGCCGAAGCGCACTGTTGCGCCCGTTCGGCGTCTGCATCGGCCACGGCAGCCAGGCGCAGGTGCACCGGCAGTTCGAATGCTGCGCAGACATTGCGGAACGCCAGCGCATGGGCGCGCCCCATAAAGCCGGTGCCGATCAGACCTATTCCCAGTGAACGCATGGCAACTTCCTTTGGATGTTTTATTGTAAGGAAGTACCTTTATGGAATTAAATTTCCGAAAATGCAATCGGTGGAATTAAATTATCGGATTGTTCAGGACAAGAACCCACCGTCCACATTCAACGAAACGCCCGTGGTGTAGGTGGAGGCATCGCTGGCCAGGTACAGCACGGCGCCTGCCATTTCTTCAGGATTGGCCACGCGGTTGAGCGGGATCTGTTGCAAGACGCCCTTGAGAATCGCGTCGTTCTTGACCAGCGCCGAGGCGAATTTGGTGTCCGTCAGGCCGGGCAGCAAGGCGTTGCAACGAATGCCCAAAGGCGCGCATTCCTTGGCAAACACTTTGGTCATGTTGATGACCGCGGCTTTGGTCATCGAGTACACGCCCTGAAAGGCGCCCGGCGAGACGCCATTGATGGAGGCGACATTGATGATGCTGCCGCCGCCGTGTTCGCGCATCAGTTTGCCGGCTTCGGCCGACATGAAGAAATAGCCGCGAATGTTCACGTCGACGGTTTTCTGGAAGGCACTCGGGTCGGTGTCCAGCACATGGCAAAACTGCGGATTGGTGGCCGCGTTGTTGACCAGAATGTCGAGGCGGCCGAAATCGTCACGGATGCGCGCGAAGGCCTGTTGTATCTGCTCCAGCTCACCGATGTGGCAGGCCATGGCGGTGGCTTTGCCCCCGGCGGCGATGATCGCGTCGGCCACGGGTTGACAGTTCTCCCGCGTGCGGCTGGAGACGATGACATGCGCCCCCTGGCGGGCCAGCAAGTGGGCAATGGCCTCACCGATACCGCGGCTGGCGCCGGACACGAAAGCGATTTTGCCATCAAGGTCAAACAAGTGAGTGCGGGTCATGCGGAATCCTTCGTGTTCGGGGGCTTAGAGGCTGGAGCGCTCGATGACCTTGAGGCTCATGTGCTCCAACAAGGCGTTCATGTGGACGAACTGGGCGAAGCGTTTGTCCTGCGTTTGGCCGTGGTAGAAGCGGTAGTAGATCTGCTGCACGATGCCTGCCAGACGGAATAGCCCATAGGTGTAGTAGAAATCGTAGTTATCGATCTGAATTCCGGCGCGTTCTGCGTAGTAATCGACGAATTCGCGGCGGGTCAACATCCCCGGCGCATGGCTCGGTTGGCGCCGCATCCGCTGCACCTCCGGCGGGTCATTGGCCTCAATCCAGTAGGCGAGGGTGTTGCCCAGGTCCATCAGCGGGTCGCCGAGTGTGGTGAGCTCCCAGTCCAGTACGCCAATGATCTGCCTGGGGTTGTGTGGGTCGAGGATGACGTTGTCGAAGCGGTAATCGTTGTGAACGATGGCAGGCGTCGGGTGATCGGGCGGCAGGTGCGCATTGAGCCACGCCTTGACGGTTTCCCAGTGCGGCGCATCCGGGGTCAGCGCCTTTTCGTAACGGTCGCACCAGCCGCTGATCTGGCGTTGCACATAACCTTCAGGCTTGCCCAGGTCGGCCAGGCCGCACGCGGTGTAATCCACCTTGTGCAGCTCGACCAGGGTGTCGATAAAGCTGCGGCACAGGGCGCCGGTGTTGTCGGCCGTGAGGGTGAGTTCCGCGGGCAATTCCGAGCGCAAGATGATCCCTTTGACCCGTTGCATGACATAGAACTCGCTGCCGATCAGCGACGTGTCGGTGCAATGGGCATAGGCCTTGGGGCAGTAGGGGAAGGCGTCCTTAAGGTGATTGAGAATGCGGTACTCACGGCCCATGTCATGGGCAGACTTGGCTTTATGGCCAAACGGTGGGCGGCGCAGCACCAGTTCGTGGCCGGGGTACTCGATCAGGTACGTGAGGTTGGATGCGCCACCGGGGAACTGGCTGATGCGGGGCTCACCGCCAAGCCCCGGGATGTGGGCCTTCAGGTACGGGTCAATCTGGCTGGCGTCGAGTTCTTCGCCAGAGCGGATACGGGTAGACGAGTCGGTGAGCGCCATGGCTATCTCTTCTGCTTATTTTTGAGGCCGGACAACATTCGCTAATCTAATGGGCCGTCCCGTCGACAACAAGCCGCGGGCGGCCTTAATAGACGCGGGTGTTAGTGGCCGATCAGCGTGTCTGATAGCAAGGCGCCCACTGTGAAGCGCAAAAAAAAACCGAAGCTGCGTGGGCTTCGGTTTTTTTGTCGTGCGCGAAACTTAGCTTGGGAACAGTTCGCTCAGTTTCATCGCCAGCATCATGTCGCCTTCAGCGCGCAGTTTGCCGCCCATGAACGCTTGCATGCCGTCGGTTTCACCGCTGACGATGCCTTCCAGGGTTTCGCCGTCCATCACCAGAGTGACTTGTGCGTCCGGGTTTTCGCCTTCCTTCAGTTCGCAGGTGCTGTCTTTGACGATCAGCGAAAAGTTCTTGGTGTCATCAATGCGAAAGCCGAATACCAGGTCCAGGCCGGCAGCAGCGGCTGGGTTGAATTTGGCTTTCATTGCTTGAACGGCATCAGCTACAGACGTCATGGTTCGATCCTTTTGTGGTGGGGTACGGCGACCCGTGGGTCGCGGTTGCCGGCGCTCAACGATAGGTGATGAGTGACGGCGTCTTCAACAGTTGCAAATGCAGGTGACTGTTAAAGGAAGCCAGTGTGACCTCGCGGCCTTGAAACGAGAGGCGGCTGAGCGAGGTGTTCGCAATGTGCCAGGTGAGCTTGAAGGCTTCGCTGGCGGGAATTTGGGTCAACAGGTGGAGCAGGGCGGTGATGGTGCCGCCGGAGGTGAACACGGCGATGGTGTGCTGGCTGGCCTGGGCGTGATCCAGCAACCGGTTGAGCCCGCCTTGTACGCGTTCGACAAAGGCCAGCCAGCTTTCGAGTTCAGGGGTGTCCCACGTACCGCTGACCCAGCGCGCCACAATCAGGTCAAATATCCGCTGGAATTCGGCCGGGTCATGGGCTGCATGGGTCAAGGCTGCCACGGCATGGGGCTCATCTGGCAACAAACCGGGCAGCAGCGCGCTGAGCACGCCGAACGCATCGAATTCATTAAAGGCCGGGTCAACTTCCAGTGCGGGGGTGGCGAGCCCGGCTACGCTGAATTGCTGCAGGGCGTGGCGGGCGGTGTCTTGCTGACGGGAAAGATCGCCGGACAGGCAACGGTCAAAGCGCAGGCCGAGGTCAACCAGATGCTGGCCGACGATTTGCGCCTGGCGCACACCCAGTGGCGACAGCACGTCGTAGTCCTCAGCGCCGAAAGAGGCTTGGCCATGTCTTATTAGATAGATGCTGCCCACGTCCGCTTTGCCCCGGTACGTTGAAAGTCAGGCGAGGTTAGGAGCAAGGCGGGGAGCTGTCAATGAAAAAACATACGCTTGTTTGAATTGCGCCCGGCACGTGTCGACGCAGCATTTCGCGGCTGGCAGCCGCCGATTGGCGCCGGTATGCTGAGCCCCATTACGCCACCCGGACGTCCGGGGTGGCCTCGTTTGAAGGAGTGTCTGTGGAATTTCTTGCCGATTACGCCAGTTTTTTGGCGAAAACAGTGACGATAGTGGTTGCGATCCTGGTGGTGCTGGTCACGCTGGCTGTCGTGCGCGGCAAAGGGCGTCGGCGTTCGACGGGGCAACTGCACGTCACCAAATTGAATGACTTTTACAAAGGTTTGCGCGAGCGTTTGCAACAGTCACTGTTGACCAAGGATCAGTTGAAGACCTTGCGCAAAGACAGCAGCAAGGCTGAAAAGAAGCTGAAGAAACAGCCTGATGAAAAGCCACGAGTGTTCGTCCTCGATTTCGATGGCGATATCAAGGCCTCTGCCACTGAAAGCCTGCGTCACGAGATCACCGCCTTGCTGACCCTGGCCACCCCGGCCGATGAAGTGGTACTGCGGCTGGAAAGCGGCGGCGGCATGGTACACAGCTATGGTCTGGCCTCGTCGCAGTTGGCGCGGATTCGTCAGGCGGGCATTCCGCTGACGGTGTGTATCGATAAAGTGGCCGCCAGTGGTGGCTACATGATGGCTTGTATTGGGGCCAAAATCATCAGCGCGCCTTTCGCCATCCTCGGTTCGATCGGTGTGGTCGCGCAGTTGCCTAACGTCAATCGACTGTTGAAAAAGCACGACATTGATTACGAAGTACTGACCGCTGGCGAGTACAAGCGCACGTTGACCGTGTTTGGCGAAAACACTGAAAAGGGGCGTGAGAAGTTTCAGCAGGACCTGGACATCACGCATCAACTGTTCAAGAACTTCGTCGCGCAATACCGCCCACAATTGGCCATCGATGAAGTTGCCACGGGCGAGGTATGGCTGGGGGTGGCGGCGGTTGAAAAGCGCTTGGTGGATGAATTGAAAACCAGCGATGAGTATTTGTCGGAGCGTGCCAAGACTGCGCAGCTTTATCATTTGCACTTTGCCCAGCGTAAAAGCCTGCAAGAGCGTGTGGGGCTGGCCGCCAGTTCTTCCGTCGAGCGTGTCGTGGATTCGCTCTGGGCGCGTGTGACCCAGAACCGTTTCTGGTAACCCACTGTGGCCTGCCGTGCCTGTGGGTACAGCGGGCCATGTCAACCTCAGTGGTCGGCGCTGAGGCGTCAGAGCGCGAGTGGGGGACCACTAACTATCTAACTCATTGCCGCAAAAGCCTGTGCTTAAGCTGAACGTCTTATTAGAAGACAGGCTTTGGTAATGGCAACGATCAATGGCTCTACCCCTTCCAATGCAGTCAGGCAGATGACGCAAACGTCAAAACGTCTGTTGCAGGCAGCCGCCGAAAATAAATACGAAACCCTTGTCTCAACCTTGTTACCCGGCTGGTTCGTCAACGCGCCGGAGTCCGTTCGCCAGTCCTTGAAAAAGAGCTTGCAGCTCAGGCATGAGACGCAGCAGATAACATCCGGGATTCTGGCCGCCATCAAGCCCATCGAACAGTTCTGCGAACCCCTGCTGAAACTGGCGCTATCGGTGTATGGGTGGAGTGATCTGGATGTAAAGACCCATGCGTTAAAACAAGTGCACCTGGTCAACAACTTATTGGTCTTTATTGCGCGTTATCAGGTCAAGTTGGTCGATACGGCTGCTCGTTCCTTAATGCCGGACGCACTGATTCCTGAGTCGCTGGAACTGAATCTGGTGTCCAGTATTTCGCGCCACAGTCTGTTGCAGGCCGCCATGCAGAACTTTGACGAGTCGGAAACACGTGCCGGTGGCTTTGACCCGGGCTCTTATATCTACGGCATTGCAAGCAATAAGTCGGAGGTGATTAACCCCGATCTGACACCGGAGAAATTTGCACAAATCAGCCGTGATCTGAATTTGGGGTTTCAATACCAACTGCATCTGGACCGCCAGTTCAGGCCTGTAGAAAACCAATGGCCCATGTCAGACCCTCGTTCCCAGGCCTTTAAAAACATGCAGGCCTTCAGTGACGATGTACGCCATGAGTTTTCATGTGCGTTGCATATGGAGTTCATGAAGGGGTTTGTGAGCCCCGGCATTTACCGCTTCATGGATAATTTGCTGGCCGCACAGCCCTCGGTGTTTACGACCGGGCCGGCCATGTGTGGAACCTTCCAGATACTCGATTTCGAAGTGACGGGGGTCATTATCGTATTGCCGTTGCGCAAAGCCAGTCACGTCGTCCAGCCGTGTGTGGTCTATCTGCCACAAGCGCCCGAGCGTTGTTTCTACGAGTTTGAAACGTTTAATGCCTTCCAGATTCACTTACGCGAATGGTTAAAAAATCCTCAATTTGCCGAATATTTCATAACGCGCGTTCCCTTACGCCATCGTGCCGAGTTTGTGCGCCGTACGCATATCAGGCATGCCACGTGGGATTCGTTGTTGCTACGACGCCCACCCATCATTTACGAACCGGCTTTATTTACAAACTCCCACTACAACCTTAAAAGCGAAAACCCCTTTGAAGTGGCATGGCAGCAGCAACTGGCTCAAATCAAAGACGACGCCAGTGTATTGGTCGTGCCGACCGAAGACGAAGACCAGCGGGCGCGCGTTGAGCGTCAGGCGATGTATTTGAATATCGGGATCAGTTTGTTTGGATTGGCACTGGGGTTTGTGCCGGTACTGGGCCAGGTGCTCCTGGCCATCAGCGTGATTGAGCTGGGGGAAGAAGTCTTTGCGGGTATTCATGCATGGGAAAGAAATGACAAGTACACAGCGATCACTTACCTCTTCGATGTTGCCCAAAACGTGGCGTTACTGGCGGGAACGGTAGGGGTCGCCAAAGCCTTGCAGGCCCCTGCGCCTGTAGATGCGTTGGTGCCCGTCAGGATTGAACGGGGAGTCAGTAAGTTATGGAAACCTGACCTTGCCGGCTACGAAGTTAAAAAGATTTCCCTGGAGGGCATAACAGCGGATGAGCGCGGTATTTTCACGGTTAATCAACGCACGTATATCAAGTTGGATGACCAGGTATATAGGGTTGCAATGGAGCCCGGCACAGACCGTTTCTACTTGAAACATCCTTCTGATGGGCGTGCGTACAAGGTCAAGTTACGTCATAACCATCAAGGCATCTGGACGCATGAACTGGACGATCCCCTGTATTGGGACCGCACGCAATTATTCCGGCGCATGGGGGGGAACGCCCAAGCCTTATCAACCACCACGCTTGATAAGGTGATGATGATCTCGAATCTGTCTGATGCAACCTTAAGGCATGTGGTGCTTGAACAACTGCCGGCCCCCGCTTTGTGGGTGGACAGTCTGAAACGTGCCGCGCTGGTCGAGAAAATCAAGACCTTCGTCACCCGGATGAAAAACGGCGCAGGCCGTCTGGCAGCCGACGCTGATCTTCAGTTACGCCTGATGACTCAGTTGCCAGAGTGGCCCGCAGATCGGGTACTGCGGGTGGTTGAAAATGATGGCGTGCTCTTTCGCGAGTATGGCAATGACCTGGTCTCCAGGATCCCTAGGCTGCAAGTGACCGAAGCGCAGATCGCACACAGCGACTTGTTGAAAGTGACCCTCGACTGTTTGTCCCAGACACAGATCACCCAGTTACTGGGGCGTGAAGTCGCTGGCGAGCAGCAGGTTCAGGCGCTGGCGCAACGCTTGGGGGCCTTTGCGCAAGCCACAGAGAAAGCCCTGTTCTTGAGTCTGTACACCGAAACACAGGCAACGTCTTCGATCGGCGCCCTGATACAACAACAATTTTCCAGTTTGCCCGCTGCCGTGGTCGAGGAGTTGGTAGAGCACTTGTCACCTGAGCAGGTGGCGCTGATTCGCAGCGAAGGGCGGCTCCCGCTCGTGGTGCTGGAGGAGGCGCGGCACTACGTTCAATCCGTGCGCATGAGCCGTGCGATTGAAGGGTTGCTGTTTGACTCGCTCAGCAGCGACGACAGTTTAAAAGTGGCCCGTAAAATTCTGCCTTCTGTCCCGGGTTGGCCCAGGAACTTACGCCTTGTTGTACGAGACAAAAGCACCGGGCACGTGATTGAAACGTTTGGAAACCCGTTAGTGACGTCTGCGCGTGAGGTGTTCAAGAGCGGTGATCACTATGAATATTTTGGGTTTGCCGAGGGCGAGACATTCAGGCATGCGTCCTTGCTCAGGTGCATTTTTGAAACGCTATCAAACGAAGAACGCACGGGGTTGATGCTGCCTGCGGCTGCCCCCTATGAGGCGTTCACCCTCAAGGTGGCGACGGTCGCGAACCGGCATCGCTCCCTAAGCGCCCAAGCCTTGGGCTTACACACGATAAAACCGTGGATCAAGTCGCCTTTGCGATTGGCCGATGGGCGCCTGGGCTACCCTCTGGGTGGCCGCTCAGGGCGTTTACTGCCTCAAGAACGGCCGCCATTACTCAAAGATCAGTTACTTGAGCTTTACCCCTCAATGAGCGAGGCGCAGGCCGGTCATTTTATGTATCGCTTGAACCTCAGTCCCGCTCAAATTACCCGCAGGCTGGTCAGCCTCAGGGGTGAGTTACAAAGCCTGCGCGTCGATCTCGACAGTTGGGTGGCGTCCGAGGTGTGGAGCGCGCCCCACAACGCGCCGCGGTTCAAAGTGTCGACTCAGGTCAAGAAGTCGATGCGCCGGGCCCTGATACAAGCTTGGCGGCGCCAGACGCCGCACAACCAGATTGGGGGCCACTTTGGCTACGAACTGGATCTGGATGGCTGGCCCGTTGATTGTCTGCCTGAGTTATCCGCGGACTTTTCTCACATCAATACCCTGAATGTGCGTCACTCACCCTCAGGCCACTTTCCTGCGTCATTTTTGGGCAAGTTCAAACAACTTCGCGCGTTGACCTTGAAGAACAGCGAATTGATCGAGCTACCCGCTGCCATTGCAGACATGAGTGAGCTGACAGTGTTGAACCTTCAGGGCAACCACATTACGTTGACCGCGTCCGCCCATCAGACACTGGCCAGCCTGACCCGGCTAAAGTCTCTCAACCTGACCGGCAACGGATTGGGCATGCGGTTGTCGGTGGGGCGGTTGTCCGGCCTTGAACACCTGCAGTTGCGTTATACCGGAATTGATCAATGGCCCGAAGGCATTGAAAGGCTTCAACACCTGCAAGTGGTTGATTTGCGCGATAACGCGATCAGCCATGTGCCTTCCGAGGTGCTGTCGCCTGCGCGCAACGCGGTCAATCGCGTGACTTTTTTACACGACAACCCTTTGAGCGCCGACTCTTTACGCCGTCTCTATGTGTATCGGCTGGAGGAACAGATCAACTTCGGTATCTGGATATCTCGCCAGCATGTGTCGGCCCCTCGGGGTCTTCAGCGCTGGGCGCAGCCGCCAAGCGATGAGCAGTTGGCGGTGTGGAATGCCTTATGGGCTGAGAACAATGGTCATGATTTTTTTCGGATACTTGAGGACTTAAGCGCGTCCGCCCAATTTTCCCGTAATTACGGGGATTTAAGTCAGCGCGTATGGTCACTGCTAGACGCGATGCATCAGAACACGGGGCTTCGTACATGGTTGTTTGATATAAGCAGTCAGCCCCGAACCTGCGTTGACGGCATTGCCATGGTGTTTGCTGATCTTGAACTGCAACTTCAAATCTATTTGGCTGAGCACGGCCTTAATACCGAAGAACAATTGCTGGATTTGACCCGGGGCTTATTGCGCATTGAGTCGCTTAATCAGCATGTGGACACGGTCATTGCTCAGCGGATTGCTCAAATCAGTGCGCGACCGATTAACGCAGTCCAACGTTTGCAGCAGTTGATTGATGAGATCAGCCCTGACTTTGCCGAGCAGCCCTTGAGTGAAATGTCGGCGCAAGAGTGTCAAGGCGTGGCGTATCGGCTGGGTACGCCAGAAGCGCTGCAATTGGCCGAGATTCTGAGCCCGCGCTGGCTGCAAGAGCGCATTGCGCACATTGATCCGCTGGAAGTACAGATGTATTACCAGGTGCATCTGGCGCAAGAGCTGGGCTTGCCCGCCAGGCCGCGAAGCATGTTCTTTGAAAATGTGGCGAGCGTGACACCGGCCGAGTTGCAAGAGGCCAAGGCCTATGTCATGAGCAAGGAATCCCCTGAGGCCTTGAAAGCCTCGCTCATTGCTCGCGATTACTGGCAAAACTTTCTCAGGCTTAAATACCAGGAAACGTTCTTTCGCTCGGACGAGGCTCAAGATGAGCGGATGGCGGCGCTTTTCGCAACGCGCGAAGGCATGTCCAGCAGCGACTACGTTACGCAATCACAGGAAATCGTGGGGGAGAGGGAAGACGCACGGTTGGCGTTGGTGACGCGATTGACTGAGCAGGAAATTGCGGAAAACCCGCGCCTGATGGCAATGTTGCAACCACCGGGCCGTTGAGCGTGTGACGCTGGCGCCAAGGCGTTCAATGCCCGGGGCCAGCGTTTATTCAGGGATTAACGACGCCGGAACAGCGGTTGAGGCTCATCCGTTGACGCCTGATAGGTCACGCTGAAGTCTTTAAGGCCTTCGAGCGCTTCGTAGGGGTCCTTGTCGGCGCGAATGGCAAACGCATCAAAGCCACAGCGATGCAGGTAGAAAAGCTGATCACGCAGTACATCACCAATGGCGCGCAATTCGCCTTTATAGCGGTAGCGATCACGCAGCAAGCGTGCATTCGAATAGCTGCGGCCATCGGTGAAGGCGGGGAAGTTCAGGGCAATGACCTGAAAACTGTTCACGTCTTCGCCGATTTCTTCGGCTTCTTCATCGCTGTCCAGCCATACGCCCAAACCGCCATCGCGGGCTTTGAGTGCGTGAGCATGCTCGCGCCACAGGGCCAGCGGTACGATCAGATCATCGCAATTGGGAATGGCGTCGAAGCTCGCGTCCTTGGGCAGCAAGTGCCAGGTTTCATCGATCACTTCGTTGTTCTTAATGATTCGCTGCATAGACGCGCTCCTTGAAGGGATCGATGCCAATACGTTGGTAGGTGTCGATGAAGCGCTCGTCTTCGGTACGTTTTTCAACATAGACGTCGATCAGCTTTTCAATCACATCCGGCATGTCGTCCTGGGCGAACGAGGGGCCGAGGATTTTCCCCAGGCTGGCATCACGGCTGGCACTGCCGCCCAGCGAGACCTGATAGAACTCGGCGCCTTTTTTATCGACGCCCAAGATGCCGATATGACCGACGTGGTGGTGGCCACAGGCGTTCATGCAACCGGAAATATTCAGGTCCAGCTCACCGATGTCGAACAGGTAGTCCAGGTCTTCAAAGCGGCGCTGGATGGATTCGGCAATCGGGATGGATTTGGCGTTGGCCAGCGAGCAGAAATCGCCGCCAGGGCAGCAAATCATGTCGGTCAGCAGGCCGATGTTCGGCGTGGCGAAACCGTGTTCGCGCAACTCGCCCCACATGGTGAACAACTGGCTTTCTTCGACATCGGCCAAGATGATGTTCTGTTCGTGAGAGGTGCGCAGTTGGCCGAAGCTGTAGCGGTCGGCCATGTCGGCAATCGCGTCCCACTGCTTGTCGGTCACATCACCCGGCGCAACGCCGGTGGGCTTGAGCGACAGCGTCACGGCCACATAGCCGGGCTTCTTGTGCGCCAGGGTATTGCGGGTGCGCCAGCGGGCGAAACCGGGGTGTTGTTTGTCGAGTTCAGCCAGCTCGGCGCTGAAATCGGGCAAGTCTTTGTACTCCGGATCCACAAAATGCTTGGCGATCCGTTGAACTTCGGCTTCGGTCAGGGTGGTTGACCCCCCGCGCAAGTGCACCATTTCGGCTTCAACGCGTTGCGCGAAGACTTCAGGGGTCAGCGCCTTGACCAGAATCTTGATACGCGCCTTGTACTTGTTGTCGCGGCGACCGTAGCGGTTGTAAACCCGCAGGATGGACTCGAGGTAGCTCAGCAAGTCTTGCCACGGCAAGAATTCATTGATGAACGCACCGACCACCGGCGTACGGCCCAAACCGCCGCCTACCAGCACACGGAAGCCCAATTCACCGGCCTCATTGAACACCGGTTCCAAGCCGATGTCGTGCACTTCAATGGCGGCGCGGTCAGAGGCCGAGCCATTGATGGCGATCTTGAATTTGCGTGGCAAATAGGCGAATTCGGGGTGGAACGTCGTCCACTGACGCACGATTTCACACCACGGGCGGGAGTCGATCAGTTCGTCGGCGGCAACACCGGCAAACTGGTCGGTGGTGACGTTGCGCAGGCAGTTGCCGCTGGTCTGAATGGCGTGCATCTGCACAGTGGCCAGTTCTTCCAGAATGTCCGGCACGTCTTCCAGCGCAGGCCAGTTGAACTGCACATTCTGGCGAGTACTGATGTGGGCGTAGCCCTTGTCGTAGTCGCGGGCAATCTTGGCCATCATCCGCGCCTGGCGCGAGGTCAGTTGGCCATAGGGCACAGCGACCCGCAACATGGGTGCAAAACGCTGAACATACAGGCCATTTTGCAGGCGCAGAGGGCGGAATTCTTCTTCGCTCAGCTCACCTGCCAGGTAGCGTCGGGTCTGATCACGGAACTGCTTGACGCGGTCCTCGATGATCCGCTGATCGTACTCGTCATATACGTACATATAGGTCCTGTTCTCAGGCTGCTAACAGCTTATCTGCGCGCACGGCCGCGCACTCCCCACGGAGCGAGGCACGATACCAGTTTGCAGTTATGCGCAAAAGTGATGTTTAAGCATATGGAAAGAACCAAAAAGACTATAAGAGGCTGATTCTCAATCACTTACTTGTCTTGTGGGGATTGCTGGACTTAACTGACAGGACGTCTTCAAGCATTCACCCATAACATTCCAAAAAGGCGATGCGATGAGCACTCCAGTCAAGGCACGTAAAAGTGACAGCAAGGTCGATGCGTGGGCCATTCTGTTCATGATTATTCTGGTGGTGGCAACGGCGGTGTTTTGGGTCAGCCACCAATAAATCGTCCCCCCGCGTATTCTCCGGTAGCCCCCCGGCGCTGCTGACTGTCGCGCCATACGATGGTCACCCGCGTGTCTGATGGTATTGTGCCAGTTATTATGTGGCTCAATTTCCGGGGGCGGGTTTCAATGCGAAAGGTTTTCAACCATTGCCTGGTGTTGCTGTGCTTGCCGTTTTCGATGGCGGTGCAGGGCGCCACGGTGCTTTTCCTGAACCCCGGCTACACGGATGAGACCTTCTGGGTCAGTTATTCGACGTTCATGCAGGCGGCTGCTCGCGATTTAGGCATGCAGCTTGAGGTGCAATATTCGCAACGCTCCCCCGAGCGCGCGATCGAACAGGCGCGCACGGCCTTGCAGGGCCAGCACCGCCCTGACTATTTGATCTTCGTCAACGAACAGTACATTGCCCCGCAAATTTTGCGCCTGTCTCAAGGCAGCGGCGTGAAGCTGTTCATGGTCAACAATGGCTTGACCCGTGAGCAGGCGCAGTTGATCGGTCCGGATGATGCCCAGTACGCCGGCTGGCTCGGGAGTATGGTGACCAATGATGAAGAGGGCGGTTACCTGATGCTCAAGGAGTTGATTCGTCAGCGCGGGCCGATTGAGCCGGGGCACACCCTGGACCTCTTGGCCTTCTCAGGGGTAAAAAACACCCCGGCTTCACGCTGGCGCGAAAAAGGCATGAAGCGGGCCTTGAGCGAACATCCTCAGGTGCGTTTGCGGCAGATGGTCTATGGCGAATGGAACCAGCAGCGGGCGTACGAACAGGCCCGGCTGTTGTTCAAGCGTTACCCTGACACAGCGCTGGTGTGGTCGGCCAATGATGAAATGGCCTTCGGCGCCATGCGCGCGGCGCAGGAAGCCGGGCACACACCGGGCAGCGATGTCCTGTTCAGCGCGGTCAACAGCTCCATTCCTGCCCTTGAATCTCGGATCAGCGGGCGACTCAGTGCGCTGGTGGCAGGGCATTTCACCCTCGGTGGCTGGGCGATGGTGTTGTTGAACGACCACAGCAAAGGCGTTGATTTCAAGCGCCTCGGTGGGCGAGACCGGCAGGTTCCGGTGTTGCAGTTGCTCAATGCCGAACAGGCGGCCACTTTACTCAAAGTCATACGCAGCCAGGCGTTCAACCTGCCCTTCACGTCGCTCTCCGCGCAGGGTAAACCCGGGAATTACCGCTACCCGTTCACGCTCGATAGCCTGCTGCACAGGCCTCAGACCCCGGCAAAGTGAAGCACCAGTTTGACGATTGCGAACAGCGTCAACGCAAATACCCCGGTAAACAGCAAGCCCAGCAGCAAGAACTGACCGGGTTTACCGTGAGTGAAGTCGCGTGTTCTGTTTTTGCCACTTTGCACGCCGAACGCAGCGGCCATCACGCTGTGCAGCACTTGCCAAAAGGTGGGCGGTTTTTCGGGGCTTTCCATAAGGACCTCGCAGGCCTGAGTGGAGTGTCTCCCTAGATGATAGTCAACCCCGCAAAAGGGGTAGCCCGTTACCACCGTCAGCACTGAGGCGTTGTATCTACTGATGCTCTATTTGATGAGCTATCAGGAGAAACGCCGTGACAGACATTTCAACGGCTAATGGACTAGGTCCTCACGCAGCCTTTATTGAAGAAAAACTGCCGGCCTGGATAAAACACAGCCACCGCAAGGATTTAGTTCGTCTGCGTGCGGGTGCTGTGCTGGGGCACGAACCTTTACCCGACACTCATTTGGCCGACGCGCCACCCTGGCTGCGTGAGGCTTTGCACAGCAGTCAGGCGCGTAGCCGGCAGGCAACGCTGCGTTTGGCTCAGCACCTGAAAGTGCTTAAAGGCATCACAGAGTTTGCCGAGCCACGCCTTCAATTGGCCCTGCAGAGTCACCACACAACGGGCCGGGCGCTGGATGTCAACACAGACTGTTTGTTTTACCTGCAGCGTGACCAACCCGTGCAGGTGCAGAGCTTGTTACAAGCCGCGCTGCTCAACTTTGAAGGTAACGAGGACTACGTGCGCCTGGTGCGTGGTCGAACCAGCGCGATAGCGCCTTCAGGGTCGTTGCCGGCCATGCCCGAAAAAAATGGGAGCGGCATTCCTTATTCGATGCTCGCCGACGCGCTGGTCAAGGGAAGTGGTTTTGGTGTGGCCAAGATGGAAGATGAGCTGAATAACCTTCATGCCCCCGACGGTTTCAGCTATCGCGAAACGCTGCCTATGAAACCGCAAACCTTCTCGAGTATTTGCAGGGCGCTGGACCTCGGGCAGCAATACCAGGATCACTTGAGCGAAGTGTTTGACAGCCCGCAGAACGGATCAAAACTGCGCGCGCAAATGGTGCAGGCGCAAAAAGAACTGCTTGAAGTACGGTTGCACGCGGCCTTGATCCAGAAACACATCAGTGAAGACGCGTATCGATGCGTGTCGGATGTCGTGAAGGGGCTGCCTGTCCCCCTGCTCGGTGGCAAGCCTGTGGTGTTTAGCCAACTGAGTCTGTATGGCTTCACCATCGCCGATGTGCTGCTGATAGGGCCCTATCGGTCCTGGCTGCCCGAGACGCAAATAGTGAACACGCCCATAGGGGTAGACTTACCCGTGTTTACAACGTCGAAAATCGAACCGCTGGTGGTATACATTTCGGGCGCTGCGACGGATCAACTCATGGAGTATGCGTCCCTTGAAGCCTTTGAACATGCCCTGGCGGTTCATCTGCGAACCCCGGCCTATCAGCAGTTGTTTGCGAATTTGGTGCCGCAAGGTGATGCCCAGGGTTTTCTCAAACGGCTTAACTACCAGCTGTATAGCAAAGCGCCAGATCCCAAAGGAAAAGAACCGCCGGTTTACAGTGATGACGTCAGTCTTCGTATGGGCCAAACCTATATAAGCAGCACCCCGGCCAATCTGTTCTTTGCGTTAAACGCGCTGCATGTGGCACGCATCAAAGCCAACGCGCGGGTGCTGGCGGTGCCCACCGCGGATGCTGACAGCAAATTACTGCGCGAACGCCTGGAGTATTACGCCGGCTTGGGGATGGACGTGCTCAATGCGGCGGCGTTTTTTATTCCGGGCGTGGGCGAGGTCATGATGGCCGTGATGGCTTTGCAGATCGGCCTGGAGGTCTATCACGGCTTGGAGGCGTTCAGCGTCGGGGATATGGACGGCGCATGGGCGCATCTGGAATCCGTGGCCATCAACGTTGGGGTTGGCGTCGCCATTGCCGGAGCCGGGTATGGCGTCAGCAAGATCCCGTCCGGCGCGTTGAGCAGGTGGGCTGAAAGTGTCACCGCCATTGTCTCGCCGCAAGGTAAAACCCGTTTGTGGAAGCCGGACCTGGCCTCTTATCAGGCCGAGTTGACGCTGGGTGTGGAGCAACCCAATGCATTGGGTCAATACACGATCAACGGCAACACCTGGGTCCAGATTGATCAGCATTTGTATGAGCAAGTTTTCGATCAGGAACTCAACACATGGCGGGTCAAACATCCCTCTGACAGTGAGGCCTATCAACCTGTACTCAAGCACAACCATGACGGTGCCTGGCGTTTTGCGCATGAGCGCCCTTTAACGTGGGACCGCCAGAGCTTATTGCGGCGACTGGGCTACAAAGTTCGTCTGTTTGATGACGAGACCCTTGCCCGTTCAGGTGAAATCAGCGGTGTGAGTGACGACGCCCTGCGCAAAATGTACCTTGACGACTTACCCGTTCCGGCAGCATTGGCTGATGTGCTTGACCTGTTCACGGTGGGTCCCGTCGTTGAACCCGGTGCGCCGTCGTCCCCCGAAGTGAAGTTACTGCTTCAACGATTCAAAAGCCTGAACCTGTCCGAGTCATCGGCCCGTGAAATCGTCATGTCCGCAGGCGCGCGCGACCTGTCCAGTCTTCGCAAGGGGCGCTCTACATCGCGTATCGATGACCAGTGTCGACGTTACGCCCAGACAGGCCGCCTGAATCGGGCGCTGGCAGGTATATATCAGGCCGGGCCGATCAGTGCAGACACTGCCCGAATAAAGAACTATGTCCTGACGAAGGTGCCGGAAAGTGCGGGTATGGAAGGTGTCGAACAGACCAACGCCATAGGCCGATATGCGACGTCGCATCGAGCTGAGATGGAGGATGTCCTGCAGACCGTTTCTCCCCGGAGACAACCCTCGAAAACAAGTGGGCGTAGCGGTTTTGGATACAGCTTATCCGGCAGAGGAGGGCATTTGAGTGTCGAGAACTCGTTGGTGGTCAGGCTGCGGGAGGTCTATCCGAATGTTGACGATGAGTTGGCCCTTGATTTCATTCAGGAACGATTGCGAGGAGGCCACACCGATCAGCAGGTATTTCACTTTCTGAACACTCGAGCGCGTGAATCGGATGCATTAGCGGCGACATTGGCACGTTGGGCGGAGGTGCCCGGCAATTCCGGGCAAGCGTTGGCGCGAAGATCAGTCATGGAAAAGGTCATCCATTGCTGGCGCCAAGGTTTTTTCCGTGCTCAAGAACCCTACGCGACCCTTGATTTAGGTGATGTGGACGCGTTACCGGAACTGACGGCGGACTTTTCACATGTACGCACCCTCAAAGGCACAGGATCACTGTTGCTGGCCAATTCGGGTGAAACAATTATCAGGATATTTCCCGGTATCAAGGGCCTCGAACTGGGCCTGGAGCTCGAAGAGCGCGACATGATGTCGGTCATCCATAAAATTGCGGCATTACCCCAACTCAAAGCGCTATCCGTCTCAAGTTTGGAAAGTGCATTCTCGCCGGAGTTTATGCGTCAACTGACCTCCATGAATCAACTTCAACGCCTGACGGTGCGGGGTAGCCTGGAATCTCTGGACGTCAGCAGTCTGCATGAACTGCGTGAATTGCAGGTTGCAAGTCAACAGTATTCAAGTTGGCCCCAGGGTGTGTTGGACTTACCGCATCTTGAACAGCTGGACATGCATGCTTGCACACTGCGTGACGTACCGGTGGAGTTATATTCTGGTCACGAACGGTTGTGGCGCGGCCTGCGTTTGAACTGGTCACGGATTGAAGAACAATCCGTTCTTAAAACCTATGGGTACTTGCAAGGCAATGCTTTTCATTTGGCTGATATGCGACAGTGGGTCGATCTTTATACGCTGGATTGTTTCAAACGCATGATGCCGGAGTACAACGGTTCTTTTCTTAACAACCTGTTGTCCCAATTCCGGAGGCGGCAAGTTCCTCTGCACGAACAATTTATAACGGTGTTGGGCGTTAATAAGGAATTTGCGGTCTTAACGCAGGGCCTTGATACCTGGACGATTGGAAATCAGATTCCTGCGGATTCAGGCGTCGCCGCAAACCTGCGACGAGCCTGGAAAGATGGCGTTTTCCATCGCTTTGCAGGCGAGGGGCAGGCCGGGATTGGTAGGGTTAACCCGCACTTAAGTCTTAATGGCGGTCATGAAATAAGCAGTCTTGCACGTATACCGAGCAGCGGGTTTGAGCATATTCAGCACCTGACAATTACAGGTCACGTTGCCCCCGGCGAGTCACTGGATCACCTGCTTGAGTCGTTCACTCATGTCAAAACGTTAAACCTGAGCCACAACCAGATCCACCGTATACCGTCTTCCCTCACCGAGTTTAGCCAGCTTGAACACCTCGATTTATCGCATAACGAGCTGACGGTCACGCCTTACGCGCAGTCACGTCTGGATCGATTGCGCCAACTACGCGTATTACGTTTGCGCGGCAATCGGGTGGATACGTTGAATGTCAGCATGATGGAGCAGCTCGAAGAGCTTGACTTGAGCCAGACGGCGATCAGGGCGTGGCCTCAGGGTGTGTTCGATTTGCCTCGCATGCGCAAGCTTGATTTGTCCCGCAGTGGGGTTACCGATGTGCCGCAGGCTGCACTTAACGGGCATGACAGGTTAATGAGCAACACCCGGCTTGAGGGATGTGCGCTGAGCCGCGACAGTTGTCTGGACTTGCTGGGGTATGCACACCGAACAAACAGCGTGAGTGCCGGGTGGATACCCCGAGGCTTGTTGATGGAAGGTAAAACAGGCGGTGAGCCTGAGTATTTCCCCCTAGAGGTCTCGCAAAATCCGGACATGCTATTGCCTTCTGTTCCTGATCTCGCTGAGAGCGATACCTCACTTACGCCTGCCGCCAGGCTGCAAAGCATTGATCCTGAGTTAAGTTTGCGCGATGCGGTTAACTGCATTGACCGCTGGATGAGCAGCGGTGAGGGTGCATTAGACATTCACGCCCGACTCGACAGTTGGCATCGTCAGTACAACGCGATGACCCGGCAGCTCAACCGCTGGATTGATAGGCAGAGCTACAGAGTCGAAGCCCAGTGGGTAAGTGCTCTGGATCGCAGAAGAGCCTCGGATCGGCTCATGCGTGCCTGGCGTCAAATGCTTACCGCCGAGACACCTGAGGGCGCGAGTCATGCAAGAGTCATCGATTTTTCGGACTTGTGTGTGGGGGACCTGCCTCAATTGCCTGTTGTGTTAGAACACATCACCTCTATTGATTTGAGCGGTGTGAGGTTAACGGCGCACGGTTCAAATGATTTCCTGCGTTCTTTGCCTCAATTGCGTACGTTGCGTATCAACAACAATGCCCTGGTAGAACTGCCTGGTGCTGTAGAGGGGCTTGATAATCTCACCCGCCTGGAGGCCGCTCATAACCGCCTGGTGAACACCGAAATGCTGCAGAGCCAGTTGCGTTCTTTGGCCCATCTGGAATGGCTGGATTTAAGCACCAACGCCCTGGAAAGCTTTAATGCGGGTGAGTTGCCTGCTTTGCGTACGCTCAATCTCAGTGGTAATGCCCTGACACGCTGGCCTGGGAGTGTAATGAATCTCTCTGAGCTGTCGGAACTGGACCTCAGTAATAATCGAATCCATCACATACCCGACCAACTCTATGACCGCACCTACAACAACCTGATGGCCGGTACGGATGTAACTGATAATCCATTGGAGTATGACGACCTTGAAGCGCTGTATGACTATCAGCATTCAACCGGCAACGGACTGGGCTTCACGGCCGAAGAACTGGAAACGGGATTGCATCACTCTGATGACTCTGCAAGTGATTCCGAACCAGAAGCCGATGAGGATCTGGATGCAGGCATCCACGAGTCGCCGTCGGTTCAAAAAGCGCGCTGGTTTAACGAGGTGCCAGCCGATTCGCCGAAGCATCGTATATGGGACGTGGTGTCTGGCCGCCAGGGCAGTGACGGGTTGTTTCATCTGCTCACCGAGTTAAAAAATACCCGGGACTTCATTGAAGGCAAGGCACTCCTGACGGCGAGGGTATGGGACGTGCTTGAGGCTGCTTATAACAATGAGGCTTTGGGCAGCGAGCTTTTCGTTCAGGCACGCTCACCCTATACCTGTGGTGACGGACGCATTCTGTTATTCAGTGATCTGGAAGTGAAGGTCCATGAGTTCAACGTACTTAAGGGCGTCATTTCCAGTGAAGCCGGTTCAGTTCTGCTGGGCTTGTACAAAAGTTTGTATCGTTTGGAGCGGGTGGAAGAAATTGCCCGGGAATTCATGGTTCAGTACCCGACGATAGACCCTGCTGAAGTGCGACTGGATTTTCGCATCAGTCTGGCCGAGCGCCTGCAATTGCCCAAACAGCCCAAAGACATGATTTACCGCAATCTGGTTGAACACCCTTCAGTGGAACTGGATGAACCGTTTAACGTGACACTTCAAAAAGCCTACGAGCGAGTCATTGCGACCGATAATTCTCCCGAGTTCAGCCACTATTTATTGTCCTCGGAGAAATGGATCAGTTATTTAAAGGCGCAATACCCTGATGAGTGCCAGGCGCTGGAGTTGCAGCTAAAAACAGAAGCAGACCAGTTAGAAGATCGCTACCCGGTTATAAATGAGTCTTACAACGCGGCAATAAAAGCGTTAGGCAGCAAGAAAAAAAGAGAGTTTGAAACGCTTTACGAACGCTTGTCTCATCTTGAACGCGCCAAACTGAACGGTCAGTAACACAACGGTTTTCACCGTAATCGGGCAAAAAAAGCCTGTGTGCTGCCGCTTGTTCAGCGACAGGACACAGGCCGCACGGGTGCCGGGGCCTTAGTTGTCGTAACCCAGGTTCGGCGCCAGCCAGCGCTCGGTCACGGCCAAGTCCTGGCCTTTGCGGGCGGTGTAGCTGTCGATCTGGTCCTTGTCGACTTTACCGACGGCAAAGTACTGGGCCTGCGGGTGCGCAAAGTACCAGCCGCTGACGGCGGCAGCCGGGAACATGGCGTAGTGCTCGGTCAGGAAGACGCCGCTTTTGCCCGCCCGCATTTCTTCGGCTTCAGGGTCGAGCAGGGTGAACAGCGTGGCCTTTTCAGTGTGATCCGGGCACGCCGGGTAGCCAGGGGCAGGGCGGATGCCGCTGTATTGCTCTTTGATCAGCGCGTCGTTGCTCAGTTGCTCGTCCTTGGCGTAACCCCAGTAATGGGTCCGCACCTGTTGGTGCAGCCATTCGGCGCAGGCTTCGGCCAGGCGATCGGCCAGGGCCTTGACCATGATCGAGTTGTAATCGTCGCCCGCGTCCTGATAGGCCTTGGCCACTTCTTCTGCGCCAATCCCGGCTGTGGTAATGAATCCGCCCACGTAGTCGGTCACGCCACTGTCTTTAGGCGCAACGAAATCGGCCAGCGAGAAGTTGGGCTTGCCATCGGTCTTGATGATTTGCTGGCGCAAGTGGTGCAACCTGGCCAACGGTTGGCCGCTCTCGTCATACAGCTCGAGGTCGTCATCGTTCACCTGATTGGCAGGCCAGAAGCCGAAGACGGCGCGGGCGCTGATGAGCTTCTCGTCGATCAGTTTCTTGAGCATTTCCTGTGCGTCGGCGTACAGCGCGGTGGCGGCTTCGCCCACCACTTCGTCGGTCAGAATGCGCGGGAATTTGCCTGCCAGGTCCCAGGAAATAAAGAACGGGGTCCAGTCTATGTACTCGGCCAGTACGTTGAGGTCGATGTTGTCCAGCACCTTGGCCCCGGTGAACGTCGGTTTTACCGGCTGATAATGGGCCCAGTCGAACTGCGGTTTTTTGGCAATGGACGCGGCGTAGCTCAGGCGCTCGGTGCGCGCACTGCGGTTGGCGGTGCGCTCGCGGACCTCGATGTACTCGTCACGGGTCTTGTTGACGAAGCCGGCTTTCAGTTCTTTGGACAGCAACTGCGTGGCCACGCCCACGGCACGGGAGGCGTCAGTCACGTAAATCACGGCGTCGTTCTGGTACTTGGGTTCAATCTTGACCGCCGTGTGCGCCTTGGACGTGGTCGCGCCGCCGATCATCAGCGGCAGGTGAAAGTCCTGGCGCTGCATTTCACGGGCCACGTGGACCATTTCGTCCAGCGACGGGGTGATCAGGCCGGACAAGCCGATGATGTCGCACTTCTGCTCCTTGGCCACTTGCAGGATCTTCTCCGCAGGCACCATGACGCCCAGGTCAACGATGTCGTAGCCGTTGCAGCCGAGCACCACGCCGACAATGTTCTTGCCGATGTCGTGTACGTCGCCCTTGACCGTGGCCATCAGGATCTTGCCCTTGGCTTCGGGCTTGTCGCCTTTTTCCAGTTCAATGAACGGAATCAGGTGCGCCACGGCCTGTTTCATGACGCGGGCCGATTTGACCACCTGCGGCAGGAACATTTTGCCCGCTCCGAACAGGTCACCCACGATGTTCATGCCCGACATCAACGGGCCTTCGATGACTTCAATCGGACGCTTGAACGACAGGCGCGACTCTTCGGTGTCCTCAACAATGTGAGTGGTGATGCCTTTGACCAGCGCGTGCTCCAGCCGCTTGTTGACGTCCCAGCCGCGCCATTCTTCGGTTTCGGCTTCTTTGACGCTGCCGTCGCCTTTGTACTTGTCGGCAATCGCCAACAGGTTATCGGTCGCGTCGGGCGTGCGATTGAGCACCACGTCTTCCACCGCGTCACGCAGTTCGGTCGGGATCTGGTCGTAGATCTCCAGTTGCCCGGCGTTGACGATGCCCATGGTCAGGCCCGCGCGGATCGCATACAGCAGGAACACTGAGTGGATCGCCTCGCGCACCGGGTTGTTGCCACGGAACGAGAAGGACACGTTGGACACGCCACCCGACGTCAGGGCGTACGGCAGTTCGTCGCGGATATAGGCGCAGGCGTTGATGAAGTCCACTGCGTAGTTGTTGTGCTCTTCAATACCGGTGGCCACGGCGAAGATGTTCGGGTCAAAGATGATGTCTTCCGGCGGGAAGCCGACTTCATTGACCAAAATGTCGTAGGAGCGTTTGCAGATTTCTTTTTTGCGGGCTTCGGTGTCGGCCTGACCGGCTTCATCGAACGCCATCACCACCACAGCCGCGCCATAGCGTTTGCACAGTTTGGCGTGATGGATGAACTGCTCAACGCCTTCTTTCATGCTGATCGAGTTGACGATGCCCTTGCCCTGGATGCACTTGAGGCCCGCCTCGATCACTTCCCATTTGGAGGAGTCGATCATGATCGGCACCCGGGAAATGTCCGGCTCGCCCGCGATCAGGTTGAGGAAGGTCACCATGGCCTTTTTGGAGTCCAGCATGCCTTCGTCCATGTTGATGTCGATGATTTGCGCACCGGCTTCAACTTGTTGCAGGGCCACTTCCAGGGCTTCGGTGTAGTTGTCTTCACGAATCAGGCGGGCAAAACGCGCCGAGCCAGTGATGTTGGTGCGTTCGCCCACGTTGACGAACAGCGAGTTGCGGTCGATGGTGAACGGCTCAAGCCCTGACAGGCGGCAGGCCTTGGGGATGTCCGGGATCTGGCGTGGCGCATAACCGGCAACGGCGTTGGCGATGGCCTCGATATGGCCCGGCGTGGTGCCGCAGCAGCCGCCGACGATGTTCAAAAAGCCGCTTTGGGCGAACTCTTCAATCACCTTGGCCGTTTGTGCAGGCAACTCGTCGTATTCCCCGAACTCATTCGGCAGACCGGCGTTCGGGTGTGCCGAGACGTAGGTACTGGCTTTGTTCGACAGTTCTTCGAGGTAGGGGCGCAACTCGCTGGCACCCAGCGCGCAGTTCAAGCCCACCGAAATCGGCTTGGCATGGCTCACCGAGTTCCAGAACGCTTCAGTGGTCTGGCCGGACAGGGTGCGGCCGGAGGCGTCGGTGATGGTGCCGGAGATCATGATCGGCAACTCGATGCCCAAGGCTTCAAATACGCCTTGTACGGCAAAAATCGCAGCCTTGGCGTTCAGGGTGTCGAAAATGGTCTCGATCAGGATCAGGTCTGCGCCACCTTCGATCAGGCCCCGGGTGGCCTCGGTGTAGTTGTCCACCAGTTCATCGAATGTGACGTTGCGGTAACCGGGGTTGTTGACGTCCGGTGACAGCGAGCAGGTGCGGCTGGTCGGGCCCAAAACCCCTGCCACAAAGCGCGGTTTGTCGGGGGTCTCAAGGGTCTTGGCATCGGCCACCTTGCGCGCCAGTCGGGCGCCTTCTACGTTTAGCTCGTAGGCCAGCGCCTGCATGCCGTAATCGGCCTGGGAAACTTGAGTGGCGTTGAAGGTGTTGGTTTCGAGAATGTCGGCACCGGCATCCAGGTACGCTTTCTCAATCGAACCAATGACATCCGGGCGGGTGATGACCAACAGGTCGTTGTTACCCTTGACGTCGCTCGGCCAGTCGGCAAAGCGTGTGCCACGATAGTCGTGTTCCTCAAGACGGTAGCTTTGGATCATAGTGCCCATGCCGCCATCGAGAATCAGAATGCGCTCTTTGAGGGCGTGCTGAAGTGCTTGGAGACGAGCGCTGCGGTCAGACATAGGACTACCTGTTAGGGCCATGCAAAAGAGGGCAAATCATAACAAACCTGCGTGGGATTTGATCGTTCGCCGTTTTTCATGAATTTCATTCATGTTGAGGCGAGCCTTCGACGGGTAGAATCGCGACATTTTTAATATCAGGACAATGGCACATGTTTTTTCGCCTCCTCACCGGCGCCGTGACGCTGGTGGTGTGCAGTACAGCGTTGGGCCAAACCCCGCTGGTGAGCCCGGCTATTTCGTACACCCGGGATATCCAGCCGATCCTTACCGAAAAGTGCGTTGCCTGCCACGCCTGCAACGATGCGGCCTGCCAGCTCAATCTCGGGAGCGCGGAGGGCGCGACCCGGGGTGCCAGCAAGGTGCCCGTGTATCAGGGCGATCGAACCACGGCGGTTGCGCCGACGCGGATTTTCTATGACGCCAAAGGTCAACAAGAGTGGCGCAATAAAGGTTTCTATTCGGTGCTGGATGCACAAGGGGCACAAGGGGCACAAGCGGCGCTCATGGCGCGCATGCTCGAACTGGGACACAGCGCCCCCTTGACCCCGAATGCCAAATTGCCTGAAGGCATTGTGCTGGGCCTCAACCGTGAAAACAGTTGCCCGGCCCCCGGCGAATTTAACGACTATGCGCAAAAACACCCCAACGAAGGCATGCCGTTGGCCGTGACCGGCCTGACGGATCAGCAATACATCACGGTGCAAACCTGGCTGGCGCAGGGCGCCCCGGTCGATCAAAACGCCATTAAGCCGACCGCCATCGAGGCGAGTCAGATTGCCGAATGGGAAGAGTTGCTCAATCGCCCGGGGTCGACTGAGGCGTTAGTGGCCCGTTGGCTGTATGAGCATTTGTTCCTGGCCCACGCCTATTTCGACAATGGCGTGCCGGGTCACTATTTCCAGTGGGTGCGCTCGCGCACGCCCAGTGGGCAACCGATTGACCTGATCGCTACCCGGCGTCCCAACGACGATCCGGGCACCACCTTCTATTACCGGATCATGCCGGTGCAGGGGGTGATCGTTCATAAAACCCACATCACATACCCGATGGGTCAGCGCAAGCTGGAACGGGTCAAGCAACTGTTTTATAGCGGCGACTGGCATGCCGCCAAGCTACCGGGGTATGGACCACGAGGGCGCGCCAATCCGTTTGAAACCTTTGAAGCGATCCCGGCGGTGGCCCGTTATCAGTTCATGCTGGATAACGCGGAATATTTCGTGCGCACCTTTATTCGCGGCCCTGTGTGCCGCGGGCAAATTGCGACTGACGTGATCCGCGACAACTTCTGGGCGGTGTTCCAGGAGCCCGCCCGCGACCGTTACGTGACCGATGCGGCGTACCGCGGCAAAGCCACGCCGTTACTAGCGATGCCGGGGCAGATCGACGATGTGGGCAGCATTATTTCGCTGTGGCACAACTACCGGGACAAGCGCAACGAGTATGAAGACCTGCGCCAGGCAGCGTACGCCGACATGCCGCCGCCGAGCTGGTCGACCCTGTGGGCAGGTAATGACAACGCGCTGCTGACCATCTTCCGGCATTTCGACAGTGCCAGTGTCAGCAAGGGGCTGGTGGGTGAAATCCCGCAGACCTTGTGGCTGTTCGATTACCCGCTGCTGGAGCGCACCTACTACCAATTGGCCGTTAACTTCGATGTGTTCGGCAACGTCTCGCATCAGGCCCAGACGCGTCTTTACTTCGACCTGATCCGCAACGGCGCCGAGGTCAACTTTCTGCGTTTGATGCCTGCCGACGCGCGGGCCGCCATTCTGGGCGACTGGTATCAAAACAGCGGCAAGCTGAAGATGTGGATGGACTATCAGAAGATCGACACGGACACCCCAACCGGTATGAAGCTGGACCCGACCGACCCGAAACGCGATTTTGCCCTCAAGTTGATTGAGCGCACCGGCACCCTGAATGCGCGGCCGGACCCGATCAACCGCTGTACGGGCGCTTATTGTTCGCGGCCGAACATCCCGCGTGCCTTCCAGTACGCCGAGCAATCGCTGAGCCGTCTGACCTCGCGTCCTGCCGCCGGCTTACCGGTCATCAACCAATTGCCCGAAGCCACCATGCTGCGTATCGAGAGTGCCGACGGTAAACGTGAGATGTACAGCCTGTTGCGCAACCGCGCGCATACCAACGTGGCCTTTATGCTGGGCGAGGAATACCGCCTGCAGCCGGGGCTGGACACGCTGACCATTTACCCGGGCGTGCTCAGCAGTTACCCGAACTTTATGTTCAACATTCCGGCCGATGAGGTAGAGGCTTTTGTCGAGGCGATGGAGGCGAGCCAGGATCAAACCGCGTTTGAGGCCATCGTCCAGCGCTGGGGGATTCGCCGCAGCCACCCGCAGTTCTGGCAGTACTTCCATGACATTGGCGAATACATTAACCAAACCGATCCTGTAGAGGCGGGCGTGCTGGACATGAACCGCTACGAGAACCTGTAAAGGTCATTTGTTTCACCCACGTGGGGTGCGGCTTTCCTGACAAAAATACTAGGACTTTGTCAGGCGCGCCGATTGGCGTAAACTGCGCCCCATGTCTGCGAGGAGATTCCATGAGCGCCATAACGATTACCGACGCCGCACACGATTACCTGGCTGATCTGCTGTCCAAGCAGAACTCCCCGGGTATCGGCATCCGCGTGTTTATCACCCAACCCGGCACCCAGTACGCTGAAACCTGCATTGCGTATTGCAAGCGCGATGAAATCAAACCAGAAGATACCGCGCTGGGCCTGAAAAGCTTCACCGCCTGGATCGACGCGGTCAGCGAGCCGTTTCTTGAAGACGCCGTTGTGGATTACGCGACCGATCGCATGGGCGGGCAACTGACCATCAAGGCGCCTAACGCCAAAGTGCCCATGGTCAACGCCGACAGCCCGATCAACGAGCGCATCAATTACTACCTGCAAACCGAGATCAATCCCGGTCTGGCCAGCCACGGCGGTCAGGTCAGCCTGATCGAAGTGGTAGAAGACGGCATTGCGGTCCTCAAGTTCGGCGGTGGCTGCCAGGGTTGCGGTCAGGCCGATGTGACCTTGCGTGAAGGGATCGAGCGCACCCTGCTGGAGCGTATTCCCGAGCTCAAAGGCGTGCGTGACGTGACTGACCACTCGCAGAAAGAAAACGCCTACTACTGATTCATCAGTCCCAAGGTGTTCGCTGCGCGCTCTATAAAAAAACGGTGCCCCGTGAGCACCGTTTTTTTATGCCTGCCGATTGAGCGCAAGACCGCTACGGGCGATACAGATGTGCGTGACCAGCGCGGTACAGCGACGATTCGCTGAAGCTGTCGTTGGCCAGCACGCGACCGACCAGGATCAACGCCGTGCGCCTGAACCCTTTGGCCTGAACCTTCTCGACAATGTCAGCCAGGGTGCCGGTGGCGGCGTCTTGATCCGGCCAACTGGCACGGTGGATGACGGCAATCGGGCAATCGCTGCCGTAATGGGGTGTCAGTTCGTCGACGATCGAGGCAAGGTTCTTGACCCCCAAATGAATGGCCATGGTCGCTTGATGACGGGCCAGACTCGCCAGTTCTTCGCCCGCGGGCATCACGGTCTTTTCCGCGTAGCGGGTCAGGATCACCGTTTGCGAAATATCAGGCAGGGTCAGCTCCGCTTCGAGCAGGGCGGCGCACGCGGCGGTCGCCGTGACCCCGGGGATGATCTCAAACGCAATGCCCAGCGCCCGCAGGCAGCGGATTTGCTCACCGATGGCGCCATACAGGCTAGGGTCGCCGGAATGGACACGGGCCACGTCTTGACCTTGAGCGTCAGCCGACTGGATCAGCTCGATGATTTGTTCCAGATGTAATTGGGCGCTGTTAATCACCTGCTCGGCCTGATGACCCTCCAGCACGGCGGCGGGCACCAGTGAGCCGGCGTAGATGATGACGGGGCAGCTGCGGATCAGACGCTGGCCTTTGACCGTAATCAGCTCTGGATCGCCGGGGCCGGCACCGATGAAATACACAGTCATGGCAGTCTCTTGAACGATGCGAAATAGAGCGCCGCTTGAACAACGCTCATAGTGAGGCGGCGAAGTATCGCCTGATTATTGCCGGGTCGCTAACGCAAACGTCGCGTTATCAGAGGTCTGGCGCGTGACCCGCAGCGTCGCGCGGTCCCCGCTCAAGCACTCGCAGAGCGCCAGTGCCGCGCTTTCAGCCACCCCGAAACAGCCGGTGTGGGTGAACGAGACGGGGGACCGGTGACTGAGCCGGGGGGCAAACGCGGCAAGCTGTTGCGCGCTGAAGACGTGCAAAGGCCGTTTCAACTGTTGCGCCAGCCGGATCAGACCGGGTTCGTCCCGTTTGCCATCAATACTGGCCAAGGCCCGGACTTCGCTGAGCGTGATCCCGGCATGGCTCAGAGACGCCTGGATCAGCGTCAACAGTTCTTCAGCGCTGCAGCCGCGTCGACAGCCCAGCCCCACCACGAAGGTGGGGGCGGTGGGCGCGGCGGTCATGCAGCGTACTGGCCATCAGCTTTGCGTCGGAACAACCACGCGCTGATCACCCCCAGCGCCAGCCAAAACACCACATTGGTCAATTGCGAAGCCATTTTGAACTGGGTTTCGAGGGCTTGCGGGGCCAGGCTTGAGTGAACCTCCGGCTGGGGGGCGCCCAGGACATGGGGGATCACCAGAATCACCACCCCGAGTACTTTCAGTGCCCAATGCTTGCCAAACACCACCAAGGCAATGGCCACGGCAGTGGACGCTGCGGTGCTCACCCACCAGACCTGACGTTGCAGCAAATCTGCCGCAGCGGTGCCCGGCAGCTCGGGCGGCAGGCCCAGCGTCGGCGCCAGGCAAAACGTGGCATACCCCGCCAATCCCCAGAGCACACCCTGAGAGGTGCGGGTCGGGCTGCGCAGTGTGTACAGGCCTGCGAGCATCAAGGCAAACCCCACAGCGACCACCAGGTTGCCGCCGGTGGTGGACAACACGCGCTGCCAGCCATCCTCCGGCTCCCAGGCCTCAGCGTCATGGGTATGGGCAGCCATGTGGGTGTCAGTGTGTGTATGCGCGGGCGTCTCGGCGGGCTTTTCGAAGGTTTCAGCTTCGAGAATCAGCGGCGTCACCCACAGGCTTTGCAGCACGGTCAGCAACAGGGCGGCCAGCAAGCCCGTAAAACCGGCAGTTTGAGCAATGCGCTTAATCATGGCCGGGGTCTCAATGGCAGGGGAAGGCTGAACTGTGACGGGTGTCGTGCGCGGCATTGTGTACCGCGTCAATGTGAGAAAAGCCCGCGAAGTAAACCAGAAACGCTCCCAGCACGGCAGCGCCGACAGCCGCAACGATGCGCTGGCTTTGGGTGGACGTGGACGTTGCAGACTGCGTACGGCTGGTGCTGATGGACATGGCGCTTCCCTCGGGTCAGACAGCGGGGGAGAGGCGCAAGAAAACCCCGCGAAGAAGATCGCAGGGTTCAACAGCGCCCGCCCACCGCAGGTTTGTCATTGGATGTGAACAGGCCGGTCTCCGGGCTCACGAGGGGTTCAAATCATTGAACCGCTGAACATCGCCTTCCCATGCCTGGGCACAGTGGTTGTGATGTTCCGCTCGCTTACCGTTGCGGGGGCAGCACCGGACTGATCAAGGCGATGAGCGCCTGACGCACCGGTTTCCCGTTTCACCCTGTGAAGGGCACCTGATACAAGATGTGTAGGAGAGCATGGCAGCGGGGGAGGCGTCAATTCACGTGTCAGGAAAGTATGCTCTTGACCTTGTCGCGTAACTGATCAATTGAAAAGGGCTTGCCGATAACGAAGGCGTTGTCAGGCTTAGCCAGGCTTTCGGCATACCCGCTGGCAAACAGCACCGGTAACGTGGGCCGCAAGAGCAGTGCCTGCTCAGCCAGTTCACGGCCGTCCATGATCGGGAGACCGACATCGGTCATGAGCAGATCAATGACCAGTTCGGTGTTCTTGATGAACGTCAGTGCTTCTTCGCCGCCATCTGCCTCCAGCACAGTGAATTCCAATTCTTCCAGCACATCCACGATCAGCATGCGAACAATGGCATCGTCTTCTACAACGAGGATGGTGGAGGGTGTTGCAGGCATAGTGGGTATCCCGAAAAGTGGTGAGCGCGGTGAAGCCAAAACGTATCGACTTGCCTTATGAGTAAGCCGCATCCCCGGACAAGTTCCCGCTGCTGTACGAAAAATATCTTCGAACAAGGTCTGCAAGGATAGCTGTATGTAGTCTTTGAGTCCGTACTTGAGTACGAATTTGTACTGTTTATCGTAAGAAAATAGGTTAATTGCTCGATAATCCGGCAAACTTGCTGTTTTTTAACACTGTTCACGGGCCAGAAAAATGAATGCACCAGCATCGGTTGATGAGCGTAGCTTTCGCAAACTCCTGAGTCGCAACGTCGGTTTGCCCTTGGGTGTGGGCGTGCTCAGCGCCGTTTTGTTTGTGGTGATGATCAGCTATTTGCTGTCGGTCATTCAGTGGCTGCAACACACTGACCGCGTCATCAATAACGCTAACGAGGCGATCAAGCTCACGGTTGATCTTGAAACCGGGATGCGCGGTTATTTGATTACCGGCGACGAGCATTTTCTGGACCCGTACGAAGTGGCCAAACCGCAGATCGCTGCGCAACTGCGTGGCCTGGAAGAACTGGTCAGCGACAATCCGCAGCAGGTGGACCGCCTCAAACGTCTGCAGGCATTGCAAAACGACTGGAGCCGGTACGCTCAGGACATGATTGAGCTGCGTCGCAGCAATGGCGATTACCGTGGCGCCGTGCTATCGGGGCGCGGTAAGCGGTTGACCGATCAAGTGCGCAAGGCCTTCGACGAATTCATTGCCATGGAGCAACAGTTGCGTGTTGAGCGTAACGATGACGTGAGCCGCACCACGTTCCTGGTGATCGGCCTTTACCTGCTGTTTGTGCTGGGACTCAGCGGTTTTCTGGCCTATGTCGGACGCCGCGATCTGGTCAATCTTTCAAAGAGTTACAGCGACACCCTCGACGCACAGGTTAAAAGTGCGCAACGTCTTGAACAGCAGGCCTGGCTGCGCAACGGTCAGACCGAACTGGCTGAACAGGTGCTGGGGCGTCTGACCCTGAACATGCTGGGCCGCAATATTCTGCAGTTCTGCGCGCAGTACTTGGGTTCGGTGGTCGCGGCCGTTTATGTGCGTGAAGACCACGGCGGCCTCAAGCGGGTGGCCAGTTACGGTTTTTCCCGCGAGCAGGAGCTACAAGACCAACTGATTCACAACGACGAGGGGATTGTCGGGCAGGCGGCGCAGCAAGATACCTTGATTCGCCTGGACAATGTGCCCGCCGGTTACTTCAAGGTCAGCTCAGGGCTGGGCGAAGGCAGCCCGCGCAGCGTGCTGGTGGTGCCCACCAGTGACGACGACCGGGTCAACGGCGTGATCGAACTGGGCTTCTTGCGCCCCTTGACCGAGCGTGACATTGAGTTGTTCGAGTTGATTGCCGACAACATTGGCACCTCGATTGAAGCGGCCCGCTACCGTCAGCGTTTGCAGGAAGTGCTGGCCGAAACCCAGCAGCTCAACGAAGAGTTGCAGGTGCAGCAGGAAGAACTCAAGACCGCCAACGAAGAGCTGGAAGAGCAGTCGCGCATTCTTAAAGAGTCCCAGACCCATCTGGAAACCCAGCAGGCTGAACTCGAACAGACCAACGAGCAGTTGGCCGATCAGGCATTGGCATTGGCGGCCCAGCGCGATGCGATGGATCAGAAGAACACGGAGCTAAATCAGGCTCAAGTGCAACTGGAGGAGCGCGCTGAAGAGTTGCAGCGTTCCAGCAAATACAAGTCCGAGTTCCTGGCCAACATGTCTCACGAGCTGCGTACGCCGCTGAACAGCTCGTTGATCCTGGCCAAATTGCTGTCGGAAAACCCGCACGAGAACCTGACTGCCGAACAAGTGAAGTTTGCCGAGTCGATCTACTCGGCGGGCAATGACTTGCTCAATCTGATCAACGACATTCTGGATATCTCCAAAGTCGAAGCCGGCAAGCTTGAAGTGCGCCCGGAAAACACCAGCGTTCCGCGTCTGGTGGACGGTCTGCGAAGCATGTTCCAGCCGCTGGCCGGCGAAAAGGCACTGGATTTCCAGGTCGAGCTGCAACCGGGTACGCCGCCGATGATCTTCACGGATCGTCAGCGCCTGGAGCAGATTTTGAAAAACCTGTTATCCAACGCCATCAAGTTCACCGAAAAAGGCCAGGTCAGCCTCACCGTGTCGCGCCAACCGAACGAGGGCATTGCCTTCACCGTGCGCGATTCGGGAATCGGTATCGCAGCCGAGCAGCAAGAAAGCATCTTCGAGGCGTTCCGTCAGGCAGACGGCACCACCAACCGCCGTTATGGCGGTACGGGTCTGGGGCTGTCGATTTCCCGCGATCTGGCCAACTTGCTGGGTGGTTCGATCAGCGTCACCAGCGAACCGGGTCAGGGCAGTATTTTCACGCTGCTCCTGCCTGAACAGTTCGTCGAACAGGATGAGCCGTACGCCCAGGCCCCAGTGGCGGAGCCGGCCAAAGCCGTGTTCGCTGCTGCGCCGCCAGCCCCGCAACCGGTGATGAATGTGCCGAACGTCGAGATTCCGCGGTTCATGGATGATCGCGAGAAAGCACCGTTTACCACGCGCTGCATTCTGGTGATTGAGGACGAGCCCAACTTTGCCCGCATCCTCTTCGACCTGGCCCATGAGCTGGGCTATCACTGCCTGGTGGCCCACGGTGCCGATGAAGGCTTCAGCCTGGCGGCCGAGTTCATCCCGGATGCAATCTTGCTGGACATGCGCCTGCCCGACCATTCCGGCCTGACGGTGTTGCAGCGTCTCAAGGAGCTGGCGCCGACCCGGCACATTCCGGTGCACGTGATTTCTGTTGAAGACCGCGTTGAAGCGGCCATGCACATGGGCGCCGTAGGGTATGCGGTCAAACCCACCACCCGCGAAGAGCTCAAGGACGTGTTCGCACGCCTTGAAGCCAAGCTCACGCAGAAGGTCAAACGCGTATTGCTGGTCGAAGATGATGACCTGCAACGTGACAGCATTGCCCGCCTGATCGGCGACGATGACATCGAAATCACCGCCGTTGGTTACGCGCAGGAAGCCCTGGACCTGTTGCGCACCCACATCTACGACTGCATGGTCATCGACCTCAAACTGCCGGACATGCTGGGCGGCGACTTGCTCAAGCGCATGTCCACCGAAGACATCTGCTCGTTCCCGCCAGTGATTGTGTACACCGGTCGTAACCTGACCCGCGATGAAGAGGCCGAGCTGCGCAAGTACTCGCGTTCGATCATCATCAAAGGCGCCCGCTCCCCGGAGCGCCTGCTCGATGAGGTGACTTTATTTCTGCACAAAGTCGAATCCCAGTTGTCCCATGAACGTCAAACCATGCTTAAGACCGCGCGTAGTCGGGACAAAGTGTTTGAAGGGCGCAAAATTTTGCTGGTCGATGACGATGTACGAAACATCTTCGCCCTGACCAGCGCGCTGGAGCATAAGGGCGCCATTGTGGTCATTGGCCGAAATGGCCATGAGGCGATCGAGCGCTTGAACGAAGAGGATGATATCGATCTGGTGCTCATGGACGTCATGATGCCCGAGATGGACGGTTACGAAGCCACTGTTGAAATTCGCAAAAACCCGCGCTGGCGCAAGCTGCCGATCATTGCTGTCACGGCCAAGGCCATGAAAGACGATCAGGAGCGCTGCCTGCAAGCCGGGTCCAATGACTACCTGGCCAAACCGATTGACCTGGATCGCCTGTTTTCGCTGATCCGGGTCTGGTTGCCCAAAATGGAACGTATTTAAGTGCCGCGAAACACCGATATTGAACTACGTCTGCTGATTGAAGCGATCTATCTCAAATACAGCTATGACTTTCGTGATTACTCCGGTGCTTCGGTCAAGCGCCGGGTGCATCACGCCATGCGCCAATTCGACTGCAATACCATCTCGGCGTTGCAGGAGCGGGTGCTGCACGACCCGACCGCGTTCATGCAGTTATTGCAGTACTTGACGATCCCGGTCAGTGAGATGTTTCGCGATCCCGAGCATTTTTTGGCGCTGCGTCAGGAAGTGGTGCCGATCCTCAGAACCTACCCGTCGCTGAAAATCTGGATCGCAGGGTGCAGCACGGGCGAAGAGGTCTACTCCATGGCCATCCTGTTGCGCGAAGAGGGGCTGCTGGACCGCACAATCATTTATGCCACCGACATCAATCCGCGTTCGCTGGAAAAGGCCAAGCAGGGGATCTTCTCCCTCGAAAACATCCGCGGCTACACCCAGAACTACCTGAAGGCTGGCGGCCAGCGCGAGTTCTCGGAGTACTACACAGCGGCCTATGACTACGCAATTTTCGACAAAAGCTTGCGCGAGAACGTGACGTTCGCCGACCACAGCCTGGCGACCGACAGCGTGTTCTCAGAAACACATTTAATTTCATGCCGTAACGTACTGATTTATTTCAATAAAAGTTTGCAGAATCGGGCGTTTGGATTGTTTCACGACTCCTTGTGCCACCGTGGCTTCTTGATGCTGGGCAGTAAAGAGACGCTGGACTTCTCGGACTACAGCAAGCAATTCACGCCTGTGCTCAAGCAAGAGCGGATTTACCGCAAGCTATGATGAACGAGCCTGAAACGTTCATTGGCCTGCGGCAGGTCGACGCCGTCGTGGTCGGTGCGTCCGCCGGGGGTGTTGAAGCCTTGTTGACGATTTTTGCGGACCTGCGGCAAGGCTTTCGCTTGCCGCTGATTGTGGTGCTGCACCTGCCCGATGAGCGCCGCAGTCAGTTGGCGCAAGTGTTTGCACGACGCTTGTCGATCAAGGTCAAAGAAGCCGCCGACAAGGACATGATTGAACCGGGAACGCTCTATTTTGCGTCGCCAGGCTATCACCTGTCGGTGGAACGCGATGGCAGTTTTTCATTGAGTCAGGAGGCGCGGGTGCATTATTCGCGGCCCTCGATTGATTACTTATTTGAGTCCGCGGCAGACACGTACGAAGCGCGTCTGGCTGCGATTTTACTGACTGGCGCCAATCAGGACGGTGCTCAGGGGATTGCCACAGTCAAGCAATCGGGCGGTTTGACCATCGTTCAAGACCCTGAAGAAGCCTTGGTTTCCACCATGCCGCAAGCGGCACTGGACCGTATGGAACCGGACTACATCCTCCCTTTGCGCGGCATCGGCCGTCTGCTTGTCGAGCTGGAACGAATCGAATGCTAGTAAGTGATATTCAAGCCAAGCTGCTGATCGTCGATGATCTGCCAGAAAACCTGCTGGCACTGGAAGCGTTGATCAAGCGCGAAGACCGCGCCGTCTACAAGGCCCTGTCAGCCGACGAGGCGCTGTCGTTGCTGCTGCAACATGAATTTGCGTTGGCCATTCTGGACGTGCAGATGCCGGGCATGAACGGCTTCGAGCTGGCCGAAATGATGCGCGGCACCGAAAAAACCAAAAATATTCCCATCGTGTTTGTCAGCGCCGCAGGGCGCGAAATGAATTACGCCTTCAAGGGCTACGAAAGCGGCGCGGTGGATTTCCTGCACAAGCCGCTGGATATTCACGCGGTCAAAAGCAAGGTCAATGTGTTCGTTGACCTGTACCGCCAGCGAAAAGCAGTCAAGCAGCAAGTCGAAGCCCTGGAGCAAAGTCGCCGCGAGCAGGAAGTGCTGCTGGCGCAGTTGCAGGTCACTCAAGGCGAGCTGGAGCACGCCGTGCGCATGCGCGACGATTTCATGTCCATCGTCTCCCATGAAGTGCGTACGCCGCTCAACGGGCTGATCCTGGAAACCCAGCTGCGCAAAATGCACCTGGCCCGGGACAACGCCGCAGCCTTTACCCTGGACAAAATGAAGGCCATGGTGGAACGCGATGAGCGCCAGATCCAAAGCCTGATTCGCCTGATCGAAGACATGCTCGACGTGTCGCGCATTCGCACCGGCAAACTGTCAATCAGGCCGGGGCAGTTCGATTTGTCGCGTTTGGTGAACACGCTGGTGGAAACCTTTGCGCCACAGATCAGCGCGGCTCAGTCGAGTGTCAATCTGAGTGCTGACAGTCCGGTCGTCGGGCTGTGGGATGAGTTTCGCATCGAACAGGTGGTGTCGAACCTGCTGACCAATGCGTTGCGCTATGGGGCCAAAAGCCCGATTGATGTTTCAGTGTATGTCGAAGGCGAGAACGCCATCGTGGAAGTCCGCGATCAGGGCATTGGCATCAGCGAAGAAAACCAGCAACGCATTTTCCAGCAGTTTGAGCGGGTATCAGCCAAGCATGCCGTGGCCGGGCTGGGGCTTGGGTTGTTCATTTCCGAGCAGATTGTGGCGGCCCACGGCGGCAAAATCACCGTACAAAGTGCCCTGGGTGAGGGCGCTGTATTCCGGGTCAGCCTGCCATTGGCGCAAAACGCGTAAATTAGCCGCAACCTATGGCCGACCCCATGGTCGTATTGGCAGCATTTGCAGCAATTAAGGTTTCCCCCATGAGTGAAGATGCACAAGATGTGGTTCTGATTGTCGAAGACGACCCTTCGATCCTGATGGTCTTGTCCGCCTATTTGTCAGGCGAAGGCTATCGCGTGTTGCAGGCCGAAAACGGTGAGCAGGCCTTTGAGATCCTGGCCAGCAAGCCGCATCTGGACCTGATGGTCACGGACTTTCGGCTGCCGGGCGGTATTTCCGGGGTACAGATCGCCGAGCCTGCGGTCAAACTGCGGCCGGACCTGAAAGTGATTTTTATCAGCGGTTACCCGCAGGAAATACGCGAGACGGACAGCCCCATCACGCGCAAGGCGCCCATTATGGGCAAGCCGTTCGATCTGGATAAGCTCAAAGAAATCATCCAGAACCAGCTGGTCTGACATCCGCTTGATAAAGAGGATTCAGGCCAGCAGCATCTCATTCACCTTGGCCGTCAGCAGGTCAAAGGTGAAGGGCTTGGTAATCAACTGCATGCCTTCATCCAGAAAACCGCCACGCGCAGTCGCATGCTGTGCGTATCCGGTGATGAACAGCACCTTGAGGTCCGGGCGCGCCTGACGACTGATCTCGGCCAACTGGCGGCCGTTCATGCCCGGCAGTCCCACATCGCTGATCAATAAATCAATGGTTTGCGCCGACTCGATAATGGGCAGTGCAGCATTCGCATCTTCGGCGCTGAGCACCGTGTAGCCGTGTTCTCGCAGCACTTCGATCACCAGGCTGCGCACTGCGTTGTCATCTTCAACCACCAGCAGCGTTTTTTCGGCGTTGGCGGCCGTTTCTGCCTGTGACAGGCCTTGCGCGCTAAGCTCGCCGCTGCTGCCGTTACAGCGCGGTAAAAACAATTGCACCGTGGTGCCGCTGCGTTCCTGGCTGATGATGCGCACATGGCCGCGTGACTGTTTGCAGAACCCATAAATCATCGACAACCCGAGGCCGGTGCCCTGACCGATGGGTTTGGTGGTGAAAAACGGGTCGAAGGCGCGTTTGAGCGTGCTTTCTTGCATGCCGCAGCCATTGTCGCTAGCGCTGAGCACGATGTAGTCGCCGGGGGTGAAGTGCCCGTTGGCTTCGCTGAAGGCGGTATCAACCTGCACGTTGTATGTCTTGACGGTGAGGTGACCGTCTTCGGGCATGGCATCGCGGGCGTTGGACACCAAATGCAGCAACGCGTTTTCCAACTGCTGCGGGTCAACGTCGGCGATCCACAGGTTGTTATCGGCTTCCAGGGTGAGTTGGGTGGACGGGGCGAGGTTTTGTTCCAGCAACGCCCGCTGCGCCAGCAGCCACTCGCTGATCATGGTGGGTTTGGAGTCCAGTGACTGGCGCCGCGAGAACGCCAGCAGTCGATGGGTGAGCCCCGCCGCACGGTTGGCGGAGGTCACGCCCATGTCGATAAGGCGGTCCAGCTCATCGAGCTTGCCCCGGGCCACCTTGCGCCGCAGCAATTCCATGCTGCCGATAATCCCGGCCAGCATGTTATTCAAGTCGTGGGCAATGCCCCCGGTGAGTTGTCCGACGGCTTCCATTTTTTGCGCGTGGCGCACGTCGTCGTTATGTTGCAGGGCTTTCTTGACGCGACGATCTACTTCCAAATCAATGGCTTGCAGCGTGTTCTTAATAAAGTTGTCACGTTCGCTGAGGCGGTGGGTGCAATCCCTGGCGGCGTATTGCTGTTTGCGCGTGCGCAACGCGTTTTTTGACAGGCACAGCAACTGCGCATGCGACCAGGGTGAGGCCACGAAAAAAGCGTTACCCAATTGTTCGCTCAGGTGGCTCAACTGAAGGTCCGACCAGTGAGGTTCAGCGGTCAGCACGATGACGGCCAGATCCGACCAGTCGGGTTGTTGCAACAGCACATCGCTCAGTTGCTCGAAGGCCTCAGACTGTCGCGAGTCGGCTTCGACTATCAACAATCCGGCACCTTGTTGCAGGGCCGGGTGCAGGTGGTCCATGCAGGCCAGTTCAAAACCGTTCACGCCGCCTGAAGCCAGTTGGTGCAGATCAACCGACTTTTCTAGCCCGGGGCACGTGAGAATCAGGGCGCGCTCCTCGGTGGGTCCCAGTGCAATCACAGAATTTCCCGCCTATTGATACTCGACTCAAAAATTACCCGCATGTATGCGGCTATATGGTCTTGACCTTGAGCCATCGTGGCGGTTCAACGTTTTGAAATATATATTCAAATGCATCTATTCGAAGGCCCTGGAATCACCCAAAAAAGAGCCTATAGCCCTTGCTGCAGCGCGGGGTCGTCGGGGTTTTGTTGTTCCAGTTGGGCCAGCAGCACCTGCACGTTTTGCAGTTGCCCCGACTCCTTCCAGTACCGGATCAACAGTACCCGAGCCTTGCGATTGGCGGGTTGGCGTTGCAGTAACTCTTCGAGCTGGCGCTGCGCCGCTTCGAGTTGGTCCAAGTCGTGCAGGGCGATGGCCAGTGTGTAGCGATAGTCGCTGTTGTCAGGTTCCAGCTCGACGGCCTTGGCCAGCCCGAGCAGGGCATATTCGGTTTGCCCGTGATTGTGCAGCCAGATGCCCAATGCATGCTGTAAATAGGCCGAATCAGGGTGCGCCTCCAACTGCTGCGCCAGCAACTCGCGGGCGCGGTCGCTTTGGCCGCGTTTATCGAGCAGCTCCACGCGTGCGACCACGGCCTTGAGGTTGTCCGGCTCAAGGTGGGTGACTTTTTCCAGCGCCGCTTGTGCCTCGTCCAACTGACCTTCGTGCAGGTACAAGCGTGCGAGCTGGCCCTGGGCCTGGGCGCTGTCGGGCTGGGTCTTGAGCGTGCGCTCATATTCGTCAATCACGTGCTGCAGTGGGCCGAAGTACACCCCTTGTTCATCGGGGGACAAACCCAGCAAGGCGTTGGCCGCGGCAAACCGCACGCTTTGCTCCGGGTCGTCGAGGATCGGGCCGAGCAGCAACGTGCGTTGCGCCCCTGGCACCAGCCCGACAATGCTCTGGATGGCGGCTTCGCGTACCAGCGCAGACGGGTGATGCAAGTCGGCATCGGCCAGTTTCAGGGCGTGCGGGCTGGGGTAGTTGGGCAGTTCGGCGTGCAGGCTGGCGCGGCGTATGTCGGACAAGTCCGTGCGGGCCAATTGTTGGTACAGCACACGGGCAGCGCCGGGCTGGCCATTATGTGCTTGCTCCAGGGCCTGAGCGTAACTGTGATTGAGGTTGGTCGGGGTGACAGTGGCCGCAGGGCGCATCCAGAACCACAGGCAGGTGGCAACGACGGCGGACGCCAGGCTGAGCAACAGGTAGCGATGGGGCTTTAGCATGCAAATTCCAGAAGCAGGCGTGCGTAATGAGCGCCAGCTTCGGCCAGTGTGGCGTGCGAGTCAAACCCTTGTCCGGCTGAAGGCGCCAGGCTTGTGAAAATGTACAACAAAGGTCGTAATCCCTTGTGCAGCGGCCTGGCGTGTTTGCGCGCCGATACTGGCAGCATGAATGGCATAAGAACTGGAGATTCGTCTGATGAAAATCGTCATTGCCCCTGACTCGTTCAAAGACAGCCTGAGTGCGGAAAAAGTCGCTGATGCCATTGCGGCCGGCCTGGCCGACGTGTTGCCCCATGCGCAGTTGATTAAATGCCCCATGGCCGATGGAGGCGAAGGCACGGTTGACGCCATCGTGGCGGCCGGTAATGGCCAACTGCGCCGAGAGCAGGTGCAAGGGCCGTTGGGTGAGCCGGTTTACGCCAACTGGGGCTGGTTGCCGGAAACCCGCACCGCGATCATCGAAATGGCGGAGGCCAGCGGTTTGCAATTGGTGGCCCTGGAGCAGCGCGATGCGTGTGTCAGCAGCACCTATGGCACCGGTGAGCTGATCAAGGCCGCGCTAGAGGCGGGCGCCCAACGCATCATCCTGGCCATTGGCGGCAGTGCCACCAATGATGCCGGGGCGGGTGCCTTGCAGGCGCTGGGGCTTGGGCTGTTTGATGCGCAGGACCGCGCGCTGCCGCATGGCGGTCTGGCGCTGGCACAACTGGCGCGCATTGACCTGCAAGGGCTGGACCCGCGCCTGGTCGACGTGCGCTTTGAAATCGCCGCAGACGTCAACAATCCGCTGTGTGGCGAACATGGGGCTTCGGCTATTTTCGGTCCGCAAAAAGGCGCCTCACCGGCACAGGTGCAGCAATTGGACCACGCGTTGGGGCATTTTGCCGATCACTGCGCCAAGGTGCTGCCCAAGGACGTGCGTGACGAGCCGGGTTCAGGGGCTGCGGGCGGTCTGGGGTTTGCTGCCAAAGCGTTTTTCGGCGCGCAGTTTCGGGCCGGCGTGGACGTGGTGGCCGAGCTGGTCAACCTCAACGAGGCCGTACAAGGCGCTGCGCTGGTGATCACCGGCGAAGGCCGTTTTGACGCGCAGACCCTGCGCGGTAAAACGCCGTTCGGGGTGGCGCGCATCGCCCGCAGCAATGGCGTACCGGTGGTGGTGTTGGCCGGCACCTTGGGGGAGGGGTATCAAGCGTTGTACGAGCACGGCATCCATGCCGCGTTTGCTGTGGCCAGTGGCCCGATGACGCTGGACTACGCCTGCGCCCATGCGTCGCAGTTACTGACCGATCGGGCGCGGGACATTGCGCGACTGTGGAGCCTGGGTCGCCAATAAGGCGTGGGGTCGAAGCGAGGTTACTGCTTGAAACACAGAATCGTGTAAGCTTCGCGGTTATTTGTATTCGACCTTAGCGAGCCCTATGCCGTCGCTCTTCAAACGCTCTCTGCTGCCCAAGTTGCGCAGCTTTCCGTTGTCCGCCGACGCGTTCAGCATTCTGCCCGGTGCGGCCGATTTTCGGCGTTGCCTGCTGGAGCACATCGCCAATGCCCGCCAGCGCATCACGCTGGTGGCGTTGTACCTGCAACAGGATGAAGCCGGTCAGGAAATCCTTGATGCCCTGCACGCCGCGAAAGCGGCCCGACCTGAGCTTGAAATCGTGGTCATGGTGGATTGGCTGCGAGCCCAGCGCGGACTGATCGGTGCGGGCAAGCAGCCGGGCAATGCCGCCTGGTATCAGGCCCAGACGCAAGCCCATGACACCCACGTGCCGATTTACGGTGTGCCTGTGCAAACCCGCGAGTTGTTCGGCGTGCTGCACCTCAAGGGCTTCATCATTGATGACTGCGTGATCTACAGCGGCGCCAGTCTCAACAATGTGTACCTGCACAAGTTCGACAAGTACCGGTTCGACCGCTACCACGTGCTCAATAACAAGCCGCTGGCCGATTCCATGCAGCACTTCATCGAGCATGACCTGATCCAGACCAAGGCCGTGCACCGTCTGGACCTGCCGACGCTACCGAGCACGCGCAGCCTGCGGTCGGCCATCGGGGATTTACGCAGTCGCCTGAAAAAAGCCAGTTACGACACCCGCCAAGGCACGGTCGGCCACTTTGGTCTGTCGGTCAGCCCGTTGTTGGGCGTGGGCAAAAACAACCCGTTGAGCCGGGTTATTTGCGAATTGATCGCCAGCAGCCAGCAGCAACTGACCATTTGCACACCGTATTTCAACTTGCCGTTGCCGGTGACCCGCGAAATCAATCGCGCGCTGGAGCGTGGGGTGCGCATCGACATCGTGGTGGGCGACAAAACGGCCAATGACTTTTACATCCCGCCTAGCGAACCCTTCAAGGTGATTGCGGCGTTGCCGTACTTGTATGAGCTGAGCTTGCGCCGCTTTGCCAAGAGCCACCAGGCGATGATCGACAGTGGCCTGCTGAACCTGCACCTGTGGCGCGATGGCGACAACACGTACCACCTCAAGGGCATGTGGGTGGACGATCGTTACACCTTGCTGACAGGCAACAACTTGAACCCGCGCGCGTTCAGGCTGGACCTGGAAAACGGCTTGCTGATCGATGACCCGCGCCGCGAGTTACTGGAACCGCGCCGCAAAGAACTGGACGTGATCTTTGCCCACACCACGCGCATTGACACGTTCAGGCAGCTCGAAACCCTGACCGATTACCCGCCTGCCGTCGCCAAGTTCCTGCGCCGCGTCAGCCGCGTGCGGATCGAGCGCCTGTTGTACCGGATACTCTGACCCGCCCGCGCACGCCCCCTGCCGACAGGGGGGCGACAAAGGTGGGGTGAGGGGGAGGTAGCAAAGGTTACGCCGGGGTCAGAAATGTTCGCGAAAGCGTGTCAGCAAACGGTTTGGCTCACGCCAGTTCTTGCCATGCTTGTGGCGGGACAAAGCTCTCAAGCTCGTCTTCCACGGACTGGATGATGCGCGCCACTTCGGTGGTGGTCATGACGGTGGCGCACGGGATACCGGCGATGGCGATCACGGTCTCGCCGCTGGCCCGGTCAAACAGCCGGGCAATCATGCTGCGCGGGGCGTCCATGGTGGCTTCGAAGCCCATCGGATGGAAATGCCAGCGCATTAATTGGCAGGCATTGGGAAATGTCACTTTCGTGGTATTGCTCACCGGTTTCATCGAGCGCTTCCTTTTGCTCAGTGGGTGTGCGGTCTCGGGTCGCCCCGGCCGCGTGTATGTGCGAGCGTTTCGTGTTCAAACCTAGCATTGTGCTCCCGGCACGATAAGGGTTTTGTGCCCAACGGGCCCATTGATTCGCCAGGCTTTGATGCAAATCATGCACTGAAGCGTTTTAGCGGTGCGGGGTGTACCCGTGCTTGACCATTGAAGCGCGCTCATAAACTCGGCACTCTGTGTTTTATTTCACCGAGCCTTGCCATGTTTGCCCCTGAAGACGGCCCCGAGCAGACCCGCGCCACCGGTGATACGGTCATGCGTTACCACTTGTGCTGGAAACACCGCGATCTTGACGGGGTGATGGCACTTTACCACCCCGGTGTCGTGTACCACGACTTCTTCCAGAATCGGGTGATGGGTTTTACCCAATTGCGTGACTACGTTCAAGCGTCCATGCCCCGTGCAGCGGATGAGGCCCTGGAGCACAGTGACCGCATTCGCCTGGACGGCAACACGGCATTCATTCAGTACCGCATCACCCTGCGAGGTAGCCACGGGCTGGTGTCATTCAGGGCCAGCGAAGCCATCACGGTGCGCGACGGTCTGATCTGGCACGTCAATGAATACGCATCGCTGGTGCACGAAACCCCTGAAAACCCCGCCGGGCAAACCCCGATACGGCCTGCGGTCAGTCGCCTGGGCCTGTCAGCCCGGCAGCTGAGCTTTATGGCTCGGGACCTGCAAACCTATTTCGAGCGCCAGCAACCTTACCTCGACCCCGCGCTGGACCTGCAACACGTCGCCAACGCCTGTGGCTATACGCGTAACCAGATGTCGTATTTGCTCAATCAAGTGCTGGGACAAAGCTTCTATCGCTACGTGAATCAGGCACGTCTGCGCCATGTATTGGCCGCCATGGACGCCGCCGTGTCGCCTCTTAAAGTAGACGAGGTGGCCTTTGCCGCGGGCTTTAACTCGCTGTCGGCGTTCTACAGCTGTTTTCGTCGGCACACCGGGCAATCACCCAAGGCTTATGCGCGGCACATTTCTTTGCGGGCACGCGCGCAAGACGTACCTTGAGAACAGGCGCTAGGATCGCTCCATTCCTGAAAACAGTGTGGAGACCGCAATGCCAGCCTGGCGCTCAATCAGCTTATGGATGGACCAACTCGCGGACGACCTCACAGCGCGCCCATCGCTTGAGCACGATCTGGACATAGACGTGGTGATTGTGGGGGCCGGGTACACCGGGTTATGGACCGCCTATTACCTTAAGCGCCATGCGCCCGAACTGAGCATTGCCATCCTCGAAGCGCAAACGGCGGGTTTTGGCGCATCTGGGCGGAATGGTGGTTGGCTGATGGGCAACTTGCTGGGCGAGTACCGCATGCTCGCCGGTCTGTCGGTGGAGCAACGGCGTCAGTCCTACCGCTTGCTGCATGGGATTCCCGATGAAGTCAAACAGGTCATTGATCGCGAAGGCATCGACTGCGATTACCGTAAAGGCGGTGCCTTGTTCTGTGCCGCGCGCTACCCCGAGCAGGCCTCCACCTTGCGTCAGTATTTGACGGCACTTCACGCTCAAGGTCTCAACGACGCGGATTACCGCTGGTTAGAGCCTGCTGAACTGGCGCAGCAGTTGCGCATTGCCACGCCGTACGGTGCGATTTTCACCCCGCACGTTGCCACGATTCAGCCCGCCAAACTGGTACGTGGGCTGGCCCGGGCGGTTGAGCGCATGGGCGTGAGGATCTTCGAGCAAAGCCCGGTCACGGCGTGGCAACCCGGCCATGTGCGCACCGCCCATGCACACGTCAGGGCGCGCTGGGTCGTGCCCGCGGTTGAAGGCTATGCCAACACCCTGGCGCCGTTGGGGCGTTATCAATTGCCGGTGCAGAGCCTGATCGTCGCCACGGCGCCGCTGCCTGAAGCCGTGTGGGATGAAATCGGGCTGTCGGCCGGTCAGGCGTTCAGCGAAAACAGCCGCCAGGTGACGTACGGGCAGCGTACCCACGACAACCGCCTGGTGTTTGGCGCGCGTGGCGGCTATCAGTTTGGGGGGCGTTTGCGGCACGACTTCAACCTGACTCAGGCTGAAATCGAGGTGCGCCGCTACCTCTTCACCGAGCTTTTTCCGGCGCTCAAGGATGTGCACATCAGCCACGTGTGGGGCGGCAATCTGGGCATGGCGCGGCGTTTTCAGCCGCACATGCTCTGTGACCGTCCACACGGTATTGCCTTGTCCGGCGGTTATGGCGGGGAGGGCGTAGGCGCGAGCCATTTGGGCGGGCGCACCCTCGCGGACCTGATCTTGCAGCGCGACACCCTTGAGGTGCAGCAGCCTTGGGTGCTGACCGCCGGTGGTCTCAACGCGCTCAAAGCGTGGGAGCCGGAGCCGTGCCGCTGGTTGGGTTACAACGCCGTTATCCGCAGTTTTGTCTACGAAGACCAGACCCTGGCCAACCCGCATGCCGCCCCTTGGCGGCGGGGGTTCGCCCGGGGGCTGGCCAATGTGATGGAAGGTTTTATGCAGTAACCCCCCCCTTTGGCACCCACAAGGAACGCTCCATGAGCATCACTCACTTCAAAAACACCGCCCACGTGGCGCTGCAAACCTCCTCACCCGTGGCGGTGCCCCTCGGCACCCTGGTGGCCGAGACCTCAGTGACCTGTGTCGAGCGCACTGACGGCGTTGAAACCGGGATATGGGCGTGCACGCCGGGCCGCTGGCGGCGGCAGATCGTGGCGCAAGAATTCTGTCATTTCATTGAAGGGCGCTGCACATTTACCCCCGATGACGGGGAAATCCTTCACATAGAAGCGGGCGATGCACTGATGTTGCCGGCCAACAGCACCGGGGTCTGGGACATCCAGCAAACCGTGCGCAAGACCTATGTTTTGATCCTTTGATCACCGAACCCTGCCCATAAAAACAGCGACACACAATACGCAAGGAATCGAATCATGATCCGCATCGCCCTGTTGCCCCTGATGCTGGCTGGCACGTTGTGCCAGGCGGCCGAGACCGTGAAAATTTACAACTGGTCCGACTACATCGCCCCCGACACGCTGAAAAACTTCACGCGTGACACGGGCATTGCGTTCAGCTACGACGTGTACGACAGCAATGAAACGCTGGATGGCAAATTGATGACCGGCCAATCCGGTTATGACGTGGTGTTTCCGTCCAACCATTTCATGGCGCGGCAGATACAGGGCGGGGCGCTGAAAAAACTCGACAAGGACCAATTGCCGAACTGGAAGAACCTCAACCCGGCGTTGCTCAAGGCCTTGCAAGTCAATGACCCCGGCAATGAGCACGGTTTCCCTTACTTATGGGGCAGCACCGGGATTGGCTACAACGTTGCCAAGGTCAAGGCCGTGTTGGGGGAGAACGCGCCTGTGGACTCCTGGGACTTGATTTTCAAGCCCGAAAATATGGAGAAACTCAGCAAGTGCGGGGTGGCGATTCTCGACAATGGCCCTGAAGTCTTGCCGGCCGCGCTCAACTACCTGGGGCTGCCCCACCACAGCAAAAGCCCCGAAGACTATAAAAAGGCCGAAGCCATGCTGATGAAGGTGCGTCCTTATATCAGTTACTTTCACTCCTCGAAGTACACCAGCGATCTGGCTAACGGCAATATTTGCGTCGCCGTGGGGTTTTCCGGGGACATCCTGCAAGCCGAAACCCGTGCCAAAGAAGCCGGGAATGGCATCGATATCGGCTATTCGATCCCTAAAGAAGGCGCCGCCATCTGGTTTGACATGGTGGCCATGCCCGCCGATGCGCCGGATGAAAAAGCCGCCTACCGCTTCATGAATTACTTGCTGCGGGCGGACGTGATGGCAGGGATCAGCAACTACGTGCACTACGCCAACGGCAACGCGCAGGCCGATGCGCTGGTCAACCCCGAAATAAAGGCAGACACCAAGGTCTACCCGACGCCGCAAATGCTGCAGACGCTGTTCGCCCTCCAAGCCATGCCGCTCAACATCGACCGTGTGCGCACGCGCCTGTGGACCCGAATCAAGGCCGGGGAATGATCAGCGGCCCTGGTCAAATGCGCTTGGGTTGACCAGATTGGGCGGGCGCTGCCCGTCCAGAGCGGCCAGCAGGTTGTCCACGGCGCAGCGGGCCATGGCTTCGCGGGTTTCAATGGTGGCCGAGCCGATATGCGGGGTGGCCACCACGTTATCCAGCGTCAGTAAGGGCGAGGCCGGGTCCAGCGGTTCGCGTTCAAACACATCCAGCCCCGCGCCGCGAATCTGCCCCTGCTGCAAGGCGTGGATCAACGCGGCTTCATCGACCACTTTGCCCCGTGAAATGTTGATGAAAATACTGTCGGTACGCATCAGTGCGAATTGCTCTGCGCCGATCAGACCTTGGGTTTCGGCGGTCAATGGCAGTGTCAGGCAAATGAAGTCCGCCTCTTGCAGCAACGCCTTGAGGCTGCGGTAGCGGGCGCCAAATCGGGCCTCGACCGCCGGTTTTGGCGAGTGACTGTGATAGATCACCGGCATGCCGAAGCCAAAGTGCCCCCGTTGCGCCAACGCCTCGCCAATGCGGCCCATGCCAATGATGCCCAAGGTTTTGCCATGCACATCGGTGCCGAAATGTTCCGGCCCGATGTTTTTTTGCCATTGCCCGTTGCGCACGCGAATCGCCAGCTCCACCACGCGGCGGGCGCTGGCCAATATCAAGGCAAACCCGGTATCGGCCGTGGTTTCGGTCAGCACGTCCGGAGTGTTGGTCAAAAGAATGTGGCGCGCAGTGAGGTAGTCCAGGTCGTAGTTATCGATGCCCACGGACACGCTGGCAATGGCTTCGAGCCTGGGCGCCAGATCCAGCCACTGCGCGTCCAGTTTCAGGCTGGCCCCCAATAAGCCCTGCGCCTGGGGTAACGCCGCACGCAATTGATCCAGCCCTTGGGCATCCAGCCGCTCGATCAGCGTGACGTCGGCGCGATCTTGCAAGCGCTGCATCAAGGGCGCGGAGAGTGTTTTGTAAAGCACGACATGTTTTTTCAACGCAATCACCAACCTTCAATTCAAGAGTGAGCCAGACGCGCCGTGGCGCTGACTGTCGACGCGGCCGGGTCTTTGGACGCGGGTTTGAGCATGACCGTGAGCAATACCGAGATCAGCAACGCACCGCTCATCAACAGGTAGGACGCCCCCGGGGAGCCGGTTTCGCTGTTCAGGTAGCCCACCAGATAGGAACCGGAAAATGACCCAAGCGCGCCCATGCTGTTGATCAACGCCATGGCCCCGCCTGCCACGTTGGACGGCAGGATTTCCGGGATGATCGCGAAGAACGGGCCATACGGTGCGTACATGCAGGCCCCGGCAATCACCAGCAACGTGTAGGACAACCAGAAGTGCTCTGCACCTAATGCGTAGGAACCGTAGAACGCAACCGAGGCAATCAGCAGCGGCGGCCAGACGAAACGCTTACGCTTTTGCAGTTTGTCTGAGCCCCACGACACGCCGAGCATGGCGATGACGGCGGCCAGGTAGGGCAGGGCCGACAGCCAGCCGGCCTCGATCATGTCCATGTGCGCGCCTTGTTTGAGAATCGACGGCAGCCACAGGACAAACCCGTAGACGCCGATGCTCCAGCAGAAGAACTGCAAGGCCAGCAGGATGACTTTGGGGGAGCGGAAGGCCGCGGCGTAGTTCTTGACCGGGGCCATGCCGACTTGCTCGGCATCGAGCGCGCGTTGCAGGTCCTGTTTTTCCTGGGTGCTGAGCCACGTGGCTTCGGCAGGGCGGTCATCGGCCAGTCGCCACCAGATGAACGCCCAGATCACTGCGGGCAGCCCTTCGACGATGAACATCCAGCGCCAGCTGTAATGCTGCACCAGGTAGCCCGAGACCACGGACATCCAGAGCATGGTCACCGGGTTGCCGAGGATCAGGAAGGTATTGGCCCGGGAGCGTTCGGCGCGGGTGAACCAATGGCACAGGTAGACCAGCATAGCGGGCATGACGGCGGCTTCCACCACGCCGAGCATGAAGCGAATGGCGATCAGGCTGTAGGCGTTGGACACCACGCCCGTGAGCGTGGCCAGACCGCCCCAGAGAATCAGGCTGACAAAAATCAACTTTTTGACGCTGTTCTTCTGCGCATAAATGGCCCCCGGCACCTGAAAAAAGAAGTAACCGAGGAAAAACAGCGCCCCCAGCAACGACGACAGGCCGGGGGTGATGTGCAGGTCTTCGGCCATCCCGGAGGCGGCGGCAAAGCCGTAATTGGCCCGGTCCAGATAGGCCAGGCTATAGGTGATGAATACGATCGGCATGATGTACCACCACCGGCGGGCAGCGAGTGTTAGCGATTGCATGGCGTAGCTCCTGAGCTTGTTGTTTTTGTCGCAGCAGGTCACGGGTGCAGCACGTTACGCAGGTAAAGCGGTTGCAGTGAGGTCGCGCCCCTCCAGCTCGGCGCGGGTCGGCAGTCCTTCCATGTCGCCACGGCTTTGCACGGCGCGGCTGCCAATCCAGTTGCCGCGCTGCACTGCCTGTTCGAAGCCAAGGTTTTCCAGCAGGGCACTGATCACGCCCACCGCAAAGCCGTCGCCGGCGCCGACGGTATCGATCACCACCTCCACAGGCACCGCTGGCACGAAGCCCTCGGTGTCGGTGGTGCGGTAATAAGCCCCTTTTGGGCCCAGTTTGATGATGACCGCTTCTGCGCCCTGATCCAGATAGAAGCGCGCAATGTCTGCCGGGTCATCGCGCCCGGTCAGCAAGCGGCCTTCACTCAGGCCCGGCAATACCCAATCGGCGTGGGCGGCGAGGGCGTTGATGTCGCGGATCATCTGCTGTTCGCTGGCCCACAGAGACGGGCGCAGGTTGGGGTCGAACGACACCGTGCGCCCGGCCGCGCGCATGCCTTGCATGAGCTCGAAAGACAATTCGCGGCAACTGGCCGACAGCGCAGGGGGGATGCCCGTGGCATGCAAGTGGCCAGCGCCGAGCAATTGCGGGGTGATGGCGCTGCGGTTCAAGTGACTGGCCGCCGAACCGCGGCGAAAGTATTCCACTTGCGGGTCACTGCCATCGTCAACCCGGGACTTCAACTGCAAGCCCGTGGGGTGCTGCGGGTCGGTTTCAACGTGCTGGCAATTGAGGCCTTCGGCTTGCAACGTGGCGCGCACAAACCGCCCAAGGGAGTCAGCGCCCACACGGCTGAGCCACGCGACATTGAAGCCCAGCCGCGCCAGCCCGATGGCGACGTTACTGTCGGCCCCAGCAATGCGCTTGTGAAAGCGCTCGACCTGCGCCAGATCGCCGGTCTGTTCGGCCACCCACATGGCCATGGTTTCGCCAAACGACAACACATCGACCTTAGACATGGCTCAACTCCCGTTGCGCTGCGCCGAGCGTCGCCAGGGTGTCGACATGCACTTTTGTTAGCCATTGCAGGTCATTGCCTTGCAGGGGGTATTCCACTGCGCGGGTCAGACCGGGCCGCATATGCGGCAGAAACTGCTCCCACATCTGCAGGTCGGTGGCCGTTGGCGGCGTCGCAATCAATTTGCCATCCGGGCGCCGGGCGACACCTTTGCAGTGCAAGTAGGTGACATGACGGCCCAGCAAGCGGGCGGCGGTGCTGGCCGATTGGTCTTGCCACTGCCAGTTGCCGATGTCGAAGGTCATGCTGATGGGGGCTTGCCGTTGATCCACTGCATCGAAGAACCGCTGCAGGGGTTCGATGCGTCCGCCCTGGGAGGTCTGGTCATTTTCCACCAGCAGGTTGACCGGTTGTTGCTTGAGGCAGGCGGCCAGGGTGTGTAAATCGCACTGCTCGGTGTAGTAGCCAAGCGACACCTTGAGCCAGGCCGCACCAAAAGCATGGGCCTTGTGCAGGGTCGCCAGCAGCAGAGGATTGGGCCGTGTCTGTCCCGCTTGCCACAGTTCCAGAGGCGATGAATACACACACTCCAGCCCTTGAGCGGCCACTGCTTCAGCGAAGGACGACGGGTCTTCGTCCGTCAGCAGCTCTTCACGCAGTTCGATGCGCCGGGCACCGGCATTGGCCAGTAATTCAATAAAACTGCCTTGGCCGCGTTGGCGAACCAGATCGGCTCCGTAGCTCGACAAACTGATGGAAACGGGGAATGTAGTCATTGTTATTAATCTCTGAAACCGGTTTCATTTTTATGCGTCAAGGACTGCCAGGCGGGTTGCGTCTTGGCAGCGCTGTCAGGAGTGGGGGCGTAGGGTCGAGCCGCGCACGATCAGTTGCGCAGGAAAATCCAGGGCTTGAGGTGCTGCGGTATCGCCGCGCAAGCGCTTGAGCAGGCATTCGAAGGCGCTGGCGCCGATGGCTTGGGTCGGTTGCGCCAGAGCGGTAATCCCCGAGCCCACCAGCGGGAACCAGTCAAGGTCATCCAGCGCAATCAGGCCGATGTCTTCAAACAGGTGGCGGTTCAGGTCGCGCAGCACCTGAGTGGCGGCCAGCGCGGCCACGCCGTTGGCGCAGAACAGCGCCTTGGGGCCGGTGCCGGGGGTGTCCAGAAACTGTTGGATGCGAGACCGCAGTTCAGGGCCGGTTTCAATCACCGTGCCTTGCAGTGAGGGGCAGTCGTTGAGTTGCGCGTTAAAACTGGCGATGCGCTCCAGGCGCGAGCTGGTGCCATCAGCGGGTTCGCTGACCATCAGCAGGTCGCGAAAACCCTGTGCTTGCAGGTGTTGCAGCGCGGTGCGCACCGCCCCGGCGTTATCCAGCCCCACCAGATCCGCATACAACTGCTCAACGTTACGGTCGATCAATACGATGGGCATTTCTTGATGCAGCGCCTGCAGGACGTCAGGTTGATGGCCCAGCGTGTTAAGAATCAGCCCTTCGATGTTGTAGGCTCGCAGAGCAGCCAAGTGCTGGCTTTCCTGCTCATCACTGCGGTCGGTGTTGCACACCACCAGGTTGTAGCCGTGCTCCCGGCAGGCGGTTTCGACGCCGTGCATGACGGCGATGGAATAGGGGTTACGAATGTCTGCGACCAACATGCCGATCAGGCGGGTACGCCCGCGCTTCAGACCGCGCGCCATTTGATTGGGGCGGTAGCCCAGCGCTTCGATTGAACGCTCGATGCGTTGCGCGGTGGCTTCGGAGAGCAACGCCCGATCCTCGCCGATAAAGCGCGAAACACTGGCCTTGGACACACCGGCGTGCAGGGCAACATCGAGCATGGTGACGCGGGAGCGTTGAGCGGCTGAAAAACTGTTCACGGCCTGAACCTTGTATGGGTTGTTATCGCAGGCGGTCTCGGCACAGGGTCTGAAACCGGTTTCAGGAAAACTCAAATCACCTCTGATCGTCAAGTGCCGTTTGTAGGACAACATGTGCATGGGGCTCGCCCAGCCTGTGACACAGGGGGCTGGTGGCACGGCGGGCCATCCACCCTCAACGTGCTCTTAATCAAACCGCCCAGTGTCGGATTCGACTTAAAGGTGAACGGTTGTGGCTTATCGCACTTAAACAATTGCTTTAAGAAGGCACACTGTCATACAGGCGTGTAGTTGGCCAGAAGTGTGGACGATGGTTAAAAGTTGATGCGCCTGAAACTTACACATAAGCGACGTTTTTTATACGTGGCCTGCGGGGGGGGGAGTTGTTCATTGTGTCGTTTATGAAGTTTGGAAGGTGGTGGTGATATGACAAGCGGCTTTTGATCGGCAAACGCTTACATGGCGATGGGTTTGCAGCTGGCCAACTCTGTAATACGAGTGAGCAGGCTGGAAGTTTAAACAAAAATGAACTGACCAATCGGTCACACCATGAACCTTAAGCGCTGTATTTGTTTGTGGCGATATTCCTACGGCGAATATAGCCAGCATCCTTAAAACTTTAAGGAAAATGCTTTCAGTAGAAGTTCCAATGTTTACGGCTACTTACGGAAAAGTCGTTTATTGACGTCAAAAAAGTGCTGGACTGAATATTTCGAAGTGTGTCAACTTCGCCCGGCCAATAAACGGCGAGTGATAGGACGATCTCGCCATGGGATCGTCTATATCTGTCAAAAACTTTTCTACTGCTAAACAAGGAACTGTTTACATGTCGAAACTTAAAGAGAAAGCAGCGCTGTCCGTCAACCCGACGTTTGCGGCCAACGGCACCAGTTCTGCCTTCACCCAAGTGGATAACTTCAGTCATTTCTATGACCGCGGTAATCACCTGGTCAACGGCAAGCCATCGTTTACGGTCGATCAGGCCGCTGACCAACTGACCCGCAGTGGCGCCAGTTGGTACGACCTCAATGGCGACGGTGTGATCAATTTGTCCTACACCTTCCTCACGTCTCCACCGCCGGGCTATGCCTCCCGTGGTCTGGGCACTTTCAGCTCGTTCTCCGGGCTGCAAAAGGAACAGGCCAAGCTGTCGCTGGAGTCATGGGCCGATGTGGCCAAAGTGACCTTCACTGAAGGCCCGGCGGCACGCGCTGACGATGGTCACATGACCTTCGCCAACTTCAGCGCCAGCAACGGCGGGGCTGCGTTTGCCTACCTGCCGAACAGCTCGCGCAAAGGCGAGTCGTGGTACCTGATCAACAAGGACTACGACGTCAACAAAACCCCGGGGGAAGGCAACTACGGGCGTCAGACCCTGACCCACGAGATCGGTCACACCCTGGGCCTGTCACACCCCGGCGACTACAACGCCGGTAATGGCAACCCGAGCTACCGTGATGCCGTGTATGGCGAAGACACCCGTGCTTACAGTGTCATGAGCTACTGGAGTGAGAAGAACACCGGCCAAGTGTTCACCAAGACCGGGGAAGGCGCTTATGCGTCGGCGCCACTGCTCGATGACATTGCTGCGGTGCAGAAGCTGTATGGCGCGAACATGGAAACCCGCGCCGGTGACACCGTTTATGGGTTCAACTCCACGGCTGACCGCGACTACTACAGCGCCACTTCGGCCACCGACAAGCTGATTTTTTCGGTGTGGGATGGCGGCGGCAATGACACGCTGGACTTCTCGGGTTTCAGCCAGAACCAGAAAATCAACCTGGCCGCCGGTTCGTTCTCTGACGTGGGCGGGATGACCGGTAACGTGTCGATCGCTCAAGGCGTGACCATCGAAAACGCCATTGGGGGTTCGGGTAACGACCTGTTGCTGGGCAACGCGGCCTCCAACCTCCTCAAGGGCGGTGCCGGCAACGACATCCTCTACGGCGGTGGCGGGGCAGACAAGCTGTGGGGCGGGAGCGGTTCGGACACGTTTGTTTACCGTGAAGTGTCTGATTCGACCCCCAAGGCGGCCGATACCCTCATGGATTTCCAGACAGGGCTCGACAAAATCGACCTCACCGGGATTACTCATCTCAGCGGGTTGAATTTCGTCAATGCGTTCACCGGTCAGGCGGGTGATGCGGTCGTCAGCTACAACCAGGCCAGCAATGCTGGCTCGCTGCAAGTGGACTTCAGCGGACACGGCGTCGCCGATTTCCTGATCACCACCGTCGGGCAAATGGCAACTTACGACATCGTCGCGTAGGGCTGTCGGTAAACGGGCAGCGCGCAAGCGCTGCCCTCTGGCACTACGCCGAGGTCTCATGAACACTGCATACCGTTTTATACGAGCAATGGGCTGTGTAGCCGCATTGCTGTTGACTACCACAGAGAGCGCCATGGCCAGTTCGCTGATGTTATTAAACCCCGCACAAGTGGCGGGCAGGTGGACGTTTTATGTGAAAGGAGGCGAACAGGACGCGTGCACAGTCACGTTGAAAAAAGACCGGACCTTCAGTGCGCAGGCTCGCTGTTTACAGGCGTGGTTGGGCCGAACCCCGACCCGGTGGTCGCCCACGCCGGATGGCCTCTTGCTCATTGGAAAAGATGGGTCGCAGCCAATCTTTTTGGAGTTGCGAGAACCGGGTTGCTATGAAGGCTCAGTCGATGGCACTAAAACCCTGGTGATGAAACGCACGCACTTACAAAGTGTGGATTAGCGCAATCATACCAGCGCCGTTATTCAGGCCGGATCAGTTGTGCCCGTAAACGCCGGATCAGGCCTGCACACATAACAACATTGAACGGCAACAAGGCGACTGGCAGGCACTCGCCAGTGCCTGTGGACGTGGTTTATTGATCAAGGAAGGTTCATGAAGCGGCTGAAAAGCAGTCCCGTCGCGCCCCTCATACAGATATTGGCCGACTATAAAAAGATTCTCATCAGTGTCGGGTGTTTTACGGCCCTGATTAACATCCTGATGCTCGTGCCTTCTATTTATATGCTCCAGGTGTATGACCGGGTGCTGTCATCACAGAACACCACCACGCTGGCGATGTTGTCCTTGATGGTGGTGGGGTTCTTTATCTTTATCGGCACGCTGGAAACCGTTCGCAGTTTTATCGTGATACGCATCGGCAGCCAGTTGGAGCGCCGTTTCAATCAGCAGGTGTACCGTGCCGCGTTCGAGCGCAACCTGTTCAGCGGCCAGGCCCATGCCGGTCAGGCGCTGGGCGACCTGACCCTGATTCGTCAATTTGTCACCGGCCCGGCGTTATTCGCTTTTTTCGATGCGCCGTGGTTTCCGGTGTACCTGTTTGTGATTTTCATGTTCAACACCTGGCTGGGGGTTTTTGCCACGGCGGGTGCCGCCGTGTTGATCGCCCTGGCCTGTGTCAATGAAGTCATGACCCGCAAATCCCTGAGCCAGGCCAGTGTGTTTTCGCAACAATCCAGTCAGTTGGCCACCAGCCATTTGCACAATGCCGAGACCATTCAGGCCATGGGCATGCTGGGCGTGTTACGTAAGCGCTGGTTCAACGTCCATTCGCGCTTTCTGACCGAGCAGAACAAGGCCAGCGACACCGGCGCGGTCATCGGCTCGGTGAGTAAAACCCTGCGCCTGTGCCTGCAATCGCTGGTGTTGGGGCTGGGGGCGTTGTTGGTGATTCAAGGCGACATGAGCGCGGGCATGATGATCGCCGGTTCGATTCTCATGGGCCGTGTGCTCAGCCCCATCGACCAGCTGATAGCCGTCTGGAAACAGTGGAGTTCCGCCAAGCTGGCCTACCAGCGGCTGGACGGTTTGTTGCGTGAGCACCCGGCGGTGGAAGAGAACATGGCGTTGCCTGCGCCCAAGGGCCACCTGAGTTTCGAAGACGTCAGTGCGGCGCCTCCGGGCATTCGTCTGCCGACCCTGCATCACGTCAGTTTCAGCCTGGTGGCGGGCGAGGTGTTGGGGGTGCTCGGGGCTTCGGGCTCCGGCAAATCGACTCTGGCCCGGGTACTGGTCGGCGTCTGGCCGACCCTGGCGGGCACGGTGCGTCTGGACGGGGCCGATATCCACCAATGGGACCGCGACCAACTTGGGCCTTATATCGGCTATTTGCCGCAAGACATTGAACTGTTCAGTGGCTCCATCGCCGACAACATCGCGCGGTTCCGCGACGCTGACCCGCAACAGGTGGTGGCGGCGGCCCGGCAGGCCGGGGTCCACGAGATGATCCTGCGCTTACCAAACGGGTACGACACGCTGCTGGGGGATGATGGCAGCGGCTTGTCCGGCGGCCAGAAACAGCGCGTGGCGCTTGCCCGCGCGCTGTACGGCAGCCCGAGCCTGGTGGTGCTCGATGAACCCAACTCCAATCTGGATGCCGTGGGCGACGCGGCACTCACCCGTGCCATTGCCCAGCTTAAGGCACAAGGCTGCACTGTGGTGCTGGTGACGCACCGTTCTGCGTCGTTGGCGCAGGCCGACAAACTGCTGGTGCTCAACGAGGGCCGCACCCAGGTGTTCGGGCCGAGCGCCGAGGTGCTCAAGGCGCTGACCGGCGCCCAGCAACAACAGGCGGCCGCCACTGGCATCCCTCGCACCCATCAGGCACAGACGCGCAGCAGCGGCGCATGAGCAAGGACGCACGCATCATGAACAATCAACAACAGTCGCAAGCCATGGAACGTGGCGCCGGGTTTTACGTGCGCATGGGCTGGATCCTGACCCTGATCGGCGCAGGCAGTTTCTTTGCCTGGGCCAGCCTCGCGCCGCTGGACGAAGGCATTCCGGTGCAGGGCACCGTGGTGGTGTCGGGTAAACGCAAGGCCGTCCAGTCCCTGGGCGCGGGGGTGGTCAGCCAGATTCTGGTGCGCGAGGGCCAGGCGGTGCATCAGGGTGAACCGCTGTTTCGCCTGGACCAGACCCAGGTCCAGGCGGATGTGCAATCGTTACGCGCGCAGTACCGCATGGCGTGGGCCAGCACGGCGCGCTGGCAGAGTGAGCGCGACAACTTGCAGCAGGTGAGTTTCCCGCCCGAATTGAGCAATAACCCCGACCCGCGGCTGGCGCTGGTGCTTGAAGGTCAGCAGCAGCTGTTCAGCAGCCGTCGTGAAGCCTTTGCCCGCGAGCAATCCGCGCTCAAGGCCAGCATCGAAGGCGCGACCCGGCAATTGGCCGGCATGCGCCGCGCGCGGGGAGACCTCACCGCTCAGGCCGATTCCCTGCGTCAGCAGTTGAACAACCTGCGGCCGCTGGCGGAAAACGGCTACATCCCGCGCAACCGCCTGATGGAGTACGAGCGCCAGTTGTCCCAAGTGCAACAGGACGTGGCGCAAAACACCGGGGAAAGCGGGCGTATCGAGCAGGGCATTCTTGAGTCGCGCCTCAAGCTGGCGCAGCACATCGACGAATATCAAAAGGAAGTCCGCACTCAACTGGCTGACGCGCAACTCAAAAGCCTGACCCTTGAGCAACAACTGGCGTCCGCCGGGTTTGACTTGCAGCACAGCGAAATTACCGCGCCGGCAGACGGAATTGCGGTGAATTTGGGGGTACACACCGAAGGCGCAGTGGTCCGCGCCGGTGAAACCCTGCTGGAAATCGTGCCCCAAGGGACGCGACTGGAAGTCGAAGGGCGCCTGCCGGTGAACCTGGTGGATCGGGTGGGCAGCGAGTTGCCGGTGGACATTCTGTTCACGGCATTCAATCAGAGCAGTACGCCCCGGGTGTCGGGCGAAGTCAGCCTGGTCTCGGCCGACCAGCTGCTGGATGAGAAAACCGGCATGCCGTATTACGTGCTGCGCAGCTCAGTGAGCGACCAGGCGCTCGAAACGCTCAACGGCCTGGTGATCAAACCCGGTATGCCGGCGGAGATGTTCGTGCGCACGGGCGAGCGTTCACTGCTCAATTACCTGTTCAAACCACTGTTGGATCGCGCAGGTTCTGCGTTGACTGAGCGATAGGAAATTGCGACGTATGAAAGCAGCTTCAAGAGTGTGCCTGGGGTGGGCGTTATGGGCGGCAATGACTGCCGGCGCGCAGGCGATGGGACCGTTTCAAGTGTACGAACAGGCGTTGCGCAACGATCCCGAGTTTCTCGGGGCGATTGAAGAGAGAAACGCCGGTCAAGAGAACCGCCTCATCGGCCGGGCGGGTTTGCTGCCCAAGTTGTCTTACAGCTACAACAAGGGGCGTAACCATTCCAAAGCCACTTACCTGAATGACCAGGGCAACCGCCACGAAGACCGCAACTACAACAGTTATGGGTCGACGTTCTTGCTCCAGCAGCCACTGATTGACTACGAGGCGTACGCCAATTACCGCAAGGGCGTGGCGCAAACGCTGTTCGCGAACGAGACATTTCGCAGCAAGAGTCAGGAACTGTTGGTACGCGTCCTGACCCATTACACCCAGGCCTTGTTTGCGCAGGATCAAATCGATAACGCACGGGCGAAGAAAAAAGCCTACGAGCAACAGTTCCGACAAAACGAGCACATGTTTCGTCAGGGTGAAGGCACCCGTACCGACATTCTTGAAGCCGAATCGCGCTACGAACTGGCCACCGCCGAAGAAATTCAGGCCCAGGATGAGCAGGACGCGGCGTTGCGCGAGTTGGGCGCCCTGATAGGCCAGCCGACGGTCGATATCGATCAGTTGATCCCCTTGGCACCCGGCTTCAACCCCTTCGCGCTGGAGCCCGGTAACTTTTCGACATGGCACGAAATCGCCCTGGCCAATAACCCGGTGCTGGCCTCCCAGCGCGAAGCCCTGGACGTGGCGCGCTACGAGGTTGAGCGCAACCGGGCCGGGCATCTGCCCAAACTCAATGCTTACGCCAGCGTGCGCAAGATGGAGTCCGAAAGCGGTAATACCTACAACCAGCGTTATGACACCAACACCATTGGCATTGAAATCAGTCTGCCCCTGTATTCGGGCGGTGGCGTATCGGCGTCCGTGCGCCAAGCCCGCAGCAACCTGTCGCAGGTCGAATACGAACTGGAAGGTAAAACCCGGGAAACCCTGATTGAGTTGCGTCGCCAATTCAACGCGTGCCAGTCGGGGGTCAGCAAACTACGGGCGTATCAGAAAGCCCTGACCTCAGCCGAGGCGCTGGTGGTCTCGACCCGGCAAAGCATTCTGGGCGGAGAGCGGGTCAACCTCGATGCCCTGAACGCTGAGCAGCAGCTCTACAGCACGCGCCGCGATCTGGCACAAACGCGCTACGACTACTTGTTGGCATGGACCAAATTGCATTTTTACGCAGGCACCCTGCGTGAGCAGGACCTGGCGAAGGTCGATGAGGCCTTTGTGCCGCGCGCTGGGGCGCAGCCGATTCATCCGTGAGGAGGGCAAGAACATGGCAGTGTTTGACTACAAACACGTGGGCAACAGCGCTTCAACGGCACTCGTTCAAGACGCACTGGCCCTCACGTTGTACAGCTATCACAACCTCGATCACGGGTTTGACGCGGGGTATCAGAAGCACGGGATGGGCGTCGGTTTACCGCTGACGCTGGTCACGGCCGTGTTGGGCGGGGTGGATTCGCAAGGCGTGGTGCCGGGCATCCCGTGGAACCCTGACTCGGAAAAACTGGCTCGCGAGGCCGTTGAGAAGGCCGGATGGACGCCCATCAGTGCCGGGCAGTTGGGGTATGCCGGCAAAGTGGATCATCGCGGTACCTTTTATGGCGAGCAAAAAGGCTATGACACGGCACAAGTCGAAATCATGGGCAAATATGCTGCCGATGGGCAGTTGACGTCCATCGGCATCGGGTTTCGCGGCACCAGTGGCCCGCGCGAGTCGTTGATTACCGATGCCCTTGGCGATGTCATCAGCGATCTGCTGGCTGCCTTCGGCCCCGACGATTACGCGCGCCAGTACACCGGCCAGGCGTTTGACGGGTTGCTGGGCAGCGTCGCCACGTTTGCCCGGGCACATGGACTGAGCGGCAACGATGTACTGGTCACCGGCCATAGCCTTGGCGGGCTGGCGGTCAACAGTCTGGCCGACCTGAGCAACGAACGCTGGGCCGGGTTTTATCGCGAGGCGAACTACATTGCCTTCGCCTCGCCCACGCAAAGCGAAAGCACGCAAAACGTGCTGAACATCGGGTACGAAAACGACCCGGTGTTCCGGGCGCTGGACGGATCGGACTTCACCTTCTCGTCATTGGGCGTACACGACGCGCCCCAGCCGTCGGCGACCAACAATATCGTGAGCTTCAACGACCATTACGCGTCCACGGCGTGGAATGTGCTGCCGTTCTCCATCGTCAATGTCTCGACCTGGATCAGCCATCTGCCCAGCGGCTATGGCCACGGCCTGAACCGCCTCCTTGATTCGGCGTTTTATCACCTGACCCATAAAGACGCGACCCTCGTGGTGGCCAATTTGTCCGGCCCGGCGCGGGAAACGACTTGGGTGCAGGACCTCAACCGCCATGCGCAAGCGCACACCGGCAGCACGTTCATCATCGGCAGCGACAGCGATGACTTGATTCAGGGTGGGCGCGGCAATGATTTTCTGGAGGGCCGCGACGGCAATGACACCTTTCGTGACAGTGGCGGCTACAACATCATTCTGGGTGGCCAGGGCGTCAATACGCTGGAGTTGCAACGCGCACTGCACACGGTTGAGGTGGTGAACGACGGGCATGGAACGTTGTACGTGCGCGACACCGACGGCGGTCTCAGCCTGACCCGTGACCTCAGCCAGTTGGTGAGCGATGAAGCCGGGTGGCTGGGCATTCGTCAGCCGGTTACGCACCGGATCGCCGATGATGGGCTGTGGGCGGGCACTCAGCGCAGCGACTATGCCCATTCGGTGAACGGCGGCCTGCAGAGCAGTACGCTCAAGGCCACAACACCAGGTGACTGGCTGATCGGGCAGGGTGCCGATGACCGGTTGATTGGCACGCTGGGCCAGCATGTGTTTATCGCAGGCGGCGGCGATGATCGGCTGGAGTCAGCGGGCGGCAACAACACGTTTGTGTTTAGCGGCCATTTCGGTCACGACTCGCTGCTCGGTTATCAGCCCACCGACAGGCTCGTGTTCCTGGGCGTGGAAGGTGGCTACGATGCGGATTACCGGGCCCATGCCCGTGCCGCGGGAGCTGACACGGTGCTCAGTTTTGCTGACAGTTCGGTGACGTTGGTGGGCGTCGGGCTAGCCACGCTGAACGGCGCAGAGATCGTGATTGCGTGAACGCGGGGAGAACAGCGGCGCAGGAAAACCCTACGCCGCTGTAGTGTTTACACCTTGAACTGGCGCAGTAACTGGTTGAGTTGCACGCTTAGTTCTTTGAGGTGCAGGCTGGCCACACTGGATTGCTCGGCCGCCTGAGCGGTGCTTTGCGACAAGCCGGCGGCTTGCGTCACGTTCTGGTTGATGTCTTCTACGACATGCGACTGTTGCAGCGTTGCACTGGCAATCGACGCGTTGAGGCCGTTCAGGTTGGTGAGCGCCTGACCGATACTGCTCAAACTTTGCCCGGCCTGCGTGGCTTGCTCGATCGTCAGCTGGGAAGCACGGCTGCTGCTGGCAATGACGTTGACGGCCGCTTCAGAGTGTTTTTGCAGCCCCTCAATCATGGCCTGGATGTCCGCGGTCGACTTTTGCGTACGTTGGGCCAGCAAACGCACTTCGTCCGCCACCACCGCGAAGCCGCGACCCTGCTCACCCGCGCGCGCCGCTTCAATGGCCGCGTTCAGGGCCAGCAAGTTGGTTTGTTCGGCAATTGAGCGGATCACTTCCAGCACCGTGCTGATGTCTGTGGTTTGCGAGGCCAGCGTGCGAATCACCTCCACCGCCTGACTGATCGTGCCGGACAGGTCGTCTATCTGCTGCAAGCTGCTGTCGATGTTGTGCTGGCCCTGTTGCGCCTGGTCCTGCGCGCCGCGCATTTCGCTGGCCGCGTGTTCGGCGTTTTTGGCCACGTCCTGCACGGCGTAACTGACCTCGTTGATCGCCGTGGCCACTTGATCCATTTGCAGCGCCTGTTGCTGACAACGCTGCTGGGCCTCGCTGGCATCGTGGCCCATTTGCGTGGACGACTGATCCAGCGCCGTGGCCGTGGACTGCAAATGACCCACCACATTGCGCAATTTGGCAACAAAGCCATTGAAGTGTTGCGCCATTGAGGTCAGTTCATCCTGGCCGTGGGTGTCCAGGCTGCGGGTCAGGTCGCTCTCGCCGCTGGCAATGTTGGCCATGGCCTGCACGGCTTCTTGCAGGGGCCGCACGATGCTGCGGGCTATCAGCGTCACCAGCGCGGCCATGATCAACGCAATGCCCAGCCCGACCCAGCAGGCTCTCCAGACCTGGCCCCAGAACTCGGCCTGCATGTCGTCGATGTACACGCCGGAGCCGATGACCCACCCCCAGGGCTCAAATAGTTGCACGTAGGACGTTTTCTGCACCGGGGCGTCAGAGCCCGGTTTCGGCCAGCGGTAATCGACCATGCCCGCGCCCTTGGTTTTGGCCAGCGTCGCCATCTCGTTGAAGAGCGCAAAGCCGTCAGGGTCTTTGATCGCAGAGAGGTCTTTGCCATCGAGCTTGGGGTTGGTGGGGTGCATGACCATGTAGGGGCGCAGGTCATTGATCCAGAAGTAGTCGTCGTGGTCGTAACGTAACTGCCTTACCACAGCCAGCGCCTGCTGTTGCGCGGCTTCACGGCTCAAGGTGCCGGCCGTTTCAAGCCCGTGGTAGTGGTTCAGGATGCCGCTGGCCGTCTGCACCACGTGTTGGGTCTTCTGCACTTTGCCCTGATAGAGGTCTTCATGGATCTGTTTAAGCATCAACAAACCCAACGCCAGCAGCATGGCCATGGCCACGAGTAAAATCAGCCACAAACGACGACTGATAGACAACCTGCGTAAGGTATTCATAGAACGGTCACTCCTTGTTTTTCTTCTTGTCGTCGACACTCATGGGCATCCAAGCATGCTTTGCGGGCGTGGCCCATGCGACTTGCGTCTAATGTCATAGCAGCGAAAAGTGAATGTGTCTGATAGGATCTCGGCCGAAACGGGAAAACCTGTAAGTTTCTTGATTTCTGACACTTTTTTCACATCGCACTGGCGAAAATCCACGCGTGTGACCCACCTGCGGCAGCGGTTGCACACACTCACATTTCAATAATCAGTCCGGCACGATGCGGGGCTTCATGGGGGAACAATGGATCTTTGGACTGCCGCACAGGCGTTGATACTCGGCGTGGTAGAAGGCCTGACGGAATTTTTGCCCATCTCCAGTACAGGCCACCAGATCATCGTCGCAGACTTGCTCAATTTCGGTGGTGAGCGAGCCATGGCGTTCAACATCATCATTCAGCTCGGTGCCATCCTGGCCGTGGTCTGGGAGTTCCGGCGCAAAATTCTGGACGTTGTCACCGGGTTGCCCACACAGCCCAAGGCGCGTCGTTTTACGGTCAACCTGATGATCGCCGTGCTGCCCGCCGTGGTGCTGGGCATTATCTTTGCCGACACCATTCACCACTACCTGTTCAACCCGATCACCGTGGCTGCTGCGTTGGTGATTGGCGGGGTGATCATGCTCTGGGCGGAACGCCGTGAGCACGTGATTCACGCCGAAACCGTCGATGACATGACCTGGAAAGACGCGGTAAAAATCGGTTTTGCACAGTGCCTGGCCATGATCCCCGGCACCTCGCGGTCGGGCTCGACGATTATTGGCGGCTTGCTGTTCGGGTTATCGCGCAAGGCGGCCACTGAGTTTTCATTCTTTCTGGCCATGCCGACCATGGTCGGGGCGGCGGTGTACTCCGGTTACAAATACCGTCACTTGTTTCAGCCTGACGATTTGCCCGTCTTCGCGATTGGCTTTGTGACCTCGTTTGTTTTCGCCATGTTTGCAGTGCGTGCGTTGCTCAAGTTCATTTCCAACCACAGTTACGCGGCGTTTGCCTGGTACCGCATCGCGTTCGGGTTGTTGATTCTCGCGACCTGGCAGTTTGGCTGGATTAACTGGACGGCGGCGGCTGCGTGAACAAATCAGTCCGAGAACGTCGCGAATACGTGGGCATGCCTGAGCGTGGCAACGGCCCGATCCGCGGGTTGAAGTTCAAGCTCGTTATTTTTGCAGCGCTGTGCGCGTTGCCTCTGGGCGGCGCGGCGACATTGTTGATTACCGGGGTCAGCCGCGTACCGTTACTGATCTATCTGGTCACCAGCGTGCTGGCATTTGGTCTGTACGGGTATGACAAGCAGCGGGCCAAAACCGGCCAGTGGCGCATCCCGGAGAAGGTCTTGCACGGCGTTGAGCTGTTGGGGGGCTGGCCCGGCGCGTGTGTGGCCCAGCAACTGTTGCGCCACAAGACGCGCAAGGTCTCGTTTCAAATCTGGTTCTGGCTGATTGTGGCCTTGCACCAGGCGATCTGGATCGATGTGCTGTTTTTGAAAATGACCCTGCTGGACTTGTAGCTCTGAGCCAAAGCGCGTCAGAGCAGTAACCCGATCTGACGCTTTTTTGGCAGTTTGGCTACCACCAACTGGTGGGCGCGGCGCAACAAGTCTTGCAGCTCTTCGGCGCTCATGGGGTAGGGCGGCTGCATATTGATCCAGTGCGCCCGTGCCAAATACGGGGAGGGGCGTATACCGGGCCGATCGACATACCCCAGAAACAGCTCTTTCTCCACCTTGAACGACAACCCGTCCTTATTCAGGTTGAACAGCGCAAACATCTTGCTCTGGTCGACGTAAAACACCTGCACGCCTCCCCATTTGATGTCTTCTTTGACACCGGGCAACTGACGGCAAAAATCAGCAATCTCGTCCTTGTTCATCCTGTTGGTGCTCATAGCAGCTTGTCTCCACAGCGTTCGAATGATTCAACCAAATGTTCCATCCAGGCGCGTACGGCGGGCATCACCCCGCGCCGATGCGGGTAAACGGCATGTAGCCACCCCCCCGGCAATGACCAGTTGGGCAGCAACTGTACAAGCTGGCCTGTTTGCAATTCCTGTTCGCAGTACATCATGGGCAGTACGGTAAACCCCAAGCCCGACAGGGTGCAGGCTTTGCGCACGATGAAATCATCGATGCCCAAGCGCGCTTCCAGTACCAGGTCACAGGGGCTGCCCAACTCATCGAGCATGCGCAAGTGAACCATGCGGTCGGCTTCAAGCGCGCCCAGCACGGGCACGTGCTTCAAATCGTCCGGATGTTCGATGGACCATTGGCTGGCAAATGCCGGGCTGGCGACCATGACGGTTTGCGCCTGCCGCAATCGACGGGTAGCCAGCAGCGGGTCTTCGTCCCCCAGCTCACGCACGCGCAGGGCCACGTCAATGCCCTCGGTAATCAGGTCGACACGGCGGTTGAGCAGCAGCATTTCAAGCTGCACATGAGGGTAGGTGCGTAAAAAGGCGCTGATGACGTCAGGCATGAATTCATGGGCCAGCCCCACGGGGCATGACACCCGCAACGGGCCACGCGGCTCGCTGGACATACTGGCCACGGCTTCGTCTGCCATTTCCGCTTCCAGCAGCATCGCCTGACAGTGGCGCAGGTAACGTTCGCCTACGGCCGTCAGCTTGAGTTGGCGGGTTGTGCGTTGTAACAAGCGAGCGCCGAGGCGATCTTCAAGTTCGGCCACGCGCCTGGACAACCGGGATTTCGGAATCCCCAACACGCGTCCAGCGGCGGCAAATCCACCGGCTTCCACCACTTTGGCGAAGTAATACAGATCGTTCAGGTCTTGCATGACGCGCTCACTGTCCTACAGGTGGGACGAACTATCGCATGAGTGGCGACTTATCGTCGATTGCTTTCATGGGTAGCATCCTCCCCACTTGATCGCCGGGCGGCGGTCCTCACCTCTGGAGATCACCATGAACGTTTTGCACATCGATTCGAGCATCCTGGGCGACAACTCGGCATCCCGTCAGTTGAGTCGTGCCGTGGTCAACGCCTGGCAAGCGGCTGATCCTGATCTTAACGTGAGCTATCGCGACCTGGCGGCCGAAGCCATCGACCACTTTTCGGCCGCTACGCTGGTGGCTGCCGGTACCGCCGCTGAACTGCGCGATGCGGCCCAACAACACGAAGCGCAATTGAGCGCCGACACCCTGGCACAGTTCCTGGCCGCCGATGCTGTCGTGATTGGGGCGCCGATGTACAACTTCACCATTGCGACTCAGCTCAAGGCGTGGATTGACCGCATCGCTGTTGCCGGTCAGACATTTCGCTACACCGACGCCGGTCCTGAAGGCCTGTGCGGCAATAAAAAAGTGATTGTGGTGTCGACGTCGGGCGGTTTGCACGTCGGTCAGCCGACCGGGCTGGCCCATGAAGACTACTTGAAGGTCATGCTCGGTTTTATGGGCATCACCGATGTGACGTTCGTTCGTGCCCACGGTCTGGCTTATGGCGATGACGTTCGCAGCAAAGCCATGAACGATGCTCATGCGCACATAACTGGAACGTTGTTCAGCGCAGCGTAAGCTTGCGGCACAGTGTCACCCGCTAAACTCTGTATTCTGGCTGTCAGCAAATGGCCCGGGTACGGAGTTTTTTGCATCTTGAGCCAAGGCCCTGGCCTGAACCATGCTTGGCACCCGTACTTAAGTTCAGGTGTGACAAATACCGGTTAAACGCCTTCAGCGGTGAGCGATCATGGTGCGTGCGTGTGCGCTTCTCATGCTTTTTTTGGCTTGCAGCCCTTGGGCGGTGCAGGCCGAACCGTCCCTGCACTGGAGTGTCGGGTTTCATCGGCTCACGTTTCTCGATCCGCTCGATGACCGACCGATGCATGCCATTGCCTTCTATCCATCCACCGGTAAAGAAGGGCGCAGCACGATTGGCGCTTATCAAATGGATGCCACGCAAAACGCCCGCATAGCGAAGGGCCGCTATCCGTTGTTGATGCTCTCCCATGGCAACACTGGCACACCGCTGGCCTTGCATGACCTGGCCACCGCGTTGGCGCGCAAAGGGTTTGTCGTGGTTGCGGTGCTGCACCCGGGGGACAACGATAAGGACCACAGCCGGTTGGGCACGCTGAGCAATCTATACGGCAGGCCGATGCAAATATCAGCCGCCATCGACGCGACGTTACAGGACAGTCGCTTGTCGCCCTACGTCTTGCCCGATGCACTCGGGGTGATTGGCTATTCGGCCGGCGGTGAGACGGCGCTGATCCTGGCCGGTGCGCAGCCTGATCTGGAGCGGCTGAGGCGCTATTGTCAGGAGCGGCCAGGGGATCGTGATGCGTGTACGACCCAGGGTGAATTGATTGCAGACCGGGACGACCTTGCCCCCGTGGCGGATGTTCGCGTTCAGGCGCTGTTATTGCTGGCGCCGCTGAGCCTTATGTTTGGTCGGCAAACCCTTGCCGACGTGCATGTACCTGTCCTGCTTTACAGTGGGGATGGCGATAAGTTGGTGTTTCCGGACAAAAACTCGGATGCGCTGGCTCGCAAACTGCCTACAGCGCCTGAGTTCAAAGTCATACCGGGCGCTGGGCACTTTGTGTTCATGGCGCCCTGCACCGATGAGCAGATGGCGACAATGCCCGGTTTGTGTACCGACGCCGAGGGTGTGGATCGGGAGGACATTCACCGTGATCTTATTGACGAAGCAGGGCGATTCTTCCGTCAGTCATTGATAAACAGTGCTCACAATGGGCTACGTACGGCTGACCACAGATGAGGCGCAGGATCGTCCGCGCACAACATGAAAAACCCGTCACGGGGACGGGTTTTCAAGATGACGGGCTGTAATCAGGGGGGGTGTGAAATCAGAACACCACACCCTGGCTGCGCAGGTAGTCATCGTAGGTGCCGCTGAAATCGATCACGCCACTTGGGCTCAGCTCGATAATGCGCGTGGCCAGCGAGGAAACGAACTCGCGGTCATGGCTGACGAACACCAGCGTACCGGGGTAGTTTTCCAGCGCCAGGTTCAAGGCTTCGATGGATTCCATGTCCAAGTGGTTGGTCGGTTCGTCCATCACCAGTACGTTCGGTTTTTGCAGGATCAGCTTGCCGAACAGCATGCGGCCTTGCTCACCACCGGAAATCACTTTGACCGACTTCAGGATTTCATCGTTGGAGAACAGCATGCGGCCCAATGTGCCACGTACCATTTGCTCGCCCTGCGTCCACTGACCCATCCAGTCGAAGAGGGTCATGTCCTCTTCAAAATCGTGGGCGTGGTCCTGGGCGTAGTAACCCAGCTCAGCGGCTTCGGTCCACTTCACAGTGCCCGCATCCGGGGTCAGTTCGTTGACCAGCGTGCGCAGCAAGGTGGTTTTACCGATACCGTTCGGCCCAATGATCGCGACGCGCTCACCGGCTTCAATGGTGAAGCTGAAGTCTTTGAACAGCGTTTTGCCGTCAAAGCCTTTGGCCATGTGCTCAACGATGACCGCCTGGCGGTGCAGCTTTTTGGTCTGCTCGAAGCGGATGAACGGGCTGACGCGGCTCGACGGCTTGACCTCGGCCAACTGGATCTTGTCGATCTGCTTGGCACGCGACGTCGCTTGCTTGGCTTTGGAGGCGTTGGCCGAGAAGCGGCTCACGAACGATTGCAGTTCGTTTATCTGGGCTTTCTTCTTGGCGTTGTCCGACAGCAGTTGCTCACGGGACTGAGTGGCAACCGTCATGTACTCATCGTAGTTGCCCGGGAACAGGCGCAACTCGCCGTAGTCCAGGTCGGCCATGTGGGTGCAGACGCTGTTCAGGAAGTGCCTATCGTGGGAAATGATGATCATCAGGCTGTTACGCTGGGTCAGCACGTTTTCCAGCCAGCGGATGGTGTTGATGTCCAGGTGGTTGGTCGGTTCGTCGAGCAACAGCACTTCAGGATCGGAAAACAGTGCCTGAGCCAGCAGAACACGCAGTTTCCAGCCCGGTGACACTTCGCTCATCGGACCGTTGTGCTGTTCAATGCCGATACCCAGGCCCAACAGCAGCTCGCCGGCGCGCGACTCGGCGGTGTAGCCGTCCATCTCGGCAAATTCGGTTTCCAGCTCTGCCACGGCCATGCCGTCTTCTTCGGTCATCTCGGGCAGGGAGTAGATGCGGTCGCGCTCAGCCTTGACCTTCCACAGCTCTTCGTGACCCATGATCACGGTGTCGATCACGGTGAATTCTTCGTACGCGAACTGATCCTGGCGCAACTTGCCCAAGCGCACATTCGGCTCAAGCATCACCTGGCCACCCGACGGCTCAAGATCGCCACCCAGGATTTTCATGAAAGTGGACTTGCCGCAACCATTGGCACCGATCAAACCATAACGGTTGCCTGCGCCGAACTTGACTGAAACGTTCTCGAAAAGCGGCTTGGCGCCGAATTGCATCGTGATGTTAGCTGTGGAGATCAATTACTTTACCTATCAATAGCTTAGAGAGCGCGTATTTGGGCTGGGATCAATTTGGGACCCCTTTGGAGTTTCTCAAGCTCACTCCAGTCGGAGCTTGAGTTGATCCATCGCGCATAAGTCGACAGCAACATTTGGACGCTGTGGCCAAGCTGCTGAGAAATGAATGCGGGGTGTTTCATGCCAGACATGCCGCGCATTGTCGCATAGGTGCGATGACAGATGCACTGCGGCCGGTCGTGCAGACCCGGTTTTCAGGGGGCGATCGCTGTTCGTGAGGCCAATACAATCGCTCAGGTTTCATAACGGGCGAGGGTGGCTCAACTCGCTGCGCACTTATCCCTGAGCTTTTGATTAGCCTGATGCTCTTAGTCAGGTGCGAGATATCGAGCTGTTCATCGGTTTAAGCCGCCGTTGCGTCGTTCAGTGATTTGGCCCGCTCGATCCGCGTTGGCCCCGCCCTCTGACTTCTGGAGCATGCAGGAGGGATTGAGTGTGGGGGCCGGGACAGCGGCCTATTCTTTAGGTGTGGCTTTCAAATAGTTGTAAACCGTTGCACGGGAGATATCGAAATACTCACTGAAATAATCGATGAAATTACGAATATCAAGCAGTCCGGCGGCGCGGGCGTGCGCCAGGGTCAACATGATTTCGGTACGGCCGAATTCGCTTTGCCGCACGTTTTGCTTAACGGATATCGCCTGGACGATGGCATTGAGCTGTTCTCGCCAGTCGGTCCTGAACAAGGGCGCTGGACGTGCCTGAGGCTGTACGCCCACCACATAGCCGCTCAGCAGCTTTTGCACTTGGGTTAACACCGTCACATCGAAGTTCAGGCACAGCAACGCTGCAACCTGCCCGTCCGGGCCGCGAGCAGCAATCGAAATTGAGCGCAAGACGCGGTTGTTCGGGGCGGCTTTCTCATAGGGGCCGATGACGTCCAGCCCTTTATCCAACTCGGGCAGGTCTGTAATCAATGAGGCGTCGCCGACCTTGCGCCTGGAAAAGCCGTTCGCTATGTGCGCGATCTGTCCGCTGCGAAGATCGTGGACCACAGCTTCCAGGTCTGGGAAAAGCAGGGCGGCAATGCCGTCTGCTGTAGCGTTCATGAAAGCGATATTGATCATAGGAGGCAGACAGTACGTGAAAGTTGAGAGGGGGAATTGTACGCAATCGACCTGTGATTGACAGGTGACCCGCAGGCTTGAACGGCGCATGCTTTTCATCGATGAACTCAACGGTGGATTTGCGCCAGAAACGCTCGCGCCCGATCGCTTTCAGGCGCGGTAAAAAAACGTTCGGGAGGCATGTCTTCGACAATGCGGCCCGCGTCGAGAAACAGTATCCGGTCAGCAACTTGACGCGCGAAGCCCATTTCGTGTGTGACACAAAGCAGTGTCATGCCTGTTTCAGCCAGCTTGACGATAACCTCCAGCACTTCGTTGACCATTTCCGGATCGAGCGCCGAGGTGGGTTCGTCGAATAACATGATTTTTGGCTCCATGCACAGCGCCCGGGCAATCGCCACCCGTTGTTGCTGGCCGCCAGAAAGCTGGCTTGGGTATTTGTTGGCCTGATTCTCGACCCCGACTTTGCTCAAATAATGCCGCGCCTGTTCTGCGGCCTTCTGATGGGACAAGCCGCGTACCGAGATCGGGGCGAGGGTGCAGTTTTGCAGAACAGTCATGTGGGGGAAGAGGTTGAAGCTCTGAAACACCATGCCGACTTCGCGCAGCGCCAGGCGTCTGGCTGGCGAAGGTTTAGTCAGATCGGCACCCAATGTACGGATGACACCCTCTTCGGCAACCTCCAGGTGACTGATGCAGCGAATGAGGGTCGATTTACCCGAGCCGGACGGTCCGCACAGCACAATACGCTCGCCTTGCTGCACCGTCAGGTCGATGCCGTGTAGCACTTGAAAAGGGCCATACCATTTGTTCAGCCCGCTGATGTGTACCACGGTTTCTCGGGCGGTCAACGCTGAAATCGACTGATGCTCTGACGCTGTAATGACGGATTGCATGGCATAGGCCCTCAATAAGTGTGCAGGTTGTTGAGTGGCGTTCGAGTCATCCGGCATGTTTGCTCAGCGACTGTTCAAGCCATTTGAGCGCACGCCTGACCACTTCGACGATCAGCAGGTACAGCAGCGCCGCCCACAGATAGACCTGGAAATCGAAACTGCGCGAGAAGGCCAGTTTGGCCACACCCATCAGGTCATAAAGGGTGACCAGCGAAGCGAGCGCGCTGGCTTTGATCATCAGGATCAGCTCGTTACCCAACGGCCTGACAGCGACCAGCAACGACTGCGGCATGATGACTTTGAAGAGCGTGATTCGACGGGGCAGGCTGAGGACTTTGGCGGCTTCGCGTTGGCCCTGTGCCACGGCCATCAAGGCTCCGCGCAGGATTTCGGCCTGATAGGCTGCCGTGTTCAAGGTGAATGCCAGCAAGGTGCAATACCAGGCATCCCGGAAAAACCACCACAGCCCTGCCGACTCCCAGAAATGTTTGAAGGAGCCAAGGCCGTAATACAGCATGAACAGTTGAGCGAGCAGCGGCGAACCACGGAAAAAATACACATAGACGCCGCTCAAGCCGCGTAGCAGGCGATGGTCAGATAACCGCCCAAGGGCAATCACCAGACCTAGCAGCATCCCGAGGGTGAACGACATCACCACAAGTTTGCCGGTTACCAGCAGGCCGTCGATAAAGCGCGGACCAAAGCGTTCAAGGAGCTGAGGGTTGAAAAACAGGTTCAGCCATTCATCGGGAGTCATGGCTGTGCACTCCGTTGGTGACGGTTGAAGTACTGTTCGAGAAAGTGGAACAGACGCCCGGACAGCGCCGAGAAAAACAGGTAGCCAAAGCAGGCCACGGTGTAAAACAGCATGGGCTCCTTGGTAACGCTAACGGCCAGACTGGTCTGACGCATCAGGTCGACCAGCGATATCGTCGACACCAATGAGGTCTCCTTGAGCAGCGCCAGCCAATTGTTTGACAAGCCCGGCAAGGCCACGCGCGCCAGTTGCGGGAGCAGCACGTTGCGAAACGTCGTGCTTTTGCTCAAACCCAGCATCCTCGCCGCTTCAAACTGGCCTTTTGGTATGGCCTTGAAGGCGCTTAACCAGACTTCGCTCGAAAACGCAGCAAATACCAGGCTGAAGGCAATCATCGCCGCGACGAATGCATTGATTTTTACGTCGGCTGGGTAGCCCAAAGTGGCAAGGAGCTTCTGTGCCCCGATCTGACAGCCGTAGTAAATGATCAGTAAGGTCAGTAGCTCCGGCAATCCGCGAAATACGGTGGAAAATGCTGTGGCGCACAGGCGTAGCCAGCGTCGCCGGGAACGAGCGGCAAACGCCACGCCCAGGCCCAGGGGCAAGCCCAACGGCACACAACTCAAGGCCAGTGCGAGTGTAACCAGAGCACCCACCAACAAGGCCGCCCCCCAACCACCGCTGGCAAAGGATAACAAGGTCAACTGCTCAGGCATGCCCGAACCCTCTTGCGTGAAACATGAGGAGCATGACGTCGTCGCGCTAAATGGCAGCGCGAGGCGAGGTCATGATGAGGAGCACGTGCGCCGGGGACCGCGTGGCGCACTCTCTCTGAGCGTCAATAGATGTCGAAGTCAAAGTAACGACTGACGATTGTCTTGTAAGTGCCATCAGCGATTATTTCAGCCAGGGCAGTGTTAAATCTTTCGCGCAAGGCGTTATCTTCCAGGCGCACGACGATAGCCGCATCGGCTTTGGTGCCCTCTACGTCACCCAGAAACGTGCAACACGCTTTGCCTTTTTCGGTGGTGTTGAGCCATGCCAACAACGGGTATTTATCAGCGATGACCGCATCCAGGCGCCCGGCGGCCAGATCGCTCACCGCTTCATCCTGGGAGGGATAGAGCTTCACGGTGGCACCCGCCGCGGCGTAATGTTCTTCGGCGTAGATCGATTGTGTCGAAAACGATTGGGTTCCCACCGTTAATCCCTTGAAATCGGTCTGGGCATCGCGGCTGCTTGAGTCTTTGGGCACTGCAAGGGATAAGGGTGTGCGGTAGTAGCGATCGGTGAAGGCCACCTTCTTTTTGCGCTCTTCGGTGACATTCATCGACGCCACAATGGCGTCGAATTTTTTTGCCAGCAAGGCTGGAATCATGCCTTCCCAGTCCTGAGTGACAAATGTGCACGTCACTTGCATCCGCTCGCATAGCGCGTTAGCAATATCAATATCGAACCCGTGCAGCGTATTGTCCGGATCAATGTAATTGAATGGCGGGTAAGCCCCTTCACTGGCGATGCGAAGTGTTTCTGCCTGAGCCGTAATGGCGGCGGCGAACATCCAGCAAGAGGTGACAATGGCTGTAACGCGGATCAGTGTGTTCATGGGAGTACCTTCTTTATTGTTTTTGTTGATTCAGGCGCTTTTCATTCAGGAGGCGGGGTCAGGGTGGGGGGAGTGCACTGTTTGAGGGTGAAAGTTGTGACATCTCCACCGCGAGGGTTGCGATGGCAATGTCTTGGGCAGCAAGCCCGGTGAGGTCTGCAACGGTTATATCGTGATCACTGATACGGCCCGGGCGATTGCCTGCCAGTACGTGCCCCAGCGCCACGCACACTTCCTCTCGGATCAGCCCTGCATGTAACGCATGAGCCAACTCGCCGCGTTCGGCACATTGTTGATGGTCGTCAGTCATGATGACGCTGGCTTGAGCCAGAATGTGCGGGTCCAGCTCCTGTTTACCCAAGCTGTCTGCGCCAAGGGCGACAATGTGGGTTCCGGGTTTAACGAGGTGTGCGAGGACAACCGGCTGGGTGGAGGGCGTGCAGGTAATAACCACATTGCACTGCTTGAACACGTCCTCAACGGTCAACACGGCATGGGCAGTCAAGGCGTGAAGCTGTAAAGATTCGGCCAGTCGCTCGGCTTTCTCCTTGGCCCGGCCCCAGATGACCACCCGCTGTGTCCCAAGGAGGTGCGCAGCCCACAGCGCTTGCAGTTCGGCCTGATGGCCGCTGCCAAGAATGCCCAGCGCCGTAACACGCGATGGAGCCCCCGCTTTTGCGGCCAGTGCTCCAGCCGCCGCCGTACGCCAACTGGTCAGCCAGCCTTCATCGTTGAGAATGGCGATCAGATTGCCGGTCAGCGAGCTGAAAACCATCATCAGTCCGTTGTTGGTCTCCAGCCCCCGTGTCGGATTTTCGTAAAACCCCATGGCCACTTTGATCACAAAAGTGGGCGCACCTCGAAAATACCCGAAACGTATGTGGCAATCGCCGGGAGGATTCTGAAACAGTAGCTCTCCGGATTTGGCGCTGATCACCTTATCGTGCGCGTGCTGAACGCAGGCATTGCGCACAACCCGCAGTATGTCGTGACGCGTCAACACTTCGCGCAGACTGTTCAGACCATAGAGTGGCGTATTCATTGGCCACAGCTCCAGGGGCAAAGAACGCAGAGCTTTTGGCGCTGCCACATGCATAAGCCTGTTGCTGACAGCTTGCCTTTCAACATCGTCATAGTCATTGGGCCTGATACGGGATGAAAAACGACTGCACGACCGGTAAGTGTCAATACAGCTTGTGTGAGGCTGTGTTGAGGCTAACGGCTTTAGACTAAATTTCTAACTTAATTATTTTGTCTAATTATTGCGATGGCGTCCACCGGCCCTCGTCGATAGCCAGTGTTACGCCGCCTTAGGCAAACAGCGTCATAAGTCGAGTGAAACAGGAGGGGCAGACGTGGGCGGCTCCGCGCAATCCGATGGGTGTTCGGGTCGTGTGGCCGAATCATGGCGCTACTGTCGCCGATGCTGGGGCGGAGCAATCATCAGTGCCGCGATTGACATCGCTGACTCGACGCCGCCAATTGGTGGCTATCTTCTTCTCTAACCACCGGCGTGGGATGTGTCCCAGGCAGGGAAGATATTGCCTCATGGTGCTGGCCGTTGTAGTGCTGAAGTGAGCAGGGTAGAAACAAAAAACCCGGCACTGGGCCGGGCTCTGCTTTTGCGGGGACGCACCCACTGTTTACGCAGCGGCAAGGCTCTTTTTCATAGAGGCTTTCAATGCCAGCATCTGTTCGCCCAGTTCTTCAAGCTTGGCCTTGCCGAGCAGTTTTTTGGCCTGGGGGAACATGTCTGTTTCTTCTTCTTCGATGTGATGTTCGAGCAACTCTTTAATCACTTTCACCCGCCCTGCAAATTCGGGTGACGTGGGATCGGTGGCCTTCAGATCGGGCAGCACCAGCGCGTCCACGGTGCGGTGCTCCTCTTTGGCTTCGTAATACATCTCGGCTTCGTCTTTCCCGCCAGCCGACTTGAACGCGGGATACAGGATTTCTTCTTCAAGTTGAGTGTGAATAGTGATCTCCAGCTCAAGTTTAGTCAGAAGATCCGTGCGTGTTTTGACTGCGCGATCCGTTGATTCACTCAGTTGGTTCAGAATGGCTTTCACTTTCTCATGGTCTGCTTTCAGAAGATCGATGGCGTTCATGGTTAGGCCTCACTATCACGGGTAGGGTGCGGCTGATCAGTGCCAGCGCTGCATTTTTTCCTCAATGTAGGTAGGGCATTTGTCGTGCCAATTGTTATTTAAGAAATAGACTCGCCATATCAGGGTTTGCTAATTATCTGCTCCGTTGTGTTCATGCAACTTGCACGAGACGCCTTTTCAGATGATGCAGATCGCCAGCCAACACTCAGTGCAGGGTCTTCACCCGCCGGCTTTCGCCAATCCGGATCCTGTCCAGCGCTCGGTTTAATGCGTCTAGTGCATCGAGAAGTGCTTTGGCCTCCGCTTCACGACCATCCCCCCAAAGGCGTTCAGCCATTTTGTTCAGCGCCTGAATGGATCGCTCAATGTCTGCCGCCGTTACCGCGGCGCTTTGGTCATGTTTCTCACTCATCATCCATTCCTCTGTCGCACCACTTTAATGACGCTCATGACGCTCCACCGCGCTCTGTCACACACTTCAACACATGGGCTGGTTGATTCCCGCGTCATGATTTACCCCGTCCGCGTTGTTATCTGCTGGAGTTGTGGAACAAAGAATTCCTGAGCCTATAGGAATCACCTTGGGCGCTCTCGTGCTTTTGCGATGCTTGCTCTCTTGGCCTACTGACAAAAAATACACGTCGAATGCACGACTTTATGACACGGCGTGAACTAGGATCACGGCGCAATGATGTCATTTTGCCTTTAAGTTGATCCAGTCCATGGGGACCAGGCTGCACGGCTCTGGAGAAAGCGAAGCCTCTAAAGGGGGGTTATTTCACGTTGATGAGACGGCCGTCCGCCTATGTAAAAGATCACGAGCCGTAATGAAGAGTCTGCGTTTATAAATCCGCCGAGTGGCTTGCAGCTTTTGGTCTCTTGGTCGATAGCTTGGCATGACACCTGCGACGTACCGACCTTTTAAGAGTGATAAAAAATGAACGTCAGGACAATGAACCTTTCGCTGAGGCCATTACCCAGATAAACGAACGCAACCTGTTGATTGCCACCGCTTCGCAAGAACAGGCGCAAGTAGCCCGCGAGGCAGACCAAAACTTGACCAGTATCCGCGAACTGTCCATCCAGAGCTCGGCAGGCGCCAGTCAGACCGCGAGCGCGTGCGGCGAACTGGCCAATCTGGCGATTGAACTGAATCACTTGGTCGCGCGCTTCAAAGTGTGATGGCCCGAGTTAGCGGTAGCGCAGAGCCCTAAAGCGTTGAGCCTGTCACGAATAATCAAATTCAACCGCCCGCCGGCGGTTGAATTTTTTGCGAGCGTTACGGATGGAATGGAACGAAAATATCAGACTGACCTAAGCTATCGACGGCCACGGGACCTGGCACCGCTACAACATCCTTGATCAGACCTACTGCATCCGCTAGGCATAAGGGGGGGCTTGGAATGGGGTTTCGAGAAGGTGCCATGAATGAGGTAGTGCCTGTGCTTGCGGAGAAGTGGGATTGTATTGCTACAGGCTTTATAGACGTCTTTATACCTTGGTGGGACTGACCGCGGCAGCTTAGACCTCTCAGGCTGTATTTACCTCACTTATGGGGTGTTGATTAACATACGGAATTAATACGATATGTTGTTGTTGGGGTGTAATATCACAAACTTACTTTAATGCAGGAAGTTGCCTACAACTATGGAGCGGTATACCTAATACCTGGGTTTTAACCTTTGGGTATTCTGGATGTCAGACAGCCTGATAGATACCCATGATTAATCTAACGCGTCCCCAGTCCCTTGTTGATACCGTTGTCTCTGCAATTCGAAGAGAAATAATTGACGGGCGGCTTCCTGCGGAGTCCAAGATGCCAACAGAGCATCAATTGGCAGAGCAGCTCAACGTGAGTCGCTCAGTTGTTCGCGAGGCCATTTCTCAATTAAAAGCGGACGGCGTTTTAATCATCCGTCCAGGTAGTGGCTCATTTGTTTCTCAGACACCAAGCGGAGTTGTTTTTAGACTGCCCAATAAAAACGGTCTTTTGCCCAGGTTGGACCAGCTTTTTGAGTTGCGTCTGTGGATAGAAATACAAGCGGCATCCATTGCGGCTCAGCGGCATACAAAAGAAGATTTGACTCGTATGAGTGATGCAATTGAGTTGATGGAAAATAATTCCCACAATTCAAAATTATCGTCTGCCGCAGATGTTGAGTTTCATAGGTCAATCGTGGCGGCGTGCAAAAATGATTATTTAAGTGCGTTCCATGATTTTCTACATGGTCAATTGGTTCAGGCTCGCTTATTTGCTTGGGAAAACTCTGCAACATTAACTGTTGGCCCGCGTGGTGCACTTCGTGAGCATCAGGAAATGTTTAATGCTGTATCAAGCCGTAATTCGAGTGAGGCAGGTAATTGTGCCAGAAATCATTTAGAGGCGGCAGCGCAACGATTGGATATATATTTAGTGACCTAGGCTATTTCTAGAGTGCAGATTTAAATGCATTTAGTTGTCTGACAACCTGATCTTGGCTGAGGATTCTTAATGACCTATGATTTTTGTGTGATTGGCGGTGGAATTGTAGGGCTGGCAACGGCAATGCGACTGCTTGAAGCTAAGCCAGGAGCTTCACTGTTATTAGTTGAGAAAGAGGATTCATTTGCCAAGCATCAAACAGACCATAACAGCGGTGTCATTCATGCCGGGGTGTACTACACCCCGGGTAGTTTTAAAGCAAAATTGTGCGCTCGGGGAGCTCAAGCGACAAAAGACTTTTGTGAGCAGCACAATATTGAATACGAGGTGTGCGGCAAGCTTCTCGTCGCCTCAAGTACAGCCAAACTTGTTCTCATGGATAAAATTGCAGAGCGAGCGAGGCAAAATGGTTTAACGATTGATCGGCTTGACGCTCAGGAGTTACATCGGCGCGAGTCGAACATTATAGGAGCAGGCGCATTATTTGTTGAGAGCACTGGGATCGTCGACTATAAGGCTGTAGCCAGCACTATGTTTAAAATGATTGCAAGAGCGGGTGGAGAAGTCGTGTGTGGACACAACGTCATATCAATAAAAGAGTGTGGAAATCATGTGACGGTTACATCGGATAGTACATCCTGGAAAACGAAGAAACTCGTGGTTTGTGCAGGGTTACAATCTGATCGCTTGGCTGTGATGGCGGGTTTGAAGGTTGATTTTCAAATCATACCTTTCAGGGGTGAATATTATCGACTCCCCCCGTCACGAAATGAAAGTATTAAACACCTGATCTATCCGGTCCCAGATCCAAATCTTCCATTTCTTGGTATTCACCTCACGCGAATGATCGACGGTAGTATTAAGGTTGGGCCAAATGCTGTACTGAGCCTTTCGCGTGAGGGGTATCGAAAATTATCGTTCAACGCTCGCGATATTTTGGAATACAGTTTATATCCAGGTTTTTGGAGGTTTATAAGAAAGCATTTTGTTTCAGGTGTTCAAGAGATTAAAAATACACTGTTCAAGGCAGGCTATTTAGAACAGTGCAAAAAATATTACCCTTCCTTGGAACTTCAAGATCTTCAACCCTGTAAAGCGGGTATCCGAGCTCAAGCGGTAATGCGCAGTGGTGACTGTATTGAAGATTTTCTGTTTATGCAAACTCCAAGGATGTTACACGTGTGTAATGCGCCTTCTCCCGCAGCAACGGCGGCAATTCCTATAGGTGAAATGATTGCCGACAAACTATTAAAAAGTCTCTGAGAGAGGCTATATAACAAAAATAAGGAGGTTGGCATGATTGATAACCTAGTTAGGCATGGCGGTGAAAGTGAGTTTCAGCGTAAAAAACGATTGCGGAAGGTCGCAGCTGCAACCATTGTTGGCTCCATGTTGGAGTGGTACGATTTTTATCTGTATGCAATGATGGCAGCCATAGTGTTTTCCAAAGTTTTCTTTGATCCATCTGACTCTAAAGTTGCCACTTTGTTGGCGCTCTCAACTTTTGCAATTGGGTTTATAGCACGACCTTTTGGCGGCATGTTATTTGGATACTGCGGGGATAGATTTGGCCGTAAACGAATGCTTGTAGTTACGTTTTGCTTAATGGGGATTTGCACTACCGCAATTGGTTTTATTCCGGGTTACGCAACGCTGGGGATTTGGGCTCCGATAATGCTGGTGCTGATTAGGATATTTCAAGGCCTTGGAGCAGGTGCTGAACTCGCTGCAGCTGCGGTTACCGCTTATGAACATGCTGATGAAAACAAGCGTGGCAGCCAAGGAGCTTGGCCTGCGCTGGGTCTGAATCTAGGATTGCTTCTATCATCTTTAACAGTCTATTTACTCACCATGCAAGGGGATGAATTTCTGCTGGCAGGCGGGTGGCGTATTCCGTTTATTTGCAGCATTGTTTTGGTGGCTGTTGGGTTGTGGGTAAGGAGTAGCCTGCCTGAGACGATTGAGTACCAAAAACTCAGTGCAATTGAGGATAAATCTGAGGTAAGTAGTAAGGTTGCTGGCAATCCTTTGCTGACGTTATTTAAAAGCGACTTAAAAGGTTTATTTGTCGTGCTGTTTTTGGCGATTGGCTATAACGCACTCAGTTATATTTACAAAACCTTCTCGCTGGCTTATCTCACCCAGTACAAAGGGGTTGCTGCAAATGTTACGTCGTTATCTGTAACGATAGCCAGTCTGATAGCGATATTCGCCATACCCTTTTATGGATACATTTGTGATCGTTGGAGTAGCAAGAAAGTATTATTAGTCGGTGGCGTGCTGTCAGGGATATTCGCTTATCCGTTTATGGCTCTCTTGGAGTCAGGGGTGGACATATGGATCTATGTTGCGATTGGGTTGGGAACTGGCGTTCTTGCGCCCATGATGTTTGCACCGCAAGGCTCATTTCTGAGTAGGCAGTTTCCCACTCATACACGCTCGTCGGGTGTAGGCACAGGTCGTGAAATTGGTACGGCCATTGCTGGTGGCTTGGCCCCTTTAGGTGCTTTGGCTATGGTATCTAACTCTCCTACTCATTCCACAACTGGCGTCGTCGTGATCTTAGTAATCGCAGCAGTTGTATTAGTTGTAGCCGCTAGTTTTGATCAGGGAAACAAGCACTCTAATTTCAAAAATTAGTGAGTGTCTAACAGCACTGTTTAATTAACTTGCCCTAATCATTTAAGTGGCGAAGTCGTTAGCGTAGTGAGGGGTTGATAATGGATTTTGAAAATCCTGAGGTGCGTGCTGAGCTTAAAGAGTTGATAGCGCTAGTAAGAATGGATGAGAAATATACGGCGGTCATTTTGGATGGGGTTTTGCCCGTCGATCCGTTATCAAGCGAGTGCCATTCTCAGCGTATATCACGTATTTATGAAATATCTAATAAATACGGATTGCTTTGAACGGTGGCGTTAAAGTAATCTTTTTTTTGGATTGTGCTTGTATGAAATAAATGAGTCGGTGAGGCGGATTATTTCTTCCAGGTTTTCAGGCGAGTCCACGTGAATTATTTTTTCAGATAGTTCCTGTCTAAGAGAGATCAGGCGCGTCCTGATCTCGTCCTGCCCACCGGGGAGCAACTCGCCAGGCGCTACGTCAAAGACAGTAGCAATTCTGATCAGTTGTTCGATATTAGGTAGAGTTAAACCTCTTTCATAGCGACCAATTAATGGTGGCTCACATCCAATTAAATGGGCCAAGTCAGCTTGGCTCATTTGTCTTCCTTTTCTGAGTATTTTGATTTTGCTTCCAATTACAGTGCGCAGATTTGTCATAAAGACTCCAAATGCGTGATTTTTCCATGAGGTTGCAGATTTAAAAAGATACAGAAATACTTAATAGATACTAAAGTATTTACTTTTGTTCTGGATTGTTTTATTTTTCACACAGGGGTGAACAGTTGTCCTTTGAACTTTGCATTTTGGTTGCAGGTCAAGCTGACACCTTCATCTAATGAATGCCCCAACAGCTCCACGGTTATGGAGTTTGAAAGAGCATTTTTAAGGATAATGCTGTACGCGAAATTGGTTAGTACTTACTCACAACTCTCCTGTTTGTCAATTGTTTATCGAGGGGCTTAATGTGTCAGGCGTTGAGTGTTATTTACGTTGCAAAATTACGCTTCATAACCCCAGTGTTCGACCGATATTTCTGTGTCGTGATACGCAGTTTCCTCACAAGTATCGCCACCTCAGCCTCAATGAATTTTTAGGTAATACCCACTCTTTAAAAAAGTCGACATTGACGCGTGCATGTCGATCCGTACTTTCCACAGGTTTAGCGGGACGCGAGAGAAGTGAAAGCGTTATGAAAATGAAGAGGGTATCGGCTCGTCAAGATCGCTCGCTCATTTGCTCTGAGTTTCAGCGTTCGACTTTCAAGTTAACAATGTCCTTGCGATTGGTCATGGAATTTTTTATAGCAGCGGGTGATAGTGCTTTTTTAGTGATTCTGCAACTTAGCACCGCAGCTGACAGGCTGGCCAATTGTACGACCCCTCGTACTTATTCAGTACCGTTACCTCTCCACTGTAGCTAGCTAACCCTGTAAATCCAACGTCGTTCCTTTCTCATCGTCAGTGCGCTGAATGTAGATGTTTTAGCTGTTGTTTCATCTTTAAGGTATATCAGAGGGTTTAAAAGTAGAAGGCTGCACTTATTCCAGTCAGTAATTATGTCGCGTTGGAGGATCTAGATGTTGAGTCAAGTTATCCTTCGCGTTTGTTGTAAGTCATATAGATTAAAGTGATTATATTCGGAGGTTTGGATTTATATCCGATCCGTAGCTGCTTGAGTGCGCTGTTCGCAAAATTTATTGCCCGCTTTCGAAACTGAATATTCCATGTTGTCGCTGGGAGCGTGTTGATATGTTAACGGTCAGCGTTTTCGCTTATGGCAAGTCAATCCGCAGTGCTTTACATAAATGGAAGCCGGTTGCATCAACAAGGTGCATCAACCTATGAGTGGAGTTTTCGAATACTAAATCGAGGTCAGTGGCTTGTTTAAGCTAAATTTCCCTATTTGTATTGATATGTATGCTAGTAAAAATTTGTTGTTGTTTTATAAGTCGTCGGAGCCGTACAGTCGGGAGCTTATTAGTATTGATGTGACACGCATCTGTGAGATGCCCAGCACTGCCGGGTATTATTGAGTCACGTCTGCTCAGGTCTTCCTCTAGATATGCCGGTGCCATTGCGCACCTGATATTTCTCCTTATCTATTTTTCTTCGTTTGCACGAGGTGCGGCATGCGTATGCCTTTTGAACACGATCCGAAAATAATTCACCCCATCACTTTGAAACAAACGGGCTCTATCGCCCAGGCCATCATTGAGTTGCTTATAAACGCTGTGGAGGCCAACGCTACATCAGTTTGTTTGACCATGACCAAGGAGCACTTCAGTTATTCGGATAATGGACATGGCTTTGCCAGTTTTGACGATGTATTACGCTATTTCGGACGAATAAGCATTCCTCAATCAGAGGGTGAAGCGACCTATCGTCGCTTAAGACTAGGCCATGGAAAGATCCTGGCGCATGCATCGACCACTTGGGTTTCCAATCGATGGAGCATGACAGTCGACACTCGTTTGATGGGGTACAACTACGAACTTGAGGATCTGCCTAAAGCTCTTCCAGGGTGCACAATTAAAGGAACGTGGTACAAGCCCCTAAAAGATCCTGATGTCATGTCAGCTATTCAGGAAGTCTATGAGGGGGTGCGCTATGCATCTATCAGCGTTGAACTCAATGGGCATCATATAACGTGCAATCCAGCTCAAGAAGAATGGGATTTTGAGGACGGATTGGCTTACTACCGACTCAAGGAAGAAGGTCCGGTTTCGGTTTATAACCAAGGTATTTTGGTCCGGCATGACTCATCCCATGTTTGGGGAGGCGGTGGGCTGATCGTTTCTAAGCAGGCAATCAGACTCAACGTGTCCAGAACCGAAATTTTGCGTAATACATGTCCCGTTTGGAAAGCGATCGCCAAAACCTTCAGCCACTTGATTAAAGGTGTATCCGGGCGATTGTACGAGGATCGCAAATCCGAAGCCCGGCGAGAGATGGCCGCCCATTCATTACTAAGTGGTAATCCGAACATTGGGAGTATCTACTCGCATGAAGAAGTGATCACGCTAATGCCTGGAAAGCGGCACATCTCTCTGCATGCTTTTTTGCAAAAAGCCCATTGCTCGCATGGCAACACCATCTCGGTAGTTGAATTTAGGCGTGATGTTTCAAAGGGTGAGGCTATCGCCCGCGAAGGGCATATTCAGGTAGTTCATCCTATAACGCTGGAGCGGTTCGGATGCACCAGCTGCATGGACTTTGTGGAGATTCTTGAACGGGTACTTCATAACGTAGCCCAAGACACCCTCAGCAGGAATTCGCACTTACCTGCCTTTTGGAAGGACGAAAATCCTTTGTTACCGCGTCTGGTGTCATTCTCGGCGTTGCAAGATACCTTTCAGGAACGGACTTGGTTAGTTGACGAAAAGAACGTACTCGACAAGGAGATTCGCCGCGCTTGGATCGATTTACGCTGCTGTCTACAGCACTATGCCTGTGCTTGCATCGGTGCCGCTTATTCTAATGACAGTTTTGGCTATGACCACCACCCCCTCCAAGTACTATTGGGGGAGTCCAACACTTATGAAGCTTGGACGGATGGTAAGACGTACTTGGCCATTGATTACCAGATCGTTAAGCGTTTGAAGGCTGACGCATTAAAAACAGTGGCCTACCTATTTGGGTTGGTGGAGCACGAAGTGGCCCATCAGGGTGACAGCTTTGGTTGTGGGGACGATGAGGCGTTCAACCTGCGCTATAAAAAAATCTCGCTAGGCATGGCCCCCGAACGACAACGATTTATCCATATGTGGCTTATGAAGTACGCGGCGAGTTTAGAGAGTGAGCGGAAAAAAGCTCGTGACCGTGCTTCGAATAAACGTTACCTCTTTGACCGACCAAACAGTGGCCATCTGAAGTGCGGCCCTAAAGCTGGGAATAAGAACGTTTCGACACGCTCACCGGCTATGGACAAGGTGCCTGAGCATAACCAGTCGTTATCGACCTTGACCAATCAGGACCTCGATCCAAAAGGCGTTGGCCATGAGCCTCCTGATGTAACGCAGACTGTCAAGCAAGCCCGTCTAAATCAAATGGTCGTGAATGACCGTGGATGCAAACTCCGCGAAGCTCTGGCTGCGGGTATCAAGGAACGCGATCCAGCTATACAGCGGGATTTTGAAGAGGCCAAAGCCGGCATTTTGTCGATTCTTGGTATTGACGCGTTAGCGATAGATCCTGATGTCTTGCTTTACCTTTGCGAGTGTTGGGTTTGGGAAGGGCACCAGAGTCGGGAGGAAGTCCTGAGAGCTTGGGAGGATAGGGAGTGGGAAACCCCAAGGTACGATATGGAGGATGAACATGAGTACACCTGCGCGTATAGCATTGAGTTGCATGGGTAGTGGTCTAATGATTCCGGACACCCATTTAGGCGAGAATGCTCGCCATATTGAGGTGTCTGATGACCAAGCAACGTCGTACCTTTACCCCTGAGTTCAAGCGCGAAGCTGCCTGCCTGGTGGTCGATCAAGGCTACAGTCATGCCGAAGCGGCCCGTCCGCTCTCCTTGGTGGTGTCGGCCCTGCGCCGGTGGGTTAATCAGCTTCAGCAGGAGCGCGGCGGCATCACGCCGGCCAGCAAAGCGTTGACGTCAGAGCAGCAAAAAAACCAAGAGTTGGAAGCCCGGATCACGCGCCTTGAACTGGAGAAATCGATACTAAAAAAGCTACCGGGCTCTTGATGTCGGAAGATCTCGAGCGTACGCGCTGATCCGCCAGCTCAGCGTCCATGAGCCCGTTGATTGTTTGTGCGAAGTGTTCGAAGTCACGCGCTCAAGTTACTACGCACATCGCCATAGAATGCGAACTCCGGACGTTCAATGATTGCGGTTGCGCAGTCGCGTCAACGAACTGTTCACCCAAAGTCGAAGCGCCGCTGACAGCCGCAGTATCCTGTCGATGATGCAGGAAGATGGCGAGCAAATCGGGCGTTTCAAGGTGCGTGGCTTGATTCGGATACTGGGGTTGATCAGCCAGCAATCGGGCTCTCATGCCTACAACAAAACAACGGTTGAGCGACCTGACATTCCAAATTCTGAATTAGGAAAGCCGATTGCAGTGGTCACCCGAACACATTGCCGGTGGTTGACGCTTACTTACCCGGACGATAGGAGTTATCAGGTCTCACACGAGACGATCTATCGGACGCACTTCAGTCAGTGCTCTTAGGGTCAGTTTTCGCTTGAAGAGAGGGCCTTCATGGGCTGGCATATTGAGGGGCATGGTTTTTGAAAAAATGAAAAACTTGCCCCCAAAAGCGTCAGTATCCTTTGGGATCGGACAGGCGCCCATAGGCTCTAGACTCGGTAATCTCATGATGTTCCAGCTATTTCTGAACTCAGTAGAATTGGTTTACAAACTTTCGGGATCCCCAAAAAACATCTGGATCCGCGAGCGCAGCCAGCGTTCTCCCGGATCGTTGTCCTGTGCCCCGCGCCAGGCCATGTGCAATTCGAAGGTTTGCGTGTCCAGCGGCGGGTCTTCGGCGCGTATGCCGCCAGCGGCTGTGAGCGCTTCAGCGGTGTAGTCGGGCACGGTGGCGATGATATCGGTGCCGGCCAGCAGGGTACTCAGGCCGTTGAACTGTGGAACAGCCAGCACGACGTGGCGTTTGCGGCCAAGTTTTTCCAGCTCGGTATCGATAAAACCACTCAGGTCGCCAGCGAATGACACCAGGGCGTGGGGGCGGGCGCAGAAATCATCCAGTGACAACGACCCCGGCACGGTGTCGGCGCGCAAGAGTTTAGGCTTGCTGCGACGTAACACTTTGCGTTTGGCATTGGCGGGGAGGTCGCTGGTGTAGCTGACGCCGACCGAAATTTCCCCGGACGCCAACAACGGCGGCATCAAGATGTAGTTCACCCGCCGCACCACCAGCACGATGCCAGGCGCTTCGGCGCGCAGGCGTTTGAGCAGCATGGGGAGGAGGGCAAATTCTACGTCGTCGGATAACCCGATGCGGAACACCGAGGTGCTGGTGGCCGGGTCGAACTCGGATGCGCGGCTGACCGCCGTGGAAATTGAATCCAGCGCCGGGGACAGCAGCGCAAAAATCTCAATGGCCCGCGCCGTAGGTTCCATGCTGCGCCCGGTCCGCACAAACAGCGGATCATCGAACAGGTTGCGCAGGCGCGATAACGCCGCACTGATCGCCGGTTGGCCGAGGAACAATTTCTCTGCGGCACGGGTCACACTGCGTTCATGCATCAAGGTTTCAAAGACGATCAGCAGGTTAAGATCGACGCGACGCAAGTCGTTACGGTTCATCTCGCTGGCTTCACAGGCGGGTCTAGAGGGACTTAGGTGACGGATCTTACGGGCATACAGGCCAAACCGTCACTGCCTAGATTTGCTTTCTGATTGCCTGATCGGATTAACTTTGCGCTTTGCGCAGCTTTTTTGACGGCCTCGGTGTCGCAAGCACCGCGGCCGCCGATCAATGTCAGACATGTCGACTATTAATGCTGTCTGTTAGTCTTGCGCCCAAAGCCCCGATAAAGTCCTGGGGTATTAGCGATTAATTTGGCGAGGTTTGCGATGTCGCGCACGATCCGTTTTCACAAGTTTGGCTCGGCCGAGGTGCTCAAGTGCGAAGAGCACGAGGTCGCTGCGCCCGCGCCCGGAGAAGTGCAGGTGCGCGTCGAAGCCATTGGTATCAGTTGGTACGACGTGCTGTGGCGGCAAAATCTGGCGCCGTCACACGCTCGTCTGCCCGCCGGTATCGGTCAGGAGATGGCGGGGGTCGTGACCGCAGTCGGTGAGGGCGTGAGTGACTTGAAGCCGGGCGACAAGGTGGCCAGCTTCCCTGCGCACAGTGCCAATGACTACCCGAGCTATGGCGAGCAGGTCCTGATGCCGCGTTCTGCCCTGACCCTTTATCCGCAGGTGCTGAGCCCGGTCGAGGCCAGCGTGCATTACACGCCCTTGTTGATTGCCTATTTCGCCTACGTGGACTTGGCGCGGGTCAAGCCGGGGCAGACCGTGCTGATCACCGACGCCAGCCATTGCGCAGGGCCTTCGTTCGTGCAGATGGGCAAAGCGTTGGGCGCCAAGGTGATCGCGGCCACCAAAGATGCCGCCGAGCGCGATTACTTGTGCGAACTGGGTGCCGACAAGGTGATCGTTACCGAAGAACAGGACTTGCTGATGCAAATCAACAAGATCACGGACGGTCGAGGCGTAGACACTGTGTTCGACGGGTTGGGCGGGCCGCAAATGTCAGTGCTGGGCGATGTGCTTGCCCCGCGTGGCAGCCTGGTACTTTACGGTTTGCAAGGCGGTAATCAAACGCCATTTCCGGCCTGCGCGGCGTTCCAGAAAAACATTCAGTTCTTTGTGCATTGCATCGGTAATTTCACCGGCAAGCCGGAATTGGGTATCGCTCAGGACCAAGAAGCCATGGCCCGTGCGTTGCAAGCCATCAATGAATGGACGGCCGACAGGATTCTGCGCCCGCTGGTGGTCAAAGTGTTTCCTTTCGAGGAGTTTGTGCAAGCGCATCGTTATATGGATGAATGCCCCTGCAGAGGGCGAGTCGCCCTACAAGTGTGAGTTCGCATCCTGTTAACGGGCAGATGATAACGTCACCCACCCTTGATGAGGGTGGGTGACGTTTTTGTTTGGATTCATCATTCAGGTTGAAACTTCTTGGTTTGATGTTTAAAGCCTATTCGATATGTTTAATATGTATGCGGATAACTTTGGAGTCTTATTAAACATTAAAGTGTGACCGGTCAGTCTAATTATTTAAATGCTCAAATGGCTTTTCATTTGGGTGTGAATACTGATAGCTTACTGATGGCCACTCATATGGAAGTTGGTTGGTATAGGGCGCATCTGGATGAGTGCTAGTCGCGTAGTCTAATTCTTACATTTAAGTAATACCTGTCCTTGTTTCTATGGGGGAGCAGGGTTTGCCTGGCCGCTTTGAGTGTGCCTGCGAATACTAATAAGACGTTGCGGAGGGTTAACCCATGAGTACTTTTCATGAGCAGGCCATGAGCTTTGTATATCAACAAGTTCTGCATCGCCTGACAGGGTTCTTCAGTCGACATGAGCGCATTGCGTTGCAATTGTTGATTCAGCGGTTACTGGTGGCTGCGGGCGGTGTCGAGCGCATCGGGCAGTTCCGGGTGATGGTGGTGCATGAGGGCGGCAAGGAAAGCGCGTATACCTTGGCGTTTTTGCGCGCAGCACAGTTGAGTATTGCCGCCCGATCACCTGTGTCGTTCATGTTGCGCCTGGCCGTGCTACGCCAGCCGCGGCTTACGGCGTCCGTCATGACAAGGTTTCATCACCAGTGCAATGAGTTATTCCTGTATGACGACGATCGCGTTGAACTGCTACAGGTCGATGACACGGGCGCACATCCCATCACACGCCATACCCCGTTCAATGAGCTGAGCCCGGTGGCCAGTCGGCAGGATGTCTTGATGTGGGGGCATGTGTCAGAAGGGGACGCAAGGGCGACTTTTTTGTATGGCGACCTGTTGTCACGGGCCGCGCTCTTTCAAACCGCCTACAGGTGGGGTGGGGTGGTCAATGCACTGATTGACAGACGCCCGCCGCCGCATCTGGGCGAATATGCGCATTGGATGATCAAGGTGGCACAGCGCCTGGGGCACTGTACGGCCAGCCCGCCGGACGATGTACTGTCGGCCGCGCTTGATATGTGCCTGCAACTTGATCAGGCATCACGCTTGATGATGCACCCGCACTCCATACCCGACCAGCGTCCTGTCAGTGCCGCGACCCGCGGGGAGTTGGCGGTGATTAACGTGTTTGATTGTTTGTCCTGCGAGATGGAAATCCTCAACTCTGAGGCCCTTCATTTTACCGAAGGCCAATTGAATGCCCCGGGTGTCAATATTGAAGAGCCTCAAACGGCAGTGGTGCTGGTTGAAGCCCATATGCAGGGGTTGCGTCACCGTTACACCGAAGCAGGCGATTATTGCAGTGGCGTCAGTTTATATCTGCAAAGTCTGGCCAAGCAAAATGAATGTAACCCTCGATACAAGGGGCAACTTACGGGTGTCATCGCAAGTGCATTTAATACACCCAAGCGAATTCAGAAGTTGCGAATTCAGATAACGCAGTATTTGAATGATCTGTATAACTTGAGCGACGAGCATATCCGTTGTTTTATTCAATCGCCCTTTGTCGAACAGGGCGGCCAGTTGGAATCGTTCGTGCAGCGTAACTACCCCGACAACGTACCGTTGTTAAACGAACTCCATCACGCCTTGCAAGCACAACCTGATGCCTGCGCGCGACACGCAGGCTGGCTTGAAACCATCAGCGGGCTGCCTATCAAATCCCTGCAGGCGCTTTATACCTTGCGCAAGATTGATCTGGCCGAAGGCACGACCCTGATCGACATCCTGGCGTCCCACGACCCCGGTAAGCGACGCAGTTGAACCATTCATCCATTAGCCATTGCCAACCCGCCGGACGACCTGATATCTGTACGCTTATCCAGTATTAAACATCAGTGGTTTGTTCCGCCTGTGATTTCCAATCCCCTTGAAGACCCGTTGTACTACCTGAAGAACTTCCAGCACGTCTTGCACTGGATCAAATCCCGTTACGACGACCTGCTGAACCTCGAAGAGCAGTGCTTCATCGACACCTTCCTCCAATTGCCGGGCGCCTCACAGGCGCTGTGGGTGAGGCTGGTCATGCGCAAGGGCACGCATTTTCGCGCCAGCAAGCTCAATTACGCAGAAATCGGGGATATCGCCCGTGCAGCGGCGCCCTTGCTGGAACAGGGGTGGGTGAATGACCAGGCAAGGATCAACCTGGCAGACGTGTTCGAGGTGTTGCAAAAGGCAGAGTTGTTGCGCTTTTTCGCGGCGCATATTGCTGATCCCAAAGGCCGAAAGTCCGACTGGGAAGCCCGGTTGAGCCTTGAGCTGACCCATGAGCAAACCTTGGGCAACTGGTGCCCGGGCCTTGAAGACCGGCTGTTGACCCTGACCAACCGGACCCTGGGTGATCGTCTGCGCTTGATGTTCTTCGGCACTCTCAACCTGAGCTGGTCCGACCTGGTATTGGCTGACTTGGGTCTGTTTACCTATGAGGCCGTGCCATTGAGCCCGGCGTCCCGTGCCCTGCGGTGTCGGGCTGATATTGACGGCTATTTACACCTGCATGCGTGCCGCGAACAGTTCGAAGCCGCGCAAGACGTCGAACTCGTTTTGCAGCACGTGCTGGACTACACGGCCGATAACCGCTGGCTAGCACGCCGCCGCGCGCGTTTGTTGTTTCAATTGGGGTACTACCACGAGCGTGCCGGCGATCATCTGCGAGCCTTGCACATTTACCCTCACAGCCAGCACCCGCAAGCCCGAGTGCGCACGGTGCGGGTCATGGAGCACTTGCAAGCGTACGAGCAGGCGTATGCGCTGGCACAAACAGCCGAGCAGGCACCGTTGACTGACGCGGAGCTCCAGCAAGTGCAGCGCATGATCCCGCGCCTGCGACGCAAACTCGGCCTGCCCGCCGAGCCTCGCGCCAAACCTCGCGCTCCGCTACGCCTTGACCTGTGCCTGGAGCGCCATGCGCAGCGTTCAGTGGAGTTCAGCGTGGTGGCCCATTTGCACACCGAAGATGCACCGGTGCATTACGTGGAAAACACCCTGATCAACGCATTGTTCGGGTTGTTGTGCTGGCCTGCCATTTTCGCGCCGTTGCCGGGTGCATTTTTTCATCCGTATCAAAGCGGCCCCGCCGATTTGCTGGAGGACGACTTCCACGCACGGCGGGCCGAGCTGTTCGACGCCTGTTTCGCGCAATTGCACGACGGACGATACCGGCACACCATTCGCGACACGTACACCCGAAAATACGGCGTGCAGTCGCCATTCGTGGCCTGGGGCCACCTGAGTGAACACCTGCTGGAGGAGGCGCTGAACTGCCTGCCGCCCGCGCATTTGCAGCTGTGGTTCAGCCGGCTGTTACTGGACATAAAAGCCAACCGCACCGGCATGCCCGACCTGATCCAGTTTTGGCCCGCGCAAAAAACCTACCGCATGATCGAAGTCAAAGGGCCAGGGGATCGCCTGCAAGACAACCAGTTGCGTTGGCTGGCCTTTTGCGAGCAGCACCAGATGCCGGTCACGGTGTGTTACGTGCAATGGCAGGAATGCACCACGTGAGTTATCGCATTGCAGTCAGGGCCTTGTGCGAGTTCACGGCCAAAATCGGCGACCTTGACCTGCGCTTCACGCCGTCGCCGAGTGCGCAACAAGGCATGGCCGGGCATCGCACCGTGGCATCCCGGCGCGCTGCCAGCTATCAAGCTGAACTGAGCCTTGAGGGCCATTACCGCACGCTCTGTGTACGGGGCAGGGCCGATGGCTACGACCTGCTTAACAACGTGCTGGAAGAGGTCAAAACCTTTCGCGGGGACTTCGCGGCCCTGCCAGCGAATCATCGTCACCTGCACTGGGCCCAGGCCAAGGTGTATGGCTGGTTGTTGTGTCAACAATTGGAGTTGCCCGCGGTCAATCTGGCGCTGGTGTATTTCGACATCGTCAGTGAAAAGGAGACCCGGCTGCAGGAACAATGGAGCGCCGCCGACCTGCAACAGTTTTTCACCCGCCAATGTGAGCAGTTTCTGGCGTGGGCGGAACAGGAGGTGGCGCACCGCGCCCTTCGCGACGAGGCCGCCCGCGGGCTGGCATTTCCCCACCCGGTATTTCGCACCGGGCAACGCCCGCTGGCCGAGGCCGTGTACAAAACCGTCAGCACCGGCCGCTGCCTGATGGCCCAGGCGCCAACAGGGATTGGTAAAACGGTAGGCACGCTGTTCCCGCTGCTCAAGGCCATGCCTGCGCAACAACTGGACAAACTGTTGTTCCTCACCGCCAAAACCCCTGGCCGACAGTTAGCGCTGGACGCGGCGCAACGGCTGTACCCCGCCGCAGGCCCGACAGCGCTGCGCGTACTTGAGCTGGTGGCACGGGACAAAGCCTGCGAATACCCGCAAAACGCCTGCAATGGCGAGGCCTGCCCATTGGCCAACGGTTTTTATGACCGTTTGCCGGCCGCGCGTCAGGCCGCCGTTGAGCACTCGCTTCTCGATCAGGCCACGTTGCGCGAAGTGGCCCTGGCGCATCAGGTATGCCCGTATTACTTGAGCCAGGAAATGGCCCGCTGGGCCGATCTGGTGATCGCCGATTACAACTATTACTTCGACTTCAGTGCCTTGTTGTATGGCCTGGCACAGGCCAACCAATGGAAAGTCGCCACCCTGATCGACGAAGCCCACAACCTCGTGGAGCGCGCCCGCCAGATGTACAGCGCAAGCCTCGACCAGTACAGCCTGAACGCCGTGCGCCTGAATGCGCCGGCGCCCCTCGACAAGGCGTTCAAACGCCTCAATCGCGAGTGGAACGCACTGCACAAAGCGCAAATCGGCCCGTATCAGGTTCATCCGCAACTGCCGGGCAAGTGGCTGAACGCGTTGACGACCTGCATCACCGCGATAGGCGATTACCTCAACGATCACCCGCACGGCATGACCGGCGAGCTGCAGGGTTTTTACTTCGAGGCGCTGCAATTTAGCCGGGTGGCGGAGCTGTTCGGCACGCCTTTCATTTTCGACGTCACCCTGCGTGACACCGGCAAGCGTCGCCTGTCACAGCTCACGCTGCGCAATGTGGTGCCCGCGGCTTTTATCGGACCGCGCCTGGCCAGTGCGCACAGTAATGTGCTGTTTTCAGCCACCCTCAACCCCCGCGCGTATTACGCCAATCTGCTCGGGCTAGCGCCAGACACGGTATGGGTCGACGTCGAGTCGCCGTTCAAGGCCGAACAGCTGTCGGTGTGCGTCATGAGCCACATCTCCACCCGCTTCAGCCACCGGGCAACCTCACTGGCGCCGATTGTCGAGCTGATGGCCGAGCAGTTTGAACAGCGGGCGGGCAACTACCTGGCGTTCTTCAGCAGTTTTGACTACTTGCAGCAAGTGGCCGCGCTGCTGGCTGAACGCTACCCGCACATCCCCCAATGGCAACAGGCCCGGCGCATGGATGAAACAGCGCGTCAGGGGTTTCTCGACCGTTTCACCCTGACCGGGCAGGGCATCGGTTTTGCGGTGCTGGGCGGGGCATTTGGAGAAGGCATCGACCTGCCTGGCGCACGCCTGATTGGCGCCTTTATCGCCACCTTGGGGCTGAGCCAGTTCAACCCGGTCAATGAACAGATCAAACAGCGCATGGCCGCGTTGTTCGGAGCAGGGTATGACTACACCTATCTGTATCCGGGCTTGCAAAAGGTCGTGCAGGCGGCCGGTCGCGTGATTCGTACCCAGAGCGATCAGGGCGCAGTGTTCTTGATTGATGACCGTTTTGCCGAGCCTAACGTGCAACAGCTGTTGCCCGCGTGGTGGGTGTTGCAATAACGACTCCACTGATCGGAAACAGCCTGAAACATTATTCGCTGCAATATCACAGCGACATCACCGGCTGATAGACTGCGCGCCGCTGAAAATCTGCCAGTCGTCCGAGCAGATTGGTGCCCTTGCCGTTGAGTACTGAACGTGAAACGTGCGTTTTTGCTGTATGTGGTCTGCATGACCCTCGTCCTGGCCGGGTTCGCCTGGATCTTCATCACCCTCTACCGCTAACTCCACGCCTGCGCGTGTATGGCAAACTCCCAGACCTGGGCGCCTTCGTCGCCCGTTCTTGTCGAGGAGAGTGTCATGAGCATCACGCGTTTCGGAACAGGCGCCATTGGCGCCGGTGGTCAGCCGTTGCCCTTTGCCCGCGCCGTGGAAGCCGATGGCTGGCTTCACGTCTCGGGGCAGGTGGCCATGGAGCAGGGCGAAATCATTGCCGGCGGCATCGTCGAGCAAACGCATAAAACCATGCAAAACCTGATCGCGATCCTTGAAGAAGCCGGTTACGGCCTCGAAGATGTGGTGCGTGCAGGCGTGTGGCTGGCCGATCCGCGGGACTTCTGGAGTTTCAACAAGGTGTTCGCCAGCTATTTCAAGGCTGAACACGCCCCGGCCCGCGCCTGCGTACAGGCAATGATGATGGTGGACTGCAAGGTCGAAATCGACTGCATTGCCTACAAAGCCAAGGGGTGAGCCATGAGCCGGAGCGAAGTGGAAAAGGGCGCGGCGCGTGTCGCAGACCACCTGCTGTGTGATGTCAGCCTCCCGGCCCTGGTGATTCATCGCCAGGCGCTGGAGCACAACATTCGCTGGATGCAGGCGTTCGTCACGGGCAGCGGCGGCGAGCTGGCCCCCCATGGCAAAACCAGCATGGCCCCGGCCTTGTTTCGTCGGCAAATGGCGCAGGGCGCCTGGGCGATGACCCTGGCCACCGCGGTGCAGACCCGCACAGCGTATGCGGCCGGGGTGCGCCGGGTGTTGATGGCCAACCAGTTGGTGGGTCGCCCGAACATGGCCCTTATCGCTGACCTGTTGGACGACCCCGGTTTTGAATTTCACTGCCTGGTCGATCACCCGGACAACGTTGCCGCCCTCGGCGCGTTCTTCGCTGAACGCGGCCAGCGTTTGAACGTGATGATCGAATATGGCGTCGCAGGCGGGCGATGCGGTTGCCGGACCGAAGCCCAGGTCATGGCCCTGGCCGCTGCCATCCGCGCGCAACCGGCGTTGGCACTGACCGGGATCGAAGGCTACGAAGGGGTGATTCACGGCGCACAGGCCGTCACCGACATCCGCGCCTTTGCCGCCTCCTTGGTGCGCCTGGCGCTCACCTTGCAGCGTGACGGCGCGTTTGCGCGAGACACGCCGATCATCACCGCGTCGGGCTCGGCCTGGTATGACCTGATTGCCGAAGCCTTCGCCGCCGAGGCAGCCAGTGGACGCTTCCTGAGTGTTTTACGCCCCGGCAGTTATGTGGCCCACGATCACGGGATCTACAAAACAGCGCAATGCTGCGTGCTGGATCGGCGCATCGACTTGCACGAGGGCCTGCGCCCGGCGCTGGAAGTGTGGGCTCAGGTGCAATCGCTGCCCGAACCCGGATTGGCCGTGGTGGCGCTGGGCAAGCGCGATGTGGCGTATGACGCAGGGCTGCCCGTCCCGTTGAAGCGTTACCGCGAAGGGGATGCTGCTGACGTGGGCGATGACGTGAGCGCGTGCACCGTAACGGCGCTGATGGACCAACACGGGTTCATGACGGTCGCTCCCGGCCTTGAACTGCGCGTGGGCGACATCATCAGCTTCGGGACGTCCCACCCGTGCCTGACGTTTGATAAATGGCGTACGGGCTGCCTAGTGGACGAACAGCTCACGGTGGTTGAGCCTTTCGAGATCTTTTTTTAAGCCTTTGGCGGTTGAGGCACGCGGTTGCGCTTAGGTGACCGCGCCCCTCAGTCGCGGAAAAACACCTGCACCAGGTGGTAGCCAAATTTGCTTTTGACCGGGCCATGCACCACGCGCAGCGGTTTTTTGAAGATGATCTGGTCGATCACGCCAACCATTTGCCCCGGCCGCACTTCGCCCAGATCGCCGCCGCGCTTGCCCGAAGGGCAGGTCGAGAACTTCTTGGCCAGCACGTCGAAGGCTTCGCCCTTGGCAATGCGTTGCTTGAGGGACTCGGCTTCTTCTGCGGTTTTCACCAGAATGTGGCGGGCTTGAGCTTTCATGGGGCGTATACCTTGCAGCTGTAGGGCAAATTCGAGGGCGCGGATTATGCCTGAGTTTTCGCCGGGATCATTGCCCGAATCAGGGTCGCCAGCTTATCCACCGAGAACGGCTTGCCGATCATGTCCATGCCTGTGTCCAAAAAGCCTTCGCGCTGGATCGCACTTTCCGCGTAGCCGGTCATGAACAGTACGCTCAGGCCGGATCGCTGTTGACGGGCGATTTCCGCCAACTGGCGGCCGTTCATGCCGGGCAGCCCCACGTCGGTCACCAGCAAGTCGATGCGCAGCGACGACTCCAGCAATGCCAGCGCGGTTTTGGCATCCGGCGCCTGATGGGCGGTGTAGCCCAACTCATCCAGCACATTGAGCACCAGCGTGCGCACGGCCGGGTCATCCTCCACCACCAGCACGCTTTCACCTTCGATGGCGCAGGGCGCATCGGGGTGGGTGACTGGCGGACGGGGTTGCACCTGCAGGTTGTAATGGCGGGGCAAGTACAGGCGCACACACGTGCCGTTGCCGCTTTCACTGGTGATGGTCACGTGCCCGCCCGACTGCTGGGCAAAGCCATAAATCATCGACAGGCCCAGCCCCGTGCCCTGGCCGATGGGCTTGGTGGTGAAAAATGGATCGAACGCTTTGGCCAGCACCTGTGGCGTCATGCCCGAGCCGTTGTCGCTGACTTCGAGCATCACATAGTCCCCGGCCTTGACCGGCTCCAGGGTGCTGATGTCCGTGCCGTCGAGGTAGCTGTTGCGGGTGCGCACGCGCAAGGTGCCGCCTTGGGGCATGGCATCGCGGGCGTTGATAATCAGATTCAGCAAGGCACTTTCCAGCTGGCCCGCATCGGTGTTGACGGCCCAGATGTTGTCGCCCAGTTGCACATCAAGGGTGATATGGGCGCCTTTGGTGCGCCTGAACAGCTCTTCCAGTGAGGTCACCAGATGATTGGGGTCCAGCGGCTTGCGGTCCAGCGACTGGCGCCGTGAAAACGCCAGCAGCCGGTGGGTGAGGGCTGCCGCCCGCTGTGCCGAGGAAACCGCCGCATCGGTAAAACGGCCGATCTCGGCGCTACGGCCCGCCGCAATGTAGCGTTTCATCAGATCGAGACTGCCGATGATGCCGGTGAGCATGTTGTTGAAGTCATGGGCGATGCCGCCGGTCAATTGGCCCACGGCTTCCATCTTCTGAGCATGGCGCAGCGCGTCTTCGGCCCGTTCGCGCTCCTGCATTTCGCGTTGCAGCTGAACGTTGGCTTCAGCCAGCGCCTGCGTGCGTTCGGCCACCCGTTCTTCCAGGGTTTCATTGAGGTGGAGCAGGGCTTGTTCGGTTTTCTTGCGTTCGGTGATGTCCAGCGCTGCGCCCATGAACCGCTGGGCGCGGCCTGGGTCCGCACTGAAGCAACGGCCGCGGGCGAACACCCAGCGGATGGTGCCATCGGCGTCCAGCAGGCGGTATTCCTCGGCGTACTCGCCATTGCTGGCCAGACAGGCTTTGATCGAGCGCGTCAGCAGGCCCCGGTCTTCGGGGTGGACGCCTTGTAAATACGCGGTAATCGGTAATTGCCCCGACAACTGCGGCTCGATGCCATGCATCTGCGCGAATCGGCTGTCGGTCACGAACAGGTCCTGGTCGATGTTCCAGTCCCAGGTGCCCACGCCGTTGGTGACGGTCTGCGCCAGTCGCAGACGTTCCTCGGTGTCATGCTGGGCCTGGCGCGTGGCTTTTGAGCGCTGGCGTAGCTTGATGGCCGTGCGACGGCGGCGCGAAGCCTTGACCGCCATCATCAGGATCCCGGCCACCGCGCCGGACTCGTCGCACACCGGGCTGAAGGTCAGGTCGAGCCACATTTCATTGGCGTGCTGGCGATCAGGGATCAAAAAATACTGGTCGACGTGGGTGCGGCTTTCGCCTGCCAGCACGGCGTCAATGATCGGCTGGGTGAACTCCCGGTACTCGGGCCAGCTCTGGTGCACCGGCTGGCCGAAGGCGTTCGGGTGTTTGTCACCGGCCAGCACGGCAAAGCTGTCGTTGTAGATCTGCGTCAACTGCTGGCCCCACAGCAATAGCATGGGCATGGGCGAGTTCATTAACAGCTGCGCGCAGGTGCGCAGGCTTTGCGGCCAGTCAGCCACATCACCCAGCGGGTTTCGTTGCCAGTCCAGGCGTTGCGACAGGGGCGCGAGTTGGCTGAGGGAAAATACGGCGCTCATGAAAAATCCTGAGGGTGTCAATCGTGGGTGCGTCTATTTAAGGCCGGATATGGGTGAAACGCTATTAACGACGTGAATAGGGTTAAATTTGGGCAAAAGGCCATCATTTGCGACTAAGGTCGTATGAGGCAGCGGCTTAGCCTTTCGTACAATTGCGCCCCCTTTTGCATTGAGCGCTTTCGCCCCGGTTTTTGACCGAAGGTGCAGGCTCAATGGTTTTCGTCTTGCGAATGATTCGCTGCTGGAGCTTGTACATGGTTGTCCCTTTTTCGTTGTTGCCACCGTGCCGGGTTGCACGCCTGAGCGCGCTGGCCGTGTGCGCCGGTTTTGCCGCACATACCCAGGCCGGCGGTTTTATTGAAGACAGCACCGCCAAGCTCGAAGCCCGAACCGTGTACTTCAATCGCGATTTCCGGGACGGCAGCACTTCCAGCCCGCAAGGCGCCTCCAAGCGCGAAGAAACCGCCCAGGGGTTTATCCTCAACGTGCAATCTGGCTACACCGAAGGCACCGTGGGCTTTGGTCTGGACGCGCTGGGCATGCTGGGCCTGAAACTGGATTCCAGTCCCGCCGACAGCAACAGCGGGCTGTTGCCTTCGACCGGCAGCGACCCGCGTCGTTCCAAGGACCAATACGCGAAAATCGGCGTCACCGCCAAAATGCGCATATCTGACACGGTGCTCAAGTACGGTGCCTTGCTCCCGGACCTGCCGTTGCTCAAGTACAACGACGGCCGTTTGCTGCCGAACATGTTCAACGGCGCGATGCTGGTGTCCAAAGATGTCAACGACCTGACCATCATGGCATCGCGCCTCAATCGCTACACCGCGCGTGATTCCACCGACCCGCAGGATTTGCGCCTCAACTGCAAGAACAAGCGTTATGGCTGCAACATCACGGCCGATCACTTCAACATGTACGGCCTGGACTACAAGGTTAACGAGCGTCTGACCGCGCAGTACCACTACGCCGAACTGCAAGACATCTATCGCCAGCAATTCGTCGGTCTGCTGGCCAACCAGCCGATCGGGCCGGGCGTGCTGTCGGCCGACGTGCGCCTGCTCAAAAGTGACGATACCGGTTCCGCCAAGGCATCGACCATCGACAACCGCGCACTGGGGGCCATGCTGGGTTACTCGCTGGGCGGGCATAAAGTCAGCGCGGGCTGGCAGCGCATGAACGGCGACACGTCCATGCCGTATCTGGATGGCAGCAACCCGTACCTGGTCAACTACCTGCAAGTCAACGATTTCGCCAACGCTCAGGAACGCTCCTGGCAAGTGCGGTACGACTATGACTTCAAGGCTATGGGCTACAACGGCTGGTCGTTCATGACCCGCTACGTGAACGGCGACAACATCAAGGTGGTGGGCCGCGCCGAAGAAGGCAAAGAGTGGGAACGCGACACCGAGGTCAAATACATCGTGCAAAGCGGCACGTTCAAAGACCTGAGCCTGCGTTTTCGCAATGCGACCTACCGCACCAACTACTCAAAATTCGCCCGCGACGTGGACGAAACCCGCCTGATCGTCAGCTACAACCTCAACATCTGGTAACGCACATTCTGCGCGAGTCAGCCCAGTATTGACCGGCTGATTCGCGGTGCGGACGTCGGCTTGACCCTCTATAGTCAGCGGCACGACGACTGCGGAGCCTTCTGTGCATGAAAACCCTTCTGCTGATTGGCATGGGCGCTGGCGATCCTGAACACATCACGGTGCAGGCGATCGAAGCGCTCAATCGTGCGTCCGTGTTTTTTGTACTGGATAAAGGCCCCATTACCCAGGATCTGGTCCGGCTTCGGCTGGACATCTGCCAGCGTTACATCCGTAACCCGGCGTATCGCGTGGTTCAGGTCAACGATCCCAAGCGTGACAGCGCAACCGCGTCTTACACCGCCGGGGTCGAGCACTGGCACGCGCAACGCGCCGAGGTCTACGCACGCCTGATCGACAGCGAACTGGGCGACGGAGCCTGCGGGGCTTTTCTGTTGTGGGGCGAGCCTGGGTTATACGACAGCACGCTGCGTATTCTTGAGCGGGTTCGTGAGCAGGGCAGCAGCGCGTTTGACTATCACGTGATCCCCGGCATCAGCAGTGTGCAGGCCCTCGCGGCCCGGCATCGCATTCCCCTCAACGGCATCGGCCAGCCGATCCGCATCACCACCGGGCGACAACTGTGCGCCGATGACCTGGACAACGTCGTGGTCATGCTCGACGCCCAGTGTGCGTTCGAAGCCTTTGTCGACGAAGACCTCGACATTTATTGGGGCGCTTACCTCGGCACCGCCGATGAAATCCTGATTGCCGGCAAGTTGCGCGACGTGTGCGCACAGATCAAACACGCCAGGACGCAGGCGAGGCTGCGTAAAGGGTGGATTATGGACACCTATGTGTTGCGTCGGCGAACAGACTGAACGTCAAAGCCGAGCAGCGTACTACGTGAACTTGGGACACAGCCTACTGCCGTTAACCCGACGCCAAGTTAGTGTCAAAGCGGTCAATTATCCGCGTGCGCAGGTTCCTCAATGTCCAGACACTCTCGTTCCTATATCCCCGGCATTGATGGCCTGCGGGCCATTGCCGTGCTTTCTGTCATCATCTTCCACACCGATTACCTGAACATTCTGCCCGGCGGGTTTGTCGGGGTGGACATGTTCTTTGTCATTTCGGGGTATGTCATCAGCCAATCGCTGAGTGAACGATCGTCTGGCGGTTTGATTGGGTCTCTGGGGGATTTTTATCGACGTCGTTGTGCGCGCATTCTTCCTGCATTGTTGTGTGTACTGCTGGTCAGCTTTGTGCTGTCTGCGATGTTCATGCCGCAGTTTTGGCTCAGTGACCATATCAATCGCACCGGGCTCGCTGCTTTCTTGGGGCTGAGCAATGGGGTGCTGGCATTGCACACCGACACCTATTTTTCCCCCGGTAGCGACCTCAATCCTTTTCTTCATACGTGGTCATTAGGGGTTGAAGAACAGTTTTATGTGCTGTTTCCCGCGTTGTTTTGGGTGTGGCTACGGTATCGCGAACGCTCTTTTGTTGCGCGGATGCTGCTGCCAATGTTGGCGTTTGTATCACTGGTCACGTGTGCGCTGCAGACAACGACCGCGCCATTGTCGGCGTTTTACCTTTTGCCCGGTCGTTTTTGGGAATTGGCCGCCGGGGCCATGCTGTTTCAGGTCATTGGTGCCCGACGAGGCTCTTTAGCCTCAGCGCCACTGGCCAACGCTGCGTTAGTGTCTGGCGCGGCTTTTTTGATTGTCAGTTTTTGGTTCGCCCGGCCTGAGCAGTTTCCGTTTCCGTGGGCGTTGGTCACGGTGCTGGGTACGTTGTTGATGCTGTCGGCCATCCTATTACCCGCGCCCCACGTTGCCTCGCCGCTGCTAAGGGTGCTGCAATGCCGGACACTGACGTATATCGGTTTATTGTCCTATTCGCTGTACCTGTGGCACTGGCCCGTCAGGGTGTTTTTTAAGTGGACGACGGGATTGGAGTTGCTTTGGGTGCAGTGGGTGTATCCCGTACTGGTTTTTTCGCTGGCCGCGATGTCGTATCACTGGATTGAAAGACCCGTCCGCTCAAGCATCTCGCTGCGCCAGCGGTCACCGGTGCTGACGCTCGCCATGAGCGGCGCGGCAGTGGTTTTTTTCGTATTGACCTCAGTTGCCATCACCCGTAACACAGAACAGCTATCACTGAGTCAGACCCGAGACACTTATACCTGGTACGCCTATCGCCATTGGCCAAGAGATCCCTTGGCAACGGTCGACGATCCGCGTTTGCAAGGTCGACAGTTGTTCGTCATGGGCGATTCTCACGCAGCCGCTTACCGTACCTTGTTCACGTTGATTTCCCAACAATTGGGGGTCAAGGTCATCGAGTATGAGCGTGGGGGGTGTGGCGTACTGACCTTGCTCGCGAGCGACTCGGCCAAATGTGCGCCACCTCGCGAAGCTGATTTCAAGGACATTGAGGCGCGTGCCCGGCCGGGTGACATCGTGTTTCTCCCCTCGTTGCGGATGCCTGAACTTCAGGGGATCGGCTGGGCCAGAGGCCAAGAAGCGGTCGTCAGTGAGCTGCTAGCCCGTATTGAGCGTGATCAGCCAGCGGCAGAGGCGTCGGCGCTAGCGACGCTGAGCAGGCTGTACGCGCTTGACGTGCAGGTGTTGGTCGAAGCACCCAAACCGCTGTTCAAGGCCGCACCCAGCCGCTGTTCTGACTGGTTCAATCAGATGAATCCGGTGTGCGCGCCGGGGCTGACAATGGTTCGCAGCACATTGCAAAAGTTGAGCGCGCCACAAAGGGCATTGCTGGTACGTCTGCGACAGCGGTATCCCGCGCTGGCCGTGTGGGATCCGTTCCCGGTGCTGTGCCCGACGGCCATGTGTTCGGCCTATGACCCCAAAAACGGCAAACCGCTGTTCTTTGACTCCAACCACCTCAGTGGCCACGGCAATCGCGTGCTGGCGCCATCCTTCAGTGCCGCACTACAAGCCCTGTGGGGGATCACGCCGTTAGAGTGAGCGGTTTTTGGCCTCAATCCACTGCGCCATGTATTGCGTACTTTTGTGATGGTGATGGCGCAACATGGCCCCGGTGAAATTGTTGCGACGATGACGTTGAAGGTCGACACGACAGGCCTCGATACGCTGCACCAGCGCCGGGCCATGAATGCTCTGCTGATAGCGCGCAGCCAGCAATGCCCGGCCATGCGCTTGAGCCTGCTGCCACGCGGCCTCGTTGCGGTACAACTCGATGGCCGCGGCGGCAAGCGCGGTTGCCGAAGTGGCAATGGCCCCGGCCCATGGCAAGTCACCGTGCATGCCCTCGGCACCCACCGGCGTGGTGACGTTGGGGGTGCCGCACAGCATGGCGTCAGCGATTTTGCCCTTGATGCCTGCCCCAAAGCGCAACGGCGCCAGGCAGACCCGCGCCTGGCGCATCACTGCCAGGGCATCCTCGGCCCAGTTGAGGACATGGAACCCCTGGGCCGGGTTATGCAAGGCGGTGGCCTTGGGCGGGGTATAAGCGCCATAAATGTGTAACTGGGCATCCGGCAGTTGCTGACGGATCAGCGGCCAGACCGTGGTCTTCATCCACAGCACCGCGTCCCAGTTTGGCGCATGGCGAAAGTTGCCGATGCTCAAGAAGTGCTGGCGCTGCGCGTAGGGCACAAACGTTTCGGGCACGCCCTCGACCATAAGCGGGCACAGGTGCAGCAAGGCGTTGGGGACGTGAAACTGCTCCACCAGCAAGTCGATCTCGTAGTCGGAAATCATCAGGTTCAGGTCGCTGCGGTAAATCGCGGCCAGCTCGCGCTGCGCGAGGTCGGTGTCGGCCATGTGCTCGAAGATCGCATGCGGGGCAGGGGCGAACAGCGCGCTGAAATCGTCCGGGTCGCTGTCGTGCTTGAGGCGCGCCTTGAGCTGCTGATGGCGGGCGTCGCGCAGGCTTTGCAGGTCTGAGGTTTCCAGCACCCGCAGGGCCTGGGGGCAGTGTTTCTCGACCCGCCAGCCGAATTGTTCCTCCATCATGAAACGGTCAAATAGCACGATGTCCGGCGCCAGTTCCCGGATAAAGGTATCGAAACTGCTGTTGTTCAGCGCGATGCTGACCTCGTCGATCCCCAGCGCCGCCAGATCCGCCTTGTGCTCGCCCACGCCTGCGGGGCTGCTGAACGTGATGTGCCAGCCCTGCTGCAAAAAACTCTCGATGATTTGCATCATGTGCCCACCGGCCGCTGACGAGCGCGGTTCCGGCCACACGTAACCGATGATCAGGACGCGGGTGGGGGCAGTCGACGGCATGGGGCAGTTCCTTGAAACACGGAGGCTGAAAAAAGGCGGCAATTAAACCACAACGGGGTTAGGGCTAGTCCGCTTTGACGATGATGGCCACCGTCACAGGCCGGATTATTCGTCACAGACCGCCCGCGCATTCGCGCAGCGAGAGACTGACGGAGAACCAAAGATGGACCCGACCCGAGTGAAAAGTCCGATAGAGCTTGAGCTGCTGGAACGCGCACGCACCCTGATCCCGGCCCTGCAAAGCCGTTCGGTCCAGGCCGACAAAGACTGCAAGCTGCCGGATGCCACGGTGCGCGACTTGCAGGAAACCGGTTTGCTGCGCGCCTTGCAGCCCAAGGCGTGGGGTGGTCACGAAGTGGACATTCGCACGTTCTTTGAAATCCAGATGATCCTGGCCGAAGGCTGCATGTCCACGGCCTGGGTGTTTGGCGTGATGGGCGTCCACCCCTGGCAACTGGCCCGCTACCCGGAACAGGCCCAGCGCGACGTGTGGGGCGAAGACAGCGCGGCGCTGGTGGCCTCCACCTACATGCCGGTGGCCAAGGTGACGCCGGTCAAAGGCGGGTATCAGATCAGCGGCCGCTGGGGGTTTTCCAGTGGCAGTCAACACGCGCAGTGGTGTTTCCTCGGCGGCATCGTGCCGCAAGACGAAACCGGCCCCACTGAGCATGGGACCTTCCTGCTTCCGGCCAGCGATTACCGGATTGAACAGAACTGGGACGTGTTGGGCCTGCGCGGCAGCGGCAGTCACGACATTGTGGTCGAAGACGTTTTCGTGCCCGCCCACCGCGTACAACGCACCAACAACTACAGCGTCGAAGCCACCCCCGGCCGCTTGATCAACACCAACCCGATGTACTCGATCCCGTTCGCCCAGGTGTTTGCCCGGGCGGTCTCGACCTCGGCCATGGGTGCCTTGCAAGGGGCGATCAACGCGTTTCGCGACAACGCTGCCGGGCACATCGGCAAGCATGGCGCCAAAACCGCCGAAGACCCGGCCGCGCAAGCCGCCGTGGCAGAAGCGATCATCACCGTGGACGCCCTGAAACTGGTGTTGGCGCGCAACTACGGGCACTTGTTGGCGCTGGCCGAAGCGGGCCAGTACCCGGATGTCGAAACGCGCCTGTTGTACCGCTATCAGTCGTCCCACGTGACCAACGTGTGCGCCGATCGCGCCAGCGACCTGCTGCGGTGCATGGCGGCTTCGGGGCTGTACAGCGGCAACCCGGTGGCGCGGTATTTCCGCGACCTGCATCAAGCGCGTGGGCACATCGCCAACAACGAGGCGGCTTACCGGCGCAGTTACGGGCTGGTGCAACTGGGCCTGCCCAACGCCGACCCGTTTGTCTAATCGGCCCCCACGCGTTGACCGCACCGCGCCCGTCGCTGCCCGTGAATGCTCACGGCAGTGGCGGGCGTGACGTCAGCATGAATTTCAGACCTCAGCGGATGGCACAACAACAATGACGGCTCAAGTTCAGTCTCAGTCCAGCTATGACGTGATCGTGGTCGGCTCCGGTGCCGGCGCTATGACCTCGGCCCTGTTCGCCGCCGATCAGGGCCTTTCGGTGCTGATTGTCGAAAAAAGTAACCAGTATGGCGGGACGTCGGCCATCTCCGGCGGCGGCATCTGGATCCCCAACAACCATTACTTCAAAGCCAAAGGCGGGCACGACAGCCCCGAGCTGTCGATGCAATACCTCAAGGCGGCGACCGGTGAACACGGCGATGAGGCGCGTCTGCAGGCCTATCTGGACAATGCCGCGCCGATGATCAAAGCACTGACGCACACGAGTCGTGTGCGGTATGCGGTGGCGGAAAAATACCCCGATTATTACCCGCACCTGCCCGGCGCCTTGCCGGGTGGGCGCACGCTGGACCCGGAGCTGTTCGACACCAGCCTGCTGGGTGACGAGCTGGCGAACCTGCGTAAGCCGTCGCCCTCCACCTTGCTGATGGGGCGCATCGCCTGGACCGCACGGGACGCGCACACCGCCATGGCCCGCAGTTTTGGCTGGCAATGGCTGATCTTCAAATTGATGGCGCGCTACAAACTGGATTTCAAATGGCGCCGTAAAAGCAAATTTGATCGCCGCGCGGCGCTGGGCAGCTCGCTGGTGGCGTCACTGCGCCGCTCGCTGATGGACCGCAACGTGCCGCTGTGGTTGAACACCGATTTTGAAGAGCTGCTGGTCGACGATCAGCGCGTGACCGGGATTAAAGTCCGCAGCGCGGGCAACGTGCTGACGCTCAAGGCGCGGCGCGGGGTGATTTTTGGTTCGGGCGGCTTTGAGCAGAATCAGGCCTTGCGCGAGCAATTCTTGCCGCAACCGACCCGTGCCATCTGGAGCGCCACGCCACCGGGCAACAACACCGGGGCTGCGTTGCAAGCGGGGCTGAAGGCCGGGGCTGCCACGGCCTTGATGGACTGGGCCTGGTGGGCGCCGACCATTGCCGTGCCCGGTGAAGAAAAACCCCGTGGGGTGTTTGCCGAACGGGCGTTTCCGGGCGCCATCGTGGTTAACAGCCTCGGCCACCGGTTTGTCAACGAAGCGGCCCCGTACCTTGAATTTGTCGATGCCATGTACAAAGACAACCTCAAGACCGGCGGGCGTTCGGTGCCCGCGTGGGTCATTTTTGACGGGCACTTCCGTTTCCATTACGCGATGGGCCCGTTGATGCCCGCCCAAGTGGCGCCTGACAGCCGCTTGCGCAAAGAGTGGCTCAACACCGTGTACTGGAAAGCCGACAGCCTGGAGGCCTTGGCCGCGCAAATCGGCGTCGATGCCCAGGGCTTGGGCGATACCGTGCAAAAGATCAATCACTACGCCCAGACCGGTGAAGACCTGGACTTCGCCCGGGGCGGCAACGTTTTTGACCGCTATTACGGCGACAGCAATATCACCCCCAACCCGTGCCTGGCCCCGATTCGTAAAGGCCCGTTTTACGCCATGCGCCTGGACGCGGGCGACATCGGCACCAAAGGCGGCCTGCTGACCAATCAACACGCCCAAGTGGTGCGTGCCGATGGCCAGCCGATTGCCGGGCTGTACGCCATTGGCAACTGTTCGGCGTCGGTGATGGGCACCAGCTATCCGGGGGCCGGTGGCACCCTCGGTCCGGCCATGACCTTCGGCTACATCGCCGCCCATCACATCGCCCGCCACGCGCCGGTGGCGTCGGCGGCCAAAGCCGAGGCGGCGGTATGAGCCGCCCGGCCGCGCAACACACCAGCAACACCGACATCCTCGCGCCCCTGCGCGCGGGCGACGTGGCCGAGGATGCCTGGCACGACAGCTGTGACGTGCTGGTGATTGGCTGGGGCGCAGCGGGCGCGTGTGCCGCGCTCGAAGCTCGTGCCCACGGCGCCCAGGTGATCGTTGCCGACCGTTTTACCGGCGGCGGGGCCAGCGCCAAGAGCGGCGGCGTGGTCTACGCAGGCGGCGGCACCCGGCAACAGCGGGCGGCCGGTTTTGATGACAGCCCGCAAGCGATGTTCGATTACCTGAAACACGAAACCGGGGGCGTCATCCGCGACGACACCCTGCGCCAATTCTGCGCCGACAGCGTCAGCAACCTGAACTGGCTCGAAAGCCACGGCGCAACGTACGCCCACAGCGTGCCTCCGGGCGGCAAGACCTCATACCCGTCCGATGGCTACTTCCTGTATTACTCCGGCAACGAGCTGGTGCCGTCCCACAGCGGCCCGCAAGCGCCAGCGCCTCGCGGCCATCGCACGGTGGGCAAGGGCCAGTGCGGAGCAGTGTTGTATGGCCACCTGCAAGACGCTTGCCTGCGCGCCGGGGTCCAGCCGTTGCTGCAAGCGGCCGCCCGGCGTCTGGTGATCGACGACGCGGGCAGCGTGGTCGGTGCCGAACTGTGGCGCCTGCCGACCGGCTCGCGCGAGGCCCGGCAACATGCCCGCCTGGCGGCACGGGCTGAGCGCCTGCAGAACTTCGCCCCCGGGTATTGCGACCGTTTGCGCCAGACCGTCAGTCAACTGGAACGCGAGCATGCCCGGCCGGTGCTGATACGGGCGCGCAAGGGCGTGATTCTGAGCACGGGCGGGTTCATCTTCAATCGCGACCTGATCCGCGAACATGCTCCTACATTTCGCCGCAACTTCAAGGTCGGCGCCACCGGCTGCGATGGCAGCGGCCTGCGTCTGGGCCAATCGGTGGGCGCGCAGAGTGACCGCCTGAGCCGGGTGTCGGCCTGGCGCTTTATCAACCCGCCGTTTTGCTGGCCCAAAGGCATTGTGGTCAACACCGAAGGCCGCCGTTTTTGCAACGAAGAAGTCTACGGCGCCACCCTCGGCCAGCCGCTGTGCGAAGAGCAGGGCGGTAAAGCCTGGCTGGTGCTGGATGCACGCTTGCGCAAGCAGGCGATTCGTCAGGCGCTGTTTGACGGTTACTGGTGGTTTCAGGCGTTGCCAGCGCTGGCGTTGATGCTGCTCAAGGTGCGCAAGGGTCGCGATGCGTCGCAACTGGCTGCCGCCTGCGGCATGCACGGCGCCACGCTGGAATCTGCCTTGCAAGCCTACAACGCAGGGGCGCGCGGCACGGCGCCCGATGCGTTTGGCAAATCGCCGGGCAGCCGTCAGGTGCTGGATCAAGGCCCGTTCTATGCCTGTGACATCAGCGTCAGCAACCCGGTGTTTCCGTTGGGCGCGCTGACCTTGGGCGGTCTCAAAGTGGACGAGCACACCGGCGCAGTACTGGACGGCCACGGCCAACCCATTGCCGGGCTGTACAGCGCCGGGCGAACCGCCATCGGCATCGCCTCGCACTTGTACATCAGCGGCCTGTCGCTGGCCGATTGCGTGTTTTCCGGTCGCCGCGCCGGCAAGGCCGTGGCGATCGGCACGCAAACGCGGTCTTTCGCGCACGACGTTGCCAGCCTGGGATGAGTATTTGACATGACCACACCCGCTTACCATGCCCTGCGCGTTGCGCGCATCATCACCGAAACCCCGGACGCCCGCTCTGTGGTGTTTGACGTGCCGCCCGCGCTGCGCGAGCAGTTCACCTACAAACCCGGCCAGTTTCTGACCCTGCGCGTGCCGTTCGAAGGCCGTTGGTTGCCGCGCTGTTATTCGTTGTCCAGCACGCCGCTGCACGATGAGCCGCTGCGCGTGACCATCAAGCAGGTGCGTGACGGCCGCGCCTCCAACTGGTTGTGCCAGCACCTGCGCGAGGGCGATCACCTGGACGTGCTCGCGCCAGCAGGGGCCTTCGTGCCACGCCACTTTGACGATGACTTTGTGCTGTTTGGCGGCGGCAGCGGGGTGACGCCCGTGCTGTCGATCCTGCGCACGGCGCTGATTACCGGCAGCGGGCGGATTTTGCTGATCTACGCCAATCGCGATGAAGCCTCGGTGATCTTCGCCGCCGAGTTGAAGGCCCTGGCCAGCGCCCACCCGCAGCGGCTGCAGGTCATTCATTGGCTGGATTCGGTGCAAGGCATTCCGGCGGTGGCGCAACTGGCCGAAATCGCCCGTCCCTGGGCCCATGCCCAGGCGTTTATCTGTGGCCCCGGCCCCTTCATGGACGCCGCCGTCAGTGCCCTGCAAGGGCTGGGCATGCCACACGGGCGCATTCACGTGGAGCGCTTTGTCTCGCTGCCCGAAGAAGGCAGCGTGCCCGCGTTGCCCGCCGTGAACCCCGAGGGCGTCAGCAGCCAATTGTCGGTACGCCTCGACGGCGAAGAGTTCGAGCTGCCGTGTGGCGAAGGCGAAACCCTGCTCAGCGCCATGCAGCGCGCCGGGTTGAGCCCTCCCAGTTCGTGCCTGGTGGGGTCGTGTGCCACCTGCATGTGTACGGTCGAGCGCGGCGCGGTCGAGATGCTGCGCAACGAGGCCCTCGATCAGCAGGAACTCAGCGAAGGCTGGGTGCTGGCCTGCCAGTCCATCCCGCGCAGTGAACAGTTACGCGTGTGTTTCCCCGAATAATTCGCCAGACGAGTGACCGATGAATTCCAGCCATGACCCCCTGCGGGACGCCACGCCAAACCTGCCGCGCTCCATCCCACACTTGTTGCAGCAAGCGGCGCAACAGCATGCCGGGCGCACGGCCATTGAAGAAGATGGGCAGTGCACGGACTATCGGGACTTGCCCCGACTGGCCCTGGCCGTAACCCGCAGCCTGATGGCGCTGGGCATCGAGAAGGGCGACCGGGTGGCAATCTGGGCACCCAATGGCCGGGACTGGATCCTCGCCGCACTCGGCATCCATTGCGCGGGAGCGGTCATGGTGCCGATCAACACCCGCATGAAAGGCAACGAAGCGGCCGACATCCTGCAGCGCAGCGGCAGTCGCGTGCTGTTTGTGCAGCCGAGCTTTCTGGGCATTGATTACCCGGCCATGCTTGCCCCGCATCGTCCGGCCAGCCTTGAGCAACTGATCCTGCTGGGTCAACCACCGGTTGCCAGTGAGCGCGACCTGGGCTGGCCCGTGTTCCTGAGCCAGGGCGCGACGGTCAGTGAAAGCCTCGCGCAGGCGCGAGCGACCAGTGTGCAGAGCACCGACCTGAGCGACTTGCTGTTCACCTCCGGGACCACGGGTAAACCCAAAGGCGTGATGAGCGCCCACGGGCAAAACCTGCGCGCCTTCAGCGAGTACGTGAAGGTGATTGGCTTGCAGGCGGGTGACCGTTATCTGGTGATCAATCCGTTTTTCCATGCCTTTGGCTACAAGGCGGGCTGGCTGACCTGCCTGCTGGCCGGGGCGACCATCTTGCCGCACGCGGTGTTTGACGCCGAAGCGGTGTTTCAGCGCATTGGCGCCGAGCGCATCAACGTGCTGCCGGGGCCGCCCACGCTGTATTTGTCGATGCTCGCCCACCCCAAACTGGCTGAGACCGATTTATCCAGCCTGCGAATTGCGGTGACGGGCGCGGCCACGATTCCGCCGATCCTGATTGAGCGCATGCGCCATGAGCTGGGGTTTGCTGTCGTCACCACGGCCTATGGGCTGACCGAGTGCGGCGGCCTGGCGACCCTCTGTGACCCGCACGACGCGGCCGAAACCATCGCCGGGACCAGCGGGCGGACGATTCCCGGCACCGAGGTGAGCATTCGCGACCCGCAAAACCACGCGTTGCCAGCGGGTAGCACGGGCGAGATCTGCCTGCGCGGTTTTCATGTGATGCAAGGCTACTTCGAAGACCCCGAGGCCACCGCGCAGACCATTGACCGCGAAGGCTGGCTGCACACCGGCGACATTGGCGTGCTGGATGACGCGGGAAACTTGCGCATCACCGACCGCCTCAAAGACATGTTCATTGTGGGCGGCTTCAACTGCTACCCGGCCGAAATCGAGGCCGGGCTGCTGGAGCACCCGGCAGTTGCACAGGTTGCGGTGATCGGTATTCCCGATGAGCGCATGGGGGAGGTGGGCTGCGCCTGTGTGGTGCTGCGCCACGGCCAGTCGCTGGATGAAACGCAGCTGATTCAATGGGCGCGTACGCACATGGCCAACTACAAAGTGCCACGGCAGGTGCGGTTCTTTGAGGCGCTGCCGGTTAATGCGTCGAACAAAGTGGCGAAGAATGAGCTGCGCAGTGCTGTGAGTGCTTGAGTGATTGCACCGCCAGCCTGCGCCACCTCCTGGAGGTGGGCGCAGGCTCGGCGTTACTTGCCTTCGAACTGCGCGGCGCGTTTTTCGATGAACGCCTGCATGCCCTCCTTCTGATCCCGCGACGCAAACAGTAACGCATTGGCTTTGCGCTCCAGTGCCAAGCCGGTCTCCAGCGGCCCGTCCATCCCGGCCAGGATCACTTCTTTGATTTGCTCGGCGGCCAGCGGGGGCATCGCGGCAATCTGCCGGGCAATCTCCAGTGCATGGGCCTGTACCTGATCATCGTCCACCAGATCACTGACCAGCCCGGCCGTCCAGGCTTCTTCGGCGCTGATGGGCTGTCCGGTCAAGGCCATGCGCATGGCTTTGACCTTGCCCACGGCCCGCACCAGCCGCTGGGTGCCGCCGATGCCCGGCATGATGCCGATGCGGATTTCCGGCTGGCAAAATTTTGCCCCGCGCCCGGCGACGATGATGTCTGCCAGCATCGCCAGCTCACAGCCGCCGCCATAGGCGTAGCCGCACACCGCAGCGATCACCGGCTTGGGGCAGTGCTGGATGGGCGCCCATAGCCGTTCGGTGTGGCGCTGATAAATCTCGATCGGGCCGACCCCGGCCATGCTGTTGATGTCACCGCCGGCAGCAAACACCTTCTCGCCGCCCGTGAGCAGGATGCAGCGCACCTGAGGATTGTCGGCCAGTGCCACGAAATAGCGCGACAGCAAGGCCTGTAATTCAAGGCTCAGGGCATTGGTGGCCTGGGGCCGGTTGAGCCGTAACAGGGCGACGCCCGGGCTCGGGAATTGGAGCAAAACCGGGTCGGTGGAGGGGGCTGACATGGCGGTCCTCATAAACGGTGGCTGGCAGTGCAGCGTGCGCTGAAGTGTTGCGTCGGCGGGGCGCGGCTTCATCGTCCGTTCAGACGACGAGCCCCCGCGAATAAGCCCCTAGAGTGGCTCCATCAGAAGAAAAGGAGCACCTCATGGGCCACTGCTCAGGACTCGATTACACCGACAAGGTGGTGCTGATCACCGGCGGCACCAAAGGCATCGGCGCCGGTATTGCGTGCAGCTTTTTGCAGGCTGGCGCGCGGGTGATTGTGTGTGGCCGCAGCGCGCCTCAAGCACTGCCGCAAGCGGGCGGGGCGCAGGCGATCTTCATGGCCTGCGATGTGCGTGACCCGGACTCGCTCAAGGCCCTGTTCGAGGGCATCCGTGCCGACTTCGGGCATCTGGATGTGCTGGTCAACAACGCCGGTGGCAGCCCTGCGGCCGAGGCGGCCAGCGTTTCGCCGCGTTTTCATGAGGGCATCATTCGCCTGAACCTGATTGCGCCCCTGAATGTGGCGCAACAGGCCAACGTTTTGATGCAGCAGCAGGCCAACGGCGGCTGCATCGTGTTTATCGGCAGCATCAGCGCCTTGCGGGCGTCACCGGGTACGGCGGCCTATGGCGCGGCCAAGGCCGGGGTGCTGGCGCTGGTGCAATCGCTGGCGGTGGAGTGGGCGCCCAAGGTGCGCGTGGTGGCCGTCAGTCCGGGGCTGGTGCGCACCGAGCAATCGCATTTGCATTACGGCGATGAACAGGGCGTGGCCGCTGTCAGCGCCGGGATCCCGGCCGGGCGCATGGCGGTGCCCGAAGACATTGGTAACGCCTGCCTGTTTATCGCCTCGCCCATGGCCGGGTATGCCAGCGGCTGCAACCTGTTGTTGCACGGCGGTGGCGAACGCCCGGCCTTTCTGGGTGCCGCGCAGAACGCCGGGCATTGATCGACCCTTTGCGGCAACCCGCCGGTTGCCGCGCTCATTCCGCAGGAGACGAACTTGGCTGATTCTCAATTGCTAACCGACGTGCGCGCCCTGGTGGGGCGCGAATATGGTCGCGTGTACGCCTGGGACGACGTCAACGCCCCAATGATTCGCCAGTGGTGCGAAATCATGGGCATCGACAACCCGCTGTACACCGACCCTGCCTTTGCGGCCAACAGTGATCAGGACGGGCTGGTAGCACCGCCCTCGATGTTGCAGGTGTGGTGCATGGAAGGCTTTCACGCCAACCATTACCCGCCGGGCTCAACCACCGAAAACCCTTACGAAGTGCTCAAGCTGATCGAGTCCTACGGGTACCCGTCCGTGGTGGCGGTGAACTCGGAACTGACCTTCAACCGCAACCTGCGTCCCGGCGAAAAGCTCTATTACACCACGCGCCTGGATTCAGTGGGCGACGAGAAAACCACAGGGTTGGGTACCGGGTTTTTCGTCACGCTGGTGATGCAGTATTTCGTCGAGCATAAAAGCGGTGATGAAGCCGTCGGGGAGCTGTTGTTCCGCGTCTTCAAGTTCCGCCCGGCGCACCCGCAAACCGCGCCCCAAGCTCCGGCTGACGCGAACGCTGCACCGGTGGCCAAACGCCCCAAGCCGGGCATGAGCGACGACACGCGGTTTTTCTGGGAAGGCTGCGACGCGGGCACGTTGCTGATTCAGCGGTGCACCCAGTGCCAGACCTTGCGCCATCCGCCAGCGCCGGTGTGCATCGAATGCCATTCCTTTGACTGGGACAGCGTGCAGGCCAGCGGCCGCGGGCAGCTGTACTCGTTCGTGATCATGCATTACCCCGAAGTCGCGCCGTTCGATCATCCCAATCCCATTGGCCTGATCGAGCTGCAAGAGGGCGTGCGCATGGTGGCCGGGCTGACCGGGGTCGCGCGCGAGGACTTGCGCATCGGCCAGCCCGTGCAGCTGGAGTTCCAGACCTTTGACGGCGAGCTGACCTTGCCGCTGTTCCGGCCTGTGGCCGAGTAAGGGGGCGCGTATGGATTTCGAATTCACAGACGATCAGCACGCGATCGCGGACATGGCCGGCAGTGTGTTTGCCGACTATTGCACCGACGACCGCTTGCGCCAGTTCGATACCGGTCACCAGGCCTACATGGAGCCGTTGTGGGAACTGTGTATAGAGACTGGCCTGCAAGCCTTGGCCATCCCCGAAGCGCAGGGCGGCAGCGGGTTGGGCATGACCGACCTGATGCAGGTGCTGCAGGCGCAAGGCCAGGCGTTGGGGCAAGTGCCCTTGTGGCGCCACCAATTGGCGGCGGCCACGCTGGCGCGCTTCGGTGATGACTCATTACAGGCCTGGGCCGCGGAGGCGGCGGCCGGACGGGCGTTGCTGACGCTGGACCTGGGCGGGTTGCACAGCGCCCTCGGGGTGCAGTTGCACGCGACCCCACAAGCCGGGGGCTGGCGGGTCAATGGCCGGGTGTCGGCACTGGCATTGGCCGAACAGTCGCAGGCGGCGCTGTTGCCGGTCATGGCGCAAGGGCAACCGCGACTGGCCTGGATCGAACTGGCGTCCAAGGGCATCAAGCACGTGCCGGGGCGCATGACCCACGGCGAGGCCATCGCTGACCTGCACCTTGAGGGGGTGAGCCTCAGTGCCGCGCAGTTGCTGCCGGTCGCGGCCCTGCAATGGCTCGAACCCCGAGCCACGGCAGCGCTGGCCGCCTTGCAACTGGGGGTCAGTGCCGAACAGTTGCGGCGCACCGTGGCATACGTGTCCGAGCGGCGTCAGTTCGACCGCGCCATCGGCAGTTTTCAGGCGGTGCAAATGAGCATGGCCGATGCCCACATTGCCCTCGAAGCCCTGCGCAGTTGCCTCTGGCAGTTGTGTTACCGCCTCGATGCGGGCCTGCCGGCGCCGTCCGAAGCCCTGGCCACGGCCTGGCAGGCGTGCGAAGCCGGGCACCTGATCGGGCATAACGCGCAACACGTACATGGCGGCATTGGCGTCGACCTGACGTACCCGATGCACCGTTTTCTCTACTGGAGCCGGGCCCTGGGCAATGCGCTGGGCGGTTCGGCCGCCAGCCTTGAACGCCTCGGCCATTGGCTGAGCCACCACGACACGCTGGGATGGAAATATGACCTCGAAGAACACCAAGCGCTTTGACGACGTGCGCCCTGGCGAGACCCTGCCGGAACTGGCGATTCCTATCACCGTGGGCCTGATTACCGGAGGGGCGATTGCCACGCGTGATTACTTCCCCGGCCATCACGACCTGCAAGCGGCGCAGGCGCTGGGGTCGCCGCACATCTTCATGAATATCCTCACCACCAACGGTCTGGTGCAGCGTTATGTCGAAGCATGGGCAGGCCCGCAGGCACGTTTTACGTCGCTGAAAATCAAGCTGGGGGCACCGAATTACCCCGGCGACTGCATGACCTTCAACGGCGCAGTCAGCCATCAAGACGCGGCCACGCGCACGGTTGAAATCACCCTCAGCGGCAAAAATTCCATGGGCAACCACGTGACCGGCACGGTCGCGCTGGTTTTGCCCTGACAGCGGGAGGCAGTTCACATGTCGCAATCGTCACTCTCCGGGCGCGCCGCCATTGTCGGTCTGGGCGCCACCGAATTCTCGAAAAACTCCGGGCGCACCGAACTGCGCCTGGCGCTGGAAGCCACGTTGGCGGCCCTCAAAGACGCAGGCATTAACCCCGCCGACGTGGAGGGGTTCAGTTCGTACTCGGTGGACAAAGTGCCCGAGTATGAAATCGCCCGCTTGCTGGGCTGCAAAGACGTCAAGTTTTTCTCCCAGGTGCCCCACGGCGGTGGCGCAGCCTGCGCACCGATCATGCACGCGGCAATGGCCGTGGCCACCGGGGTCGCCAAGGTAGTCGTGGTGTACCGCGCCATGAACGAGCGTTCGTGGTACCGCTTTGGCAGCGGCAGCTATGGCTTTGCGTCCACGCCGATTTTCGAGAACGTCAATTACGGCTGGTACATGCCCCACGGCCTGCACACGCCAGCGTCCTGGGTCGGGATGTTCGCCCAGCGCTACATGCACACCTATGGCGCCACCTCGCAAGATTTCGGTCGCGTGGCCGTGGCCGTGCGTGACTTTGCCGCCACCAACCCGGCGGCGTTTTTTTACGGCAAGCCGATCACCCTGGAGGAGCATCAGGCCTCGCGTTGGATCTGCGAGCCGTTGCATTTGCTCGATTGCTGTCAGGAGTCCGATGGCGCCGTGGCCATGGTCATCACCTCGGCCGAGTACGCCAAAGACCTGCGCCAGAAACCGGTGATGATCAAGGCCGGCTCCCAGGGCATCACGTCGGGCCAGCAGATCATGACGTCGTTTTACCGCGACGACATCACCGGGCTGCCGGAAATGGGCGTGGTTGCCAAAGAACTGTATCGCCAGTCAGGGCTGGGCCCGGAGGCGCTGCAAACCGCCATTATTTACGACCACTTCACGCCGTTTGTACTGCCGCAACTCGAAGAGTTCGGGCTGTGCGAGCGGGGCCAGGCCAAGGAGTTCATCCGCGCCGGGCACCATGCCCGTGGCGGCAAGTTCCCGATCAACACCCATGGCGGGCAATTGGGCGAAGCCTATATCCACGGCATGAACGGCGTGGCCGAAGCGGTACGGCAAGTGCGGGGCAGCGCGGTCAACCAGGTGGATGACGTGCACAACGTGCTGGTCACCGCCGGTACGGGCGTGCCCACCAGCGGTTTGATTCTCGGCGCAGCCTAAGGAGTTATTTATGTTCGTCGACCTCACGCCCGAACAACATGCCCTGCGCCATACCGTGCGCGACTACTTTCAACAGCTGATGACCCCGGCCTTGCGCGAACAATTGCGCGGCAAGGAAGGGGGTGAGCTGTACCGCGACACCATCCGCCAGATGGGGCGCGATGGCTGGCTGGCGGTGGGCTGGCCCAAGGAACACGGCGGTCAGGGGTATGGCCCGACCGAGCAGTTCATCTTTTTCGAAGAAGCCAACATCGCCGGGGCGCCGCTGCCTTTCGTGACCATCAGCACCGTGGGGCCGGCGTTAATGGCGTACGGCACTGAGGCGCAGAAGGCCAAATTTTTGCCGGGTATCGCGGCCGGGGAAATCATCTTTGCCATCGGTTATTCCGAGCCTGAGGCCGGCAGCGACCTGGCGATGCTCAAAACCTCGGCGCGCCGGGAGGACGATCACTTCGTGGTCAATGGCAACAAGCTCTGGACCTCGGGCGCGGAGTCGGCGGATTACATCTGGCTGGCCGCGCGTACCGACCCTGAGCGGCCACGGCACAAGGGCGTGTCGATCCTGATTCTCGACACCCGCGCCGAGGGTTTTTCGACCACGGTCATCCCGACCACCAGCAACCCGACGGCCGCTACCTACTACGACAACGTGCGCGTGCCGCAGGACATGTTGGTGGGCGAGTTGCACGGCGGCTGGAAGCTCATCACGGCCCAACTCAACCACGAACGGCTCGGCCTTGGGGCGTGGTCGGACAAGGTCGTCGGCCTGTTCCGGCGTGTCTGGGCGTGGGCGCGCCAGCCCGATGAAAACGGCGTGCGGGCCGTCGATACCGCGTGGGTGCGGGCCGGGCTGGCCGAGTGCTATGCACGGCTGGAAGCCATGCGCCTGATTAACCTGCGCATCGCTGCCGATCTGGAGCGTGAGCGCATGGATGTGGCGCTGGCGTCCACCACCAAGGTGTACGGCTCGGAGTCGGGGATCGAGATTCTGCGCGTGCTGAGCACCATCGTCGGTGCCAGTGGGCTGGTGCGCAGCGGTTCGGCGGCTGCCGTGTTGCACGGCGACCTGGAGTACGAAGTGCGCGCCTCAGTGACCCTGACCTTTGGCGGCGGCACCAATGAAATCCAGCGCGAGCTGATTGCCCAGTTCGGCCTGGGCATGCCACGCACGCAGCGTTAACCCGTTTCACAGCCTGCCTTCGCGCCAGCCGCGACGCGCTGTCAGGGGGCCAGGCTGTGCAAGGGCTGTTCGTTTCCCAGGATCAACAGGTGAATCACATGAGCGCGATTGAGCAGTTCAGAGAACAAACCCGAAGGTGGCTTGAGGCCAATTGCCCGCCCTCCCAGCGTAAGGCGATCCCGGAAGGGGAACTGGTATGGGGCGGCCGGGAGGTGGCGTTTGCCGGTGATGACGCCCGGGTCTGGTTTGAGCGCATGCGCGACAAAGGCTGGTTTTGCCCCGACTGGCCGGTTGAATACGGCGGCGGTGGCTTGAGCCCGGAATACAACGCAGTGCTGGAGAGCGAACTGCGCCGCCTCAAATGCCGCCCGCCACAGATCAACCTCGGCATCTGGATGCTGGGCCCGGTGCTGTTGGAATTCGGCACTGAAGAACAGAAAAAAGCGCTGTTGACCCCCATGACCCGGGGCGAAGTGCGTTGGTGTCAGGGGTTTTCCGAACCCAATGCGGGGTCGGACCTGGCCAGCCTGAAAACCTCGGCGCGGGACGCGGGCGACCATTTTGTGGTGGACGGCAGCAAAATCTGGACTTCCTACGGCGACAAGTCGGACTGGATGTACGCGTTGGTGCGCACCGATCCTGCGGCGAGCAAACACACGGGCATCAGCCTGATCGTGCTCGACATGCAAAGCCCCGGCGTGAGCGTCGCACCGATTGATTTGATCAGCGGCAAATCCGCCTTCTGCCAAGTGTTTTTCGACGGCGTAAAAGTGCCGAAAAGCCAACTGATCGGCCCGCTTAATGGCGGCTGGAATCTGGCCAAGCGCCTGTTGCAACACGAACGCAAAGCCATGTCCAAGTTCGGCGAGTTCAGCTTGCCGACGCATGTTCATCTGTTGCCGCTGGTGCACGAATACCTGCCCGACGCCCAGGGCCTGGGTGAACAGGCGCTGGTGGCGCGCGCGGTCGCGTGCGCCATGAATGAGCAGGCCTACACCCTGACCGTGCAGCGCATGGGCGAAGAAGCCCGGGCCGGGCAAGACGTCAGCGGTTTGATGTCGATCATGAAGCTGGTGCACACCGAACAGGAGCGCGACAAGTTCGAGGTGCTGCTGGATGTGATGGGCTATCAGGCGCTGGGTTGGGACGCGACGGCGTTCAGTGCGCAGCAACAGGCCATCACTCGCGGCTGGTTGAACAGTTTCGCCCTGACCATCTCGGGCGGCGCCTCGGAAATCCAGCTCAATGTCATCGCCAAGCGGGTCCTCGGCCTGCCTGACGTGAAGTAAGGAACCCACCATGACTCTGCTTTATAGCGAAGAACAACGGCTACTGGCCGACAGCGCCCGCGAGTTTCTGGCGGCGCGCAGCCCGGTGTCACTGCAACGCGCCCTGCGTGATGAGCACCGTGCCTGCGGGTTCGATACTCAGTTGTGGCAAGACGCGGTGGCGCTGGGCTGGAGTGCGATTCCGTTTCCGGAAAACCTCGGCGGGCTGGATTTTGGCTGCATGGGGCTGGGGCCGATTTTCGAATCCATCGGCCACAACCTCAGTGCCTCGCCCTTGTTGTCCAGCGTAGTGCTCAGCGGCTCATTGCTGCACCTGCTGGGCAGCCCGCAGCAGCAGGACGGCTGGCTGTCGTCGGTCATCAGTGGCGAGCGTCGTCTGGCTCTGGCCCTCGACGAGCGCCCGCGGCACAGCCCGCAGAGCGTGAATGTGAGCGCGCGCCCCGAGGGCGACGGTTACGTGCTCAACGGCCACAAGTACTTCGTCATCGACGGAGTGGGGGCTGATGCCTATCTGGTGGTGGCGCGTACCGCTGAAGAGGCCACCGCCGAACAGGGCATCAGCCTGTTTCTGGTGCCCGCCGATGCGCCGGGCGTGACGGTCAGCGCCTTGCCGCTGATTGACTCGCGCAACCATGCGCAAGTGCGTCTGGACCAGGTGCGCCTGGGCGCGCAAGCGTTGCTGGGCGAGGCTGGCGCTGCCGGCCCCGTGCTCACCCGCGTGCTCGACCGTGGCCGGGTGTGCCTGGCGGCGGAACTGCTGGGCATGGCGGAAAAGCTCTTCGAGATGACCCTCGACTACCTCAAGACCCGTGTCCAGTTCGATGTGGCGATCGGTTCGTTCCAGTCGCTGCAACATCGCGCGGCGCAGTTATATGTCGAACTGTCACTGGCGCGCAGCGCGGTCATGGCCGGGCTCGCCGCGCTGGACGATGCGTCCATGACGGGGGTGGAGCGTCAGCGGCTGGCAAGCCTGGCCAAATGGAAAGCCGGCTCCATGGCCGTTCGCGTGGCCAATGAAGCGGTGCAGATGCACGGTGGCATCGGGGTGACCGATGAGCTGGATGTGGGGCTGTTTCTGAAACGCATCCGCGTGGCCCAGGCCTGTCTGGGGGATGCCGACTTCCACTGCGAGCGCTACGCCGCGCTGGAATCCGCGCCCGCCTGAGTCAGCCATAGGCGGTTAACGTCTGGAGAATAACAAGATGAAACTTGAGCAATGGCAGGGCGCCTGGCAGCAATTGATCGGCCCGGGCTCGCCCTATGAGGTGCTGCAAACCCCGGGCAGCGGTCACAAGTATTTTCGCCACACCGCCGCCAACGTGTGGGCGGCCATCGACAGCGGGCGGGTGCACGGGGACCGCGAATTTTTGGTGTGGGAACAGCAGCGGCTGAGCTTCAGCCAGTTTTTCGATCAGGTGGACCGTCTGGCCGGGCAACTGGTGCAGCGTTTTGGTGTGCGCCAAGGCGATCGGGTGGCCATCGCCATGCGCAATCAACCGGCCTGGCTGGTGGCGTTTGCCGCTATCCAGCGTTGCGGTGCGGTGTGTGTGCCGCTCAATAGCTGGGGCCTGCGCGATGAGTTGTTTCATGGCCTGCAAGACAGCAACGCTCAGGTGTGGGTGTGTGATGCGCCACGGTTGCAGTTGCTGGCCGCCGACCTGAGCGCACAGAGGCTCGCAACGTTGGTGGTGGGCATGCCTGCGGGCTCGCCACTGCAAGCGCATTGCCACCGCTTCGATGACCTGCTCGCTGAACCGCTCGTGAGCGTCCCACCAGCAAGGGTCGGGGCCGATGATCCGGCGCTGATTCTCTACACCTCGGGCACCACCAGTCTGGCCAAAGGCGTGCTCTCGACCCACCGCGCAGTGTGTCAGGCGCTGGTGGCGCTGGAGTTTCAGGGCGCGTTTTGCGCGGTGAGTTCACCCGAGCGCATCAGCGTGGTCATCAACAGTGGCTATGCGCCCACCACGTTGATGGCGGTGCCGCTGTTTCATGTCAGCGGGTTGCATGCGCAATTCCTCTTGGCCTTGCGCAGCGGTCGGCGGCTGTTGCTGATGTACAAGTGGGACGTGGAAACCGCCCTCGATCTGATTCGCGATGAGCAATGCACCCAGTTCAACGGTGCCCCGGTGATGATGCAGCAACTGCTGACATCACCGCGCTTCGGCACCGCCGATACCCGCAGCCTGTTCGGCCTCGGTCTGGGCGGGGCGGCCCCGTCCAGCAGCCTGCTGGCGCATTTGACCCAGCGTAAACCCGAGGCCGTGGGCGGCAGCGGCTATGGCCTGACGGAAAGCAATGGCATCGGCGCGGCGATTGGGGGCGATCAGTTCGTCTATAAACCGGCCGCCGCCGGTTGGCCGCTGCCCATCGTGGATGTGCGCATCGGCGACAGCCCCGACCAACCCGTGCCGACGGGCGTCAGCGGGGTGATCTGGCTGCGCTCGCCGACGTTGATGAGTGGCTACTGGAACCAGCCCGAGGCCAGCGCGCTGACCTTGCAAAACGGCTGGCTGGACACCGGTGACATCGGCAGGCTGGATGAGGAAGGCTTCCTCTACATCACCGACCGCGCCAAAGACCTGATCAATCGCGGCGGCGAAAAAATTTCAGCGGCGGAAGTGGAGTCATGCGCCTGCGAAATGCCCGGCGTGATCGAGGCGGCGGCGTTGGCCATGCCCGATGACGACCTGGGTGAAGTGGTGCTGCTGGTTGTGCGCGCCGAGGCGGGCAGAGCCCCGGACAGCGAGGCACTCAAGGCCTTCATGGCAGCGCGGCTGGCCAGTTACAAAGTGCCGGCGCGGGTTCACGTGCAGCACACCCCGTTTGAACGCAACGCGTCGGGCAAAACCCTCAAGGGCGTGCTCAAGACGCAGCTGCTCAGCGCCTGATTAGTCTTAGTGGACGATGTGTCCGGCTGCAGATGGCGAAGAATGGCACCACACCCCCAGCAAGCTTTACTCGCGTAGGAGGCAATACATGAAAATAACAAGAACAGGCGTCATGCTCGCAGCCACCCTGACCGTCAACGGACTGGCGATCAGTGCCGCACTGGCCCAGGTGTCCCCCGAAGAAGCGGCCAAACTGGGCAAGGAGCTGACCTGTGTCGGCGCCGAAAAGGCCGGTAACGCCGCGGGGACCATCCCGCCCTACACCGGCAAGTACCTGGGGGAGGTGCCCGGTTGGAACCACGTCAAATTCTCCGGCGACCACCCGGTCGACCCTTACGTTGATGAAAAACCGATTCTGGTGATCACCGCGCAGAACATGGCGCAGTACGCCGACCAACTGTCCGAAGGCCAGAAAGCGCTGCTCAAGCGCTACCCGACCACCTACAAGATGAACATCTACCCCGGCCACCGCGATTTCCGTTACCCCGACTACGTGTGCCGACGCGCCATGAGCAACGCCTTGAATGCCAAGCTGGTGGATGACGGCATGGGCATCGAAGGGCTGGGTCAAGTCCCGTTCCCGATTCCCAAGAGCGGCATGGAGCTGTTGTGGAATCACCAATTGCCGGCTCGCGCCTGGACAGAAGACAAAACCAGTGACCTGGCCTCGGTGTTGCCCAACGGCAGCATTGGCTGGGGCCGGGCCTACGGCAAGGGGCTGTCGCCCGCCAACTCACCGACCGTGGAACCGCGCACCGAAGACAAGCTACAGTCCTACACCAACAACACCACCCTCAAGCCTGCACGGGACAATGGGGTGATCAACATTGCCCACGAGCCCTACAACTTCAAGACCGACCCGCGTCAGGCCTGGACCTACAGCCCCTCGACCCGCCGCGTGCGCCAGTTGCCGGGGTATGGCTATGACCAGCCGATGATTGGCACCAATGGCACCATGACGGTGGACGAAGATCGCCTGTACAACGGCTCGCCGGAGCGTTTCACCTGGAAACTGGTCGGCAAGCGTGAGATGTACATCCCGGCCAATGCCTACAAGGCCAACGCGGGCACGGCCAAATACGCCGACTTGCTGACCGTCAATCACCCGAACCCGGATTACATGCGCTATGAGCTGCGGCGTGTGTGGGTGCTCGAAGCCGATTTGAAGGAAGGCTACCGTCACGTCTATGGCAAGCGCGTGCTGTTCATTGACGAGGACACCTGGCATTCGGTGATGGCCGATAACTACGATGCCCGCGGGCAGCTGTGGAAGCACGCCATGATCAATTACTACTACCACCCGGACATGAGCGCGTGGCAGGCAGGTTCGCAGTTCTTCATGGACTTGAACTCGGGTCAGTACACCGGTTACGGCATGACGAACGAGACCAAAAAAGGGGCGGTTCTGAACGAAGGCAAATTCACCGCCGATCAGTACACCGCTGATGCGGCGCGGGCCATGGGCCGTTAATAAACCGCTGCACAACGACGCGCCGCCTGCCCCGATGATGCCCCTGTTACAGGGCATCGCCGGGGCAGGCGGCGCGTTTTTTTACCTGAAGTCCGCGTAAGGAATCAGCGGTTCCACCGGAAGAGGCAGGTTGCCTTGCCACGGGTCGAAGGTATAACGCAGGTACATCAACGCGCGGCTCGGCGCGTAATCGTCGCTGTGCTGGTAAAGCACGCCTGCCCCCAACACCAGGTTGTCACTCAACCGGCGCTCCACCAGCCCCTGCACCTTGTAGCCAATCCCGTTGCTGGTACTGGAAGAGGTCTTGCCCAGTGGCTCGGCCAGTTCATAGCCCGCCTGATCCAGCGCACTCAACAGTTTGGAGTTCAAACCGTGGAGCGGGTAGAGGTCATTGCCGTCGGTCTTGGAGTGCGACCAACTGACCGAGGTTTCCAGCGACACCGACCAGTTGGCGGTGCGGAAGGCATAGTTGAGCGGCACGCCAATCGAGTAGTACTGCTGCGGGCTGTAATACCCACCCTGACCCAGGGTGTATTCGCTCAAATCCTGATCGTAACTCCAGTACATCAGGGTCAGGCCGGTGCGCATGCGTTCATCGGCGCTGTCACGCAACCGGTAGTAATAACCGGCCATGGCGGTGCTTTTGTGATTGTCGGCCACGTTTTTGCCGCGCAGCCAGTGTTGCCCCAGGCTGGCCCAGACCCCGTCCACGCCGCCTTCATCGTGGCTGAGCCCCAGTGTTACGCCGTTGGAGGTCACGCCACCCCAGGTCACGCCGGTGTTGCGGTCGGTCGCGCCGCTGTAGGACAGAATCGAGTTGCTCAGGGGCCGACGCGAACCGGTCAGCGTATAGCCCACCTGTCCAATCTTGTTGCTGTACGACACGCCGCCCAGCCAGTTGGGCACTTTGAAGGTGTCCGGCGTGCGGCCCACGTCAATTTCCCAAGTTTCATTTTTCCAGCCGGTGGCCAGCGTCGTCCCGCGCGCCGATTGCGAGTGGTTTTCGCAACCCGAGAACACAGGTTCAGAAGTGCCTTTGGCGACCACGCCGACGGAGCAGGTGCCGTAGTCTTCACGCACCAGACCGTCATCATCGGTCGTGAACTTGCCTGCATCCATGTCCAGTTGTTCGGCCCGCAGCCAACCCGTGCCATCCACCACCGGCAAATCGAGTTGCAGGATGGTGGTTTGGGTGTCGGTATCGGACGTGCCTTTGGAGGCATCGTCGGAGCGCCAGCCGTAGTCGGTGTACAGGTGCACGGTCGGGTTCTGACGTTGGTAAAGCTCATCGACGTCACTGCGCAGGCTGCTGGGCAGCCATTCGTCATTGTCCTTGGCCCGACTGGCCAGGGTCATGGCGCGGTCGTCGCGGGGGCTGGCTTGCTCGGGGGTTATTAACCCGGCGCCCGCCATGCCTTTGGCGTAGTAGTCCAGGGCCTGTTGTGGCTCTTTCGTCGAGATCAGGCGCGCCGCGTCGCGGTAGACCACGGGCTCTGCCTGCGGATTTTTGAGCAGCTCGGTGAACAGGGCGCTGGCTTTTTCCGGCTCGCCCACTTGCGACCAGGCATTGGCCAGGCGCCGCTGTTCGGACGCACTCAACTCGGTACCCGCGACCGGTTTGAATTGGGTCAGTTGCTGGCGTGCCGCAGGCAGCTGACCGGCACTGATCAGTGATTCGATTTGGCCCAAGCGTGCGCTTGCATTGTTCGGATCTTGTTGCAGCACCTGGTTGTAGAGGGTGCCGGCCTGGTGGTAGTCGCCACGCTCGCTGGCCCAACGCGCCACGGTCAGCAGGTCGTCGGTATCAGGCTGTTGCATCAGCAGCGCGATGGCTTCAGGTTCCTGACCTGCGTCGCGCAGGCTCTGCGCGCGGGCCACCAATAGGTTGCGTTGCAGCCGGGTGCCCAGTTCGCGCATCGGATCACTCCAGCGCTCGCGCGGCAGCTGTTCCAGCACCTTCAGTGCGCTGGCATCACGGTCTGTGCTCGACAGGTACAACCCATAGGCATACAACGCTTCGGGGTTTTGCCCCTGGCGGCGCATCAGTTGCTTGAAGCTGTCGTCCGCCGCACCGGGCTGGTTGATCTCCCGTTGCGCGTTGGCCAGCCGGTAGGTGAGCCACGGCTCGTCCGGGGTCAGGGTACGGATTTTGCTTAAGAGGGCCACCACGCTTGGCCAGTCTTGGCGGGCAGTGGCCGCATCGGCTTTTTGGTTCAGCTCATCGAGCTCAAAGCCGCGACGCAACCCGGCGAATTCCTGCTGGCTGGAGGCGGGCAGGCTGTTGAGAAAAGCCTTGGCCTTGTCCGGGGATTGCGCGCTGTACAACCGCACCAGCGCCCGAATGGCGCTGCCGTTACCGGGTTCAAGTTTGCGCGCTTGGAGCAGCAGCGCTTCAGCCTGAATGTCATTGAGCTCACCACGGGCGACCGCGGCCAGCCCGATCAAGGCATCGGCATCCCGGGGTCTGGCTTTACGCGCTTGTTCAAATGCGCGGCGCGCGGTGGGGTAGTCTTTGCGATCCAGCGCCTTGTCGCCCTGACTGAGCAGCATCAAATAGTGGCTGGCGTCCATCAGGTCTTGCCACTGGCTCATGTATGACGTGTCTTGCTCTTTGCTGCGCGCTTTGACAAAGGTGGCATTGGCCTCTTCATAACGGCTCTGGCGCAGCAGCGCCAAGCCCAGCGCGCCATACAGGCTCGGATCTTCGGGGTAACGGCTGATGGCCCTGCGCAACAAGCCTTCTGCCACCACCGGTGAACGCTGTTGTTCGATCATCTGCTTGCCTTGCGCACCCGCCACCCAGGCCGGGTCGGCCAACAGACGTTGTTGCGTGAGCAAGAGGTTGTTGGCTGCCACGGCATTCGGTGAAGCCGGGTAGCGCTTCAAAAATGCCTGCCAGGCCTGCACGGTTTTGCTTTCGACCGGCAAGCTTTTCAGGTACTCGAACTCGCGGTCCGCTGCCGCATTGCTGGCTTGCGGGTCGCTGGCGAGTTGATTGAGCACCGCCAGGGCTTCAGCGGGACGGTTTTCCCTGAACAGCAGATCAACCAGGGTCTGGCGCAGACCGGCGTTACCGGGGTACTGGCTGTCCAGGGTGCGCAGTTGGTCAATCACCTTGGGCCGCTGGCCGGGGATATTGCTGCGAATGCGCAGGTATTCGAGCGCGGTGGCGAAATCCGGGGGCGCATCGCCAAACAGGCGTTCAAATACCGCGCTGGACTCTTCAGGACGTCCGGCAGCGGCCAGCAAGCGCGCTTCTTGCAGCGCCTTCTGGTTCTGCGGGTCTTGCAGCTTCATCAGGCTTTGCGCTTGTCGCAGGGCGGCGGAGTCGGGCGCGACCTGTTGCAGGTGCGCGAGCCGCTCACGCGCCACGTCCGGTTTTTTCTCCAGCAGCGCCTGACGAATCGACGCCACCAATGCCTGCGGGTTATCCGGGGCAATCAGCTCCAGACGCGCCAAAGAATCACGTACCAGGTCTTCGCGGTACATGGCTTCGCCGATGCGCACTTGTTCCAGCAACCATTGCTGCTGGTCCTGAACGCTGGTGGGTTGTGCCATGACGGCGGTGGACAGGCCACTGAGCAAAAATGCCCATGTTTTTATTGTTCGCATGCGTCAGTCCAGGCCGGTAATAACTGTCCGTGTTTGTCGAAGCGGTAGCGCTGTTCATCCCAACCCTGGCCAAACAAGGCCAGTGACTGGTTGTAATACGCATCGGCGGCAAGGGGCTCCTGCTGCAAACGCTGTTTTTGTACGGCGTAGGCAGGAGAATCAGCGCTGGCCAGCAACGGCAGCAGTGCAGCGGAAAACCCCGCAGGCCCTTTACCGCTGTATTTGCCGGTCACGGCATCCACTGTTTCGGGAGGATAGCCCTGGGTTTGGGTGAGCGTGACCATGGGCGCGAAATGTTGCTGCAAGGTCTGGCGCCCGGGGGCATCGTCGGCCAGCATGCCGACCCATAGGTACACCCGTATCGCGTCGTAGTCACCGGCGCTGCCGTTTTGTGGGTCCGGTGCCCAGCCACTGGCGGCCTTCCAGACCAGCCAGTCAGGGGCGAACCCCTTGGGGGAGCCCTCAACCAGTAAACGCTGCTGATTGGTGGCCAACTCGGCCCACACCGGCGACAGCTGGGCAAACCGCGCCATCAACTGCGGCGGCGTGTAACTGGGGTTGAGCCGCCAGCCATCAGGGGTATCGAACCCCACGTCGCCGGGCAACATCATCAGCCCCAGCTTGGGCAGCTTGCGTACGGTTTGCGCGGCACTGCGCCAGAGCATGTTTTGCCCCAGCGCGCTGTAGGCCGGTTCATTCCACAGGCGACCGGCTTCAAGCAGGGTGTAGGCGATCCACAGGTCCGAGTCGGTGGCGTTGTTGCTGTCCAGCACTTGCCACTTGCCCGCCTTCGAACGCCCCCATAACCAGGCGGGCAGGTTGGCTTGCAGGTCGCCTGCGGCCAGGTTGTTGCGGGTCCAGTCGAGGATGCGCTCAAAGGAGGGTTTGTCGTTGGCCAACAGGGCGAAAAACAACCCGTAACTTTGCCCCTCCGAGGTGGTGATCAGTTTCTTGGACGAGCGATCGATGATGCGCCCGTCAGCACTCATCATCGCCGCCTTGTAACTGTCCCAGGCGGGCCAGGCACAGCTGGCCGCGCTCGCTGCAGCGGGCAATCCGAGGGACAAGGTCATGACCACAGCCGCCAGTGCTTTCATGCCTTATTCATCCTTGTGCAGGCGACGATCCGATGCCCAGCGCAAGGCACGCCACAGCAGGAACGCGGTCAGCAGGATGCTGATGACGGCCAGCGCGGCCAGCAACACGGGGTGTTCGGACAGCTGATACCACAGCAACAGCCACCACGGCAGGCTGCCGACGTAATAGGTGTCACCCACCAACTGGCTGTAAACGCCGCTGTTGCGGATCAGCGCGACAGAACCAGCGACCGCGTTGAGCTTGCCTGAATCGCCCAGGGTTTCACGGATCAGGCTGTAATCGGCGTCGTCATTGCCCAGCAGCGCCACGATGCTGCGCTGGTTATGGTGCGGTGACTGCATGCCCATGATGGCGGCAATCGGCGCCTGGGCGCTGACTTCAACGCGATTGGCCGGTTGGTTGTTGTCGACATCGTTGGGGCCACGGCGGTTGCTTTCCTTGATGCCGCTGTTGTTGTAAGGCTGCACCAGCATGTCGTGCTGGCGTTGCAACAGCAGGTTCATATCAGGGTTGTCGCGCAGCTCAGGGGCCAATTGGCCCAGCAGCAACAGGTCGGCGTCTTCTTTGGAGGCGCTGTTCCAGTCATCACTCAAGCGCAGGGCAAACGCCGGGTAGCCCGTGCGCGCCGAAATGCTTGCCACCGATTCAAGCAGCGTGCTGACCAGGGTCGGGGTGGTTTGCTTGGGCACCACGACGATCGACTCGGACATGTCGGCCATGCGGCTGAACGGGAAGCCGCTGCGCGCGAATGCCTGGAGGTCCGGCATGTTGATGTAGTGGTGGTAGCCGGACAGGTCGATGGTGGAGTCTTCGTCAATGATCGCCTGGGTGTCGGCGGGCAAGATCGTCTGGCAACGGTCACGCTGGGCGCTGCCGACGGTGCTGGCGAAGTTGAAATCGAAACGCAGGCGGTTGCGGTCACCGATTTTCAATGAAGGCACAATCAGCTTGTCAGTGGCGTTGGCCGAATCGTTGGCCAGCACCGCCAGGCGCAGTTCTTCCAGGCTGCTGGTGCCTTTGGCCAGCAACGGCAGGCTGGTGATGAACTGATCATTGAGGCTGATGTTCAGGCGCGAATCATCGTTGGCCGACGGTGCGGTGTAGCGGTATTGCGTGCGCAGCGGAATGCCCTGGTTACGCCACACGAACAGGTCAGGCGGCAGGTTCACGTCCAGGGTGATGGGGCGCGGTTGCAGGCCACTGACTTGCAGCTGTTGCGGGTAGGTAATCAGTTCGGCGAAACGCACCGGGCGGTCGGTGCGCATCCAGGCCGGGGCATCGTACGGTTTGCGCGGTTGCAGCGTCTGGACCTTGTCGATGGTTGCCCGTTGCCCGCGCAGCAGTTGCCCGCCCAGTGCCAAGGCCTTGGCCGCGGTGGCGAGGTCTTCTTCGTTGCGGCCCATGACCAGCAGGACTTTGCTGTAAGGCGCGTCCGGGTGGTCGATCAATTGCACCACGGGTGCTTGCACCGCCGGGTATTTCTCCAGATCGCTGAGGAACGCAGGGCGGTGATCGTTGGTGGCGAACACGATGGACGGTTGAGTGGCTTCCTTGCTCTGCACGCTGGGCAGGGTGTTGAACAACACCGGGAATTCGGCGCCGCGCCAGTTGGACTGACTGCCGAAGTACGAGGCCAGAATGGCGGCGGCCTTTTGCTCACCGAGGGTCGGGTTGTCGGCGAACACGAACGGCAACACCAGTTTGTTGGAGTTGCGCGGGTCAAAAAACGGCAGCGGGAAGAACGCCAGGTCGTTTTTCAGGCTCAGCGCCTGCTCTTGCAGCGTGATCTCGCTGGCCCGGCTGATGTTGATCCACAGCGTGTTGTTGGCCGGGTCTTCGCAGATGTCGGTGTAGTGCCCCACGAACTCCAGGCGCAGGCGGTTAAAGTCGGCAATCAGGCGCGGGTCCAGGGCGACTTGCTGGGTGGTTTGACGCCCCAGCTGGTCTTTTTCGATGGGCACAACGCCCGCCAGCACATCGTTGAGGTAGATCCGCAAATGGGAAATGGTCGGGATCAACGACGGTGAAGGCGTGTATTGCAGTTGCAGGCGCGCATCCGTGGCGATCCGGTCGCGGCGCAGGCTGAACTCCACCTGCTCGGAGCTGTTGATCCCCAGCAGCAACGTGTCACTGGTGCGCCCCAGTTGCTCGAACGTGCGCGTGACCGTCCAGCTCGGCAGGGTCTGCGTTGCCGGGTCGCTGGTTTGCACCACGGCCGAAGCGGCGGTAGGGGGCGTGGGCAAGGCCAATTGGGCGGCGACCAGCTGTGAAGTGAATGTCATCAGCGCGAGGCTGGCCAACAGATTCTTTTTGGATAGACGACTCATGATGTACTCACTGGCCGGGAGTTAAGAGGGGTGGTTGCTTTGGGCATGCGCGGCAAAAAGCTGCCCAGCCACTGAAGAATTCGCATGAACGGTCGTGCAATGTGACGTACCCACGCCGGCAGGTATTGGTAAAGGCGGTAATAGCCTTTCACGCCGAGGGTCAGAATCTCTCGCAGGCTCTGCACCGGCCGGTCAGCTTCGAATTCGCTGTTGTGATCAAGCCAGGCGTCTGCCCGGCCAAAGGTGCATTGCACAAATTCCACCCGTTGCTGGGGCGTCAGGGTGGCAAGGCTCACGCCCATGAACAGTCCGCTGGAGCGGGTCAGGGTGGCGGGGAACATGAATTCCCGGTTGCCACGCTGCACGATCAGCGACACCGGCGTGCCCACCGGCAATTGCAGCGGGCCGTTGAGTTGCAACCCGGCGCCGCCATCGGAGTAATCCACCAATTGGCAGGGGTAGCTGTGACCGTCGTTCAACTGGATAGCGCCCGGCAAACGGGTCTGTACCCGGTGGGTCTGGCGAACCTGGCGCACTTCAGCGGCCACGGCCACGGCGGCCCCGATAATCAGCAGGTTGTAAATCACCCACAGCACACTGACGATGATGGTGAGGATTTCGTCCGTGGGCCCGGTGAACAGCCGCCACACCGCAAACCCCAGGCCCAGGATGTTCAGCGCCGAGAGCACCAGATAAGGCCGCGCGGTGTGCCAGTCGAACTGGTTTTCTTCCATGATCCCGCCCTTGGCCGTGACGTTGAACTTGCCCCGTGACGGGCTGAACAGGGCGACGGTGGTCGGGCGTGCGATGTACCAGGCCAATACCGTTTCGTAGACCTCGCCCCAGAAGGTCTGGCGATAGGCGCCTTGCATCCGCGAGTTGGTCAGGCTGGCGTGAATCATGTGCGGCAACACGTACAGCAAGATCATCAACGCCGGGGCATAGATGATGTAGGCGTGCAGCAACAGAAACGCCAGCGGCGCGGTCAGGAACACCAGCCGTGGCAGCCCCAACAAAAAGTGCATCATGGCGTTGGCATAGCAGATGCGCTGGAACAGGCTTAAGCCCTTGCCCAGCAGCGGGTTGTCGGTGCGGAAGATCTGCACCATGCCACGCGCCCAGCGAATGCGCTGGCCGATATGCGCCGACAGGCTTTCTGTGGCCAGACCGGCCGCTTGCGGGATGCGCAAGTAGGCCGAGTTCCAGCCCCTGCGGTGCAGGCGCAGCGCCGTGTGGGCGTCTTCGGTCACGGTTTCGACGGCAAAACCGCCGATTTCTTCGAGCGCCGAACGCCGCAAAATCGCACAGGAGCCGCAGAAGAACGCTGCGTTCCACATGTCGTTGCCGTCCTGAATCAACCCGTAAAACAACTCCCCTTCATTGGGACGGTTGCGGAAGGTGCCGAGGTTGCGCTCGAACGGGTCTGGCGACAGGAAGTGGTGCGGGGTCTGGACCAGCGCCAGTTTGGGGTCGGCCAGAAACCAACCGACCGTCAATTGCATGAAGGAGCGCGCAGGCATGTGGTCGCAGTCAAAAATCGCTACCAGTTCGCCATCGGTCAGCGTCAGCGCATGGTTCAAGTTACCGGCTTTGGCGTGGCGATTGTCGGCGCGGGCGATGTAGTGGATGCCCACTTCTTCAGCAAACGCTTTGAATTCGGGCCGATTGCCGTCGTCGAGCAGATGAATGCGCAGTTTGTCCCGGGGCCAGTCGATGCCCATGGCTGCGTACACCGTGCCTCGGGTGATCGACAATTCTTCGTTGTAGGTCGGGATCATCAGATCCACTACCGGCCACTCGCGGGTGTCCGCTGGCAGCGGCGCGGGCTTGCGGTTGAGCGGCCAGGACGTTTGCACATAGCCCAGGATCAAAATCAGCCACGTGTAGGTTTCAGCCGCCAGCAAGATCAGGCCGCAGGTCAAGTCCAGTCCATCGTTCCAGTTCAGGGTGGAGGTGTAACGCCACCACAGGTAACGGCAGGAAACGATGATCGACAGCACGATCAGCAGCAGGGTCGGAAAGCGCCCCGGCATCCGCCGCACCAGCATGGCGATGCCCCACAGCAGGATCACGAACACCAGTTGGGCCAGGTAATCGAACGGCTCGGTCACGCAGATCAGAATCAGCACCGAGGCCACGATACCGATAGCGATGTACAGCACCTTGCGGGTATTCCAGCGAATGGCGCCCCATTTGCGCGACCCTTCATCCAGTTGGGGGCTGAAAGTCGTGGGCAGGCGCGCAAACGCATCGGACAGAGCGTTCCACGGCCGTTGCACAATCCTGAGCAGGTTGAAAAGGCGCGTCCTGAAGCGACGTCGCGCGCGCTGACGGCGCACATGGCTTTCGTCAATCGGGCGCACGAACAGCAGCCACACGGTTTGAATCGCATACCGCAACGGATCGCCGATGGACGGGCGCTTATTGGCCAGGTGCGGGTACAAGCGTTTGTGCTGAGCCTGCAAGGTTTGCCAGTTGGGTGATTCCAGGCGCAGGAATATCCAGCCCAGCGCTTGCAGCACGGCCAAGAGCAACGCGGTCACACGCGTGCAGTTCTCATCACGGCGCAGGCGTGTGTAGGGAAACCATTGACCGATCATTCCAGCCTCCGCCCGCGCACCAGACACCAACTGGCGAAGCTGATGATGTCTTGCGCGATCAAGCTGCCGGGCGCGTAGCGGCCCACCGGTTCACGGCAGGCCAACGCTTCGGCCATGGCTTCATCGCTGTGCAGGTTGATGGGCACCAATGAAGCGGGGTGATGGTTTTGCCAGATCAGGGTCAGGTCGCGCTGTAATTGACTGCCGGGGTCAAAGTGGTTGACCAGCAACCACGTGCTGTCCTTGGGGTGGGTGTGCAGCAGCACATGACAGGCGGCATCCGGGTTGAGGACGCTGAATGCAAAATCGCATTGCGGATTGCTGGCGTGCCCCGGCAATCGTTGCGGCAAGTCGAAGAGCACCCAGTCGAAGGCGTTACCCAACGCGGCTTGACGCTGGCGCCACGCCTGCGGGTGTTGCAGCAGCCAGGCCTCCAGCTCAACCTGTTCGGTGGCTGTCACGTGCCCGTAGGGCAGCACGCACAGCCCTTCGCTGACTTGCCAGGCAGACGCGTTCCAGGGTTGCTGGTCGAGTGTGGCGCGCGCCCAGCCTTCAGGGGGCGTCAGGTCCAGATTGAAATGCAGCCCGAGGGTGTTTTCCGGGCACATGTCCACCACCAGCACCTTTTGCTCCATGGCATGCAGCGCATAGGCCAGGGCTGCGAGGGTGGCGCTGGTGCCTACGCCGCCGCGTATCCCGCGCAAGCTGGCGGCGATCATGGTGTTTGCTCCACGCGCTTGTGCAGATCGAGCGGCGCAACGCCAGGTTGTGCCTTGCGTTGCGTTTCCAGATGGGCCAGCAATGGCCAGCGCTCCAGCGACTGCATTAATTCCATGTGTGCAGAGACGTCCACATAGCGCAGATCAGGCAAGTCCATCATCGATTTGAGCCGGGCAATGTCATCGGCACGCTCGTTGCGCGCGAGGACATCGGCACTTATTTGAAACGCTGTGGGTAGGGCAGCCATCCGCCGTTCTCCTTGATACGCACATAGGGCTTGCCGTTGTAATCGAGTACAACTGTCCCCGAGTTTTCAGACACTTTTGCGGTTTGCGGCAAATCGGCCAGTACCTTGGACCAATCGATGCGCTGGCCTTCGCTCAGGGCAGGGTCGGCGTACAGGCGGGCAATGATCTCGGCAATCGCCAGATAACTGCTCGGCTGGGTGACGTGCACCGGCGAGGTCTGGTTATCGTCGCCCATGTTGATCAGCTTGATGCCCACCGGCACGTGGGTGATCGAATCACTGGGGATTTCACGCATGCCGGAGATCTGCATGCGGTCGCCATGCAGGGCGGCGCCGTGTTCGGGCACGACCATGACCACCACGCGGCGCCCGCTTTTCTTCAGCTCGTTAATAAAGGCGTCCAGGTCATCAAGCAGTACTTGTGCGCGGCTGCTGTAATCCGCGCGCTGGGTGCCACCATCCGCGGTGACCAGACGGTTGCCGTAGTGCAAGGTGGTGGTGTTGTAAAACAGCGCGGCGTGGGGCGTGTTTTGCTCCAGTCGGTGTTTCCACCATTTGCTCAGCACATCGCGGTCGCGCCAGATCGGCGAGCCATCGAAGCTCACGTAAGCGCGGGGCACGCCCGGCGAGGCACCCAAGGCAGGCGCCGGTAAATGACCCTGATCGCGGACTTCTTGCAAGAAGCCGTCGAACTCCCCGGTGTGGTTGAGCATCAGCTCATTGGTGAAACCCAGCTTGCGCAGGTCCTCGAAGAGCAGGCACTGGTCGGGTGTGGCTTTATACAGCTGGGTATGGGACACCTGGCCGCAGCTGGCGCGCAGCAAACGAATCGCCGCAGGGCCGCTGTAGGCGGTGGCCGAGTTGAAGTTGTCGAAAATCACGTCCATCTGGTTGAGCAGCGGGTTGTTGCGCATGCCCACCTCATCCAGGTCGTCCCACGCCAGCGAGCAAATGTTCAGCACCAGCAGGTCAAACGGTGGCGGCTCGACAGCAGGCTTGGTGAATTCGACTTTGCGCTGAGCTTCGGTCTGGTAGAACTTTTCCAGGTAAGCGTTAAGCGTGGCGTCGTCCGGCTCGCTGCTGACCACCGCAGGCGCGGCTACGCCCGGCGAAGCGCTGGCCACCGGTGTGTCAGTGGTTTGCTGGGTTTGCGGCAACAACGCTTGTACGTTGCCAACACTCAACCAGCACAACCCGAGCAGGGTGAAGGTGGTCAGGCGCAGCCACTGGTTGAGGAACGCGTAGCCGATGATCAACAGCAGCAGGGCGCAGACTTGCCAGTCGATGAAACGCCCAAGCAGTTCAACGATGTAGTCCACCGAGAAATCGAGCACGCCGGGTTGCGCCAGCAAGCGGCTAAAGGGCGGAAACCAGGTGTCCTGATACAGCAACGCCACCGCCACCGGAATGGCGATCAGCGTACGCACCCGATGCAGCAGCGGGTGCGCGAGGGGTATCAGTAACACCAGCGCGAAGATCAGGTTAGGCATCACCTGCAGGTTAAGGTGGCCCGTCCAGGCCAACAGAAACTTGGCCAGGAAATAGAGGTTCCAGAGCCCAAGTCCTTTCCACTTTCCGGAAATACTGGCGGGGGCAGGGGATGACTTAAACAGACTCATCAGGCGCTCTCGATGACGAACGGGCAGGTTCACGGCGTCGTACGCCGCGCGATTTCAGGTAGCGGGGACGAAGGTACTGCTCAAAGTAGATTTTCAGACGCAGCCGAAAGCGCCGCGACAACAGGGTCAGTACCACCGTGACCACACTGGTCAGAAGAATGACTTCCAATAACTCAAGAAAGGTCATGGCGCAGGCTCGCTCAGGGGCAACGTGATGCGTTGGGCAACCAACGGGGGATGACTGAGTGCCACCGGCGCCGCCACCACGGCATGCTCAGTGGGGATCGATAAGCCCTCGGGTAACTCGGTGCTGTGAAGGAAGGGTTCTTCAGGCAAGTCGGTCATGCCGGACAGCACGTGCCGCTGATTGAACAGGTCTCGCCAGGGCAACCGGCAAATATTGCCCAGCGCCGGGTCCAGCCCATCGGCGCGGCAGGCGAACAGGAACAGGTACAGTTCACCGTTGAGCAGGCAGGCAATGTCACCGAATCGGCGCAGGCACATTTGATTCAAAAAGAGTTCGGGGGCCAGGCCTGGCACCGGCACAAACTTGATCAGTTGATGGGTGACTTCCCCCGAGCTGTCGGTGTAGATCTGCTCCACGGTTTCATAGAACACGCGGGGGCTGACCAAGCCGCGGACCTGTGGCGGACGCTGGCGCTCCAGCAACGTTTCGAAGTCACTGTTTTGGCTGTATTGCCAGCGCTGACCCTGAACACTTTCGATCATGCTCAAAAAACGCGACAACACGGTGCCTTCCGGCACAATCAGGTTGGCGCCGCAGGCCAGTAGCAGGCGCTCGTCGCGATAACGCACAGCCGGTTCCATTTCGCGCACCACGATCTTGAGCTCAGGGCCGCACTTTTCCCGCAGGTCGTGCAGTTGTTGCGCCAGCTCCAGCAGTTGGTGGCTGTTGTCGATCGCCACGATAACGGTGGCGGCACGCGCGGATTGCGCTTCTTCCAGTAAAGCCTGGCGGCTTTCAAACAAGTACCAGTGCCTGGACAGCGAGGGTGAACCTTCGAGCACAGCGCGCTCTGCCAGGTAGACATGCTGATCGTCCGCCACGCGAGGCTGGGTATCGACCGTGGTCTGCGGAATCAGCGTGAAGCACTGACTGTCCACGGACAGCTTGAATTCTTGCCCGGCACTGACCCCTAACGGGTTATGCCAAAAATGCAGTTGATAACGGATCTCTCCGTTGTGCCGATACAGGCGGCTAAGGCCGGACAGGGTTTCGTTGAACTGCAACAGTTCAGTGTGCAGCGCCAGCGCGTCGCCATGGGTGACGACCAATAACGTGGCCTGACGCTCCATTAGCCAGGCACGCAGGCGCTTGAGCCATTGACCCAGGCGATGAGCAGAGATTTTGTTGCCCCAACTGCTGGCGGGCGCGACCAACACAATCTGGCACGCCGGGCTGATTGCGGCGCGGTTCAAATCGCGGGTCAAGGTGGCCAGGGCCTGCTCGACCTCGTTTTGCGCAATCTCGAATAACTTGAGTTTGGTCGGGCCGCGGTCAGGCGCGAGATCGCTGATGATGCTTTGCGGGGTATTGGCGCAGGAAATTAACGTCGCAGGGCTTTGAAGCGGGAGTGCCTCGATGAATTGGCGTGTCAGAATTTTAGCGTCAGGTGCCTGATCGACAGTGGCCCAATAAAGCCCGCCTGTACGCAACGCTATTTGTTGATCCAGTAAGCCCCGGATGGCCAACGTAATTAGAGCCAAGCGAAACGTCCCCCATGTATACGTACGAATTCAAAGTGCGCACTTTCGTTAAAACAACGGCCTACCCCTCTTACGGAGGATTGAAATGCGTGAACACACTTTGGCGTCAAACAAATGGCGTAGCTGTTGTATTTAGCGTAGACGATTATTCGTACACATCCCTGTAATTAATTCGTGCACTAAGGTTCTGAAGACCTTTCAGGCACGCCGGAAAAGTTTGCATCCTATCACCGAGAATTCTGCTTTGCTCATGATTTAAAACAACTTTCGTCAATAAAATGCTGCGCAATGCATTTCAGTCATTAAATTGACATTTATGCGCTGTATTGAGGCGTCTAGCGCGCCGGGTTGTGTCGCGCAAGGGTTCAAAGCAGGGGGGGGAAGCGCCAGCCGATAGGTGGAGGCTGGCGCTGTGTTTCTTCAGCGTGTCAGGTGATTCAATCGTGAGCGTCATGAACCGCCTGCGCATTCACAGGATGCGGGTTTGCGCTGCTTCAGGATGAGAAAGCAGGCGTCAGGCGCGCTTGGGCTGCCTGTTCGTAGCTGTAAGCAAGGCCCAGCAGGAGCGCTTCGCTCCAGCGCGGGCCGTAAAAGTACAGCCCTTTGAGCGTGCCCTGAGCATCAGCGCCTGAGGGCACCGTGATACCGGGGTAGCCCGCGACCGGCACGATGGAGGGTACAAAACCGTCAGCACTGTCCACCAACGCATCCAGTGAATGCTCAGTCAGCAATTGATCTATCTGCGCCTGGCTGCGGCTGTGCAGGTCTGACCACAGGGTGTTGTAGTCATCCTCGTTATACGGTGTGTTGAGGAATGCGGTGATGGTGTCCTGCCCGTAGGCGGGGTTGCCGGGTGTCGTTTGATTGAACGTGACCAGTTCTTCTAGTGAATGAACGGGCATGCCTTGACGGGAACTGAACCAGTTGGGGGCTTCACGGTTCAAGTCCATGAACAGTAACGCCTGATAGTGCTCCATGTAGGTCGACGTTTCGTAGCTGGGCTCTGCCACCGGTACCAGTTCGGCTCCCGCCTCTCTGAGCACTTGCAGGGCGTGTGCAAAGTTGGGGTCCTGGGATTGGTCTGCGCTCACTTGATCGTAACTGGCGGGAAAGCCGATCCGCTTGCCGCGTAACGCGTCGGCACTGAGTTGGGCGGTGTAATCCACGGACTCAGGTACACGCGCGTGTTGCACGTTATCGGTTGGGTCGTTCCCGGTCATCGCATTGAGTAACAGCGCAGCGTCACGCACCGTGCGGGTGATGGGGCCGGGGGTGTCCTGGTTTTTCGAGACGGTGATGATTCCGCTTCGGCTTAAGAGGCCCAGGCTCGGTTTCAGGCCAACCACGCCATTCATGAACGAGGGGCAATGAATCGAGCCGTTGGTCTCGGTCCCTACGGTCAGCGGAGCGAAGCCCGCCGCGGCTGCGGCCGCTGAGCCGGTGCTTGAGCCGCACGGGTCGGCCGTCAGCTGATGCGGATTTTTGGTTTGTCCGCCCCGTGCGCTCCAGCCGCTGGGTATCGCCGGGTCGCGAAAGCCGGCCCACTCGCTGAGGTTGGTCTTGCCCAAAACAATAGCGCCGGCGTCACGCAAGCGCTGGACGATGAAGGCATCGTCAGCGGCGGGTTGCCCCACCAGTGCCAGCGAACCTGCGCTGGTCTGCATGGAGTCGGCCGTCTGGATATTGTCTTTGAGCAGAACGGGTACGCCGTGCAGTGGGCCACGCACATGACCCAGGCTGCGTTCCTGATCCCTTTGAGCGGCAATTGTCAGGGCATCGGGGTTGAGTTCAATAATTGAGTTGATCGTGGGGCCGTTTTTATCCAACTGATCAATACGATTAAGCAGGTAGTTCACCACAGATACAGATGTAAGCCCCTGGAGTGTGTACTTTTCATTCAATTCGCTAACACTCGCGTATTCAACACCCTCAAGCAGATGCAGTTGTGCCGGCTCAATGGGTTCGCTATTGATTGGGTTGGATGTTGAGTGAGCAGTAGTGGCAAGTGCGTAGGGATGACTCAGCAAACTTAACGCTAAAACCAGCGAAACTTTCAGTGTGGACAATCCTTGTCCTTTTATTGCGTGCATGTCTGATTCTCTTGAAGGTTGTTTTTGAAGTAACACGACAAGAATAGTCAGGCTTGACCTCGGAAATATCTCTGATTGTCCTGGGTATAGGGCCCATTGCTGCGCGGAGAAACACCTGAGTGGGATGCAGGAAGAATCGGTTAAGTGCATGGTCGCATAGTGGCAATCGCCCTGACCGAATGACGTTTTTGGTCGACGGGTGCGGCTGGCCGGTTCGCAACGTCCAAAAAGGGTGTGATCTGGCCTGATACCGCGCCCTGACGCCTGTTTGCCACGGGTCAACAGCATTGATCCCGCGCAAGAATGTGTACGCGCGGCTTTCTGAGTGGGCCAGAGCGTGCTATTGCTTAGGGGGCATGACAGCTGAGGTGCAGGGTCACGCCGTGACTCTGCGTTCGCCACCGCAACGTTAATGAGGTGCAGATATGCCGGTAAAACATGATTTGGCTTTGGACTTGGGCATCACCCAGCAAGAATTGAACAAGTTGAGTGCCGAGGATCCTCACCTTGCAGCGCTGATCCATAAGTACATTGAAGCGGATCAACACGTGGTTGAAGCCGAAAAAAACGAGGCCATCGGCACTTCCGATGACACGTTAATCCTGCTCAAGGACAAACGGTTGAAGGTCAAAGATAAAATCGTCATCGAACTGAAGAGGTTGAGCACCGCTCAGCACGCGCAATGAGTGCCCACGGAGCCGATATGTCCAACGCCATCAAAGTGGTTGCCATCCTGCGTGCCAAGCCAGGCAAGGGTGACGCCCTGAAAAAAGCGCTGCTGGCTTGCGTACCGACGTCACGCCAGGAGCCAGGCTGTCTGTTCTATCACTTGCACGTCGACCGCGCAGATCCGCAACGGTTTGTGTTCATGGAGGGCTGGACGGATCAGGCTGCAATTGATTTTCACCAAACAACCGATCACTACCAGAAAATGGTCGCTGCTGCGGCCGATTTGGTTGAGCACCGTGAGGTGCTGTATCTGGATGAGTTGAGTCAGTGATGCGCTGTCGGCGGCCCTGAACAGGCCGCCGTTTTTTTGCTTAAAAACTGGCCGCGTCCAGCTCAAACAACGGTTCGCTGCCCGCGCGAATCGATTGCTCCAGGCTCAGGATGCGTGGCAGCAAGCGGGTAAAGTAAAACAACGCCGTTGCCAGCTTGGCGGTGTAGAACGGCGGATCGGCGTCCATGGACGTTTGGGCCACGTCCGCCATACGCGCCCACAGCCAGGCGTAGGCCACATAACCGAACAGGTGCAGATACTCCACCGATGCTGCGCCGATTTCATTAGGGTTACTCGTGGCCCGGGTCAACAGCCAATCAGTCACGTCTTCAAGGCGCTGAACGGCGTCGAGCAGTTCGCGGGCATAAGGCTTACCGGGCAGGCTGGCGAATTGCCGAATCTGACGCGTAAACAACCGCAAGGCTGCGCCGCCATTGGCAACCACTTTGCGCCCGAGCAAGTCCAGCGCCTGAATGCCGTTGGTGCCCTCATAAATTTGTGCAATCCGCACGTCGCGCACTAATTGTTCCTGCCCCCATTCACGGATATACCCATGCCCCCCGAACACTTGCTGGCCAAGTACGCAGCTGTCGAGCCCGGTGTCCGTGAAGAAGGCTTTGGCAACCGGGGTGAGCAACGCCACCAATGCGCTGGCTTGCTCCTGTTCCTGCGGGTCGTCCGAAAACTTCGACAGGTCCAGTTGTTGACCGACATAGCTGGCGAATGCCCGACCGCCCTCGGTCATGGCCTTCATGCTTAGCAGCATGCGCCGCACGTCCGGGTGGACGATGATCGGGTCGGCCACTTTGTCAGGCGCCACTTTGCCCGTGGGGGCGCGACTTTGCAGGCGCTCGCGGGCGTAGGTACGGGCATTCTGATAAGACGTTTCGGCACAGCCGATGCCCTGAATGCCAATCGACAGGCGCTCGTAATTCATCATGGTGAACATCGCGGCCAGGCCTTTGTTGGCTTCCCCGATCAACCAGCCGCAGGCGCCGTCGAAATTCATCACGCAGGTGGCCGAGGCCTTGATGCCCATTTTGTGTTCGATAGAACCGCAGGTCACGGCGTTGGCAGCGCCCAGACTGCCGTCCGCATTGACCCGGCGCTTGGGCACCAGAAACAGCGAAATACCCTTGGGCCCCGGCGGTGCATCCGGCAACTTGGCCAGCACCAGATGAATGATGTTCTCGGTCAGGTCCTGCTCGCCGCCGGTGATGAAGATCTTGCTGCCAGTGATGAGGAAGCTGCCATCGGCCTGCGGCTCGGCGCGGGTGCGGATAATGCCCAGGTCGGTTCCCGCATGGGCTTCGGTCAGGCACATGGAGCCCGCCCAGCGGCCTTCATACATCGGCGGCAGGTAGGTGCTTTTCAGCGCGTGAGTCGCGTGGGCATCAATCGCCAGGCAGGCGCCGGAGCTGAGCGCCGAATACAGCGCAAAGCTGGAGTTGGCCGCATAGAGCATTTCTTCAAATTGCACGGCGAGCATTTTGGGCATGCCCATGCCGCCGAACTCAGGGTTGCCGGACAATCCCACCCAGCCGCCTTCAATGTACGTGGTGTAGGCCGCCTTGAACCCGCTTGGGGTGGTGACGGTGGTGGCTTGCCATTGAGCGCCTTCTTCGTCGCCGCTGCGGTTGAGCGGCGCAATCAGTTGGCCAGTCACTTTGGCGGCTTCTTCAAGAATGGCGTCAGCGGTCTCGGCATCGACATGGTCGGCCAGCGCGGGCAGGCGCGCCCACAGCGCGGGGGCTTCGAACACTTCGTGCAGAACAAAGCGCATGTCGCGCAGTGGAGCATTGAATTCAGGCATCACAAAACCTCATTGCAGCTCATGGATGGGAAGCGATCTGCGCCGGATTAAAGGGCTTTGGCCATGTCACGCAGCACGTACTTCTGGACTTTACCCGTGGACGTCTTCGGCAACAGGGTGAAGATGACGGTACGCGGCACCTTGAACCCCGCCAGATGTTCACGGCAAAAGCCCATGATGTCCGCTTCGCGCACATGGCCATGATCGGCCTTGAGGGTGATAAATGCACACGGGGTTTCGCCCCATTTTTCATCCGGGCGGGCCACGACGGCGGCTTCCATGACACCGGGATGGCGATACAGCACGCCTTCGACTTCGATGGTGGAGATGTTTTCACCCCCGGAAATGATGATGTCCTTCAGGCGGTCGCGGATCTCAACATAGCCGTCCGGGTGGCACACCGCCAGGTCACCGGTATGAAACCAGCCACCTTCAAAGGCTTCGGCCGTGGCACTGGGGTTTTTCAGGTAGCCCTTCATGACGGTGTTGCCGCGCATGAAGATCTCACCCATGGTTTCGCCATCGCGCGGCGTCGGTTTGAGGGTTTTCGGGTCCGCCACCATCAGCCCTTCTAAGGTCGGGTAGCGCACGCCCTGACGCGATTTGATCTGGGCCCGCTCGGCCAGTGGCTGCTCATCCCAGGTGTCATGCCAGGCGCAGATGGTCACCGGCCCATAGACTTCCGTCAGCCCGTAGACATGGGTGACTTTGATGCCCATTTCTTCCACGGCGCCAATCACTTTGGCGGGCGGCGCCGCACCGGCCACCAGCGCGTGCACGGGATGATCGATGGCGGCCTTGGCCGATTCCGGCATGTTCACCAGTGCGTTGAGCACGATGGGCGCGCCGCTCAGGTGGGTCACTTGGTGCTCGCGGATCAGGGTGAGGATTTTTTGCGGGTCCACCCGGCGCAGGAACACGTGCACGCCCGCCAGTGCCGTAATGACCCATGGGTAACACCAACCGTTGCAGTGGAACATCGGCAACGTCCACAAGTACACCGGGTGATTGCCCATGGCCCAGATCATCTGGTTGCCCAGCGAGCTCAAATACGCGCCGCGATGGTGATACACCACGCCCTTGGGGTTGCCTGTGGTGCCGGAGGTGTAGTTGAGGGCGATGGCGTCCCATTCGTTATCGGGCCATTGCCAGGCGTAATCCGGATCGCCCTCGGCCAGCAGCGCTTCGTAATCCAGCGCGCTGACTGGCTGGCCTTCGCCGTATTCCGGGTCATCCACGTCAATGACCAATGGCGGGTGATCGAGCATGGCCAGCGCAGCATGCACCACGTCATGGAATTCCCGGTCGGCGATCAGTACCTTGGCTTCGCCATGGGCCAGCATGAAGGCGATGGCCTCCGCGTCGAGGCGCACATTCAGCGCATTGAGCACGGCACCGATCATGGGCACGGCGAAGTGGGCTTCGAGCATCGCGGGAATATTGGGCAGCATCACGGCCACGGTATCGTTCTTGCCGATACCGCGCCCGGCCAGGGCACACGCCAGGCGTCGGCAACGGTTGTACGTTTGTGACCAGGTGCGCCGAATCGAACCGTGGATCACGGCCGGGTAGTGGGGATAGACGCTGGCGGTGCGTTCGATGAAGCCGAGCGGGGAGAGGGCAGTATGATTGACAGCGGCAGGCCCGAGGCCTTGCTCAAAAATCGACATGATGGTCATTCCGGTGGCTGATTGTTAGCTCTATGGCTGCCCGCTCTGCCGGTGGCGAGTAGGTCAGTTGATGTCCGGCACGATTTATAGCCCACTCCGGGTTTGATATGGAAGTAATACCTAAGCAATATAGTAGTTGTTCTATATAGACGTTTTTCAGGGAATCCCATGCCAGCGACGCTGATGCACCACGATCCGCACCCTTCTGTGATCCTTGATGCCGAGGGCGCGCCGCTGACGGTTAACCCGGCTTTGGAAGCTGTGCTGGCCGGTGCGTCCCGCGAGCAGGTGCGTGACTGGCTACCTGGCAATCTGCCGGAACTGGTGCGTGCTTGCCTGCAACAACAGCGGGCCATTGAACACGTGGAAGCGCAATACCAGGATCAGGTGTGGCTGTGGACGTTGATTCCGGACGTGGACAGCCAGTGGGTACTGGCCCGAGGCCGTGAAGCCAGCCAGGAATGGATGGCCGAACGTGAGGCCGCCAAAGCGAGGCGTCTGTACCGGTTGATTACCGAAAACACCACCGACCTGATTTCACGTCATACCCCCGACGGGCGCTTTCTGGATGCCTCGCCAGCTTCGTGGACGCTGCTGGGTTACTGGCCGCAAAGCCTGCGCGGGACACGGGCGCAGCGTCTGTTTCATCCTGACGATTTATCCGAGGTGATTCATCGGGCGCGGGATGCCCTGCACGTTGACGGTTACTACACCATGACTTACCGCATTCGCCATCAGGGCGGGCATTACCTGTGGTTTGAAACCGCGAGCCGGGCCATTCGTGAAACCTATACAGGCGCGGTAGTGGAAGTCGTCAGTGTGTCCCGTGACATTACCGCCAGGGTGCAGGCCGAAGAGAACAAGCGCCGGCTGGCGGAGGTGGTGGAGGCCAACCCGGACCCGGTGCTGTTCATCGACCCGCAGGGCGGGGTGTCCTACCTCAACCCGGCGGCGCGCCGTATTTTGGGGCTGGCGCCTTCGGCCGGGATGCCTGCACTGAGCGCCTTCCTGAGCCGTGAGGACGTGGCGCAACTCGATGCAATCGGTTGGGGTCGCGCTGAGCAGCAGGGTCTGTGGAGCACGGAAACGCGTTTGCTGCCCTTGAATGACCAGCCTTCGGTGCCGGTATCGCTGCTGTTGCTGGCGCACCGTTCAACGGCCGGGGAGCGCTTCTTTTCATTGGTGGCCCGTGACATGCGCGAGCGTGAGTTGCGCGAAGCCCAGCAGCGTCAGCATCAAGACGAGATGGCGCATACGGCACGCTTGGTGACATTGGGCGAGCTGGCGTCCGGGATCGCTCACGAAATCAACCAGCCCTTGGCCGCCGTGGTCAATTACGCGAATGCCAGTCAACGGTATTTGCACAGCCTGAGCAGCAACCCCCAAGCGGTGGATCGGGTCGCGCAGGGGTTGGAGCGCATCACCCTGCATGCCAACCATGCAGCGGAAGTCATCACGCGGTTGCGCAGCTTTCTGCGCAAAGGGCGCCGCAACGTGCAGGCACTGGACGTCAGTGAAGTGATGCGTCGGGCCGTCAGTCTGTGTGCTTGGGAGGCCAATGCCCGGCGAGTGACGATTGAACAAGAGATCCCGGCTCATTTGCCGCGTGTATTCGCCGACCAGGTGCTGTTGGAGCAGGTGTTGCTCAACCTGTTGCGTAACGCGATCGAAGCCAATGGCGAAAAGCGCCCGGCTGAGCCGTCGTGTATCCGCTTGCAGGCTCAGCCCCTGGGCAACTCGCGTTTGCAGATCAGCGTGCTCGATGAGGGGCCGGGGGTCAGTCAGGCGCAGTTACATCAACTGTTTACCCCGTTTTACACCAGCAAGGCCGACGGCCTCGGGCTGGGTTTGTCCATGAGTCGCAGCATCATCGAAGGCTTGGGCGGGGAGCTTGAAGCCCACCCGCAACCTCACGGCCTGCTGATGTGTTGCACCTTGCCGTTGATGGGGGCAGCCCATCCACCCGAACAACAACAAGAGAGTGACTGAGCAATGACAACTTCAATGCAGCCCATGGTGTATGTGGTCGATGACGATCAGGGCATGCTCGACTCCACCGTCTGGCTGCTGGAATCGGTCGGCCTGCACGCGCTGCCGTTCACCAGCGGGCACGCGTTTTTGCAGGCCTGCGACCCGCATCTGAACGCATGCGTGTTGCTGGATGTGCGCATGCCGTCCATGGGCGGACTGCATGTGCAACAAGCCCTTCAGGAGCGTGGCATCACGATGCCCGTGATTTTTGTCAGCGGTCATGCTGACGTACCGATTGTGGTGCGGGCCTTCAAGGCGGGCGCCCATGATTTCATCGAGAAACCGTACAACCAGCAGTTGCTGCTCGACAGCGTGCAGCAAGCGTTGAGTGGCCGCGTCCCGCAACAGGTCGCCGGTCAAGCACTGAACGATGTGCACGCGCGCCTGAACAGCCTGACCCCCAGGGAACGGGATGTGCTGATGCCATTGGTCAAGGGCTACACAACCCGTGAAATCGCCGAGTTGCTGGCGGTGAGCGTCAAGACCATCGATCTGTATCGATCACGGGTGATGAAGCGCATGCGGGCTGACCATTTGCCTGACCTGGTGGGCATGGTGATCGCCGCAGGGTTGGTGGACCCGCTTAACCTGCGTTGAGCAGCAGGGCGTTCATGACGGCCATGACCCGCGAATCGTCGGTATGGGCCACGTTGAAGCGCAGGCAGCGTGCCAGTTGCGGCCCATAGCCGAACAACGTTCCGGGGGCGAGCACCAGGTCTTGCTTGAGCCCGGCCTGAGCCAGCATTTCGGCATCCTGACCGGGCGGCAACGTGGCCCAGATAAACAGCCCGCCCGCATACGGAACGCTCATGCTCATCCCCGCTTGCTGCAACCCTGCCGTCACCCGTGCACCGGCGCTCATTAGCCTTTGCAGCATACGTTTGCGGTGTTTGTGGTAACTGCCATCGGTGAGCATCGAACACAGCGTCTGCTCCAGCATTTCGCAGGTAATGCCGCCGCACATTAATTTCATGTGCGAGAGGTTGGCGGCCATTTGCGGTGAGGTCACCACGAAGCTGACCCGCAAATTGGCACTGAGGATTTTGGAGAAGCCGCCAAGGTACGTCACATGTTCCAGCCCCGCCAATGTCGACAAGCGCGGCGGCGGTTCGGGATGCAGATCGCCATACAGGTCATCTTCTATGATGTGGCAGTTGTAGCGTTTGGTCAGCTCCAGCAACCCGTGGGCCTGTGCGGGTGTAAACGAATGCCCTGTGGGGTTTTGCAGCACGCTGGTCGTCAGGTAAACGCTGGGGCGTTGCTCTTTTAGCAGTGTCTCCAGCGCCTGCAAGTCCAGCCCTTGGGCGGTGCGCTCTAGCGTTACGACACGCGCCCCATGCAACGCCAGGTTAGCGCGGAAGTTGAAATAGCAGGGCGTGTCCAGCAACACCGTGGCCCCCGGCCGCAAGCGCAGGCGCAACACCATGTCCAGCGCCTGTACCGTATTGCTGGTGGTAATGATCTGTTCCAGCGCCACGTCCAGCCCCTGCGCCGCCAGCTTTCGCTGCAAAGCCTGACGCAGCGGCAGGTAACCCGCCGGGTCGCCGTAGCCGGTTAACCGCAGCAGTGGGGAGCGGCTGACCGCGCGCACACTGGCACGCAGCGTGCTGGAGTCGAGCCAGTGTTCGGGCAAGTGCCCGCCGCCGGGTCGCAAGGCCGCGCTGGCGCCGATCAGGGACCGCCGCAGCACGCTGGTCAGGTCTTTGGGTAACAGGTCAACCGGCTCGGCAGTCGCAGTGATTGGCGCAGGCGCCACAAAGTACCCGAGGCCCTGACTGGACGTGATGCGGGCTTGGCCGCGCAGGCGGTCCAGCGCCTCGATCAGGGTGAATTTGCTGACGCCCAACACCAGTGTCATTTCGCGCACCGAGGGTAACCTGCTGCCGGGGCTTAGCAATCCCTCATCCATGGCTTGGGTCAGTGCGTTAACGATTTGCTGCACCTTGGGGGTGCCGGGTTGAAACGCGATAGGGGAAATAGGCATGACCACCTCAAACTTTGCCGGTCATGCTACCAGTAAAGCCCGGTAAAGTTTGACCTGTCTTTACCTGTCCGCAGTGAGGGCGATTGCACACACTGCCTGGCCGCCCGCGCACGTTCGGGCGATGTGATCAGGGGGTAAGACGTTTTATGGCTACTCAGTTGACCTACGCTTCATTCGCTTACTTTTTGGTATTTTGCGCGACCATGACCTTCAGCCCCGGCCCCATGACCCTGTTGTTGATGGGCTTTGGCATGCAGGAGGGGCTCAAGCGCTCGATGCCGGTGCAGTTGGGCGCCAGTGCCGCGTATCTGGTATCGATACTGATTTTTGCTGTGGGCTTTGCAGAACTGGTTAAAGGCAATGTGCTAATCAGTCGCGCGATTCAATACATCGGCGTCGCCTATTTGCTGTATCTGGCCTATCGGCAGTGGACCAGTACCGGCATTTCTTTACAGGACACTCGTACACCCTTGGCCAGCGGGTTTGCGGACCGTTTCGGCAAGGGCCTGCTGACAGGCTTCTCGAACCCGAAAACCATCGTCATGTTCAGTGCAGTGTTTCCGCAATTTGCGGGGCAGGGGGGCGAGACCCGAATGCTGGACGTGGCCGCCCTCGGGTTAGCCTTTTTGTTGCTGCAGTTTGCCAGCGGGTGCCTGTATTGCTACTTCGGACAGCGCATTCGCCGGGTCCTGCAAAGCCCGGCGCGGCAACGTCTGCTGCAAAGAGCGACCGCCTTTATGTTGTTGGGTGTGGCACTCCTGTTGGCGCGAGGATTTTAAGCGACGAGACACGGTGTCAGAAAAACGCTGTCGATGCGGTATATTGCGGGCTTGTTTCAAACCGTATCGAGATTGGTTTTGTCGACTTCCGAACCCGTAACACCGTTGGTTAACGTCAGCCCCCTGAATGATGTTCAAGCGCCCGTGGTGCTCTACCTTGAACGTCTTGCCCCGTCCAGCCGGCAAACCATGCGCTATGTGCTGCAAGATGCGGCGGACCGTTTGGGCGTTGAAGACGTCACCATCGACGAGTTTCCCTGGCACCAATTGCAGCCTGGGCATATCACCGCACTGGTCGCTGCGTTGCGCGCCGATGGCTACGCGCCGAACACCTCTTCGCTGTACGTGAATGCCATCCGCGGGGTGATGAATCAGGCGTGGCAACAGAGCCTGATCACGCAGGATCATCTGCTGAAAATCCGGGCAGTGAAGGCGGGCGGGGGCACACGCCTGAGCAAAGGGCGTAACTTGCGCCGCACGTTGATTCGGGAACTGATGGACGTTTGCGCCGCCGATCCGCGACCGCAAGGGTTACGTGACGCAGCGATCATTGCCATTTTGTACGGCTCAGGGATGCGCAAATCGGAGTCCGTGAACCTTGAACTGAGCCAGATCAATGTGGCCGAGCGCAGCTTGCAAGTGATGGGCAAGGGTAACAAGGAGTTGATCAAATTCGCGCCGGCGTGGGCGTTTGAAAAACTCGAAGCATGGCTGGCGTTTCGTCGCGCACACCTGCCGGAAGGTGTGGATGACGACGACTTTTTGTTCAATCGCATTCGCCGGGGCAACCACATCACCCGCGAGCGAATAACCAAGCACGCGATCTACTACATTGCCAAACAGCGCGGTAAGCAAGTAGGGGTCAACATCATGCCCCACGACTTCCGTCGCTCCTTTATTACGCGGGTGATTGAAGAATACGACGTCTCCATTGCCCAAAAACTGGCACACCACGCCAACATCGCAACCACGGTCAGTTACGACATGCGTGACGATAACGAGCGCCGCAACGCAACAGACCGATTCATCCTCTGAGCAAGCATCGGGGATGAAATTTAGTGAACCCTCATGCGCATCAGCCCCCTAAAGCAGGACTACTTGGGAGGTTGAACATGCAAATCGAATACATTTGGGTCGCACTTGCAATCGTTGTCCTGCTGCTGGAGTTGTGGGCCATCAAAAGCGTCCTCAAGAGCGGGGCTAACGTGAACAGCCGCTGCATGTGGGTTGCGGTATTGATCTTCGTGCCACTGCTGGGACTTGTGGCCTGGTTGATTGCCGGGCCCAAGCAATTGACGAGCGACGGTTCAACACGTTCATGAGCGGGGTACATCGACAGCGTTCTTGCGAAAGGTTGTAGCGACCGTTCGGGAACGAATGCGACACCAGATTCAGGAAGTAGGTAAGGGCGGTAGCGATCGCCTAATGTGAATTTATTAATATAACTAAACTAAACAACCATTTAGTTTAGTTATATCCTTATCGTATAAAAAAAAGAGTAGGTTGTTCAAAAATATGACTGTTTCAAGCCTTCAGTGCTGACACACACTCAAATACAAAGCGCTATAAGTGCTGCGAAACACACGCTTTTTCTGTGTAGCCGGGGGTATTTACGTTTCAAACCATAGAAAACCGGCATGTCTTCAGCGGCCGGCATCCTCAACGGGCACCCATCCATCAGGATCGCGGTCGGCGTATGCGGACAAGGACTCATGGGGCAACGGATCACCGTACAGTGCAGCAATGATTTGATCCAAAACCTCAACCTTGGCGTCAAGCATTCCGCAGACGTGGTAGAGATCAACCAATACACCTAGCAATGTGTCTACATCATGGTGGTTTTGCTGGCTCTCAGGGGCATCGGGGGTGCCGGTATCTGGCTGGTAATTTTTGGATATGCCTTCGAATTCGGACGTCTTGGTGCTGCCAGTATTGTTCTTTGACAGTCGTTGCTCAGTCATACGAATGTCCTCCAACGCTTGCGAATTGACAGGCTTAACCCGTTCATCAACACAGTCAGGGATCGTTGCAGTGTCTGATAAGACAATGTTTTTGTGAGTGTCCGCATAGGGCTTAATGATGTTCAAGGTGTCGCCGACGGCCAATCCCATATCTGATTTCAAATCTGCAGGAAGCGGCACAATAAGGTCACCAGAGCCATCGCCAGCGTCTTGGCAGGTCACAGTCCAGCGTTGATTTGCAGTTGTGGTCGTCCTTTAAAATTGGTCAAACGCTCCAGCCCTTGCAGTACGGGGCTTTCAGCGATTATGACTTTTGAAAGTGGCTGAAAACTAAAGCGTAGCGGGGGATTTGGCCACTTCAAAAGGAAATCAGGCTACCCCGGTAAATGCAGGGGTAGCGAAATTTTTCTGGTATTGCAGATTATCAGGAGATCAGTAACCTACTGATAACCATAAGCTTTTTTTAAAAGTTGAGATCCTTCAGGGCTAAAGGAATCGGCCAGTTCTAAAAGTAGGAAACAGAGGCCCTTATCGCTCTAATAATCCACTGCTCTATGGGTATCTGTTGACAACAGAGTAGTGAAGGGAATTCGAAATCGGCCAAAGAGTAGGTACGCTCCGCGCCCCAATTCGATGAAAAACCGTGGTCGCACATGCGTTATAGGCCTGCCTGAATGAGATGGTAGGGAGGGGCAAAAGGCGTGATTTTCCATACCCTCGAATGTCGAGCGCACCTCATAACCTGGATGATCGACTCAACCGCGGTACGTGCAACCCGAGCCTCATCCGGCGCTCGGAAAAAAGGGGGCCTGACGAGCCTGCCGAACACGCTCTAGGCCGCAGTCGTGGTGGCCTGACAACCAAGATCCACATGCTCTGCGACGCTAACGGGATACCGTTGCGCCTCCTCCTCTCTGGCGGTCAAGCCAGTGATATCAGCTACGCCCAACCACTGCTGGACGAAGTCAGCATTCCATCGAGCCAACGTGGCCGCCCGCGCAAGCGCTGCAAATGGCTGCTCGCTGACAAGGGCTACGACGCCGAAGCGCTGCGCCGCTACTGCGACCAGTACCGAATGCAACCCGTGATCCCATTGCGCTCAATGAAGCGCAAACCCAAGCCTGGCTTACCCAGACTGTTTGACCGGCCCAAGTACCGACAGCGCAACATTATCGAGCGCATGTTTGGCTGACTGAAAGAGAACCGCCGGATCGTGACACGCTTCGACAAGCTCGCAAAAAGTTATGCCGCCATGGTCTCACTGGCTTGTTCTATGCGGTGTTTGCGACATCTCTTTTCGTACAGAGCCTAGCTAACATTTAGGCAGTCGTGTCAGTGGTGTGAAGCGGAGCTAGATTTCACTCAGTGTGCGAGCTGTGAGGCGGGGCTTGGACAGGATGACCAGGATAACGAAGGCCTATGTTCCTACCACGCTTACGTAGCGGCGAAGGCTGACCGAGATTGATGCTGCCTTTGGGCGTTGGGACAGATCTAATCGCAGTCGTGGCGCATAACCCATGCAGCTCTGTAAATGAAAAAAAGCACCTCTGGGAACTGCTTTGAAATTCACTCCCCCTTTTTATGCTTGGGGGGTTCAAGTCTGGGTGTTATTTTTGCTCTGCTGGTGTAACTCTTTATCTCTGGTCTGGCGTGCCATCTTCATTGGTTCTTTTAGGGCCTGGCTTGATACTCACTATAAATCTCCTGCGCGTGGGTTTTTTGCGCCTGATACGTGACTAGACCAGTACTAAAGGGCTTTCAAGAATGGTTGGTGATTTCGTTGTCAGGGGTATTCATATGAAGGAACGTCGTGCTGATTCCGGTTCCGAATCATCGCATTCAAGTGTGCGCAGGTAAGGGGGCGGAATGTTTGGTTGGCGATTGATAATTTACGGCATGGCACAGATTCGTTCCGGGAATCAAGCCTCCGTTTAGAGTCGACGATCGCAGGGAGGTGGGTGGGCTCCTGGCCGCACGCACAGCGTGCGTATTGCGAGCATCCGTCGGCGGTAGATATCCTCTGCACCTCGACCGAGGTGAACCATGTCATTGATTAGTCCAGATGATCTTAGAAGTCTCAGAAATGCATTGCGTCTAACGGCTGAACAAGCCGCTGCCTCTATTGGGCTCAAAGAGAGAACCTGGCAGAGCTATGAAGCACCGATAGGTAACCCATCGCATCGCAGCATGAAGGTCATTACACTCCAGCGCTTCTGTCAGCAGCACTGTGTTCCTTTTCCTCCCTACTCGAATGATGGAAGGCTCTTGCTCAATAACTGTAAGGTTATCAGTATAACGACCCTTAAAGGCGGGGTAGGGAAATCACCGATTACAGTAAATGTGGCGACGGAGTTAACCAGGCGCGGCAAAAGGGTAGCAGTAATAAGTAGTGATATGATGTTCGATCTCTTTGTAGGGTTTGATGTCAAGAAGTCCGGTTTTTTTGACCCTAAAGGCCGAGCCGTGCATTACTATGCAGAGGAAGAGGTAGAGCTCTATAAAGCAGAAGTCAACGATCTGAAACACGAGCTTTCGGAGAAAATATCTGAGTCAGCATTGACGGACTCCGAGGAAATTGAATCAAGGTTCCGCTATTTGATCAAAAAGATAGCTAATAAAAAGTCAGCGCCGTATTCAATGATGTGTCTGGTTGCGGAGTACGATTACATTTTGTTAGATATCAACAAGGAGCTCTATAAGACGTTGCTGTTATCAAATATTATTGTGCTGGTAGTGGATAATAGCTGCATGATGTCCGTGTGGGCTGCTGAGCATTTTTGTGAGGATATAGTGAAGTTGAATGGTAACGAGCCCGTTGCAAACCTTTACACCCTCGTTACCAATCATGCTCCTGGGGGAGATGGCACTGAATTTTTGGAGTACATAGACGAGGATGATGAGGGGGCGGCGGCGAGAAAATATATCATTGAGGGCTATAAACACCAGTCTAGAGTATATTCTGACGCCAGGCAGTTAGCGGTTCCAATGCTGAGAACGTTCATGACGAAGGCGCACGCGATGGAAACTGAAAAGTATAACAGGGGTCGAGATGCGAAAGAAGGTTACGGTTATTTCGACTCACTTCTTGATATCGCCCCTGACTCCTTGGCCAGCGACGAAATCCGTCGACTCACAGATGAAATACTAGATTGTATTGTCAAGGATTTCCACGCAGCGGCTACCCCTACATCTTAAGCGCCATAGAGGCTGCTGAAGATGGGTAGGCTCCAGCCTCTCGCGCATGATGTCTTTCATAACATTTGTCCACGTTCCCTTGAGTTTAATGATTGTCTCCCTGCTAGGTGTGCTCAATCAGCAGTCGCCAGGGCGTCCTTGGCCAATCGCTGCATATTGAGGGATCTAGTGCTAAGTCCTGCCTTGTTGAATCGGTATGCAGATAAACTTGGATGTCCTGGAGTTCTCCGGTTGGAGAAGCTTGACCACCAACCTCGCGCCTGAAATTTACACCGCCGTCTAGGATTCTTGCTGACGCTGAGGTGCAGCCGCGCATGAAGACAGCTTGACCGCTCTGAGTATTCTCTCACGGTAAAGCAATACCGCCGGATCGTGACCCGCTTCAACGATCTTGTGAAATGTTAGGCCGCAACCGTCTCGCCGGATTTTAAGATGCAGTGTCTGCTATGTTCAATTTTCGTACAGACCATAGCAGGAGCCCGCGTGTATGCTTGGTGATATCACCTGTTATGGGCTTCTAAAGCACTATTAGTGCTTACCTTTATCGGCGTAACAGAGTATGAATTTTTGAGATTTTGTTTTATTTTTTATCTTTATTAGCGGGTTTGGGATCACGCGCTGGTCGAGCTTTTTGCAGAGTTTATCAAAGAAAACATTGATAAGATCAGACATTTCATTTAGGTAGAAAGCGCTAATAGTGATTGAGGAGCTTTCCCTGCTCAAGCCTTCCTCAGTCATGGCAATTTTATCAAATCGTTTGAGTTGCTCTGATTCCAGCTCGCCCCCTTGATGGATGACGTAGTTTCTTGTGATTCGAAACCCATCGATGCGCATCCAATCGACGCGCAAGTCGTCCCAATCTATGTTGTGAAAATCAATCAGGTATTTTGCATACGTACCAATATCACCTGAAAACGCAGACTTTGTTCTTTTGGGGTCGTAATTTTTGGGGTTTAAATCAATCTTGGTAATCTCTGAAACTAAACGCGCTATGTTGAATAGCGCGATATCTAATGAGGAGTAGAGCATGCCAAGCGAAGACTTTAGAAATAAGTTGTAGTCAGACTCATGCTTGAGTCTTCGCATTTTTAATAGCCAGTCTTCGCCGTCATTGTTAGGGCTGTCCAAGGTTTCCCAATAATGTTTGTCTTCTTCAGATTGCAGTTTAAAGTCATCGCGTTCGAAAAAACGTTCGACTCGTCTAAGGTAAGATTTCATATCTCTCATCTGCATTCTGGCTGTGCTCCGGGCAAGCCCTGGCAGGAAGAGGTATTCGGTATTTGTCGGTGTTGACATATTTCGGGCTCGGTAAAGTTTTTTGGGGTATAAATCGTCTGGACGAAAATGTTTCAGAGGTGCTTAGAAAATTGGCCCTAGTTAGTAATGGAGTCAACTTTATTTAGAGAACGCCCAAAGTCTATGCGCGCAGGGCTATAGTACATAACGTTATTGTCCTTCGTTACACAGGCGAGTGTTTCAGAATGTGTGAACTTCATTCCGATAAGTTCGGTACTCCTTCCTCCGCTTGTATCAACTATCTGATAGCAGTCCCAATTTCTTGTGTCAATTATATAAATATACCCCTCTGCGCTGCCAATAGCGACGAGAGGGTGGCTGCCGGGCTTTGCGGAGTACATAAGATCATTCGAAATCAAATGCTGTGAGAGAGTCTCTATTACATCGGCAGGCAATTTTTCTGGGTTGAATAGAAAATCATTTATTAGGTCGTCACAGGCAGTAATGTCTAAGATGCTTGACCTTCTGCTAGTCGGCTTCCTTACGGTGTTTCCGAGGCTAACTCGCAGCATAGGGCTCTTTGTTAGCTTGTCGATTGTGTAGACCTTGCCCGATGAGCAGGTAAATATTACCTCGTCGGAATTTAGATCGGATATCGAGTAGACGTGCTCTTGTCTTGGTAAATTCAGTTTCTTCGTCTTCGATTTTTTATCACTTAGTTTTGTTACTTCAAAGCTACCATATGAGCCACCAACCCAAAGCTCTCCATCTATAATCTCAGCAGAATAGTAAAACTGATTGGTTTTGATGGGGCTTGATCGCAGTAGCGTTACTGTGTTATCTGATACTGAAAATATCTTGTATGTATTAGGCCCTAGTACTATCAAGTAGCCTTCGCGAGCGCAAATGTATGTTGGCTCGATATGACTCAAGTCTATATTTGTTGAGGGGCCGTGCAGGGTGCCATCGCGACCTAGGAGATATAAGTCGCCCTCATGGAATGCTGCGGCAATAGTCCCGCCTTTTAAATGGTAAGCACGTGCGCAACCAGAGGCATTCAAATTATAGATGGTGCTGCTGTTTCCCAGGAGAAGAAGAGTGCCATCGTGAGGGGAGGCGCATAGCGCGTGCATGCTGTCATGAGTGGGGGAGACAAAGCTATGATAGAGGCTGTAGTGGGGTAAGTCCGAGACTGATACATTTGACTCCAGGCTGGAGTAGAACCAAGGTCGCTGCGAAAGGTTGGACTTTATTAGTACTTCTTGAGCGATTTCCTTGAGCATGTGTTCTACAGTCATGTCATGGCGAATTAAAAGACTTGACAGTGCTGCGGAATAGTGGCTATTAGCACCACCTCCATCTTTTGCTTTCATCCCATAACTTGTGGAGTAAGCGAGCAATAGATTATCTTGATGGTGCTCGGTTCCAGATTTTTTGAAGTGTATATGCTCAGTTAAAATTTGCGACTCAAGGCTACTCATGTCAAATGATGTGCGGCACGCATCTATGATGAATATCCGCGCCGCTCTACTGCCAGATGTGGCGTGCAATAATTTGCTAATCGGGTACGCATACTGTCTGACGGCGCTAGGTGAATCTGATGGTATGTCGATAGGAAAGATATATCCATATCCCAAATGTTCAACGGCATGTCCCGCAAAGAAAAACATGAGCAAATCGTTTTCAGAAAGGTTCTGGGCAACCTGTGTAACTAGGTCGTCAATCTCTTGATATGTGGGATCACTTAAGTGATTGACTGCAAAGCCCCGTGCGTCTAAAGATTCACTTACTACCTGTGCGTCGTTGATTGCGTTGTCTAACGGGCTGAAGTCGTAATTGTTAATCCCTATGACTATTGCCTGTCGTTTCACTGATGTTTTCCTTTAAGTGAAGATGTATGTCCGATTTTACGGCCTGCCCAGCAACGACGTACAGGGTTTGTCACATTGAAAATTCTATGCACTAGCAAAGTAAAACGGTCACTGAAGCTGTGAGCGATGCGCTTCCACGAAACGCGGCTTTGAGTCTCACCCTACAGAGGTAACCTTGGAGGAAGGGAGGCCGGCAGCGATAGGTTATAGACTCTGCCGGCCTGCTCACTCATTCAAATTTCTCAACAAGCTCATTCGCGATCGCTTGGGCCTGCCTGAGGGTTTTGGGGTCTTTGGGCAGCTCGGGTGTCTGAGCCTCTTCCAGGAGATATTCTGGGAAACCATGTTCGTCGCGAATGATCTCGTTTTCCGTCGCATCGGCTTGAGCCATGTAGGCATTTTTGATGGCGTGCACTGCAGAGTCACGACTCTCGCCACCTAGAACCAATACTGCTGCTTCAAGCGCCATTCTCTGCCGCTGTTGCTCTTCGAACTCATCCATCTGATCCTGCAAATGAACGTCACTACCCATAAACACCTCGGCTAACTGCTGGATTGCGCCGTCAGACGCTTCCCTCGTGGGAGCACCGGCTCGCTAATTATATGGAGTCTGTACCAGGCTAAAAATGGCTTCGTAGGGCCGTCGGAGCGAAAAATCGTATCAGAATGTATGGGTCTTTTCTGCTTGAGGTCTTCGGCGTTGAACGAGCTAGGTCAGCCGAAAAACAGTGGCGCGCGGGTCGTGCCCCGTACAAAAATCGATTGGGCTACGTCATAGCGGATCAGGTGCTTGCCATGTGGTGTGGCATACACAAATTCACGAATTTCGGACGGAGAAAACGTGAAATTGGCCGGCAGGCATAGGCGTTTCTTCGCAGTGCCGTCGGCGCTGTTGCACTGCTCACATATCACGACTGGTTCAAAGCTGCTGATGCGTCGAATAGCACCGAGGCCGATCTGCCTTGGGCGCACATCTCGTCCATGATCGTGGTGGGTATGAAGGCCTACTGCCCACCCTTCGTGTCTGGTTGGCCTTTTCGGGTAGAGCATCGTCCAGCGAAGCAACTCGAATCTTGAGCGATTGCAACTCGGGCACCGCCAGAGAGCACCAACCTTGGCGTACAGCTGCCTGCAGTGTGCCCCATCGAACGCGAGATATTCTTCCCACGTCGGAATTCGTCGACTGAGATTGCTCTTCAAGGCCCTCTCTCTATTGAGATCTCTCACCTTCGTGTTGGCGCACGCTAAACATTGACCATTAGCCACGTAGTCGGGGCTGCATTCGCAGACATCGTTCGCTCTCATAGGCCCTCCATCAATACCATGGCTAGTGGACGCTCCATGATGATCGTGCAAAGCACCGCGAGGCAAGCGGGAGGCTCGCTTCAGGAATCACCATCGGGCGCTGGCAATCAAGTCTCGGCGAGCAGTTTTTCCAGCTTCTGAAGTTCCCATGTGCTCATTAGCTCGACAGGATCGGTGCCGTAGAGTTGGCTTGAGTCGAAGATGTAAGCCCGGCCATCCGGCGCATAGCAGCTATTGCAGTAATCGAGGGTGTCGCAGTCGTTGTAGAAGGTGAGTACCCAGCCGTCCGTCTCCACGGTCATGAGGCCGCAATAAATCTTTACCCAGGGGTGTTCGCCAATCCGGCGCATTGTGCGAACACCAATGGCGAGATCTCGGAGCACCTGGTAAACCTCGCGTGGTGTAAGGGGAGGCGTGGACAAATCATCGCTTCCTTATGTGCAGGTAAAGCAAAGGCTAAGAGCCAGTTCTGCTGGTATGTGCCTGCAGGACAGTTAGCTGTCGAGATTCTCGGCGATGTGCCGCACGATTTCTCGAGGGCTCTGGCTATCAATGGTGTCCCAGATGACATCACGCTTGCTGCGGGGCAGCTTTTTGACGATGTTTTTCGCGGCTTTACGGATGGCCGCGTCGGTTCCGTGGATGCGCTCCGCTAGCAGGAGCACCAGGACTGCATGCGACAGGGTCATATTGTTACCCGGGCTGGTGAGATGGAGCTGGCGAGACCACTGGGCCTAACGGAACCGTCCAAGTCGATTGAATCACCCAGCACCCAGGGTGAGTTACCATGACCGCGCGAAATCATGTACCCACAGCCATTTGGGACATGGTGATCGATCTCGTACCTGCGCCACTCGGCCATCGCTTGGCCATCTATCGGGACTGGCTCTCGCTCTATGAGCCACGCCACCAGGTTGAGAAATTGCCCGTGAGAGAAAATCAGAATGTCCGCTGCTGGGTTCACAGCTAGCTGATCCAGGAACGATCGAGCGCGACCGACAAACTCCAGAAACGACTCTGCACCAAATCCGTCGACATAGCCCGGATCCGCGTTAGCCCAGTATCGGTCGACCCAGGCCTTGCGTTCTATCACAGTGGTATTTGCGCACTTAGAAGGCTCCAGGTAGGTGAATTCTTCGATGGGCCAAATCTCGACGGGAACTGAAGGGAACAACGATGCGCTTTTAGCCGCGGTTGCTTGCGCCCGCGAAAAGGGCGACGCGACGATCAAGCTCGGCTGCTGCGTGATGGAATTCGCGACCCGCTGAGCCTGCAGTAGCCCTTTCTCTGTCAGAGGAATGCTTGCATGGTCATGAGAAGCGGCCCCAGCATTTGCCGCACTCTCACCGTGACGAACCAATCGTATGCGTTTCATCGTCTTACCAAAAAATCTACGGTGCCAGTGACATCGTTTAGCGCTGAGCTGAGGTTGGATTCGGGAAAGCGGCCACCCACGTAGATTTCCGTAAGGTGTGAGGTGGCCTGCTTGGATAGCGGGAGATTATCTTCGCACAGCGCAAATGTCAGCCGCTCCACGTGATTCGGCATTAAGAAAATGATGAGTGACCACTGCAGTATTTTGGGTTGAGGATTTCATCACCCATTTGGTGCCAAACTGATCTGGCGAGATGACAACGACAACCCGGCCTTTCTCACCACGCTCGACGCGATTCGTGGCGCGGTACATTGAACTGCAGCCTGTGGAAATGAAGCCGCCCCAGGCATTGCGCCGGAGCGGCTACTGCTTTAAATGAGAACACTCGCCGCTTTCATACTCACAGCAAGTCCAGCGGATAGTTTATTACCAGCGCATTCTCATCGAACGAGCCACTACCAAAGCTGCGACGAATGCTTGAATTGCGAAGCCGGACATCAAGATCCCGGAAGGTTCCGGTCTGTATCACATAGGCGAGTTCCGACTCGCGTTCCCATTCCTTGCCATCGACAATTCCTTCTTCCTGAATGTGTTTACCGTTGAGGTAGCGATTCATCATCCGCAATCCGGGCACTCCCAGGGCGGCGAAATCGAAATCGTGTCGCAACTGCCAGGAGCGCTCTTTGGCATGCTCGTAGCTGGAGTTGAAGCTGTCGTTACCCAGCTAACCTCGCAGTATCAGGCAGAGTTGAATTATCGGGTTCATGTCACCGGCTGGCTGAGCGTGATGCCTAACCTCCAGTACATCAAGAATCCGGACGGCGTTCGCGAGGTGGACGACGCCTGGATACTGGGACTGCAAGTGCAAAGCCAATTCTGAAGATCCTGTATCTCCAGCTGAGTCTGTTGGATATGCCGCCTTGCGCCTGTGGAAATGCTTGGGCGATCTCAAGGGAGCTCAGTCAACCGGGCGATTAACGCGCTCCATTACGGCCTTATGCCAAGCCACAAGGACAAGAGGATCCTCATGTGGGTTCTCTTCTTGATAGCTGTCACGTCACAGGGTCAGCCCCTCGTTTGGCGCAGTGTTGGCGAGGGCAGGGCCGTTCAGGCGTATGTCCAGGGAGGGGCAAGCAAAGGCCAGAGCCCCTTCGGGCCCCGGCCTTTATGCGTTCTAACGAAGCTGCATGTGATTAGTTATTATCAATCAAGTGCTTCGCGGTGCGTAAAAGCCGAGCCAGGCTGGATTTACTCACTAAACGGGTTGCCTCCTCAGTTGACATGCTCAAGCGTGTCAGCAAACAGAGTGTGAACAGCACTCGTAGCTGAAGTGTCAGAGCCACCAGCGGAGCCCCCCTCAACGCCTTTTTCTCACCTTTCTCATCATAGTGAGCGTGATAATTACGAGTGTTTCTGGTGTCTTTCACCATTTGCTCGACAGCCGCGACTCCACCGAAGACATCAACGAAAGGCTCCAGCAGGCTGCTTAGGCGATCACCTAGAGTCAGCTCATTAGCGAAGCACAGTCGCTGCTTGACCCACTCCTGATCAGCTTCGGGAGCTCTAGCCACAATGGCGTCCAGCTTGCTGCGAAACTCATTCTTTGGCCAGCGATTGCCAGGTCTGGTTCTGCGGTGAAATGCCTCCAAAGCTTGGGCTATCGCTAAAAATTTCGTATCGCTGTACGCCAGGGTTTCGTCTTGCACAGCGAAAAAATGGTGAAGCGCCGGCGTTAGCGTGTCGTAGCCCATCAGCCATGCCTGCAGCATGGTGGAGAAGCGGTCGGCGATTCCTGCATACGGGAGAAGCATGAGCTGACCAGGTCGTTTCTTGGCCCGCCCATTGTTCAGGCTCTGAAAGTAGACCTCTTGCCACTCCCTTGTGCCGTCATCCTCCAGTGAGCTGACACGCAACGAGTGGATAGCGACAGGGTTGCCAATGCACAGAGATAGGAATCGAGTGATTTTATGGGAAAGGCCAGTAAAGAACTTTAGCGGTTTGGGCGAACTAACCTTGATAGTCAGGAAAGCCTGCTGTCGCAGCTCGGTCACCGGATAGTTTATTCTGCCAGGAAAAGTAGATTTCATCCCTATTTCAAGGGATGTGTCGTCATCCAGTCTGTAATTGACAGGCTGAGCTGGGCTGAAATCTATAGCCCAGTCGGAAAAGTCGGTGCTAATCCGGGGCTTGAACACCGATTTTCCATACCACTCACTGAGCTCATCCATGGCAAATTCAAGCTCATCAAAATGGCATTCCTCAGGCATACCCACCCCGATGAAAGCGATCCGTGCAGAAATCAGCGATGTGGAAGCACCGCCGCCCGGGGAAAGACTCATTTTCTCGTAAGAGCAATCCTCAAGGGTCATAAACCCGCCCTCGATCTTCCCAATCAGCCGGCCGACATACATTTCGTCCATGGAGACGAATGCGCTTTCGTCGGCAGTGAGATGAAGCTCAATCCGCCCTCCGTCAAGTATTTTCAGTATCCCGGGGTAGCGCTTGTCGGAGTCGGCGGGCGAAAAGAAAAATCCATTCTTAACGATGGGTTCAAGAACACGCACATTGCTCTCCTAGTGTGTTGTTTCAGAAATAACGCTCATATTTTTCTATTCAATACCTCGGCCGCCCGGCCAACACTCGCCAATATGTCCTCGGCCTTTCGATACCAGCGGAAGGGTCGAGGGTTGGCATTGTGGGTGGTCAGGTAGTACTCGATAGACTCTTCCAGATCTTTCACGCTGGTGTGTGCCTGGCGCTTGATCCACTTCTCACTCAACGTCGAGAAAAAGCGCTCAACCATATTCAACCAAGACGCCGACGTCGGTGTGAAATGGACCTGGTAGCGCGGGTGTGCTGCAAGCCAAGCTTTTATCTTGTCGGTCTTGTGTGTCGCATAGTTGTCCATCACCAAATGAACGGGGATGTCGCCCGGTACGTTGGCGTCTACCTCCTTGAGGAAAGCGAGAAACTCTGTGCTTCGATGGCGGCGCTTCAATCGCCCAATAACTTCACCCGTGGCAATGTCCAGCGCTGCGAATAGAGATGTAGTTCCGTGCCGCTTGTAATCATGAGTGCGAGTTACGGGTTTCCCCGGCGCCAGAGGCAACCCTGGCTGGGTGCGGTTTAACGCCTGAATCTGGCTTTTCTCGCCTATACACAGCACCAGAGCCTTGTCGGGCGGATTTAGGTAGAGCCCCACGATGTCGTGGGCCTTATCCACGAACAACGGGTCGGTCGAGAGTTTGAAGGTCTTTTCCAGATGAGGTTTGAGCCCGAAAGCGTGCCATATCCGCATCACGCTGGCAGGAGAGATGCCCGTCGCCTGACTCATCGAGCGAGTGCTCCAATGGCTGGCATCTTCCGGTTTGGACTTCAGCACTTGATTGACGACAGCCTGCACTTGCTCATCAGTGATGCTGCGAGGTCGGCCTGAGCGCTGTTCGTCATTCAGGCCATCGAGCCGCAGCCGACTGAATCGCACTCGCCAGCGCGAAACCGTGTGCACGCCAATACCGAATCTGTTGGCTATAGAAGTACCTGACTCACCGCTTGCGCACGCCAAAATGATTTCGGCTCGAATTCGTGATTCGGCAGACCCCTTGCGTTGCCGAGAGCGACGAAGCAGCTCAGAGCGCTCTTCGTCACTCAACTCGATGGGAGCAGCAGGTCGGCCAGTTTTCATATCGTTGCCCCAGTGCTTTTGGATGCTCAAAAGTCTAGATCAGAATATGAGTGTTATTTGCGAAACACCACACTAGGCTCTGTATGAAAAGCCTTGATACTCGGTGATGCTGCGTTGAAAACAGCCTTGCCTGACCTTCGTCTCAAGGCTTTTCATACAGAGCCTAGGCAAAACTGCACGCATCAATATTTCGTTTAGGTAGTTTTTCCGCATTACAGTCGCCTGATGTAACGGAAAATATGGGGCCTGCGAGCCCCAATCGTAGTGCTGAGTCATTTTTTTGGCAGTCGTTCGTATTGGCGGGCTAACGATAAATGAATGGTAAAAAACCGTGGAACTGTCGCGCAAAATCACATCCTCTCAAATTGAGCGCGATTCATGCATCAGTGCGCAAACTTGAGCTTATCTGAATGTGATTGACTTTTATCAATAATTGATTTGCTGCACAGTCAACAACAAACAATTTTGAAGAAAATTCACAGGCTAGAAACTGTGGTGCTTTCAAGTTGATGGCGCGCTTATTGCTTTAGGGAATGCCATCAATATATGCGATATCTCACTATACTGATAAATCAATAATTCAATATTAGGCTAAATGTAGCGCCAATTATATGACCGTTGACAAGCTCACCGGTATCGCCGTTATGCTTTTGCACTTTTCGGAAATTTGCCAGGTGCTGAGGCCTTATGCTGCAACTCATCGTTGAAGGGAATTTAGTTAGCTTTGAAGAGAAGGTGTATCGCGTATCAGCTTGTGGAGCTGACGGCACTGTCACCCTGAAAAGCTTGGAGACCGAACACTCGTTCGATGTGCCCTTCACTCAGGTGACTTTGGTCGAGATTGATGAAGACAAGTATCGGATACACAATGATCGCCGGTTGATCTGGATGGAGCAAACCGATGTAAATCCCAAAGAACTGGCAATTGCTTCGGAGAGATCGAAAAATATTAACGAATACCTGCAGGGTACGATTTCCAGACAGCAACTGGTCGAAAAGATCGGCGCCTCGGAAACAACGACTCGACGTCTATTGAAGCGATTTGATCCGGAGCTCGGAGCCGTTTCTCTTGTTAGGAGTATTAGAGGGCGCAAGAAGAATTCGCGATTGCTCTCTGACATCCAAGAAAAAATCATGGAGAAAGCAATTTCGAAACGACTCAAGGACAAGACGAAAAAACTAGAGGCGTTCACATCCCTTTGGGAATATGTCGATTCCCTTTGCCACACCATGGGAGTCAAAACCCCAAGTATCAATGCGCTGAAGAAAAGGCTTGATTCGTTCGGAGAGAAAGCGATCTACTCCCTTCGGAATGGCAGGGAGGCGATGCTTCAGAAGTTTGATCTCAAACCAGGAATGATCGATGTAGATACCATTCTTACCATGGTGCAAATCGACCACACGCGGGTGGATGTCATTATCCGCGATGAGCATGGTCGACCCCTTATGCGGCCTTGGCTGACTGTAGTAATCGATCTTAAGAGTCGGGTCATTCTTGGTTACTATCTTGCTCTTCATCCCCCCAGTGCAGTTAGCGTTGCCATGGCCATGCTTTCAGCTTGTTTCCCAAAGCAAGATTTTCCGATCGCGCTCGGTGGCGGTCTGAATACCCGCCATAGGTTCTGGGGTGTTCCAAGAGCATTGGGCATGGATAACGCTGCAGAATTCACTAGCCCAGAGCTAGAAGCGAATTTGCAGTATTACAACATAGAGCCTTTGCTACGTCCCATTGGTAAAAAACATTATGGGGGGCACGTTGAACGGATTATCGGCACGCTCATGGGAAAGGTGCATCTTCTGCCAGGTACCACCTATTCGAATGTGCTTAAAAAGGCGGATTATGACGCCGCCAAACATTCAGCCATGACGTTCTCAGCATTTTGTGAGTGGTTCGCAGGCGAAGTCGCCATCTATCATGGCCGTTCCCATGAGGGACTGAACAGGCTTGCGCCGTTTGAAGTCTGGGATGCAGAGATGGCCAAGAAGGGCAAGGATTATATCCAGCCTATGCCGGGGAATTTCAGAACCTTTGCTCTCGATTTCTTCCCTAGCGTGATTCGAACAGTTCAACCAAAAGGGGTCGAGTTCAGCCGGTCTTTCTACTCTTCGGCAATATTGAAAAGGCTTGTTGGTCAACGTCTCTCGTTTAAATACAATCCGCTGAATCTGTCAAAGATATGGTTGCGCCAAGATGGTCGGTATCATGAAGTTCCCTATTCAGATCTTACGAAAACACCTATCTCCTACAGCGAGTACTGGGCTTTTGCGCGACCGCGCGACCGTCGCCCCGGCATGCTGGTGGACGAAGAATTGCACCAGGTTCGCCTAGACAACTATGAGCTAGTTGAGAGTTCCAAAGCAGCGACGAAGCGGCTTCGGCAGAATGTCGCCAAAAAAATTACGGCCGCTGAAACTATGTCTTTTCTGACCTACAGCGGGGAAGGCAGTTCGCTTCAGCTATCCACCAAAGAACCAAGCGCCGACCAAACGCGCAAAAAATTGAACTGGGAGGGTTGACCATGGTAGGTGAACATTTGCATGAGAGCCGACGTTATGCATTGGCTTTGTCAGACGAGGAGCGTTGCCAGATCATTCGGCAGGACATAAAAATCAACACGGAACATCTCCTGACCGTTTCAAATATTGTTCACAACATGCTTAGTATCGTCCGCGGTAGTACGGAAGCACCGTGCCTATTGGTATCAGCTGGTTCCAATCACGGAAAAACAACAATTTGTAATGCGATAAGGGGTATGGATGAATCTTGGAGCCATAAAATCAGGTATGTGAGCTTCGTAAAGGACACTGAAAAAACAAAACCTATGATGAAGCTTTTGGCGGCTTTGGGGATGGAGGCTGGTAGGGCAGGAATTCCTATTAGTATGGTGGCGGAGTATTGTATCGCCAATGATATTCGCGCTGTGTTTATGGATGAGTTCCACGACGCTCTCAAGGGGCTTTCCAAGGGAGAACAGGATACTTTTCTTTCTTTGCTGCGTGGTTTGTGTGGGGCCCCTGCGTATCTGAGCTTTTTCGTATTCGGCATTGATGAAGCTTACAACGCTCTCGCAATCGATCCTCAATATGTTCGCCGGTTTGAGCTTTACGAGCTTTCTCCATGGGCTAGGGCAGATGCGGAGTATCTTAACTTCCTAGACACATGGGAGGAAATCGCTCCCTTAGCTAAAAAATCACAGCTGTCCTCCAAGGCCATTGCGGATTACATTTATGGTAAAACCTCCGGCGTGATTGGTAATATTTGCTCACTGCTTCGCGCGGCTGGATGCTTGGCTGTCACATGGGGGGACGAGAAAATTACTCTTGAATCTCTGCAGGCCGCTACTAAATCCAAATGGAATACCCGCGTATCGCGGCCAAGTATTATCGAATGAGGTATCTATTATGTCCAAAACAGTATCGGGCTGAACGTTGCATTGAAAATAGCTTTTCCGATAACGTATCTGCAATCCTAGGTGGTAACTCACAAGCGGGGAAGACCACAGTTGCGAAAAGACTAATCAAAAATGCAGATCGGACACGCATCTATACGGCCTATGTGTCTGGGAGCTTTACCAAAGCATATGGCAACGTCGAATTGGCATTCTCGGCAGCTTTGGGATTGCCTGTGACCAGTGATTTTATGTCCTTTCATAATATCGAGCGTACGCTTAAAGATTTGATTGGTGGTCGAGAGTTTTGGCTGGTTTTTGACGATGCCAGTGTGCACTTTGGTGGCGGTGCGGAGCAACGCAATGCTTCCATAAGTCTAATGCGAGCTTTGGTCAGAAGCTTTCCGAGTGTAAAGATATTATTTGTGGGCAGGATCGATATTTTCAATGGCGGACTTAAAGAGGTCGTTCCCAATCAGCCACGCTATGTCACCATAGATGCGTGGCAATCTGGTCAAGCGTCGCGGGCCTTCATAACTCAAATTGGTGAAGCATGTGGCTTCAAATCTTCCCAATTGACGGACGATTACTTTATCGACCGTCTTCTGGAGAAATCGGATGGCGCCAGTGGCGCGATCATTAAAATTTTTCAGGCATTAGCGCGACACTCCCGTTATAAGAGTTACCCTTATTTGCCTGCTGAATGCCTGCGTAATCTGTGGAATTTCTAATTTGTTTGACGAATTTTCTTCGGGGTCAGCCCCCCGTTTCATTCTGGGAGAAACGTTATTTTCCTGGGTGATGCGGGGTCTCGCTCGAAACAGACTCCAGAGTCCTCATCTATTCCGACAGGCCATCAATCGGGGGTTTTCCAACGCCAAGCAGGTGGTGCCCGGCGTCGTAAATTCGTGGCCCTTTCCTGCATTCGAGGACATTGAATTTGATTGTAACTGTGAGCTATTCAAGGTTATGAGTGCCACCTACGGTACTGATATAGATTCCCTAACGAGAATATTTGCGCCACGGCAGTCCGCATTGCTTCACATCCACTTCCGGCACGCATACTGCTACGAGTGTCTGATCGAAAGCATGGTAAGCATTGGATTTCCCATATGGCACCAATCTTGGTGCTACACGACCAGCGCATATTGTGTCGCTCACAAACGCGCGCTGATGAGGCCCCGTGATACGTTTGCACCTGAGAGACGAATCTGGGATGCCTATCTCTACTCAACTGGTGTGCGACCAACGAGGGACTCTTTGTTCGACCGTCGGATTGCAGGAGTCACAATCCGCGTGCAGCAATGGATGGAGTCCCTGGTACCTGGGCATGCACTCGCCGAAGGAGTGGAAACGCTGTATGGGTTGTTGCTTGCGAAGCGAACGGCATTCGCACCAGGTGGTGTCGCTTCGGCAGGATTTTCTCGCTCCCAACAGGTTCTGTGCAGATTCAAGCTGGATCTGTGTGAGCGTATTGGGTACGGATTGAATGACAGTCATCCCTACCAGCGAATGGGTGCGTTGCTCGTGGTCGGATGGTTGAGCGGTATTGTATCCCAGGCTGAAATAGCCTACTTGGGGCAATACGACCATTGCGTCCGCAGAACCCTACCATCCTCACCACAGCAGTTGGCGCACTTGATGACCATGCTGCTTACCGCAGAGGAAATGGATTTTCTTCGAAAGAAATTGGCCAAGCTCGAGATGGTATCTTCCACCTCAATGTCGAGTTTTTTGGACGCGCTCGATGGAGCAGTGCTGCGCTCGCTGCGCACACGGCGGCCAACGCGTTGAATTTGATTCGATACGTCGTTCGAGTGGAAAAAGAGATTGCGCTGGTTCGAGCGTCGGCTAGAGAGGTCGAGTTAGGCCGGAGAGATTGGTTTCGATTCTGGTCGGAATGTTACTTAGCTACGAGGCACAAGCGCGCCTTCGGTCGGATTTTGTCCGTCTGCTCTGGACAGGGTCGTAAGACTCAAGGTGCTCAGTGTTCGTACCGCCGCAAAAAGTGATAGGGCACATCACCAATCTCCTTGCACCCGATCGCGGGCGGATCGTGCTGAACCAGTTAGCTGGCAGTGTAGCCGAGGCTAAACGGGCTCTAAAATTCGGGTGCTACTTTTGCTGAAGTGATCGTGTGTGCGTAAACCAAGAGTATGTAGACGCTCAATGGTCATCTTTCCACAGTCTGCTAACCGTCGACTGCCCTAGTCCCAGCAGCCCGGCAGTCTCAACCTGCGTCTTCCCCTCAGCCTTGCACTTGAGTACTGCCGCTCTGTTCACCTCTTTTGATCGAATACGGGGATGCACCGAGTGAAGCTTCCCATTCCTGAACTCGCCGTCGAGGTTGTCCAGGACACCTAGCTTTTCCAGCGTGCCAAGCTCGCTGGCCAAGTCTTTTAAAAACTCCTTGGGTGTCTGACGGCGCGCATGGGAGGAGGCCGCTGCGAGGAGGGCGACTAGATTGATGTCGAGCACTGCAGATATGTCCTCGAGGGTGGAGAGGGTAGGACTGCTTTTACCGTGTTCGATATTGCTGAGCTGACGAGGCTCTACCCGACCATGGAAGTCTTCCTGGGAGAGATTCTGGGCTGCGCGCGACAGCCTCAGGACAGCAGCGAGTGGTTCTCTCAGCGACATTTGGAGCATCCAAAGCTGAGGATAAAGCCATATTGCAAGCTTCCGCTCCATGCAATATAGTGCGCGCAGTGAATATTAAGGCGCCGTTTCTGAGTTTTTATGGCGCGCTGGGAAGCCTCAATCCATCGCATCGGCATACCCATGCGCTCGCCGCGCTGACAGATCCGGTGCGCGTCAATTTACTGCTAAATCCTCAAGAGCCAGCGTTTGCGAATCAGAATTTACTCAGACCTACACGCCGAGTTCCATCGTTTCGACCCGCCGACCCTCGATGCCGGGGTTGAGCTAGTGATCCTTGCCGGCGACATCAACAAAAAGGCCAGGGGCGTCCAGTGGGCTAACGAGACCTTTACCTGCCAGGTCGCGTACGTCGCAGGGAACCACGAATATTACGACGGGCACTTTAGTCGCACCTTGCAGAAGATGAAGGGCGCCGCGGCCGGCCACGTGCATGTTCTGGAAAACGAATCGTTGATACTGGGAGATGTCAGAGTCCTCGGTAGCACAGCATGGACTGACTTCACTTCAACAGGGAATCAGGTCGCAGCTAGCAGCGCTGCGAGGCACGGCATGAACGACTTCAAATACATCAGGGCGGACTCGAACTATAGACGGTTGAGACCGGACGACCTGGTTGCCCGGAACCACATAGCCAGGGACTGGCTCACCCAAGAACTTGCTCGACCGTTTGGCGGAAAAACGGTCGTAGTAACCCACCACTCTCCATCTCCGCTTGCGATTGGGAGCGATCATGTGGGGCACCTAACAGCAGCCTACACGAACAACTGGCACAGCTTGGTACCGCTGGCGGACGCATGGGTCTTTGGTCACACACATGAAGCCGTTGATATGGACTTGGCCGGCTGCCGGGTTATCTCCAACCCTCGCGGCTACCCCAACGAGAACACCGGGTTCGACCCTTACTTCGAGATTCAAATCTGATGGCCAATTCGTTGATGAAATCCTTTTTCGAGCTAGCCGTCGCCTCCGGATCGCTTGAGCAGAATGTTCCTACAGAGGTTATCCAGGCACAGCGCATTGATTGGGGGGTTATGGTCGATGCCTACCTGATCAAAGCTGCCAGGGTAGGGCTGACCTACGCGGCGCTCGTTTACAACGATCAGTCAAGCCTGAGCTCGAACGGAATGACTGTGGCCACCCCTCCGTTAGTGCTGGTCGAGGTGAGGGAGGGCTTCAAGCTAATGCGCAGCCTAAGTGGTCAAGACCACTTTGTGATTACTAGCGAGCTAAGTGAACCGCGGTGAGCGTCTGCGCTTGGTTGACTCGCCATCCATTATGAACGCGTTTTCAAGCTTCTCTACACAGGCGGGGCGAGTTTTATGTGTCCCGTTAACATCACCTGCTGGGCTGTTCGTGTGCGTGTGTTCAGGCGGCCTCAGGCTACCGCCGGCCCCAAGATTGAATGCACTAAGGAAAATGCATGTCTGATCTGAAGAAAATTACACTCACTGTAAAGAATTATCATCTCCAAGCCAGTGGAGACCTAGATGCCCTTTATACTCAGGTAAGGTGTGAAGACAGCGAGGGTAATACATTCCAATTCAAAGAAGTTGTTATGCTGAACTACCTGCAAAGACATGGTGCTATTACGACTGACAGCCCCAGAGTCTGGTATTACAAGCATCTTGGTAAGAAATCAATCGTTCTTGTAGCTTGTGAGAAGAGTAACGGAAAGATTGAGTATGATCTTGATCATATGAAACTCGTGGCAAAATCCAGTGTGCTGAAAGGGATTGTATTCACTTTGGCGGCAGTTCCTGCTGGGCTAATCATCGCAACAGCCACATACGGTCTCGGCCTTCTAGTTATCCCCGTAGGCCTGTTTTACGGATATAGAAGTATGTTTAAAATTCCTGGAATGCTTCGACGCAAAACTCTGGTAAACGATCTTGCAAGCCATGGTATTGTGGTTCGTTAGCGGGGTAGAGCCCCTGGCGGCCTCGGCTAATGTATATCAATGAGGAGAGCCAGATGGTAGATGGGGTGATTTTCGATGCCTTCGGTACGCTTCTTGAGATTCGGAACCGGCAGAATCCCTTCCGACGGCTTCTCCGGTTAGGCTCTCAGCAGGGGCGCACCGCGTCACCCGATGACATACGCTGGATTATGGCGCACTCCCATGGGCTCGAGGAGACAGCATCGGCATTTGGAATCAAACTCGAGCCGACCCAGTTGATCGAGCTGCAGAGCACGCTCGATCGTGAGCTTGAGTCGATCAAGTGCTTTGATGACGCTCTGCCTGCCATTGAGCGTCTCCAAGAGCATGGGATCAAAGTAGGGGTGTGCTCCAACCTGGCCGGGCCTTATTGCTCAAAAGTCAGGAGCCTGCTTCCTGGGATGAATGCTTATGCGCTGAGCGCTGAAACTGGTGTGCTCAAGCCAGACCCGGAAATGTACCGGATCATTTGCAGCATGCTCAACGCTCATCCTGGAAAGGCCCCAGGATCTGAAGGCTCAAAAGTGCTGATGATCGGCGACTCCAAAAGGTGCGACCAGCTGGGGCCGCGCTCTTATGGGATTCTGGGGCATCATCTGGATCGCCATGGGACAGGGCAGTTTCGCAATCTGATGGAATTCACAAATGCTGTTTCAGAGGCCATTTTTTGAATTATCCCTCATCATCAGGCCGTCTAGTCGCTCGCACTCCCTCCCTATACCAGCATGAGTCACCAACAGACACAGTTCGGGATAACGACTTCCAAGGAGTGCTCTTGCAAATCGATGGCTCATTCTTTCGCAAGTCGTAAGGGCAGGCCGAATAGAACGGGCAAACTCTTGCATCGGGTTTTAATTTGGCCAATGAGTCTTCATTTCGAAACGCCTTCCCATCTAGATGTAGCATGGTATAGTGAAATGATGCGTGTAGCTTATTATAGCCAAATTCTAGCTCGCGAAATAAATCTTTGTGGTATTTGAAGCTGACGATGTCATCCCTCAACACCTGATCAGGATCCCCGTTCCGAGTGAGATACATCCTGCAAACAGAGGACTTGGCGAGCATCACACCTAAGGCCTTCGATCGAACCTCCTCATCAAATGCTTTCGCGTCATCCAGAAGTTCCAACTCAAAAAATGGATGAATTTGCCGTCGCTTTAGGTATGCTTGCATAAGCAAGGTAAGTCGCCAAACACTGATCGCCATCGGCTCAGCTAGCGGGAACAGATCCTGAACCATCTCAAGCATGGTTTCTATATTTTTAGTATTTGCTTCTAGTACCGAGTGAGATTGCTCTTCCAGATATACCCGAATTTCAGATAACGGCTTTGTCTTGCATGCAAGCAGAAACTGATACAAGTATAGAGCCGGATCCGCAGTCTGAAGACTACAAATGCATACTCTGATAATATCGTCAGGCAGTATGTTCGGTGCTATATACTGTGCCAACTTACTCACCAATTGGTATGGCGCGATCTTAGGTGCAGTAGGGAGCTCTCCCTGATCACGCAGATATCTTTCCTCCAGTGAGTATGCTAAACACTCTAATATTTCAACAACGCCGATTGCGGCATTGACTTTCTCGCCACCAACATCAAGTTCCAGCTTGATTGTAGTGCTGCGCTCTTGGAAGCGAGGAAGTCTGGGTATCAGAGGCGCTGTAAAAACTTCGATACTTAGTACTTTTGCGTCAAATCTCCGCGCGTCCAAGAGAGCCGACGTCGGGTGAGTTAATCGGCTTTTCTTGATGTGACCGTGCGCTCGAAGCACGTTGAATATCCGTCCTCTATTAAGCTTTTCATCGGCGGATGCATAACCACTTTGATCCAGCTTCCAGCGAAAATCACTCCAAAGAGTCAGCATACTACTAAATAGATACATTCCATTAAGCGTTGAGATATTGTGAATATAATGAGCCCACTCATGTAAAAATAGACTTGTTTCAAAGGAGTTGCTTAGGTCTAATCCATCATCAATGCTGACCATATGAGACAGATTCGGCGGCAGCTTTATCAGCATGAAGTCAGCTAGATATGACGGGCTGATTTTCATCGTTACTTCCTGTAAGAAATGGGTGGTGGAATTCGAATGCTCGTCCAGCGTTGCAAGCACCGCGCATACGTTCGCTGGAATAAGAGTCCAGGCTTTCTGAGGTTCGCCAAGTTGTAAGCACCGCTCGCTAGACCAGGTTTCCCCCTCAGGGTGGACAGACCCGCTAACGGAGTAGAATCATACACGACCCAGATGACCGCCAAGCTATCTGCAACTCCCGGCAGCCCCTGCGCCCAAGCGTCTCGGGAATGACATATCGATGGTCGTTGAGTAAGTTTCAGATCTTTTTCCACAGCCACGGATGGACAGCCATGCACAGCGTTTTCATCAGCGATGACACCTCTGTGGAGGTAGACCAACTTCTTGGCTTTATCCGAGCACACCGAATCGTGGTGTTGAATTCGTTCATGTGCGTTCAGGGGCGAGAGATCTGGAGGCTAGCTAACTCGCGCCTTGGGCTCGACAAAGCCCGCAGTGGAGATCTCCAACTGTTCGAATTCGAGATATCGATCGATGGCAGCCCTTGGCATCAGGCGACTTATGTTCGCATCAGTGATCTCACGTTGAAACTGGATCAGCTGCACAATCTCGTCGAACGCGCGGTGAACAAGTGGCTCGAACGCGGACGCGCAAAGCACTTTCTCTACACCAACAATGTTGAGCTTGATCGAGATGAAGGGGGCGATGAGAGTGAGTGAACAGCTCTTTCCGACGCTTTCATAGGTCGCAGGCATCACCCCGTCCTGGGGCTCTAGCTTTCGCACGGTATGCCTGTGACAGGTCAAGGGCGACAGGCATGCCTTTCACCTGAGGATGACTGCCAGAGCGATCCTCACCAACCCGAGCCTACCTCTCTCATCGCAAACTCTCTCGTCATGACCCCAAGCAGGGGGGCTGACACTCGGATCTCCAAGAGAAGCCTGATTTTCTCTAATCCAATGACCGCCATCGCCACTGACCATCTCGCATACCAGCATGCGAACGCTTAATCATGCATCGGGGTGGATGTATCGGATGGTGATACGTACATTCGCCCAATCCTTCCTCATCTCATTCAGCACTTCGTGGCGCGCGTTGTTGAGATGCCACCGGACATCACCCCTGGGTTGGTGGGCTATTATCTTTTTAAGATTCAACTCGCCTGCCTCAATTGCTTTTGCAAGGGCTGGGATCTCAAGATCGTTGGCCAGTATCTGAGCTTGAAGCTCTCTCAGAGCTGTGGCACCAAGGTGCCGAATGCTTTCGTTGGTGGTCGCATACTCTGGATCATATTTCAGTAGTTCAGCTTCTCGAGCATACGAAACGAGAAACCACATCCTTTGATCGTAAGCTTTCAACAATTCACGAAGCATTTTACGGTTTTCAGTCGCGAGCCTCACCATGCAACCTCCTCAGGCAACCAATTGCTCGAGGCAAAAGAGTTTAGTGGCGCTAGGGCGATCACGACCACATGGTTGCTCTATCGTGATCAGCCTTCGAGCTTTCTGATAAGCCCACCAAATTGGTGCGCAGGCTCAACATAGCGTAGCGCGGACTTCATATCGCTCCAGCCAACGTACTCCATAAGCGTTTTGATGTCCCAGCCTGAGCTCGCGGCCCAAGTGGCAAATCCACGTCGGATTGAATGAGCACTGTAGATTTCCGACGGTAAGCCGCACCTGTCCAGTGTGTCGCGAAGCAGGGGAATAAGACTATGGGCCGCAATCGGGCGATCACTGATGTTGCCCCAGCGATTAATCGCCCTGAAGACACCGCCGCGGGTTAAGCCGGCTGCTTCAATCCAGGTCAGATAGGCCTCGACCGGGCACAGCTTGCTCAACGATGGTGTCTTGTACTCACTACCGATGTTCTGCCGGTCTCCTTTAGTCGATCCCAGGTAAAACCGAATCCCGACGTAGCGCTCGGCATGGGTATTCTCGATCGTGAGTCTGGCTAGCTCATCCCCGCGAAAGCCCCTCCAAAAACCAATAGTCAGCAGGGCGATGTCCCGCGTCCCCTTCAGAAGTGCGGCCATGTTGCCGACGGCTCTGGCCTGAGCAACTTCATTCTCCAAGTGCGCTACCGCTTTTTCGAGGTGCAGTAGCGCCAGAGGAGCTGCTTGCTTCTGTTGCACGGGGTGTACCGCCCGAATGCCCTTCAGCAACTGCCTGACCTTAGGGGCTTTGGTGGGGTCGGGGAAGCCGTTGCTTTGGTGCCAGTTGGCAAGCGCGGCTAAGCGTTGCTTAAGAGTGCTGAGCGCTAGCTGGTCTGCGTACTCAGCGATGTACCGTACCACCGACTCAGTGGTGGTGGGGATATAGCCGCCCCACGCCACCTCGAAGTGGGTGAGGGCAGCGGCATAGCTCTTCGATGTGTTCTCTCGCACGCTCGCTTCTAGATAGCGATCGGCTTTGCTGGGCACCTCGACCACACACATTCCCCACTCGAGCCCTTGGTGGCCCGTCTCTGCCGTTTGTTACCTTGACAAGCCATTTTACGCCCGACCATTCGCCTGGCAAGCCATAAACCTCGATTATATCTTGCCAGTTGTCGGCAAGTTCACAGCAAGGTTTGGCATTTTCGTATTATGTAATTGCATGACATGTGACATGACACGAAATCGTCTGGAGGGGGTATGGCGCGAGGCGGCGTTAACCTAGCGGTGGTGCAAAAGGCGCGGAACAGCCTGCTAATGCGTGGTGTTTATCCCAGCATTGATGCAGTCCGAGTGGAGATTGGAAATACGGGCTCAAAGACCACGATCGCTCGGTATCTAAAGCAGCTGGAATCACCAGGATCAGAAGCGAACCCTCGTGAACGCATGAGCGGCGCGCTGCGCGGGGTCGTCGAAAGCTTGTTGGATCAAGTCCAGGAAGAGGGCAGCCAGGCCTTTCTTGAGGCACGAGCAGAGTTCGAGCACGAACGTAAGCTATTGGTCTCACGAGCCGAGGCACTTGAGAGCGAGCTAGATGAAGTCAAGCTCCATTTCAGGGCGCAAGGAGATGTCTTGGCTGCTCAAACTGAAGAGCTTAAGACCACTCAGTCCACACTGCAGACTGAGATCACGCGCAACGCCAGGCGTAGTCCAGAGAACCTTGAACCCATTAGCACATCGCTGAGTATATTTGTACTCCTGCCAGAATTCGCAGCTCGCGATCCGAGCCAGGTAGTCCCCATGCGAACCAGCGCCTGCCATACCCTCTAACTTCAGGCTTACCAGTATCTGTATAGCCGAAGCCAGCTCGCTCAAAGCCCATGCAGCCACCTACACATAAGCGGCCGAAATCATGGGCGTGGAGAAGAGCGAAGTACTATTCGTTGCCAACCTGCGACTCCAGTGTAAGGAGTCGAGCTGTGGTGACCGCGGCTTGGAGATCAAGATGGCTTGAGGCGAACGACTTCATAAGAAGCGGGCGGGGAAGGGCCCAATCCCATTTCTCTCGGATCATGTTTTCGACATTTTCCAAGATCGGTTCTACGTTCGAGATGTCCATTTGACCGACCACGCGCAACGCTCGCAATGTGTCCTCCGCGCCGAATGCAACTTCCAGGAATAGCCCGGTGTTTTCACACTGAATACCCACATGCCTGAGCAACAAGGCCAGCGCATCGTTGGTGTAATCCCCTCGCCAGGTTGCCACATGGCTTACGCTGGCAGAGCCAATTATCGCCGCGTCACCCAACCCGAGAGCGCGGAAGTTATTCCGAGCCTCGTCTAGGAGCGCTTGAGCGTGTTTGTCCAGGAAGGGGCAGGATGTGGTCTCCATCAACACGTTTCGCATTTCAAGCCTGACACGATCATCCACCTGGGCACCAAGCCCATCAAACTGAGGGGGCTCGCCGCCCCGCGCCGGTGTGACCACGATCACCTTTGCTTCGAGGTCGACATCCTGAACCTGCCAACGCCTTCCGCCGAAGATGATGCGTTGTCCCTTGGTCAGGGGTTTGCTGACGGGCAGCGAGCCAAGTGGCTTCCCATCCCGGAGCAAACGAAACTCTTCATCGCTTGTGAAGGCGGTGTAGAACTCATAGTGGTTGATCAACCGCTCCCCGAGTTCGCCTGGTAGCAGAAGTCCTGAGCTGTCCTGGACGATCAATTCCTTCTCACCCATACCCTTGAGCAAACCCAGGAAATCAGGCTTGGTGACGCTCGCAAAACTGCCGCTTGCGATGAGATTTCCCCATAATTGCGCCGCAGAAGCACCGCCGAGCTGAGCAATTGAGGATAGGCACTGTTGCACCAGTGTCGAAGCGTGTAGGCCTCCCGATCGAGGCGGCTCAAACCATCCACTGATCAGCAATCGGATCATGGCGACTGTTTGGACAAGGCCCTCACGTAACTGATCGGAGAGATCCGACTTATCTGTTAAAGGGCGCTCCCGGCAGTACGTCCTGAGCATCGCAGGCTCACCGGCGCGGCGACCCGAGCGGCCAAGCCTTTGCCTGAGACTTGCCACAGAGGGAGGACAGCCGATCTGTGCGACCGTCCTGATGCTACCGATGTCTATACCCAGTTCCAGGGTGGTAGTGCATACGGCAGAAGCTGGAGGATCTCCCGCTTTCAACGCCCGCTCGGCATCCTGGCGTAGCTCCTTGGACAAGCTACCGTGATGCGGCCAGAACTCGTTCGGAACACCATCGTTCTCGCACAGTGAGCGCAGACGGTCGGCAAACCATTCAACCTCTTGGCGCCTGTTGGGGAAGATCAGGTTGTTATGCCCCCTCAGCACCTTGTACAGGTGACCTGCGATAGCCACTTTGGTACCTGAGGTGTCTTCCTTCTCTGCGCCTTCATCTGTTGACGCATTCCCCGGGTGTTCCACCACCAGCTGCTGCATGGGCTGCTCAATGTAGCCACGCACCTGTACCTGGAGCTCTTGGCCAGAGGACTTTGACTCAATAACCGTGATGCCATCCGGGCACGCCGGCCTCAGGAACTTGCGGGCCAGCGACATCTCCCCAAGCGTCGCCGAAAGCCCTACACGGGGCAGCGTTCTACCCACGACGATTTCAACCCGTTGCATTAGCGATTGCAGCTGCTTTCCACGCTCACTTCCGATGAAGGCATGAAGCTCATCGACGACGATGTAGCGAAGGTTCTGAAAAGCCCCTGGTAAGCCTGAGCCTCTGTTTACGAACAGGGCTTCTAGGGACTCCGGAGTGATCAGCAAGATGCCCTCAGGCGATTTCAAAAACCGTTGTTTCTTGCTTGCTGCCACATCGCCATGCCAAGCAACGACGGGCAGTTCGAGCCTCTCACATAACCGGCTAAGCCTGTCCCACTGGTCGTTGATCAGCGCCTTGAGCGGGCTGATATACAGCACCGCGCCGGCTGGATCACTGTTGTTGAGCAGGTTGGTCAGGATCGGCAGGAATGCGGCCTCTGTTTTACCTGCGGCAGTGGACGCTGCAATGATCACATCGCGATCGGCGCCCACCAATGCCGGTACCGCCCACTCCTGCGCATCACGCAGGGACGTCCACCCCTGTGACCAGATCCATTGCTGAACCTCCGGGTGTAAACGCTCGAACGAAGAAGAGTCAGAGCTTGAAGCTGGCGAGCTCATCGTCGGCCTCAACTTCTAGATCTTGCTGCCCGGCCTCATCCTTGGTCAGCTCCACGGCGCCCAATAAGGTTCGCCAATCCGCGGTAGGGTTTTGCTCGATCACCGCGAGCAAGTTGATGAAAGCCGTAATGGTCGTGCGCGGCGTCCGGAAATATGCCTCGCCCAAGCGCTGATTACAGTGCGCCATGAAAGCGGGGATGGCTTCATCCGGCAGCAAAAACTTCTCAGGCTCACCGTAGGCGTAAACATTGCGCAGCTTCTGCAAAAGCACGTAGAAGTCTTCAGGTGTCAGGCTGCTGAGTCGAATGACAGGCCCAGAAAGGTCGACCAGGCCAGACTTAGCAAAGCTGTTTTCAGCGAGGCGGGATTGCAGGGCAGGGTAGCTGTAGAGCCCCCGACGAGTGTCCATCAGAAACTCTGGTGTGCCGCCCAATACAAAACCCAGGCCTTCAGCGGAACCCTGCAACGAATCGTTGAGGATGCGCAGAATCTGTTCGTAATTGGCGTTACGGGCCTGGGTGTTTGCCAGTTTGTACAGGTTGACCAGTTCATCCAGGCATACCATCAAGCCGCCGAAACCAGCCAGGCGTACGAATCGTGACAGCAATTTCAGCTGGTCGTAGACAGAAGCATCATCGACGATCGTCCGCACGCCCAGAGCAGCGCGGGCGTCAGTCTTGGTGGAGAATTCCCCGCGTAGCCAACGAATGGCGTCAGCCTTGAGCTGCTCGTTACCTTCCTCGAAGCCGCGGCAGTAGGCGGCAATGACGTCGGCAAAATCATACCCATTGACCATCTCGGTGAGCTCTGCCAGGTACTCACGAATGACCGCCTCACTCTCGACACCTTTGGTCTTGGCTTCCGTTTTAGCTTGGGAGATGAACTTCTCAACGATACCCTGCAGAGCGCCGCCTTCTGGCTTGGTGCGGGTGGCCATGTTTTTGGCCAGCTCCGAGTAAAGTGAGCGCGCTTGGCCACCTGAAGCGTGAAGCCGGCGGTCTGGATTCAAATCGGCGTGCATGGTGACAAGCTTGCGCTCCATGGCGATGCCGCGTACTAGGTTCAGGAAGAAGGTTTTGCCCGCGCCGTACTCGCCAACGACGACGCGAAAAGCCGAGCCGCCATCCGCGAGACGATCCACATCTTTGAGCAGCGAATCGAGTTCACCCGCTCGACCTACCTGGATGAGATGCTGCCCAACACGGGGCACTACGCCCGCACGCAGCGATTGAATGACCGCGTCGCGATCCTTGGCTCGTATCTTACTCATAGGGCTAGCTCATCCAGAATGTCGGGGTTGATTTCGATGGGATCATCACCTTCGGTCACGGGCATGTCGAACAGCTCGAACGCTGTCTCGTTGATCCGCTCCAAGGCGCCATCCAGCATCAGTTCCATATCACTGGCTGCGTCTTCCAGCTCGGCACGATTCCACTCAGCCCGTGACACCAGAAGCCGAAGGAACGCTGAATGCTCGACGTCCAGGCCATGTACGGTAGCAAGCTGTTCGGCGGTACTTTCTTCCTGCCGTTGGGGCGCCTCGGGCTCCAAGGCGCTAGGCGTCTCAGTCAGCGATTCTTCATTGAAGACGCTGGCCAGGAGCGCCGACACTTCTGCCGTTTCTTGTTGCAAGCGAGCGACCTTGTCCATGTCCAGTGCAAAGCCAGAGCCAGTGCTTTCTGATGTCTGTGTCGCAGTGGCCAGCGCGGCATTCGCAGTCAGTGCCTCCACTCCATGGGAGGGACGAACAGCTGCACTGTGGAGGTCGCTGTAGACGAACTGCGGATCGAGGGCGAGCGACTTGTATACGCGCTCAAGGAGCTTAACTTCCTGTGGCGTCACCTCGCCATCCGCTTGTGCCAGGTGGGCCAGGAAGCTGGCAATTTTCCGCTTGGCCTCGATCGTCAGCGGCTCAAGCTTCTTCTTGAGGCTTGCCAGTGTCGGCGGTTGCTTCAGTTGAATCTGGAGGTGCGCCTTCAAGCGTTTTCGATGCGCGACGCAGAGGTGATCCCATGAGTCAATGTGGCCGGACAGCAGACTCACCTCTTCTAGCGAGGTGTCACCGTCTGCCGCAGCCACTGCACTGGCCAGGTCTAAAGTAACTGCTGCAGCGCTGTAAGCATCGGTCGAACGAAGAGTACCTTCATCAGAGTCCGCTGCGAACAGTGCGATGGTGTCTTCTGCCTTGGGCGTACGGCTGCCAGAAAGCACATCGGGCTCTAATCCGATCCGCTTGCTTTCCAAGGCCCGTGCGAGTGCCACGACTTTGTCGCGGGAAAGCGCGCCGGCGGATTTGAAACGGCCTGCCAGCTCAGCGAAACTCATGCAGATAGTTTCGCCGCCGACGCGTTGTGCCAACTGTTCGAGTTCGGCTTTTGCTTCAGCAGGCCAGAGTTCTGTTGGCAACTGCAGGATGGCTTCCAGACTATATCCAGCGTCTGGGTTGCGCCCCAGATATCGACTGTAAGCGTCTAGAACGGTGGTGCATTCTTCCACTATAACCTGCAGCTTGTTGCGCGTTCCTGAGGTTGCGGCGACATCGGGGAGGTCGTCCACGGCTGCTGCCGGGATGCTCAATCCGGAAGAAGCGGGGCGATAGGCAATCTTCAGCTTGGTCTTGTTCTGAGGAAGCACAATGCCGTTGGGATAACGTTTTGCGAATTGGTTTTTGAAGAGCGCTGCGAATTGCTCAGGACAACGGGTCACAGGTGTGCGTCTGGAAATGTTGGGCTCTGCGAGCGCCCAGGCCAATGCCCAGCTCGGATTGAGAGGGTATTTATCCACGGCCATCTGACCCAGCGCGACTCTCAGTGACATGGGCAGCTCGTACCCATCTGCGGCACTGGCAATCGGTTCACTCATATAGCTCTGAGGCTGAACAGAACCCGCGTCGATATGGGCGAGAAAGCGGGTAGCGTAGCCGCGGAAAGAATGGTTGTCGCCGTAGAGACCAAGCAAGCGTTCGACCTCGGCCTTGATGGCAGCAATCTCTACCTTAGCCTGAGGATCGCTCGGTGCATCGATCAGCGCGCGGCGTTCCAGCCCGAAAAAAAACAGGAACACGTATCCCGCATCCGCAGGCTGGCGGCGACCTCCTGCCAACCATTGCAGATACGCTCGCCGCGCCTCAGGCGTGATGCTTCGGTAACTTGGCCAATAGGGCATCTGCCGCTCGGTAAGGCTTATGGGTGAGCGTGCGACTCGAAGCGTTGCATCAATCAGGGACGGTTCAGTCTGACCGAACTGGGTTGCCCGCTCGGTGATGTAGAGCATTCCACCCGGGATAGCCAATCCGGCCACGGTGATGGACTCACCTTCTGCAAGCCAGCGAACGCCCATGGGCTTTGCACTTGGCTTTGGGATGGCGTAGTTCTGACTATCGCTGGACGAACCGACTTGGACAGTATGGAAGTCTCGCTCGAGGGTACTGGTGCCGAACTGGACGGTGAGACTGGGGGAGGTTGCCTGTCGAGATTCAGCGGCGATCTCCGCAACAATGTCATCTTCAGGCGCGTAACGCTTTGCCTGGGTGGCGCGTCTGACGGCCCATACCAACGCACTTACGCCCAAGATAACTCCAAGGGCGATCCACGCTTGCTTTGGAACTTGCGCCAAAAGGGCAACAACGAATAACAAGGCGTACAGAGCGATCGGCCCGCCGCCGCTCCCTTTGCGCTTCCGTGGCATATGAGTATTCCGTACAGTTGGTAATGGCCAGATGACATTCTTACGGATTTCACGAGGCGGGCCAAGCGGAACAGACGAAGGGAGCGCTGGGGCGAGATTACTTAAACGGATCCCCAACAAAGCCATCTGCTTACAAGGCTATGTCAGGGCTGTGTTGCGGAGGTGAATGGATCGTGGCGCTGCTCTTCATACGCCTAATTCTCAGTGAGACCATAATCTTGGTAGCGTCTCGCGATGGGTGATTAAACCCAAGAGTACATATGTACTCCTTCGCATCTCGGGCGCCTCAACTGGTCGATTAAGGCGGCTTTCGACGACGTCTCTTCTGCACTTCAAATAGCGTCTTCCAATGCAGCGATTAGCGCCTCCAAAGCCTCAGCCAGGCGGGCGTCTTCACGGGTATCTCCGCTGTCAGGAACAAACTCTTGGCAGTGTCGTAGCAGTGCGTCGCGGTCGTTACGGTTCAGATCAAGCTGAATGTGCATGTTCGGAAATCCCTAGATGGTAGAACTGCACCCGACCCCTAGCGCTCAAGCGCGCTTTGGTCGAATATTGCGCGCCGATTGGAAGCGAGGAGGACAGGGCATTGAAGGTTGAGCAGGAAGCGCAGGTGTGGTTGTGCGCCGCTGAGCACTATCGTGATTCTCTCATGGCGATAGTGGTTGATGCAGTCGCCAGCTACCGCCGTAAACCGGGCCTGGACAGTTTGACTCGCATCTACAAGCAAGACGTTGGCGCCGTAGCGTTTGCAGTGCTTGAGCGCGTCCTGCCCAGCGCGGATTTGCCGCGCACCGACAGCAGCTACGTCCCTGCCCGGGAACAGTTACGGTCACATGTGATTTATCAGGTGCTAAAACGCCTTGTAGAAGAGAAGGCCGTTCCAGTTGAGCTTACGGATATCCTGTTTTCGATTGACCTTGGACTCTGACACTCGGCGATCGCAACCTCTGCTACTCGGCAAAGCACAGTTCAGCTTGCGATGACGGGTAAATAGCCTTGTGCCGGCGTGCCGATGAGGGCTTTGTTATGCAGATCGGAGTCGCTGATGAGACTACCAGGCCGCTGAACGCGCCATTGGTCTCCAGATCTGCAACTTCAGCTTTCAGCTGCTGTACCAGGGTATCAATTGATTGACCGCTCTCTACGCTCAACGTCAGTGTGAGAAGGGTCAAAGGGCTGAGCCCCATCGCATCACCTATCGCAGTCAGCTTCTCTACCGTAGGGCTTGATCGGCCGTGTTCCAGCTTCAGCATGTAGCCACGGCTGCTCGCTAAGGCCATATCTTTATGCGTCAACCCGCGGCTAATGCGCATCGCTTTCAGTACAGTGGCGAAAGCTGCTTTCAGCGACATAGATTCTCCTGGCCAATGTCAGGCGAGAAAGGCCCGCAAACTATTTTCAGCGGAAGTACCCGACGTAGAGCATCTGACAGTACCACAGAGACCTTCCCGCCAGTCTCAACGAAGAACCTGTTCAGGCCGGCATCGGGATAAGCCTGCAGCTTTCCCGGCGCGGAGTGCCCGTGACCATCGCGCACCGCAATCTAGTTGTTTTCACTGATTAACCTTATGGAATCAGTGACTTTCTCTGTATTTCAACTATTTCCCTGCATGCCCCCTTGAAATTTTTTTCGCGAGACGGAGTTCTATATTTGAGGACAAGAAAAAAGCGAGTGGTGTGCAGCCGCAGGTGATCTGCAAGGTTCACACGCGGTTTTGCCGGTTCGGTTTTTGCTTTTGACGGTTTCCAGATTTGGTCTCGGTTGCCAGGCTCGCATCTGCATTGCCCCGTAGGGGCTGAGGGGAGATCGCCTTCTTCGCAGCCTTTGGCTGCGCTTATGCTTTGAATACAAACAAACGCGCTGTTTTTTTAAAAAAACTGAGCGGCTCCAGAGTTTCCAGCACGTGGAGTCCGAACACACTCATTCATGATGCCTGATCCTCAGCTAGCCATGTACTACGAGGTCAGGCATCGGCGCATAAGCAAACCTCGATCAGTCTTCGTACGAATCCGTATGACTCTGCTCAATCCGACCATCGCGGATCAGTTCTATGGTCATCTTGTTGCGGTCAGGCTTCATCTGGCCAGGGGAACTGGTATCCCAGGATTTTATCGCGAGGGTGACTTGGGCCCGGGTGGAGTCGGTGTACCCGTATTGGTACTCCAGCGTCGTGACGTTTCCGTCCTTTTCGCCTCCAACCATCCCGCCAGCTTCCGCTGCAGATTTGACTATCGCGAAAGACTCTCCCGCGACTGAGCGGTCAATCGCTTGCTTCAACTCATCAAACAACTGTTCTGCTGAAAGGGTCATGATTAATCCATTATCGAAAAATGAAGGGGTTGATTGGTGAAACCTGCCTCCCTTTATTGGCCAAGAGAGACAGCCGGGGCTCACTCGCCCGCTGGGCTCTTGAGCGTCCAGTCCTCAGGTACCAGTGCTGGTGGCTTGCTCCAGGGTTCTTCCACGAGCGACTTCTGGAACCAGTCGTCGCGCAGGTTGGCGTGCTCAGTCACGATAATCTGGAACCCAGGCACGTCCTCAACCGCGAACTTGTAGAGCAGGTTGAAGAGCTTGCGCACCGAGTCCATGTCGGCATCCGACTGTTCAGTCGTTTCGACTGACCCATCCACGGCTTTGTAGACCTCCTCAGATGGAAAGTACACTTGTGTGGGCTGGTCGATCATAAGGAACCGAGGCATGGGGCTCTTGCTCTCGGCGCAGTACCAGTGAAGGGCCAGCAGCGCAGATAGATGGTAGGCGAGATGGTTTTCAGCACCTCCCGTTTTGGACATCGGCACCTGTCGCTCGGGCCGGTCAAACACTACCGTGAGACGCTTCAAATCAAGTCGCGCGGGAAGATTGCAAAATTCGGACTTGAAACGTTTGTTGTAGACGCCCATCTGGGCAGAAATGCTGTTCAGGATCGAGGCCAGGCGATCATCGACATCGATGCCTCCCAATGCTTTCTCGAGCTCCTTGACCCGAAGTTCTTTACGCCGATGTTCAGCTTGTTGCTGCTTCAAGGAGTTATCCGGAACGTAGCCTTCCAAGAAGAGGCTAACGCGGCCGACCACGTATTTGGCCGCGTCGCTTTGCTTCTGGGCTTGAGCCAGCAGCGTATTCGCAGCGATCACAGCTGCTAACTCAGCTTCTCGTTCCGTGATGAGCTGGTTCGTGTCTCGCAGCCGTTGCGTTTCCTCTGCGAGGTAATCCTGTAGGTGAGGACGCTGGCCCAGCACCGTCTGCATTTCTACTTCAAGGGATTTGAGCTCACTGATCAAAGCCTTGGCAATGGGTGTGTCCATACCCAGGTTTTTTTCTGCGAAAGGCCACTGCCATTCACCGGTTGCAGTGTTCTTGGGCAAGGCTTTGATAGATGCCAAGCGGTCAATTTGCTCAACAGCCTCGCGCTCGAACCCACCTGCTCTGCGCTCAAAGTTTTGCGCTGCTTCGATCTTCGACTTGATCTCGCGCCGACCCTTGCGAAGTTTCGCCAACTCCAGCTCTAACTTCGGTGCTTTATCTTCGGCTTGAGGCTGCATCGCGGCAGGCACCCACTGTCCAGCCATGCGGAGCGCCACTAGAATCTCTTCAATCTCACCGGCATCATGATCGGCTGGCAGAATACCGACGGCTTTGGCTTCGGCCAACAAGCCAACGGCCATATTGCGGCTGTTGCCGATCACCTGCTTAGACTGATCGACTAGCTTCGCATGGGCTCTCAGGTCACGCTGTGCGGTTCGCAGTTTCGTCTGCAGCTCATACCGCTCATTGGTTGAAGCACCCAGTAATATAGGCAACGTGTCCTTGATGGCCTGAGGTTGAAACGCCTCGCTCTGACGGTAAAAAAGCTGATCTTTACTGGTGACCAGGCCCTGCTTTTGGAAGAGGTAGTAATAAGAATGCTTGATAGACGCTTCGTAGCTGACCCGGGTGTGTTGCTCAGCCACCTCTGTGCGGTTCTCTGGGATACCTAGCTGGCGGGAAAGCAGAGAGGTGACTGCGATGTCATCGGTATTGGCGATCAATTCGGCAAAATCGGGCGGGGCAACAAATTCTCCCGTGCGCGTCATTGCCATCCGGCAGCTGTCACCGCCCCTCGGAGGCGCAGGCTTTGCCACCAGCACTTGTACATCTTCGAATTGGTAGATCACCGCGAACCAGGACACCTTGTCCCGAATCACACCTTCGGCCACGTTAAATTCAGAGCGGCCCATGCAATATTCGATGATGTCGGACAGCGCCGATTTACCAGTCGAAGAGCGCCCAGTGATCACATTGAGACCATCGATCTCGAAATTCACGTCGCGGCGTTGGCCATCATGGCTGTAGATGTGGATGGAGCTTATTTTCATGGTCGTATTCCAAATGCCGTGTAGACCGTTACTCTGTCCGCGATTCGGGCAAACTCTTTGCCGAGCAAAATGGCCGTCTGCTGACATTCCATTGATTCTTTTGTGCCGTCGACGGTTGCCTTAAGCCGGCGGGCCTTGGGCAGCAGACGTCCCTCTGCAGTGGCTTCAAAACAGTCCGATTGGTGCGCAACCCCAAAGGCCTCGAATGCGTAGGGCATCATCTCTGTGACACGCTCTGGGAAACCAATTAGCAATTGCGGGTGTACCGAGACCGCCTTGAGCAAGTAGCTTCTGGCATATTCAAGAATTACCGTTCGCGATTCTTCATGAAGCGCCAGTGGCAGTATCAGAAGTGACAGTGAAAACGGCATACCCCGCGGATCTATAGTTGTGTACGCCTTGATCGAGCGCATCAGAACCACCGCGCAGAAGGCCGGGTTGAAAAGGTTTTTGGTTTCAAACGGACGCTGATCCCATCGATTCATTCCGACTCTCCTGAGCCGTCAGTAAGGCGATCCAAGAGTTGTGGATGCCAGTACACGGGAGGCGTCGGGCGTTTATTGGCGAGGATTTGGTAGCTACCTCGCACCACGTAAGGGGCCGTAACACGGGCTCGAATCTTAAGGTGCTCCAGTTTTTGAGCCTCGACCTCTGCCCAAGTGTATAGCTTCTTCCCAGCAGCCACGAGACCGGACTCAGATCGGTCTTCTTCAACCACTTCCAATGCGTCATCAAAGATGATGTCCCGGTGTCGCTTCCACTCCTTGGTTAGCCGCTCCTCGTAGGCTTCGATTTCTCCGGCCCCTGTTAAGCGCTGGCGCGCCCAAACCGATCGCTGTTCGAAAGCCTGGTAGTAATCGAGTATTGCGCTCCTAACCCGGCCTTGACTGAGCTGCAGGTGCCGTAGCTGGACGACAAACAGGCGGTTATCGGCTGCCACTTCAATTGGCGCTTCGGGCTCAGCGTCTTCAAAGGTGATGGGCAGGTTATCGGCGCGATACTCCTCGCTGAACGCATGGAGCCTCTCTGATACGTCAGAACCGCAGATCGGATTAAAGTCAGGGTCACACAGCATTTGGATGATCAAGTCGTTCCACCATCCCTCCAGGCGCTCGAAAACCGCGTCTCGATGCTCAGGGCGGATTGCGCGCATTTTTTGGCCTTTGATTAGCGCCGGAAGGTCTTGAATCCGCGGAACGTCGTCGACGATGGAGATCCTGGAGACAAAGTCTTCTTTCTCGGCGTCGGACAGGCTCGAGAACAGCACCTTCACATTCCCAAGTGTTTTGGATTCACTGGTGTGCAGCGTGGCATCAGTCACTTCCCATAAGCTGGGTAGAGCGTTGGTCGTGTAGGCGCCATGGAGAAAAAATTCCAGGAACGATCCGGGTGCCACAGTTGAGGTGGTGAAAAGAAAAAACTGGAAGTTCGACTCGATGCGCCCATTGGCGTTGTATCGAGTAAGCCAGATATTGACGGACTTCCAGAAGTCGATGGACAGGTCATTCAGCCGGTCACCTACTGCCTTATGTTTCAGGGATGCTAGGGTTTTTATGCCCGAGGCGTCTTCGAAATCCAGGTCATCTTCTTTTTCGATGAGAATCGCAGTGTCTTCTAGCAGATCCAGCGCTTGATATAACGCAAAGCGGGGCTGAAAAATGTAGCCCACGCCTTGTTCTCGAGCACTGTAGCGGTCAGCGGCAGCCTTCTGGCCTTGCTGAGGATCAGGTATCGCAGAACTCATGATGCGGCCCATGGTTGGTGAGCAGTAATGGGAAGGAGAGGGTGGAGCAGCGTCCGTCCCTCCATGCGGGTCACCGTGAACCCCACAATCTCGGGAAAATGCGCTGGAAAGTCCGCCAGCGTAGAACGACGTGCTGACGAGTCATCGATCAGCCGTTTCGAATCGAATGGTGTGCAGAAACATGCCATCAGTGAGAGGTGCTGGCGGGGAGCGTGGTGGCGCCGAACGTCGTAACTGACGAGGTGACGGCAAGTGATGCCGGGCGAACTCTTAGGTAGGTAGATTCGCGGGCACTGGACTACGGTACGCGAGGGGAGTGCCCGCCGTGCTTCGCCGCTGTTTCTTCCTGAAACTGTCATTCCCATCCCAGATCGTTCGTGATCGTCGAAGTTTTTCGCTGGGCTATTCTGATCTGCGTAATGGCAAATGGCAATTATTGGCTTAACCGCCGAATGAGCTACTCGTAATCAACAGCCATGGATAGCGGATATGATCACGCTCCGAGCGCGTGTGCCGCTCTAAGTCGCCCCCCTCATGAGGATTAGCTGTGTCGCTAGAGTTCTATCGTTATCCTGAAAGCACGCCACTGACCCTAGAGGCACTACACGCAGTCGACCTCGCCACCGCACTCGAGGGTGTGGCAGCTCGTTACGAGGATATATGGCGTGCACTAGCTGACGCCGCGAGAGCAAAGTTGGCTAGCGAGGAGTTCGCCCAGGCCCGGGTGCTTTGGCTCCTGTCTGACCTCTGCTCCATGATGCTAAACCCCTCAAATCCGAATGAGCCCCTCAGTCCCTTCGCGATCCTGAAGGACAAGCGGTCACTGGACATTACCGATGTAACGGGCGATGAGCTCGACTTCCTCGAAGCCGTGACCGATGAGCTCAGTACTGGCCTCGTGAAAACTCGCGTTGCAGAAGTCCTCTGGATCATACCGGGACGGCGTCACATCAAGCATGCCCAGGCGGCGCTTGCGGGATACCAGACAGTGCCGCTGGATGACGACACTTGGTGGCGCGGCGGCGAAGATTGCTGGGGTCGTGCACTAATGCTGGCGCCAAGGCTGGGGAAGGCCGGCAAGGAAATCGCAGAACAACTGTCGAATCGTTTGTTCGAGGCACTCGACCAAGAATTTGACGCCCCGTCCCCCATGCTGGCGCCAATCGCTACCTTGATACTTGAGCATCGCGTGGTGCACAGCCAAGCAGCAGATCTGCCGTCCAGATTGGAAAAAGTCGGCCGGGATTCAGAGCGCAGTGGCCATATCCTACGGGCTCGACGTTGCTATGAGTTGAGCATGGACGCGTACCGCGCAGCTAAAGACCCTGTTTCATCGGCACGCATGACAGCAGCCCTGGCCAATACGTGGGTGGCAGAAGCGGAGGTGCTTGGTGATGGAGAGGGCGCGCAGCCGCTGATCGCGCTGAACAACCTCGAGAAGGCATTACAGATCTACAGAAAGGTACCGCAGCGATTCAGGGGTCAGCTTGGCATCACCGAGCTATTGATTCGATTGCCTCAACGCATCGCAGATGCAGGCAATCGTGCGGTGGGGATGATGCGCGTGATCTCGACGCCGCCTACAGATATCTCAGGCTTGGTTAGTGATGCGTTGGAGAAGGTTTCGGGCAAGTCCCCGGTTGAAGCTCTCCGTGCATTAGCTGCGCTTTATCCATTTGCCCAGAAAGAGGCCGCTCGCCAAGCAGCCTTGAACACGCTGCGCGTAGGGTTGATCGGTGCGCTAAGTGAAGCGACATATCTCGACAAGGGTGGGCGTGTGATCGCTAAGACCAAACCTATGTCATTAGGCGCTGAGCCCTCGCAGGATAATGAGGAGCGCGTTTGGGCAGAAATGGTCAAAAACCACGCGCTCACACGCAACCTAACCGTGCAAGGCGGCGTGATTCCAGCACTGGGCGTTATACAGCGGGAACACTGCTATAAAGAGCAGGATCTGGTTGAACTTGCCAAAGCGTCGGCCTTAGTACCGCCTGATCGGGCGCACATGGTCGGCAAGGGGCTGTATTGGGGAATGACGGGTGATTTCGGCATGGCAGTGCACTTCCTAATCCCCCAACTGGAGAATATCGTCCGGTTTCATATGAAAGGAGCGAGGCTGAAAACCTCCAACACTGACTTGGAGGGTATCGAGAACGAGAACGGCCTGAGCACGCTTCTAGACGTAGATGGCGTCGATGCAGTATTCGGTGGCGACATCGTGTTCGAGATGAAAGCTTTGTTCTGCAGCGCGTTCGGGCCGAACCTGCGAAACGCGTTCGCTCACGGCCTGATGGATGATGACGATTTTTACTCGGCGGACGCCGTTTACGCTTGGTGGTTCATGTTGAGATGGGTAGCCATGGCGTACTGGGCCCAGTCTGCGTCAAACCGTCAAGCCGTTGCCGAGGATCTACTCTCTACGGTAGAAGGCGCGCCGGCAGTTACTGGCGAACCTGAGACAGATGCTTCTTAATATCTGCGAACCCCAGGCGAGGGTTTGGTCAGGAAACAGACCAAACCCTCTACCAACTTCACCTTTCCGATGACACCATGTTCGACCAAGGTATTAGCTAACAGCTCTAGGTCAGGCCTTGGCGCTCCAAACACCGCGCGTTAGTCTCAAGCTTTTGCGTTGAGGCTGCAGATGCGAACGAAGCGAAGGATCACCCGGGCATACTGTGTGGATTTGGCCAAAGAATTAACCATTGGCGGTGCTCATCAGGCCTATTTCAACCAAAACCAGCCACGTAGCCGTTTTCTGTTCCAGTGCTCATCACCGGAATGCAGGGCGCTCAAGGTGGTGCCAAAAATCACAGCCGTCAATTACTACATCCACCCGACCGAAAAAGCGCGCGTCAAATCTCCGCATTACAAAGACAACGAGCACTATGACCATCATGCGGACTGCGAGTGGATGCTGCCAGATGAGGACGAAGGTAGCGATGCGCCGTTGCCCGGAGAGACTGAGTTACAGACCCGCACACGCTTGGCAAAACGCCAACTCACTTCGGTAATCGATATCTTTGTTCCCCCGACACAGCCAGAACAACCCGTGGTACGTCCACCTCGAGCCGCACCAGGCGACGAGGACGAGGCAGGAGCTATTCGTCGACGGGGCGGTGGCGGCGCAGAAGGCACCCGATCCGATCGGAAGCACCGAAGCGGTGACCTGCGTGAGCTAGTGGATTACTACCACGACACACGCGAAGCCTTGAAAGACCTCTTTCCCGAGGTAACGATCAACGTGACAGGGCGTGGTGAAATACCGTTGCGTTCGTACTTCAAGAAGGTGGCTTGGGCCAGACCTGACACTGCAGGATACGTCTACAACGGCGGTGGCCGGATTGAGCCGCGTGAAGGGGCCGGCTTCGTATTCAACTTCTATGACAAGGTTACGGACAAAGATGCCTCTCTCCAGATCTCTGATGAGGTCATGACTCAGCACCGATCAAGGCGCTATGTGAATGAAATTCTCGATCAGGCACGGCTGGTAAGGTACTTCACGTTCTATTTCCTCGGCACCTTCACCTATCACGAGGCCAGCGACACCATGGTTGCACAGGTTACTGACCTTCGCTGCCTGGCGATTGACTTGGGGCCGTTGAGGAACTGAGCTTCAGTAGAGATGGCAGCTCCTAACCATTGGCAAGGGCGGCACCCGATGGGTAAATGCTTAAATCAGCGAGAGGCCTTCGCCTAGACGTAGATAGGCGCCGTGTAATGCAGCAAAGGAGCAAGTGATGCGTCAAGTGGTGTGTACCGATTGCCTTACCGAAACCTTCCTGCAGGATCATGCTTCGGAGAACGATATCAGCGAGTGTGACTACTGCGACCGAGAGCTCCCAGTCATGGACATGGATGAGCTGGTGGAACTCTGCGAAACGGCAATCCACGCCTCGTTCCGTGAGGTTCAGCAACCGAATTCAGTGATTCATCATGGTTACCCACCGATCGGTGAAAGTCTGTATGACGTGCTGGAGCGCATGCTGGGTTCCGATGAGACCCTGCTTTCTGACATCCATGAGCGCTTGCTCGACTCTTGGAGTTGTCCAGATGATGACGATCCTTGTTTCGAAGAGGAAACAGAGGCTTCGTCCGAGTTGACTATCGGTTGGCGGAAAATGGAGCACAGCTTGAAGTTCGAATCGCGGCTGGCAAATCCCTTGGTGGGGTCAATCCTGACAATGGTCTTCGACGGCATAGAAGATCTGCGCTCGGTGGACGACCGGTCAGCCATTGTGATCGCAGGCCAAGGTTATCCAATCTCGTCATTCCAACGGGGTAGGGTGTTTCAGGATGAGTAGAGCATGGAGGAAGCGCTGACTCACCCTGAAAAGCATCTCGGCCCGGTACCAGGAGGCAAGGGATCTCCTGGCCGAATGAACGCCAAGGGAATTTCGGTTTTTTACGGCGCAACAGATGACCACACGGCAATTGCGGAGGTGCGCCCTCCGGTTGGCAGCATGGTAGTTACCGCGCGGTTCGACGTAATCCGGCCTCTGAGGCTTCTCAACCTGAACGACCTGGCTTCAATGCGTCCGCATCGGGGGTTGAGCTACTTCAATCCAATTCGCAGGAGCCTCACCGAACGCTGCGCGTTTCTGAAAGACTTACAGCGCCAGCTGACGATGCCAGTTATGCCGGACTCGGCGGAAAGCGGGTATCTGATCACGCAAGCTATTGCCGATTTCCTTGCAACCCATGAAAAGCTGAATCTCGACGGTATCTTATTTCCCTCTGTGCAGGTGCAACAGGATACGTCACCGGGGCAGAACGTCATTCTTTTCAACAAGGCCAGTGGGGTAGAAAGGCTCGAGGACACACAAAAGGCTGAGTATGTGAGTCTCTGGGAACCGGATGAAGATAGGTTGGTGTATTACCCAGAGTACTGGGAAGCGGAACCTAAAGACTCAGATCAATCCTCCCGGTACGTCCCTCTGGTACCTCCGCCGGAGCCAAGCCTACGTCTAGCTCGAGACGGCATTGTGATTCACAAAATCCAGGGAGTCCGCTTCAGCACCGAGATCGACCCAGTCCACTATGTTCCTTGGTCGCAGGACAGGAAATACCATGGGTTTCGATAGCGTGGCTGGTTCCTAACGAGAGCTCGGATCTTATAAGGGATCTCGGAACCCATCGGAGTTTAGCGGGCCAGTACCAGCCGTACCGTTCATCGGCAAAACCTATATATTGGGTTAGGCACATATTGAAAGCACTACATATTGGGCTAAATTGTGCTTGAGAGCCTACATCTGGTGTTTTGCCATGAACGAAGCCCATATCGAGAAAGCAGCGACCGATCTTCTCATGCAGATTTACCGTGATCGCCGTTACCTGTGGCCAGATCAAGATGTTCCGCCGATGATGATGCGCAGCCCCCGGATCGCTGCCATGGTCTGCGGCTACGACTACCATGAGCATCCCACCCTGGGAGACACCCATTTCAATCGGCACAACACCGGTACTCGTATCGCGGGCCTGATTGACCGTCAATCGAACAAGATCGCCGTCGCGACTGAGTTTGGTGACAAAGTCCAGCTCTTCACCGGCGCGCATGAGATCGGCCATCTTGTGCTCCACGAAGACACTGTCATGCACCGCGACCGCGCTTTTGACGGCAGTATTCTGCAGGCACCACGTGCACCTGCAGAACGACAAGCCGATCGCTTCGCCGCCTGCTTCCTCATGCCTCAAAAACTGGTGAGGGAACGGTTCGAGTTCATGTTCTGCTGTAAGGGCCAATTGCGCTTCAGCGACGTGATTGCCTATCACCTCGACCCCAACAATCCGGATCGGCTTCTCTACTCCCCGAAAGAGTCGGGAGAACGTGAGCTGGCGCTGGCGCGATGCACCCGGTTCAACAACCAGCACCTAGTTTCGCTGGCCCAGCAATTTGGTGTCTCGGATTCGGCGATGGCCATCCGGCTCAAGGAGCTGGAGTTGGTGCGGTGGCCTTAGGGAGGGCAGGGCGGGGACGCGGGGTAGTCGGGAGCAGCTTGGAGAGACATCCAATTTTCTTGGTAAGAAAAAAGGAGCCCTTGCAAGGCCCCTTATTTTTGCGCGGGAAGATTTACTTAGCTAACCAGCTTTCGACCTCGTCAGCACCGTACTGGCTTTTCCACTCTTTAAGGGTCTTGTGGTTACCACCCTTGGTCTCCACGAGCTCACCTGAGTGGGGGTTCTTGTAAACCTTAGCCTGGCGAGGTTTGCGGGTACTTTTTTCAGCCACAACGGCTGGCGCGCGTCGAGTAGCAGATTGCGGGTCAAGAATGGCCACAACATTACGCAAGCTATATCCGTACTCAGAAAGAAGGGCGCGGAGCTTTTTTTCAAACTCGATTTCGCGCTTCAGGCCATCATGGTTTTTGAGGGCCTCGAGTTCGGCCAACTGTGCTGCAAGTTGTTGCTCCAACGCACGGAATTCTGCGAGTCTGGACATTTGTTACCCCTATATGTAGTGCGTCGAGTATAGGCGTGGGGTTGCAGGCCATCAATGCTCAGACTCAAGCCGCAGCGTGAGGCCAAGCTAGAGGGTAGGTACGTCATTAAGCTTGCGATCATGGAGAGAGGGGGCCAGGTTTCCCTTGAGCAGCGCGCTGACCTTGCGCAAGAGTTCGTGCCGCGCGGCATGCTCATGAGCCTGAGCTGCGCGGCTTTGACGATCAGGCTGAGTAAGCGTTGAGCATCGCTATCAAACGAGCTGATAGGCCCCCGTTAAATTGGGAGCGTACCTCTCGGCAAGGCGCGGAATGCATTTGAACAACTCGCCGTACGCGAAGCGGAGGTGCCTGAAGCGCAACTGCCGTGGAAAGACCTGTGCACGATCCTCAGCGCCGCAATGACATAAAGCACGGGGCATGTAGGGTTTTATGGAGTATTGGGGCTGCGAAGGAGCGCAACACACTGGCCTAGGGGGGGCTCAGCAACGAACATGACGAATCACTCAGTTCTCCGTAATATGTTGGCATATCGCCATACAGGAGTTTCAGCGTAATGCCTACGGTCTCTCTCCCCGCATACAAGGCACTTTCACCACTGCTCGCAAGAAACGCTGTGCCGAGAACAGGTACCGACAATCTGCCAGGCTACTACTCGAGTCAGCACGATATGTGGGTTGTTGAGACACCTAGTGGTATTCAGCCAGTCATTGCTCGTGGAGCGCTAGACGAGCTTCTCACCAAGACGAAGGTCAATAGTGAAGAGGATGACGACTCGTTCGTGACGCTCGAAACGCTCACAAAAACATACTCCAAGCCCGAAAGTGACGACGATCTCACTTCCAAGGGACAGGCCTCTCATCTGCTCCAACTGATGACCAAGACCGATACGGTGATCGAAGAGGATGACCCGGGTGACAGCTACGCCATGCTGGAACTAATGACCAAAACCGAGGCGGAGCTTGAGCATGATGATCCAGGGGATATGCAATTCGGCCTCGATGAGCGCTTTTACCTGGATTGAGGCTTTCCACTATGTTTCTGCTGGTCACTAATCGCCGCGACATAACGATGGACTTCGTCGTCGCAGAGCTCCAACGCCGAGGCTTGCCTTACTTCAGGCTGAACACTGAACTGCTCCCTCTGTCCCAAAGCACGCTGGGCGTCAGCGCCATGAACGATTGGACAATTGAGCTGGAAGGGAAACGAATCACGGGGCATGACGTGACCGCTGCCTATTTTCGAAGGCCTGGCGCGCCACAAGCACCTGAGGCAGTCCTAGATGCGGGTGAGCGTGCCTACATTGAGGCGGAATGGAGCAGCTTCCTGAAGAGTCTCTATTTCAGATTGGACGGTTGCTGGTTCAGTGACCCAACTCAGATCTTTCTGGCTGAAGATAAACCGCGACAGCTCCTGATTGCGCGCCAGCTCGGTTTCAATATCCCGGATACCGCCATCACGAACCAGCTGAAGGCCGCCGAGTTACTGACGGCACACGGAAGGGCTATTGGGAAGCCTCTGCGGCAAGCAGTATTGCCGGGCGCGCTGGAGAAGGTGATGTTCACCTCACGGCTGCAACCATTGACCGAAGCAGACGCGCCTGCCCTGGGCCTTGCGCCGTTGATCATCCAAGCGGAGGTGCCGAAAAAATATGATGTCCGCGTCACTGTCGTTGGCGCGCAGGTGTTCGCTACCGCCATCTGGTCTCAGGATAACGAAGAAACCGAGGTTGACTGGCGACGCGGTAGTCGCCCTGACTTGCGACACGAGGTCATTAGCTTGCCCGATGAAGTAGTTGCTCAATGTCGTGAACTGGTGCGCTGCCTGAATTTACGGTATGGCGCTATTGATCTCGTGTGCGACCGGGATGAAAAGCTGTGGTTTTTGGAGATCAATCCAAACGGTCAGTGGGCCTGGATCGAAAATCAAACCGGATACCCAATTGCCGCGGCAATCGTTGATGAGCTGGAGATGATCCAAAATGGCCCGGTTTGATAGGCAGTTGTTTTGGCCGACCCTGGTTCCACCTACGCCTGAACAGGTTGCGGCAAATGACCAAATGCGTGCCGGGTGGAAGGCCTCAGTCAACGACGGCAATTGGGATCTGCAGAGTGAGATAGCGTTGGAAGAGGCGCGCCGGATGTACGACGCCGAGCAGGAGCGTCGTAAAGGTGCTGACACGAAAGCAGGGGTCTATCTTGCGGCAGTAACCGCACTCATCCCGGTGTTGGTGTCGTTACTGCCGACCCTTTGGAGCGACAAGTCCAATAAAGCCCTTGGCGCCCTGTCGCTAGCGGTGTTTGCGCTTGCAGTGGCGTATGTCCTTCGAGCAGGGTACAGCGCGTTTTGCGTACTGCGCGTGAGCAATGCCCACATGGTGGGGGCCGGAGACATTTCACGCTGCTGGAGCACGCAACAGCCCGCCGCGAGCTTGGCCAAGTCAATCGCCATCAAAGTCATCGAAAACTACCCGGGCAACAACGCCAAGGTGAGCTATATCAAGCTGGCGCATGACTACCTCTTGCGGGCGTTTTTCGTTTTCACCGTGCTGTTGGCTGTACAGGCGCTGTGGCCTTGCGCGACATGGGTGGTAGAAGAGATTTTCAAGCTCATGGCACCCGAGGTGAGACGACCGCTAATGATGTGCCTTTCGTGACCCATTACACCTACCGAGCAGAACAAAGTGTGCCCACCGTTAATATGGGCCGTATTGGAGTGTGCCGTTAATCAAAAGTCCTGCCCTAGAAGACACAATTAAGGGCAGGATTATCTTGCCCACAGCATGTCTCGTGATGATTTGAATATGGGCCTATGGGATACCAGGCATAAGTGCTTTAGCCTTAGACTTGTCGAGTATCCTATCGACAAGTAACGGCGACAATCTTTCAAACTTAAATCGTAAACATTTCGAGCGATTATCTTGCCTTAGCAACCGAAGGATTAAGTTGCCGCTTGGAGACATTCGGTAAAAAACATCTCGCTGGCTGTCCAAGGCATAAATCTCTCTTCGCCACCAGCTTCTCCTAACTAAAATCAAGTCGTGCGCACTTGTCTTCATCCTGATATCATCGCGGTCATTCGATACAAAAGCATGCTCCATGATATATCCCTTTTCCTGGCAGATCATCATAAGCTGTTTAAGCGGAGGATAAACATCTTGGTACTGGCAGCTGACCCTCTTGAAAACAGAGAGTTCACCATGAAATCGTGCCAGCCAAGCTTTCATTGCGACCACACGATGATTCCCTATAGTGCAGTAAGCAGCCCCTCCGGTGAAGTTAATTTTCAGATGATCACGAGCTCCCGGCGCTGGAAATTTATTCTGCTCTAAGTCGGACTCAAAATATTTTACGATAGCTTTTCGCTGCTCATCCCACCCTTCACATTTCAATCGCTTAGCGGCCTCGCGCCAAGTCGATCCCTGAGGATAAAATTCCCTAGATTGAAGTGCCACAAGATCCCCGATGGGAAGATCGACATAAAAAGGGCCGTAAACGACGTTTTGAGTCGCAAACGCGGCAATTGTCTCTCCACTATAAATATCCTCATCCATTACTCCGCCTTCCAGGGCCTCATTAGCACAAGCGTATATCTCATCTTTCATACGGTTACCATTGGCTCCACAGTGATTGAGGTTATGGTACATTTTTTGTTGATGGCATCTCCGATTTCGAGCAAGTTTCGTATTTTCTACGTTTGCAAAGATTGGGAACAGTCCAATAGCGCCGTGCCAACAATCAACATGGTTTGACTATTCCCTTTGATAGCAGGCCTTTAGATTCCCCAGGCCTCATTGAGATATTCTCATGTGCCCCCGGACTTCAATCACGCCGAGTGCTTGAGGTACTACCTCGCTTCGCTTAACAAAGGATGTTTTCGCACCGAATCCGGAAACTTTAACCACAGCTAGCTCAGCGATTTATTAACAAAGGGCTGATCTTCGCCTGTAGCATAACAGGCCTCAGCGGACGTCAAAACACACAAATTACAGCAGTAAATAATCATCACGCGCAGTCTCTACTAGACCGGCCAACGAGAGTCCTTACCAAGCTTACGGTATTGGCCCTTTCTATGGTTTGGATGACTGCGCCTAAAGTTTAAGTCCATTCTTAAGCGCTTCAGCGCCATCGTGATAGGGACTGGTGCACCCTCCGTGGCATCATGTTCGGAAGGGGTGGTAACGTATTGCCACCATAGGCGCAGTGTTGTCTGCACGACGTAGCTGGCCGGGACGAAAACGAGCGCACCTAGCAATCTTGTTTGCGCAGACAATTTATGAAGAAGGGATGCTCATGTATTTACGTACGCTGGACGTTCAGGGCTTCAAGTGTTTTGGGGAGCCGTTCTCGATCGAGCTCCATGACGGCCTAAACGTCCTGGTCGGCGAAAACGGGGCCGGTAAGACTGGAGTCGTCAGTGCGATACGTCAGCTGTTCAACGACTCTGAGTCGGGCAAGCGGATTATCAGCGAGCGCGATTTCCATAGGGGGTTTGGCAAGGATGATGTCGCGGCTGAAGAGATCAAAATTCAGGCGACCTTCTCGGGTCTCGACGAGAACGATGTCATTGCATTTGACACCTGGTGCGGCAACCATGCTGAGGCGAAACTCACCTTCACGGCCCTAAACCAGGAATCTCGTGGCAGGTTCAAACATCATACTTACGGTGGTCACGAGTACAACAAAGCGTTTGAAACCGAGAAATTGGACTATGTCCACTGTGTCTACCTACCGCCGTTACGCGACGCTGAAACTAAGCTGAGAGAGGGGCGCCAGTCCCGCCTCGCGCGCCTACTCAAAGCGCTCTGCCGCAAGGACATAGAAGCCGCCAGAAAGGCTCGTGTGCTGCATCCCTTGGAGCAGCATGTTGGGGACTTCAATCGCCAGCTATCAGAGAGCGACCAATTTGCTATCAAAGCGGCCAACCAGCGAATTGGCGACAGCCTAAAAGCTGCCCTGGGTGCTCATCTCTCTCAGGGCACGATGATCCAGTTTTCGGAAGTGAGCTTCTCCCGAATCGTGGAAGGCCTGAGGCTCCTGTACTTTCCAGACTTGAGCAACGCTGACGCAGCACAATTTCGGGCGTTGGAAGAAAACAGCCTGGGCTACAACAACCTGCTGTACATCGCTTCCATTCTGGCAGAGCTTGCCTATGAGGCTGATGCAGGGCAGGGCGAGAAAACGTACCTGCGCCTGCTGTTGATCGAGGAGCCGGAGGCGCACCTTCACCCCCAGCTTCAGCTCCGGCTCCTTCGGCACCTAAAGAAGGCTGCTGAGGCTCGCGGAATGCAGGTGATCATAACCACCCACTCGACTGTGATCACCGCTGCCGTATCGGTTGATCACGTTATCCACCTGTCCAACCTGAGCCACCCCAAGGCAGTGCCCCTCAGGAACTGCGGCCTGCCCACGCAGAGCCGACAATTTGTGGACAGATGGCTTGATGCGACGAAGTCGAACCTGCTGTTCGCCAAGGGCACAATCCTAGTCGAGGGCATAGCGGAGGCCATGGTCTTGCCGGCGCTCGCCAAGATCGTACTGCAGCGCTTCGGCGATGGGCGAGATTCCCTGGACGACTACGGTGTGTCGGTCATCAATCTGGGTGGAATCTATTTCAACCACTTCATGCAGCTGTTCTGCGACGTCAAAGTTGAGCTTCAAGGTGAAAATATACCTGTCAGGTGCTCAGGACTGACCGACAACGATCCTCCAAAGTCAGCGATGGAGGACGATGGAGAGGGCGGTCAAAAGAGCGCTGCATTTCTGCCCCATGCAGACAACTGCATCGTCGGCAACAACCCGGCGCTGGGATTGCAGAAGCACATCGGCCTGTCTGAGTTCGGTCGCCTATTCGCGGGAAAATACAAAACGTTCGAGTACGACATCGCAATGGAAGGCGACAACCTCAAGATAATGCTGATCGTCGCTGCTGGACTCTGGCAGGCCCAAGATGGGCCGGTGGTAAAGGGTCTGAAAGCAGACGCGGAACTCGATTTTGCCTCTATGACCTCCGCCCAGCGGGCGCCCTATGCCTGCGCACTACTGGATCGTATTGACTCCGATGACATTGGCAAGGGTGTTTACGCCCAAGCCTTCGCAGATGTATTAGAGGCAAATGGGGCCGGCTTCGTGGTGCCGGTATACATCCGCCAGGCCATCCTCTGGGCATGCGGTCTGGAAGAGGGTACAGCCTGATGGCGGCACAGGATGAACCAGCCCAAGCGGGTGCAGCCGACATCAAGTTCACCGACCAGCAGCAGAGATACATTGATGCACCTTTGGATCGGCATGTCTACTTAAGAGCCTGCCCCGGTAGCGGCAAAACCGAGGTAGTGGCTGCCAAGGTATGCAAGATTATCCAGGAGTGGAACCACCACCCTTCTGGGATCGCTTTGCTCACCTTTCTCAATAGCGCCACCGAAGAGCTCCAGAGCAGGGTTTATAAGTACCTGCGTGAGCCATTGGGCTTGCCGCACTACATCTCCACCTTCGACAGTTTCGTGCTCACACACCTGCTATCGAGTATCGCCAGCGAGATCACGGGCTTTCAAGGCCGGGACGGCGACTTCCGCATTCGGATCATCGACAAGTCAGCTGATATCTACCACACGCGCATCAAGATCTGTGGACGCACCGTATCAGCCTGTCGATACAACTACGATAAAACATCCAAACGCTACGTCTTTTCCACCAACGATCGAAAGTGGGATAACGAAGCCAACCTCGCCCAACAGGACGAGGCCGACCAAAAGGCACTGCTGTCGAACAAAAAGCGGCTTTGGGCCGCTGGCTTTGCGACCTACGGTGACGTCGATATTCTCGCTTTGGTAGGCATGCAGGAAGAAAAATTCAAAGATTACTTCTCGCGTATTGCACGCCGATTCCCGTTGGTGATCGTCGATGAGTGCCAAGACTTGTCGGCAGAGCAGCTTTTGATCGTCAAAAGGCTGATCCTACTAGGCGTGAAATTCCATTTTGTAGGTGACCTTAACCAGTCAATTTATGGTTTCAGGAAATCGAATCCCGCAAACGTGCGTCGGCGCATGGAGGAGCTTGGCTTTGAGGAGTACGTCCTCAACGAGAATTGGCGAAGCGGCCAAGCCATCGTAGATGTGTGTTCCAACATTCTTCAATCCGACCGTGTAGTGGGAAATCCTAATATTGCTTCAGTAAAGCCAAGGGTCGTCGAGTATCAGAACTGCCCGTCGGAGGTGCTTCCAGCCATTCGAGAAATGAGCCTGATACATGACAAGGTGGTGGTGGTCGCGCGCGGACATACAACACTCCAGCGCTTAAGTACTGGTAGAGCTTTCGAGGGCATCGAGCTGCTGGCGCTGGCCTGCATAAACCTCAAAGCAGGCAGGTTGACGGACATTGCGCAATGCCTGGAAACATTCGGTAAGTGGCTGGCGGCCCGGCTAAAACTGCAGGTGACGAAAGCAGGCCCTTACTGCCCTATGGATATTGAATCAAAACTGGCCTGGCGCATATTCCTTCACGACGGTCTCCAGTTCTTGTTAGAGCACGGCGTAGGAGATGGTAATCAGACCTGGTCGGACTGGGCCCGGGCAGCAAAAATTACGCTTGGAAAGCTGCCAGATCAAAAATTCGTACCGGTAGAGGTGCGTGAGCATTTAGACGGGCTGAGAGGCCTTAATTTGCGAGCCCGTTCTGGGCAGGGGAAGATGCTGATCTCCGAAAGGTTGACCGGGGTACCCGATGTAGCCGCCCAACGTGACTGCCTGCGTTTCGAGACGATTCACGGGGTCAAAGGTGAAACACACGACGTGACCGTGGTTGTATCGTCACAGAAGCCAGGCGTGCATCAGTCGCACTGGAAGGACTGGCTGCGTGACCGGGCTTCCGAACCTGCGAGATTTGCCTACGTGGCGAGCTCACGACCGAAGCATGTGCTTATTTGGGCAGTGAAAAAATTGAAGGCTGAAGATCGGCTGGTGCTTGAGGGCCTGGGATTCGAGATCCCGTAGATGTTTAGGTAGGGGCGACCCTAGCGTTAATCGCGATGGGGAGGCGTTCCACAGGGTCACGACACCGCAAAGTCGTTGATTCACGACAGCCGCTCCCGTAGGGTCGCGCGACGCTAGTTAGTCCTTCAAAGGATCCGCATTCCTAATGCCCGTAGACCCGTGATCTGAACCAATCGATGCACACGTCCGAAGGCCATGAAGATTGGGATAGAATTGCGCCTATTTTGGTGTAGGAATCGTGTATGTTTTTGGAATGGACGCCATCCAGGTTAGGGCGCTTACTGACTAGATCAGCCAACTGGCGTCTCCTCGTCGAGAGCGATCGTCTTGTTGTGGCCGTAGGTGGGCAGCAATACCACATAGCACCTGAAACGCTCCCAAGCTTTGAAATCAAACGCCGCATGCTCTGGTCGGAGCTCGTGTGGCCCGCACGCACGGGCGTGCGCTTTGGTGGACTCTCGAACCTACGAGCTCCGTCTCTGCACCGCGCAGTGAGCGATCTCCTCAAACGATCCCGATGCCAACGCTTCGATTCCTACTATGCCAAGCTGTCCCAGTGGCTCTCAGAAGTTGACCATGCCTTAGCAACCGCTGATCAAAAGCACCGCTGGCTTACCCATGAAAACCAGCAAGCGTTACTGGGTAGCAAACCAAGCCTGGAGTTGAGCGTAGCGGCCCTAAGAGAGCTACTTGACACCCCAGAGGTGAGGGCCCATCTGAATGATGGTTATGCCCAAGCTGAGCTCGATATCGAACGGTGGACGTCTGATTGGACGGGCACATGGGAAGAGCGAAACAAGCTGCACACTAAGCGAGAGCTTCGTCACTGCCGGCAGATTTTCGACAAGGTAGAAAGTAAGCCTTTGACTGACGAGCAGGCAAAGGCGGTAGTGTGCTTTGACAACCGGGTTCAGGTTGTCGCATCCGCGGGCTCTGGTAAGACCTCCACGATGATCGCAAAGGCTATCTATGCCATGCATCGGGAGATTGTCAGCCCCAAATCTATCGTCATGCTGGCTTACAACAAGGATGCGGCTGCAGAGCTTCAAGCGCGGGCCAAAGCCTCTCTTGAACGGCTGGGCATGCCTAGCATCGAGATCGCAGCCATGACGTTCCATTCATTAGGGCTGAAGATCATAGGTTTGGCTACCGGAAGCACACCGCATGTACCTGCTTGGGCACGCAAAGAGCGTCTCGCGTTGGCCAAGCTAGCCGACATTGTTGATGACCTCAAAGATAAGTCTCCAGCGTTCCGTACGCGCTGGGATATTTTCCGCTTGGTGTTTGGTCGACACCTACCTCTTTCACGCAATGACAAGCTCTTCGATACGACAAGCTCGGACGGCGAGGGGAAGTTGGTCACTCTAAAAGGCGAGGAGGTGGCCAGCCAGGAGGAGTGCATTATTGCCAACTGGCTTTTTTACAACGGGGTCGAGTACCAGTACGAACGTGAGTACGAGCACCCGACCGCAACGGCGGAGCATCGCCAGTACTTCCCGGATTTTTTCTACCCAGGTCTAAATCTCTACCATGAGCATTTTGCTCTGGACGCAGAGGGCCAGCCCCCTGAGCAGTTCAAGAAATACCTGGAAGGGGTGGCTTGGAAACGTCAGATCCACAAGCACAAGGGAACGCACCTGATCGAGACGCTTTCTCACCAAGTCCGCAGTGGGGAAGCGTTCACCCATCTGGCTAAAGAGCTCACCGACAGGGGCATCAAGCTCGATCCCAACCCTGATCGGCCAATCCCATTTAATGGTTTGGAACCCATCAAACATGCCGACCTGCTTGGACTGATCCGTACGTTCATCAACCATTTCAAAAGCAACTGCTATACGGAACAGGACTTGAAAGCTCGCGTGGCTGAGATGGACAGTGGGGCCTTCAAGTACCGGTTCGAGATGTTCGTTGACCTGTTGATTCCTGTAGTCAAGAAATGGAACGGAGCCTTGGCCGCAGAGAACGGAATCGACTTCGAGGACATGATTAACAAGGCTGCAGGTTATTTGGAGGCAGGGCACCGGTCACCGTACGACCTGGTTATGGCCGATGAGTATCAGGACGCATCGCGAGCACGAGCCCGACTTTGCAAGGCCCTCGTTCGGCAGCCTAATCGGTTTCTGTTCGCCGTGGGGGACGACTGGCAGTCGATCAACCGATTCGCGGGTGCCGACGTTTCCGTAATGACAGGTTTCAAACCCTGGTACGGCCATGGCCAGGTGCTTCGGCTAGAAACGACATTTAGATGTCCTCAGGCCATTTGTGACGTCTCCAGCCGATTCGTGTCGAAGAACCCAGCGCAATTCAAGAAGAACGTGAACTCTGTGACGGCGGCCATCGGGCCGGCCTTCCAGGCTATACAAGTCGAGCACCGGAACAAGGTAGCCCAAGCGGTTGATAAATATGTCGAGCGCCTTTACCAGCAAATCTGCGATGGGAGCGTGCCATTGGGACGTGGCGGCAAAGTGAATGTCTTCGTATTGGGGCGCTACAAGCTTGATGCCAAATTCCTGAGTCACGATTGGCAGCAACGTTTTGGCGATCGTATGGCGTTCAGGTTCAAGACCGTGCATACCTCGAAGGGTGACGAGGCCGACTATGTGATTCTCCCAGGCATGGTCATGCGTGGGTTTCCAAACGTTAAAGTTGACGATCCACTGTTCTCCCTGGTTATGCCGCAGGGCGACACCTTTCCATCCAGTGAGGAACGCCGGCTGTTCTACGTCGCACTCACAAGGGCAAGACGCAGCGTTGCGATGTTCACAGTCGCAGGGCGTCGCTCATCTTTCCTGCAAGAGTTGATCGACGAAGGTGTCGTAGCTCCCTGTGATGACAGCGGACGAGCGATAACACAGCCGGCATCCGCTGAGCTCAAGTCCGATAGGCCCTCTGCCGTGGCGGCCGCTGCGCAAGCTCCCGACAAGGCCATGGGGCCTGTCTGTCCAGGCTGTAAGGTAGGGGAGCTGATATGGCGACGAGGGCCGTACGGAGAATTCCAATCCTGCTCAACCTTTCCCAGGTGCAAATACAAGCCGCCGAAAAAACGCATGTAAGGACGTCAGTCGTAAGTCTCCACCATGAGCTCGGATATTTTGCAGGCGAGGGTATGCGCGGGCAATAAGTCATTCACCGCGCATGCTTATGGGAATATTCTGTTGACGACTAGCTGCTCACCGGCACTCCATATGCGCACAACGTCCAAGCTCCCAAGATTCTCGATCCGGCAGCACCACCTAGGCCGGCCCAAATAACGTTCTTCTCAGCCTGATTAATCCTTTCCCCGCCTGGTCATGCGTGCGGATCGTGTAGAGGTAAGCTCGCGCCTAGCTCTTGCCTAGTGAACAAAGGGTTCGCAGGCGAAGATGGCCGTGAGCTATCATCCCAATCCTCGTATCAGGCTCACCGGAAGTTCACCTTCCCGCTCAGACCCAAGATCGATCATTCAGTCTTCGGCAGATGAATGCCTGGTAGCCGCCAGCCTGCTTGGAGACACGGATGTTCATTTGCTTGCGCGCCATTTATCACCGGGCATTACATGCCTATATCGTCTGGAACAACGAGACTCGCCGCAAGCTGGCCTCCCTGAAGCGATACCCTTGCGCGGTCGTCGCTGCTTGTAAGGCCGCATATGCGTTCTTGGCCACACCTACTCATGAAAATCTGTTCCAGCCGCTAACCCCTGTGCTCATTGAGCCTGGGAAGATAAAGCGGTATGAGCGTGAGTTATTGAACGGTCTGAGGAACGATCAAGTCAGGAACATCGCTATTACGGGGGAGTACGGGGCAGGGAAGAGCAGCGTGCTTCGCACCTTCGTCCACCGCCACCCAGAGTTTGTCTACGCGTTTGTTTCGTTGGCTACCTTCGGCAAGGATAACGAAATCTCCGGGGCGTCTGAGCTTGTTAGCGATACCGATGCGGCCTCGGATTCTCCGCGGCCCTCCGAATCCTCCACCAAGGCAGGGCAGGAATCTAAATCCGAGGCAAACAAGGCAGAGTCCGATCTAGTTGCTCGGATCGAAGAGACGATCGTCCAGCAGCTCCTGTACGCCGTCCCAGCAAAGACGCTTCCCAAGACCCGCCTTAAGAGAATCGATCAGGCTTCCGGCCTGAAGATCTGGTGGAAAACGCTCTGCTATGGCGCCCTCATTCTGGCAGCGCTGAGACTGTACGTTCCCGTTGCAGAAAAGCTACCTAAGATCGAGCCGACTTGGCTTCTGGACTGGCTTCTGTGGATCCCAAGTTCATTCGCCGTCGGAGTTGTCGCGCTGGGGTGCATACACCTGCTGCACACATGCCTGAAGCTGGGCTCGCTCTTCAGTATCGATGGGTTGACGCTCAAAGGCGGCAAACTGGAGACCACCCACCATGGCTCCGTCCTGCACAAAAATATCGATGAGATCATTTACTGCTTTGAGCGCAGCAGCATTGACGTGGTGATCATTGAGGATCTCGACCGGTTCGGCATCCATGACGTGTTCACTCGATTGCGAGAAATCAATTTCATCATCAAGCAATCACCTCAGGTGAAACGCCCCGTCTATTTCGTCTATGCGCTGCGCGATGAAATGTTCGTCGTCGGCGAGAAGACCAAGTTTTTTGACCTCATCGTCCCAGTGATCCCCGTCATCAACTCGGAAAACTCCCAAGAAAAGATGATGGAGCTGCTGAACCATCGAACCTTCAAATCGAAACCCTTGGGCGAACATCTTGACCGTCGACTGGTGGAGACGGTCTGCTACTACATCGATGACCTCCGGCTGGTGAAAAATATCGTCAATGAATTCGATATGTTTTCAAATATCCTTGCCAGCGGCCTACGCCTAGAGCCAGACAAGCTGTTTGCGATTGTCGCCATTCGAAATCTGCATCCCGGCGCGTTCGCCGACCTGGTCAAACGCCGAGGGACGATTTATGGCGTCATCAAGGGACTGGCTGCCTGGAAAACTCAACAAAACAGTGCCAATGCCAAGCGACTTGATGAATTGCGGCGTGAGCGAGACGACCGGGTCTTCGAACTGGCCAACAATGTCAGTGAGTTGAGGGCCTACGTGTGGTTCACGCTTCTTCGACTGACCGAAATGGACACGGCGACCCATGTCCTAATCACTGGCACCCAGTACACGCCAAAGCAGTTCGTGACCGACGAGGTGTTCGACGTATTCATGAATCACGCCGGGCCCCTCTCAATGGTTGTCTTGGATCAATACGGGCGGGCCAGAAACCAATCTGGAAATGTCTCGAAGGCTGAGCTGCTCACCGCCACATCCTATGAACGGCGCCATGCTTTGCTTGGGCGGCGACTTGGCACAATCGCGGACGAAATTGCAGCGGTGCAGAGGGAATCGGATCAGGTCATCCGGATGTCCTTCAGTACTGCCGTCAAAAAAGGCTATGGGGAGGTCGCAAGAAACAAACTTCCAGGCTTGAACGTCGTGAGCTATCTGATGCTGCACGGTTTCCTCGACGCCGACTACACGGACTACCTTGGTTATTTCTATCAAGGTTCGCTGACACCTGGTGACAAAGATCTGATCCTTTCGCTGAGACGTGGTGTGCTGCCTGACGTATCCACGCCTGTCGATAGCCCGAGTACCGTGCTGGAGAAGCTTAAGAGCGACGAGCTCGACGAAGGCAGGGGGATCATCGTCGACTTGATCGCCTGTCTCAGCGCCCGACCAACCTCGTTCGCAACTAACTCAGCAGATGCCCAGCTAAGCCACATACTTAAGAGCGGCCTCAACGAACACCCCGAACGAATGGCCGTCGCTGTAGGCGATCTTTTGAACCGAACAGAAGCGGCTGAATTTATCCGCGCCGTGTACCGCCTAGAACCCAAACTGTTTCAGAGCCTTTTCGACGCCAGGGACACGGGGGACGCTGGCGGGGTGTTTGAAGGAAGCGAGGCTCGCCAGTCCCTCGTCAAAGTCATCGCCGACAACCTGTCAGAATCCGACTTCAAGACCCTTGCCGATGGCGCATCAACGGATCTGGTTCCTACGATCGATTCGCTGGAAGATGTATCACGACTGATGCCAGGATTAGAGAGCAATGTGGGAGCTTGGGCGTGGCTCAGGGCTTACCCAGTCCAGTTTGCCTCACTGGGCCATATGATGAGTCTCGCAGACCTCGAAAGACTGATCGACTGGCGCTGCATCAAGATCAACCTGCCAATGCTATCGCTGATCTGCGCGAAGTCGGAAGCTGGACAGCATTCCACAGGCGCCAAATCCGAACCTGCAGATGTGGGCATCGTGTCTCTGCGTAGACTGCAGGCTTTGGGCATCAATGGGCTCGGTGATTATCTGCTATCACACGCCGATGAGCTCGGTAGCGCATTGCTAGGTCAGTCTGCTGTCTTGGATGAATCAAGCGATTCCTTGGCCAGTTTACTTGCAGAACTGGACACAGATGACGACCTGACAAATCGACTCTTCGATCACACGACCTGTGACCTGCACACACTCAATGACGCCCCGAGACATCTTTGGGCAAAGGCACTTGAAAGTGATCGCCTGGTGGCCAAAGCCGACGCTGTGTGGATCTTTTTTGAGAAACTCATTGCGCCAGACGGCCACGTTTCGGGCGAAGAAGTCGGATCGGAACCCACAACGGTGTTCACCGCCTTCATCGCTCGGAATGCATCGGCTCTCAAGGGAACGCTGTGGCAGTCAACGAGCGCAGACTGGGCGCTGCAACAGTATCTTCTGAGCTCACCCAGCATCAGTAATGACGTGCTCAAGGTACTGCTCGATGGAGTCGTGCTCCAAGATCTATCAATGATCAAAGCGGTCTTACCTGCGGGGCGCTGGGTCATGCTGGTGGCCTCAACATTCCTTCCATACAGCGCGGAGGTCAGGGAAATCGTATTGAGTACTTGCCCACACCTCGAAGGCCAGTACCTGGTTGAACGGTGGGATCTAGCAAAAGCCGAGATCGATATCGGCTCGCTCCAACTCGACTCGATGCTCACGCTGAGCAAAAGCAAAGCGTTGCCACTCACACAGAAAATTCAGATGTGGTCAGGGCTTAGCCTGGAGACGATTGAAAGCAAGCCGGACGCGGTTTCAGAGCTCGGCCGTGTATCTATGCTTGCCAACCAAGCTGGCGAAAGGTTTGCTGACTCGCTGATGCCTGTGCTGCGACATCTGGTTCGCAATGCAAGCCTCACCCCGGAGCAACGCTCTGAAATGCTGACACAATGTCTTCCAGGGATGAAGTGGCCGGACGTTTCAGCAGCTCTGGCGTTGCTCGATGACGAGGACTTCAAAACCGTGAGCGCGAAGGTCAAGAAGATCAAGGTAAGAAACACCGATTCAAACCGGAGGTTGGTCAACGCTATGAAGTCTGAGGGGTACTTGGCAACGGTGACCTCAGAGGACGGCGTCATCATCGCGACCACCAGGCCTTCATCCATGACATCTGAGAACGGATGGCTCTAGCCTGACCGTTGAAGGTAGCAGCTTAGCAACCACCATACAGCGTCGCCTGGGTTCACGATTTCTAAGCCGCTCGTCCAGGCGTTCATTGAAATGTCTGGAGAGTGAGCGAGGATCGTTTGCGAGGTTTATGCCTTTAGACCCTGAGTTCCAGCTACGGTCGTGTGGGGCTAACCGGCGCGATTGATGAAGGCGCGCGCCGCCAGCTAGCGACCGGGAATGAGCGTCCGCAGCGGGTCGATACCTGCCAGGCGTACCCGTGCGCTGTTCATGCCCGATGCAAATGGCTGGTCAAGTCGAATGCAACCAGGTGGTCAAGTGGGATGAAAACGCTTGGTCAAGTCAGGTGCAATTTCCCAGGTGGCCTGCCTAGTGTTGAATGTGATCGTGCGTGCAGGCTTTCCGTGACTGCTATCCGATCATTTCAAACCGGGGGGATCACCTGGATCGAGCACGCCCCCGGTCATGAGCTTGCTCGACCGAGGCTTGAGCGCTCAGGAGAGTAGAAGGCTCGTATTTTTCAAAGTGCCTTGTCAGTGACAGATGACCGAGCAAGCGATCTACAGTGCGTCGCCTTCAAGCCCAGGCGATCCAACGCTCCATCTTCCCTTCAAATCCATCCGCGCAAAAGTCCAGATTTGGCCAATAGTTCTGGTACACCTCATAGTCGAGCGCCGTTGCGATCCCGCGGTTCTCGGCGTTCAAAACGCTCCATGCTCGATACATCCGGTGCTGCCAGTCGGTCTCTGTCACCAACTGGTGCGATGTGTTCGATGACCAGCCATCATTCATAAGCGTTGTAACGAAGAATTCTGCAGCCGCATTTGCACAGCCGGCGTCGTGGGCGATCATCCTGTCCAGGATCGAATAGGAAATACCAATCGCCTGGAAGATCGATACCACTTGGCTGTCCAGCTTGTCGCTACATTGGGGAGCTTTCGAGGCAAGAGTCTGCTGCGGGATGAAGGCGAATACGGTGGCGATCGGGGAGGTCATAGGTGCTGCCTTTATTGTTGTTGTTTTATTTCATGATGCCCATGGAGCAAGTGTCGCCGCAACACGTCGCATGATGTCTGCTCGGGCACTCATGAATCGAAGCCATGAGCCAAACGGAGTGCGCCAGCACGAGGATGTAAGCCCGGAGGGCCAAGACCTAGACGCAGTCAGGGCATGGTTCACAACAGCCGTGCTGCAGGCCGTGTCCAGCCCTCAGGTGTTCCTGGGTCTGGCTTCACCGCGATACGTGATCGCGAACAAAGCGCCCACGTGCATGCTCGCCCCAGTCACGAGTGGAGGTTGTTCGGGACTTAGTGACCGGAATAGTGATGGAGTACAAATGTGCTCCAAAGGACGGATGAGGACTCACCACCCCCGTCTTGTTCACTGAGTCAACGTGACTTCAAGCACTTTATCGATTGACGATTAACGCCATGTAGCGATCCGTGTATCTCGCCGGTGCAGCTTGTGAGTCGTCTGTGATGTCTTTGAAGTATCAGCTCACGAGATCTGCTTGATGCGCCATACGACACCAGACGGTCGCTACTTCGTAGTCAAGGGTCAGTTATGGCGCTGCAGCAATCCCGCACTATCTGATGACCAGCGACAGCAGTTGGTGCAGATGCTGATGGAGGCGCGGAGAGCCGTCAAAGTAGCGAAGGCAACAAATCATGCAGATCAGTTGCGCACAGCTCGAGCAGAAGTAGATCAGGCGAAGAGGGCACTAGGGGAGAGGGGCCCGGTATGGTGGAGCTACGGCAGCCCGGACTACAACCGCCACAAGGCTGTTAACACGCCCTATGCTGAGTGGTACCGCTCACTGCCCGAGCCGTAGCGATCATGCGCGCAGAGACACAGATTTTGAGCCCACCTATTGCTTGACGCTCGCCGCTACTAGTTCGGCGATGCCTTGCCGTACAGCATCGATGTTGTCGTCGAGAGTCGTCAGAGCTCCATTCACATTTCCCACCACACTGCTTGCTCCTCGATCACCAACCCATTTGGCTAGCTCTTCGACGGCGGCGCGTAATGCATCCTGGTTATGGCTGAGGCGCTCAAGGACTTCAGCGGCTGTCCGTAGCTCTTTCATGATTAGCGAATCCTAGTAGGGTTGGCAGCACACCTTGTATCACGGTTTCCCGCGGTAAAGCTGGCGTCCTGGTATCTCAAGGTGCCGCCCTGGTTGTGTTTCGCTCCCCTCATTACGTTCACGCGAAAGCTGGAGAGTGTGCAGAACGAGGCTGCCACGTGAATTGATCCGCCTCGACAGTAGGGTCGGTCGTGGCTTGTAACAGGGGTTGACTTTTATACTGTATTTACATACAGTATAAAAGTCCGGGGAGTGCTCCAATCTAATAGGTGTGGTACTGACTCTCTGACGTGCCTTCTCGGACTCGTGTAACTATCAGGATGATTTTTGCACGCACAGAAAAGCCCCTTTCGGGGCTTTTTTCGTTTTAGAATTTTTCGCCTTCGACATGGGATTAGTCACTCAGCCCTGCGGAAGAAATCAGTCCCATTTGATCACTCATCACTGAGCTAAGATTCTTCATTCTTATGACCAAGTGAAGCGAGGGGCTATGGCAGTTGTGTTCTTTCTACCGTGGGTATCTGCTGCCAAAGAGCTGCGGATCGCAGACCTACGCTTGATCCCTTATGAGCGAGGTCGACTTCCGGGTGAGTTGCTGGGCATACCGCAGGAAGCTTTCGACGGCGTACTAGGCAACTACGGCGACAGAGGTTTCGGCGCTCAGCCTTCACAGCCGATCCAGCAAGCCGCGGTCATCATTTGGGACGAAGACACACCGGGCCTTGAAGCCTCGGATGCCCAGATCCAGCAGCGACTGGTTCAGTGTTCGTATCTCGCATTCTCTGCCCTGGTAGGTCGGTCGTTGTGCTCAACTTCCGACTATTGCAACGCCGACACACTCCAGGTCGTTGCGCAGCGGTTTGATGTCGCGTCACCGGCTCATTCCTGTGTGACCACGCGCCGGCGTGACGGTGGAACACAAAACATGCTGGCGGGCAGGGCAGGGCTCAAGTTCATTCGGCCGTACCACGTCGACAACAGCTCGCGGATTACGCTCGACATCCCACTGCTTGAAGCACTACTCAAGCTACCTGCTGGGGAACTTAAGGAACGTATCGACGAGGCGGTCGTTTCCTTTCTCAGAGCCAATACCGATGCGTCATCCATAGATGAACGATCCGAACTGATCCTGATGCGGGTCGCCATAGACACGCTGCTTGACGTTCCTCATGACAAAGCTGCCTTCCGCAGAGCCATCAACGAACACTTCGACGAGCTACCGAACCCGCCCATCTGGCATAAAGGGAGCCTGGACGAACAGTGGTGGTGCAAGCACTGGGACAAGCATGTAAATCGCCCGCTCGATGCCTGGGTTCACGATTTCTGTGCCGCTCGTAACGCCGCAGCTCATGGCCCCGCAAATGGTGAGAGGGGAAGCATCTGGCCTCGCCATAACCACCTCATTTTCTCCGCCTGGTTGCTGCCGCTGATCGTCAAAAAGCTACTTGCCCAATCCGGTCTTTACGAGTTCACCGCCGAAGATAAGGTCGCGAGGGCGGGCTTTGAGGCCTTTCTGGCGCACGATCTGCTGGCCTTCACCGACAAGGATGAGAACAAGGTTTGGTGGCAAAGAGCCGAGTCTGAGCTTTATCTGCCTCTGTTAGCTGAGCAATTGCAGCGAGCGTGCGAATGACAGAACCATGGTGCTGTGGGCTTGAGTCAATGCGTGCTCATACGCAGTGGGGTACGGGGAGGGAATCCGGGAGAGAAGTGAAGATTTAGCTTCAAACAGCCCTCGACCCGGTGTGTTAACCAATTTCTTGATGTGTAAACCACTGAGCTTTACACGTCAAAAAACTGGTTTACACCTTCCCTGAGACGCCAGCCTCAGGCCAACGTAACCACCCGCCGGGATCGTAGTAATAGGCACGCCTGAAACTGGCACCGGGCGCGCCTATAAGGGGGAGGCAGTGAGCGGTTGGCGATGGTGTAGTCTAGGATCAGACCGCAGAAGGAGCGTACTCATGAGCACTTTGCCCCCCGATCAACAGGCCCGTTATTTGGAAGTGCTCGACGCCGCGAAGCGCTTGTATGGCGGCGATATCGACGCAGCGATGAATTGGATGTCACGTCCGGTAAAAGCATTTAGCGGCAAAGCTCCTGCCGCTATGGTCACGACCAGGCTGGAGACGGACACGGTCATCGAGTTTATAAGATGCTTGGAGCATGGGTTTGTAGCCTGATTGTCCGCGAACAGCGCTCTAGAGGCGTGTCAGATGTCGAGCCTGATCAGAACGCGATGCTATTGCTCGACCATAGGGCGGCTGTTGGCGTGGATTAGCGGTAACCGCGGCAGGGGCAACTGTATGCCCCTCATGGGGCGAGGAGGGCATTGGATCTGCATTCCAGAATATCTCGGGGAGTCATTAATAGACATGCTGGGGTCTAAACCGAGGGTCTGGACACCGAAATCCGTGGTGCAGGCATCAGTTCGTCATCAAGCTTGCCGAACACATCTTGCACCAAGTTTCCAGGTCTGATGAAAACCAGCCACTGAGCGTTAAGGCCCGGAATTTGGGTTTTGCGTGCGGGTAGGGGTGCTCAGGTATAGTTGTCTACTGCGGGTGCCGATTTAACTGTCAGACGCACATTCAGGATATGCTACCTGACATTTAAACTTAACTCAACTAAATAGTCATTTAGTTGAGTTAAATGTCCACGCTGAGATAGATCTGTGAAAGTGCAGGGCGAGTATACTAACCCTTAGTCGCGCCAAGCAAAGTAGCGTTGAAACGCGGTTTCAGCATTCGATTTCCGTACAAGCCTTATGACCTCATCCATTCCCATTGTCCTCGCAGCATGGTGCAGGCTTGTTTCGCGCAGCCATAAAAGACTGGCCGTGCGAAGAGCTGAGTTAGGCGAGACTACGTACCCACTCGAGGTAAGCCTTTCAATTACAGTCCTGCATACGGCCCTAAATATCAGCCTCGCTTGCCCTGAGCAAATCGATCCATTCCCACGAACTTTCCCTAGCAACAATGTTTGATCCCGCTCGTACGGAATGAATTGCCGCCCAAGCCTTTGGCGATAACGATTTACGTAGGTAGTCACAAATTCAGGATGGATTTTCCACGCCCATCGGCCAGGGAATTTATCCTCCACCAAGTCATAAGTTCCATCTCTCATGAGACCTAGCGCACTGATCGTGAGATCGCCCCCTAGACTGTCAATCTCCGATGATTGCAGCCTCAGGTAATAAACTGTCGCGAGCATGAGCAGGGTACGTTCATACTTAATGTTCTGATCAGCCATATCCTGAAGGGTCAACATCAACGCAGCAAATTCTTCATCATTGAAAATGTTTGCACCAGTGTGTGCAGGAAGACTCTGAGCATAAAAGCCCGCAGCGTGAAGCCTTTGTGCAGGATTTATTGTTATCAAGTCATCGCAATATAGTTCTTGAAAGAAAGACGCAACTACCGACATCTGCATCCCAAGCCCGCCTCTACCGGCGACATACGCCATGCTAACCTCATCGCCAGAGGCCTTGTTATGGCAGAACGGGCGCCAATTAGGATTAAACCTCACCGCACTTCTTAATTTGGCGGGAGTGAATCTTCGGCCAGAACTATTTGCCACCCATGAATCCGGAGGAGCTGCGCAGAACCCCATAAATCCTTGAACATCAGCCTCGCTCAAGTCCGTCAAAGGTTTTTTTGCCTCCAAAATACACCATAGTAATAGACGCTCTACATAAACCCGATAGTTGGCATAGCGAGTAGGTTCGGCATGCCGAGTCAAAAACTGCTTGACTAAGATGTAGCTTTTGATTGGCAGGCTGCTGACGGGGCATCGGTTAAGGAAATCCATGACGATAGGTAGCTCACCATCAAGCGTTTCTGGCTTTAGAAACGCGAACTCTTGCAGCGTCCCAAAGCAAGGACGGGGTATTAATTCCATAATTTATCTACCGGTAGTCTCTGAACGTTAGTCGCGGTTTTTCAATCCCAGTTTCTTGAGCGAGTAGGAGCGTTTCTCTTCGTAGCTGCTGTAGTAGATATCCTGCGTAGTGGCCAAATTGTTGTGACGTAGATCCATCTGCAAGTCCTTGGGGTCTCGCCAAGGGGCATCAAGCGTTGCGGCCGTATGCCTTAACCAGTGCGTGGAGGCCAGTTGCAGTGATTCGATTTCACCCGGCTGGCGACCCTCGCTCTTCATCTCATCAACCGCTCGGTCGAACAGCTCCTGAACGATCGACTGAACCATTCGAGTGGACAAGCCTGGTCGACCATTCAGGGTCGCAATCAGAGGAGTCTGCTCATTAGGGCGTGGCAGTTCGGACAACCCCATGAACCGCCGATAGCGCTTCAGATACCTATCAATGTATTCCGGCCTGACTGCGACCTTGGCGGCCTTGTCGCCTTTACCAACGAGGTGAAACCACCAGTTGCCATCGTGATCCGCCTTGAATGACCCCATCGTGGGTTGCCAATTGATCCGCCCACAGACATCTGAAACCCGTAGGTACATTGAGAACAACGTTGCGGCGATGAACAGCGTGCGTTCATGGCGCTCGGGATTAGTTTCGGCCATTTTTTCAGCGGTAGTCAGCGCGTAGTCCCACTGAAGAGGCGTAAGTGCGCGTCCGGTTTGCTCCATAACGCGCGACGCTTTGAACCGCGATTTTTGTTTGATCGCCCTGAAGGGATTCACAGAGCTCAAGCACTCATCGAGAGCGTACTCGTACAAGCTGCTGCACACCGAGAACGCCTGAGAAATGCTTCCTCGAGATGGTTGGTACGAAGCATCGCCGGCAGCGGTATCCGGCTCGCGACTCCCTGTCTTTACAGAGAATGGGTGCCAGTGAGGATTCGGACACAACTGCAAGTCTTTGTCGGGCGCCACGATCAGAAACCTGCTGCGTGTCACAGGGCCAAACCAATCCGTCGGTGGACTCATGCAGAATGCCAAGTACGCTTCGGCGTCTGCGCGACGTAGCTCCATGAGAGGCTTCCGTCTGATCAACAATGCCCATAGCAGCAGGCGCTCGGCATGGGTGCGATACGAAACGAATGTCGCCTCTACATTGGAGTACGAACGCAGAAATCCGCTGACAGCTTCGAAGCCCTCCAAGGGTTTCAGCTGAGTATCGAAGTTAGCCAGATAGTTCATCACAAGCGGCAGGCAAGGGTCGGGTTCATCGTTAGTGTGGTTGATGAATTCCTTATAGGTGTTGAACAGCGGATGTGGGATCTGCGCGCCGTTATCATTCGCCGTAATCTTCATTGCAGACTTCCGATTCTGGGAGTTATCGGAAGTAGGGGACTTACCCTTCTGTTTCTTCGAGGCGAGCGCGCCCGTCTGCTTGGATGAATCACTCATCACCTAGCCCTAACCATTAGATCGATGCCATCTAGGTTATACACAGCAAGCTTGGGTTTGCAAGTGCCGCCAAGCAAACTATTACCACTACCTACGCAACTAACGACGAATTATTTATATATTGCTAGTTGTCCTTTTCACCGACTCAGGAAATGGCAGTCGAATGGCTGCCCCCCCGTACTGCGTGGATTAAGGCGTTAATTGCTCTGATTTCGGCAGAACCCTCAGCTGTTTAGATTCAGTGGCTGCGTGTGCCGCAGACGCGCGACTCAAGGTCATTTTTAAAAGATTCAATCGTTTTTGAAAGTCATGACCCGTACCGCCCTGCAAATACGGCGCACGGCAGTAAAAGGCCAGAATTAACGGGAGCGGCCACCTTTAAAAGTTTCAACCATTTTTAAAAATTTGTTTGGCGCAAATATATTCGCCATAACCAGGCATCAGCTCATAAAAAAGGCTCTTGAAATTAAGAATCATTGGTGGTTTATAATGAAGCTTCTTTGAAGCTTCACTCCTCATATTTAGCGCTACTCATATCATAGCGACTCAATCTCTTCTAAATCGTCCAATAAATCGCCAGCCCAACGCTTATCCACGCTACCTACAATAGGAGCGGTGCCCCTCAACCAGGTTCTGCTTGCACGGCGCAGGATAAGCTTCAAATAACCTACCGCGTATCGGAGGGGTTCAGCTGTGCCTTCTAGGTTTGACGAAGAACTCCGATGCAACTGAGCCCTCCGGAAATCCGAAACCGCCATATTCATTGGGCCGCGGGCGTGGTCACTTTCAAAGGGTTCGGTCATTTTTTAAAAAGGTCTGACATCTTAAAGGTCTATCGCGTTGGATGAACCTTGTCTGAATGTACGCATATAAGGGCGCATGTCGGCCATTTTACGCAGCGTTGGGCGTCGCGCTCCGATAGAAAATGGCCTCACCATGGGTTCTTGACCGATGCCGCCAAAATTAAAAAGCGCTGGTATGGCGTTCCGTGAGGGCCTGACGACTCGCAAAGCCCCGGTATGTAAAGCTTTCAGCCTTGGGACGGTATCCGCCACCTAAAGCGCCATTTTTACGGGTGGGTCACAGCAGTACCAGGTGTTGCGTTCATTCTTTTTACCCCTCGATGGCCAACGACTCATCATGCCTGTCTGCCTGGTGAAAAGCTGTCTCCACTGACCCTGACGCCCCAACACCTAGGTTCGCATAATGTATATTATGTTAAATCACGTAGAGTGGTATCAAGGTCGACTTACCATTTCCTGCTGGTATGCGTGCTTCGCGTGTCAATGTCCTTCTGCGCGGCCTTACACGGCTCTGTTTATCCTGCCTATTCCCTTACTCAATCAACGATCGGTCCTAACCGTTTAAACGGTACGGTCTGACCGATGCCAGCAATTGCTGATGTTAGCTTCGGAACGCCCTGCAGATTCCCTGCGTGGCGTTCTGGAATTTATTGATATGTCGCACGTACTTGCTCCTGCGCTAAACAACCCGCCAACTGATTTAGTGCTCTCACTGGCGGCTATTGCAGATTCATCTGCGACTGGTATGGAGAGCTTCAATAAAAAGATGGTCGATGCCCATCTGATCTCTGTCTTCGACATTGCTCGACTTTCCAAAAAAGAGTTTTGCAATATTCTGACCGAGTTCACGACTGAGGAAATTGCTGGAAATATCCACGATCAAGCGCTGAGTTATGCGGTGCAACTTGAATTTCTTCACCGCCAGCAAAACGATTCGCTGTCTGAAGATCAGCGTGTCAAACGCCAAATGTCTGCCCAATCCGCCAATGGTGCTACTTACCGCGCACTGTTTCCTCAGGATTCGAACCAGGTATGTGCCCCGGATTCTTTGGCAGCCATGGATTCGCCCGTGGCTTATCTACGAGCCTTGTACCTGTTTGCTCTGCAATTGGAAAAGACCGGTGCAGGAAATCAACCCCAAAAAAAACTTTCTACACGTCGTGCCTCTTTAGCAAGTATGCATATCGATGCGAATGCTGTGCATGAGCAAATCCCCCTGCTAAATATCATTAATGAATTGTTGCATGAGGGCATCACACAGGGTTTGGCTGAACATAAAGACGTGTACGCCAACGCGAATATTGAACATGTACTAAAAACGCACTGCTTCCCTTTACAACTACCCTTCTATCTCCCTTATGAACAATGTGTTTTAGGGCTCGCTGCTCAGCAACTAAAGCTTGGGGAGTTGAATTATAAAATCAGTCTGACGCTGCCGATCACTCAACAACCCAGTACGGCCTATGGCAAGGTTCAACAGGAAAGTTATGAAGCGCAGCGGTTGCTGGCTCACCTCGGACCTGATCAACAGATATTGATTACGGAGAATAAAACGCTCGGATCGACAGCCACAGAAAAAGATGCGTTCGCAAAAAAAATCCTTGGGGGTTCGTATGAGTCTTTAAAAACACCCTCGCGGTTTATGGAGAGGACCGAGCTTGATGAAGATCACATGCAAGCGCTTTTCTCGCTGGGTAGATACCTTCCGGTTCAATCAACGCAATTACCGGTAAAGCAGCGAGACGTTCACATGGCGTTGAACCTGCCCACGATTAAAACAGAAGGGAAAACAGTCACTGTAAACTTTGTCGACCCTGAACAACTCGACCGGGTGCAGCGCCTCATCCGATTGCAGCGCTGGATGAAATACACATTCAACGACACCAAGCATTTTGTCTACAGCGTCAAAAAGGCAGGTCAGGATAATAACAAGGTTGTATTCAATGACAACACAATGCGAGCCTTGGGCGTATATCGCTACCTTGAGCAACATTACACACTGTCGATTGAAGAGTTTTCGGCACTCCTGCATCACCTCCCCGTTCATCAATCGGGCACAACGCGCTCATTGTATGACCGGGTTTATAATCGTGAAGAGGCATTAAGCGCTTCATTTAAACTGGATGGAAGCCCTTTCACTCCTGATGCGAAAGATGATGCAACGTTGGCGGTGGTCTATCAATTATGTGTGAGTTTGGGGGTGTCTAACACGCATGATTCTTTTGGGGTCATGGTTGCTCAGCTAAAAAAATACGGGCAAGAAACGAAAAGGGACGTGGCCACCTTTAGCACTTTTTATCGGCAAGTACGTATTGCCCGTCTGTTCAATCTATCGTTGTCAGAGATGTACCAACTTGCAGAGTTGTTGGGGGGCAAGGATTACTGCAAGCAGTTGATTCTCCCTTCATTAAGATTGAACGGCAGTAACACACCGCCTGACTTTCTGGATGTGTTGATGCAAATGGAGTGGGCTGTCCATTGGTTTAGCAGCGCCGCCACTCAACTTTCCACCGTTCGACGTCAGCTCATGCTGGATGACACGGATCCGAATGGCGAGTTGCAAGAGATGTTGAGCACGTTTGAAAAGCTGCTCGCTGATGTTGAACGTTATGTTCTGGTGGGCTCTGATTTTTCTCAACTGAAAGCGGAAGATGTAAATCAGCTGGATTTTTTGAAATTTACCAAAGGTCACGTACTGATTAAAACAATTTTAAAGGTGCATCCGCTACTTCCCGAAACACCTGATTTACCCAAGCTGAACAGCACGCTCAAGAAGTTGGTCAAGTCCTACATCAGCCCTTCTGCGCTTGAAAAAATTCAAGAGGCGACGGTTTCTGAGATGGCGTCGTTACTGGAACCCTATTTGGATACCGCTTATAAACGACTGTTGCCTTGGAAAGCAGCCTTGCTGGATGTTTTTCCCCAAGGTGGCACAGCGGCTGAACCTGTCGCGATCCAGGAAAAGAGAATCAAGCATATTGTTCACGGCATAACAGTTGCGCTAGGGAATCACGACAGCAAGCGTTTATTAAAAAATAATATCCTGATTGCGCCCAATGCCGCCGCATCGTTGAAACTGCCCATTAGCCAGTCTGCACTGCAGACCTTTATAAGCAATCCGCACTGGCTCGACTCACGCAGCCAGCCTGATAGCTTTATAAAATTATCGCTGAACACGCTTTATTTAATGAGTCAGTTTCAGCAGGTGCTTGTCGCTTACCGTGTAAGTGAAGCCAGTCTTTTTAGTTACTTGGCGCAGGTTAATGGTGTCGAGCCCGTCACTGATGAACACACGACCCAGCTGCTTGGGCGATTATTGGGCTGGGATTGCGTTGAAATAAAAGTGCTGCTGGACAATGTACCTTTCACGCGTGTGAGGTCCATGGCTCAACTTGAATGGGTTATACGCTGCCATCAAACAGCACAGCAGACAGGTTTTTCGGCATCGCTGATATTGGCGGCAACCAACCTGAATTCTGATATCTCGGGGCCTCAATGGAAACAGGTCGGTGAAGCCCTGATAGCGGCTTCTCCAGGCAGTCGTGTTTAACTGTATTTTGTACAAGGAATTATCATGTCGTCATTACTCAGTCAGCATTTAAACGAAAAGTTACGCGATGCGCTTTTGGCATTTTATTTGTACACTTTCAACCCTCTTAAAACAGATAAGGTCGGCATCGAGTCGGCGCCACGTTCCACCCCAGACGACTTATACAGCTATTGGTTACTGGATGTACAAGTCAGTCAGGCTGTTATGACCAGTCGCGTTTCCAGTGCAATCAGCAGCTTGCAGCAATACATCAACAACATCGCATTGGGCTTCGAACCAGGGTACGAACACGTCGGAATGAACGATGCGCAGACGTCCCTCTGGGATAACAGTCTTCATTCCTACTCCCTTTGGCACGCGCATCAGCAGTTACGACACTATCCTGCTAATTACATCAGCCCTCACCTGCGTATTGACAAGACCGACAGCTTTCAACAGTTAGAAAGTGATATTAGCCAAACCAATTTGCAACCCGGGCATATTGATGCTGCGCTCAACCGCTATCTGGGTCGATTTGAGGAGTTGGCACAGATTCGTACGGTCAATGGTTATGTGGACGGTGACGCCAGCAGTATGGCTAAGAGTCGCTATTATCTGGTTGGAAAATCCAATGGAGAAAACGCTTTTTATTGGCGCGTTCTGGACCTGGCTAAACAGTACGGAGCCGGCTCTAGCGATTCCACGATGGACGCCTCTTCGCCCACCGCGTGGTCAGATTGGCGAAAACTCCCCATCCCCGCCTCCTATGACATTCCGGACCAGAGCATTCGTCCGGTGTATTTCCACGATCGTTTGTTCGTGGTCTGGGCGCAATGCAGTCAACCCCTGTCTGCTCTTGATGGGGCCGGCACACCCGCCGAAGGACTGGATATTTTTAATCCCGAGCATATGCAGCACCTCATTAAACGCTACCCGCGTCTTCGCTTGTATTATTCGTTCTTGAAACTGGACGGCAGCTGGAGTTGCCCGCAGATCTGTATCGATGAGTACGCGACCAGCCGATGGTTGCAGAAACTGTCGACGGAAGACATAAAGTCCACGGTAAGTACAGTCGCAATGGTGGACCCTCATACCTCTCCGCCTTCGCTGTTCTTTGGCCTGGTGGCAAATATCGAACCTTACACGCACACCTTTCCTTTGATGAAAGGGAAAACCTTTGATTTTTCTCACGCCGTGCGTCTTGACAGTAAGCTCAATGTCACGTTGCTCCTGTCAAAAGATTCCTTGAACAGCTTTTTCTCAATTGTTCAGGGTAATGCCCCCACTCAAGCCAGTCGCCACCTGAATATCTTTGCAGGTCACAACCGGTACAAGTTTAACTTTGTAGCGCCCAGTATCAATGCAGTGGATGTTGAAATATCCAATATGGATACGCTACATGCAGGGTCTGACCGGTGGGATTATCAGGGCACCCAAGGTTATATTGAAGAGGCTAAGCCAGGCAGTGCCAAGTTTAATAAAACAACTTCCAGCCTTGAGCTTTCAACGACCACTGCGCTGAACTTCCCATCATTCAAAAGTGTAGAACTGGTTGTTCAGCAAAACGGTTTTTGGTTGTTCATGCGATTGACGGTTGAAGCGCCTGAGAATACCCGCAGTGAGAGTATCGTACTCAAGAGTGACTCCTACTTGAATATGAAACACCCGCGCGCCACACGCCTGCTCAAGGACTACTCAAGTATTGAGTTGACCTGCAATAAAACGAACACGGTGTTTAAGGATTTTTTAAAGACCGTCACGGCCGTTCAGAATCAAGAGCAGCCAGTGGTGTTCCAGAATTTTGGACAGACTCAATATTCTGAAAATTACGTCCTTGACGGTGCCTCAGTGTCTACAGAGCTGTTCAATTATTTGTTTCATACGCAAAACACGACCTATTCCGCGAAACTCAAGGTGGTGGATGATAGCCATACGGCTGATCCGTCAGTCCGTAGAGATGAACTTCAACTGGAAAATATAAAGGCCACCCGTTTTCAGCGTATCTACAAACAGGTGGTGATGACCCTGCTACCGCCGGACAAGAACGAAGATGTCAAATACCCCTTGCATGTTCATATCACAAATACCCACTTGATTGGCGAAAGCCATGTCATGCGTCGAAATCTGGTGGGCGGCAAATTCGAACTTCCCGCAGGCCGAACGTTCGTCACATCACTCGGTATCACCGCCGAACAACTTCCAGATTACATCAGTCAGAAAAAGAAGCTTCCCATTATTCATGGTGTGCTGATTCGAGAACAAAATATTGATGACATGAAGTTCAATATACTCGGTTATGCACTCAAGGCTTTTGAGATTGTATTTAACGAAAACAATATTGCTGACATCCCCAAGGGGCCTTGCATTACGCGCCTCTCAACAGCGCCTGCCGGTACGGTGGAGTTCATTGATTTTAGCGACTCATCCATTGCTCAATTAAAATCCTCCCCTCTCACACTGCGCGCGCCGATACGACTCAATACGACACTGGGTGAGAAACTGACCCAAGCGGCATCCACCGATATGTCCGCGCTCTTTGCGTTATCTCACACCCACCGTGAACCGCCACTGACGTCAAATGCCGGGTCTGACCCCATCGACTTTCAGGGGGCGTACGGGAAATACCTGTGGGAGTTGTTTTTGTACATGCCGTGGCTGATTGCCCATCGGTTCAATCTGGAGCAACGCTACGGCGATGCCGAAGCTTGGCTCAAGTATGTGTTCGACCCTGCCCGAAAACAATCGCACGTATCTCTCGATCAACCCTATTGGGGGCTCAGTGCACTGAACTCAGACAGTGTGCATATGGGCTACCTGCACGATAACCCTGATGATCCCAATCAGATTGCACTCAGTGCCCCGGTGCATTTCAAGCGTGCGCTCTATGCCCTGTATGTCGATATTTTGCTCAATCGAGGGGATGCTGCTTACCGTCAAACCACCTCAGAGAGCCTTAATCAAGCCAAGTTGTGGTACGTGCGTGCTCAGTCATTATTGGGCCCTGAACCTTCTGTTCAGGTCGTTGATCCGTGGGCTTCTACCACACTGGGAGACCTGAGCCGTCAAATCGACGACTCACTGCGCGCCACCGAACGCAAAATGGGGCGATCTGATTTTGAAAAACTGTTATCGGCTGATCATTCAAAACTGGCGCGGGCCATCCATCGGGTCAGCGACTCGCCGTTGCTCTGTGTCCCCCAGGACAAGGGCATGTTGGCCCGTTGGGAAAAAGTACAATCAAGGTTATTTAATCTGCGAAATCATTTGGACATCACCGGTAAACCCCTGCGTATCCCGTTATATGCCCCACCCGCCTCCCCTCGCCAATTGCTTAACCTCTATGCCAGCCCGCGCATGGCAGGAGACGCTTCCTCGGTGCGGCGTCAACCTGTTCATGTAGGGCATTACCGGTTCCAGACGGTTCACTCGCTAGCAATGGTGGCGGTCGAAAACGTTGTGCAGTTCGGTAACGTCTTGTTGTCGATCATTGAGCGTCAGGATCAGAGTGAGCACCTGCAATTGCAGCAGCAACAGGTGTGGCAACTCGCGGGGTTGTCGCTTGAGCAACAGGCCCAGAGTCGGATTATCGATGAGAAAAACCAGGAGGCCTTGAAGGCAGGTCAGCGTATTGTCGAGGGCCGTATCGCACACCTGGAGCATTTGATCAAAGAGGGCGTAAACGCCAATGAGCAACAGGCCAGCCAGGAGCTTCAGCGCAGTACCGCCCTGGATACCGTGGCTTATGGGCTGCAAGCCGCTGCCGGGTTGGCCATGCTGGTTCCCAATATTTTCGGCACGTCCACCGGCGGCTGGAGACTTGAGGGAGGGTTCTATGCCACCCAGGCGGGCATTCAGATGCTTGCCAATGAAAAGCGCTCCAATGCCAATCATCTGGACCGCAACGAGGCGTTCAATCGACGCAATCAGGAGTGGGAGCATGCACTGAGGCAATCGCGCCTAGAACTGGAGCAGGTCAAGACGCAAGTTCTGGCCTTGCGCGAACAGGCCAATAACACGCGCTTGCAACATCAGTCCGCCGAAACCGCGCTCAGTCAGGCCAGATTGATGTTTGATTTGCTGGAGAAGCGCTTCACCACGCCCCAGCTGTACCAATGGTTAAGTACCCAGCTTTCTGCGTTTTATCTGCAAGCCTATGACATGGCCCTTGCGTTGTGCCTCGACGCACAGGCGTGTTGGCACTATGAGCGCGCAGACTCCGATCGCACCTTTGTCCACGCCAGCCAATGGAGCAGTTATCGCCAGGGCCTGACAGCCGGTGAAGGTCTCAAGCTCAGCCTGATGAACATGCAAGTGTCTTACCTGCAACACAATGGGCGGCCTATGGAAATCACCAAAACGGTGTCGCTCAGAAACCTCAAGGCTAAAGACCCGGATGCCACTCGAAACACGTCATGGGACGAGATGAGCGCCACACTCCAGCGCACAGGTTCTGTTGAGTTTGAACTCACCAAAGCCCTGTTTGACGCTGACTACCCCGACCATTATTTGCGCCGGATTAAAAGCATTAGTGTCACCTTGCCAGCTACGCTCGGCCCTTATGAAGACATTCGCGCCACCCTGACGCAAACCAATCACACCACCCATACCGCAGATAAGGGGGAGTTCGACTATTCGAGCCACCGTGTCAACGAGCATATCGCGCTCTCAACCGGACTCAATGACAATGGGTTATTTACGTTGAATTTCGAAGGGGATGATCGCTACTTGCCCTTTGAGTACACAGGCGCAGTGTCTGGCTGGAAGTTGTCATTCCCCAACCCCGCTGCGCAGTCGGCCATGCTGAGCAGCCTGTCTGACATCATCATTCATGTGCGCTATACCGCTAAACAGTTAGGGGGGCATGCAGGATGACGCAGCCCCAACAAAACGCTGCTGAAGTCTTCACGCCGTCCCTGCCCAAAGGCGGCGGTGCCATCCACAGCATTGGCACCGGATGGGGGGCCATCGGGATGACGGGTGAGGCTTCTTTTAGCATTCCACTGCCGATTTCAGCGGGACGCGGTTTCACACCCTCGTTGAGTCTGAATTACAGCAGCACGCTGGGTAACGGACCTTTCGGCATCGGCTGGACAGCTGCCCCCGGCAGTATCCGGCGCGACACCCAAAATGGCGTTCCCCTCTACACCGACGCAGACGGGTTTATCGGCCCGTCGGGTGTGGAGCTGCGGCCCCGCAGAAACCCACAAGGGTTGATCGAGACCACGACCACGGCTCGGTTCAATGACGTTCAACTCGACACGACGTACACGGTGACCCGTTACGTTGCGCGAGTTGAGTCATCCTTTGACCGTTATGAGCACTGGACGTCGAGTCATGATCCGGGTGGTTTCTGGTTGATCCAGGGCGCAGACGGCACCTTGCATGTCTACGGTAAAACACAGGCAGCACGTTGCACGGACCCTGAGGTTGAACAGCATGTCGCGCAGTGGCTGCTGGAGGAAAGCCTCGCCCCGCTGGGCGAGCAGATTTACTACCAGTACACGCAAGAGCGGCCAGAACCACCCGTTTCGCCCGCTCGCGACTGCCGTGCGCAACGTTATCTGCAACGTGTTTGTTATGGCAATCGCCAGCATCAGCCCCAGTTGGCCTTATGGACAACGACATCGCCACCGGTTAAGCAATGGCATTTCGAGCTGGTATTTGATTATGGCGAACGCCCTCTTGATTTCAGTCAGGCCCCGTCTTATACGCCCCAGCAGGAATGGGACGCGCGGCCCGATCCGTTTTTTACCTATGCCTATGGTTTTGAATGGGGCAGTCAACGCCTGTGCCAGCAGATCCTGATGTTTCATTACTTCCCTGATGAGGCGGCCTTGGGGCCTGAGCCGGTAGCGGTTCGTCGATTGCTCCTCGAATATGCCACCACTGAGCACCGTGGGCGTTTCCTCAATGCTGTCCACAGTCAGGCTTTCGAGCCGTCAGGCAGCGCCCGTTACTGGCCACCGGTCGAGTTCACCTACAGCGCGTTCACCCTTGCCCCGCAAACGTCTCAGTACGCGCCGTTTGCCGCGTTGCAAGGCCCCGGCGATGGCAAGGATTATCAGTTGGTGGACCTCTACAGCGACGGTATGCCCGGGGTGTTGTATAGCCAGAACCGCTCATGGCATTACCGGGAGCCTGTCAGAGACCCCGAAAGTACTCAGCCGAACGGGGTTCAGTACGGCCCCTTGCGCATGTTGCCGCAGATGCCGATTGCCACGGACCGCGAGTCATTGCGCCAGACATTGGCGGATCTCAATGGAGACGGGCAGCTGGAATGGATCATCGCCCAGCCCGCCATGAGCGGTTTTTTCACCCTGAACGCACGGCGACGCTGGTCCAGCTTCGCCACATTTGCAGCTCTGCCCACTGAGTTTTTCCATCCTCAGGGGCAACTGGCCGATTTGATCGGCAATGGCGTTCCGGATCTGGCATTGATCGGCCCGCGCAGTGTCCGGCTCTACATGAATCAGGCCGAAGATGGCTTTGAATCCGGACGCGATGTTGCGCATGCGCAAGATGATGATGCCTTGCCATTATTGAGCAGTTCCAGCCGCACAGAACTGGTGGCCTTCAGCGATATGCTGGGCAGTGGTCAGCAGCATCTGGTCCGCATTCGCCACAATGAAATCAAATGCTGGCCGAATCTGGGCCATGGACGCTTCGGCAAAGGGTTTGTCTTTGCGGCCCTGCCCTTCAGTTATGCCGAGTTCGATGCTGCACGGGTACTGCTCGCGGACATTGACGGGTCCGGGGCCACCGACCTGGTGTACCTGGAGGCTGCCCATGCGCTGATTTTCATGAATCTGTTCGGTACGGGGCTAGTGGCTTCACCCGTTCGCTTGCCCTGGCCACAGCACCTGAAGTACGACAATGCTTGCACGGTCAGTATTGCGGACCTTCAGGGGTTGGGTTGTACCAGCCTAATCGTGTCGATGCCCCATGCCACGCCTCAGCATTGGCGTTATGACTTTGTCAGTGCCAAGCCGTATCTGCTCATCGGTACGGACAACAATATGGGCGCCAAGGGGACGCTGACATACCGCAGCAGTGCCCAGCAATGGCTGGATGAGAAACAACAGCGCGCCAGTGAGGGCAGGCCGGCCATTTGCGGTGTGCCGATCCCCCTGCATCTTGTGACTGAGCAACAGCACATTGACGCCATCACTGGCAATCGTCTGACACGCCGCTTTAAGTACCGCGAAGGGTTCTACAACGGTCATGAGCGTAAATTTCAGGGGTTCGGGTTCTTGCTTGAAACAGACTCGCAGATTTCAGGCAGTGACACGGCCACTACGTCCCACACTCAAAACGTGCTGCGCAAAACATGGTTCCACACCGGTAAGGCCACCGACATGGTGCGCCGCGACTACTTCGACCGCGATCCGCTCGCTCAGCCTCTGGGCTATACGCTTGTCAGCCGCCTGCTGCCCGGCCAGACAGATGACACGCTGCTGGTCGCTACCGAAATTGCGGATATGCTCAAGGATCTCAACCATGCGCTGACGGGTACGCAGGTGCGCCAGGAGGTCTACGCGGCACGGGATACGGCGGCCAGCGCGGTGCCTTATTCAGTCAGCCAGCAACGTTATCTGGTACGCCAGGTTAACGGGCAGGCCTCCATGTTGCCCTTGCCCGTGGAGTCCATCAGTTATCGTTATGAGCGCGAACGGGACGATCCGGCCTGCCAACACAGCATCCATTTACGTTGGGACGCGTATGGCAGCCTGACCCATGGCGTGACGGTTTATTACGCGCGCCGAAAAAACCCGGGCGATCCCTCCCCGTACGCTGATCCGTATCAGGCCCAGTGGTGGCAAGACACCCATGATGCATCGCAGCAGTCGTATTACCTGACAGAGTCACTGGCGCAGTTCATACACCTTGACGATCTACCCCAACGGTTGCGCCTGCGCCTGCCTTATCGCCAGCGCACCAACGCCCTGGTGTTGGCCAAAGGCCGTGCCTCGAACAGGCTGTCTTCGGACCGAATCAGTTACGAGACGTTTATCGATCAAGGCAGTGACGGGCCTTTGAACCCGCAGGCGCAACGAACACTGGGCGGTTTGTCGGTTCAGCATTACCACAACGTGCACACGGACTTGCCGTACCCTGAGGGCACGGCTGATTATCTGGCCCTGATGGATCATGTTGAAACCGCCGAGTTGGACGACGAGGCACTCAAGGCGTACGAGCAGCTTGCGCAGTTGCCGGGTGCCGGTGCTTTTGATCTGACACAAGCGCTCACCGAGGCGCACTACCATCGCGCCGAACTGTTCTTGCCGGACAGCAACAGCGCGGTAACGCTGTGGTCGATCAAAAAAAATTTCACGGTGTACCACCCGGCCCACGGCTTTTACCGTGCCTACGGGGTACGTCCGACCGAGAGTCACGGGGTCACCACACTTGAGCATGATCGGTACGCTTGCCAGATTGTCTCGGTCAAGTCGCCCGATGGCTGCCGCACCACAGCCCAGTACGATTACCGACTGCAACTGCCTGTCCTGATTACCGACCCGCAAGGCACTCAACAGCAAGCCCGGTACGATGCGTTCGGGCAGTTGCAGGTCAACAGCTATTTTGGCCGGGAGTTGGGCCAACCCGTGGGGTTTAACCCATTGTCGGACTACCGCCGACCGGCTGACGACAGCCCGGCGTACGCCATCGGGCATCCTCAACAGGCACTGCAACAGGCCGCCAGCGCCAGCTTCTACACACCCTTCAGCTGGATGGGGCAGATTGCACAGGCCGCACTTCGCCCCGAGTGGATCGCTCAAGGTTACGTCCTGCCCAACGGGTATATTCGCGCCAGCGCACAGGCGGCCACGCTGGACCTTGAAGACCCGCACCAATTGCAATTGAGCCAGTTGATGCAGGCAGCGCACCGTGAGCCTGTACACGCCGTGGTGTTACAAGCTGACCGCTACCCTTCCCCCACCGATGAATACCAACCCCTGATCCGCATCAGCCTGACGTGCAGTGACGGGTTTGGACGCACGTTGCAGAGCAAACAACTGGCGCCAGGCGGGATGGCCTACACGATTGGGAGCGACGGCACGCTGAACCTGGACCCGGACGGCAAGCCGATCAGCCACTACAGCGAAACCCGTTGGCGTGTCAGTAGCCGGGTCGAGTACAACAACCAGGGGCTGGCCATTCGCAACTACCGTCCTTATTTCGCCAATCATCATCGTTACATCAATGATGCGTCCCTGCGTTTAAGTGCCTACAGCGATCAGGTGTTCTATGACGCACTGGGGCGGCCCACCCACACCCTCAATGCGCGGGGGGATCTGAGCCGCCACACCTATTGCACCTGGTACACCATCAGCGAGGATGAAAACGATACCCACGGGCTGGACCCTGACATTCCCACTCTTTGATAGGCGTCAGGGCACACCTCGCAGGGGACTGCGAGGTGTGCTTAGGCTCGGTAGCAGCGGCGATTAGTGGGGGTCTCTGATACCGACAACCCGATAACGACGATCGCCCAGGTGTTCAAACATCAGGCGGTATGCCCCGCGGCGGCGGCTGCCCTGGTAGCCATGCAAGTCGGCAGACCACAACAAGTCAGCGTGCTGATGCCAATGCACGGCCCGGAACCGTCCCTGTTGCACATGGCTGATGGTCAACGCAATGCTGTGACCTTCTGGGCCCAGCAGTTGGTCGGCTACTGCGCTTTCATCGATGCTGATGGCCTGAACTGGCTGGGCAGGTGCGCTGATAACCGACCGTTGTGGCTGAGGGGCCGATGAAGAGGCTCGGGCTGTGCGTTGTCGTGCCACGGCGCTGGTGGTTGCGACTTCATGCACCGTCGACTCGCCTTGCTGCCTGGGTGTTGGGGCTGAAGTGTGGGGGCGAGCGCGAAGCAAGACGCTCAGCACGCCCTGCTTTCTTGCTTCACGCGTCGGGGGTCTGGGGTTGCTCGAGAGATCACCGAGCACGTTGTGCAGGTGAGAAGGTCCCGCCAGGCCATAGATTTCGCCACTTTTGGTGGTAATAATCCCCAGAGAAACGCCGACTTCCTCATGGATAGCGGCAAGGTTGTCAAAGACAAAGTTGAACATCTTGACGCTTTCTGCAGGACTCAGTTTTTGCAGGGATGAAAACTCCAGCACCTTGGCTGTAATCGCTTGCATGAACGCGTAATTGTCTTGTTCGGTGGGCGGGAGTTTTGAGCGTCGCTCGGCCTCGAACGCCAGGCCTGTCATCAGCGCGGCCCCGATGCTTGCCCCTATAAATGGCGCCTCCAGCAGCGCGCCCAACGCGGCGCCCAACAAGGTTGCGACAAAAATCCAAAAGGTGAACGCAACGAATCGATTGGCCGGGTAATCGCCCGCCTGCAGACCGCGCTGATCAACACGGCTCATGGGGTTGTTGCCCACCATGGCATACACATTCAGGCCATCGATCACCCCTGCCGGGTCAGGGCTGATCCAGCGTTGCATCCAGGGTGCGTAATAGCGCAGGCCGTAATAGTACAAACCCGTGGCATCGCGTTCCTTGCCGCTGTAGCGCACGGTTTTGAAGCGCGCTTGCACCGCACTTTTGGCCGCCCACCAGGCTGTCGCGCCAAAGGGGTAGAACCCTTCCTGACTCAGCAGTGCGCCCTGTTCGTCCAGCTCAATGACCCCGCTCTCCAGATGATCTGACAACGTGAACCGGATTTGCGCGTTCTGCACCCCATCGGGCAAACCCTGCTCCCAGGTGAGCGTCCTGACATTCATGTGCCCGGCTTGCAAGGTCATCAGCGACACATTCACCCCGGAGGCTTCATTCACGCGAAGTTCCAGTCCCGGCAGATAGCGCACCTCATAGCGGCGGGTCAGTCCTTTGGTGCGATACGTTCGGCGCTTGAGCACGCGCACACCCTGACCGTCGTAGACGTAAAATTCGCCGTCGTCCTCCCCGGCGCCCCGCTTGACATGCGTGACCTTCTGCAACTGATTGCGCCCATTCCACGCCATCACTTGCCCGCGCGCCAGCATTATGAGGTTTCCGCAGGGGTCAAACCCGTCTTCCGTGTTTGCGGGGCCGGGCAATTGGCTGCGGTTGCCAGTCTCAGACACCGCCATGCGTTGGGTATAACCCTGCCCGGATGCTGGGACGTGTTGCATCTGCACCAGGTTGGCGCCCGCATCGTATTGATAGTGCCGGGTGTAATTGCGCCAGCGATGGGTATCCGTGCCCATGAGCATGGGCGCAGATAACAGACGCCCGCCACGGTGGCGAGCGTTTTCCCGGCCGGTGGCTTTGATCAGTTGGTACAGGGTGTCGTAGGTGTACGTGTTAAAGGCCTCGCTGCTTGAATTGTGGCCCCAGGTGGTCGGTTGGGCGCTGTCCAGGATACTCACGACGTTACCCACTCGGTCATGGGTATACGCCAGGTCCTGTATCGGGGTCCGATGCGACCCCACACGGTGCGCCGTCAAGCGCTGCAAATAGCCATCCGCTTGCGCGTAAGACGCGACCGTCAGTACGCCATTGCCGGAGCGTTCGGAGGTGACTTGCCCCGCCGCGTTGTAGGTGCGTTGATCCATCAAGACCGCGCGTTTACCACTGGCCATCACCATGTCGACCTGCGCCTGTTGCCCGGTGATGCCGTACTGAAAACGCTGGCGGTTGCCCTTGGCGTCGTGCAGTTCGAGCAGATCGCCCACGGCGTTGTAGTGCCATTGCGTGGTGTAAGACTGGCTTTCCAGCAGCGCGTCCCGTTGTTCCTGCGCTGACGGCCAATTAAGCGCTTCGGGTTGGCGTGCAAAGCGGCGCGCCTGACGCTGCGAGGCCCCCGACAGCGCGTAAGCTTCAAACAGCACAGCGCCTGCCGGGTCGTCATGGCGAATCAGACGGCCGCACTGGTTTGTGCTGTTTATCCGGGGTTGGGGCTTGCCATACGTAAAGCGCTCGATACAGCGCGGTTGCGGATCGTTGCTGAGTTGTTCGTGAATGGCCATCAGCCGGGCGTGGGTATCGTATTCAAAGCGCTGATGGTTGCCACGGGCATCCCAGGTGGCGAGTGTTTGCAGCCCTGTGCCGCAGAGGGTGACGTGCCACCCGCTGTCGACACTGTCGGTCTTGACGATCTGGCCTGACAAACTGCTGAGGTAGCGCAGATTGGGTTGCACCTCAGGCGTGATGGCTTGCCGGGCCAGCAAGCGCGGGTCCCATTGCTGGACCAGAGACCCGCGAGTGTCATAGCGCGATTGATGAATGCGTGCCTGCGGGGGCTCGTGCACGCTAAGTCGATGATAGTTGACCCTGCGCACGCTCAAGCCCCGGGGGTCAATCGCCGTCAGTGACGGTGTGTAGTGATGCAGTGAAGTCATGGTTACCGACCTGTAAAACGCCATAAAGCCAAGAGCCTATGACTCAGGTCGGGGGTAAAGGTGGTCACATAGTAGTGACGCGGTGCAACAGGCTCGCGCCTTTCAACCGGTTGAGGCGCGCCAAAGCGTTGAGATGTGCCTGAAACCGACCCGTGCGGTTTGCAGCAACAACCCCCGCACTTCCGTGAGCGCCGACACCACGCCGCGCACGACCCCCACCCAAGTGCGGGCGCTGGCACTTTGCGCTGCGGCCGGCGCCCCGGTGATTGCTGCGGCTAGCGCTTCAATCCCGACCCCGGCCCAATACGTCCAGGCCTGGTTAAACATGCGGCTCATGCCGCCATGCAGCGTGTCCGTCAGCGGGGGCAGTTGCAGCGTGTGTTGATGCACTTCATGGCGAGCCGTGCGATGACCGCTGCGCAGCACCGTCCCCATGGCGGCATCGTAGGCTTCAATCAGCGGCGTCACGTTGGGCAAAAGCGGGCCCGGCACTGACTGGCCATACACCGCATTGGGAATGGTTGCCACACTATAGGCCGCCGAGGCCAGCAAGGTTCTGGGCACCCGGTCCATCAGCGGGGTTGCTCCCCAGGAAGCCGTGTCCCCCAGCCCCCGCAGCGCCTGCTGCACGATCTCCCTGGTAAAAGCGCGGATATGCCCGCCCAGGCGTTGACGGGCGACCGGGTCCCACTCCAGTTCCGTATCACCACCTTCAGCGATGGCACGCATCATGAAACCTCTGTCGGCGGCTACCGCAACGGCAAAGCCGATGAATGGACTCCAGCGCATGACCGTGCCTACCAGGCCACTGCTCATGTGCATCATGGCCAATGCGTCCAGCGCCGCCACCGTATTTCTCAAGGCGTTGTTCAGAGCCACGGTCGGTTGACGCCCTTCAAAAAGCGCGACGTCCAGCCCTGCGCTCAAGGCATTGCTGACGTAGGTCGCCAATGCATCCCGAATCGCCGCCGAGGCCGCCAATTGCAGGCGCGACCTCACTCTGTTGGCGACATGAGTCGCCACGCCGCGCAACGTCGCGAGCCGGCTTGCAGGCAGGTCCAGTTCGCGGCTTTGCAAGCCCTGATCGTCCACGCGATTGATCGGGTTGCCCCGTGCCAGCCCATACAGGTTCAAGCCCTCCACGTTGCCGGCCGGGTCGGCACTGAGCCAGCGCATCAGCCAGGGGGCGTAGTAACGGTAACCAAAATAGTAAAGGCCGCTGGCATCGCGCTCCTTGCCCGAAAAACGCAGGGTTTTGTAGTCCGCCTCGATGGCGCTGGCGGTCGCCCACCAGGCCGTCCCGCCGTAGGGGTAGTAATGCTCCTGGCTGAGCAAGCGCTCATCCTGATCCAGTTCCAGCGAATGGTTGCCCTGATAGTCCGACAGGGCGTACCGCACTTGCCCGTCCGGTATGCCCGTCGGGCGACCTTGCGCCCATTGCAGGATGCGCACATTGGCAAACGCACTGTTAATGACCGACACATTCAGTTGTTCGCCAGTGGCCGTATTGCGGCGGATTTCCAGCCCCGGCAAATACCGCGTGTCACTCAAGTGGGTGCGCGTGTGTGCGCTTGAACGACGGGCCTTGTACACCCGCTGGCCATCACCGTCGTACCGGTAGAGTTCTTCATCGCTGGCGGCATCATCGCGCTCGATATGTGTGACGCCCTGCAATTGGTCGCGGGCATTCCAGCGCAATGACTGCCCCGGCCCCAAGACCCGTTGATTGCCGTTGGGATCAAAGCCGCTGACCCGACCGGGCATCGAGGTCATGTTAGAAGTCGCCGCCCACCCATGATTGCTGGTGCCCGATACCGTCAGCTGGCGTGTATAGCCACTGCCTTGGGTCGGCACATGGCGCAATGTCATTAAGTTGCCGGACGCGTCGTACGCGTAGTGTTGCCGCCAGCCCCGGCAGCGCGGTGCACCACGAGTTGCAAAATCGACCCTCGGTGGCAAGGCCGCCCCGCCCGCCTGATGGGCGTGTTCCCGGCCAGTGGCCTCAATCAGTTGGTTAAGTGTGTCGTAGGTGTAGGTGCTCAAGGCCGCAATGCGTGTGTTATCCGACCACTGGACGGGTTGTGCCGTGTCCTGCACGTTGAGCACCTGGCCTGTAGGGTCGTAGGTATACGTCAGGTTTTGCAGGATCGTACGCGGCTGACGGGTGCGTTGGGTCAAGAGCCGTTGCAAACGCTCGTCGACCGGGTCATAGGTCCACGTACTTCGTACGCCATTGCCGGCATGTTCAGTCTCGACCTTGCCGCCAGCGCTGTAGCGACGTTCTTGCACCAGAATGCGTTGCTGACCGTTATTAAAGAGGATGGCCAGTGATCCCAGCAGCCCATCGACACCATAACGAGGCTGTTGCTGGTTGCCCACCGCATCCTTCTGCGCAACCAGTTGCCCCAACGGCCCGTATTGCCAGTGGGTGGTGTAGCTGTGCGTATCGACAGCGACATGGGGCAGCGCTGTCAGCATTGGAGCCTCTGCCAGATCCTGCACAAACCGGCGTGTCTGAACGGTGCTGTTTGCGCACAGGTCGTAGCGCTCGAACAGCACCGTCCCGGCCGCATCGTCGTGTCGTCGCAAACGTCCGCAGCGATTGAGCAGGGCCTGACGGTTGTGGGCACCGGCATAACTGAAGCGCTCCGTACACCGGCGGCCCGGCTCACCCGTCTGCTGTTCGTAGACGGCAGTCAGGCGCAGCAAGGGGTCATATTCATGGGTGTGGCGTGTTTGTGCGGCGTCCCACGTGTCCAGTACCTGATCGGCCGGGCCTCGCCAAGTGATGCAGCGCCCGCTATCGACGTTGTCACTCTGCACCACCCGCCCGCTAAGGGAGTAGCGGGTGCGTTGATTGGGGGCTGTGGCGGGTTCGGTTTTTCGCAATGCGCCCAGGCGCGGGTCCCATTGCTCCCGTAAATGACCGCAGGAGCCGTAGACGTGTCGGGTGATGCGCGGCTCAAGGGCCTGTTCGGCGGTGCGCCGATGGTAAGCCACTTCGCGTACCGTCAACCCCCGTGGATCTTGAGCGCCAAGTGTTGGTGTGTGGTGATGCAAGCGTTGAGGCATGGTTCACGTCCTGACTGCACATTGAAAAAGCAGTCTATGAAGCAGGCCTCAACCGCATGCCATAGCCGGGTCTCGCGCGGGATGCAAAATACGGATTCACGACGTTTTCAGCCAGTTCCTTGGCGTATCAACGACTTCCCCTACCAAGGTGCAGGCAAAGCCATCATTCCCGTGTATTGGCTGGGCCGCTGTTGCAGCGGCCCGCGTTCGAGAGAGGGATTACTGACTGACAACAGTGCCTTTTAGTGTGCGGATCTGCTCGATCACGGCGTTGGTGCGGTTAACCAGCACGTAATGGCCACTGAATTGCACCCATTGCGAATCGGCGCTTGGCTGCGGCAAGCCTTTGGCTTTCCAGTTCTTGATGGCGCTTTCTTCACGGGTGTACTGATCCGGTGCTTTGTCACCGCTGGTGTAGCAGGTGTGGTGATCCATGGACTTGGCCAGTATCGCGTTGTGCTTGCAATCACTGGCATTGTCATCTGCGGCCTGCGCTGCATAGGGCATTGCGCACAGAACGCCGGCAATGAGTGATGCAGAAATGATGTTTCGCATGATTGACCTCTTTAAGACGCAATGGACCGATTTTGAAACCTGAGCGCTCAATTGAGCACCCGGGCTGTGTGGATAGACCTTGTGTTCGTCCAAGAGTGCCATCGACGTGCTGCGATTCAGCATTCGCTTATGGCTTGCCGGGCCCGGGTCATGCTGTCGAGGAACATCGCCAACCCCACCTCTTCCGCTTTCAGGCCTTTGCGTACTCGGGGTTTGGGCAGCTGGGCCAAGGCGCCGAGCATGAAGCCTTCGAGCACCGCCGGGTGGATGTAGCACTTGCGGCAAACGGCTGGGGTATTGCCCAACTGCTTGGCCACATTTTTAACCATGTCCACTACGTGGCGTTTGGCGTCTGATTCCGGCTCCCAGTGCAACTCACGCAATACCGCCAGTGCTAATGCGCTACCAGCCCAGGTGCGGTAGTCCTTGGCGGTGAAATCTGCGCCCGTGAGGGTTTTGAGGTAGGCATTGACGTCGGACGACGTGATGCTGTGACGCACGCCGTCTTCATCCAGGTACTGGAACAAATTCTGCCCCGGGATCTCCAGGCAACGTTTGATGATGCGCGCCAGCCGTCGATCCTTGACTGAGATTTGATGTTCGACCCCGCTTTTGCCGCGGAACTGAAACGTGATGGTGGTGCCGCTGACGTCGACATGACGGCTGCGCAGCGTGGTCAGCCCATAGGAGCGGTTGTCCTTGGCGTACTGAGTGTTGCCGACGCGGATCAGGGTGGCATCCAGCAGCGTGATGACCGTGGCCATCACTTTGTCCCGGCTGAAACCCGGTGCTGCGAGGCGGGTTTCTAGCTGTTTGCGCAATTTGGGCAGCGCCAGCCCGAACGCCCGCAGGCGCGAGTATTTACTGGCATCGCGCACTTCGCGCCAGCGTGCGTGATAACGGTATTGCTTGCGGCCCCGCGCATCGCGGCCGGTGGCTTGCAAATGCCCGCGCGGGTCAGCGCAAATCCACACATCCACATACGCCGGCGGCACAGCGAGGGCATTGATGCGCTGGATTTCATCCTGATCGACGATGCGTTTGCCGTCCGGGGCGAAGTAACGAAACGTGCCGCGCAACCGCTTGCGGGTAATGCCCGGTAGCGTGTCATCGACGTAATGCAGGTCAGGGGGCAACACATCGGGTAACGAGGTGTCTGGCATGGCAGCGATCCTGGAGAAATGGGCCGTTATAGCCATTGACCGCAGGCGCTGGCAGACGTGCCGATGGAATGCAGGCGACGCGAGGGTGGTGGAACTAAATAGGGATGTTATAAGATAACCATTCTTGAGCGTGCCCTCTCGCCCGTGTCTGCGATTAACCCTTGTGTGTGACCTTGCCAATGCCCCCTTCCTTGACTGCTGCACCGCCGCTTCATCAACGTTTGTTGTCCATCGACGCCCTGCGGGGTCTGGTCATTCTGTTCATGTTGCTGGACCACGTGCGGGAAACGTTTTTCCTGCACCGGCAGGTGACAGATCCGATGTCGATTGACAGCACAGAGCCTGCCCTCTTTGTCAGTCGCACCCTCGCCCACCTCTGCGCCCCGGTGTTTGTATTGCTGACCGGGCTGTCCGCGTACCTGTACGGCGAGAAATATCAGGGCAAGGCCGCTGTGTCGTCGTTCCTGTTCACGCGCGGCCTGTTTCTGGTGGTGCTGGAATTGACGCTGGTCAACCTCGCCTGGACCTTCCAGTTCCCGCCGAGCGTGATTTACCTGCAAGTGATCTGGGCCATTGGCCTGAGCATGATTGCGCTCGCGGCGCTGGTCTGGCTGCCTCGCGCTGCGCTGTTGATCGTCGGGGTGGCCATCGTGGCCGGACACAACCTGCTGGACGGCCTTCACTTCGCCCCGCAAGCGTTTCTGCACGTGCCGTGGGCGATCCTGCATGATCGCGGCTGGATCGAGTTGTCTGACAACCTGCGCCTGCGCACCTCGTATCCCGTGTTGCCGTGGATCGGTGTGATTGCGCTGGGTTACGGCATAGGGCCGTGGTTTGGGCGTGGCGCCTCGCCCCGCGTGCGTCAACGCAATCTGTGCTACGCGGGCGTCGGGGCATTGCTGGGGTTTGTGGTCTTGCGCGTGTTCAATGGCTACGGCGAAGCCCCCTGGACATCGCACGAACACGTGCAGCAGACGCTGATGAGCTTTTTCAATATCACCAAATACCCGCCTTCGTTGTTGTTCCTGATGCTGACGCTGGGGATCGGACTGTTGCTGTTACTGGCCTTCGAACGTGCGCAACAACGCCGCTGGATCAGCGCGCTGGCTGTCTTTGGTGCCGCACCGATGTTCGTGTATCTGCTGCACCTTTATGTGCTGAAACTGCTGTACCTGATGGGCGTTGCCCTGTTCGGGCTTAACCACGGCGCCTATTTTGGGTTCGATCACATCAGCGCCGTCTGGGTGACCGCTATCGCTCTGGCCGTCGCGCTGTACAACCCCGTGCGCTGGTTTGCCGCGCTCAAAGGCCGGCGCCGGGACATCCGCTGGCTCAAGTACTTCTGAGCCCGCGTTAATGGCCAAGCGGCCCGTTTGATGGCGCGCAGATTTTGCGCGTGCATACCCCCTTGAACCGTTGATGGATAAATGACATGCGATGGTGTACGAATGAGCACCGCACTTCTCCAGCAGGCCACCCCATTAGCACACTGCGTAGCTGGTCGGCCTTGCTGATGGCACTGGTCAGCCCGATGGCGGTGGCCGACTCCGCTCAGTCCCAGAGTCATGGATTCATCGAAGACAGTACCTGGAGCGTGCTTAACCGTACGGTTTATGACAGTCGTGAGTATCGGCATGGCGCACGCAACAGCGGTGCGCGTAATGCCTACAAGCCAAAGAACGAGCGGAACGGGGCTGCCGAGGAATGGGCCTATGGGCTGATGGGCTCGCTGCAATCGGGCTTCACCCAAGGGCTGATCGGTGTCGGTGTCGATGCCCATGCCTACCTCGGGGTCAAGCTGGACAGTGGCGGCGGACGTGCAGGTAAAGCCCGCTTACTGGGCCTGGACAATGACGGTTATCCGAAAAACGACTTCAGTCGCGCAGGGGCTGCCTTGAAGCTGCGCCTGTCCAACACGGTGCTGTCATACGGCGAACAGCGGGTCAAAACCCCGGTGTTCAGCTCATCCGACAGTCGCCTGCTGCCTGAAACGGCCACCGGTGTGTTTGTCACCAGCCATGAGCTCGAAAACCTGCGCGTGGTCGGCGGGCACTTCACCGAAAGCACCGACCGCAATGCCAGCAGCCACGACCAGGGCTTCGTGGTCAATTACGCCAACGCGATCAAGGGCAATACCTTCGACCTGGCGGGCCTTGTCTATAGCCCAGGCAAGCAGTTGAGCGCCAGCCTGTATACCTCTCGGTATGAGGACACCTGGAACCAGCAGTATCTGGGGGCGATGTTTAGCCAGCCGATCGATGAAACTCGCTCGCTGGCGTTCAACTTCAACCTCTATCGCACCACCGACGAAGGCCAAGCCCTGTCCGGCAGCATCAACAACACCACCTGGAGCGTGTTGTCCACCTACGCGCAGGGGCCACACAGTTTCAGCCTCGGGTATCAAAAAGTGCATGGCGATACGCCGTTTGACTACGTGACCCGCGGCGCAATTTTCATCACCAATGCCGTGCAACTGTCAGATTTCAACGCGCCGAACGAACAGTCCTGGCAACTGCGCTACGACCTGGACATGTCGCCCTGGCACCTGCCGGGCCTGATGTTCAGCGCCGCGTATGTACGGGGCAATGACATTGATGGCACCCACGTCGATCCACAAGGCGGTTATGCCTATCTGGGGTATGGCAAAGGCGGGAAACACTGGGAGCGGGATCTTGAGGCGCGCTATGTGGTGCAGAGCGGCGTCGCCAAAGGCGCAGTGCTGTCACTGCGCCACAACGTACACAGGGGTAACACCGCTCAAGCCGAACTGGATACCGATCAACTGCGCCTGGCGGTCGAATACCCGCTCAGCGGGCGGTTTTAACGCCCTCCAGCGCTGGGTGTCCCCTCAGGCCCTGACCGTACTATAAAACGTCCGGTCAGGGTGTCGTTCAGTGCATGACGCCATGGTCGTGCATGACGCCATGGTCGTGCATGGCGTCATTGCCGTGCTTATCCTTGTGGTGCATCGGCATGCCGTTCAAAGACCGGGCTGTGGCCTGCACATCAAGGGTCTCTTTTGTGCCCGTGGCGTCTTCAACCGTCAGGGTGAGTGGCACGGTGTCGCCTTCTTTTATCTGGCCGTTCAGGTCAATCAGCATGACGTGATAGCCCTCGGGCTGGAGCACCACGGTCTTGCCCGCTGGTAAGGTAACGGCTTGCACCGGACCCATGCTCATCACGTCGTTTTCCATCTTCATCTGGTGGATCTGCACGTTTTTGGCCACCGGCGACGTGACGCTCAGCAGCTTGCTGTCGGTGGTCGAGGTGATGCGCATGAAGGCACCGCTGGAGGGCTGTTCCGGTACGGTGGCGCGAACCCACGCGTCATCCACGGTGGTTTGGGCCGAAACATGCAGGCTCATGCCCAGCAACGACAACATCAGGTATTTGACGGGTTTCATAGTGTGGCTCTCAAAGAGGCGTTAAATCAGCAGACGGACATCACGGTGAGCAAATCTTCGGTGCACTGCTTGGCCGACAACGAAGGTGAAAGCCCCAGGCGCAGCACGCCCCGTGAGTCAAAGACAAAACTGGTGGCGGTGTGCGACAGCGTATACGTGGAGCCACTCGGGATCTTCTCGTAGAACACCTTGAACTCTTTGGCCGTGGCCGCTGTTTCTTCAAGCGTGCCGGACAACGCCATGAACGTAGGGTCGAAGGCCTTGACGTAGGCGTCGAGCATTGCCGGCGTATCGCGCTCGGGGTCCAGGGTGATGAACACCACCTGCAGCCGGTCGCCGTCCGGGCCCATCATCTTCTTGATTTGCGCAGCCCGTGCCAGCGCCGTGGGGCATACCGCCGGGCACTGGGTGAAGCCGAAGAAAATCATTGGCATCATGCCGCGAAAGCTGCCCAGCATGACGTCATTGCCTTGAGCGTCGTGGAGCTTGAACTTGCGCCCCAGAATCTCGTTGCTCAAATCTTTACCGTACTTGTACGACAGGCCACTGCCGGGGTCGCATCCGGCAAGCACGCCCAGACTGAGCAGGCCCAGGCCCTGAACGACACGGCGGCGAGTCAGTAAATCATTCATGTGAAAGTTCCTTTGGCGCACGACAGATCACCGATTCAAACCACGAACCGGTGACATTCGGCGTTTTGGCGTTACAACAGAGGATCGTTAACGGTGTGACGCATTTCATGGGGGCAGAATTTACCACTCTCAGCGCGTTGGGGCACGTTACGTTGGTCATTTAAACGGCGGCGACGTGCATAGAATCGATCTTAGACCCCGCCTGCCCCCCCCCGGTGGCGGCGGGTTCCAGTTATGGCGGTTTGGCGTCTGCCTGGCTGGGGCTTAAACATCCTGAGCTATTTGGCAATGTGCTGAGTTTGTCCGGTTCGTATGGGTGGAGTCCGCCCGGTACTGAAGATCAGTGGCTCACCCGACAATACGTGAGCAGCCCACGCCTGCCCTTACGCTTCTATCTGCAAGCCGGGTTATACGAAGGCAAGCTCGGTGCCTCGAGCGCCGGAATTTTGGACAGCAACCGCCAACTGCGCAACGTCTTGCAGGCCAAAGGCTACCCGGTAGAACACGTCGAATACGCCAGTGGCCATGACTACCTGCAATGGCGAGGCTCACTGGCGTGTGGCTTAATCAGCCTGATCGGCCTTAGCCCGGATACGCCCAAAGCGTGCGTGCCAATCGCTTTGTAATTTAAGCAGACGGATACAGCCGCACTTCGCTGGCATCCGTCTATGATCAAGCTCAGTCCTATAAATGGAATGTTGATTGATGCGCCTACCCATTCCTGATTTGCATTTCTCGGTCTTCTACTCCATCGAAAAACGTTTGCATCGGTAGTTTTTCCATCGTCCTTGAGCCCGTTTCAAAATAAGGGCTGGTATCCATGCCAGGCTGCCAATAACGAAAATGGCTTGTCGTATTCTGAAACCCCTCACTGTTAACAAAGTCAATCATCTTATCGTAGTGCTTTTCACCCAACTTTAATCCTGTAAATGCATACTTTACGTAATCAACCCTGTCTCTAATTTTAGAAGTGGTCAGCAGTCTTTTGTGCAGCTTGCTCAAGCTGTTATAGCCATCATTGCCGCGCATAAGCGCACTGCTATTGGAAAGTGGTCTTGAAGCAGTTTGGGCTATATTGCCTGTGAACGTCGATTGTGCAACAGCCGCTTTACCTACCCTGCCAACTGTTTTTTGCAACGCTAAACTAAGCCCTTTTTTAGCCATTTTTCCGGTGACATAATTAACAGCTCCAACCCCTCCCAACGCAATACTTGTATAAGAAAATACGTGGGTGACTATACAGTCGGGTGCCAACTCGTCCAGTATCGCCGATGTAATTGAAACGACCGCAGAGACTATTTCATAAGCTAAAGTAATAACTGAAGTCAGTGACAATCCTACAGAAGGAGCCGCCGCACCAAAGGTAAAAATAGTAAGCGCCAAAGAGGCCACTACGAATCCAATGCTCAGCGCCATCCTCACACCTTGGAAAACCGTAATGTGCCCAGTAGGATCACGGTAATTTATAGGGTCGCCCAAACAGTAGCCGTACGCATTTAACCCTCCGCCATCAAAAACACTCAAACTGTCAGGGGAGTGAAAGCGCATCAATATGGGGTTGTAAGCTCGGTATCCGTTACCCAAGAGATAACATCCGGTATGGGGATCCAACAGCTCTCCATTAAACCCCAGCAATGAGTTCAAACCATCGTCAAAGGGGCGGCTGCCGTAAGGTGTATAGGCACATCGACTTTCTCCTTGCGGCGACACCACATGCAAAATACTACCTTGCTGATCAGTGCTTAGTAATGAAATCTCTGTACCGTCTGTTTGTGCTAACGCCTGCGTGCCGTGCTGAAGATAACTTTGATTTTGCAGACCTTGACGCTGATTAACCAGTACGCCTTCATGATAAAAAAACGCTCTGGGTGCACCTTTATCTGAACGACTGCTCTGTAGCTCGTCCATTGCGTTATAAGTATATTCGACCAGTGTTGGCGAGAGGGGGGATGCATCAACTGCCACCGAACACAAACTTCCAAGCTCATCGTATTTCAGTAATCGACCCACCTCATCGGTCAATTGACAGCCGTCAGCATCGTACTCAAATGAGCGGGCGCTTGGGTGGTAATCTGCATGGCTGTGGGTTAACGAGCTTAATTGAGTACGGTCCGCATAGGCATAGGTGTACGTAGCAATATTTTCTCCGTCACTGAAGCGTGTCTTCAGCGTAAGGATGTTGTCTAGATAATCATGCTCATAGTCTTGTGAGAGTATGGCTTTCCCCCAAGCATCGACCGGCGATTGCGACCCACTGCATTGATAACGGCTCAAACGCCCCCGCACGTCATACTGAAATTTTTCATCACGTAAAATAACAGACTCTAATAACAAGCGTCTGCGCTGAAGTTTGTCCTCTGCGGTAAACGTTTGTTCTAGCACCTGCTCGGGATCATCATTTAACTTAAACACACGCTGAACTTCTCTCCCGAAGGCGTCGTAACTCAGCGTTGTCAATAATGAGCGACCAACCTTGGTATCGCTAACGCGAACAGTCTTTAGTACGCCCTCAGAATCATAACTATAAACCGTTAATATGGCACCTTGCTCGATACGTTCAATCCGCCCAATAGAATTATAATAGTACCGACGTTCATTGCCCATGACATCGATTATTTTTATAGGAATACCCATTAATGAATAGGTATACGTCGACTCAAATTTCTGGTCACCGATGAGATATTCTTTACGCTTGAGCTTGCCTGAATCGGAGTAATGAAAACCTTCATGGCTTAAGGGGCTGGAGGCTTGTAGAAGTTGCCCACTCAACGTATCCCTTGAGAAACGGGTCCTAAGATTGCCGTTACGGGTGACATGACGCTCTGCCACCTCACTCTGAAATAACGGATCGAGCGTAAAATTGACAGCAACCCCACTGGGCGTGACCTTACTCGAAGGTACTGTTTGTGCTTGTTCATACCTGAAATGTTCGGTTCTACCTCCAACCGTCGTTCTGCTGATTCGCATAAGAGGGTCATAATCACGGGTTCCCACAACATAATCATTGGCCTTTATGAGAACAGGGTAATCCCCTATGCTTCGAGGATCGTACTGTTTTGAAATGACCGTGCTGTCCGGCAATACAGTTTCAATGACTCTTCCGAATAAATCGTATCGGTATTGAGTGATTGCCCCCTCTGGGGTGACCCTTTGACGACAGCGACCTAACCCGTCATATAGAAACAACGTTTTTCCAAGCGACAGACCTTCAGTGTCAATACGCTCAATACTGCTCGGCTTACCGAAAATATTATTGACGGTTACAGTCTGCCCGCCTTCGTTGAGCCATTGAATCTGGGTTCGACTCACAGGATCAGATATTTCGTGTGTCACGCTACCGTCAGAACGTTTGACCTGAGTCGCATTTCCCCAGTCGTCATAGATGTAGGTAACTGCCAGCGACTTGGCTACACCCTCGAACCAATCAGTGGTGATTTCCTCACTCAACTGTCCCCACGCATCATAGGACGCTAGGTAAACCTCACGCAGTGGTTTTTCAGCTTCAGAATGATCAAGGTCTTCAACAAACGCTTGCACTTTTCTTCCCAAACCATCAAACAGAGTCACGTGCTGAGCGCCTCGCGAATCTATAAGAACATGCCGTACTTGACCCTCACCTTCTGTAGGCAATTGATAGGTATGACGCTGGCTAACCGGTAGCGCACCCACTGCGACCGTTTCACATTGCAAACGACCTACGCCATCGTAGAGTGACTCGACCACGTGGCCCGAATGATCACAGACTCTTACTTCTTGTCCTGTGAATCTATCGCACTCTACAAACTGGCTAAATAACTGTTCTCCAACGGCTATCGACTGCGTTGATCTAACCACCCTTTGATCAACCGAATAATGATGCTTATAACAGGTGGAGGCGCCGCCCATGTAATCCGTTTTAGCACTGACTTTACCGTAGCAATCATCCCTAGGGTCAGTCACATAACTGTAGGTTGTGCGCAAAACAGGCTCTGTAACGCCCCCTTCATACAACTCATCACTGAGCAAGACAAGAAAGGTTTTTTGATGATCACGAAGAGACGGTAAACCCACATAACGGTATTTGAATTCCGTCGTACTGGCTTCTAAAAAATCAGGCGCAGGTAGAATACGTTTACTTTTCAAATAACTTACCAACCCAGAAGGACTTGCCGGGCAGCCGTCTTCTCCAGAAGCCGAGTAATAGACATTCACCTCGCGCCCTCCTGCCGGGCTATGCAACTCCAGTACATTTCCAAAATTGTCGTAAGTCGTCGTGGTTATCTCTGAGTAGAGGGTGTCAGGTGTCTCACTGTCAAAATAAGAGATAACCACTTGTTTCGGCTGTTGAAATATAGCGGGCTGAGCATAAAAGTTAAGACCATCTACATCGTGATATTTAATTTTCTTACGCTGAACCTTGGTCCCCACAACCGTTGTTTCGGAAATCATCAAATGGAAGCGATTGTAAACCCTCTCTGTGGATCTTGACTGCCCCTCCTTTGTACTTGTTTCTCTGGAGGAGTACGTATAATCACTGGAGCTTTTATTAAGAGGATCTCCACCCTCACTCCAAATATAACCCGCCCCGTAGCCAAAATAATTAGTGGAGGAGAAATCGTAAACCCGAGTGGTTGGCCGCAGGCCGAGACCAGGGGCCACCGTCAAAGACAATACGACAGGCACGAAGTCAACCGGTGCTCCAATGGGTAACGCATGGCCATTCACGGCATACCGTAGCGTTTCGACTGCACCCAATGGCGTTTGCATGTGAGTGATCAGTGGGCCCCCGTTTTCACTGGGCTGATAATCGAACATCCAATGAGCATCTTCAAACCCATCACGTGACAGCATGCGAATCTGTCGCAACCAACTATCTCGGATGATAAAGATAAATTTTCGCTTATGATGAGCACTGTCCGGCCATAAAGTAAAACCTGGCTGACTGCTCCAATTGTTATCACTTTCGTACTCAAACTTGATTAGGCAATGATGCGCATCGCGTACTTCACGCACTACGCGTCGCCCCTGAATCCTGCTGTACAAGAAAGAAATGTAACGCCCCTCTGTAGAATAAATACGTGAGGGAAGCCATTCATTATCATCGCTGTCTGAGCGCGACAGTTCTTCTACCGTACCGTCTTTATGTTGAATAACCCACACATCGTTATCAACGTAAACATTTATCGTTTCTAGCTTCTTGTCAGCCAGAGTGACTTCGCTACCATTGGTATAGGCTCGATACGTCACACCGGATGATAAGGAGAGCGTGTGAGTCGTGCTCGTGTATGAACTCATTCGCATGGACCAGCCAGCCCCAAAACCAATGTTGCGATTTTCAAAAGAATTGAAACTCAGAATCAAGGGTAAAGAAGGACCACACAAATAATTAGCGAGCAACTCACTCAGCGACAGACTGCAACTATAAGATCCTGTACGCGGATCCACCCCAGACTGAATAAAACTTGAAAAATTAAACGCGCCTGAACGTAACTGACTTCCTGCTTGGGCAGACTCACTCATGCACCACCTTCCTTAGTTATTTAGTACAATCTCAACGCTATAGGCCATTCACGCGAATACGTGAGCGTGACAACGTGTTCATTACCGTACATATCAAGCAGCGCTAACTTCCACACTCTCCATTTCAGCTGAGACTCACGAATAGTGAGTCTGCTGTCCACTTCCACGGTGCTCATAAAAATAGTGACCGCACCCGGGTAAGTACGACGCGTGGCCTCCCGCTGCGGAGCCTCCAGGTTATAGCTTTGTTCAAAATAATTGAGTTTTCCATTTATGTAGGCGCTTGAGAGAAAGCCTAAATTATTTTTTTCAAGCACATACCAAACGACAAACGTACCCGGAGAGACATCCACAAACTTCACAAACTCAATCTGATGATTATCCACCACTAACTCAAGCTTAAAAATATCGGAATGGGAAGCTTTTTCGTTTTTATAATAAAGTCTGTCCATCATCTTGAGACGAAAATGATTGTTCCCATACACTGCCGGAGGCAGAGTATTGAGCGTCAGGATTCCATCTGCCGTTTTCATGTCCGTATAGAAAATGGTGCCGTCAGACCTTACGACAGCTGCCATTAAAGAAATAGAAGATGATGCCGTTGTTGTGACATAGAAGTCTCGACTATAAACTTTATCTCCTTCCAGCCCTCCTTTGACTATACCTTGATATGGCAAGGGCTTAAAGAGCTCATCCCGGTGAGTCGTATACCTCCATCCCTGGGGAGTATTCGAGTCAAAGAGGCCGTAGGGTAGGGGCTCAAGGCCATCAGCCTTCACTAAATGTAGAGACCATTGAGCTCTACCCTCCAGTTCCATACTCTTCGCAAAGTCATCACTGACGCGAATGGACACCCGTATTTGTACTTGTTGCCTACCATTGGCATACAGCGTAGTTCCACCTTCAACGGAGTAAATTTTAAAATCTTTTATTCGGGTCCACGTCGGTTCTTGAACGGTAGGGGCTACATCCGACTCTTGCACATCCTGAGAAGCAAGAACCTTCTCAAATTCGTTCTCAAAATCCATATTGGTTTCTCTGTCATTTAATTAAATCAAGATTAAAGCATCCTATGCCAGTGCCAGAATAGAACGGCACAACCACTGCCCATTAAACTCTTTAATGTTTTGCATGAAGAAGGATAGTTCACCTGAAAAAATCTGAAACTTTCACCCCTCCTGGATCACAAGGCAGAAATCCCTAGAGAATACCCATGTCAATCAGAAGAACTGACAATCACTCCATGAAATAAATATAATTACCGTAGTCATTTTCCACAACTTAGCAATATCAATAACGCGCGCCAGAAAAAAGCTTGAAATATTTAAACCCGCACTCCAAGCCCTGCCCTTTTGCTGAAAAATATGACTAAACAATTCTCTTATTCCCTTGGCCTATGCGATATAACGTCAAACCCTGTTCAGAACGATGACTGAAAATTTCTATCGCTAATCAATGTTGCAGTTGGCACTGCTTATGGATACTGATCGTTCCAGCAGTCAGAAACGGCACGACAGTGATTCATCGCAGGGCTACGCCGATGCAATGCAGGTATGGCAGCAGGTAAACGTTGAGGTCGCGAGCAGCCCACGTTTACGGTGGCGCTCTCCCCATTAGGAAGTCTTAGGTTCTGTACGAAAAGTATTGTCGCAAACGCCTCATGGCACAGGCCAATGAGACCATCGCCGCAAAACGTGTTGCGAGCTTGTCGGAGCGCGTAACGATGCGGCGACTTTCCTTCAGCCAGCCGAACATGCGCTCGATGATGTTGCGCTGTCGGTATTTGGGACGATCAAACAGTCTGGCCAAGCCGGGCTTGGGTTTGCGTTTCATGTCGAGCAACGCAATTACTGGCTGCATCCGATAGCGATCACAGTAGCGGCGCAAAGCTTCAGCGTCATACCCCTTGTCGGCCAACAACCATCGGCAGCGTTTGCGTGGACGGCCACGCAGAATCGGGATGTAAGCCTCATCCAGCAGCGGTTGAGCATAAGCCATATCGCTAGCTTGCCCGCCCGAAAGCAGGAAACGTAAAGGCGCTCCATTGGCGTCACACAGCATGTGGATCTTAGTCGTCAGGCCGCCCCGGCTGCGCCCGAGCGCAGGGTTTTGCGGTTCGTTAGATCCCCTTTTCCCCGGCGCCTGATGAGGCTCGGGTTGCGCGAACAGCAGTGAAATCAATCATCCAAGTTTCCAGATCGATCAAGCCTTGTTCGTTCAAACGGATGTGCAGGCGCTTGAGCATCTGATCGAAAGCGCCGCAATTGCGCCAGTCACGAAATCGTTGATACACCGTTGACCACGGGCCGAAACGCTCTGGCATGTGCCGCCAGGCGGCACCCGTGAACCGATCGCTGTTCAGCGCTTATCCGAACCGTCGACTGCTCCCCCGCGCACATCCTCAAAAAACGGCTTGCCTTTGGGCACCCGGTCCGAGGCTTTGGGGATATTCGGGCCTTGGGCGTCTTGACGTTCCACGTACCAATAGCAATGCGTGATCGCCCGGGTGATGCCGACGTAGGCCAGCCGTAGTACTTCATCTTTTTGTGCGCTGTCGTAGGGCTCCGGGTCGCCTTCATTGCCCAGGCCAGCCATGCGGTAGACCTGGTTCTTATAGGGCGATGAGGTCAGGTGCTGACAGTCCCCGAGCAGAAATACAGCGTCTGCCTGTAAGCCTTTGGCACTGTGAAAGGTGAGTTGTTTGAGCCGACGCAAGGCGGGTGGCAAGCTAGAATCCACATTAACAACGGCCTGTATTTCTTTTTCAATCAGCGCCTTATCGCTACCTTTTCGAAACAGCATTAATACGCGATCGCCTGCGTTGTAATGCTCGGTCAGTTTTGCGACCAGCCCGGTATCGTCCCGATCCAGTACCTGGACCGGCACCAGCGGTTTGGGCTCGCCGCAGGCCTTGGCCCGTTTGCCCGGGATGGAAGGCGCGGCGCGTACGATGTGTTCCGCTGCGTCAATGACATGCTGCTGGCTGCGGAAATTGTCGCTGAGCATCACCCGCGTGGTGGACGGCGAGACAAATTCTTTGTTGAACGCCATGAAATATTTGGGTGAACTGCCCCGCCAGCCGTAGATCGATTGCCAGTCATCGCCGACACACAGCAAGGAAGAGCGTTGCGCGCCTCGTCCCACGTGCATGGCCGGGCCTCGGCTGCGAATCTCGCGCAGGCTGGCGCGTAGCCACGAAACAATCTGGGGCGAGACGTCTTGAAACTCGTCGATCATCAGGTGCGAGAGCGGGCGCAATTGCGCGTCGCTGAGCAGTTTGAAGTTCTGTGCGGTGTGCTCCCCGAACAGGGAAAACATGCGGTTGTAGGTCATGACGGGAGGCGTTTGCGCCAGCAGATGGCTTTCGAGCGCGCGCCAGAACAGGCTCAGTGCCTCGAAGAAGAATCGGTCCGGGTCGTCGCTGGCGAAACGTAGGTCGCCTACCGCAGACCCGACATCCAGTCCCAGGTTCTCGATAAAGCTGGCCGCGGCCACGAAACAGTCCAGCAGTGGCGCGGAGCTGAGCTCACCCTTGAGTTTGTAATCGAAGCCCGGCCCGGCACTCGCATCACCGGCCAGGGTGGTCAGAACACGCTCGGATTGCTCGTAAGACTCTAGCCATATCAATGGCTTATCACAGAAGGCTCGAAACAGCGTGCGCTTGACCGCACACTCCGCCCGCACGCTTAATTTGGCGTTGGGCCTGCAGATCTGCGGGTTTTCGCGGGGGTCGAAGCCGAGCACCACCCACGCATCCAGTTGTTCAATGTAGCCGTGGCAATGAAAGGTCGAGCCGTTGATGTTCACTGTTTCCCGGCTCGGCTCAATGCCTTGAATCGGCCAGGCACCGGCGGCAAACCACAAGTCTTCGAGGGTGTCGCACAACTCTTCGTCACGCTTGGCGGCCAATTCGGTCACGGCCATGCGTTTTTGCACGTCCGGGTGATCGTGTTCCAGCGCCTTGAGTTGCAAGGCATGCCGGCACAACACGCCGATCGCCTCGCGAAAACGCGGGGTGTCGCTGTATAGGCGGTGATAACAGGCATTCAGTTGCTGGCGTTGCGCATCGTTGATGCGCAAGTCAAACGGGTTGCTGTCAGCGTCATCGTCGCTAGCGCCCCGATGGCTGAGGGTTTCGAAGGCTTGCAGTTGCGCGTAACCCGGCAGGCTGCGCACCATCGGCAAAATCCGCGAGTGGAAGGTGCGCACCACTTCCCGGGCTTCCTTGAGGCTCAGCATGTGCCCCCATAAAGCGAAGATTTCCTGCAGCTTGGCGATGAAATCCTTCCGCGACTCGCGGGTGAAGGTCACGACCGTCATCGAGCTCAACTCAAAACCGAGGTAGTGACTGAGCAGTAAGATCCGTAGCACCAGCGACGTCGACTTGCCCGCGCCGGCGCCCGCCACCACGGAGGTGGACGGCGTGTCGCTGAAGATCATCTTCCACTGTGCCGCGCTGGGCTGCGCCGTTGCCGGCAGCAAAGCGGCGACATCCGCCTTGATCTGCTTTTTCAGTTCGGCGGTCAACGGCAGGCGCCAGTCATCGAACAGGTTGTCGTCAATGCCCGGCGCACGCAGCTCCTGTGAGCGGGTGTCATTGATAAACAGCACTTGACGGCCCTCTTCCATCCCGTCCGCATGCCCCTCTTCATAGCCGTAATCCACCCCCGCGCTGTGCCCGCTGCGAAAACCGTCCGCCTGCCCCTGCAACCAGGACGCAGCGTGTTGCGCGCGCAAGCGACTTAAGCCGCTGCCAAACAGACGGGCTGCCAGACGCTTGAGCAACGGCAGTTGAGTGACCGGGGATAGGGTTTCGGGCAAATCGTTTTTGTGTTGCGGCACGCTGACTCCAGGGTGTGAGGCTGTCCGGGCGGATGGGCTATGGTCGCTCCATTGCGTCGGGAGTTCTAGTTATTGCTTTAACGTCAGAGGTTTAGCAATGGATGTAGAACCTGATGGTTAACAAAATATCGGCTGAAAGATCGATTTAATCGATCGTTTTTAAGCGTTTTTTAACCTTTTTATAGATGATTGCCACGGGCACACTGGCTCCATTCTCATTCGGGTCACTGTTCATTGCCCCCGACTGACCAGAACAGGAGATGCATCATGCTTGAACTCAGACCCTTCAACACCTTGGGCGGCGCCCATCACGGTTGGTTGGATGCCCATCACCACTTTTCGTTCGCCGAGTACTACGACCCGCAGCGCATGGGCTGGGGCAATCTGCGGGTGTGGAATGACGACATCATCGCGCCTGGCACCGGCTTCCCGAAGCACCCCCATCGCGACATGGAAATCATCACTTACGTGCGTGAAGGGGCTATTAGCCACGAAGACAACTTGGGCAATAAAGGCCGTACCGAAGCGGGCGACGTGCAGGTGATGAGTGCTGGCACCGGCATTGCCCACAGCGAATACAACCTGGAATCCACGGCAACGAAGATTTTCCAGATCTGGATTTTGCCAAATCAGGCCGGGGATCCGCCTTCTTGGGGTGCCAAGCCGTTTCCGAAGGGCCAACGCGAAGGCTTTGTGACGCTGGCCAGCGGTAAGGAGGAAGATCACGGCAGTTTGCGCATCCGCGCCGACGCCCGGGTGATGGCGGCCACGCTGAAAGCCGGTGAAACCGCCGATTATCGGCTGGGTGAGAGACGCCGCGCTTATCTGGTGCCCGCCAGCGGAGCGATCGAGGTCAACGGTGTGCGCGCCAACGCGCGGGATGGCGTGGCGATTGTCGATGAACAGGTGCTGCGTGTAACGGCGCTGCAAGACAGCGAAATCGTGCTGGTAGAGGTCGCCTGAAGGCCGTCAGCCAAAGGCCGGACTCCCCTGAGGAAGTCCGGCCTTTGGGCTGCGCCGCGTATCACGACAAAGGGTTGTCGATCTGGATATACAACGAGAATGCTCCCAGCACCATCCAGAAAATGGCAAACAACCACGGGGAGCGCACTGAAAACATTAACGACTTCTTGTACCCCTTGTGGGTGGACTCCATCTCGCAGAACAACGGCGACTCGTCGTACGCCATGCCCATTTGAGGTTCGCTGCTCAGCAACTCACTTTGCTTGAAGTGCCAGTGGTCAATGATGTCGTACGCCGCGCGAATGCCCGGCCAGGCATTCAATGAAATCATCAGCCCCAGCACGGCCAGCATCGGCGGCACGGTCAGGGTGAAAAACTTACCCCACTCCGGGTTCAGGTTGGCCATGCACGAGGCGAAGGCAATCACCAGAAACGACTGGGCCGCCAGGTAGGCGTCAGTGCGGTGGGACAGAATGCTGGTCTCGTACTGAATTTCGCGCCGGTAAAAGTCCAGGCGGTCCTTGGGTGATCCGAACATTTTTGCATCATGTTCGGAATGCACCTGTTCAGGGCTCTGGGGGGTAATGATCTGGGTCATCCAACAGGCTCACAGTGTGACTCGATGAACCTTGGATGCACCCGTTCACGACAAAGTTCAGCGCGTTGCAAGACGTTCGGCGGTGGCCGTGCGACGTTGGATCAAATAACCAAGTACAGCCACGGGTGCCGAAGCCAGCATGACGTCCACCGTGATCTCCAGCGGATGCGAGATATAAGCTGACACCACCAGGCTACCGAGAAAGCACAGGCCCAACTGCAGCGTGTTTTGCAAGGCAGCGGCTTTGCCGGAATTCTCTGAAAACGGCAGCAGCGCGTGAGCGACCACGATCGGATAACTCGCACCGTTCACCAGTGCCATCAGGCAAAACGGAATCAGCAACGTGGTCAGCGTCGGCTCGGTCTGTGTCGCCACTGCATACAGAGCCACCATGCTGATGCAGTACGCCAGCAGCAACCAGGGCAGTAATGTGTGACCTTTGATGTGCTGCAACGCACTGCGACAGCTGTAACCGCCGATCAAAAACGCCAGCGTCGGAAAGGCGTAGCTCAAGCCGATGTCATTCGGGCTGTACCCCATGTCGCCCAATATGAAGGGCGATGCCGTCAGCCAGGCAAAGAAACTCGCCGAGCACGCGGCAAAGATCATGACGTTGCCACTGAACGTCGCCGAACGCAGCAGTTGCCAATAACTCACGCGTGCCACGTGCTGTTGAATGCGCGGCCGGGCTTTTTCTTTAAGCAACAGTGTGGGCAGCAGCAGCAGCACGGCAATGCCAAACAGCACCGTGAAGATGGCTTGCCACCCCAGGTGATTGAGCACCACCGCGCCCAGCAACGGCGCTAAGGCGGGAGACAGGCCCATCAACGGCATGATGCCGGCGAATACGCGATTGGCTTTGTCTGCCGGGTAACGGTCGATCACCAGAGCTTGCCAGGTCACGGCCGCGGCGCAAATGCCGATGGCTTGAATGAAGCGCAGGCTTAATAGCCACAGTGCGCTGTCGACCCACAGCATGCCCAGGCACCCCAGAGCAAACATCGACAGCCCGGCCAGCAGCACCGGCTTTCGGCCCAGGCGGTCCGACAAAGGTCCCCACAGCAATTGACCCACCGCAAAACCGGCGAGAAAGATACTCAAGCTGGCGCCCACAGCGCCTGCCGACAACTGCAAGTCTGTGCGCAATGTGCCGAATGCCGGCAGGTACATGTCCATGGCCAGATAACCCAGCATGCTGAGCCCAGCCAGATACAGCGTGAATCCAAACGAGTTTTTCATGTGCACCTATAGCTTCCCATCAAACAATTTGTTGACTGGCGCGCATTATCCGGCTGAGCATTGGCTTGTGAAGCGATAATATTTTCTGTGTGATATCAATTAATTTGAAGGCAGCATTGTGTGGTCTGAATACTCCCTGGATGTCATCGATGCCGTGGCCCGCCATGGCAGCTTCAGCGGCGCGGCTCAAGAACTGCATCGCGTACCTTCGGCCGTGAGCTATACCGTGCGCCAACTGGAAATGTGGCTGGCGGTGCCGTTGTTCGTGCGTCGCCATCGCGATGTGGAGCTGACTGCCGCCGGGCAGCTGTTTGTCAAAGAGGCCCGCGATGTGATGAAAAAAATGCTCGGCACCCGGCGTCTGTGCCAGCAGGTGGCCAATGGTTGGAGCGGTCAGTTGCGGGTGGCGGTGGACTGCATCACCAAACAGCCGCGTTGCCAGCAAATGGTCATCGACTTTTACCGGCACTTTCCCGACGTCGAATTGATCGTCCACTACGAGGTGTATAACGGTGTGTGGGACGCACTGGTGGACGGCCGTACCGACATGGTCATCGGTGCCACGCGCGCCATACCGGTGGCGGGCAGTTTTGCGTTCCGGGACATGGGGTTGCTGCACTGGTTGTGCGTGGCAAGTCCGGATCACCCGTTGACGGACTTCGAGGGGTTGCTCAGTGATGAGCAGTTACGGCCTTATCCATCCCTGTGTATGGACGATACCTCGCGCAGCTTGCCCAAGCGAGACACCTGGACGCTCGACAACCAGCGGCGAATGATGGTGCCCGACTGGTCATCGGCCCTGGCCTGCTTGAGTGAGGGCCTGTGTGTCGGCATGGTGCCCGCCCATCTGGCGCGCCCGCTTATTGAGCAAGGCCGGCTGGTGGCCTTGCACTTGCAGCGGCCCTTCCCGGCCAGCCCGTCCTGTATTGCCTGGGTCCAGAACAATCACTCGCCCGCCATGAGCTGGCTACTGGAGTACCTGGGGGATACCGACACGCTGAGTCAGGAATGGCTCAATGACCCGGATGAACAGGATCACTGATCGAACAGAATCGGGTACAGCGACACCACCAGCAAAAGCGCCATCGTCACGTTAAACACCAGCAACCACTTCGGTTGAGTCAATACGTTGCGTAATGCGCTGCCACAACCGGCCCAGAGGCAGACGCTCGGCAAGTTGATGAGGGCGAACACCAGCGCAATCACGCACACATTGGTGAGGTAGCCCTGAGACGGGGTGTACGTGGTGATTGCGCCAACGGCCATCACCCAAGCCTTGGGGTTGACCCACTGAAAGGCGGCGGCTCCCCAAAAGCCTAATGGCTGACGGTGATCGTTGTCTGCAGTGGACAGTGGCCCCGACGTGGCGACTTTCCAGGCCAAGTACAGCAAGTAGGCAGCGCCGAGGTAACGCAAGACCGTGTAGGCCATGGGCACCGCCTTGAAGACGCCCCCCAGCCCGAGCCCCACGGCCAGAACCAAAACCATGAAACCGGCACTGATCCCCAGTGCATGGGGAATGGTGCGGCGAAAGCCGAAGTTGACCCCTGAGGCCAACAGCATGGTGTTATTGGGGCCGGGGGTGATGGACGACACAAAAGCAAACAACATGAAAGCAGAGATCAATTCGGGGGAAAGCGGCATAACGACATCCGGCTGGCAAGGGTTGATGATCTACACCCTAACGGATTGCCTGCTGCACCTTGCGCTACAGCTGAGCTGTATTTCAACCGAACACTTTGCGGGCCTTTACTGTTTTGAATACATGCATTTCACATGGCATTCACATTCAGGGGGCTAGATTGAACTCACTCCTTTAGTGAATCCCTCTTGGCCCGCTTCCCCCAGCGGGCCTTTTTTTGTCGCGGATTTAATCCTCCAGGGCTTTGACCGGTTTTGCAGGTTTTGCGGGCTTGCCGGATTTGTTCGGGGTGCCCGGTGTGCCTGCTGGCTCGGGCTGAGCTTGCGCTTGTAGGGTCTTTTCAGCAGGCGGCAAGGCATCGACTGTTTTGAACAGCGTGCTGAGGTCCGCTTCCCCCTCTGACTTATATTTGATCTCGCCGTCCTTCCCGATCAGAAACACCTTGGCTTTATCAATGATCATGCCCGGTTTGAGCCCCCGGATCAGCGACATGGTGGACTGCGGCTCAAGGTCTTTGCCGTCACGCTGACCGGTGATGCCAACAATGGTGTAGAGCACCATGTTGCGTTCATCGAAGGCCTTTTTTTGAGCCGGGTCTTCAAGGGATTTTTTCAGGGTGGATAAGGTGGGGTCACGCTCTGTGCGCGCCACAATTACCAGTGGCCTTGCCTTTGCGCGCTCCTGATCAAGGGGGTTAGGAACTTCAACGGCGTGTGCTATTCCCGTGACCAGCACACTGGCGAGGATCATTGAGCGTATCAACATGCGGACCTCCTTTCTTGTCATCGGACCGGCGCGCAACCCTCGCCAACACCACATGAAACCTGCCCTTCGACCTGCTGAACAAGAGTCTAGGTCAAGGGGGGCGTCACGCAACCGGGTAGCCGGACTTTGCCTTTCAGGATTATTTTTTGCAACCGCGTACCCGCCATGGGCGCTGCACACTGTGCATCGCATTTGACTAAGCAGCTTTGCGCTTTGCTCTGAAATGACGGATCAACCCCACGGCCACCACCAAGGCGACCACGCCCAGCGCAATCGGCAGACGATAAGGTTTCAAATCACCCAGTACTCGTTGCAAGAACTCCCCTGCCCAATACCCTGCGCTGGCAAACAGCGTGGCCCACACCACCGCGCCGACCAGGTTGATGCACGCAAACTTGAGGGGGGACACCTTGCTCGCGCCGATCACCATGGGGCCTACCAGGCGCATGCCGTACAGAAAGCGCACCGAAAAAATCGATACCGTGGGATGGTGTTGAATCAATGACGTGACCTTGTCGATGGCCGCCTGTTGTTTATGCAAGCGCGGCAGCAGGCGCTCGCCAAAGTAGCGACCCGCCCAGAACAACAGTTGATCACCCAACATCCCCGCCAGACTGGCGTAGCCGATGACGGGCAGCAGCTTCAGGACATGCTGATGGGCCGCCATGCCGCCTAAGATCAGGATGGTCTCGCCTTCGAGCAGGCAGCCGATAAAGATGGCCCAGTAACCGTAGGTGGCCAGCAGGTAGTTAACGTCGACGTGTTCAAACATGCGCGCTCATGTGCTCCGTTTAAGGCCGGGTACTTCAGGGTCAGTGCCGGTGCCTGTGATGAATGTCCGGGAAGTGAGGATGACTGTGGCGTACAGGCAAATGGACATGTGCATGGGTATGGGGTTCCAGAGCCGGATCATCGGCGTCATGAACGTGTTGGTGGTGCTCATCATGGCGATGGCGATGAGTGTGCTCCAGACGCGCATGCTGGTGGTCATGTGCATGCACCTCAGTCAGGTGCAGCCATACACCCAGGCCCATGAACGCTGCCGCAAGCCAAAACAACCACGAGACCGATTCACCCAGTATCACGATTGAAATCACAGCCCCCAAAAACGGCGCGGTCGAAAAATACGCCCCCGTTCGCGCCGCCCCCAGCCCGCGCAAGGCCAACACGAATAACACCAGGCTCACGCCATAGCCCAAAAAGCCAATCAATAGCGTCGGGAACAGCACCTCCACCGAGGGCCATCGGGCGCCCAGTGATGTGGCCAGTGCGCAGTTCACCAGCCCGGCAACCCCACCTTTTGCCCCGGCAATGTAGAGCGCATCAGACGCTGACACTTTGCGCGTAAGGTTGTTGTCCACCGCCCAGCACAAACAGGCAAACGCCACCGCCAGCGGGCCCAGCCACGAGCCCGTGCCGCTGGCCCCCTGCCCTGACGGCAAGGACAACACCACGCCCCCCGCAATAATGGCCAGCATTCCCGCCACGATACGGCGATCGGCGTTCTCCCTGAACACCACCCACGCCAACAGTGCGGTCAGTACGGGCTCCAGATTCAGCATGAGCGATGCCGTGGCGCCTGAAGTCAGTGTCAACCCGTACATGAGCGCCACAGGGCCTAATACGCCACCGAAGGCAATCGCTCCCGCCAGCCATGGCCATTCACCTGCACTCAGGCCTGAAGCCTTCCACCCGCGATCCCGCAGGCAGCGCACACACAGCACGCCCGCCCCGCTGCCCAAATACAACAAGCCTGCCAGCAGCACGGGCGACATGTCGGCCCCCAGCAACTTGGCCAGCGGCGTGCTGGCGCCGAACAAGGCTGCCGCCGAGAGCGCATAGAGCACACTTGAATTCATTTCACCCACTTCTGTCTCAGACCTACAGACACCCTAGCCTAGACCTCCCAAAAAACTTACGCATCAACCTGAAACTTTCATGCATCGATCAGGATAATCCCCTTCGAACAAACTCCCCGAAACCCTAGGCACCTGATTTTTCGAAGGTTTTGTTGAGTCTGAGGATAAAAAATCTGCCCTCTCCAACTTGCTTCATCCCGTAAGCCTCTATATATTCATCCACCTGTCACGCAGGCCTGGGTACTTCGATTCAGCAAGACCCGCCGGTTTGACGCGCTACACCGCGCTACCGCCCGAATGGCGAAATTGGTAGACGCATGGGACTTAAAATCCCCCGTTCGAAAGGACGTGCCGGTTCGATTCCGGCTTCGGGCACCAAACAAATCAAGGGCCTGCATGAGATTCTTCATGCAGGCCCTTTGTTTTTTGTTCCGCAATTTTTCATTTTTGCCCCTCCCCTTGCGTACTGCCAAAGCACTAAAATTCAAGACATCCCAGCCACAGCCAAACCTCTAGCACCCCATGCCCGCAATGGCATTGCAAACCCCTTAAACATGGCCGCTATCTCTGGTGCTCGCTGCAATCGAATAGCCATAGATGCCCATAGGTGCGTGAGAGAGTCACGCAAAAGTCACGCAGGCTATTTTCCCTCCCTTGGCGTCCTGCCGAACCACCAAACCAATCCTATCGAATATGACTTCGTACTGTGTACGTGGTCACACCCCAGACTGGGAACTCATTCCCTTCCACGATATGCCGGTCGGATACTTTGAATTTTCAGACTTGAAACCTCGATGCAGTACAAAGCACAAACCTATAAAAAACATTTGAAATTAGCGACTTTACCTACAAACAACAGGGATTAGCCTGATTTATCTGCAAGCCTTATCTCGCTAATTTTCGGCGCTCTCGATAAGGAAGCGTCTTATGGCCAGTACCAAGGGATTACCTCAAGTACAGCGAAAATCAAGAGGTGACGCTTGGCATAGTCACACCTACTACGAGGACATGGACTCCACTGAGCTGAAGGCGTATCAGGAACGTATAAATAATTACAACGCCATGCTGGAACGCCAATCTGTCCACATGGAAAAGCGTTTGGCTGATTTGACGGCCCAACAGAACCGACTTCAAACAGAGCGTAAAGGCTGTGTATTTGCCAAATGCTCCAAATTGCCTGACCAGGTAATCAACTACAACGAACCAAATGGGTTTGTTCCGGTTGATAGGCTGGACGATTATGGCAATTGGGGAATTTTAGGCGCCCGCGAGGTTGATAGCTCGGGGCTGGTTCCTCTAAAGAAGATCAGCGGATCCGTGCCTGCCGGGGTCGGATCTTTGGCTTTGAGGGGCGTTGCTAGCCGTGCTGCCTCATCTGCTGCCGTGGGGGGCGGTACTACCCTAGGGCTCAGCACGATTCTGGGATTTGTCGCCATGCTCTGGCCGTCAGATATTGCAGACGGTGCGCTGTATACCGAAGACCAGCTGCGCTCACTTACAAAGGCACGCACGCGACTACGCCTACATATCGAGCCCCAAGCGGATGGCTCACTTAAAGGATACGGCTTCCACACAGGTAAAAATCCTGAATGGGAAATGATTGATGTCGTTCAGTTTAACCAGCGTGGCTCCCAGCAAGTGGCTGACTTTGGCGGTGGAGTAGAACTAATCTGGACACCTGCCGTTGACCCTAAAGACACATTAGGTATCCCTGCATTACAGGGTGCGCCACAAGCGCCGAAAATCTGGATCTATCCACCTACCCCGATGGCAGATAGCATCATCGTCGACCCGATCTACCCTCCGGATTACAAAGACTTCATCTTAGTGTTTCCGGCAGATTCGGGAGTACCGCCTCTATACATTGTATTTAGTCTGCGAGATAAGCCAGGCGTGGTAACCGGTAGTGGTCAGGATGCTACTGGAATCTGGCTTTCCTCAGCAAACAATGACCTTGGCTCCCCAATCCCCTCAAGAATTGCTGACCAACTCAGAGGAAAGCGCTTCAACTCGTTTGATGACTTTCGAAAAGCATTTTGGATCACTGTTGGTAATGATGCTGAGCTGAAAGCACAGTTTAACAACAGCAATAAGGCTCGAATGCTCGACGGCCTTGCGCCCAGAGCCCCTTATGTCAATACCGTGGGTAAGCGCCGCTCTTTCGAGCTTCATCATAAGCACCCAATCGCCGAAGGTGGCGAGGTCTATGATGTTGACAATCTATGTGCTATGACCCCCAAAAAGCATATTGATTCGCACAGGAAGTAAGAATGATCATTCTGAAGAAACAACTCGCTGAATACACCGAAGATGAATTCTTAGCCATTCTAAAAGATATCTGTACAGCTCAGGGGACTGAAGCCTATCAGGACGACCTGCTTGAAAACTTCATCGAAGTTACTGGCCACCCTGAAGGCTCAGACCTCATTTACTACCCTGAACACGGGGCTGACGATAGCCCCGAAGGCATTTTGAAAACAGTTAAGGCCTGGCGCCAAGTCAATGGGCTGACTGGATTCAAAACCTCATAACACCTCAGACATGCGAAGGGATGAAACCTAAAACAATCCACCCAAAGCCTCGGGCTCCCAATTCATAATGATTAGCTCGCCAGTGACTTCAGCCTTCCCCTGTCGCTGATTGGTGGTCGTGTAGCGAATTTCAGTCGTCTCAAAGTGAAACCCTTCAAATACCCGTCGAATGTCCGGGTGGTCATTGATGCTGACCATCACCTTGCCTTTGCAGCGGCGCATGAAATCGGCCATGCGCTCGTAGTTATCAAACGAGAAGTCCACGCCGTAGCCTGCGGTCTGCCAGTAAGGCGGGTCCATGTAGTGGAAGGTGTGCGCTCGGTCGTATCGCTCCGCACACTCGAGCCACGGCAGGTTTTCAACGTAAGTGCCGGACAAGCGCTCCCATGCGGCCCAAGCGCTGCCAGCCATGAGGCAGAGCATCAAGAGCAGTGCCCCGCCCCACTTCACCGCATCGAGCTTCACGCCAACACCTTGAGGGCACGGGCGTACAGCGCCTGACGATCTGCCGCGTCGTTTTGGCCACCGTTGATGCGTTGCGTGATCTTGTCGAACTGGCCAGCATCGGCCATGGTGTTGAGCCCCCTGCTTGCCCCAAACCACGCTGCCGACATGCACGCATGCTGCCGCTTCTCCAGCAGCTGAGGTTGATTTATCAGGTCGAGGCCCAGTGCTTCGCCGCACGCTTTTGTAGTTGGCGCGGCCCGTGATCTGGATCAGGCCACGGCCGCGAAACTTGGAGCCGTCGCCCGGGTAGGTGTTGCCGAGCTCAGCGCGGCCTTCGTAACGAGCTGCGCTTTAGTCGGCCCCCAAATCTCTTTCGCGTATTTGAGTTGGCCGGACTCATGACCGATCTGTGCCATAAACGCCGCAACGCGCTTGGCGCCGACGATCTGATAGCGGTGCATGGCGGTGTTCAGTACAGGTGCAAGAACGCCGGCAACGTGGCCGGCGTTCGGGAGGATCTGCAGCAGTTGCTGCGTGGTGATGGGCATTCTCAATCTCCAGATATGAAAAAACCCGCACAGGGCGGGTTCTCTTTAGATGAAGCCTTTATCACAACGTGTCAACGCCGTTGATTTTCTAAAGGTGCACCGGGTGAAGCGGGAAATACTGGCTCGACCTCATCAGCCATTGCTGACCCACTTGTAAAGGCGTTTAACGACTGACGCATAATCCCAAGCCAACGCCGCGCCCACGATCGCACCCACCAGACCAAGCTTGAAAGCTGTCTGCTGCCACTGATCGGAGCCATCGAAAATCAAATGCGCAAGCCAATAAAACCCGATGTCGTAATAGGTTTTATAGGTAATCAGGAAGGCGACTAGGCAAAGGGCCGAAGACAAACAAAAAATGACGAATCCAAGTCGTTTCACCGGACTTTCAAATTTTTTACTTTCATGCTCGCCACATCCATACCTAAAAGTCGGGCATTCAACCAATCACAGCTCGTAAAAAGCAAGCAGTTCTGCACTAGACGTCTTTCCTTGAGCTTTCCCTCGAGCACAAAACACACAAAATACTGCCCCCCCCGCATGATAAGGGCCTTCTCAGAAATGTTGGTTATCAGCCTGGCCGTTCAGGTCTTTTATCTGAATCGGGAAAGCCTTCCGCGCCCTGTTTCCAGGCCCGCACCTGAATGCGATAGTCACGCCATTCGCGCTCAGTGCCTGGGACTTCTTCGCTGTCCTCGATGGACTCCAGTTGTTCGGCGATGCCAGGGATCAACTTGGGCACACAACTGTTGGCATGACAGAGCAGTACATTCGGCGCCGCAAGGGCCTGAAAGTGATGCCGACCAAGTAGAAATTTCGTTCCGCAACAAAAATACCCCTTGAAAACAAAGGCTTTCAGGCCAGTTATAGCTGTCGGCCTGCGCAACGCATTTTCTACTAACCTACTGATATTTATAGATTTATTCTCGGACTTAAAATCCCCCGTTCGAAAGGACGTGCCGGTTCGATTCCGGCTTCGGGCACCAAACAAATCAAGGGCTTGCATGAGATTCTTCATGCAGGCCCTTTGTTTTTGCTCCGCAAAAATTCAGATCATTGCTGACTTTAATCGCGCCCATCTGCGGGCATTGCAGGCCGTTACGCAAAGTCGAGAGCGTCCTGCACGTTGCCGGGTGGGGTTTGACTGCCGTTCGGGGAGATTGAACACGTGCCGTTGAACGTGATTGCCCCTTCGCTCAACGCCTCAGCCATAACGTGAGGGCATACGCCAACCACCGACATGACACCGCGCTACGGGGCCCTAAGGATTACACCTGGCAGTAGCAGCAAGCGCGCACTGCCTGCGTCCGGTTCAGGAGTAAGGCTGAACCGGACACCCTTTTTGATGGAGGATTGCGTGATCTATCAAGCGTTGAGGACGGTGGTTTTTTTGGGGGGTGAACAACGAGACATCCACACCAGCAACACCATCATGGCCGCCGGGCAAAACGTGACGGCCAATAGCCCGATGTGCAAATCAGAGTACGCAGCAATAATCCCGACGATCCACGGCACCAGGCTACACCCAGCATTGCCGGAAGCGGTCAGTACAGAAAACATCGTAGCCCCGCCTTGTGGGTAAGCCTCTGACGTGATGGCGAGCATTGTCGGCCATAGGCAACTTCCCGAGAATCCTGCAGCAATGGCAGCGGCCAAAGCGAGGGCCGGACTGGATGAAAAGCTGATCACGAAGAACAGCACCACGGTGACGGCACAGCACCCCAACATCAGTGAAATGGCCGGTACGCGCTCTTGCAACAATGCGGCGCCTATGCGACCCAGCGCCATGCCGACAGAAAAAGCGGCGAGCGTATAACCGCCCACTTCTCTTGAGTACCCCAAACTTTGTTCGGCAAAAGCCGGCAGCCATTGGGACAACCCCACTTCGGTGGCCCCCCCAAGAAAAATCGCAAGCAGGCACGCGATGAAATAAGGCTGTTTGATCAGCGTGGGCATCGATTCACGTTGGCCGCCGTCTTCAATCAAAGGGGGTAAGGTTAAGCCCAAGAACAAGAGCAGTGTAGCCAGGGGAGCAACCATCAGAATCAGCGCAACCGTTCGCCACGAAATGTCCCATTGCAGCGCAACGCTGGCAATCAGCACAGCCGCTACAGCCCCAATACAGAAATACGCGTGCAGCCAGTTCATCGCCGCGCTGCGCCGTTCCGGTTGCAACGCGGCGACGATGGGGCTGAGTATCATGTCCAGCATCCCGGCACCAAACCCCATGACGGCAACGGCACACAACAGCAACGTATAGGACGGAGCCATCGCCACCCACCCTAGCCCCACCAAGGTGGTGCCCAAGGCAAACCTGATGATCAGCGCAATACGTACTCTGTCCGCCAACGGCCCCGTGATCAGGATGGCAACGATGAAACTGAGAAACATCACCGCCGGGATGCGCCCAAGCTGCTCGGTTGTCAGCCCTGATGCGGCTCCGAACGTATGACTGAACGTAGTCAGGAAGACCGGTAAGAAGTTGAGCGCCATCGCCAAACACATCATGGCGGCATAACACGCATACAGCGCGCGACGCTCAGGTCTGCATAAAGACATCATGAAGAAAGGAACTCTAGAGTTTAAAAACGTGAGGAGCCGTGCGCGTTCCACGAGCACTCTGACCACTCGATCTGAGAGAAATGTGCAGCAAACGACGAGTCCCCCGGGCTGCTGGCAAAAAAGCCGAATTGAACACTCTCCTGCGCATGAAACAGATGAAACATACGCATCATCATAAAGTCGACACCGTCAACTGAATATTCGAGAAGAAAGTCACTGTCACGTCGGCTTAAACGGTAGTGCATGGTTTGCGTCACACGATCAAAGTTGGCCATGGACCAATCCGAGAAGCCGTTATTCGTCACCACAGAGAACAGCTGCTGGTAGCCATTACTCTGGTACTCAATGCCACTTTTCATCCAGTTGTTTTCGTCCTGATAGATAAACAGGCCGCACTGATCAAAGTAGGTTGTCGAGGTAAAGGCCACCTTGGCTTTTAACGTCCAGAACTGCTCATCACTGGCCAGTACAATGCCGGGTGCATTGTTGTATTCCAAACCGTAATACGTACCTCGCCAAAAATCGGTGTCCGGTGAGGTGTGAATGACTATTTCACTGTCGGAAAGTGAAAATTGAGCCGGTTTGTTTATCCATTTCAATGCTGAAATATCAAAATGCTTCATTAATTATTGCCCACACAGCCATTGTTTAATTTGATCATGGTGTTCAACACGAATGTCTGCCGCGCTTAGGTTTTGCTGCCCTGAGTTGGCATTCTGATAACCCACACACCGCATTGCCGCTGCCTTGGCAGCGGTCACACCGTGATGCGAGTCTTCAATCACCAGGCATTGCTCAGGCGCTATGCCAAGCCGCTTTGCGGCCAGCAGGAATATGTCGGGATCAGGTTTGCTGTGCGTGACATCATCGCCACACACCACCGTCTTGAAGAACGTCAGCAATTGCGTTTTACGCAAAATAATGTCAACCAGTTCACGGGGTGAAGAAGACGCCACAGCGCACGGTATGCCGGCATTGTTTAACAGGGTCAGAAGTGCTGAGACCCCCGGCATTGCCGACAACGGCTCCTTGGCCAGACGGCTCAACAGTTGCGCCTGATGTTGAGCCATCAACACCTCAAGAGATTCTGTCAGTGCGTAGTCCTGCTTGATGACACTCCACATATAACGTTGCGTGGTACCGACAAACTTTGAGAGTTCGGTTGGATCGAGCGTAACGCCATAACGCGCATAAGAGCGCTGTTCCTGTTCCATGTACAACGGTTCACTGTCGATCAGTACCCCGTCCATATCAAAAATAACGGCTTGAACGTTCAGCATCAGTGCGCACTGCACCGTTCATTTTCACGCTTGAAATGCAGGAAGTTATAGTGCGTACGCGCTTCAAATGCGTGAAGTTTGAACGCATTGGTCATGTCAATATCTTGATAGCCCTCGCCGTCAGTGAGGGTGGTTGTCTCTGAACCACCAATAATAATGGGCAGTTGCATAAGCATGATTTCATCGACCAAATCTAGATTGAACACTTGCCAATTCAGATGGCCGCCGCCTTCAACCATGATGTGTTTGATGCCGCGCGCTTCCAACAGAGGGAAGAGCTGTTTGAAATCAACGCGGTCAACACCGGAAAATATGACTTCTTTCCCTTGCGCGCGGATCTGATCAACCATCGCGTGATCACGCGCCTGTTCAGTCGTCACAATAATCGTGTGCTCAGGAGAGCTTAAGACTTTAGACGATAAAGAGAAATCCAGTGAGGCGGTGGGAATGATTCGGATCGGATGACGACCACTCCCAAAGCGATTATTTAACTGAGGGTCATCCGTCACAATGGTGTTGCGCCCCACCATGATGGCATCCACCTCGCCTCGAAACTTATGAATGAAGCGCATGTCTTCATCGTCGAAGTGCTTAAACAAGGGTTTACTTGATGCTTGACTGCCCAGCGTGAGTTTTCCATCAATTGAAATTTGGCTAAATACAGTAACTTTCATCATAAGTCCTTTACGTGAATGACGGCTGAGTATTACAAGTCGTCTGGATTCGGGGTGAATACGCATTTCACCATGGGTGCAGAAGGGTCATTTAACAGCGCGTCAAACGCTATTGAATACGCCTCCAGTGAATAGCGATGGGTGACCAGCTTCCCCAGCTCTGGAAGTTTATGAGCTAACCGAATCGCTCGGGGAAAATGCTGGTTGTACTCGCCAGCAGCAATAACGCTGATGGCATTCACAAGAAAGTGCTTAACCGGCAGCGAGAATTGATAATTACCGTTAAACCCAAACAACAGGATTCTGCCTGCGCGGCGGACAACCTGAGCGGCAGCGTCAAGCTGATTGCCGACCGTGTCTATCACGGCATCAAATTTTTCGTGCTCTGGCCTATTTAATTCAAGGGACTCAGGGTGAATGACGGTTAGTCCCAATGCGCTGCCAAACGCGACACGGAAAGTGTTCAGGTCTGTCGCAACTGTCTCAACCCCCATGGCACGAAGCAGCAACTGCGCCACCAGGCTCATAGGGCCAGAACCCAGTAATAAAACGCGCTCCCCCGGCTTGATCGCGGCCTGATCGATGTTGTTCAAAATACAGGCGACCGGTTCAATCAATACACCTGTCTCCCACGTCATGTCATCGGGCAGGCAATGGACAAACCGTTCGCGGGTGATAAAGCGATTGGCAAACGTACCGTGCTTATTCACCCCGGCAATATCGAGCCCCTGCTGAGCGCCACCGGTGCACAAATGGGTTTGAGCGCTGATACAAGGGGAGCAACTGCCGCAATATTCATTGGGATCTATCACTACGCGCATGCCTGGACGCAGTGTTTTAACACCCTCACCTACCCTGACAATGATTCCGACCGCTTCATGACCGCGAACAATACCTGTTTGCCCTTCTTCTCTGCCTGCTAAAACGGCCAGATCTGTTCCGCAAATACCGGACATGACGATGTCGATTTCAACACCCTCGGCGGGTAAGCTATGCGTCAACGAATATTCAATCAGCCCTATTGTGTTCGCGCCCACCAAGCTCAGTGCTTTCATAAATCATTAAAACCTTACGGCATTGCCAGTGAAATACGCAGTCAGTCACGACGTGCGCGAGTTATTCATAGTGAATTCGAGTGATGTCGGTGCAACCCAAAGCGGCGACAGTGTGCAGTCGAGGGATATGAAATTTCATTCGCCCAAGATTTACGGGGTAATTCAAAATAGTGCTGTATGTTTCAAGTTGCTGTCAGATTAGTGGCTATTGTGGATTGATCCCGACTGTTTCAATGTCAGGTGAACAATGCCTGCGCACGTTAAATCGAATGAATGAACTCAAATTGTTACAGTTTCCGTACTCACACCCTTATTATTTGAAGTGTATTGAGTCCTGGACTTTTATTGGCGCTTTCAAGAAAGAGTGCCAGGGCGACGTCTTCTTCTGATAGGTCTTTACGTCAAACACCTCGGTTGGCGCGCGGATTTCGATAAAACCCGCAGAGTCGGGCATGGCTCTGCGGTTCCCTGGCTCAAGAAGGTGCTAGCAGGGGTGTTCGGTTGCAATGCTCCGCCAACCCCAGCCATGACAGAAAATTTAATTGATAGCCCCCTAACAAAAAGCGCAGGCTAGAGGGCTTGGCTCGGGTTTATATCATTCCGGATGATAATGACCTTCGCTGGGTTCGATTCGTGCGCCAGCACATGCGCCAGCATTATCCGCCCCATCTCAACAGATTGGCGGACTCCCCCTCATGGAACGGTCACTTAAACATTTGCGCTTCCCACTGGCCGCTTTGGCCATCGTGGTGATGAGTGCATGCGGCAAAACCCCTCAAGCGACTGCCCCCGCGCCCGCTGCGAAAGTCAGTGTGGCCAAGGTGCTTGAGCAACCCGTTAATGAATGGGACGAGTTCACCGGGCGTCTTGAGGCGCCGGAAACGGTCGAGATTCGCCCTCGCGTGTCAGGTCAGATCGATCAGGTCGCCTTCACAGAAGGTGCGTTGGTGAAGAAAGGCGACGTTCTCTTCCAGATCGACCCGCGTCCGTTTCAGGCACATGTTCGCCGCCTCGAAGCCCAGCTCCAACAAGCCCGCGCCAACGCCACCCGCAGCGAAAATGAAGCCCAGCGCGGCGAACGCCTGCGCCAAAGCAATGCCATTTCGGCAGAGCTGGCAGATTCGCGCAGCACCGCGTCACAGCAAGCGCGCGCCGCCGTCGCGGCTGTGCAGGCCGAGCTGGACCTGGCCAAGCTGAACCTGAGCTTTACCCGCGTCACCTCCCCGATAAGCGGGCGTGCGAGCCGCGCGCAAATCACGGCGGGCAATATCGTGACGGCGGATGTCACGCCGCTGACCAGCGTGGTTTCAACCGACAAGGTGTACGCCTACTTTGATGCCGATGAGCGCGTATTCCTCAAGTACACACAACTGGCCCGCGAAGGCCAGCGCGGCCAGACCACGCCGGTGTACCTGGGCCTGTCCAATGAGGACGGCAACCCGCACTTGGGCCACATGAACTTCGTCGATAATCAGGTCAACCCCAAAACCGGCACCATCCGTGGCCGTGCGGTGTTTGACAACGCCGACGGCAGCTTCACGCCGGGGCTGTACGCGCGCCTGAAGCTGGTGGGCAGCGGCACCTACTCGGCCGTGCTGATCAACGACGAAGCGGTCGGCACTGACTTGGGCAAGAAGTTCGTGCTGGTCGTGGATGGCGACAACAAGTCGATCTACCGCGCTGTGGAGTTGGGCCCGAAAATCGAAGGGTTGCGCATCGTGCGTAACGGCCTGCACAAGGACGACACTATCGTCGTCAAAGGTTTACAGCGGGTGCGTCCCGGCTCGCCGGTCACCCCTGAAATGATCCCGATGGCCACCGAACAAACCCTCGCCGCACTGGCACTTCAACGACAAGCCCTGGAAGCCAGCAACCTGCCCCCAGTCAAGCCCGCCAACGGCGCGCCAAAGCTGGCCGGTGTCGCGACTCCTCGTGGTTAAGGGACGATAACTCCGATGAATTTTTCCCAGTTTTTCATTCAGCGGCCGATTTTCGCCGCTGTGCTTTCCCTGCTGATCCTGATTGCAGGCGGCATTTCGCTGTTCCAGTTGCCGATCAGTGAATACCCCGAAGTCGTGCCGCCTACGGTTGTCGTGCACGCCAACTTTCCGGGTGCCAACCCGAAAGTGATCGGTGAAACCGTGGCTGCGCCGCTGGAACAGGCCATCACCGGCGTGGAAAACATGTTGTACATGTCTTCCCAGTCCACGGCCGACGGCAAAATCACGCTGACCATTACCTTCGCTCTGGGCACTGACCTGGACAACGCGCAGGTGCAGGTGCAAAACCGTGTGACCCGCACCCAGCCCAAGTTGCCCGAAGAAGTCACGCGCATTGGTATTACTGTCGACAAGGCCTCGCCTGACTTGACGATGGTGGTGCATTTGACCTCGCCGGATCAGCGCTACGACATGCTGTACTTGTCCAATTACGCCATCCTTAACATCAAGGACGAACTGGCGCGCCTCAATGGTATTGGCGACGTGCAAATGTTCGGCATGGGCGATTACTCGCTGCGTGTCTGGCTGGACCCGAACAAAACCGCGTCACGCAATCTGACCGCGACCGATGTGGTCACCGCCATTCGCGAACAGAACCGTCAGGTCGCGGCCGGTGCCCTGGGCGCGCCCCCTGCCCCGAATGCCACCAGCTTTCAGTTGTCGGTCAACACCCAGGGACGGCTGGTCACTGAAGAAGAATTCCAGAACATCATCATTCGCTCCGGTGACGATGGTCAGATCACTCGCCTCAAAGACATCGCCCGGGTGGAGCTGGGCTCCAGTCAATACGCCTTGCGTTCGTTGCTCAACAACCAGCCCGCAGTGGCGCTGCCGATCTTCCAGCGGCCGGGCTCCAACGCCATTGATATCTCGAACGACGTGCGGGCGAAGATGGCCGAGCTCAAGCAGAGCTTCCCCGAAGGCATGGACTTCGACATCGTCTACGACCCGACCATCTTTGTTCGCGGCTCCATCGAGGCCGTGGTTCACACCCTGTTCGAAGCCCTGATCCTCGTGGTGCTGGTGGTCATTCTGTTCCTGCAGACCTGGCGCGCCTCGATCATCCCGCTGGTGGCCGTGCCTGTTTCGTTGATCGGCACCTTTGCCGTGATGCACCTGTTCGGCTTCTCGCTCAACGCGTTGTCGCTGTTCGGGTTGGTGTTGGCCATCGGTATCGTGGTCGACGACGCGATCGTGGTGGTGGAAAACGTCGAACGTAACATCGAGCTGGGGCTTAATCCGGTCGACGCCACCAAGCGTGCCATGCGCGAAGTGACCGGCCCGATCATCGCCACGGCGTTGGTGCTGTGCGCCGTGTTTGTGCCCGCCGCCTTTATTTCTGGCCTGACCGGCCAGTTCTATAAACAGTTCGCGCTGACCATCGCCATCTCCACGGTGATCTCGGCGTTCAACTCGCTGACCCTGTCTCCGGCGCTGGCCGCCGTGCTTCTCAAAGGTCATCATGCGCCGAAAGACCGTTTTACCCGCCTGCTCGATCGCCTGTTCGGCGGCTGGCTGTTTGGTCCATTCAACCGTTTCTTCGTCAAAGCCAGTCATGGCTATGTCGGGGCGGTACGCCGGATCATCCGTGGCAGCGGTATCGCGATGTTGCTGTATGCAGGCTTGATGGTTCTGACGTGGGTCGGTTTTGCTCACACGCCGACCGGTTTCGTTCCCCCGCAAGACAAACAGTACCTGGTGGCCTTTGCGCAACTGCCGGATGCTGCAAGCCTGGATCGCACGGAAGCGGTGATCAAGCGCATGTCCGAAATCGCCCTCAAGCAACCCGGCGTGGCGAACTCCGTGGCATTCCCGGGCCTGTCGATCAACGGCTTCACCAACAGCCCCAACAGCGGCATCGTGTTCACCCCGCTCAAGCCCTTTGATGAGCGCAAGGACCCGAGCCAGTCGGCAGCAGCGATTGCCGCAGCCTTGAATGCGCAATTCGCTGACATTCAGGATGCCTACATCGCAATCTTCCCGCCGCCGCCAGTACAGGGGTTGGGCACCATTGGCGGTTTCCGCCTGCAAGTCGAAGACCGCGGCAACCTGGGCTATGACGAGCTGTACAAAGAAGTGCAGAACATCATCACCAAGAGCCAGAACGTGCCTGAACTGGCGGGTTTGTTCACCAGTTATCAAGTGAACGTGCCGCAAGTGGACGCCGCCATCGACCGCGAAAAAGCCAAGACTCACGGTGTGGCCATCAGTGACATCTTCGACACGCTACAGATCTATCTGGGTTCGCTGTATGCCAACGACTTCAACCGCTTTGGCCGTACTTATCAAGTCAACGTGCAGGCTGAGCAGCAGTTCCGCCTGGCACCTGAGCAGATCGGTCAGTTGAAAGTGCGTAATAACAAGGGCGACATGATCCCGCTGGCGACCTTTATCAAGGTCAGCGACACCGCCGGTCCCGACCGTGTCATGCACTACAACGGTTTTGTCACCGCCGAGATCAACGGAGCAGCAGCACCGGGCTACAGCTCGGGTCAGGCTGAAGCCGCGATTGAAAAATTGCTCAAGGAAGAACTGCCTAATGGCATGACCTACGAGTGGACCGAGCTGACTTATCAGCAAATTCTGTCAGGCAATACTGCGTTGTTTGTATTCCCGCTCTGCGTACTGCTGGCGTTTTTGGTACTCGCCGCGCAGTACGAAAGCTGGAGCCTGCCGCTGGCGGTGATCCTGATCGTGCCCATGACCCTGCTGTCGGCGATTACCGGGGTGATTATGTCCGGCGGTGACAACAACATCTTTACCCAGATCGGCTTGATCGTACTGGTCGGACTGGCGTGCAAAAACGCGATTCTGATTGTCGAGTTCGCCAAGGACAAACAGGAAGAAGGCCTCGACCCGCTGGCGGCGGTACTGGAAGCCTGCCGCCTGCGTCTGCGGCCGATTCTGATGACCTCGTTCGCGTTCATCATGGGCGTGGTGCCCTTGGTGCTGTCGAGCGGCGCGGGTGCGGAAATGCGCCATGCCATGGGCGTCGCGGTGTTCTCCGGGATGCTGGGCGTGACCTTCTTCGGCTTGCTCCTGACCCCGGTGTTCTACGTGTTGATCCGCCGCTACGTGGAGCGCAGTCAAGCGCGCAAAGCCGCCCGGCACATGAAGCTGGAGTCCCAACAATGAGCCGCAACCTATTTCTTCCGAGCCTGTTGCTGCTGGCGTTAAGCGCGTGCGCCGTGGGGCCGGACTATCACACGCCCAAGACCGAGCCTGCGCAGATCAGTGCCGAGTACCTCAAGGGCTTCGACCGTGCGCATTTTGAAGGGATCTGGTGGCAACAGTTCGACGACCCGACCCTCAACCAGTTGGTGACGCAGTCGCTGGCGGGCAACCGGGAGCTGCGGGTGGCGTTTGCCCGTCTGCGGGCTGCACGGGCCATCCGCGATGACGTCAGCAATGACGCGATGCCGACCATTACCAGCCGCGCCAGCAGCGATCTGGGCAAGGGTCAGATTCCGGGGCAGACCGATCAACGCGTCAACAGCGAGCGCTACGACCTGGGGCTGGACATGGCGTGGGAACTCGACCTGTTTGGCCGTATCCAGCGTCAACTGGAAGCCAGCGACGCAGACGAACAAGTCGCCGCTGCGGATTTGTATCAGTTGCAAGTGACCCTGATCGCAGAACTGGTGGATGCCTATGGTGAGCTGCGCGGTTCGCAACTGCGTGAGCGCATTGCTCTGGACAACCTGAAAAACCAGCAGGAATCCAAAACCATCACTGAAAGCCTGCGTGATGCGGGGGTGGGCGATCAGCTGGACGTGATGCGCGCTGACGCACGTCTGGCCGCCGTTGAAGCCAGCGTGCCGCAGTTGCAGGCGCAACAGGTGCGTGAACGCAATCGGATTGCCACCTTGCTGGGCGAACGCCCGGAGCAACTGAGCGTGGATTTAAGCCCGGCCAAACTGCCGGCCATTGCCAAGGCCCTGAACATCGGCAACCCCGGCGATTTGTTGCAGCGTCGGCCGGACATCCTCAGTGCGGAACGCAAGCTGGCAGCGGCGACGGCGCGCATTGGCGTGGCCAAGGCCGATCTGTTCCCACGGGTCAGTCTCAGCGGCTTCCTGGGGTTTACCGCAGGCCGTGGTTCGCAGATCGGCTCAGCGGCCGCCAATGCCTGGGCACTGGGCCCTAGCATCACCTGGCCAGCCTTTGATTTGGGCAGTGTGCGCGCCCGTTTGCGTGGCGCGGATGCTCAAGCCGAGGGCGCACTGGCCAGCTACGAGCAACAGGTGTTGTTGGCACTGGAAGAATCGCAAAACGCGTTCAGTGATTACGGCAAGCGTCAGCAACGGTTGGTGTCGCTGATTCGTCAGAGCGAGTCAAGCCGCACCGCTGCCGACCTGGCGGCGATCCGTTACCGCGAAGGCACGGTGGACTTTCTGGTGTTGCTCGATGCCCAGCGCGAACGATTGGCGGCTGAAGACAGCCAGGCGCAAGCCGAAGTCGAGTTGTACCGCGGCGTGGTGGCGATTTACAAAGCGCTGGGCGGCGGCTGGCAAGCTGAAACGGTGGCCAGCGCGCACTGATGTTGACCTGATTTAACGGCTCCTTTGGTTGGTCGCATCCAACCGTTTAGCCCCGCGTTCATTCGGTCGCGGGGCTTTTTTTGCCTGCAGTTCAGGCGGTTGGCCGTGCGTGCACAAGAGGCGCGTGGGGCAACAGTTGCACCCCGAGGTACAACGCCAGCATCCCGTTGAGGCTCAGGGGGTCCACTCCGCTCAGCTCGGCAATCCGTTCCATCCGGTAGCGCAAGCTGTTGCGGTGGATGCCCAGCGCATCGGCGCACGCCTGGCTCTGACCGTCATGCTCGCACCAACTGCGCAGGGTCGCGATCAACTGGCCGTTGCTGTCCTTGGCCACCACCTTGTGCAGCGGATTGAGCAGCTCTTCCAGTGCATCGTCATTGCGATGTCGCCACAGCATCACCGGCAACCGGTAGCGGTCGAGACTCAGTAGACGGGTGTCGGGCAACACATCACGGCCATAGGCCAGTAAATCCCCCACGCGGCGATAACACCGGCGCAGCCCTTTGAGCGCATCCGCTTGCCCGCCGGCGGCGATGCGTAACACATTCCAGCCGTGGCCATCGAGGCGCTCCAGCAGACGCATGTCGTCCAGCGTGGTGGTGGCCGGACGGCACCACAGCAGCGAGGCGTCGGCCGGGCACACACACCAACTGTCCGGGTAGCGCGATTGCAACCATACGCTCAGGGCCTCGGCACTCTGGCCCTTGCCCAGTTCAAACAAATAAGGAATGCGCGACAGCTGCGGCTTGAGCCCCAGTTGCTGAGCCTCGTCGATCAGGCGCGGTGAGTCGCCGCTTTCACTCAACAACAGCGCCACCAGGTCGTCGCAGCGTTGACGCCGCCATTGCTGTTCGGCCTGCTGATGGCGTTGGCCTACCAGCATTTCGGCCGTCATGCGCACCAGTTCGGCGTAGGTGCGCAACTGCTCGGGTTCCCCGGTAAGCCCCAGCACCCCGATCAGGCGCTGATCGAGCAACAGGGGCAGATTGATGCCCGGCTGCACGCCTTTCAGGCATTTGGCGGTTTGCGCATCGATTTCCACCACCCGTCCGTTGGCCAGCACCAGTTGCGCGCCCTCATGACGGGTGTTGATACGCTCGGGTTCGCCGCTGCCAAGGATCAGCCCCTGGCTGTCCATCACGTTAACGTTGTACGGCAAGATGGCCATCGCGCGATCCACGATGTCCTGCGCCAAATCATGATCCAGTTCGAACATAGGGTGACAATCCTTGGAAACATTTGTTCGTGCGCACAGCCCCAGCGAGAAAACGCTGTGCGGCAGCACAAAGACAGCAACGTTTGGGTGACCGAGACTCACGCAGCGACCAACGTTAACCTCGGATCGCGAAAAAACATAATAAAGAGAGACAAGAGATGTCACAGAGCGCCCCCGCTTCGCTGACCGGCGATGACGATAAAAACGCCATCTACAAACGCATCACCCTGCGTTTGATCCCCTTCATTTTTATCTGCTATCTGTTCAATTACCTCGACCGGGTAAACGTTGGCTTCGCCAAATTACAAATGCTCGACGCGCTGAAGTTCAGCGAAACTGTGTACGGCCTGGGTGCCGGGATTTTCTTCATTGGTTACGTGTTGTGTGGCGTACCCAGCAATCTGGCATTGACCCGGTTCGGCCCGCGGCGCTGGATCGCGGTGATGATGATGACTTGGGGCATGTTGTCGACCTGCCTGATGTTTGTCACCACACCTACCCAGTTCTATACCCTGCGCCTGTTCACCGGTGCCGCCGAAGCCGGGTTCTTCCCGGGCGTTGTGCTGTACCTCTCGCAATGGTTCCCGACGTTCCGTCGTGGCCGGATCATGGCGCTGTTCATGTCCGCCATTCCGGTTTCCGGCTTGATCGGCGGGCCATTCTCGGGCTGGATCCTCAGCCATTTTGCTGCGGGTCAGGGCGGGCTGGCCGGTTGGCAGTGGATGTTCCTGTTGCAAGGTATCCCCACTGTCGTGTTGGGTGGGCTGGCGATCTTCCTGCTCAGCGACAGTTTTGCCAATGCCAAGTGGCTCACGCCTCACGAGCGCGCCGTGCTCGACGCTGACCACCAGCTGGACGCCGCCAACAAGCCGTCCACGGCCTCAGACTCGCTGCTGGCGGTGTTCAAGAATCCGGCGATCTGGGCCTTTGGCCTGATCTACTTCTGCATCCAGAGTGGCGTGTATGCGATCAACTTCTGGCTGCCGTCGATCATCAAAAACCTGGGCTTCAGCGACACCCTGGTGATTGGCTGGCTGAGTGCGATTCCTTACTTGCTGGCCGCCGTGTTCATGTTGCTGGTGGGCCGTTCGGCCGACTTGCGCAAAGAACGGCGCTGGCATTTGGTGGTGCCCATGCTGATGGGCGCACTGGGGTTGGTGATTGCAGTCAACTTCGCCACTCAACCGGCCATTGCCATCTTGGGGCTGACCATCGCCACCATGGGTGCCCTCACCGGCCTGCCGATGTTTTGGCCTGTGCCCACTGCCATGCTCAGTGCAGGCGCGGCCGCTGGCGGCCTGGCCTTGATCAACTCCATGGGGCAAATGGCGGGGTTCCTGAGCCCGTATTTGGTGGGTTTTGTCAAAGACGCCACGGGCTCGACAGACGCTGCGCTGTACCTGTTGGCGGCGGTGATTGTCGGGGGCAGTGTGCTGGCCTTGCGCATGACCCGCGGCATGCGTCACGCCTGACGCCATCGGTTTTGCTGCGCAGGGGGCGTTTTGCTGCCCCCTGCGCAGGCTATCGGCTCAGCAAGATTTGCCCTACAGCCCTTGGAGCCTCAAGCTACGCGCTTCTAATAATCAAAATGCGCGTTTCAACGAGGCTGTTGTGTCTAAAGGTATTGTTTTATCGGTTCTGGCATCGAGCCTGTTCGGTGTCATGTATTACTACACATCCTTGCTCTACCCATTGAGCGGCGCCGAAATCTTCGGCTGGCGGATGCTCCTGACCCTGCCCTGCATGACCGTGTTCATGTGTTTTTCGGGGGATTGGCGGCTGGTGCCGACGATCGTCACCCGCCTGCGGCAACATCCCCGGCTGTGGATTGCACTGTTGGCCTCCAGTGCGCTGGTGGGCCTGCAACTGTGGCTGTTTTTGTGGGCGCCCCTCAACGGGCACAGCCTGGACGTGTCTCTGGGGTACTTTTTGCTGCCGCTGACCATGATCCTCACCGGCCGTGTGGTGTACGGCGAACACCTTTCTCATCTGCAAAAAATTGCCGCCGCGCTCGCGACGTTCGGGGTCGCCAACGAGGTGTACCGGGTGGGCGGGTTTTCCTGGACCACCCTGGTGGTTGCCATCGGCTACCCGTTGTATTTCGTGCTGCGCAAGCGGATCGGCACCGACAACCTGGGCGGCCTGTGGATGGACATGCTGTTGTTGATGCCAGCGGCGTTTTTGTTCGTGCAAACAGGCGAGCACGGCTTCGATGTGGCCAGCCAGCGCGAGGCTCTGTACACGCTGATCCCGCTACTGGGTTTGATCAGCGCCCTGGCCTTGATCAGCTACATCATGGCCAGCCGGATGCTGGCCTTCAGCCTGTTCGGCCTGCTTAGCTACGTTGAGCCGGTGTTGTTGGTGTGCGTGGCGTTGCTGCTGGGCGAGAGCATCAGCGCCGGGCAATGGCTGACTTATTTGCCGATCTGGCTGGCCGTGATGGTGCTGGTTTTTGAAGGGTTCAAGCATATGGTGCGTCAGCGTAAATCCGTATAAAGCGCAGCTCATGAGCTGAATTTTCAGCTCATGACAGCTTTCAGGCCCCATCGGAGGGTCACCGGCGCCTACCGTTAATCTTTTTTATCGACAACACGAACGTGTGCTTTAAACGGTTTTGGCCCAGTATTTGCTTACTTGTTACACGAATCAACCAGTTGGCTAACTTTGCGAGCCAACTGGTTGGTTTAAAAGGTATCTGCCCCGGGTGTTGCACGGCCTCAAGCTACGCGCTCACTCACACGAGTCACGCAGTAGATTCATCGACGTCGTTGTGTCCAAAGGTATTGTTTTATCGATTCTGGCTTCATGTTTGTTTGGCGTTCTGTACTACTTCACATCCCTTCTGCGACCGCTGGACGGTCAAGAAATCTTCGGCTGGCGGATCCTGATCTCGCTGCCCTTCATGACCGTGTTGATTTGCCTGAGCGGCGACTGGAAATGGGTCCCGCTCATCTTTGAGCGTTTGCGCGCCCGACCCGCTTTGATTCCCTGCGTTGCGCTCACCAGTTTTCTGGTGGGGGTTCAGCTCTGGATGTTCATGTGGGGGCCGTTGAATGGCCATGGGCTGGATGTATCGCTGGGGTATTTCTTGCTGCCGCTGACCATGATCCTGACAGGGCGCATCGTCTACGGCGAACACCTCTCCCACCTCCAAAAAATCGCCACCGGATTGGCAGTGCTGGGGGTGGCTAATGAGCTTTACCGCACCGGCGGGTTCTCCTGGACCACACTGGTAGTGGCCATCGGCTACCCGATGTACTTCGTGTTGCGTAAGAAAATTGGCATCGACAACTTGGGCGGCTTATGGCTGGACATGGGACATGCTGTTGATGGTGCCCGTGGCGCTGTGGTTTGTGCTGGCCGGCGAGCATGTCGATCTGGACGCGCAACGGCCAGCGCTCTACGCGCTTGTGCCGCTGATGGGCATTATCAGTGCAGCGGCGGGCTTCGCTTACATAGTGGCCAGCCGGTTGCTGCCCTTCAGCCTGTTCGGGTTGCTCAGCTATGTCGAACCGGTGTTGCTGGTGGCTGTCGCCCTGCTGCTCGGCGACAGCCTTGAGGCGGGTCAATGGCTGACTTACGGCCCGATCTGGCTGGCGGTGGCCGTGCTGGTGCTTGAGGGTGTCAAGCACGTGAGCCGACAGCGACGCTTGATCTGACTTACACCGGCAACCACAACCGAAAACGCGCACCGCCCAAGGGGGACGCTTCGCTGCTCAGTGTTCCGCCTTGGGCTTCAAGGGCACGGCGACTGATCGCCAGCCCCAGACCGAAGCCTCCTGTGGCGCGATCGCGGCTGCGGTCCAGTCGATAAAACGGCTCAAACACGCGCTCGCGGTCCGCTTCAGGAATGCCGATGCCATCATCGTCCACCCACAATTCACAGCCTTGCGCAGTGACATTCACCCCCACCTGAATACGCCGGTCGCAGTAGCGCATGGCGTTGCGTAGCAAGTTCTGCAACGCGCGTGCGGTCAGCCGCGGGTCCAGCGCAAAGCGCTCCTGCGAGCCGTGCAGCAGCACGTCCAGTACGATGTCGGGGGTTTCCAGTTCTTCGTCGAAGCTGCCGAGAATGCTGTCCACAAACTCATCGAGCGACACCTCGACGCGTTCCGGCACCAGCGCCGGGTTTTGCAGGCGGCTGAACGACAGCAACTCCAGCACCAGCTCATCCAGCTCGCGAATATGCCCGACCAACAGCTGCAAGCGCTCGCGGCTGGCGGGCGGCAGGTCGTCGCACAACACCAGCGCCAGACCGAAATCCAGCCGTGTCAAGGGTGTGCGCAGTTCGTGGGACACCGCGTTGAGCAGGTCGCGTTGCTGGTTGAGCAGGCTTTCGATGTCCTGGGCCATGGTGTCAAACGCGCTGGCCAGCCCGTGAATGTTAGACCGGGGGGAGATCTGGGTGCGCTCGCCCAATTGCCCCTGACCAATCAGGGCCGCCGTGCGCTTGAGGCGTTCCAGGTCGCGCCAGTGAGGACGCAGCCACAGCAGTAAACAGCCGAGCAACGCCGCGCCGATCAGCACGTTGATGCTCCAGTACAACACGTTCATGTCGAAGGGATCGGGGGGCATCACCAATTCAATCGCCTGTTGTCGGCCCAGAGGCGACACCACCCGCGTACGCCAGCCCCATTCGCCAATGCGCAACACGCCCTGCCCTTGCTGCAATTGGCGCTGTTCATCGGCATCGAAGGCGGGGTCGTTGACCGACAACAGATTGACCCGCAGTGGCGCGAACTGGCTGTCCAGCTCTTTGGCCAGCGCGGGCCATTGTTCGGCGGGTAATTGATGAAATTGTTTGACCAGCAGGGTTTGCATACCGCGCGACATGTCGACGTTGTAACTCATGAACCGATCATGAAACAGCGTGACGATCAACTCGGGCACCAGGTAAATGGCGGCGCCGAACGTGACCATGGTGACCAGATACAGCCTGAGCAGGACCTTGAACATGGTTTCAACATTCCCACTCGGAACGGCTGAACAGGTAGCCCTTGCCCCACACGGTTTTGATCTTGCGCGCTTCCCCCGCACAGTCGTCGAATTTGCGCCGCAACTTGGAAATGGCCACGTCCACCGAGCGGTCGGTGCCGTTGAACTCGATGCCGCGCAAACGCTGGAGGATCTGGTCGCGGCTGAGCACTTCTCCGGCATGCCGGGCCAGGACCACCAACAGGTTGTATTCACCGCTGGACAGCTCAATGTCTTGCTCGCGCCAGGTGACGCTGCGTTCTGACAGGTCAATGCACAAGTTGCCAATGACGATCCGGTCATTGGCCACGTGCGGCTCGATCAGGCTGCTGCGCCGTAGTAACGTGCGCACGCGAGCCAGTAATACCCGCGGCTCGCAAGGTTTTGTCACATAATCGTCGGCGCCCATCTCTAGCCCTAGCACCTGATCATGACTATCGTCGCGGGCCGTCAACATCAGGATCGGCAGGCTGGCCGAATCAGCGCGCAACAAGCGGCAGACTTGCAAGCCATCAAGGCCTGGCAACATCAGGTCAAGAATCACCAGGTCCGGGGGATTGCTTTTGGCTCGGTCACGCACCAGGTCGCCACGGGCAATCACGCTGACCTCGTAGCCATTGCGTTCCAGGTAACTGGCTATCAGCTCCGAGAGCGCGGCGTCGTCTTCGACCAGCAAAATAGTGGGCATAATAAATGCTTACAACTCGGGGAAAGCCAAAGGATATACAACCTCACACGGATAGGAGCATAACCTTCACACTTTTTCACACACCTCCTACACAGCTTCACAACGCCTCTTGCGTGCTGCACTTAGCATGCGCAAGCACTTACAGAACTATCCTGCATTTATAAGAAGGCACGCTCATTGAAAAAGCTCTTTGCCCCGCTATGCCTTTCAGCGCTGGCACTGGCCCTCGCGGGGTGTGGCAAGCCCCCCGACGCTGAAGAGAAAACGCCCCTGGTCAAGGTGCGAACCGAAGTCATCGCCACCGCCCCGCTGTCGATCAATAACGAATTGAGCGGACGCATCGTGGCCCCGCGCGTGGCCGAGGTGCGCGCCCGGGTGGCCGGCGTTGTTCTCAAGCGTGTGTATGAAGAAGGCAGCGAGGTCAAACAGGGCGATGTCTTGTTCCTGATTGACCCCGCGCCTTTCAAAGCCGATCTGGACAGCGCACTGGCCGCCCTGCGCAAATCCGAAGCGCTGGCCTTGCAAGCCAGGCTGCAAAGCGAGCGATACGCCGCGCTGATCGACAGCAACGCCATCAGCGCTCAGGAATACGACAACGCCCGCGCGCAGGCGCAGCAGGCGCAAGCCGATGTCGCGGCCAATAAGGCAGCGGTGCAGCGTGCCCGCTTGAACCTGGGCTATGCCACCGTGACCGCGCCGATTTCCGGCCGCATCGGCCGTGCACTGGTCACGGAAGGGGCGTTGGTCGGTCAGGGTGAAGTCACGCCTTTGGCACGCATTCAGCAACTCAATCCGGTGCACGTTGACCTGACCCAATCCACCCGTGACCTGGACAACCTGCGTGCGTCTTTCCGCGCTGGCGAACTGCAGCAGGTCGGCAGCAATCAGGCCCGCGCAACCCTGATCCGCGATAACGGCAGCCTGTACCCGTTGCCGGGCAAATTGCTGTTCACCGACGTCAATGTTGATCCCAGCACGGGGCAGGTGATTTTGCGCAGCGAGTTTCCGAACCCGGATAACGACCTGTTGCCCGGCAGCTTTGTGCGCGTGCGCCTGGAGCAGGCCTTTAACCAACAAGGCATCAGCGTGCCGCAGCGCGCCATCTTGCGTGACAGCGCCGGAGTGGCGCAGGTGCTGCTGGTGGAAGCGGACAATCGCATCAAGCAACAACCCGTTCAGTTGGGTAACGCACAGAACGATCGCTGGATCGTCAACGGTGGCCTGAAAGCCGGCGACCGCATTGTCATCGAAGGCCTGCAACATGCCCGAGCGGGCGAACAGGTGCAAATCGATGACCCCGCACTTCCCCTCGTACAGTCCACGGATCGGTGAGCATGCCGCAGTTCTTTATCGATCGGCCCATTTTTGCGTGGGTCGTCGCGTTGTTCATTCTGCTGGCGGGGGCGTTGGCCATCCCGCAATTGCCTGTCGCGAAATACCCCAACGTCGCACCGCCCAAGGTTGAGGTCTATGCGGTTTACCCCGGCACGTCTGCCCAGACGCTGGACGAAAGCGTGGTCAGCCTGATTGAGCAAGAGCTCAACGGCACGGATGGCCTGATGTATTTCGAATCCCAGAGCAGCCTGGGCAGTGCCACCATCACCGCCACGTTCAAACCCGGCATCGATCCGGAGATGGCGCAGGTCGACGTGCAAAACCGCCTTAAGGCCGTCGAGTCACGCTTGCCCCAAGCGGTGATGCAGCAAGGGTTACAGGTCGAGAAAGTGTCGTCCGGCTTTTTGATGTTGGTGACGCTCACGGCCAATAACAGTCCGCTGGACGAGGTCGCGCTCAGTGATTACCTCGCCCGCAACGTGATGAACGAAATCAAGCGCATAGAAGGCGTGGGCAAGGCCCAGCTCTATGGCGCCGAACGGGCCATGCGCATCTGGATCGATCCGCAGAAGCTGATCGGCTTTCACCTGACCCCGGCAGACGTCAATCAGGCGATTGCCAATCAGAACGCGCAGGTCTCGGCGGGCAGCATCGGTGATTTGCCGGGCCGTCCGACCCAGGAGATCACTGCCACAGTGCTGGTCAAAGGCCAACTCTCGACCCCTGAAGAGTTTGGCGACATCGTGCTGCGGGCGAACCCGGACGGGTCTACCGTGCGTGTGCGCGACGTGGCGCGGGTTGAAATCGGCAGTCAGGAATACCAGTACGGCACTCGCCTCAATGGCAAGACCGCCACCGCCTTCAGCGTGCAACTGGCGCCCGAAGCCAACGCCCTGAGCACTGCCACCCTGATTCGCGCCAAGATGGACGAATTGAGTCGCTACTTCCCGGCAGGCGTTGAATACACCATCCCGTACGACACGTCGCCCTTCGTCAAAGTCTCGATTACCAAGGTGATGTACACCCTGGTCGAGGCGATGGTGCTGGTGTTTGCCGTGATGTTCCTGTTTTTGCAGAACATCCGATACACGCTGATCCCGACACTCGTGGTACCGGTCGCCCTGATGGGCACGTTTGCCACGATGTTGGTGCTTGGTTTCTCGATCAACGTCCTGACCATGTTTGGCATGGTGCTGGCCATCGGGATTCTGGTGGACGACGCTATTGTGGTGGTGGAAAACGTCGAGCGGATCATGGTGACCGAGGGGCTGTCCCCGCGCGAAGCCACACGCAAGGCCATGACCCAGATCAGCGGTGCAATCATCGGTATCACTCTGGTGTTGGTGGCGGTGTTTATCCCGATGGCGTTCATGCCGGGCTCTGTGGGGGTGATTTACCAACAGTTCTCGCTGTCGATGGCCACCTCGATCCTGTTCTCGGCGTTCCTGGCGCTGTCGCTGACCCCAGCGTTGTGCGCAACCCTGCTCAAGCCCATCGCCAAGGGCGAGCACCATGCCAAGGGCGGCTTCTTTGGCTGGTTCAACGCGCGCTTTGAGCGGATGTCCCAAGGTTATGAGCACTGGGTGGTGCACGTGATCAAGCGCAGCGGGCGCTACTTGCTGGTGTACGGTGTACTGCTGGTGATCTTGGTGGTGTGCTTTGCGCGTCTGCCCTCTTCGTTTTTGCCGGTCGAGGATCAGGGCTACACCATCACCGACATCCAATTGCCGCCGGGTGCCAGCCAGATGCGCACGATCAAGGTGGCCGAACAGATCGAGGCACATAACGCCCGTGAACCGGGCGTGGGCAACACCACGATGATTCTGGGCTTCAGCTTCTCCGGTAACGGCCAGAACGCCGCGCTGGCATTCACGACCATGAAAGATTGGTCCGAGCGCGGCGCCAAAGATTCGGCATCAGCGATCGCGGACCGTGCCAATGCGGCGTTCAGTGACCTCAAGGATGCCGTGGCATTTGCCATCCTGCCGCCGCCCGTCAGCGGGCTGGGCACCTCGAGCGGTTTTGAGTTCCGTCTGCAAGACCGTGGTGGCGTCGGATACGACGTGCTGATGCAAGCGCGCACTGAACTGCTGGCCTTGGCCGAGAAAAGCCCTGTGCTGACCAATGTGCGTGAAAGCGCGCTGGCCGAAAGCCCCCAGGTGCAATTGGAGGTGGACCGCAAGCGCGCCAATGCATTGGGCGTATCCTTTGCCGACATCGGGAACGTGCTGTCCACGGCAGTGGGCTCGGCTTATGTCAATGACTTCCCGAATCAGGGGCGCATGCAGCGCGTTGTGGTGCAGGCCGAGGGTGATCAACGCAGTCAGGTTGAAGACCTGCTCAAGATCAATGTGCGCAACAACCTCGACAAGATGGTGCCGTTGTCGGCCTTTGTCCAAGCCCGCTGGATTCAGGGTGCCTCGCAGTTGACGCGCTACAACGGCTACCCGGCCATCAGCATTTCCGGCGAAGCGGCCCCTGGCTACAGCACCGGCGAAGCGATGATCGAGATCCAGCGCCTGGTCGCACAGCTGCCTGCTGGCATGGGCATGGAATGGACCGGTCTGTCGCTGGAAGAAAAAATCTCCGGCGCACAGGCGCCGATCCTGCTGGGGCTGTCCTTGCTGGTGGTGTTCTTGTGTCTGGCAGCCCTGTATGAAAGCTGGTCGATTCCCACGGCAGTCCTGCTGGTTGTGCCCCTGGGCGTATTGGGCGCGGTGCTGGCAGTGACGTTGCGGGGGATGCCCAATGACGTGTTCTTCAAGGTAGGGTTGATCACGATCATTGGCCTGTCAGCCAAGAACGCGATCTTGATCATCGAGTTCGCCAAGACCTTGTATGACGAAGGCCACGATCTGGTGGATGCAACTGTTCAGGCCGCGCGCTTGCGTCTGCGCCCGATTGTGATGACCTCGCTGGCCTTCATTCTCGGCGTCGTACCGCTGGCCATCGCCACCGGTGCGAGTTCCGCCAGTCAACAGGCCATTGGTACGGGCGTCATTGGCGGCATGATCGTGGCCACATTGGCCGTGGTTTTCGTGCCGGTGTTCTTTGTGGTGGTGATGAAATGGGTGAGTAGAAAACCGCGAACGCATTAAGCGTCGACGGCACGTGCTAAGGTTCAGCAATACCTCGTTACAGGGATTGTTTATGCCGCACCTTGCACGCACTCACCCTCGCCTGACCGCTGCCACTGTTCTGGGGGTGGCGGTCGGGATTTTCGCTCCCGCCGCGACCCTGACCACAAAATTTCTACTGGGCTGGAATGCCTGTGTCTGGCTGTACCTGGCGTTGACGTTTTGGCTGGTCATTCGCGCTAAAGCCTGCGATGTCAAACGTACGGCAGAGGTCGAAGACGAAAATGCCAGCATGGTGCTGTTCACGGTCTGTGTGGCGGCATTGGCCAGCCTGGCGGCGATCACCCTTGAGCTCTCCGGCAATAGCAAACTCAGCAACGCCGACCAGGTGATGCACTACGCCTTCACCGGCATGACCATCGTTGGTTCGTGGTTGATGATCGGGGTTATTTTCAGCTTGCACTACGCCCGGCTGTTCTATAACAACGAAGGACCGGAGCCTGCCCTGCGCTTTCCTGAGGGTGAATTGGACCCCGACTACTGGGACTTTTTGTACTTTTCTTTCACGCTGAGCGTGGCGGTACAAACCGCCGACGTTGCGATTGCCACGCGCGAGATGCGTAAAGCCGTGCTGGGGCATTCGCTGCTGGGTTTTTTGTTCAATACCGCTGTGTTGGGGTTCTCGATCAACATCGCTGCCGGATTGTTTTAGTCTCAAAAAAAACGCCCGGCCGAATGATCGGGCGGGCGTTTCTTTAGGTGTCAGGATCAGTCTGCGGTCAAAACACCGCGACGCACCTGATCTCGTTCGATGGATTCGAACAGGGCTTTGAAGTTGCCTTCGCCAAAACCGTCGTCGCCCTTGCGCTGGATGAACTCGAAGAACACCGGGCCCATCAGGGTTTCGGAGAAGATTTGCAGCAGCAAGCGCTTGTCGCCCTTGTCGGAGGAGCCATCGAGCAAGATCCCGCGAGATTGCAGGGCCTCTACCGACTCGCCATGGTTGGGCAAGCGGCCCTCTAGCATTTCGTAGTAGGTGTCCGGTGGCGCGGTCATGAAACGCATGCCGATTTTCTTCAGTGCGTCCCAGGTCTTGACCAGGTCATCACTGAGGAATGCCACGTGCTGAATGCCTTCGCCGTTGAACTGCATCAGGAACTCTTCGATCTGCCCTGCGCCCTTGGACGACTCTTCGTTCAACGGGATGCGGATCATGCCGTCCGGGGCGGTCATGGCCTTGGAAGTCAGGCCGGTGTACTCACCCTTGATGTCGAAGTAACGAATCTCACGGAAGTTGAACAGTTTTTCGTAGAAGTTGGCCCAGTACGCCATGCGGCCGCGGTACACGTTGTGGGTCAGGTGATCGATGATTTTCAGGCCCGCCCCCACTGGATGACGGTCCACGCCTTCAATGAACACGAAGTCGATGTCATAGATCGAGCTGCCTTCGCCATAGCGGTCGATCAGGTACAGCGGCGCACCGCCGATGCCCTTGATCGCGGGCAGGTTCAGCTCCATTGGGCCGGTCGGGATTTCAATCGGTTGTGCGCCCAGCTCAAGGGCACGGGCATACGCCTGCTGCGCATTGCGCACGCGAAAGGCCATGCCGCACACGGATGGGCCGTGTTCGGCAGCAAAGTAGGAGGCTACGCTGTGAGGCTCATTATTGAGGATCAGGTTGATGTCGCCCTGACGGTACAGGTGCACAGCTTTGGAGCGATGGGTAGCGACTTTGGTAAAACCCATGATTTCAAAAATGGGTTCGAGGGTATTCGGTACAGGGGATGCGAACTCGATGAATTCAAAGCCCATCAGACCCATTGGGTTTTCGTATAGATCAGCCATTTTGGCGCCTCATCATGGTCATTTTTAGAATTAACGTAGGGTTATTTGCTAAGAATGCAGAGGCTGTCAGGCGGCGCACAGGAGATGCCACGCACACTGCGCGCAAGGAAATCACCGTGAATCAGTTGGAACCCGAATATCTTCATGTCGACCCATCTCGTGCGGGCGGGGCTTCTGCTTGCAGAAGTCATTATTCTTGTATGCGTAAGCGGATTCTACATGGCGTAATCAGGTTTGTCCCCGCCACGCGTGAATTTGTGGCGTACCAATGCTAGCCTTTTCCTATTACGGCCCACCTTCTTTCTATTTATAGCCCTTTGTCTGTGCAGGAACCTGAATGCCTTTGACGCTGAAGTTGACCCGCAGATGGACAGAGCGTTACGCGTTGGTTGTGCTCAGTGGTTTACTGCCCGTGGTGCTGGGCTTGTTCATCATCGCCTGGCAGGCTGACCGCTCACTCAAGCTGGTGGCTAAGCAGACCGTCACCGAATCGGTCAGGCAATTCGACCAGATGCTCGATAATGCGGCACTGGCCACCGACGTGGTGTTGCCCTTATCCGGCCAGGAATGCACGCAGGTCGAACTGGCCCTGCGCGATCAAGTCACTCGTCGTCCCTTTGTGCGCTCAGTCAATCTGGTGTGGGACAACCAGCTGTATTGCTCTTCCTTGTTTGGCAATTTCAAAGAAACCGTCAACCCGGAAAATTACGTGGCAGGTCGATTGTGGTTGATGTCGGGCAACCCGGTCACCCCGCATGAACCGCTGTTGATCTTGCGCAAACAGAAAGACCATCAAGGCGTGCTGGTCAGCCTTTATGGTTTTCACCTGGTCAATGTGCTGGGGCTGATCAATCATAAAACCCTGTTATTGCTGCAAGTGGGAGACGCCTGGATAGATCGCTATGGGGTCGCTCGCAACACGCCTGTGCCTGACTATCCGGTGGCGCAGGTCAGCTTGCCCTCTGCGCAATACCCCTACCGCGTCGTGGCCGGTTTCAGCGACGGCGAGGTGTGGCGTTTTGCGTTTATGGAATCCCCCGGACTGATCGCCTTAATGATCTTTTTGGGCGTGGTCTCGGCGGGCACCGTTCGCTGGTTGCAAAAGCGCGCGTCGTCTCCCAGCCATGAACTTCAGCGTGGACTGGAGGCCGGAGAATTCATTCCCTTCTTTCAGCCCATCGTGCGGGCTGATGACCGACAGTGGGCGGGCGCGGAAGTATTGATGCGCTGGCAACACCCCCGTGAAGGTCTGGTGCGCCCTGATTTGTTTATACCGTTTGCCGAACACTCCGGGCTTATCGTGCCCATGACGCGATCTTTGATGCAGCAAACAGCAAAGTTACTGGCGCCACAGGCCACTAGCATGGAGCCGGGGTTTCATATCGGGTTCAATATCACGGCGCGTCACTGCCAGGATCTGGAACTGGTTGAAGATTGCAGGACGTTCCTTAAAGCGTTTGCGCCAGGGCATATCAAACTGGTACTGGAGTTAACGGAGCGCGAATTAATCGTGCCCAGCGAATTGACGCACCGCTTATTCGCCCAACTTCATGAATTAGGGGTGATGATTGCCATTGATGATTTTGGTACCGGACATTCCAGTCTGGGCTACCTGCACGAATTCAATGTCGATTACCTGAAGATAGATCAAAGTTTCGTCGCCATGATTGGTGCCGATGCGCTGTCCATCCATATTCTTGACGCCATTATTGAACTCAGCGCAAAACTGGGCTTGGCCGTAGTCGCAGAAGGGGTTGAAACTGAAGAGCAAAGCCAGTATCTGGCGGCCCGGGGGGTCGAGTTTTTACAGGGTTATTTGTTTGCACGTCCGTTACCGGCAGACCAGTTCATCGTGTCTTTACGCAAACGACCAGCCCGAAAAACTTAGAGGGGCGATCGTTCATCAGCCTTCATTGAACCCTTGTGCTATCTGCGTTTGGTGTGTGGCAGTTTGCAGATTAACAACTACAATTTTTTTGACCGAATCCAGGTCGTCCGAATAGTTGTGTTACTGGGCAGTCATTTTCAATGAACGGCTGAAGTACTGCCCTGTCTACCTTATGTTGCCCGTCTTTCTTTCTACCTATCGGTTAGGTACATACCGAACCCACGATCGGAGTAATGACTTTGAGCAGACTTGCCGAGTTTCGCGCCGCTGAAAAGGCGCTGCAAGAACAAATGGCGCAGTTGGAGGCCTTGAAAAATGATGCCGGTTTAAAAAAGGAGATTGAATTTGAGCAAAAACTTCAAGGATTGATGAAGTCCTACAATAAGAATTTGCGCGACATCATTGCGATTCTTGATCCTCACCCGGTGACATCAAAGGTTTCGACGGCCCCTAAACAGCGCAAAGCCCGTGTCGTAAAGGTCTATCACAACCCGCATACCGGTGAACTGATTGAAACCAAAGGCGGTAACCATCGCGGGCTGAAAGCCTGGAAAGAACAGTACGGCGCATCAACGGTAGAAAGCTGGGTGAGAACCTGACCTTGCATCCAAAAAGCCCTGTTCGTCAGGGCTTTTTTGGCGATTTATTCAGCGCCTGCTTCTACACAGCGTATTCGACCGAGAGCCGATCGTGCGCAGACCGTTCAGCCGGCAGAACGGTCCGATAGTCGCAGGCGCCTCAATATTCACATTTTTTTCACACCGCAGGTTTCAGGATGAAGGCTGCTAAAGGACTAGCGCCCCATGCCCGCTTCGGCGGGCTTCTTTTTGCCTCGGATTTATCGAGTGCGCGCTATCAATCATCACGGCTATCTGCCTCCCGACCCTGAATCCGGTTTGGCGCATGGCGTCACATTCCGTATCATTCCCCTCATCACGCTCACCGTAGCGACCAATCATCCAAGCATCACCTTCGGAGGGTTCATGAGCCTGCAAGAACTGAACAGCATGCCCGGCGTTACCGCTACGCCAGACAGCGCTACCCAAAATTTTGTGTTCAACCACACCATGTTGCGCGTCAAGGACATCGAGAAGTCCCTGGATTTTTACACCCGCGTCCTCGGTTTCTCCTTGGTGGAAAAACGTGATTTCCCTGAAGCAGCGTTCAGCCTGTACTTCCTGGCGCTGGTTGACAAAGCACAGATCCCGGCCGATGACGCCGCGCGTACGGTGTGGATGAAGTCGATCCCCGGCATTCTGGAACTGACCCACAACCACGGTTCGGAAACAGACGACAGCGTTGTGTACCACAACGGCAATACCGACCCGCGCGGGTTTGGTCACATCTGCGTTTCAGTGCCAGACATCGTTGCCGCCTGCGAGCGTTTCGAGACACTAAATGTCGACTTCCAGAAGCGTTTGAGCGACGGCCGCATGAAGTCCCTGGCCTTCATCAAAGACCCTGATGGCTACTGGGTCGAGATCATTCAGCCCACACCGCTGTAACAAGCAACGCAAAAAAAACCCATGATCGCTCATGGGTTTTTTTCTGTCCGGGCCTTTAATCAGGGGCAGACGTGCGGATCAAATGATCGAAGGCACTCAGCGACGCCTTGGCGCCCTCTCCTACCGCGATCACGATCTGCTTGTACGGCACGGTGGTCACGTCACCGGCTGCAAAAATACCTGGAATTGACGTCTCGCCGCGAGCATCCACTACGATTTCGCCCCGCGGTGTCAATTCGACAGTGCCTTTGAGCCAATCCGTGTTGGGCAGCAAACCAATCTGTACAAAAATGCCTTCCAGCTCGACGTTGTGGATCTCGCCGGATTGACGATCTTTGTAACGCAGGCCATTCACTTTCTGCCCGTCGCCGGTCACTTCTGTGGTTTGCGCGCTAGTTATCACTGTGACGTTCGGCAAGCTGTTGAGCTTGCGTTGCAAGACGGCATCAGCACGCAGCTTGGTGTCAAACTCAAGCAACGTGACGTGGGCAACGATACCGGCCAGGTCGATGGCGGCTTCAACCCCTGAGTTACCGCCACCAATGACGGCCACGCGCTTGCCCTTGAACAGCGGCCCGTCGCAGTGCGGGCAGTAGGCGACGCCACGGCTGCGGTATTCCTGCTCGCCGGGCACGTTCATTTCACGCCAGCGCGCACCGGTCGCCAGAATCAGTGTCTTGGCCTTCAAAGACGCTCCACTGGTGAATTTCACTTCGTGCAGCTCGCCAGCTTTGCCGGGAATCAATTGATCGGCGCGTTGCAGGTTCATGATGTCCACGTCGTATTGCTTGACGTGCTCTTCAAGCGCCATGGCCAGTTTCGGCCCTTCGGTTTCCTGCACCGAGATAAAGTTTTCGATGGCCATGGTGTCGAGCACCTGGCCGCCGAAACGCTCTGCTGCCACGCCGGTACGAATGCCTTTACGGGCGGCATAAATGGCCGCTGCCGCACCGGCCGGGCCGCCACCGATCACCAGCACATCAAAGGCGTCTTTGGCGCTGATTTTCTCGGCCTGGCGTTCTATGGCGCCGGTGTCCAGCTTGCCGAGAATCTCTTCCAGGCCCATGCGGCCCTGACCAAAGTTGACACCGTTCAGGTAGACGCTGGGAACCGCCATGACCTGACGGTCATTGACCTCGTCCTGAAACAGGGCGCCGTCAATCGCCACGTGGCGAATATTAGGGTTGAGCACGGCCATCAGGTTCAGCGCCTGGACCACGTCCGGGCAGTTCTGGCACGACAGCGAGAAGTACGTCTCGAAGTTGAACTCACCTTTCAATGAGCGGATTTGTTCGATCACTTCGGGACTGGCTTTCGATGGGTGGCCGCCTACTTGCAGCAATGCCAGCACCAGCGATGTAAATTCGTGGCCCATGGGGATGCCTGCAAAACGCAGGCTGATATCACCGCCCGGGCGATTCAACGAGAACGATGGTTTGCGCGCATCGGTGCCGTTGTCCAGCAAGGTGATCTGGCTGGAAAGGCTGGCGATTTCTTTCAACAAGTCATGCATTTCACGGGATTTCGCACCGTCGTCGAGGGAAGCAACGATCTCGATCGGCTGGGTGACCCGCTCCAGGTATGACTTCAACTGAGCTTTTAAATTGGCGTCCAACATACGGGCGATCTCCTTAACGGTTTAAGACTGTGTAAAAAAAACGCCCGAGCGAATCTCGCCCGGGCGTTTTGAGGGCGATGCTGCTGACAACTCAGGTGCGGATCACCGCCCTTGGCTGGCTCACAGGCTTAGATCTTGCCGACCAGGTCGAGCGATGGCGCGAGGGTGGACTCACCTTCTTTCCATTTGGCCGGGCACACTTCACCCGGGTGGGCAGCCACGTACTGAGCCGCTTTGATTTTGCGCAGCAGTTCGGAAGCATCACGGCCAACGCCGCCGTCGTTCAGTTCAACGATCTTGATCTGACCTTCAGGGTTGATCACGAACGTGCCGCGATCCGCCAGGCCCGCTTCTTCGATCAGTACGTCGAAGTTGCGAGAGATGGTCAGCGTCGGGTCGCCGATCATGGTGTACTGGATTTTACCGATGGCTGGCGAGGTGTTGTGCCATGCCGCGTGAGCGAAATGGGTGTCAGTAGACACGCTGTAGATTTCCACGCCGAGTTTCTTGAACTCTTCGTAGTTGTCAGCCAGGTCTTCCAGCTCGGTTGGGCAAACGAAGGTGAAGTCAGCCGGGTAGAAGAACACAACGGACCATTTGCCTTTCAGGTCGGCGTCCGACACTTCTACGAAGCTGCCGTTTTTGTAAGCGGTGGCTTTGAACGGTTTTACTTGGCTATTGATGATAGGCATCGTTGACTCTCCGTCAGGGTTGAAAAGTTGATGGGGTGAATCCTAACAACACATTTTGTATCTGGCTCATTGGGAAAGCTGATGCTGGTGATTAGTTTTGGCTATCAGGTTGCTCTATTAATAGAAGAAACCCGAATACCACTCTCTGCCAGCCCGCTCACCCGCACCTTGATCCCGATCAAGGCCCGATACGTTTTTCTGCCGCAATGCTCATCCCGGTAAACGGGGTCGCTTCAACATAGCGCATCGCTGACTTAACGTCCTTCCATCCGACGTAATTCATCAGGGACTTAAGGTCCCAGCCACTGTGATGCGCCCAGGTTGCAAAACCGCGACGCAATGAATGGCTGGTGTACTGCTCGGCGGGAATCCCCGCACGCTCCAAGGCTTGGCGCAGCAAGGGAATCACACTGTTGGCGTGCAAGCCCGCTTCGCCCAGATTGCCCCAGCGATCAATGCCCCTGAAGACCGGGCCGCGCACCAGCGCCGAAGCGTTGAGCCACTCGATGTAGGCCCGCACCGGGCACAGTCGCAGCAATGCCGGGGTCTGGAAGGTTTTGCCGAGGTTGTCCCGGTCTCCTTTACTGCGCGGCAGATACAGGGTGATCCCCGAACCTGCTACCGCTTGCACGTGCTCAACCTGTAAGCGGCATAGTTCGTCACTGCGAAAGCCCCGCCAAAACCCTAGCAATATCAGCGCGGTATCGCGTCGCGCCCGCAGCCAACCGGGCTGGTCAGCATTGGCCTGTGCGGTTTGCGCCTCGCTTTCGAGCCAATCAATCACTGTCTCCAAGTGCTGCAATTGCAGGGGTTCTGCCTGTTTTTCCTGCGCCGGGTGTAGTGCGCGTATGCCTTTGAACACTTTACGCACCACTGGCGCTTTGGTCGGGTCGGCAAAGCCCTGGCTGTTGTGCCACTGAGCGATGGCCGACAGGCGTAGTTTCAAAGTGTTGATCGAGAGCTGACCGGCATGCGCGACCAGGTAGCGCGCCACGCTGTCGCTGGTGGCTGGCAGGAAACCGCCCCAGGTCACTTCAAAGTGCTCGATGGCGGCGCGGTAACTGCGTCGGGTGTTGTCGCGGGTGGCCGCGTTCAGATAGCGATCCAGATCGCTCATGGGGGGTATCTCTCACGTTGGCGTACTGGAAACAGGCCCAAATATCACAAAACAGCCTCTAGCACGGGATAATACCAGTATATCCCGCCTGATAAATCATAAAAAATGACAGAAAAACAGAACTTATATAGTATGTAATTACATGATACATACCACAGTACATAATCGTAGGAGAGAGTCATGGCTCGCGGCGGCGTAAACAAAGCAGTGGTGCAAATTGCACGCGCGGCAATCCTGGCCCGTGGTGAACACCCGAGCATTGATGCCGTACGAATCGAGATGGGTAATACCGGTTCCAAAACCACCATTCACCGGTATTTAAAGGAGCTGGATGACAGTGATAACCGTCGCGGGGTATCCCATGAAGCGCTGGGCGATGAGCTTGCAGAACTGGTCACCCGCCTCGCTCATCGGCTGCAAGAGCAAGCTCAGGAACCGATTGATCGCGCCCAGGCGCAGTACGAACAGCTAAAAACACAGCTGCAGGCCCAATTGTCTGAAGCTCAGCAGGCGCTGTCCGGACTACAGCAGGATCTGGAGATTCAAACGACGGCCTTGCAACAGGAAAGCGCCAACCTTGAGTCCACACGCTCTATGCTGCAGACCGAACAGACGCGCAATGCAGCCCTCAATCAAGCCTGCAGCGATTTTGAATTGCGCCTCAAAGACCGTGACGAGCAGATCCGTTCGCTGGAAGAAAAACACCTCCATGCGCGCGATGCGCTTGAGCATTACCGCAGCGCTGCCAAAGAGCAGCGCGAGCAAGACCAGCGGCGTCATGAAGGCCAATTGCAACAGGTGCAAATGGAACTGCGTCAGGCACAGCAAAGCGCCCTTGTACGACAGGATGAAATCACACAACTGCACCGCGATAACGAACGCGTGCTCAGTGAGAACCGTGCACTGGCCAAGGAAATCCATCAGGTCAACGAACAACAGAAAAAGCTGGGGGCGCACAACCAACAACTGAGTCATCAGGTGAGCCAACTGGAGGGCGAACGCACCCTGCTCCAGGAACGGCTGCGCGTGGCGACCCATGAAGGTGAAGCGCTCAAAAAAGCCCAGACCGACACTCAACTGGCCGTGACAACATTGACCATGCGCGCAATGAAAGCAGAGGCGACACTGGAGACGCTCAAGGCACTCAAAGACGCCGAGACGCCAGCCCCGACCGACGAGTAATCACCCGGCAAAGCCCTGCCGAAGACGCTCAGCGCTCTTTTTAAGAGGGCTGAGTTGATTGAGCCCGGTTATTCAGGTATCGCTGGCACAGAACTCCCGGGGCCGGCAGGGTCAGTCGTTGGCGCAGCACTCGATTGGGTAAGGGTTTCATGGGAGTTTCCGTCAATGATTGAGTTTTGCCTCAGTAGCTGACGGATAGTTCATGAGTGCATGCACGCAGCGGTGGTTGATATGTACGGCGCGCGGGATGCGCATCGTGTTGAGTGACTGCGGCAAGCATGGCGCGACGCCCGCAGCAGTCTCTCCACGCATTCGATTAGCGCTTGACGGGCGTGCGCATGGTGACAAATTCTTCGGCCGCCGTGGGATGGACGCCAATGGTTTCGTCAAAGTGCTGTTTGGTTGCGCCAGCCTTCATGGCAATGGCTAAGCCCTGCACAATTTCCCCCGCTTCGGGGCCGACCGTATGGCAACCCAACACTTTGTCCGTTTCGGCATCAACCACCAGCTTCATGAGCGTGCGTTCCTGGCAATCGGTCATCGTCAGTTTCATCGGCCTGAAACTGCTTTCGAAGATCTGCACCTGATGTCCATCCTCGAGGGCTTGCTCCTCACTCAAGCCGACGGTCCCGATAGCGGGCTGGCTGAATACGGCCGTCGGGATCATGTTGTAATCCACCGGGCGGTATTGCTCAGGCTTGAACAAACGGCGCGCCACGGCCATGCCTTCTGCGAGTGCAACAGGCGTCAATTGCACACGGCCAATGACGTCGCCAATGGCCAGAATCGAAGGTTCATCGGTCTGGTACAGGTCATTGACGTTAATGAAGCCGCGCTTGTCGAGTTTGACGCCCGTGGTTTCCAGACCAAGGTTGTCAAGCATCGGCCGGCGACCCGTCGCATAGAACACGCAATCAGCTTCAAGCACACGACCGTCTTTTAGCGTGGCTTTCAGGCTGCCATCGGGCTGCTTGTCGATTCGCGCAATATCGGCGTTGAACTGCACGTCCATGCCGCGCTTGAGGAGCTCTTCATGCAAATGTTTGCGCACGGAGCCATCAAAACCTCGCAGGAACATCTCACCGCGATACAGCAGAGAGGTCTCGGCGCCCAACCCCTGGAAAATCCCCGCGAACTCGACGGCAATGTAGCCTCCGCCCACAACCAGCACGCGCTTTGGCAGCGCCTTGAGAAAGAACGCTTCGTTCGAACTGATGGCGTGTTCATGCCCCGGGATCTCGGGGATCTGCGGCCAGCCACCGGTGGCGATGAGGATGTGTTTTGCCGTGTGCCGCCGACCATTGACCAGCACCTCGTTTGGCCCGGTCAAGGTGGCGTGCCCCTCCAGCAACGTAACACCACTGTTAACCAGCAAGTTGCGGTAGATACCATTGAGACGATTGATTTCACGGTCTTTGTTGGCAATCAGCGTGGACCAGTCGAAGCTGGAAGCACCCAGCGTCCAGCCAAAGCCTGACGCCTGCTCGAACTCTTCGGCAAAGTGGGCGCCGTAGACCAGCAGCTTTTTAGGCACACACCCCACATTGACGCACGTACCGCCCAAATAGCGGCTTTCCGCCACGGCCACCTTGGCACCAAACCCGGCTGCAAAACGGGCAGCGCGTACACCGCCTGAACCGGCCCCAATCACAAACAAATCAAATTCGTAGGACATCACTATCTCCTGAGCAGTCCATCAGCATAATCCCTGCGGCGCGATTGACCAGCGCCGAGGATGACTGAAATGGGAAAACGAGAAAGCCACCCGTAGGTGGCTTTCCCTTGAAGCAGTCAGCACGCTCGTATTTCTTAGTAAGCCTTGCCGGTTTTGTAGAAGTTTTCGAAGCAGAAATTGGTCGCTTCAATGTAGCCTTCCGCACCGCCGCAATCGAAACGCTTGCCTTTGAATTTGTACGCAATCACGCAGCCGTTTTGCGCCTGCTTCATCAGCGCATCGGTAATCTGAATTTCGCCACCTTTGCCTGGCTCGGTTTGCTTGATCAGATCAAAGATGTCCGGGGTCAGGATGTAACGACCGATAATCGCCAGGTTCGAAGGTGCATCTTCAGGGGCTGGTTTCTCAACCATGTTGCGTACGCGGTACAGGTCATCACCAATCAGGTCACCGGCGATGACGCCGTACTTGTTGGTTTCCTGCGGGTCAACTTCCTGGATGGCAATGATGGTGCAGCGGTACTGGTTGTACAGTTTGACCATCTGGGTCAAGACGCCGTCACCTTCCAGGTTGACGCACAGGTCGTCCGCCAGCACCACGGCAAAAGGTTCGTCGCCGATCAGTGGGCGGCCGGTCAGGATAGCGTGACCCAGCCCTTTCATTTCGGTCTGACGGGTGTAAGAGAACGAGCATTCGCTCAGCAGGCGACGGATACCTACCAGGTATTTCTCTTTATCAGTGCCCTTGATCTGGTTTTCCAGCTCATAGCTGATGTCGAAATGGTCTTCAAGGGCGCGCTTGCCACGACCCGTCACGATGGAGATTTCGTTCAGTCCTGCGTCGAGTGCTTCTTCAACGCCGTACTGGATCAGTGGCTTGTTCACCACCGGCAGCATTTCTTTAGGCATGGCTTTGGTCGCTGGCAAAAAGCGAGTGCCGTAGCCGGCTGCTGGGAACAAGCATTTCTTGATCATATGAGTCCTTAAAAGGGCTGTGCGTACGGATTTGGCGCAGTCTAATCAGGCGGCAGCTAGCTTACAATGCCCCCGATAGCATACTGATACCAACATAGAGAAAATATGTGCCACTTAGTTCCTTTTTAACTTTTTTTTCATGTGCGGATGCCTTTCATGGAACCTCTGAAACCGCACCAGGGTCTCTTTGTGGCGAGTGGCACTTACGCATCCTTGACAGCGCTAAAGCCCCGAATGGCGGTAACATGGCGCTCTTTTCCACTCAGTGAGTTCAGCGTGTCATGTCGGATGTAAAAAAAGTTAACGGGTATCTGATCAAACAACTTCAGACCGATGCCTGGTGGGTTCTGGAGAGCACCGATGAGCCGATTGCAGGCCCTTTTGGAAGTGAGGCCGCTGCGATTGAAGTGGCTAACGTGCTCCAGGATCAGCCATCGGCACCCGTGCGCAAGCGCAAGAACAATTCCTGATCCTCTCCTTCGCGATAATTGGCACTCAATGAAAAAGATCCTGATATGTGTACTGCTGTCCCTTGGAGGCTGCGCCACGGCGTCCAACACCTATTTGCCCGACGGACAACAGGGGCTGAGCATCGACTGCTCGGGCGAGGCCATGTCCTGGGGCAAATGCTATGAAAAGGCAGACGCCTCTTGCGCGGGCACCGGCTACACCATTGTCGGCACCGATGGCTCCTCAGCCGTGAAGGATAGTGAAAAAACCATGGGTGTTGATGTAGGAAATTTCACTAGCCGCACCATCGTGGTGATGTGCAAATAGCACACTCTTCACAGGTGGACTTCGACGAATTTGATACCCAGGGAACGCAAGGTTTCTACCAGCGCATCCAGACGCTCAAAGGATTCAACTTCGTCGTTGTCATCCACTAAAAAGAAGCTGCGCCCTGCACTCTTCTTGAAAAATACAATCCACTCCTCGGTCGCTGCCGGGTTAGGGATGGCATGGGTGGCGGTAATGCTGCCGTCGGCATGACGCTGCTGCACGAGCGCTCGTTTCATCGCGTTCTCCTGAAAAACTGCCGTGGCTGTACACGCCTTTAACGGCAGCGAGGTTCAAGGCGCGAAGTTTACTGGATCCCCTGCCCGATCAAAATGCCATTAATGATTTGCCCGTACGCATTGACCCCGTCATTGGCGTGAAATTTCACGCGGGTTTTCTCAATCGAACCTTCCACCAGGCGTGGGTCCTGTGGTCGTTCGTGCGTATTGATGAACGCCGCCACATCCCATGCTTGCTGGTCGCTCAAGCTGCCGGGTTTACCCAACGGCATATTGTGTTTGATGAACGACGCCGCTGTGTTGATGCGGTGCATGCCTGCCCCCCAGTTGTAGGAGTCTTTACCCCACAAAGGTGGCATTACGTAATCGGTCCCGACTTTCTGACCTTGCCCCTGATTGCCATGGCATAACGCACACTGCGCCTCATAAACAGCCGCGCCGCGCTCAAGATCGTAGCCACCTGCGGGCTGCGGCACTTGCGGATAGCCGCGCCCTGGCAACTCGACCCCAACCGGCGCTGTTGTCGACAACCAATAGGCATACACCGACAGCGCGGTGATTTCTCGACTGTCGGCGGCCGGTGGCGTGCCGCCATTCATGCTGAACTGAAAACAGCCCTGCAGGCGTTCGGCAAAGGTATTGACCTTGTCATTCTTCTGGCGATAGGCGGGATACATCGTGTATGCGCCCCACAGGGGAGCGGAGTTGGCCAGCCTGCCCTGATCCAGGTGGCAATTGGTGCAATTGAGGCCATTGCCGACAAACTGTGGCGCTTGACGTTTGGTGTCCACAAACAGTGCGTACCCGTCCATGACCATCTTTCCATAGGCATTGTCGGGAAGTTCGCTTTGCTGCGGAGGACGAAAATAGGCTTTCGCGTGCTGAGCCGCAGGCGGGATTTTCAGTTGCGACTGATCTTCCATGGCAATGGGGGCTGCACTCGCCATCGGTGCAACCAGCACACAAAGCGCATAACCGGCTAACAGACGTGTCATTGCGCAGCCTCCTGAGGCGCCACAGTGGCGAAATATTCGGCGACCGCCGTCACTTCTTCTTCCGTCATGGCCTTGGCGATGTGCCCCATCAGGTCACTCGGGTCATTGCGGCGCAGGCCCGCACGCCATGCATTTAGCTGTCCGGCAAGGTAAAGGGCGGGTTGATTGGCCAGTGGCGGAAACGCGCTGCCCACCCCTGCGCCGCCTGGGCCATGGCAGCTCACACACTCAGGAATGTTGCGCTCCCAGGCGCCGCGCAGGGCCAGCGTCTGCCCCACACCTTTGGCCGCGTGGCTGCGATTGATGGACGGGGCGGATGGCGCAGGCATCGCGGCCAATGCTGTGGTCACTGAGGTGATCTCGTCCGGCGTCAATGCGCTGGCCAAAGGCTGCATCACCGGACTCACCCGCTTGCCTTCTTTAAAGTCGCTCAGTTGTTTGCTCAGGTATTGGGCCGAAAGCCCGGCCAGTCGTGGAAAACCTGCCGGGGCTACGCCCAGGCCATCCATGCCGTGGCACGCCATGCAGGCTGTCGCGCCGGGCTGGCTGCCACCTTGCAGGAAGACGTCGCGAGGTTCCCCGGCCTGAACGCTGCTTATGGCAAGCAACGCCAAACCACTGGCCAGTGTTCGCTTAAGAGGCATCTTGGGCCGCTCCATTTTTGTTATATGCATAGGCGAAAAACCTATAAGCACAAAAATAGTAAGCTAATGGCTATTTGCCTGCAACGCGTAGTCCTCACCGATAAGCGCCTGTAAGAAAAAAACCCGACCGCTGCAAGAAGCAACTGTCAGGTTTTTGTGTAGGCCGCAGGAAGAACGAACGGTCGCGTTATTGACCGGAAATGCAGTGCGTCGCTGCCGCGCGAATGTCTCCTGGGCGAATCGGCACGTTAGACATGCTTTCGTACACCTTGATGCTGCTACCCGCCGAACGCTCTTCGATATCAATCACCGCCGTGGGCCCCGAGGTCAGCTTTTGCGGAACGATTACCCGCAAACCATCCTTGTGCGGCTCAATTTGCGGGGCTTTGCGTGTGCGTGATAGCTGTTGCACCAGGCACTGAGCGTAAGCCTCCGGCTTCTTGCCAGAAATCACACTCATCGTCGGCAATGTCTGCTCAATGTCCGTGACCGATGCACAGCCTCCCAAAGCTAGCATTGCCACCAATACGCCCCACTTCATACAAATCCTCCGTTAAAGATCCTACGACCATCGATCTTTAAAATTTCTCCCTGCGGGCAGGGAATTAATACTCAAAAAGTAGCAATTTAAATTTGCCAAGCGTCAGATTCGTCTGCGCGGCAGCATAATAAGCTGGTTTAGCCTCCAACTTGGACTAAAGCACATGTTATCGTCCTGTTTTTTTAGCAAAAGCGCCCTTCGGAGCCCCCATGAAATTCATTCACCAGCGTGAGCACCTCAACGAAGATGACATCGTCGTCATCGAGTGCTCCCATCCCTGCAACATTCGCCTGATGAGCGATGCGCACTTTCGCAGCTTCAAAAATGGTGGCCGACACTCGTACCACGGCGGGGCATTCGACAAATTTCCGGCCAGAATCACCGCGCCAAGCACCGGCTTCTGGAACATCACCATCGATACGGTCAGCAGCCGGGCGATCAGCGTGACGCGCAAGCCGACCTTGAAGCATTCGATCAAGATCGTTCGCCGCTCCAGCTCCAAGCTCCGTTAAACCTGACACCGTCTCTTAGCGACAGGAATTCCCGTGCCAACCACTAAATACGTCATCAAGTACAAGCTCGACGGCGAGCGCCGTTTTGAATTCGCACAGCTCACGTCCGGGTCAGAGGAAGAAGCCCGCGCAGCGCTTGAAAAAATTAACGGCAAAGAACAAACCATTACCGACATCAAAGTGAGCAAGGCGCTCTGATCCGCCATGTCTCTGGACCTGTTCGACGAAGACGACCTGCAACAGCCCGCCCGCATTCAGCAATTCAGTACGCAGGCGTTTGTCTTGCGCGGATATGCCCTGCCCTGGGTCGAGGCGTTGTTGACAGCGCTTGAGCGCGTGTTGCATGAATCGCCGTTTCGTCATATGCAAACCCCCGGCGGTTTCACCATGTCAGCGCGCTTGAGTAGTTGCGGCGCGCTGGGATGGACGTCCAGTGCTCACGGCTACCGTTACAGCCCCGTCGACCCATTAAGCGGCATGCCTTGGCCAGCGATTCCCCAAGCGTTGCTTGAACTCGCACACTCCGCTGCGGCGACAGCAGGCTTCGAGCATTTTGTGCCCGATGCCTGCCTGATCAATGCGTATGCGCCTGGCGCCAAGATGTCACTGCATCAGGACAAAAACGAACGCGCCTACACCGCGCCTATTGTGTCGATCTCCCTCGGCTTGCCGGCTATGTTCCAGTTTGGCGGGTTTGAACGCAGCGACCCTGTGCAACGTCTGTCGCTGTTTCATGGTGATGTCGTGGTCTGGGGCGGCGTGGATCGGTTGCGTTACCACGGCATTTTGCCTATCAAACCCGGAACCCATTCATTGCTGGGCGAACAGCGCATCAATATCACCCTGCGCAAAGCAGGCTGAAACGGTCCCTGCGGGGAGCCATGATGGCCATTTGAAAATAAAGCGCTATAAACTTTTTGTTATAGCGATTATCTTCACGTTGCCCGGCCTTACTCGACAGGTTCGGATGACCCTCGCCAATAAATGGAGTTTCCCGATGACTGCGCATGCAGTGCGTTTTGCCCCCTTGGCAATCGTTGCCTTTCTGGGCGGCGGCCTGACGATGGGTGTGCAGGCTGACGAAGTTCAAGTCGCCGTTGCCGCCAACTTCACCGCCCCTATTCAGGCCATTGCCAAAGATTTTGAAAAGGACACGGGCCATACCGTGATCGCAGCCTACGGGGCGACAGGGCAGTTCTATACCCAAATCAAAAATGGCGCGCCGTTTGAAGTGTTTCTGGCGGCCGACGACACGACACCCGAGAAGCTCGAAACAGAAGGCGACATCGTGCCGGGCTCCCGGTTTACCTATGCCGTTGGCACGCTGGCGCTGTGGTCAGCCGATAAAGCGTTCATTGACGGCACCGACAAGGCTTTGCTTGCCAACCAGTACCGGCATCTGGCCATCGCCAACCCCAAGGCTGCACCCTACGGGCTGGCCGCTACGCAAGTGCTGGCCGGGCTGGGCCTGACGGACAAGGTCAAAGACAAAATTGTAGAAGGGCAGAACATCACCCAGGCCTACCAATTCGTTTCGACGGGCAATGCCGAACTGGGTTTTGTCGCTCTGTCGCAGATCTACAAAGACGGCAACGTCACCAGCGGTTCAGCCTGGATCGTGCCGGACGCGATGCACGCCCCCATCAAACAAGATGCCGTGATCCTTAAAACCGGTGAACACAATCGCGCTGCACACGCCCTGGTCGACTACCTGAAAGGTCCCAAAGCGGCGGCCATCATCAAATCCTATGGCTACCAACGTTAAATGCCGCTTTCAAGTGCCGATTTCGCCGCCATTTGGCTGACCCTGAAACTGGCGTCACTGACCACCGCCATTTTGTTGGTGGTGGGGACTCCAATCGCGCTGTGGCTGGCGCATACACCGTCGAAGTGGCGTGGCCCCGTGGGCGCAGTGGTGGCTTTGCCACTGGTATTGCCGCCCACGGTGATCGGTTTTTACTTGCTACTGGCCATGGGCCCCCATGGTTTTTTGGGGCAGTTCACCCAGTCTCTGGGGCTTGGCACCTTGACCTTCAGCTTTTCCGGTCTGGTGATCGGCTCCGTGATCTACTCCATGCCCTTTGTTGTGCAGCCTTTGCAGAATGCCTTCACTGCGATCGGGAAACGACCGCTTGAGGTGGCTGCCACACTGCGCGCCAATCCCCTGGACACCTTTTTCTGCGTGATGCTGCCGCTGGCCCGGCCGGGGTTTGTGACCGCGGCGATCCTCGGGTTTGCCCACACAGTAGGCGAGTTTGGCGTGGTGCTGATGATCGGTGGCAACATCCCCGAAAAAACCCGGGTGGTGTCTGTGCAAATCTACGATCACGTCGAAGCGTTGGAGTATGCCCAAGCGCATTGGCTGGCCGGGGCCATGTTGGTGTTTTCCTTCCTCGTGCTGCTGGCGTTGTACTCCAGTCGCAGAAGCCCCACCCAATGGAGCTGAACATGCGCGCGCAGCTTAATGTGCGACTCAAGCTGAGTTACAGCGACTTCTCCCTGGACGTTGACCTGCAACTGCCGGGGCAAGGCGTCACTGCGCTGTTTGGTCACTCGGGCTCGGGTAAAACCACCTGCTTGCGCTGTATCGCGGGCCTTGAGCGCGCTCACGAGGCATATGTCGAGGTCAACGGCCAAGTCTGGCAGGACAGCGTGCGCAAGGTGTTTGTGCCGGTCCATCAGCGTTCGCTGGGCTATATCTTCCAGGAAGCCAGCCTGTTCCCTCACCTTTCGGTGCGCGCCAACCTTGAGTTCGGGTTGCGGCGCATTCCGCGCAGCGAGCGGCGTGTGGAGTTGGTACAGGCCACGCACCTGTTGGGCATCAGCCACCTGCTAGAACGCATGCCCGCTCATTTGTCGGGGGGCGAACGTCAGCGCGTGGGGATTGCGCGTGCCTTGCTCACCAGCCCCAAACTCTTATTGATGGATGAACCGCTGGCCGCGCTGGACAGCCAGCGCAAGCGCGAAATCCTGCCCTACCTAGAGCGCCTGCATGCGCAACTGAACATTGCGGTGCTGTATGTCAGCCACTCACAAGAGGAAGTCGCCCGGCTGGCTGATCATCTCGTGTTGCTCAGTGAGGGCAAGGTACTGGCCAGCGGACCGATTGCAGACACACTGGCAAGGCTCGATCTGCCGTTGGCTCAAGGGGATGATGCAGGGGTGCTGATTGAAGGCGTCGTCACGCATTACGATGCGCAGTACCAATTGCTGACCCTGCAACTGCCGGGCAGCAACCAGAGTCTGAAGGTCGCTCACGGGCCTCTGGCAGTCGGGCAGTCACTGCGGATCAAGGTGCAGGCCCGTGATATCAGCCTGAACCGTGATCCGGGCACACACAGCAGCATTCTTAACGGCTTGCAGGCCACGGTTGTCAGTGAAATGCCGGCCGATAACCAGGCGCATATGCTCATACGCCTGGATGCGGGAGGGACCGCACTGCTGGCACGGATCACGCGGTACTCGCGAGATCAACTACAGCTCGTGCCAGGCCAGGTCATCTGGGCGCAAATCAAGTCTGTCGCGGTTCTGGTCTGACGTCCTTACAAGGCTTCCCGGCGCCGCGCGATCAAGAAACGCCCGGTGGCAATGCCGATCCCGAGTAAACACCCGAAAATCAGTCCAAGCCCGACAATCAGCGCTTTTTTAGGCTTGATCGGGCTGATCGGCGTCTGCGCCTTGCGGTCAATACTGACGATTCCCAGCGTGCTCATGTCGGTATTCAAATTGCCCAGGCGCACGACTTCAGCCCGCAGCGGTTCGATGTTTTTCAGGAACAAATCTTCATTCGAACGCTTGCCGAGTTGCTCCACCTGACGGTTGACTTCCAGCAACTGCAACTTTTTGCCAATAGTTGAGATGCGCTTGTCGGTGAAATCGTCCGAGGTGCGTTTGAGCAAGGCGGCACGCTCGGCTTCAAGGGCCTGCGTCCCCATGAAGTACAGCGGAATACTTTGCGAGGTGATTTCAGTGCGCATCACTTGCGACGAGCCTTTGGCCGCATCAGACATGGCCGAAGGCGTAGTGGGACGGGTAATGCCCAGCGAGCGCGCAATGGAGATCGCCTCCGAGAGCTGAGCGATCCGCGATTCGCGTTCGGTCTTGAGTTGCAGGCGCAGGGCCTGAAGTTCGTCTTTGAGTTTTGCCCGCTCAAGCGTATCGGATTCGACCAGTGTCGCAATCTTGCCTTCTTTGTCCGACTTGTAACCGGAGCGCGCGGCATCAATCTTTTCTTCCAGCTCTCTGAGTCGGTTATTAATGATGACTTTGAGATCGGCGCCAATTTGGGCGCGCTGATTATTGATCGCGTAGTCAACAAAACCGTTGAGAATTTTTACCCCATCAACATCCTCTGGATAGGTCATCTCCAGTTTGAGGAAAGGACTGAGGGAATCCTGCTTTTTTGGATCCGGTTGTATGAGGTTAATGGCATCGCGGTTAAAGATTTCAAAACTCTGCTCCAGCGATACGCCTTTTTTTTGCAATGGCTTGAACAGGTCCTGATTCGATTGAAAAAATCTGAAGCGTGTTTCGTAGGAATCCAGCGCAGCGCCTACCTTAAGCAAGGCCTCGGTCGGGGGCAACTTGTAGACCTCCGAGCGGTTCAGGGCATCGAGCTCATTGATCGCCGCTGGCCTGAGCACTGTACTGGCCTGGTACACCCGAGGCGCAAGCATGGCATAGGTCAAGGCCATGGCACCCACGACAAGCGTGGTGCCTGCAATGAGCTTTTTTTGTTGCCAAAGCGATTGAATCAGCGCAAATAGATCGATTTCGTCAGTCGAAGTTTCTGCTAGCGGATGCTGAATAGTTTTCAAAAAAATGCACCTTGTGAGTAGAACTTCTTGGCAAGTTCACCGCTTGACTGTTTAAGCACCTATTGGCTAGGTCTTTCTTAGGCTATGTCTGACAGATCATCTTAGAAAAAGATCCCTGCATTTAGAATCAAGCACATACCGTGACAAAAGCAAGTGATGCCAAAGTGATATCTAGTATTTTTCTTACAAGCAAAGATCAGTTCTCATTCAGAAAGAACAGTTATTACCCGAATCACAGAAACTTCCTACGATTGCTTTCAATCAACGAAAAAAGGCGGGCCTCCCCTTTATATAAACAATGGATCCAAAACAATGGCTGAACAGGCAAGTTCTTCAGTCACTTCCTCACCCGTAAATCCGTGAGGCCTGCATGAGGGCCTCCGGTCCGGCGCGTGAATAAACACGGCCCGTGATGTCAAAGCGGCATATTTCCCCAGCCTGTGTAATCATCTGCGCCACAAAAAAACACGCTGACGTGTGGAGTAATCATCAGGATGGACATTTTTCAGGCGATGCGTGTTTTCGTGCGAGTGGTCGATACCGGCAGCTTCACGGCTGCCGCTCAGGCGTTGGGCTATTCCACCGCGCAGACCTCTCGCCTGCTGTCTGAGCTTGAAGCCTCACTGCAAGCCCGACTGCTGCAACGCAGCACACGTCGTCTGGCGCTGACTGAAGTCGGAACCCGCTACCTGGAACGGTGCCGCCTGATTTTGAGCGAAGTTGAAGACGCCAATGCTGAAGCCGGAGGCGCGCATTTAACGCCTCGTGGTCATTTGCGTGTGCAATCAACCACCGGCATAGGCATTCAATTGCTGGCTCCGCTGGTGGCGCGCTACGCGCAGCTGTATCCACTGGTCAATGTGGATTTAACCCTTTCGCAACGTCAGCCCGACTTGCTCGAAGAAGGGCATGACGTGGTCATCACCCTGTCTTCACACCTGCCGGATTCCGAGCTGGTGGGCCAGGCTTTGGGCACCATCTCCAGCGTCATCAGCGCAGCGCCCTCCTACCTCGCTCAATATGGCATTCCGCAAAAACCGGACGACCTTGCAGAGCACCGTTGCCTGCACTTGGTCGATCCGATGTTTACCGATAGCTGGGTATTTCGCGACGAACAGGGCGAGCAGTCGGTGCGGCCCGGGGAGGTGTTTCAGGTGAATGTCGCAGAAGCCATGGCCCAGGCGGCTGAAGCGGGCCTCGGCGTCTGCCTGTTGCCCGATTACGTCGCGGTGGACTCCTACAAACGCAAAGGCCTGGTGCGCCTGTTGCCGCATTACCGGCTGCACGAGAAAAGCATCTACGCGCTTTACCCTTCTCGCCGTTTTCTGGATGCCAAAGTCAAAACCTGGGTCGAATTTCTCAAGCAGGAAATCCCCGGCATGCTGCAAGCACACCAGGCCACGGTGAATGACCCGGCGAATTGGGCTTAAGCGTCCACGGCACGTTGTAACTGATCACGCAATGCCAGCGCCGTACGGTCAAACGCCAGCGGTGTCACCGATATACCGCCTTGGGTGACCACTTGAGTCTCGGTGTCAGCCGCTTCGGCTTGGGCATGCCGCGTGATGTTGAGCCAATAGTAAGTGGCCTCACGAAAATCCGTGCGCTCGTGGACGGCGATGCCTTCCATCCGCCCTGCCCCCTGCCGGGTGATGCACACCGGGCCCGCCTCATCTGCCGGGACATCCGGGAAGTTAATGTTCAAGCACGCGGACTGTTCCCAGCCTTTGCCCAGCAACTGACGTATGACCGCGGGCGCCAGGGTGCGGGCAGTGTCCCAGCGCACCGAATCCCGACGGGTGAAATACTGGCTCAAGGCAATAGAAGGCACGCCCATCAACAGGCCGGTCATAACCGCACCCACTGTGCCGGAATAGAGCGTTTCAACCCCCAGGTTCGCGCCTTTGTTGATCCCCGAAAGCATGAGCTGTGGCGGGTTCGCCATTAACTGGCGCAAAGCCACAGCGACACAATCTGCGGGGGTGCCGGAGACCGAAAACCGTCGCTCCCCGCGCGGCGTGATCCGCAATGGATGGTGAATGCTGATGGCTGTCGATATGCCGCTCTGGTCGTGATCGGGGGCGACCACCCAGACCTCGTCAGCCAATTGATGCGCCACGGCTTCCAGTGCCGCAAGGCCGGGAGCGTCAATCCCGTCGTCGTTGGTGATCAGGATGCGTTGCAAGCGTACACACGGCATCAATGCCTCCAGTGTCATTGGTTAACCGGGGAACAAAAATGGGTTCAACCCGCTGCGGGAAAACCCTTGCTCTTCAATTTTGGCATCGAGCATCAGTGAGGCCAGGTCGTCAGCGAAGGTTTCGAGGGTAGAGTCCCGGTCCAGATACAGGACCTTGAGGTAACTGTGACAGTCCAGGCAGCTTTCAGCCTTGATGCTGGCTTCTTTACTGTCCAGCGACCAATAGTCGAGCTGGCCGGTCTGTTCGCAATTGCTGCACTTGGCCCTGACCATGTGCCAGCGGCTCTCGCACAATCGGCAATGCAAATACCGCAACCCATTTTGCGCGCCGCCTAACACCACGCTGGTCGAGGGCTCGCTGTTACAGACCGGGCAAAACTGACGATGTTCACCATAGTCTGCATGGCCGCTGGCGGGCAATCGCGCGGCCAACTGCGTCCAATACAAGGACAGTGCCGCCCAGATAAACAGGGCCCGGCCACTGCCAACTTCGCTGTGATGGCCACTTAGCAGTGCGCTGGCGTGTCGCTCCAGTTGCTCGGCCGAGGTATCGCGTAAGCCCGCAATCACCTCTTGCACGGCATCAGTGGCCTGAGGCAACTGATCGAGCAATGCCCGCAATGCCTGTTGCCAGTAGTGGTCGCGCGGCAGGCTGACGTAATCCAGCGGTGCCAACAGTTGCCCCATGCGCGCCGTGGCTGCCTCGACCAGCGACTTGGGCAACGGGTGCTGTTCCAACACCTGTTGCTGAGCCTGAACCAGGCGCGCCACAAATGTCAGGTAATCGGCCATTGGATGGTCAATGGCCAGCACTTGCAAACGCGCGGCGCGTCGCTGATAGTGCTGTTTGAGCGTGGGCAGCAACAAGGGCGTAATCCGGCCGATGCCACCGGTGGGGGTTTCTATCGGCGTCAGCTTGATGCTGCTCATGGGTGGTCCTTCTTGGAATCAATCTGTTTAAACCAGCGGTCGTGGTGGGTTTTAGCCCACTTGCGCGAGACGTAACCGGTGACCATGCCGCCAATCGAGCCTTTGACCCAGAACCCCATGTAGGCGTGGCCAATAATCAGCAGAATCAGGCAAATGCCGGTCAACGAATGCAGGAGCGCCCCGACGCGGATCACCGGAATCGGGAAGAACGGCGCAAAGTAAGGACGCCAGATCAACACGCCGCTGATCAACAGCAGCGTGATCAGGCTCATGATTCCCCAGAACAACAGCTTTTGCCCCGCGTTGTATTTGCCCACCTGCAACGACTTGATGTGGCGTCCCTTGAGCACATCCTTAACGTTGGCGAACCACAGCCGGTCTTGCGGTTCTGGCAGGTTGTACTTCACCAGCCGTACGAACAGGAACATGAGCGCCAAAAAAACCACCACCCCCAGGAACGGGTGCAGGATGCGCGCCAGTTGCGGGGTGCCCAACACATGACTCAGCCAGCTCATCGACGGGAAAAACCACGACAACCCCGACAGCGCCACCAGCATGAAACAAATGACCATGAGCCAATGGCACAGGCGCTCGGCAAACGGGGTACGCAGGATCATGTTTTTCGGATTCATGGGTGCTTCTCCTGTTCCGTGGACGCGGGCGCTTTTTTGTCAGCGTCCAGCTCGTCGTCCGACTCATCGGTGGTCAACGGTCCTACGCCAACGTAGTGGAACAGCGTGCCCGCCAGGGTGGCAAAAAACGCCACGGCGGCGACAGGTTTGAGCCAGCCTTTCCAGCCTTCGACCACATTGCTGATCCGTGGATCGGCCGGCAGGTTGTGGTACAGCTGCGGCTTATCGGCATGTTGCAACACGTACATCACGTGGGTGCCGCCCACGCCTTGCGGGTCATAGACCCCGGCATGCGCGAAGCCGCGGGTGTTGAGTTCGGCCACCCGTTCATTGCCCAGGTGTTTCATGTCGGCTTTGCTGCCGAAGTTGATGGCACCGGTCGGGCACGTCTTAACGCAGGCTGGCTCCTGCCCGACGCTCACGCGGTCAATGCACAACGTGCACTTGTAGGCCTTGTTGTCTTTCTTGCTGATGCGCGGCACATCGAACGGGCAGCCTGCGATGCAATAGCCACAACCGATGCAGTGATCGGAGCGAAAATCGACGATGCCGTTGGCGTATTGCACGATCGCCCCCGGCGCAGGACACGCCTTGAGGCAGCCGGGATCCGCACAGTGCATGCAGCCGTCCTTGCGGATCAGCCATTCGAGTTTGCCGCTTTCGTCTTCCACTTCGTCGAAACGCATGAGGGTCCAGGTTTCGGCCGACAAGTCCGCCGGGTTGTCATAAACCCCCACGTTATGGCCCACCTCGTCGCGCAGGTCGTTCCACTCACCGCACGCCACCTGGCAGGCCTTGCAGCCGATGCAGATGGTGACGTCGATCAGCTTGGCCACTTGCACTTCACTGTCACGCACCTGCGGGGCTGGCGTCAGGCTGTTGGTGGCAGAGCGCTTGATAATGTCTTGGGATTGCATGGACATGAGCTTTCTCCCTTACGCCTTTTCCACGTTGACAAGGAAAGCCTTGTACTCAGGCGTCTGCGCATTCGCATCGCCCACGGCCGGGGTCAGGGTGTTGGCCAGGTAGCCCTTGCGGGTCTCCCCTTCGTACCCCCAATGGCACGGGATGCCGATGGTGTCGACCTCCTGCCCGCCCACCTGCAGGGTGCGGATACGTTTGGTCACCACGGCTTTGGCTTTGATGTAGCCGCGCTTGGTGCTGACCTTGACCCAGTCACCCTGGACAATGCCTTTTTTCTTCGCCAGGTTTTCGCCGATCTCAATGAACTGTTCCGGCTGCAACACAGCGTTGATACGCGAGTGTTTGGTCCAGTGGCGGAACAGTTCTGTGATCGAGTACGTGGTGGCAACGTAAGGGAATTGCTCGGCCGTCCCCAGTCGTGTCTGGTCGTAAGGAAAAATACGGACGGTCGGGTTGTACACCGTGCTCGGGTGCAACGGATTGCGCCCGGTCGGGGATTCTGTCGGCTCGTAATGTTCCGGGAATGGCCCGTCTACCAGTGCGTCAATGGCGTACAAGCGCCCTACCCCCTCGGGCAGCATGATGAAGGGGCTGGCCTTGCTGCTCGGTGGCAAAGTGGCCGGGAAGTCCGGGACATCGATACCGGTCCAGCGCTGGCCGTTCCATTCGATGATTTTGCGCTCAGGGTCCCAGGCCTTGCCTTGCGGATCGGCCGACGCGCGGTTGTACAGAATGCGGCGGTTTTGTGGCCACGCCCAGGCCCAGCCCAGCGTGCTGCCCAAGCCAGAGGGGTCGGCGTTGTCGCGGCGTGCCATCTGGTTGCCTTGCGGGGTCCAGGACCCGGCAAAAATCCAGTTGAAACTGGCGGTGGTGCCGTCGTCGCGCAATTGCGAGAAGTCGCTGAGCAATTCGCCTTTGCGCACGGTGACATTGCCTTGCGCGTCTTTGAGATCTTCCAGCGCAAAACCGTTGGCCTCTTGCGCCACTTCTTCGGGCGCAGGGTCCAGCGGGTCACGGTAATTCCATGCCATGTTCAACAGCGGCGCAGGGTTGGCGCCGCCTTCCTGCTCATACATCTGACGCAGCTTGACGAACAGATGCCCCAGAATCTTGCCGTCATGCCACGCTTCATTGGGCGGTGCCGCGCCTGCCCAGTGCCATTGCAGCCATCGGCCCGAGTTGACGATGGAGCCGTTTTCTTCCGCAAAACAGGAGGACGGCAAGCGGAAGACTTCGGTCTGGATGCTGGCGGTGTCGACGTCGTTCTCGTCGCCGTAGTTCTTCCAGAAACTGGACGTTTCAGTGACCAGCGGGTCAATGATCACCAAGTACTTGAGCCTGGACAGCGCAGCGCTGGCCTTGTTTTTGTCCGGGAAGGCCGCGATCGGGTTAAAGCCTTGGGCGATGTACCCGTTGACCTGCCCGTCGTACATCATCTCCAGATAGCGCAACACGTCGTAACTTTTGTCCCATTTGGGCAGCCAGTCAAACCCCCAGTCGTTGGCCGCCGTGGCGTTATCGCCCCAGAAGGTTTTCATCATGCTGGTGAAAAACTTGGGCGTGTTCTGGTAGTAGTTGACCTGCTCGGGCAACAGGGTTTTGGGGGTGGTTTGCTTGAGGTAGGTGGCCAGGTCGGTTTGTTGGTCACTGGGCAGGTTCATGTAGCCCGGCAACCGCAATGACAGCAGGCCGATGTCGGTGTAGCCCTGAATGTTGGAGTGGCCGCGCAAGGCGTTGACCCCGCCGCCCGCCATGCCGATGTTACCCAGCAGCAATTGAATCATCCCGGCGCCGCGAATCATCTGCACGCCACTGGAGTGGTGAGTCCAGCCCAACGCATAGAGGAAGGTGGTGGTGCGGTTCGGGACACTGGTTTCACCGATGATGCGGCAAATTTCCAGAAAGTCTTCTTTAGGGGTGCCGCAAATATCGGTCACGACCTCTGGCGTGTAACGGCTGACGTGCGCTTTAAGCAGATTCCACACACAACGCGGGTGGCTGTACGTTTCGTCACGGCGGGCGAAGCCGTTTTCATCGACTTCATACATCCATTGGCTGCGGTCGTATTGCTTTTTGGCCGGATCAAAACCGCTGAACAGACCTTCCTCGAAGGTGTAACTGTCCCGCACGATCAACGGCGCGTTGGTGTAGGCCCGCACGTACTCGTGGTGGATACGGTCATGAGTGATCAGGTAATTGATCATGCCCATCAGAAAGGCAATGTCAGACCCGGCGCGGATCGGCGAATAGAGATCCGCCACCGCAGCGCTGCGGTTAAAGCGCGGATCGACCACGATGACTTTGGCGCCATTGCGGATCTTGGCTTCGACCACCCACTTGAACCCCACCGGGTGCGCTTCGGCGGGGTTGCCGCCCATGATCAGCACCACGTTGGCGTTTTTGATATCGACCCAGTTGTTGGTCATCGCGCCACGGCCCAACGTCGGCGCCAGGGCCGATACAGTCGGTGCGTGACACAGCCGCGCCTGGCAATCGATACCGAGCATGCCCAGCGCACGGGTGAAACGCTGATCGAGAAAGCCGGTTTCATTACTGGCCGCCGACGAGCACAACATGCCTGTGGTCAACCAGCGGTTAACCGTCACACCGTCAGCGTTCTTTTCAATGAAGTTGGCGTCCCGGTCGTCTTTCATCAACCGGGTGATGCGGGTAATGGCGTCGTCCCAACTGATGCGCTGCCACTCGTTGGAGCCGGGGGCGCGATATTCCGGGTATTTAAGACGCTGTTCGCTGTAGATGAAGTCAATCAGGCCTGCGCCTTTGGGGCACAGTGAGCCACGGCTGACCGGGTGATCCGGGTCGCCTTCAATATGGAAAATACGTGCTTTGGCGTTCTTGGCACCGTCGCCCAGGCTGTACATCAAAATCCCGCAACCCACTGAGCAATAGGTGCAGTTGTTACGGGTTTCTTTGGCGCGTAGCAGTTTGTATTGGCGGGAGGGATCTGCTTGAGCAAGTCCGGGGGAAAACCCGAGTGATGCAACGGTGGCCGTGGCTACACCGGCCGTACAAAGTTTGACGAACTGTCTTCTGCCGACGTCCATAAATCTCCTCAACATCCGTGCGCTATGCCGGATACAGAGTCGTTCCCGCCTCACGGTGACAGGATACGCTCAGGCTTTTTTATCTAATGACCATAGCCAACTTCCGCTCGCACGCGAGGAAAAATCAACCCTAAGGAATATGACAAAAAGCGCCGCAACGTTATTGATGGACGTCAAGAAAGGTGTAAATAGCGGCAAACTGCGCGGGTGCGCGGTTTGCCGCTGGCGATTTAAATGCCCTGCAGGGCAAGGTCCATCGCAAAGTAGGTGAGGATCATGTCGGCGCCGGCGCGCTTGATCGAGCCCAGGCTTTCACGCACCACACGGGCTTCATCGATGGCCCCCGCCTGGGCGCCGAACTTGATCATCGCGTACTCGCCGCTGACCTGATACGCCGCCAGAGGCAAACGCGAGGCTTCACGGATGTCGCGAATAATGTCCAGGTACGCCCCGGCCGGCTTGACCATCAACACGTCAGCGCCCTCCTGCTCGTCCAGCAAGGATTCGCGAATCGCCTCACGGCGGTTCATCGGGTTCATCTGGTATGACTTGCGGTCGCCTTTCAACGCGCTGCCGCCGGCTTCGCGGAACGGGCCGTACAGGGCCGAGGCGAACTTGGTGGAATACGCCATGATCGAGGTGTCCAGGAAACCGGCGCCGTCCAGCGCACGGCGGATCGCTTGCACCTGGCCATCCATCGCGGCCGAAGGCGAGATGAAGTCAGCGCCCGCCGCCGCCGCGGCCACGGCTTGCTTGCCGAGATTGATCAGGGTGGCGTCGTTGTCCACGCCATGGTCGTGCATCACACCGCAATGGCCATGGGAGGTGTATTCGCAGAAGCAGGTGTCGCTCATGACCACCATGTCCGGCGCCGCGTCTTTGCTGATGCGCACCATGCGCGACACCAGCCCGTCTTCACGCATGGCATCGCTGCCGGTGGCGTCCAGATGGTGTGAAACGCCAAACAGCATCACCGACTTGATACCGGCCCGCGCGTACCGCTCGATCTCACCCGCCAGTTTCGACTCAGGGATGCGCATGACGCCCGGCATGCTGGTGATCGGCACGAAGTCGTCAATCTCTTCTTCGACGAAAATCGGCAACACCAGGTCATTAAGGCTGAATTCGGTTTCCTGGAACATGTCGCGAAGGGTTTGGGAGCGCCGCAAACGACGCGGGCGAACAGCGGGGAACTGGTTAGGCATCATGGTTCCTGAGGGGCAGGTTCATAAGACAGGCGAGCCTTGGCCAAGGCTCAATGGCGCAACAAATACAGGATTGACCTTTGAATTGCAAAACATCCGGCCCGCCTGCGCGCCATTGCCGCGCCCCGCCGATCAGGACAACGGGTTGAACATTTCGTTAAAAGGCGTAATATTGCCGCCCATGATTCTCGAACAGCTCAAAGCGCTGGGCAATGACACTCGCATGCAAATGATGGAGTGGCTCAAAGACCCACTGACCCATTTTCCGCCCCAGGATCACGGCGATCCTGCGATCGGTGTGTGCGTGACGCACTTGCAGCACAAGGCAGGGCTTTCACCTTCTACCGCCTCGGCGCATCTGGCCATCTTGCAGCGTGCCGGCTTTGTGTTGACCACGCGCATCGGCAAGTGGACCTATTACCGGCGCAACGAGCAGGCGATTGATGACTTTGCAGCTAGGCTGAAAATCGAGTTGTAATTTTTACCTATACATTTCGTCGTTTTGCGTAATGTAAAAATATGAGGACTGTCCATGAGCACTAAAACCATTTTCGTCCAACCCGGTGGTGGCTATGACAACGTGGTGGTCGGCAGCAGCGAAGTGCGCGCGCCCGCAGGCGGCGAAATCACGGTGCGCCTGCATGCCAACTCCCTGAACTACCACGATTTCGCCGTGGTCAGCGGCATGTGGGGGCCGACTGAAAAGCGTATCCCGATGGCCGATGGCGCCGGTGAAGTGATCGCGGTTGGCCCGGACGTGACCGAGTTCAAGGTCGGCGATTCGGTGGTCAGCACCTTCTTCCCCGAGTGGATTGACGGCACGCCGCAGGTGGAGGGGTTCGTCAGCGTGCCGGGGGATGGCATTGACGGCTACGCCCGTGAGCAAGTGACAGCCAAAGCTACCGCGTTCACGCTGGCACCGACCGGTTATAGCCACGCTGAAGCCTCGACCCTGACCACCGCTGGCCTCACGGCCTGGCGCGCGCTGATGGCCGACGATTCGCTCAAGCCTGGCGATACTGTGCTGGTACAGGGCACGGGCGGGGTTTCAATCTTTGCCTTGCAATTCGCGAAAATGGCCGGTGCCACGGTGATTGCCACCTCCTCCAGCGACGAGAAGCTGGAGCGCCTCAAAGCGCTGGGCGCCGACCACGTCATCAACTACCGCAAAGACACCCGTTGGGGTGAGACAGCCCGGGCACTGACCGGTGGCCGTGGCGTCGATCACATCATTGAAGTGGGCGGCCCCGCGACCCTCGAACAGTCGATGATTGCCGTGCGCGTTGCCGGTCACATCTCGATCATTGGTATTTTGAGCGGCGTCAGCGGCGCCATGGACTTCGTGCCTGCGCTGGTCAAACAAGTGCGTCTGCAAGGCGTGCTGGTCGGTAGCCGCAGCCAGCAGCAAGACATGATCCGCGCCATCAATGCCAACGGCATGCGCCCGGTCATTGACCGTCACTTCCCGCTGACCGATATCGTCGAAGCCTTTAAATATCAGGAAACCAACCAACATTTCGGCAAAATCTGCCTGGACATCTAAACGCGACACCGCCGCAAGGCGCATTGACCGTGCGCTTGCGGCCTCACAAGGGTCTGTTTCCGTTTCATCGCTTGCAATGAAACGGGAACAGACCCTAGATTCAGGCTTTTATCTTAAAGAGCGAAGCCCGATGAGCCTTGAATCCGTCCGTGCATTCTTCAGCACCAACGCCCCCGACCTGCACATCATCGAATTGGCCACCAGTACGGCGACGGTCGCATTGGCCGCCGAAGCCCACGGGGTCGAGCCTGGTCAGATCGCCAAGACCCTGGCCTTTCGCGTCGGTGAGCGCAATGTGCTGCTGGTCGCCCGGGGTGATGCGCGGATCGATAACAAAAAAATCAAAGAGGCACTGGGCAGTAAAGCCAAAATGCTGGATGCCGAAACCGTGGTGGCACTCACCAGTCATCCCGTCGGTGGTGTGTGCCCTTTCGGGCTGGCGACAGCGCTGCCTGTGTACTGCGACATTTCCCTGAAAAGCTATACCGAAGTCATGCCCGCCGCCGGGGCCACGCACACGGCCGTGAAGATATGCCCCACCCGGCTCGCGGCGCTGGTTAACGCGCAGTGGGTCGACGTGTGCCAACCCCTACCCGCGGCCTAAAAATAGAGCGAAGGCTCTATCTCGGGCCTCTCAGCGAATTTAATTGTCCGACAATATAGAAATAACAGTTGAGATCGATTATCATCCGCCGCTCGCGCAGCACCCTCTATCGTCATTCCACTATCTATAAAACGTCGCAGGGTGCTGTTTTAAGGGAATAACCTGAGGCGCTCATGCACCGCTTTACTTTTAGCAAATCATTGATTTGCGCAACATTGGGGATCGTCAGCCTGCCGTCTATCGCGGCATTGCAACCCGAGTCAGACGCAGCACTGGCCGGTGAAATACAACGCGCTTGCCATTTCAACAAAGACACCAGCAGCGACTGCAGCACCACCTACCGCTACACCATCCTGACCAACAATGGGCGAGAGATGCTGTCGCGTATTGATTTCAGCTTCCCTGAAACGGACCGGCTGGACATCATCGACGCTCACTCAACCCAGCCCGGTGGCAAACCGCAGCCATTGGCCGAATCACAAATCGACACGCGCATGGCACCCAATCCGGATCAAGGCTTTTTGCGGGCCAAACAAACGTCCATTGCGTTTCCAAACCTGCGCGTCGGCACTCAGATCACCTACACCGTGCGCGAGCACACCTCAGCCAAACCGCTGATGGAGCACTTTCATTACCAGTTGATCTTCGGCCCCAACCCGGTTCGCACGGATGTGTTTAAAGGCACGTTCACGGCCGAGCAGCCCATTGTCTGGCGCAGCGAGCTGATGGAAGACTTCAATTTCACCCCCTCGGCCGACAACAAAACGCTGGTGATTGAGCAAAAGAAACCGCGCTTTGTGAACTACATCAACGAAGCAGGCAATGGCTACATCCGCCAGGTGCCACGGGTTGAAATCGGCAGCTCCAGCCAATTACAGGATTACTTCGGCAGTTTCGCCAAACGCTACAACGAAATCCTCGCGGCACGCCTGCCTGCCGAGGCAGCCAAAACCGTCTCCGGACTCAAGGGGTTGGCGCCTGAACAGCAAGTCTCGGGCTTGATGCAATACATCCATGATCAATACCGTTACATGGGCGACTGGCGCGCCACCGACCGTGGGTATGTGCCCTTCAGCCTGAGTGAGATCGAGGCGCGTGGCTACGGCGACTGCAAGGATTTGTCGGTACTGCTGACGGCCATGTTGAAAGCCAGCGGTATCAACGCGAACACGACCTGGGTCAGCCGGGGCACAAACCCGCTCGGTCTGTTGCTGCCTGGCACCGGCGCGGCCAACCATGCCATCGTGCGGGCCGAGATCAACGATCAGGTCTGGTGGCTGGATCCGACCAATCCGGTGTTCATGCCGGGCCGCAGCATGCCGGACATTCAGGATCGCTGGGCCCTGGTCATCGATGATCAGGGCACGGTGCGTCAGGAGCACATCCCCGAAGCGCCGGCCACACTGAGCATGGACGTCAAGAAGTTTGAACACTTCAATCACGATGGGCAGGCGCGCACCACGGCGCAGGTACAGATGGGGCAAATGATGCTGATGCAACTCAGCTATGCCGACACCGACTCCGGGGTATCGGCCACAGACCTTAATCTGTGTAACAGGATTGGCAAAGAGGTCAGTGATTGCAACATCACCCGTGAAAAAACCGGCTTTGTGGTCCCTGAGCGTTACACCATACACGCCAGCCTGACCAACCTGCGCCCGCTCGAAAACCTCTCCGGGCAACTCATCTATCGGCCTGCATTTATGACCGAGCGCTGGGACAGCCTGATGAACTATCGCCGCACGGGGCAATTGGCAGATTTGTATATGGCCGATCCGGAAAAGATGACCTACGACGTCACCCTGTCAGGTGCCAAGGTGGCCAAGGTCATCGACACGTGCAAGGTCAACTCCCCCTGGTTTGATTTGGAGCTGAGCAGCCAGCGCAATAAAGGTGAGTACCGTTACCTGTATTCAGTGACGCAAAAACACAGTTGGTTGAGCCATGACGCAATCATAAGCGCGCCCTTCGAGGCGATGCTTAAACAAGCACGTGCGTGCAACGAGCAGATGCAGCAAGTGGTGCAACTCAACCCCAAGGGCTGATACCTGTCCTTCTAAAAAGCCTGGTCCGCGCAAAGGGATCAGGCTTTTTTTGCAGTGAGGTCAGGCGATAGCGGCATCGACCAGCAGTTGAGCTTCTTCAACCAACCGGCTCAGATGTGCGTCGCCGATAAAGCTTTCAGCGTAAATCTTGTAGATGTCTTCAGTGCCCGAAGGACGCGCCGCGAACCAGCCGTTTTCGGTCATGACCTTCAAGCCACCAATGGCCTGCTGATTGCCGGGGGCATGGCTGAGGATTTGGGTAATGGCTTCTCCGGCTAAGGTCGTCGACTTGACCTGTTCCGGGGACAACTTGCCCAACAGCGCCTTTTGCGCGGGCGTCGCCTTGGCGTCTACGCGGGTTGAGAACGGCTGGCCCAGATCGTCAGTCATCTGCTGGTACAACTGCGACGGATCACGGCCTGTGCGCGCCGTCATTTCTGCAGCCAGCAAAGACGGAATCAAGCCGTCCTTGTCGGTCGACCAGACGCTGCCATCGCGCCGCAAGAACGATGCCCCGGCACTTTCTTCGCCACCAAAGCCGAGCGAGCCTTCAAACAGGCCATCGGCAAACCACTTGAAGCCCACGGGGACTTCGTACAGACGACGCCCAAGGCGCGCGGCCACCCGATCAATCAAGCCACTGCTGACCACGGTTTTGCCCACTGCCGCATCGGCGCGCCATTGCGGGCGATTGCGGAACAGGTAGTCGATGGAGACGGCAAGGTAATTGTTCGGCGCCAACAGCCCACCCGACGGGGTCACGATGCCATGGCGGTCATGATCCGGGTCACAGGCAAAGGCCACATCAAAGCGCTCTTTCAGGCCGATCAGGCCTTGCATGGCATAGCTGGAGGACGGGTCCATGCGGATTCGCCCGTCCCAGTCGACGCACATAAATCGGAACGTCGGGTCGACGGCGGTGTTCACGACCTCCAGGTTCAAGCCGTAATGCTCGCCGATTGCTGACCAGTAGCGCACGCCTGCGCCGCCCAGCGGGTCAACCCCCAGGCGCAGGTTGGCGTTGCGCAGGGTATCCATGTCGATGACGTTTTTCAGGTCAGCCACATAGGTGTTCACGTAATCGTGACGGTGCGTGGTACTGGCTTTGAGCGCTTGCTCATAGCTGATCCGTTTGACCCCCGACAGCCTGGCAGCCAGTAATTCATTGGCTTTTGCTTCGATCCACTTAGTGACGTCAGTGTCCGCCGGGCCGCCGTTGGGCGGGTTGTATTTGAAGCCGCCACTTTCAGGCGGGTTATGCGAAGGCGTAATCACCACGCCATCCGCCAGGCCAGACGTCCGCCCGCGGTTATAGCAAAGGATGGCGTGGGAAATGGCGGGGGTCGGGGTGTATTCGTCTGCGGCGGCAATCATGGTCTCGACACCATTGGCGGCAAAAACCTCCAGCGCGCTCGCCCCGGCCGGAGTGGACAGTGCGTGGGTGTCGATGCCGACGAACAGCGGGCCATTGATGCCCTTCGCTTGACGGTACAGGCAAATGGCCTGGCTGATGGCCAATACATGCCACTCATTGAAACTCAACTCAAACGAGCTGCCGCGATGACCGGACGTTCCGAATGCCACGCGCTGGGTCGCAATGCTGGCATCGGGCTGACCGGTGTAATAAGCGGTCACCAGTCGCGCAATATCGACCAGCAAGTGGGCTGGAGCCGGTTTGCCCGCAAGAGGACTGAGTGTCATGCAAAACCTCGGGAAATAAATGATTCGGAGGAAAAAACGCAGTTTACTGGCACTTCGACACTGGCGAGAAGCGATCTATCCCGGGCCTGCGCAATTGCCTGCGTTTTTGATGATCGCAGGCCCGATGGCGGCACGTGACGATGACCCGGTTTGCAACAAAACCGGGCTCATGGCAAAACTATGGCACTTTCCGGTGTTTTCGTGATCCAACCGGACGCTTTCTTTCTGCACTGAATTTAAGGACACATCATGAAACCACTGGTCATCAGCGCGGCACTGTTGTTTTCGTTGAGTACGCTGAGCGGCGTTGCCAACGCCGCCAAACTGGAAGACGTGGCGCCCTACCCTAAAGCCGATAAGGGCTTTAGCCGACAAGTCATTCATTTGCCGACGCAGAAAAATGAAGACGATTACAAAGTCCAGATCATTGCCGGCAAGACCCTGCAAGTGGACTGCAACAAGCAACGCCTGGGCGGCAAGCTGGAAGAGAAGACGCTCAAAGGCTGGGGCTACCCTATGTATCGCCTGAACAAGGTCAGCGGCCCGGCAACAACGCTGATGGCCTGCCCTGAAGGCAAAACCCACGCTGAGTTCGTGCCGGTCGTGGGGGATGGTTTCATGCTGCGTTACAACAGCAAGTTACCGATCGTGCTGTACGTGCCCAAGGACATTGAAGTGCGCTATCGCATTTGGTCGGCCTCCAAGCAAATCAAGCAGGCCGTTGCCGAGTAACGGCTTATGAGGCGCCACGGCCATACGGGGTGGCGCCCGCAGCTGTATTCACGCTACTGCAGACCCACGCGATAAAGCGCACCGTCTTTTTCATCCGTCAGCACATACAGATAACCGTCCGGACCTTGCCGGACGTCGCGAATCCGTGACTTCAATTCGCCCAGCAGACGCTCTTCATGCACGACTTTGCTCCCGTCCAGTTGCAGGCGGATCAGGGTTCGGTCAGCCAATGCGCCAATGAACACATTGTGCTGCCAGGGTTTGAAACGCGTGGCGTCATAAAACGCCATGCCACTGATGCCGGGTGACTTTTCCCAAACATGAATCGGGCCTTTCATGCCTTCGACCGCTGAACCCTGGGCTTCCTGAATAGGTGTGGAGGAGTAATCCATGCCATGGGTTGCGATGGGCCAGCCATAGTTGCTGCCGCGTTCGATCAGGTTGATTTCGTCCCCACCTTTTGGCCCATGCTCACTGGCCCACAAAGCCCCGGTCCAGGGGTTGAGAGCTGCCCCCTGCGGGTTGCGATGGCCGTAGGACCAGATCTCGGGGCGCACCTTGGCTTGACCGACAAAGGGGTTGTCATTCGGCACGCGCCGGTCAGGGAAAATCCGCACGACTTTGCCTTGAAGTGTGTCGAGAGCCTGCGCGGTCGGGCGTTGGTTGTTTTCACCCAGCGCAATAAACAAATATCCGTCACGGTCAAACACCAGGCGTGAGCCGAAGTGGTTGCCGGTAGAGAGCTTGGGCGCCTGCGTAAAAATGACTTCAAAATTGCTCAGCTTGGTGAGGTCGTCTGACAGCCGCCCACGTCCTACCACGGTGCCCGCCTTACCCTCTTCTTCGCTACCTTGTTTGCCACCTTCGGCCCAGGATAAATACACCCATCGATCGCTAGGGAAGTTGGGCGATAGCACGACGTCCAACAACCCGCCCTGGCCCTTGGCCCAGACCTGCGGCACGCCACCGAGGGGGGCTGAAAGTTTGCCGTCGGGGCTGACAACCCGCAGATTGCCCGGCCGCTCGGTCACCAGAATGCCTTGCCTTTGCGGCAAAAAGGCCAGTGCCCAAGGATGGTTGAGGCCACCGATGACCGTATCCACCGTCAGTGCGCCCTGTTCAGACGAAAAGTTCTGCGCATGGGCCGTGAGGGCTGCCGTAAACAATGACGTGGCGCACAGCGTTGCCAGCAGGGTTTTCTTCAGCATCTGCCAATCCTTGTGTGATTAACGTGCGTTTTGCCGTTGCAGTGACGGCGCCGTGGGCTTGAGTGTCGCGGGCGGTGTTGTGGGGCGCGGATAACCGTTGCGGATCTGGCCATTTTCGAGGCTTGGCACAGGGGGCGTTGGCAAGGTAGTGGCTCCGCGCACGGGGGGAGCGCTGGAGGTGCTGCCCTGGCGGCTATTGGGGTTGATACGCCGCAAGGTGTTGTCAGGGGGCGCCGGAGTGGTCTGGACCGTATTCTGCGCCAATACAGGGGCGTGGCTGCCAGAGTCGGCCTGTGCGGTGACGCCACAGCTGGTCAACAACAGCAAAAGACCGTAGACGAGGGGTTTCATGATGCGCTCCTTTAGCCGTGAACCGATGACACTTGGATCATCCCCGAGCAATAGGGTTCGTTTTAAACGCTTTAACGCAGCCCGATAGCCCCGTCAATCTGGCCTGCTATCGCTAATGGTTGAGCAGGTTGATCGAGCCTGCCAGTAAACAGCGCAAACATGAGCACCACAAGCTGTCACTTTTGACAGCTTATCCAGGCATTTCATTGGGTTTATAACCTCATTCAAATCGACCCTCCGCAGAGAGGGTGCGTTTCGATGGAACCTTGAATCGCTTCAGGACGGTGCCCATGACCCGCAGCCTAAAATGCCAGCTTTTCACCCTCTCACTGCTCAGCCTTGCTGTGCATGACGCCCATGCCGCCTGCACGTTCAGCCCCACGGCCGGTGACGACAGCTTCGTCTGTGACAGTGGCACGGCGCCTTCGCTGATCGATTTGTCGGGTAACAACGCGCTGGTGCTGCCCGTCAACAGCACGGGCAGCATCAATGGCCCGGTGACCTTCGGGCCGGGGGCTGACAGCATCACGGTGCATGGCGGGCTGATCACCGGCGTCGTCAATCAAGGCGATGGTATTGATGACTTTGTGATGAGCGGCGGACAGATCCAGTCGCTTGCCCAGGGCGACGGCCGGGATACCTTCCTGATGACCGGCGGCACCATCGTGGGGGCGTTTGAAGATGGGGATGTGGCCAAAATGACCGGCGGCAGTATCGGCCGGGTCGACATGAAGCTCGACAACAACATTTTCGACATGTCAGGTGGTCAAATCATCGGCAACCTGGTCACCGGGTTTGGCCGGGATTCGATCATCCTGTCGGGGGGCAGCATCGGGGGCAATATCAGCGTCAGCGGTGGCGACGATGACGTCACCGTGACGGGCGGCACAGTCGGCGGGGAAATTCGCCTGAGCTTCGGCAATGACCGCTTCGTCTGGCGTGACGCAGGCCTGATCAAGGGCGCCGTCTTGATGGGCGAGGATAACGACACGGCGTTACTGGCTAACCTCAGCGAAACGCTCCTGTCTTCCACCCCCGCCCTTGATGGCGGGCTCGGCACCGACAGCCTGAGTTTCGAGAACAGCGCCCCTGAGACCGGCGCCCGTTATATCAACTGGGAAACCATCAACCTCACCGGCGCTTCGCGCCTGACACTCAACGACACCCTGACGCTGGGCGACAGCACGAGTGGCACGGGCGTGTTCAACCTTGATGCCTCCAGCCGGGTGGAGTCCAGCCAGGGCGTGATAAAAGCGTTTGCCAGCGGGCAAAACGTCACGGTGAACAACGCCGGACTGATTGACCTGACAACCAATGGCACATCGACATCGGACCGTTTGACGATTGTAGGCAACTACACCGGCAACGGCGCGCGACTCAATCTGCACAGCGTGTTGGCCGGCGACAACGCAGCCTCGGACGCACTGGTCGTCTCCTCAGGCACCCTTAGCGGCACCACCTCGATCAACGTGACCAATGTGGGCGGTACGGGCGCGTTGACGGCAGCCAATGGCATTCAGGTTGTAGAAGCTAATCAAGGCGCTGTGAGCAGTGCGGGGGCGTTCACCTTGGGCCAACCCCTGTCGGCAGGCGCCTATCAGTACTACCTGTTCAAGGGTGGGGTTACGGCGGGCAGTGAAAACAGCTGGTTCTTGCGTTCTTCAGTGGTCACTCCGCCTGCTGTGGCCGCCGTGCCGGAGCAACCGGTGCCTGGTCAACCGACCCCACAACCCCCTTTACCGCCTGTGGCGCCAACACCGGCGGCAGGCACCCCGCCGCTGCCGGTGGCGGCGCCGGGTGAAAGCATTGTGCTGTACCGCCAGGAGGTGCCGCTGTATGCCGTGGTGCCACCTGCCGCAGCGCTTCTGGCACAGACCACCTTGGGAACGTTTCATGAGCGTCAGGGCAATCAGCATCTGCTGACAGAAAAAGGCGCGGTGCCCGCAGGCTGGGTCCGTGCCTTCGGCAATGCGGTGCGCCAGAGCTGGTCGGGCACGGTTGCACCGAGTTTCGATGGCTCGATCAACGGCTATCAAGTCGGTCACGACCTGTATGGGCATGAGCAGGCCAAAGGTTATCGGCAACGCGTCGGGGTGTTCGTCAGCCACGCGCGCCTGGACGGTGACGTGCGCGGCTTCAATCTGGGGTTCAAGGACAACAAGGCCGGTGATATTCGGCTCGATGGCGATAGCCTGGGGGCTTACTGGACCTTGATCACCCCGCAATCGGCCTACCTTGACGTTGTGGCGATGGGCACCCGGTTTGATGGTCGCAGCCGTTCAGAACGCGGGGCCAGGCTGGATCTTGACGGGCATGGTGTCAGCCTGTCCGTTGAAGCGGGCTACCCGCTTGCCTTGTCAGACCGCTGGCAAATCGAGCCGCAAGCGCAACTCATTGGCCAGCGGGTGTCGATGGACAGCGCCAATGATGGCATTTCGCGGGTGGGTTTCGACACCCAGGACTACCTGAAAGGTCGTGTGGGTGCACGCCTGACAGGCGCTTATGAAGTCGCCAACATCCCGGTTGAGCCTTATCTGCGCAGTAACCTGTGGCACAGCTTCGACGGCCGTGACGCCACCCTTTATGACGGCCAGCCCGTAACCCGCACGGACCACACCGCCAGCACCGTGGACATCGGCGCGGGCCTTGTCGCCCGCCTTCACCCTGCAGTCAGTGTCTATGCGAGTACGGATTACAGCAGCAACATTGACAGCCGTAACCAGGAAGGACTCAGCGGCACCCTGGGTTTACGGGTGAGTTGGTGAGTCAACGTGGCGGTAATCTTCGGGGCCGATCTCGATGACCGTGGACTGCTTGGCTTCATCCAGCAACGCCTGACGGCAGACTTGGTAGCAGTCCTCGATGTGATCGTTGCCGACCATTTTCATGACGCCAAAGCTGATGGTGGCCGCCACGGCTTGCCCGACCAGCGGAATGAAACGGGTGATGGACTTGGTGGCCACTTTAACGCCCATCTTGCGCAGCAATGACATGACCAGCGTGCGGCTGACAAACTTGCCGATGATCTCGCTGCCGATCCCAGACGCCGCCACCACGATCAGGCGTTTGGAGCGTGTGTCCAGTTGTTCGATCTGCTGCGGGGTGAGCCCGAACTTACTGTTGATGGCAGGTAGCATCTCCACCAGCAAGGCCACATCGGTGCCGATGTCGAGTCCGGGGATCGGTACGGCCGCCGCACCCGCAGAGACCGCTGACCGTTTGGTCACCATGGATTTGCACTCGTCTCGAATGCGATCAAGCTCGGCCAATGACCTGATTAACATAAGATTCCCCTGACAAATAAAGACACAACGCGGGCAGTTTACTACGGCCTGAAGCGCTGAAGACCGGCTGCAAGGATGTAGAGCGTACGCAGTCAGAGAAATTCAAAGAAGATTTAGCGCGAGGGAGCGCTTGCACGTGGACATGGGGTCAGGGAAGGCCTGTACTCGCAGCAAGTACAGGCCAGAGGGTCAGACGTCTTTTTTAACTTTGTCCCATTCTTGCTTCAGTTTTTGCACGAAGCTGGCCTTTTTATCCTTCTCGCAGGCGGTGACGATCAGCGGTGTAATTTTCTCCACCCCTGCGACGTCCAGTACAGCATCTTCAACTTTGCCCGACTTGTTGACCGCTTCGCCCAACCCCACGGCTGTAGGTCGGAAGCTATCATCAACGGCCAGGAAACTTTCACATGTCCACTGAGATACAGGTTGCTTGGTATCCGCAGCCTGCGCGAGTGTAGAAAGTGCAACCAAACTTGCAGTACCCAGAATCAGAAGGTGCTTTTTCATATGAAGATTTCCCTATTATCAAAAATGGCAATGACGTGAGTTCCGCCGCAAGGAACATAGTTGCGGTTGGCGAACCTGTCAAAACAGCCAAGACATGACGAATAAGAAATAACGCTAGAAAGAAAAATATAACCCAATCAAATCAATGGCTTGCGTAAATAAAATTTACAGCCTTCATCAGGCGCCCGCCCCGAGAACACTTATTTTTTATATACGCGCACAACCCCGGGTGTGAGCCTGCTTTATACACACTCACACCCTTGTCGCCTGCAAATCAACCGTACGGCTCTATAACGGTTGCAGATGTTTAACAGATCTTTTATTGCGAAAGGATCACTTTCATGGCTTTTTCCTTGGCGGCGTTGCCGAACACTTCATAGGCCTGAAGAATGTCATTAAGTGCAAAGCGGTGCGTAATCAATTTCCCCGCGTCCACTTTTCCCGATTGCACGGTCTTCATCAGCATCGGCGTGGTGTTGGTATTGACCAGCCCCGTTGAAATATTGATGTTCTGAATCCACAATTTCTCAAGGTGCAACTCGACACTCTTGCCATGCACACCGACGTTGGCGATATTGCCGCCTGGTGCGATCACTGACTGGCATGTGTCGAACGAGGCCGGGATGCCCACCGCCTCAATGGCGACATCCACCCCCACCCCGCCGGTCAATTCAAAAATCCGCTCAACGGCATTTTCGGTCTTGATGTCGATGATATGCGTCGCACCGAACCGCTTGGCCACTTCCAGGCGGTTGCTGTCGCCGTCGACCATGATCAGTTGCCCTGGGGAGTAGAACTGAGCCGTTAATAACGCTGCCATGCCCACTGGGCCCGCCCCGACAATCACCACACTGTCGCCCGGTTTGACCTTGCCAGCGAGCACGCCGATTTCAAAGCCGGTCGGCAGGATGTCACTCAACATCACCAGCGCTTGTTCATCCGCGCCCGCGGGTACGGGATACAGGCTGTTATCGGCATGGGGGATTCGCACGTATTCAGCCTGCGTGCCGTCGATCAGGTGCCCGAGGATCCAGCCACCGTCGGCGCAGTGGGAATACATCTGGCGCCGGCAGTTGGGGCAACTGCCGCAGGACGTCACACAGGAAATCAACACATGGTCGCCGGGTTTGAAATTACGGATCGCCGGGCCGACGGCTTCTACCACCCCGACCCCTTCATGCCCGAGCACGCGACCGGGCGTGACGGCCGGCACATCGCCTTTGAGGATGTGCAGGTCGGTGCCGCAAATGGTGGTGTGCAGGATTCGCACGATGGCGTCGGTGGGTTTATCGATGACGGGCTTGGGGATGTCGGCCCATGCTTTTTCGCCGGGCCCTTGGTAGGTGAGCGCTTTCATGGTGGCTTTCCTTTATCCGGATTGAAATCTGCCGGGCCGGTCATGGCTGATACCCTGACCGGCCACTCACATGTCATGCGGTCCAGTAAAGCAGTGTTTGGCGTAAATGCCCTTGCCACAGGTCAAATAACCGTGTGGCGAGCCCAGGATCAGGGTTTGGCCGAAACCGAGAAGTCTGTTTCGCCCTTGGCATCGGCGCGCAGGTCGACGGTGAAGGCCTTGGAGACGCCGCAACCGGTCACGTTCCAGATTTCATTGGCGCGCTCCACTGCCCCGGAGGGCAGCTGACTGATTCCGGCAATTGACGTACTCACGGAATCGATGGTGCGGCATTGGGTCATCGCGGCGAACAACATCTGGACGTTTTTCATCACGTCCTGTCGCAACAGCGGATCGGTGACCGATTGCCCGGCAAATTGAGGGTGATGGGCGCAGCCGGTTAAGGCGGCCGCCACTACAGCACAGCTAAAAAGGGCGATGCGATGTTTGACCTGCATATTCACTCCTTGAAATGGCCCGGGGCCTTATCTCTGGCCATCATTGGACAGGGTTGACTGTGTGGCCTGTATACATCCCTGGATAAAAAACAGCCACCCCTCGTTTTTAGCGCATCGGCTTCGCACGCAAAGCCATCGCATTTTCTCAGCGTGGGCGGTAATTTGTGAGCTGTGTCAGGAGAACGTAGGACAGGGTGAAAAAATGGATGAGAATGCGGCCCCGCAGGCGTATGAAACCAAGCGGCTCGAACGGGTCGCTGAATTCTGTCCCCCTGACCAGGAGGGCGATGAAGCGTTCGAAAAAATAGTCGCCATGACTGCCGCGTATTTCGAGGCGCCCATCGCCTTAATCTCAATTGTCGAAGCGCAACGGCAATGGTTCCGAGCACAGGTCGGGCTCGACACCCGTGAAACCCCGCGCGACCTGTCGTTCTGCGCCCACACGCTGACAGAGAATGGCCTGTTCGAAGTACTCGACGCCGCTCAGGATCCGCGCTTCAAAGACAGTGAGCTTGTGCGTGACAGCCCTTACATCCGTTATTACGCCAGTGCGCCATTGAGAACCGCTGACGGGTTCAACCTGGGCAGCCTTTGCATTATTGATACCCACCCCCGCCCCCGCATGAGCGCGCGTGACGGTGCGATGCTGGTGAATTTTGCTGAACTCGCCATGATGCGCATCTCGGGCGTTCGCTCACGCAACTTCGTGGACCAACCCACAGGGCTCTTCAACAGGCTGCGTTTTGAAGAGGACATTCGAATCATCCTGCTCAATGGCAAAAAGAGCCTGGTTTACTGCGTCGATGTCATTGCGCCTCAAGCCCTGAATGATGTGGTCAAAGCGCTGGGTTATAGCTTTGCCCAAGACCTGATTCTCGCCATCAAGGCCCGGCTGCAGACCCTGATTCCCAGCGGCCGCTTGCTGTACAAAGTCAGTCCGACGCGATTCGGTTTTATCCTTGACGAACATGATGCGATTGACTGCGTGTGTCAAAAAATAATCGACGACTTCAAAACCCCTGTGGAATGCCAGCACATCCCCATCCCGATGCAAATCGGCGTGGGCGTACTGCCCGTGCTAGAGGCTTCGCAGAAAGATCAGGACTGGTTGCGCCTGGTGGTCAGTGCCGCTGACGCTGCCCGGGACCAGAATGTGGGCTGGGCCCGCTATGAGCCTCAACTCGACGCAGCCCAACAGCGGGCCTTCATGCTCCTGAGCGCGCTCCATGACGCCCTCACCCGCGGGAATCAACTGAGCCTGGTGTATCAACCGAAAATCCAACTGCCGGAATTGACCTGTGAAAGCGTCGAAGCACTGATTCGCTGGAATCACCCGACCCTGGGCGTCGTCAGCCCTGCGGAGTTCATTCCTCTGGCCGAAAAAACCGCACTGATGCAGTCCATAACGTTTTGGGTTCTGGATGCCCTGATCGAACAGGCCCGGGCATGGGCTGCGCAAGGCCTGCACCTGCGCATCGCCATGAACGTGACGGTCAACGACTTACAGGATTCGCGGTTGGTCGACGCGATTGAGGCCCACATCCAGGCCCGGCGCCTTGATCCTCAAATGCTCGAACTGGAACTGACTGAAAGCATCTTGATGTCCAAGCCCGTGTCCGTTCTGCAAGAACTGGAACGCGCCCGGCGTTTAGGCCTGCACATCGCCATTGATGACTTTGGGACGGGCTACAGTAATTGGGCTTATCTGCGAAAAATGCCCGCCCAGACCGTCAAACTGGATCAATCGCTGGTGCGCACCCTGGAAACCAGCGCGCAAGACCGACGGCTGGTGAAAACCCTGATCGAGTTAGCCAAAGGCTTGAACTATCACGTGGTCGCCGAAGGTGTGGAAAACAACGAAATCCTGCGTTTGATCACCGAATGGGGCTGTTCGCAGGCGCAGGGCTTTCTGATTGCCCGGCCGCTGGAGGATAAAGCGCTGACAACGTGGTTAGCGAACGGCGGGTTCAAGGGATAAACCCGCCGTGCTGTTTGAATGAGCGATTACCTATGTCACGCAGAGGCCCCACTCCTTTCGGGAGAGGGGTCTAAGGGTTTAATACCGCGCATCCGCCGGCTTGCCACCGTTCGGCCAATCTTTGACCTTGTCCGGAAAATCCGGCCGCGGCTGGTGCGAGAAGTACTCAGCCACATCCACCGCATCTTGATCCGACAACCCGCCTTGCCCCAACGGGAAGCGCTCATGGAACCCGATCGGCATGTTGCGTTTGACGAACGCCGCGGCGGTGTACGTGCGCGCCATGCCTGCGCCGATGTTGAACGATTCTTCGCCCCACAACGGCGGGAAGATGAAGTGACCGTCAGCGTGTTTCAAACCTTGCCCCTGATCGCCGTGGCACACCGCGCATTGTTGGGCGTAGACCGCCTGGCCGTTGGCTGAATCAGGCTTGATGGCCGGATCCACCTTGCCCACCCCTCGCCCTGCCACTTTATCGCCGGGCACCGTGTTCATTTTCATCCAGTCAAAGTACGCCACCATCGCCTGCATGTCGGGCGATGCCACGGGCAGCGGCTTGCCGTCCATGGAGCGACGGAAACAGCCATTGATGCGGTCTTCAAGGGTGATCTGTTTCCCCGCCCGGGGCGCATAACTGGGGAAGAACGCTGAAACGCCAATAAACGGTGAGCCGTCTGCCACCGTGCCCGCGTTCAAATGGCAGCTGGTGCAGTTCAGCGCATTGCCCACGTTGTCCGGCAGCAAGGCTTTGGTTTGCAGGTGCAGGCGCATGCCGCGCACCACCTGATCGGCATTCGAGGCCTTCAGCAGATTGGCCAGACGCGGCGTGACGAAGGCCGAGGAGTCCGTGGTGTCAGGGTTCAGCTGCTTGCGCAGGCTGGCCACTTGCGCCGGATTGATCGGCAGTGCGTCGTTGCCCCAGCTGCTGCGAACAAAACTCAGGATCTCGGCGATTTCATCATCGGCCAGCCGGGCAAAACCGGGCATGGTCCAGACCCTTGGATGCGTTGCGGTCTCTGCGGTTTGCCAGCCGGTCAGGGTGATGTGCAACAAGGTGGTCGGGTTGGCGGCGGTGATGCCGGGGTTGCCGTTGAGGGGCGGGAACATGCCTTTGACCCCGCCGCCGTCCGGGCGATGGCAGTCCGCGCAAAACTGCGTGTAACCGAGGCCGCCACGGGTGGTGAACAACGTATCGGGTGCTTTGGCGGGCTCGATGGCCACGGCCGGCATGGGCAGATCATCCTTGCCGGCGGGCAACGACTTGAAGTAACTGGCGATCGCTGTCAGGTCCGCATCGGTGAAATGCTGGGTGCTGTGGTGGATCACGTCGGCCATGTTGCCCGACACCGTGGCAAAACGGTTTTGCCCGGTCTTGAGCAGTTGAACGGTGTCTTCCACGGTCCACAGATTACGCAAGCTCAAGGCTCGCCACGCTTCAACCGTCTCTCCCGCCAGGTAATGCTTGCCACTGCTGCCCGCATCGCTGAGGGCTTTTTCCTGAAAGGCCAGCCCGCGCGGCGTGTGACACGAACCGCAATGCCCCAACCCTTGCACCAGGTAGGCACCGCGATTGAGAACCTCGCTTCTGGACGAGTCAGGCGTGAATGGTTGGCTGTCGACGAACATCCAGTTCCACAGCGTCAGGCCCCAGCGCTGGTTGAACGGGAAGCTCATTTCAGCCTCCAGATTCACGTGCTTGACCGGTGTCACGCCCTGCATCAGGTACGCGTACAGCGCGCGCATGTCGTCATCAGTCATCTTGGCGTAGGACGGGTACGGCATGGCCGGGTAGAGATTCTCGCCTGCCGGGGTCACGCCTTCACGCATCACTTTGTCGAACTGTTCAAAGCTGTACTGACCGATTCCGGTCTCGGGGTCCGGCGTGATGTTGCTGGAATAGATCGTGCCCATAGGCGTGTTCAATTCCAGCCCGCCAGCCATGACGGCCCCGCCCTTGGCGGTGTGGCAGGCAATACAGTCACCGAGCTGCGCCACGTACAGGCCGCGCTGCACCACATCGGCGTCGGGTTGCTGACCAGGATCAGTTGCCGTTTCCGGCTCGCTGGCCCAGGTGTGACAGGCGTAAAGAAACGTCAGGCCGACAGTGGCCAGACGCGCAAACTTGAAAGTCATGGCGATATTCCTTTAAGGCACCGGCCTGGGGTGGTCCCCTCGGCGCGGGCCGTGCTCGTTTTTTGTTATGAACTCCTCACACTGATCTTGTAACCGCTTTTGCCCCTGGCGCCCTTGACCCGGATCATGCAGGCGCCCTGGCATGAGCATTGCTTCGTTGCTGGTCACTGCGCCCTGCTTGCAGCGTCATCTGGCCCCCGACCCTGGCCAATGTGCTGCCCGGCGCGCGTTAACCCCGACGCTAGACGCGTCCTGGATCGTGAAGAGGAAACGCCAGATGGCAAGGTCTGCAGCAGCTCCGGCGGTCAGTCATGCGCCCGTCAAAACCGTGGGTTTACTGGTGATACCAAACTTCACCACCATTGGTTTTGCGTCCACGATCGAAACCCTGCGCATGGCCAACATGGCCGCGCGCCGGGAGATGTTTCGAACCCTCATCATTGGCCCCAGTCTGGAGCCGGTGACCGCCAGCAATGGCATGCGCATTCTGCCGGACTGCGCCATGCAAGACGCCCCCAAGCTGGACATCCTGCTGGTGGTGGGCGCCAACCCGATCGTCTCGCACCTCAGCAGCCGCCCGCTGCTCAACTGGCTGCGCAAACTGGCGCATGAGCGGGTGGCGTTGGGCGGCATTTGCACGGGCAGTTACTGGCTGGCCCGCGCGGGGTTGCTCAAGGGGTTTCGCTGCACCATTCATTGGGAAGACATTGAAACCCTCAAGGACCACTTCCCGGGGATCATCATCTCCCATCAATTGTTCGAACTGGATCGCGACCGCTACACCTGCTCGGGGGGTGTCGCGTCGATGGACATGACCCTGCAATTGATCGCCCGCGAACCCGGCGGCCGTGAGATTGCCGCCCACGCCGCAGAGTTGCTGCTGTGTGATCGGGCCCGCAGTGCCCAGGAGCAACAACGTGCGCTCCAGCGCCGTGTAATACCCGGCAATCATCGGAAAGCAATTGAGGCTCAGGATGTCGCCCCGATTGACCTTGCGAGCAGTGACCGGGTTGTGTGCGCCGTCGGTGTTGAGGCCGGACTGGAACCAGGTCCAGGTGTCCATCAGCTCGGCGTCCGGGAACGTGCGGGCGATTTCGCGCACCATGGCCTGGGTCGCGTGCAACGCCACTTCGTACTCCGGTACCTGATCGCGTAGCGCTTCGACCACCGCGGCGCCACCGATGTCGGCAATGCGTGCGCCCTGACGGATGATCGCGTGTTCTTCGGCCGACTTGATCATGCGCATCCGCATGCAGGGCGCGGCAATGTCCACCAGTTCGGCGTCCGGGTAGCGGCTCGCCAGCTTGTCGCGGCTAAGCACATTGAGGTGATCGAACTCGATGCCGACGCGCGCCGCCCGTGGCAGCGCCTGCTGGATCGCAACGAAGAAGTTGTCGCGCTGCCAATCGGTGTACACGATGTTTTCGGTGCCCACGGTACGCCGCCATGGCTGGCCACCGTCAATGTTGGCGCTGATGGTCACCACCTTGTCCTGGGTTACCACCAGCCCATAATGACGGCCGAAAGCGCAATACAGAAAGTCGCTGTAGTAATTGATGTTGTGGTACGAGGTAAACACCGCCGCATCGATGCCGTGGCTAGCCATGTAGGCCCGCAGCTTGACCTGACGGTTGGCATACTCCTGAGCGGAGAAAGTCGGTGTGACTTTTTCGCCGTTCTTGATCTGAAGGGTCTTGGGCATGTGCATGGCATTTACCTGTGTCTGCGTCGATGATCAGAAGCCGCCAGCGGGCGGGTCGTTGAGGATCATTCGAACAGAAGCCGCCGCGTTGTTTTTGCGCGAATCCGACCTGTACTTGGCCAGATCCGCTGTAACGCGGTGCCGTGTCGCAGGCGCTCGAACCAGATAGCAATTGCACAGCATCCCCGTTGGTGGGATAGTCGCGAATGTTAAACGTTCTCAATCAGTGCCTTATGCGAACCTCCCCTCACCTGTTGCTTGTCGAAGACGATTTCCGCTTACGCCACGACCTTGAACGGCACTTGGTGCAACGAGGATTTACCGTCACCACCTGTGTCGATGGCACCCAAGGGCTTGAGGCCCTGTGCGCTCAATCATTTGATCTGGTGCTGCTGGACATCTTGTTGCCCGGCATGGATGGCCTGAGCCTGCTCGAAGCCCTGCGCCTGCAACAAACGGTGCCGGTGATGCTGATGTCGGCGCTGGGCAACGAGCAAGACCGCATCAGCGGGTTTACCCGGGGGGCCGATGATTACCTGCCCAAGCCTTTCAGCCTGGCAGAGCTTGATGCACGCACCGACGCCCTGCTGCGGCGCATGTCCATGCTGGCGCAAGCGCCCGTGCCGACTCGCCACAGTGCCCTGACCTACGATGACGCCGCGCAAGATGTACTGCACGACGGTCTCCGGGCCGGGCTCACGGGGTCGGAGTTCCGCCTGCTGGTGACCTTGCGCGAACAGGGCGGGCAGGCTTTGAGCAAAGCCTTTTTGTACCAGCACGTATTGCACCGCATCTACACGCGACTGGACCGCGGTCTGGATGTTCATGTGTGCAACCTGCGGCGCAAACTGGCGGCCATTGGCGTGCACCATGTGCAGATACAATCGGTGCGCAGCCAGGGCTACATTCTGGTCGAGTCGGACCCCGCCTGATGCGTCGTCACCCGCTGCTGTGGAAGTTGGCGCTGTTACAAGTCAGCTTTTGCCTGTTGTTGACCTGGTTCATCTGGATCTGGGGTCTGTCGGCCGAACGCAGCACGTATTTCCTGTCGCCCCAAGAGCGCGCGTATTTGCAGGCGTATGCCCGGCAGGCGCAGGACACTTGGCGCGAGCACGGCAGCGAGGGACTCGAACGCTTCACCGAACGCTTGTCCGCCCGTGAACAGACGTGGGTCGCGGTGCTCGGTCCGCAGCTCGAAAGCCTCGGCCGCACGCCCATCACGCCCGCGCATTACCAGCAACTGACGTTCATGCGCAAACTCGACTGGCCCATGAGTCGACGCCTGATGGACGAGTTGCCTTACGTGAGCATCCCGTTCCCGGACCATCCGGAACAGGGGCAACTGGTGCTTCAATTGCCCGAGCGTCTGTTGCCCAACGGCTTGACCGCCTGGACCCACGTCTTCAGCCACGGCGTCATGCCGACCCTGCTCGCGGCCCTGCTTGGCCTGGTGCTGTATCGACATTTAGTGGTGCCACTCAATCGACTGCGTGATCGCGCCGACGCATTGCGCGCCGACGACCTGGACAGCGAAGCGCCGCTGCCCCTGATCCACCGCCGCGACGAACTGGGCGAATTGGCACACGCCTTTGAACACATGGCCAGCCGCTTGCGCAACAGCCTCAACCAGCAACGCTTGTTGCTGCGCACCTTGTCGCACGAACTGCGTACCCCGCTGGCACGCTTGCGCATCGCCCATGACAGCCAACTGCCGCCCCTGCAATTGCGCCAACGGCTGGACCGCGAAATCGACGACATGCAGCGGTTGCTCGAAGACACCCTCAACCTCGCCTGGCTCGACACCGAACGCCCGCAGCTGGCCCGAGAACCCGTGTTGGTGCTGTCGGTGTGGGAAGCCCTGCGCGAAGACGCCTGTTTTGAAAGCCAGTGGCCCGCTGAACGCCTGCCCTGCCTGCTGGGCACTGACTGTTGCGTCAACGTTAACCTCGACAGCTTGGCCCAAGCGCTGGAAAACCTGCTGCGCAACGCCATTCGCTATTCACCGTTGCAAGGCACGGTGACGCTGAGCGGTTGGCGTGAAGGCGATGCGTGGCATTTGTGCCTGAAAGACGAAGGCCCCGGCGTGGCCCCTGAAGACCTCGACACCCTGTTCGTGCCCTATCAGCGCCTGCCCGGCAGCATAGGCGAAGGGTTCGGGCTGGGGCTGGCCATTGCCCAGCGGGCCATCGAACTGCAACAAGGCCGGTTGTGGGCCACCAATGGCCATCCCGGTTTGTGCATGCACCTGTTGCTGCCGGCTGCGCTGAATGAGTGACCCGTTGTCAGAGTGGACTCATCAGTCAAATGCCTCGGACATCGGATGGTACGCAGGGTGCAAGAGCAGCAGCCTGCCCCCATGGCGCGCAAGTGTTTAGAAAGTTAATGCGCTTTACTATCAATTAGCAGTCATTATCATTCGTGATCTTCTTGTATCAGGCCGTCTCGGAGATCGCTGATGTCGTTACGTGTGTTGCGCCCTATCGCCCCTTTTGTGTTGTCCGGTTGCTGGTTGTTGAGCGCCGCGGTGCAGGCTGCCAATGAGGATGAAGTCACCTCCGCGCCCGCGCTGGAGCTGGGCAATACCCATGTGGTGGCCACAGCGCAGGAAGAAACCAGGCAGGCCCCCGGCGTGTCAGTGATCACGGCTGAAGACATCAAGAAGCGGCCCCCGGCCAACGACCTGTCGCAGATCATCCGCACGATGCCCGGCGTCAACCTCACGGGGAATTCAACCAGCGGCCAGCGCGGCAATAACCGGCAGATCGACATTCGCGGCATGGGCCCGGAGAACACGCTGATTCTGGTGGACGGCAAGCCAGTCAACAGCCGCAATTCCGTTCGCTATGGCTGGCGTGGTGAGCGGGACAGTCGTGGCGATACTAACTGGGTGCCTGCCGATCAAGTGGAACGCATCGAGGTGTTGCGCGGCCCGGCGGCGGCCCGGTATGGCAACGGCGCTGCCGGTGGCGTGGTGAATATCATCACCAAACAAGCCGGGGCCCAAACCCATGGTGATGTGACGGTGTACAGCAGCTTCCCCCAACACAAGGATGAAGGCGCCACAAAGCGCATGAACTTCGGCCTCAATGGCCCGCTGACCGAGAACCTCAGTTACCGCGTGTACGGCAACATCGCCAAGACCGATCCGGATGACTGGGACATCAACGCCGGCCACGAATCTGTGCGTACTGGCAATCAGGTCGGCACGTTGCCCGCAGGCCGCGAAGGCGTGCGCAACAAAGACGTCAACGGTCTGTTGAGTTGGCGCATGACCCCCGAGCAGACCCTCGATGTCGAAGCGGGCTTCAGCCGCCAGGGCAACCTCTACACCGGCGATACGCAGAACACCAACAGCAACGCCACGGTGAAGAAGATGCTCGGTCATGAGACCAATCGCACCTACCGCGAAACCTATGCCTTGACCCATCGCGGCGAGTGGGATTTTGGCAGCAGCATGGCGTTCATCCAGTACGAAAAAACCCGAAACTCGCGCCTCAATGAAGGGCTGGCCGGGGGGACTGAAGGGATTTTCAGCGACACCCATTTCTACACTGCGGTGCTGCGTGACCTGACGGCTCACGCCGAGGTCAACCTGCCGTTGCAGGCCGGGCTGGACCAGACCCTGACCCTGGGCACGGAGTGGACCGAACAAAAGCTCGATGACCCGAGTGCCACGACTCAAACCACCAATGAAGGCGGTTCGGTGGGCGGCCTGAGCAGCAGCAACCGCAGTACCGCGTCGTCGGCGCGGATTTTCTCGCTGTTTGCCGAAGACAATATCGAGCTGTTCCCCGGCACCATGCTCACCCCTGGGCTGCGGCTGGATCACCATAACGTCGTGGGGGACAACTGGAGCCCGTCGCTGAACCTGTCCCACGCGCTGACCGACACCCTGACGCTCAAGGCCGGTATCGCCCGCGCCTACAAAGCACCGAACCTGTACCAGCTCAATCCCGATTACTTGCTGTACAGCCGTGGCCAGGGTTGCTACGGCCAAAGCACCAGTTGCTACTTGCAGGGCAACGCCGACCTCAAGGCCGAAACCAGCGTCAACAAGGAACTGGGCATCGAGTACACCGACAACGGTGTGGTCGCGGGGCTGACGTATTTTCGCAATGACTACAAAAACAAGATCGAGTCAGGCCTGAGCCCTATTGGCCAGGCCACAGGCGGCACCGGTTCGTACGCCAATGCCGCCATCTACCAGTGGGAAAACGTGCCCAAGGCACTGGTCGAAGGCCTCGAAGGCACGCTGACGCTGCCACTGGCCGAACAACTGACGTGGACCAATAACTTCACCTACATGCTGCAATCGAAGAACAAACAGACCGGTGACTACCTGTCCGTCACCCCCCGCTACACCTTGAATTCGATGCTGGACTGGCAAACCACTGAGGACCTGTCGCTGCAACTGAGCGTGGCCTGGTACGGCAAACAAACGCCGAAAAAATATGATTATCACGGCGACCGCCTCACCGGCACCGCCAACAACCAGCTCTCGCCCTACGCCATCGCCGGTTTAAGTGGCACCTACGCGATTACGCGCAACCTGAGTGTGACCGCGGGCGTGGAGAACCTGTTTGACAAGCGCCTGTACCGCGAAGGCAACGCCCAGGGCGTCAACAACATCGAAGGCGCAGGCGCAGCCACCTACAACGAGCCGGGGCGCACGCTCTACACCAGCCTGACCGCTTCGTTCTGACCCTGACGAGACAGCACGATGAAACACCTCATACGCCCTCTGGTGCTGCTGCTTGCCCTCGTCTTGCCGGGGTACGCGGCGCACGCACGGCCAGCGCCTGACCAGCCCATGGACACCCGACTGCTGCAACGCACGGACCTGGCATATCGCTTCAGTCGCTTGCTGATCGACTCGGCGGACGGTCAGCGGCATTACCAGTTGTGGATCGGTCGCCCTGTGAGACCGGCGCCCAAGGGCGGTTTCCCGGTGCTGTGGATGCTCGACGGTAACGCTGCGGTCGGTGCGCTGGATGCCGAACTGCTGAGCCAATTGGCTCATGGCAAAGCGCCACTGCTGGTGGCCGTGGGTTACGACACGCCGTTGCGCATCGAGCGCACCGCCCGTACCTATGACTACACACCGCCGCGCCCAGGGCTCACAGACCAGACCGACCCGCTGACCGGACAGCCCAGTGGCGGTGCCGATGTATTCCTCGATCTGTTACGTGATCGTCTACTGCCTGCGGTGGCTGCCAAGGCGCTGATCAACCGTGAACAACAAGCCTTATGGGGCCACTCCTACGGCGGCTTGCTGGTGTTGCACGCCCTGCGCACCCGCCCTGGCGAGTTTGCTGACTATGCGGCGGCCAGCCCTTCACTCTGGTGGGGGGACGGCATCGTGGCCAAACAACTGAACGACTTGAAAACCCGCAAAACGGACCCTAAAACCCGGTTGCTGTTGATGCGCGGCACGGATGAACCCGGCAATCCGCGAGGGCCGGTCGTTGGCCCGCCGGACCGGCTGATGCAGCAGTTGACCACGGATATGCAGGGCGTTGCAGGGCTGAGTGTGGACTATCACCCGTTCACCGGCATGAGCCACGGCCAGACCCTGCCAGCCTCGCTGCGCTATGTGATGCACCGGTTGTATATCGAGTAATCGCTGGCGACCTGACCGGGATCACAGGGTGTTTTCGCGATTCCCGATAAACTCCGGCCCCCCTGAAACCCCAAGGAGGGCCGGTCTTCAGTCTCACCCTCAACGGATTGATGAATGGAGTAAACCCGTGAAGAACTGGCACTGCCTCGTCGGTATCTTGCTGATTACAACACTGACACTGCTGCTTGAAATCCCCGCTGACACCTGGCTCACTTCCGCCACCCTGAGCTTGATTCTCGGCACCACGGCGCTGGCCTACATGGCTGTTTCCTGCCTGTTAGCCAGCCGCTGGCGAGTCGTTGAACGCCTGTTCGGCGGCCTCGACCGCGTCTATGACACCCACAAATGGCTGGGGATCTGGGCGCTGGTGTTCGCCTCCTACCACTTGGTGTTCAAGGCCAACCTCGATGTGTGGAACAGCGTGCCCATCATGGAGTTGTCCAAATACTGGACACGCATGGTGCGCCAGTTGAGCTACGTGGCACTGGGCATGATTGTGCTGCTCGCCCTGAACCGCAACATCCCCTACAGCGTTTGGCGCTGGTGGCACAAGTTGTCCGGCCCGCTGTTTCTGATTGTCATCCTGCACTGGCTGAGCTTCAAATCCCCCATTACCCTGTTCAGCCCGGCAGGCATCTGGCTCAGCGTACTCTGCGCCCTTGGCGTGGTGGCGGCGCTCTACAAACTACTGCTCTACCCCTTTGTCGCCCGTGCCGGTGAATACCGGGTCATCGAGGTGAGCAGCGAGAAAGCGGCGTTGCACCTGACCTTCGCTCCGATAGGCAAAGGCTTTGACTTCAAGGCCGGTCAGTTTGCGTTTTTGTCCTTCAAGGAAAAGGGCCTGCGTGAGCCCCACCCGTTCACCATTGCCTGCGCCCACCGCGAAAACGGACAGCTTGAATTTGTGATCCGGGCCTTGGGGGACTACACCAAAACACTGCGTGAGCGCGTCAAGGTCGGCATGGTGGCCGACATCTACGCGCCCTACGGCCACTTCAAACGCCCGAGCGGCGCGGCAAAAGAGATCTGGATTGGCGCTGGGGTCGGCATTTCGCCTTTTATCGCCTGGCTGCAAGACCCCTTGGGCGAGCGGTTCGACAAAGCGACCCTGATCTACTGCTTCAACCCCGCCCGTGCCTTCCCGCCGGCCGAGCAATTGCAGGGCGTGGCCGAACAACGGGGTGTGCAGTTCATGGCCAATAGCGGCGGGACTGCGCAATTGGCAGATCACTTGCGTCAGCTGTTGACCCATACCGCACCTGAGTCTGTGCACATCAGCTTCTGCGGACCTAAGGGGCTGCTGCAACGGGTGCGTGAACTGATGCGCGAACACGGTGTGCCTGCGCAGAACCTGCACGTGGAACTGTTCGAGTTTCGCTGAGTGTGGCGAGACCGGGGCGCTGCGCAGGCAGCGCCTTTTTTGTAGGCACCGCGTGGCGATTGATGCTAAAAAGCCGCCCTCCGCTATCCCGTGCATAGCGTCCAGAGCCACGCTCACGTGTTTGAAATCACCAGTTACATCGGGCTGTTCCTCGCCGCATTGGGCGCGGCATCGTTATTGCCCCTGCAATCTGAAGCGGTGCTGGTGGGGATGCTGCTGTCTGCCCCGTACAGTGTGACGTTGCTGTTGCTCGTGGCCACCGCTGGCAATGTATTGGGCTCGGTCTTGAATTGGCTGTTGGGGCGCTCGGTCGAGCGCTTTCGTGACAAACGCTGGTTTCCTGTGAGCGCGGCCAAACTGGAGCGAGCGCAGCGGTTTTACTTGCGCTATGGGCACTGGTCGCTGTTGTTGAGCTGGGTGCCGGTCATTGGCGATCCCTTGACGCTGATCGCCGGGGTGATGCGCGAACCGTTGTGGCGCTTTGTGCTGATTGTGACGCTGGCCAAAGGGGCGCGCTATGCACTGTTAACCGCCTTCACGCTGGGGTGGATCAACGCTTGACGTGAGGCGAACGCAAGGTAATCAGCGTGATTTCGGCCGGGCGACCCAGGCGAATCGGGAAGCCGTTCCACAACCCGGTGCCATTACTGACATAAAGCTGCATGCCTTCCACGTCATAAAGCCCCGAGACAAACCCCTGATTGGCCCATTGCGCCAGCAGGTGCGGTCCCCAGATTTGCCCCCCATGGGTGTGACCCGACAGTTGCAGGTCAACGCCCTGCCGGGCGTTGGCCACGGCACCAATCGGGCGATGGCTCAGCAGTATCACCGGCGCCTGCTCGGGAGCATCGCGCAACGCCCCAGCCACGTCGGGCAGCGGCAGGCGCAGCGGTGAAGCCGCCTTGTCAGTGATACCGGCAAGCACCAGTTGGCGACCGTTATGGCTCACCAGCACGTGACGGTTGAGCAACATCTGCACCCCCAACTGCTCGAACACCGGCAACCAGTGCACATAGTCGACGTAATACTCGTGGTTGCCCGGGATGGCGAACACCCCATAGCGGGCATGCAACTGTTGCAGCGGTTTCACATCATCGGCGCGGGCATACGGGGTGCCGTCCACCAGGTCGCCGGTGATCAGGGTCACATCCGGTTGCAAGGCATTGGTTTTATCGACCACTGCCTGCATCCAGGGCGCTTGCAACAGTCGGCTGGCGTGCAGGTCGGTCAATTGCACCAGGCGCAAGCCATCCATTTCCGGGGGCAGATGCGCCAGGGTGATGTCCATCGTTTTCACATCCGGCACGCGGATCGCTTGCCACACGCCCAGCAGTGCCAAGCCGACGCTAACGATGCCCAACGCGGCATTCAGGCGTCGATTGCGCCACAGCGCGCGCCCCTGCGCACGTGACACCAGCCACATCAACAGGCCAATCCCGTCGCGCACCAAGAGCAGCAGCGCCAGCACGATCAGGCTGCCAAAGGCCCAACCCAATGCCATCAGCACCTCGCCGGGTATCTCAGGCGACGCCATGCTGCCAAACCTGATTCGGGTGATCAGATGATGCTCGGCCACCAGTAACAGCAACACGCCCAACACGCATTTGCTTGGCGTGCTGACCCGCATTGGCCCGATGAAACGTGCGATGACATACAACGCGATCAGTGCCGTAACCCCATGAAACATGCGTTATTCCTTGTCAAATTTCAGTGTGCGATCGCGATACTTTAGACCACCCCCGCTTTGGCGCTCATGGCCGCCGCGGTTTACAGAGCAGGCGCTCCCATCCCTTTAAGCTCAGTCCACAAAAGACCGTGCGCCTGTCAATAGACCTGTTTGAAAGCCACAGCGCTGCAGATGTTCCATTTTTAAATTTTTCAGAAAACCCTACAGCCAGCCTGAAATCACTTGAACTACGGTATTGACTACACCTGACAAGAGGGGCAGAGATGGCTAACCATGGTGACATGAGGATGACAGGGAATATTCAAGGCCTGATAGCTGCGGGGTGTTCTACCCAACAATCAATTGGCAATAAATGTCAGACTGCACATATCGACGAAATCATGGTGCTGTCTTACACCCACAACATGCTCAATATCGGAAAGTGAGAGGTTATAAAACAGCCACACGAGGAGGTTTTTTCTTCGACAGGCTGATGGACACTGTAACAGCCAAAAACATATATGAAGCGTGTCACCCTCCTCATGAATGACACTGTCTTTTATCTTTTATTTGTACTGATAACAGTGCTTCTCTACTGGCCATCTTATCGGGCGTCTCAAGCATTTTCAGGGCGTCGTTTTTCTCCCTTAAAACTCTTTGCAGTCGGTCTTTACAACTTGCTCTGCGGCGCTATTCACGTATTTTTTGTGAACTACAGCACACTGCCTTTCATAGGCCACACCGATAACGACGTTATGGGCTGGCTATCCCTTGTGATGGTATTTGTCTATACCCTTACGCTTCCCACGGAATGGGAGCGCAAGCGCAGTCGGACACGAAACCCTCCTGCTGACTCATGGTCTACCTCGGTTGTTTATTTTTAAGTGCACCGCCACTTGCCTGTGAAACGCAGGTTTTTGGACGAGCTCAGGTATCTCCGACCTTGTAGAGGTGTACCTACCTCCAATCAACCCGAAGTTTTAATGCGAATGCCCGCCTTCGTCCGTGGGCAACGGGATGATCTGTGCAGCGCCATGCCGCACACCGCGCTCGGCCATCACCTGGCGCGTCAGTGCGGTGACGTGTTTGATCGAGCCCTTGAGTACCGACACTTCCATGCATTTGCCCTGATCGAGGTGCACGTGCAGGGTCGACAAGGTCAGGTCGTGATGTTCGTGAAAGGCACTGTTCAATCGTTTGGACAGCTCGCGGGTGCCATGGTCGTACACGTAACTCAGGGTCGCCACGCAGGTGTCGTCGGGGTTTGCCGCCTCCGGCTCCAGCAGTCCGGCGCGCAATAAATCCCTAATCGCCTCCGATCGCCCTTGATAACCATGGGTGGTGACGCGCTCATCAATGACCGCCAACAAGGCGTCGTCCAGGGAGATGGTGACTCTTTGCATGGATCTTGCCTCGCGTTTATGAACTTTTCACATAGACTTCATACCCATTGCATGAAATCCAAAATGCCATCATTAGAGGGAGCGCCAGTTTGAAGCAGCCGTCGATGAAAAAGAAGCTTGGCCTGTGGCTACTCGGATGCTGCCTCTCAAGCAGCATCGCACCCAGCTACGCTGCGGACGATGCGCCGACGCTGACTTACTCCTGGCCCACCAATGCAGGGCCGCTTGACCCACGAGGGTACTCGCCCAATCAGATGTACGCTCAGGCCATGGTCTATGAGCCGCTGGTGCGTTACACCCGGTCGGGGCAGCTGGAACCGTGGCTTGCCACGCACTGGACGGTGTCTGCCGACGGCAAGACGTACACCTTTACCCTGCGCGAAGGCGTGACCTTCAGTGATGGCAGCCCGTTCACTGCCGCGGCCGCCAAAGCCAACGTCGACGCAGTGCTGGCCAACGCCAAACGCCATCAGTGGATGGAACTGGTGAGCACCCTTGATCGCGTCGAGGCCCCGGACGCGCGCACGTTGGTGCTGGTCCTCAAGCACCCTTATTACCCGACCTTGATGGAACTGGCCCAGGTGCGTCCGCTTCGTTTTGGTGCGCCCAACGCCCAAAAAGGGGCTCCTGTGGGCACCGGCCCGTGGAAACTGGTCGAGACCCGACGCGGCGAATACGACCGGTTTGCCCGTAATGACCAGTATTGGGGTGATAAACCTGCGTACGGCTCGGTGTTGGTGAACGTCATTTCTGACCCCGACAGCCGCGGCATCGCCCTGCAAACCGGTGTCATCGACCTGATCCAAGGCGCCGATGGCGAGATTTCGTCCGGCACCTTCGTGCGTTTGCGAGACGCCGGGTTCAAGACAGCGCTCTCGGCGCCTTTGGCAACCCGGCTGGTCGCGATGAACACCGCGCGCGTGCCGACCAACGAGTTGGCCGTGCGCCAGGCGATCAACCAGGCCGTGGACAAGGACACCCTGATCGCCAAGGTGCTGTACGGGCTTGAACCGCGTGCCGATGCGCTGTTTTCCAACAACCTGCCGTACACCGACCTGGGCCTTAAAGCGCTGGGTTTCGACCGGCAACAAGCCCGCGAGCGTTTGCAAACCGCAGGCTGGACGCTACCGCCAGGCAAAACCATCCGGGAAAAAGCCGGCCAGCCGCTGAGCGTGGAGTTGGTATTTCTGGGCACCAGCGCGTTGCAAAAAAGCCTGGCCGAGATCATTCAGGGTGAACTGGCCAAGGTCGGGATGCAGGTGCAATTACGCGCCGAAGAAGACGGCGCATTGGTGCAGCGGCAACGTGAAGGCCGCTTCGGCATGATCTTCGCCGACACCTGGGGCGCGCCGTATGACCCGCATTCGTTTGTCAGTTCGATGCGCTATGCCGGCCATGCCGATTACATGGCCCAGCGCGGCTTGCCGATGAAAGACGCCATCGACCGAAAAATTGCTCAGGTACTGGGTGAGACCCGCGAAAAACAACGTGCCGAAGGTTATCGCGACATCCTCACCACGCTCCACGAGCAGGCGGTGTATTTGCCGATTTCCTACCTCACGGCCATCAGTGTGAGCCGCCCCACGGTCGACAATGTGCAGTTTGGCAGCACGCTGTTTGATGTGCCGTTCGATGTCATGCGTCCAGCCAGCGGGAAGCCTTGAGCCATGTTGCGATATATCGCGTTACGTCTGATCTTGCTGGTTCCGGTGCTGCTGGGGGTGTCGCTGATTGTGTTCCTCCTCTTGCACATGGGCAACGGCGATCCGGCGCTGGACTACCTGCGCCTGTCACAAATCCCGCCCACGGATAGCGCACTGGCCGAAGCGCGGCAGGCGCTCGGGCTGGATCGCCCGTTGCCTGAGCAATACCTGAGCTGGGTATGGAACGCGCTGCATCTGGACTTCGGCGTGTCGTATATCACCGGCCGCCCGGTGCTGGATGACGTGCTCTACTACCTGCCCGCCACTCTGCAATTGGGCGCTCTGGCGCTGCTGGTCACACTGGCGCTGAGCATCCCTTTGGGTCTGGCCGCCGCCCGCTGGCAGGGCAAATGGCCCGATCACGTGGTGCGCTTCGTGACCTTTATCGGCGTGTCGATGCCCAATTTCTGGCTGGCATTCTTGCTGATTGCCCTGCTCTCGCTGTGGCTCGGCTGGCTACCGCCCATGGGCCGCGGCGGCCCGGCGCACCTTGTCATGCCGGTACTGGCGATTGCGCTGATGTCGATGTCAATCAACGCCCGTCTGTTGCGCGCCAGCCTGCTGGACGTGCGGCAACACCGCCATGTGTTTTATGCCCGTGCCCGCGGCCTGAATGAGCGCCGGGTGTGGCGCGATCACATACTGCGCAACGCGTGGATGCCGCTGGTCACCGCCACCGGTATGCACATCGGCGAACTGCTGGGTGGCGCACTGGTGATTGAAACGATCTTTGCCTGGCCCGGCGTCGGCCGCTTCGCCGTGAGCGCCTTGCTTAACCGCGACTTCCCGGTGATGCAGTGCTTCACCTTGCTGCTGACCACGTTGTTGGTGCTGTGCAATCTGGTGGTGGATATCTGTTATGCGTGGCTCGACCCGCGCACACGCTTAGCGGGGGTGATGGCATGACGGCGATAGCGGCAACAACCCTGCCCCGCCCCCGGCGCGGGCTGCACGTGGGGCTGGCACTGGTCGCGCTGCTGTTGCTCATGGCGCTGCTCGGTCCCTGGCTGTCGCCTTACGACCCGACGCTGGTCAACCTCGACGACCGCCTGCTGCCTGCCAGCTCGGCTCACTGGCTGGGCACCGATCATCTGGGTCGCGATGTGTTGTCGCGCTTGATCGTCGGCACCCGGCTGTCGTTGGGCAGCGTGGTGCTGACCCTCGGGCTGGTGTTGATTCTAGGGGTGGTGATCGGTGGCATTGCGGGGGTGATCGGCGGCAAGCTGGACATGTTCCTCATGCGCCTGTGCGACATGTTCCTGACCTTTCCGACACTGGTGCTGGCGTTCTTTCTGATCGCTGTACTTGGCACCGGGCTGACCAACGTCATCATTGCTATCGCCCTGTCGCACTGGGCGTGGTATGCGCGAATGGTGCGCGGCATGGTGATCGCTCAGCGCAATCGCGACTACGTCCTGGCCTCGCGGCTGGCCGGTGCCTCGCGCCTGACCCGCTTGCGCCAGCACATCATGCCCAACGTGGTCGGGCAATTGCTGGTACTGGCCTCAATGGACATCGGGCACATGATGCTGCACGTGTCCGGATTGTCCTTCCTTGGCCTGGGGGTGAGCCCGCCGACCCCTGAATGGGGCGTCATGATCAATGATTCCAAGGAGTTCATCTGGACTCACCCACAACTGCTGCTGTGGCCGGGGCTGATGATTTTTCTCGCGGTGATGGCGTTCAACCTGTTGGGCGATGCCTTGCGCGATCGCCTCGACCCCGGCGTGCTGGCGGAGATCAAGGAATGAAGGACACATTGACACTGCAAGGGCTGACCCTCCGTCATCAGCAGCGCACGCTGGTGGACGGGATCGACCTGACCCTCAGCGCAGGCAGTATTCATGGGCTGGTAGGAGGCAGCGGCTCGGGCAAGTCGCTGACCTGTGCCGGTATCCTCGACCTGCTGCCACCCGGCGTGCAGCGCAGCGCGGGCATATTGCACCTGGACGGCCACCGCGTAGAACCGGCCCGACTGCGCGGGCGGGACGTGGCGCTGGTGGTGCAGAACCCGCGCAGTGCGTTCAACCCGGTGCGTTCATTACGCCACCATGCTCTGGAGACCCTCGACACCCGCCATATACGCGGCAGCGAAGCGCACCGCCTGATCCTCGACACCGTGCGCGAAGTGGGGCTCGAAGACGCGGATCGTGTGCTCGATTCGTTTGCCTTTCAGCTCAGCGGCGGCATGTTGCAACGCATGATGATTGCCCTGGCGCTGCTGGCCGACAGCCGTTTCTTGCTGGCCGACGAGCCCACCAGCGATCTGGACGTGGTGGCGCAGGCACGTTTTCTCGACCTGCTGGAGCGGCTGGTAGTCGATCGCAACCTCGGCGTGTTGCTGGTCACCCACGACATGGGCGTGGTGGCGCGCAGCTGCGATCAGGTCAGCGTCATGGCTCACGGACGAATCGTCGAACAGGTCGATGTGCACCGCTTGTTCGAGTCCCCCCACAGCCCTGAAGCGCAGACGTTGCTGGCCGCGCACCGCACCTTAACCCAGGAGGCCTACGCGCCATGAGTTTTCTCCAGATACGCGACGTCAGCCACGGCTATACCGCGGGCGGCCTGTTCAGCAAACGGCATCGGGTCGACGTGTTACGCGGGCTGAACCTTGAGTTGATTGAAGGGCAGAACCTCGGTTTGTTGGGCAGCAGTGGCAGCGGCAAAAGCACCCTCGCCCGCCTGCTCATGGGGCTGGAAAGCCCTGACCAGGGCACTGTCACATTCCGTTCAGCGCCGCTCACCGGCCCCGGCAAAGCGTTTCTGCAACAGGTGCAAATGGTGTTTCAGGACGCCCTCAGTGCCTTCAACCCGCAGCGCAGCATCGGCTGGAGCATTGCCGAGCCATTGCGGCATTTGGCGGGCATGGGTGAAGCGGCGTGCAAGGCACGGGTAGAACAGTTGCTGCTTCAGGTCAAACTGCTGCCTTGTGACAGCGACAAAATCCCCGCGCAACTCAGTGGTGGCCAGTTGCAGCGCGCCGGGATTGCCCGGGCGCTGTCAGTGGCGCCCAAACTGATCATCCTTGACGAAGCCCTGTCCAATCTCGACCGCGTCTTACAGGTGCAAATCCTGGAACTGCTGGCGGACATCCGCCGCGAATCGGGCACCGGCTTTTTGCTGATTACCCATGACTTGAGCCTGATCAAGCATTTCTGCCAACGCGTGGTGGTGCTGGCAGAAGGCACGTTAGTGGAAGACCGCGAAGTGACGCCGCACCTGTATTTTGAACACCCGGCGGCGGCCCAGCTGCAAGCTGCGGTTTTGCCCGCCCGGCCCCGGCGTGCGGAGCCCGGCCGGGCCGAACCGCGCCGCTCCCCCACGCCCATGGTTGGCGAGCGTCAGGCGTGAAGCCCCGATACAGGGGCTTCTGCGGCTCGCACGGTTACTCGGCTGGCGGGGTATGCTCGGGCGAACGGCTGATGCGGTACATGCTCACGCAATAAATGAGCAAGGCCACGCCTGCCAATCCGCCGCCCGTGACGCCGATGTAAGAAAAGCCCGCGTGCACGCCCACCCAGCTACCCAACAGTGCGCCACCGCCGATGCCGATGTTGTAGATGCCGGAGAACATGGCCATGGCCACGTCCGTGGCGTCCGGCGCCAGCGACAGCACCCGTGACTGCAAGGCCAGGCCGAAACACATGATGGCCATGCCCCAAAACAGGCTGAGGGTTGCCAAATACGCCTCGTTGCCGCTCAGCGGCAACAGCAGTGCCAGGCACACCGCCAGCACCGACACCGCCACGATCAGGAAGCGCTGCGGGCTGTGGCGATGCAGCACGCTGAACAGCAGCGAACCGATGATCCCGGCACCCCCGAACAACAGCAGGATGAGGGTCACCACATTGCCACTCAGCCCGGCCACGGTCTGAATAAACGGCTCGATGTAGCTGTACGCAGTGAATTGCGCCGTGACCACCAGCGCGGTCAGGATGTACACCGCCACCAACGCCGGACGTTTGAACAACACTGGCAAACTGCGCAGCGAACCGGAGTTCTGGCTGGGCAGCAATGGCAGACTGCGGGCCAGCCAAAACACCAGCGCCACCGCCAGACCGGCAATCACCAGAAAGGTCGTGCGCCAGCCCATCGCCTCGCCCAGCAACCGACCAAGGGGAATCCCCAAGACCATGGCCAGCGACGTTCCCGTGGCCAACAACCCCAGCGCCTGCACTTGCTTGCCTTCTGGCGCCAGGCGTACCGCCAGCGAGGCCGTGATCGACCAGAACAGCGCATGGGACAAGGCTACCCCGATCCGGCTGAGCAACAGAATGCCAAAGTTGGACGCCACACTGGACAGCACGTGACTGGCGATGAACATGGCAAACAGGATCAACAGCAACTTGCGGCGCTCGACGTTGCGTGTCAGCAGCATGATCGGCAGTGACGTCAACGAGACAATCCAGGCGTAGATCGTCAGCATCAGCCCGACACTGGCCGTGGTCATGTCAAAACTGGCGCCAATGGCGCTCAACAGCCCCACAGGCACGAATTCCGTGGTGTTGAACACAAATGCGGCCAGCGCCAGTGCGATGACCGGTTGCCAATTGGCAGAGGGTGTAACGTTGGGAGTGTTCATTTAAAGGATGTATGACTCGCTATCGAAGGTCTGACAAGGCCCTGACTCGGGCGCCCCGGCACGCACGTTTTGCATACACAACACGTGCCATGCACGCGATTGCGGCCCGAAGCAAAACAGGGCGGCATTCTATAGGCTCCTTACAGCGCCGTTCGTGCACTTGGATCCGGGCGGCGAGGCATTTTGTCACACTACACCTGCTGCAGTTGCATCGTTTCAGCAGATTACGGCGCCACCCAGCTGGCGCAGGAAGTGCCGGATTCAGCGCCCCGGAGGTGCTACCCTGCGCGCCTCAAAGATCTGGCCATCAGCCAGACACCTATCGACCTGTGCACACACACGCAGGCTGGCGTCTTCCCGAGCCTGCGTATTTGTGTGCCAGGGCGGGACGTTCAGGAGTTTTCATGGGTAAGCCTTTGCCGCGTTTTGCGTTCACGACCTTGAGTGTCAGCCTGCTGCTTGCCAGCGCTTTTCAGACGGCGCAGGCCAACGAAACCGAGCTGCCCGCCATATCAGTGACCGGCGAAGACAGCCTCGGGTATCAGGCAGAAACGGCGTCGGTGGCCGGGTTCGACGCGGCGCCCTTGCTCGACACCCCGGCGGCTGTTTCCGTCTTCACTGACGCGCTGATCCAGGATCAGCAGGCTCGCCTGCTCAGCGATGTGTTGAAAAATGACGCCTCCGTGGGCGAAAGCTACGCTCCCGTCGGCTATTACCAGAACTTCGTGGTACGCGGTTTCTCCCTGAACGCGGCCAGCAGCTACACGATCAATGGGCGCACCATTACCGGCGAGCAAAACGTCGGCCTTGAAAACAAGCAGCAAGTGGAATTGCTCAAAGGCCTGTCCGGCCTGCAAAGCGGGGTGTCGGAGCCCGGCGGACTGGTCAACTACGTGACCAAGCGGGCCGCCGATGTGCGCTCGGTGACGGTGTCCACCGATGACCGGGGCAGCGGATACATCGCCACCGACGTCGGCGGCTGGTTCGGCAGCGAACAACAATTTGGCTTGCGGGCCAATGTGGCCCATGAAGACATTCATTCTCACGTTGAACACGCCAACGGCCAGCGTGACTTCATGTCCTTGGCGTTCGATTGGGACATCAGCCCCGATGCGCTGTTACAACTGGATGCCGAGTACCAGGCCCAGGAACAGCGCTCGGTGCCCGGCTACCAACTGCTGGGCGGCACACAACTGCCCCACGGCGCGTCCCCCAAAAAACTGCTGGGCCATCAAAGCGGCTCCAAGCCCGTCACCCTCGACTCGCTGAACCTCAATGGCCGTTTTGAGTACCGCTTCAGTGACAACTGGAAAGGCAACCTCAGTGCGTCGCGCAGCAAGGTGGTGATCGATGACTACAGCGCCTTTGCTTGGGGTGGCTGTACCCAAGGCGCAGTGTGCTCGCAAGGCAACTATTTCACCCCGCAAGGCGGGTACGACATTTACGACTTCCGCAGCCCCGACGACACCCGGCGCAATGACGAAGCCCAAGCCACCCTGAGCGGCGCCTTCAACACCGGGGCATTAGGCCATGAGCTGACAGTGGGCAGCAGCGCATTGCGGCGCGTCGTTAATAATCGCGAGCAAATCATGGAATGGATCGGCAGCGGCAACATCGAGGTCGAACCTGAGCAGTTTCCCCGCTACACCGGCGCCCTGAACGACAGCCACCGTCGCCTCGACAGCCGCCAGTACGGGGTGTTTTTCAACGACCGCATCCGCTTCAACGAACAGTGGCACACCGTGCTGGGCGCGCGCGAAGTGCGTCTGGACGAAAAATCCTTCGACAGCACCGGCGTCACCACCCGCCACACCCAACGCTATGCGTTCTTGCCACAGGCAGCGTTGATCTATAAACCGCTGAATAACCTGTCGCTGTACACCCGTTACAGCAAAGGCTTGTCGCTGGGCGGCACGGCGCCCTGGTTTGCCACCAATGCTTACGACATCCTGCCCCCCAGCGTGTCGCGGCAAATCGAAGCCGGGATCAAGTACGACTGGCAACGCCTGAGCCTCAGCGCGACGCTGTTTCAGTTGCGCCAGGCGTACCAGTACGCGCAACCGGACGGCGCCGGGCAGTTCACTTACGTGCAACGGGGCGAGCAAAAAAACACCGGGCTGGAGCTGGCAGCCAATGGCCACGTGACCCCGCGTTTACAGGTGTCTGCCAGTGTCGCGGCGATCCGCGCGCGGGTATCAGGCAGCGGCACGTCGGCCTACGAAGGGCATCAAACCCTTAACGTCCCCACCCTGCGTGCCAGCCTCTATGGTGACTACGCCCTGCCTTGGCTCGATGGCCTGGCGCTGCTCGGCGGTGTGCAGTACAGCGCTAAGAAATACGCCGACCCACAGGGTAACGTCGAGGCCGCCAGCTATGCGGTGTTTAACATCGGTAGCCGCTACAGCACGCGTATCGAGGGTTATGACACCGTGTGGCGCCTGACCGTCGACAACCTGTTCGACAAACGTTACTGGCGCGACGTCGGCGATTACATGGGCGATAACTACGTGTTTCAGGGCGCACCGCTAACGGCCCGGTTGAGCGCCTCCCTTCATTTTTGAGGCTTGCACCGATTTCCTCTCCCCCCCGTCACCGGTGTGAGGAGAGGTGGGTGAAAGCACTCTGTTTAAATAATTAACTACCGCTTGTTCTGGCCCTGAATCTCTTACGTTCGAACTTTTAAAATCGACGGTAAGAGGCCAACTGTGAAGAATCAGGTCCAGGAAAAAATAGAGAGCATGAGCGTTTATGCACTCGCCGATAACAATGGTTTTATTTATGTCCAGCGCAGCGAAACGGTGGCCGCCAGCCTGGCCATGGACCTTCTCAACGCCATGTTGGACCGGTTGCAGTCCAACCCACTGACAAACGAGCAATGTGCCGCCCCGCTGTTTCCGATGACGTTTGCCACTCAAGATGTCATCAGGGAAAACGTGGCCACGCTACTGGACGTCTCGCCTCAGGCTGTTAAACACCGTGACGTCAACACATTGGTGCTGAAACTGGCCAACCTGGTGTGGGCAACCCATGCTGGGGATATCCACTACCCCGGCGCCCACCCCGACCCCGCGTCACGTCTGGCATTCAAACAGGCACTGATCACCCGACTGACAGCCTTGCCACGAACCCTTTCACACACGCTCAGTTTCATTGCCAACCTGCTGGACAGGCACTGCACCCGCAGCACCCAGAAACAGCTGATTGATTCCTTGGGCACTTTCAATGCTATCGAGACATTGCTGGCGGCTCAGCCCTCGCTCAATGACTGCATACAGCAGGAACTTAGCGCCGCCTTTCCCGCCTTACCGCCCACCTTCACCCTGCATAACCTGGAGAGTGTCTGGTTTTTCGACCCTTCAGATCCTTCACTGCCCCAACAAACCCTTGCCTCGCTGATTAAGCAGTCATTGTCGGGGCCACATCAAGCCGATGCCCTGAATCAAAACCTTCACCTGCGATACGCAGTCAATGACCCAACTGCGCTTTATGCACAAATAACGATCAGTGCCGGCCAATATCATCAATTTACCGGGCAACTCAAGCAGTTGGCGCAGGTTTATACCCAGGCCCTGAAAACGTTTTGGGCCAGTCCTGCTCACGGCAACGATGAGGCTGCACCCTCAAAAGAACAAAGCTGGGTGCAGCAGTTCAAACTACAGCTGGAAACCGAAATCCGCCTGTTATCGGTCGATGGCACGCTGCCTCCCCAAAGCGCTGAGCTGCTTCGTCAAGTCATCAGTAACCCTGTGGCAGCTAACCGTGAGGCAACAGGGACCCTGACGCCCGCTAAAGTGGTGCGCGTCGGTATCCAGAATGACCGTTCTAAAGAGCCACGCAGGCTGTCTTCGGTCATGGCGTTCATGACTGAATCATCTGGCCCCGAATCAATGACTGCCATTTTGTATTCGCCCGCCAATGGCCTTGAGGTATTCGAAACAACCCGGGCGCTGAAAGAGGAAATGAACCGACGATTCAATCAGCGTACCGACCTTAATGACTGGCTGACGTATGTGCCAGATGACCACTACGCCGAGACCGCTTTCTTCAGCAACGACGTTAGAAAGCGATGCCGAACCAAAGGGATTGACATTGACGTGTTCATGGAGAGCGTTGCCGATCAACTCCAAAAACACTACAGCGATGTCCAGTACGTGTTTGAACATGCCACGACGCTCGGCCTTTACACCCTCCCGGGAGCGCTGAGCCAGCGCCTCGATGAAGCGACGCGCCGCAGCATAAAGGCCCCTGCCAGCCAACTGTTGGCCGCACGCGCCCGTAAATTGATCACGCGCATGACACCCGAAGAGGTCGCCCGGGCGTTTTATATCCAGCAACACCCTGATCAGGCACTCCCTTTAAATACTGCTTTGCCCATTACGGACGTATCGGCAGTTTTCCACGCACCTGCCCGTCTGAAGACACTGACCAAGGACAGCGAATTTCGCGCCCTGGCCGTCGAGATGTTCGCCTCAGAGGCAGCGCAGTCTGTACTCAAGACAGTCCTTGAAGAGCTCATAGAGTTTATTCCAGCGCATTTGAAAGTTACGACCGAAACAGCCTTGAGGCTCACCCACAAATACATCAGCCATAACCGGACGGCGCCTGATGTAGACAGCCACCAATACAGCGCGTTTTTCGCCATCCAGCACGCCTTGCGCAACTATCGATTTTTTTCCAGTGACTACCACTACCTGACGTCCAGCCTCCTCACGTTAGGCGCCAACCCCACAGCCAGCGAGCAACCCGAACTCGTCGTCACCCACGATGACTTTCATAAAGCGAGGCAAATTTCGGCGGTCTTGTCGCCGGTTCTGCATCGTTTGATTGGCGGTACGGCTCTCTCACCCGATATGTTCGCGCTGGCAGGCTACCTGAATATCAACCTGCTGTTTGCGGATCCGAGCATTGCTGACGCGGGCCTTAAGGACGCATCGATCAACACACGATTAGCGCTAATGATGGACTCAACCGAGTTTCATCAATTAGAAAAAGCGCTGTTGAGCGCCAGTCCCTGGACTGTCGAAGAGCAAAAAAAGGCAAGCCCCGGTCAGATCAAAGCTCTCGCTGTATCAGTCATCACGGACTACCTCTTAGCGCCCGCCAACCATCGGCAAGGCTATGTGGGCGGTTTCAACCTGAACACGCCACTGCGGGGTGACTCGCCTGTTCATCAGGTCCGCGAGCAGGCAATGGAGCATTTGAGCCGCTCACTTAAATGCACGTCACGTCAAGAACGCGACCTGGCATTTGGCATATTGGCTCAGCGGTATTGCCCCGAATTGCTCATCTTCGATGCTCCGCAAGACCTGCGTTATGGCAATAGCAAACGAGCGATGGATTTCAGACACGCTGTTGCACTGGCCGAAATCACACTGCCCGGTGCCGCGCCACGACTGGGCTATCAACCTTTAATGGCGTTGCTGGAGTCCACCCTTTCGCAAACGCTGACACCGGATCAAGAGCTTGCTGTCAGCGTACTGAGAAAAATACCCGTACTGCATTTCGCAATGTGCAGACAGATCATCCCCTTTACGGACATTGGAGACGTCTCCCATGAAGACGCTTTAAAGGCCTTCACCTACACGACAGAACGTGAAGAAGAGTACGCCAAGACACTGACTGTTTTGTTGCAAGATCCGCCTGATCGAAAAAAAATGGCCCGCAAACAACTCGCAGCGCAACACCCTGACATCGCCATCCATAAAAAAAGGCGTTTTACCGACAGCGAAATAAATCAGTATTTTGTCTCACGATTCAAAAGCCGCGGTAGAAACATGTCGCTCTCGTTATTGGAGATGTACATGACCTGCGGTCATGACAGATCCTTTGATGATCAGACACTGGGGTTCGATAGCAAAGGGCTCGCCGGGTGCACACTCAACAGCGCATTCAACACCGCCTACGACAACTTTGAGGCTCGCTACAATAAAGCCTTGGTGGCGCGACTGGTTTATGCAATCAATGATTTACCCGTGGCCCAGCGCCATCAACTTTTAAATACCCACCATTTCTTAAAGCTGAGCTTTGACATTGAAGGCACTTCAGTGCCCGGATATTTTGGCTTGTTGGCGATGAGGAATGCGCCTTCAGCAGCCTTTTCACTGGCAGACGCCTATGAAATCTTTTGCCCCTCGGGAACAATCAAAAAACTGGCGCATGAAGGCGAACTCATATCGCATTATGCAACGTGGGACGCCTCTGGGTTATTCCGCTCTGATCACTACATCAAGGGCCTTCCAGCGTTTGACACGCACGCCTATACACGCGCAACACCCGGTTCGGACAGAAGCCATGCAAGCCTGGCCTTCAGTTTTTCGTGGAGTAACCCTGTCGATGTTCCCGAAGCGCTTCGCGTCGAACAACTCAGTCAATTAATGGTGGACCACTGGTTTAGCCAAGCCATGAAAACTCTTCGGCCGCAGTATGCCCACCCGACACCTTACGAAGAGTACAGGGATGCACTGGTCGCCAAAACCCAGGCGATTTTTAAAATATTCATCCCGTTTTATGCTCTCTATCGAGATATTGAAGAGGATGATGTGACCGCCGGCACCGTTCTCACTACGCTGCTGGAAGCGTGGACCTTTATATTGCCGTTTGCTAAAGCCGTTTACAGCGGTTACAAAGCCTCGATATTACTGGGCAACATCGTCGTCAGAAGCACGACATTCGGCGCCTCCAAGGCTGCAGTGCTGGCCATGCGGACAGCGTACGCCTCCAGGGCATTTACTGTTTCTCTGGCAAAAGGGTGGACGAGTGCCGCGAATCCATTTGCTCTGGTGGGTTTGCTCTTTCGGGGAGCAATTAAAGGGTTCGCCTACCTGCAACGTACACACTTTTTGCGCCAGAAGCTCAAGCACGTTACCCCGCTCACCCAACTGCAAACCCGCATGGATCCGCAGTCTGCCTCAAAGGTTGCAGTCCCTGAAGCCTCCATCGAGCCAAAAAAATTTGGCACTGCGCACACGCCCCTTAACCTTTTCCAACCTGACTTTTCGTGGGGCAACAGAAAACTCGATATACGTCAGCAACAACTGTTCCATCAACCTGATGTGGATCTCTCAACGGCCACGTTGCGCAATAACATCTATACCGTGGGCGATAAAAACTACATAAAAATGCAAAACAATATTTTCGCCATTCATCATCCCCCGAACACCAGAGCTTTTCATCTTCATACCGCAGACATACAAGGCCCTGCGGTGCGATTCAACACAAAAGCGCAGCACTGGGAACTCGACATCGCAGGCCTCACGGGAGGAGCTCCGCCGCGCCCCACACGCTTGACCCGGCAGATAAGCCTGCCCATGGACGACGTCTTGGGGGAGGCAGGCACCTACATGGCCAAGATCGGCAATTACGTCGAATTTATCGGTTATGACACGCAGTTGGGCACATGGCGCCAACTCATTGGCACCGAGCTGGGTTCGCCTGTTTGGCGAGATTCAAAGGGCCAATGGCAAAAAGGTTCAATCGATCAGTTCAATGCCAATAAATCGTTGACGCCGACCCCGACGCGCCTGAAAACCTTTGACTTCCCGGCGTTACCTCAAGTGCCAGAGAATGCGTTAGCAATACCCAACCACATTCATTACATCTGGATCGGCACTCAAGCCCCGCCCCTGCACTTGATTAATAACATGGCCACTAACATTAATCGTTCGACCGAATTCATATCAACCTTGCACCTGGATGTCAGCGACGAGCTCTTTAACACCATTAAGTCGCTCTGCCGCGAAAAAGTTCCGCAACTGGTTGTCTCCAAACTGTCCAACGAACCTTTTTTTGACACGTTCCTGAAAAGCCAGAATGCCGAACAATATTCGGCCATCAAAAATGCACCGCATAAAATGTATGCTGCGGCGTGCGATGTCATCCGGTTCCCCTTGACCCATTACTACGGGGGCCTCTATCTGGATCTGGATGATGTTCTGAAGGTGGCCTTAAAAAGCGCTGATCTAAAAGCAGCCGCTAACGACTTATTGTTGGGTAGCCTGGTGAAAAAAGAAGACATCGATTTCTATGGGTACAACAGCAGTCATTACGCCAGCCAGCCCAACAATCCAGTGTTGAGCGCCATTTCAACAGAAATGCATAAACGTTACCTCGCCAACAAAGATTATTACCTCCAGCCACGACCGGTGGTTGACGAGCAACTCCCTCCCGTAGCGTTAGCCCAAGCGCGTGAGCGCCACAAAGCCTATTACAAAGAATACTTTCGACTGACAGGGCCCACGCTACTCAATGATGTGCTCCTCATGGAACGCCCTGACTGCTACAACACGGTATTTCAAGTGGTGAAAGGTCAGACAGTGCTTGAAACGTCAAGCATTGCTGACATGCCTTATGCGCAAAGTCTTCAAGCAGCCTTCGATCATTACTTTCCATTCGCCCATAAATTTGAAATCGACACGGGAAGCGAGCATTCATGGCAAATTCCATAACACTCGATGCCCAGGATGAAACTTAGGCAAGAACAGTGTCAGGGGGCGTTCATGGCCGTGCTCCATAGCCTCCTGACGTTAAGAGGTGCAGGCATTATTTAACGTTTCTGTGCGACAGATCGCACGTGAGGGGCTCCCTGAACGGGTGATGCAGTGGTAGTTTGGAAAAGTTGTGTCGCGACTCAACCGCCTACTCTCGCCTTACTTGCAAAGGAATGCCCCTGCAATGGATTTCCCGCTGAAAAAAATGGCTGCGGCCACCTGCGTGCTTGCCAGCCTGTGCACCGTCGCCCCCCTCGCTCAGGCCAACATCACCCCGCAGCAAAGTGCTGCCATTGTGAAACACTTCAGTGACAGCACAGTCACTGATTTCAGGGCGTTCCTCACCCGCTTGGGCAAAACTGATCTGGCCAAAACAGACAACCTGAACGCAACCCTCGACACGTTTCTCAATAACAGACCGCTCACTGCTGAGCAGCAGAATGAGATCCATCGCCTGCTTGGCGTGTATACACGCGTCAAGTACGGGGAGGCCGCCACTCAAACCTTGCGTGAACTGGTGGCCATACCGACCGTGACGGTCGAAGGCGTTCCCCAGCATGAGAACCCTGAATTTCTGAAGATCGCCGACAAAATCAAAACCCTGGCGCAAGGGTTCGGCCTGACATTTCGCAACATCGATAACCGCGTGTATGAAATTACCCTCGACGGTCAGGGCGACGAAGTGGTCGGTATCCATGCGCACGCCGACGTGGTGCCGGTCACGCCTGAAAACTGGGTACTCAAGGACGGTACGCGACTGGACCCCTTCAAGGTCACGCTGATCGGCGACCGCATGTATGGGCGCGGTACCGAAGATGACAAAAACGGCATCGTGGTCACGCTGTATGCGATGAAAGTCATCAAGGAAGAAAAGCTGCCCTTGGCCCGCAATTTCAAACTGCTGGTCGATACCACCGAAGAAACCTCGGGCGATGCCATTCCATATTACTTCGAGCACAACCCGACGCCTCAGTACAACCTGGCACTGGACGGCGGTTATCCGGTCGTCATTGCCGAAAAAGGCTACGGCACGGTGATGGCCAACTTTGCTCGGCGCGCTGCGCAGGGCAATGGTGCAGAGATTGTGTCGCTCACGGGCGGCATGGCCACCAACCAGATCCCGTCCACCTCGGTGGCCACACTGGTCACCGATCAGCCTGAGCAGTTGGCGGCGGCGTTGAACAAGGCCGGAGCCGAGTATGCCAAGCGCAACGGTGGCGATTTTGCAATCAACAGCGCTGTGGTGGGCAACGATGTACAACTGACAGTGACAGGCGTGTCAGCCCACTCCTCGGAGCCTGAAACCGGGGTTAACCCGGTGGCCCGAATGCTCGAATTCATTAATGGGCTGCATGGCACCGTTGCGCTGAAGTCCAACGCTATCACCGATGCTGCGCGCTATGGCGCTGATAACTGGGGGCTCGATTACACAGGCAAAAAGCTCGGCGTCGGCTTCTCGGATGCGTTCATGGGCCCGCTGACCACGTCACCGACTTACGTCGGCCTGGACGACAAGGGCTTGAAACTGGCCGTGAACTTGCGTGTACCGAAAGGTAAATCCCCCGAGGTGCTGCAGGACGAAATCGCGGGCAAACTCAGTGCCTGGAGCAAAAGCACGCACACCCCTGTGGCATTCGACTACGCCATTGCCGAGCCGATGTACCGAAACCCTAAGGGTGAGTGGGTGCAAGCGTTGCTGGCAGTGGCCACAGAGAACCTGGGCATGGCGCATGCATTTGAATCCTCCGCAGGCGCCACGTCGGTGCATGAGCTACCAAACGGCGTGCAGTTCGGCCTGGCCATGCCCAATGTGAAATACACCGGTCACACCGACAACGAGTTCAAGACGGTCGAGCAGTTCATGCTGGACCTGCAAATCGTGACCGAAATGATGGGCCGTATCGGGCAATTGCAAAAACTCTAAGGGACACGCCGGGGCGGCATCGATTGCCGCCTCGCGCACCGTGTCAGTGCTCGCCCCTTTCGTTTGCGGCCTCACGTGGGCTGTTCGAGGGCTTGCGCTGCAGGAAACACCGTTTGATTGATGTTGGTCGGCCTGAAAAGGCGTGTCAGCAGCATCATCGAAAGCACAGCCATCACCAGCACCCACCAGGCACTGGCAAATTCCCCCGTAAGCTGCCGAAGCCAGCCCGTCATCCAGGGCGATAGCGCATTGATCAGAAAACCAACGCCTTGAACAAAGCCTCCGAGTTGCCCGGCTTCGCGCGGTTTGCGGCAATGATCAAGGGTCAAAATCAGGCTCAATGCAAAACAGGCACCCAAGCCGAACCCGATCAAGGCCACCCAAAGGTGCGGTGCCCCCAGCGGCCACAACACCAGCCCGGCATAACCCGCCAATTGGGCCGCGAGGCTGATCATCAACAACGGCCGCCGGTCAAGGCTGCGGTGCGCCAGGGCGGGCATCACCAAGGCAGCAATGACCTGGAATATGGTCATGAACGCCAGCAACGAGCCGCTGCGGGTCGCGCTCCAGTCCATTTCCAGGTAGTACGCGGGCAGCCAGGCGACCATGCTCATGTAACCGCAGTTCACCAGACCGAAATACAACGCCAGCCACCACGCCCGGCGCTTATGCCATACGCGTGTTGGCGCCGAGACTGCGGGCTGGTCGGTCTGCGCAAAGGGCAGCCGCCACCACAAGGTCAACGCCACCGCTGCCGGAATCAGCCAGATGCCCAGACCGCTCTGCCAATGCGCGAAGTGGCCCGCCACCAGCGGACTGACCAGTGCGGCCAACCCGCCACCGGCCATCAGCGATGCGCTGTACACGCCCAACGCCAGCGAGACGCGGTGCTGGAATTGGCGTTTGATCAGTGCTGGCACCAGTACTTGAATCAGCGCCACACCCAACCCGCCCAATAAGGCGGTGGCGATCAAGACCTCAGCGTGCTGGCCATAGAAACGCCAGCCGCAAGCCCCGAGGATCATCGCCAGCCCCAGGGCAACGCCATGGCGCTCGCCCAAACCGGCGTGCAGACGCGTTCCGAGCAGGGCCACCAGGCCCATGCAAACCACTGGCAGACTGGTCAACCAGGCACTGCTTTGAAAACTCATGCCGGTGGCAGCGCGAATCTCCATCAACAGCGGGCTGACGGAACTGAGGATCGGGCGCAGATTGAGGCCCAGCACAATCAACAAAGCCCACTGGGCAAACACCCGCAACGCGGTTTTATCCCGCTGCATGGCGCGCCTGCCAGTCACGGTAAAGGCCGATCATGGCCGGCTGCTCCAGGTGCTCAACCGGTAATACCTGCGCCGACAAAGGCAACGCCATCTGCGCATAGACACCGGCAGTGGACAAACCAAAAGGCTGCGCCTGCGCATTGCTCGCGGCATACACCACCCTTGAGACGCCACACAGATGCATCGCGCTCAAACACATAGGGCAAGGCTGGCCACTGGCGTAGACCACACACCCGTGAAGGTGTGGCCCCAGTTGTTGACTGGCGGCGCGTATTGCCAGCAATTCAGCGTGCGCGGTGGGGTCCTGACTGAGGTGGATGGCATTGGCCGCTTCGGCAATCACGTGACCGTCTTTAACCAACACGGCGCCAAACGGTCTGCCCCCGGCGGCAACGTTATGAGCGGCTAATTGCACGGCGCGTTGCAGGTACACATCATCGTCACACATGAAAACACCTCGACCTGAGTCAGTGCGCGCCCGCGGCACGCAGTAATTGGGCAATAACGCGCTGGCCGCGTTGTTGGGCATGGTGTAACGGGGTGACGCCTTGTTTGTCCGGGAGGTTCAAGTCGGCGCCGGCATCGATCAGTTGACTGACAATGTGCTGATGCGCCGGCCCGCCGTCAGACAGCACAATGGCTTCGAGCAAACAGGTCCAGCCCAAACGGTTGACATGGTTGAGGTCGACACCCGCCGCAATCAGCAGGCCCACCGTTTCGACATGCCCGCGCTCACACGCCGGGATCAATGCGGTGCCACCATAGCGGTTGGTGCTTTTCAAATCCGCTCCGTGCTCCAACGCCAATTGCAGGATCTCGTTATGCCCGCTTGCACCCGCCAACAGGTAGGGGCTGTCCTGGCTCAGGTTCTTCTGATTAACGCTGGCCCCGGCATCGATTAACGCCCTGGCGATCTCGATCCGGTTTGAGTGAGTGGCCAGCAGGAGCGCGCTGCTGCCATCCTCTGTAGCCGCCTGAAGGTCAACCCCCGCCGTGATCAGTTGCTGCACCCTGCCCAGCTCACCGTCCCGCACGGCATCCAACAGCTCATTCTCATTTGCCATCACCACCCGCATCATCAGCAATCCCACAGCCCACAAACCGGATTTACATGCCTGCACACGCATGCTCACCCCCTCTTATCAATCGCAGGGAAAACCAGTATGGTCAGCGCACTTGGCATTCTGAAATTAAATATAAGCATGCCTTCCAGTGGCGATGTGAATGGCGGTAGTGATGTTCGATCCGATTCTGTTACGCAGCTTTGTGGCGGTCGTGGACTGCGCCAATTTCACCCGGGCCGCCCAACGTCTGCACCTGACCCAGTCCACGGTCAGCCAGCAAATCCGTCGCCTTGAAAACACCCTCGGCTGCCCGTTGCTGGACCGCGAACAGCGCCACGTGAGGGCCACCCCTGAAGGTGAACGCCTGTTGGCCTATGCCCGCCGCATCCTCGCGCTACAGGAAGAAGCACGCGACGTGCTGTGCAACCTGAAAAGCGAAGGCGTTTTGCGCCTAGGGGTGCCGGAAGATTTTGCGGCTGAACGCCTGATGCCGATTCTTTCGCGGTTCGGCCGAGAGCATTCTGGCGTTCGCCTGGAAGTCACCAGTGGCCTGGGCCCGGAGCTGATGCGCCTTTATCGTGAGGGGGAGTTCGACCTGCTTTTGGTCAAGCAGATGGGGCAAGGGGTCGATTGCCTGGCGTGCTGGCCTGAACCCATGTGCTGGGTCGACAGCCGCGCCATGCCCGCCCTCGGGCGCGATCCCTTGCCGCTGGTGGCATTTCCGGTCGGCGGTTTGTACCGCAACGAGATGCTGCATCACCTGGAAGTCACCGGGTGGCGCTGGCGCATCCACTACTCCAGTGCAAGCCTGGCCAGTGTTTGCGCGGCCGTGGCTGCGGGGGTGGGCATCAGTCTGCTGCCTGTGCGGGTCATCAGTGCCGAGCATAAAGTGTTGGACGCCCACAGTGGCTTGCCGGATATACAAGGCGTATTTCTGGCGCTCTACGGCCAAAATGGCCTCAGCCACGCGGGCAATCTGTTGAAACAAGCACTGGTGGAATTGTGCGAAACCCTGGCACAGAACGCAGGTTGAACTCGTGCGGCAAGCCAGTCACAGGGAGGTCAGCAATGCCCTGACCCAGGGGGTGGTTTTACGTGATGTCACTGCACCTCGACTTGCCCTTTAACGGCATACCGCTTCCAGACCTGACCTTCTACACATCATGACGCTTGAAGGCAGGTTATTTCGCATGTTAAGTCTATTGCTTCACATACGAACTAAATTTTATGAACCTGACTACCCACGTCGCCATTTGCCCCGATGGGCAGCCTGTAGAGCTGACTGTCCATCACGCAATAGGCCCTGCGAAAGCCGTGATTCAAATCAATCCGGCGACGGCTGTCACCGAACGACTGTACTTTCCGTTTGCTAGGTTCCTGACCGAACAGGGCTTTGAGGTCATCACTTACAACTACCGCGGCGTCAGCCGACATGGGCCTCACCCCAGGGATGTCACATCGGGTTTTACCTCATGGGCCGATAACGATGTGGAGGCCGTCATTCGCTGGGTCAGCACGCACTATCCGGGGCTTGCCCATATGGCCGTAGGCCACAGTTTTGGAGGTCATGCCATCGGACTGTGCGCCAGCAGCAGCACATTGACGGCGGCAGTGACCCTCTGCTCGCAGGCCGGGTGCCTGAGATTTATAAAACCGGGTGTTGAACGCTGGAAAGTGACCCTCTTGCTGAAGGTCATTGGCCCCCTCTGCGCAAAGGTGCTCGGTTACGTGCCGGGACGCAGCTTAGGCATCGGCGAAAATTTACCGGCAAATGTCATGCTGCAATGGTCACGCTGGACGAGTCTTACCCATTACTTTTTTGATGACCCCGCCGTCCATGCGAGCGAGCGTTTTGCCCGCCCTTCACTGCCCGTGCTGGCGATAGGTTTCGAGGATGATCCGTGGGCGCCGGCACCCGCCATCGACTTGATGATGGGGCATTTAACGTCGTGTGCGGTTGAGCGACGCCAGTTAAGCCCGGCCGACAGTGACGGCTCACCGATTGGCCACATGGGGTTTTTCCGCCCCAGGCATGCCAATACGTTATGGCCGACCGTGGTCAGTTGGATGACTCATCAATTACCGAGCGCACCCCATGGAACATGACCGTCGTTACCTCTATTTACTTAATGCTGCTCAAAAAAACCTGTCCAGGTACATAAAACGGCATGTATCGAACTCAGCCGGCATCAGCGCCACCCAAGCTGGCGCGTTGTTTGCGATCCGTGCGCAGGACGGAGCGTTGAGTGGAGAAGTCGCTTGCGCCCTGGATATCGCGCCCTCGGCCATGACCGGACTGGCAGATCGCATGGTCAGATCGGGGCTCATTCTTCGCCGGGTGGATGAACAAGATAAACGCAGCTACCGGCTCTGGTTAACCGAAGCCGGACGAGAAGCGGCCCAACAAGCGATGGCCGAATTGGCCCCGTTGAATGTCAAACTGACCCAAGGGTTTACTGACAGCGAGTTAGAAATCGTGTCTCGGTGGCTACACACGGTAAACGAGCGCTACAAATCATCGTGACACGTGCAACCAAGACCCCAAATCACACTTAACAGATCAGTTCTTTAAACAAACACAGGAAGGCATTAAGCATACCCCATTGTTTGAATGGCAATTACTATATAAGGTAATTCTTACAGTGGAATCAGACAATTACTTACTCTTACCTTGAACACCCACGCATCATCTAAAAAGTGGCCAAACTTTTTATTCAAGTACATCAATAGCCTACACATTACCTCGTCGCACACATGACAAGAAACTGCTCTTGACGATAACTTCCTCGCATTATAAGTGCTAAGATCGCCCCCATTTCCAGGCGCATATGGGACATGCCCGTGATAAACAAAACGTTATTACCTCTGTTTACATCGCTCATGCTGATGGGTTGCCAGGCACAGACTTCCGTTCTACCAAAAAGCCAGAAACTGTCAGCCGACAAAGTCGCTGAAATAGCAGCAACTATCGAGCGGACTTACCCAAAGCTGTCCACTGAAATTCGCGGTCAACTGTTGAATACCGTGGTGAAATCTCTGGACAATATGGTGTTTGTCGAAGGTGGTGAATTTCAGATGGGAGATTTCGGTTGGCCATATGACGATGACCCTAAAAATCTTTGTGACTGGCCTTGCGGCGTTGACCCCGAGCGCATGGGTAATATCAGCATGCATGGCGATGATGATTTTGTTCACCCCGTCAAACTGAGCAGTTACTCCTTCTCCAAATACCAGACAACTTTGGCCGATTTCGATCTGTTCTTTATCGCGCAGGGCAAACCGTTATTTGATGCAGAAGACCGAAAGCGGGAAGATTTACAAGAAATGTTTTACGCGCCCAAACTTCCTGCACCGGTAAAAAGCTGGCAAGAAGCTAAAAACTATTGCGGTTGGCTGGGACAATTAAGTGGCTATCCTGTAGACCTTCCAACGGAAGCCCAGTGGGAATACGCCGCCCGCAATCGGGGCCAGCATGTCGTATTTCCCACTGATAACGGCAGTTTGGACTATGGCCGTAATTTCCCTATAGCAGATGAAAAGAAACGTCTGACCTTTGCAGTCGATAGTTTGGTTCCTAACCCGCTGGGAATTTACAATCTCGCAGGCAATGCCACTGACTGGGTCAATGACTGGTACGATAAAGATTATTACAAGGTATCGCCGCTGATAAATCCTACCGGTCCTGCTATCGGCAAACTTCGGATTTTAAGAGGCTCAAGCTACCCAGAAAACCCGTTGCTCAGCGCTAGTACCGTACGACGATGGGCAAAGGAGCCCGTCGGAAAACAACATCTACAAGGCCATAGCTTTCGTTGCGCAGTGCAATCTGATAAACCGCTCTAGCATGTACTTAGTGAGGGGCGCATTTAGAGCGCCCTCATGATTGGCTTCACATCTCAAGCCAACCCTTCAAATCGACCACTCCGCTGGGCAGCAACCAATACTTTCTCTTTACGCCATGCATTGCTTGGAGTCCAAACCATCCGAACAGCGTTGTCTGAATTCTGGTTCATCGCTAGGCTATCAATAAAACGGTTAAACTCATTTTGCTCGTATCCATCAAGTAAAGCGTTGATTCGTTCTAGACTGTTCATGGCATTGACCTTTGACGCGTCGCGGGAGCAATGCTCCAGCACTTTGATGAATTGCCGCCAGCGACGCACCTCGGAGAGAAGAATGACCAAGGCCTGTTCCTGTTTTTCATTAAAACTACCAATGCCAGCGGCAATGACCCCTTCGGTTAATAGATAAACCATGGGACCAAGAGTTTCCGGAGGTAGCATGCTTAAAGGAATATCCTGTTGACGAATGCGCAGGATTCTATCGTTTTTATGCGAAATTAAAAAACTAGCCAAATTATCCGCCTCTATCTTCGTTGCCTTTCTCTTTTTCCACCAAGTGGACATGGCTAAAACCGGCTGTTCAAACCCCTGTCTGAACTCCTTTGCCCGAAAAGTGGCAGCCTGATAAAGCCCTGAAGCTATATAACTGAAAGCCTCCTCTGTCACCCCAATAAGATACCTGTAATCCATATCTGCCAACGCATTACAAAACAGCAATGCCAACTTGCCGACTTGATCAAGTTCCACCACGGTGCCAAACCCGCCTCCGGCACCGGGTCCAAAAACCAGTGAACCCTTGCAATTAAACGCCAACCGATCATTCGAGATACTGATACCAAATTCACCGGCGATGCCCGCACCCACCGCAATATTCCCTTCCCCCTTCACCTCGGCCAATTTGACCCAATTGCCTCTCGCCGGATCTCTAATCGCTTTGCCCCCTTCGTCAGGTTCAATCCATTCAAAAAACCCACTCAAGGCACCTCCGGTCTGAGCACCGGCAAAGGCATCGCATTTGACCCCGACGTAACCACTGCGCCCGACCTCCATGGTCGGAGGCCCTAACAGCGCGGTAGCACCTGCCGGTGTTTCGCTCGGTTTGTACTGGATGTTGACCCCCGTTTCGACCTGTGACTTGGCGCCGACAAAACACGACAGTTCCAACTTGCCGCCCAGGCGAAACACGCCCATCGGGTGAAGGACTTCTTCGCCCAGCGCATTGCGGTAGGCCATGGTGGCAACGTAGCCACCTTTATCAGGGAAATACCTGTCGAACGACACAGACCCTTCTCCCAGCGAGAACGCGGCGCTGCCTTTGACGCCGACATCAATATTGCCTTCCTCGGGCTCCCAGCTATTGACGCCAGCGCTCGCACTGGCGGCAAATCGCAGGGCGTGGGCCTGCGCAGAGACGGCATAGGGCATGGCACCGCTCTGATCGGTTGTCCATGCCACCTCTTTGTGCAAGGCGTTGAGCAAGTTGTCGGTCTGGCTGTTCCACAGTCCGATCTTGAGTTCCAGGTTGCCCAGCGGCCCTGCCTTGCGGCCATCGCTGATGGCTTCTTTGATGTCTTTTATCAAGTCTTTGGCCAACTGCTTGTTGAACGGTTTTCCTGCCATGACACGGGTCGACACTCGAACATGCCATGCGGTGATCAGCCGATAAGGGATGTAGTAACGCCGGGCAGGATCGCCAAACACACTGATTTCCAGGACGAGTATCCCCGATCTGCTCTGTATGCCACCTTCACGCCTGCTGCTGCGGCCCTTGCCATGCTTCAAGTCAGGGGCCGCGTCGTTCGCATTCGTCTCGCTGTCTGAGCTGCCGGAATTGAACGCGCCTGAAGCCGGTACGGCCGTTGGCTGCGTTGCCCGTTGGGCTTGCAGTTTGCTGATCTGCTGGTCGAGCGCCTGGGTTTTTTTCGCCCGCAATGTCTCCCAGTTGCTTTCAACCCGCGTCTGCAAGGCCCTGGTTGGCCAATAGTGCTGATACCAGTCACGGGCCTTCTGTAACGTCGCCAGTTCGCCTTCGAGATCGTTCTCGGAGGTCAGCGGTGCGGCGTTGTTTGCCTGAGGGGCGGGCTCACGCATCAGCAAACCGGCCAATTGTGCCTTGGCGCTCCACACGTCTTTCACGCAGCGCGTGCAGGTGCATTCGGCACTCGGTGCCTGCGGCTTTTTACACTGCGTCACGGGCAGGCTGTTCGCCAGGTTCTGATGCAGTTCATCCATCAGGGCCTGAACCTTGGTGGTTTCTTGTTTCAACGCTTTGCACTGTGTTTCAGTCAGTACATAAAAGTAAGGATCCCCAGTGATGTGCACCACTTCCACCAGCTCTTCATCGCACTCGGTTTGCCCCATGAGTGCGATGCAGGTGGCGCTCTCGTCATGCGCGGGTGGCGGCAGTGACGGTTGAGAAGGCGTATCCGGGAGCCTCAACGCCCACCCTTCCCTGAGAAAGTCCGGGTCCGCAATAAACGGGTTAAGGGCTTGCAGGTCTGCCATCTTGACCCCGAGCTGCTGGGCAATCTCGCTCAATGTATCGCCGTATTTAACGATGTACGTCGTGCTCATCTGTGGTTGTCCTTGTATGTCAGAGGCGCTCTAGCGCATTGAGTGTGTCGCCAAGGCTCAGGTCTTCACGCGCCAGTAATTCGCTAAAAGGGACGCGACTCCAGAAGCCATCACCCTGACGCAGAGCCAGCCTCAACCAACGCTCCAGGTCGGCCAGTTGCAGGTAGCCGGCATGTCGGGCGCCGTGCAGTTGCCGATACACGAACGTCTCTGGCTCAGGCATCGTGAGTACGGTCTGATAATCGCGGGCCAATCGAACGGCGAACAGGTGCAGCCGGCGCTGTTGCATCAGGCGCTGACGCTCAGCACTCAGGTGCAGCCAGCCAGGTGGGAGCCTGTGAACGTCGGCCTCAGGCTGGGGAAGGGACAGGTGACGCCAGCCCAGCTCGTTGCGCCAGGCGATATCGGTGAGCGGCCCCATAAACTGCGCACGCTCAACGTCGTTGAGGCTTCGCAGCAACGGTTCCAACCAGCGCGGATCATAAAAACGCATCAGCCGGGCCGGGGTGTCTTCGCTGCTGACGGTCAACAGACTGCGCCAATGCTCTACCGCCAGATCGACCTGTTGCTCATGCTTCAGATAGAACACACACCCGGCATCGACCCGCGCCAGTAACGCACTGGCATAGGCCAACAATGCCCCGTTCAGCGCGCACAGCACGGCGAACGGCCCGGCGGATTGCAGGCCGACATAGGGCGTTGTGTCAAACAACGGCACACAGCGCTCCAGGCCATGGCCCATGCGCTGTTCGAGCTGTTCTGGCAGGGCCGGGTCGAAACTGGCATCCAGAATCACGCACACCATTCCCGGCGCCACAGTCGCCTGAAAAGGCGAGGCAATCGAAGTGATCATGCTGTCTGCCCCTGTTGGTGGATGGGGCAGTTGCCCGATGCGTCGAGCGCACAGCCCGGCAAAGGCAACAGCGCGCCCGCGAAGGCTTGCAGTTGGTAAAAGGCCAGGTCCGGCAGCGCCAGTGCCGAAGGTACCGACACGCCTTCAAGCATCCCTGGCAGCACCGGTGCCGCAGCAGTCCCGCTCACAGGTGTGCCGCCGAGCTGAATGTCGGTGCTGCTGAAAATCCCTCCCGGGCCAATCACGAGGTGTTGCCCGCCACCTTTCAACGTGATGCTGGCCCCTGCATCCAGAATCAGGTGGGCCCCGGCCTTGAGGTGGACTTGTTGACCGGCCTCAATCACGACCGTTTGCCCGACACGGGTATGGCTGCTGCTCGCAACCTGTAAATAATCGTTGGCCTTGAGCTGGACCTTGCGGTCGTCCGTGACCGTGCGCTGCTCTTGCGCTTCGAGCACGGCAACGCTATTGCCCTTGATGGTTTCGCGGCGCTCGTTGCCGACCTCCAGTCGGCTGTCGTTCTCGACCCGCTGCTCCATGTCGCGCTGTGCGCGAACATAAATCAGCTCCTGTCCGCTTCGATCTTCAATCGACAGCTCGTTGAAGCCGCCACTGGCCGGCGAGCTGGCACTGCGCATCACGGTTTTAGTGTTATGCGCAGGCAACGGGTAAGGCACACGGGTGACCTTGTTGGGTACGCAGCCGGTAATCAGGGGGTTGTCGGGGTTGCCTTCCAGGTAGGTCACGACCACTTCCATGCCGACCCGCGGGACGGTCACCGCGCCGTATCCTTGCCCTGCCCAGCTCGACGACACCCGGAGCCAGCAACTGCTCTTGTCGTTTCCCCGTTCGGCACGGTCCCAATGGAACTCCACCTTGACGCGCCCATATTCGTCGCAAAATATTTCTTCGCCAGCAGGCCCGGTGACACGGGCGGTCTGGCTCGCCACGACCGTTGGACGCTTCACCAGTGCAGGTCGGTAAAACACATCCCACGGTATCGCGCTAAAGGTATTGCAATAGCCTTGGGTGAACGCATCGTCCGACGTCACGTCGCTGTTCATCGCCTCTTCCAGCACTTGTGGCTGTTTGCCAACGTGATGAACCTTCAGCAATAACCACAAATCGTTGTAACGCTTGCGGGGATGGTCGCTCAGGTTGAAAAAGTGACCGCTGCGCAAGGTCGGTTGGTCACTCTGCCCCTGTGCCAATTTGTAATCGGCACGATGACGCTCTAACGCGTGCCGGGCGATCTGCCGCCCCTGCTGCTCATTGTCCAGAGGTGCAGGTGAGCTGTAGTCCTCCAGCGCAGGGGTGAACTCGGCCGTGAAGTGGCTCTGCAGCAATGCACTGGGCCGTTTAAAGTCGTAACTTCGGCGGGTGACGGTGCTAGCCCGGGTGCTCAAACGCAGGGAAAAGTGGCTGACAACCGGATAATCGGCCACTTGTCCGCTGGTTTGCTGGTAGGGAGTCGTCCCGAGTGTTGGAAAAAAGGTCTGGTCCTCGGTGAACACCAACAAGTGGTCTTGCGCACTGTGTTGGTGATGCCAGGCAATCCCGTCTTCACTGCACAATCGCTGGATGAAATCGAAATCGCTTTCACCGTATTGCGTGCAATAGTCGCGTTCAGGGCTTTTGCTCACATGAAATGTATAAGCATGGGCTTGAATGCCATTCCCTTTGAGCACCTGTTCGATAATCTGCGGCACCGTAAGGTGCTGGAAGATGCGTTGGTTAAAGCTGTACTGCAAGTAATGCAGCGCAGGCACCAACGTCAGGGAGTAACGCGTCAATCGCTTACCGGATTCACCCACTCGCACTTCTTCAATACGGCCATGAATACCCTCACCTTTGAGGCCGAACTGAAGAAAGGCAGGCTGGCTGAGCAAACGCTCCACATCAAAATCAGAGCGCTCACTGACCAACTCCACCTGGATCGCATACAACACACTGATCGCTTCAACTCCATCAAAGGCAAGCACCTTGAAGTCATTGGGAACATAGGGGATCAACAACGTGAAATGCGCAGTGTTGGCGGGCGCGAACATATGGTTTTCCTTACGTTTGGACATGGAGGTTATGCAACACCCCGGCCACTCAGTGACCGGGGTATTTCATTCATCGGCCAGCGTTAACCAGCGACTGGCGTACGCCAGTCATCGGAACCGGAAGTGCCCGATACTTCATGGGTCCAAGTGATTTTTCGGTAGGTGAATTCCACGTCTTCCAAGTGCGTGAAGTGCGAGTTCGACGGGTCCTGGCAGTTGTGCATGTAGTCCTTGATGTCGACGATGATGGCGTCTTCAAGTTTGGTGGTGAAGTAATGCTCTTGCGTGCCCGCAGCCGAAGTGCGGTACCACTGGATCGTGATCTCGGTCAGACGCTCACCCGAGGTCAGTGCGGCCAGCAGCAACGGCGACGACTTGTCGAACACCTTGGTGATCTTCACCGGTTTGTGAACGCGCTGGCCGGTCGGTTGGCCCGATTGCGGGTCGCGAGGGATGATCACTTCGTGGTTGAAGCCTTGAACCATGACTTGGTCTTCATGACCTTCCTGGTAGGTGTTGCCGACTGAATCCGCGGTGAATGCACCGGCAGTGATAAGACCTTGTTTAGTGCCCGTCACGGACATATACGCTGGAGTAGCCATTGATACTTTCCTTGTTTAAAAAATGAATGCCGACAGGCAAAATCGCTTGCCGGGCAACAAGTAGGCAATCAATCTTCATGCCAACTTTTTTCTAACTTATAGATATCAATCAGTTAGCTAAATCACTTAATAAATACAAGGGCAATAAGCGTAAAAAACAGCCAAAAAGTGCGCAACTTCTTGCGCAGTGCTGTGCAAGAAGTTGCGCACTGGTCAGCACGCTCTTTAAATCGATACATACAGCGATGTGTCCACAGGTTTATTCACATTTCACTGCGCAAGAAGTTGCGCAGCTGACCAAAAAACACGATCTGAAACAGGGGTTTTTATCAGCGCTCCATTACTTTTATAAAGTTGTTTAAACCCGTCTCGAAGCCACACAAGTAATACGCCTGTTAGTTGATGCAACGCGTAGGAAAAATCATATAGACATACAAGATCATTGTGATGACCTAAAACAATCAACCGCACTTTTTGTTAGCCGTCACGGCACGTGCAGGGAACCCATGTTCCAAGAGCTGCCTGTGCAGGGGCGTGGGGATATTGGTACAAGGCACCAAAGTGCGATGACCGGGGAGATTCGCACGTTACTGATGTCGGCGGTGGCCCACTGAACCCCGGTTGAGGTGCTGGCCGCTCCCGCGTCGGTGGCACCCAAGCCTGCCACCGACGCGGTGCGGGTCAGTCCGAACCGTACTTGGGCGAACGTGGCCCGTAGAGGATGCCGGTGCGCTGGCCGGCCGAGAGCAAGCGGGCACTGGCTACCCCGGCAATCGGATGCGCTGCATCGGTGGAGCTGTTGATGACCTGCTTGACCGCCGCGGTGATCAACATACCCACAATCCCGCCCGCGTTGCTGTTGCCCTCCTCGCTGGAAGCGCGTGCCACACCGGTCCACAGGGTGGTGCCCGTTTTCAGATCCACCAGCTTGGCTGTGGCTGTCACAGCTGTATCACTGGAGATCAGCATGTACTGCGTGCCGTATTCGGTGATGGTGATGTACAAACCGGCGTCCGCGCCAAAGATTTGCTGCAACTTGGCCGGAGCCACAGCCTGAATATCATTGGCAGTGGTCAGGCCGTTCTGGCGGAAGGTTTCATCCACCAGCGCAATGGGCAACACGTAGTAACCGGCTTCGGCCAGCGGGTAAGTCACTTGGGACACCAGGCTGTACGAGGCCTGGACTTCCGGCGACTCATTGATGGGCGGCAGCACCAGAATGCTTTTAGGACGGCTTTGCTTGAACGCGGCGTAGTCGATGGTCTTGGGCGCGGCGCACCCACCGAGCAAGGCCAGGCTCAGAAAAGCCGCCGACAGCGCCATAAAACGCGGCATCATTTGGCATCTCCGGCTTTAGCGTTCTTCAATAAAAAGTCCATGTAAGGCCCCGACTCCGGGAACAGGGCTTTCTCGGTGCGAAACTGCTGAACCATCTGATCATCCTTGCCCATCGACAGGTAAAGCATGCCCAAATGGGCGTGGTACCCCGGTGGCGCAGAACGGCCGCTGGCATTGATCTTTTGCAGATCGCGCTCCAGTGCCTCGATTTGCGCCTCCTTGGGCTCACCTTTGAAATACTCGTACACCTGCGGCTGATAGCTCTCCCACTGATAGAGAGGCTTGGGGGCCGGTTGACACCCGGTCAGTAGCCCGAGTCCTGCCAGCACCAGCGACAACTTGACTGCCTTGCTCATCCTTGTACTGCTCCTTGAGTGCCGTGATCAGTGGTTGCGCGGATTCCAGGCACCGGCATTGATACCGTCTACCAGGTGATTGATCGCTTCGCGCATCGCCAGATCCAGCACCTTGCCATTCAGCGTCGAGTCGTAGCTGGCAGTGCCACCGAACCCGATGATTTCGCGGTTGGACAGTGCGTATTCACCCGCACCCTGCGTGGAATACACGACTTCCGAGGTGTTGATGTTGACGATGTTCAGGTTGACCTTGGCGTAGGCCACCTGTGTTTTGCCGCGGCCCAACAGACCGAACAGTTGACGGTCACCCGTCTCTTTACGGCCGAATTCGGTGACGTCACCGGTGACCACGTAATCAGCGCCTTTGAGTTTTTGCGCCTGGCCCTTGATCGCCGCTTCCTGGGAGATTTCGCCCATGTTGTCGCGGTCCAGCACGCTGAAGCGGTTGGTCTGTTGCAAATGGGTGATCAGGATGGTCTTGGCCTGGCCGCCCAAACGGTCAACCCCATCGGAAAAGATGCCGCGCATGTAGCTGGAACGGTTATCGAACTTGCCAACAGCAATGGGGACACGTACGCCTTGATAGGCCACGTTAGCGCTGGCCACTTTTTCAATCGGTAGCGCGCGCGAGCTTTCCGTGGCGCAACCGGCCAATGCGAAGAAACCCACCACGACGGTGCTGGCCAACAGGGTTTTAACGACTGTTTTCACTGAATACTCCTTTAAGGAAAACGGGGTGTTACATGCAATCGAACGCTTCATGGGCATGCCGTGCGCGCCTGTACTACACAGCAGGCACAGGCCCTTGCAACGCTCAAAGCGTGTTGCCGGGAATGTGTGCGTGTGAAGAAAGACGGCGCTCTGCAGACCTGCCCTGTGTCAGGGCTTACGCGCAGAAAGGTCGCGGAAGATACCAAAACCACCTGACCGGTACAACGAATGCCGCCGCCCTGCCCGGCGCAGCAGCCTGTCAAACCTCATTTAACCCGCCGGACTTCCCTGGAAGGTCTGTAACCAAAAAAGGCGCTGTAGCATTTGCTGAAATGGCTGGGTGACACAAAGCCGCATGCCACCAGGACTTCCACGTGTGACAGCTCGGTGTGTTGCAGCAGACGCCGTGCCTCTGTGAGGCGCAACTCCAGGTAATAACGCTGCGGGGTGGTGCCCAATTGCTCCTTGAACAGGCGTTCCAACTGGCGGCGCGATCTGGCGGCGTAGGTCGCCAACTGCTCAAGCGCCAGCGGCTCTTCCAGGTTGGCATCCATCAACGTGATCACTTCACGCAAAGGTGCGCTGACGCAGATGTTTTCGGCCGGCTTGATACGCCGATAGCGCGAGGCTTCAAACGCCAGAATGTCCTCGATGCCTTCGACCAGCGCCTTGTCGTGCAGTGCTTTGATCCACTCCAGCGCCATCTGAAACGCCCCCGCTGGGCTTGAAGCGGTCAACCGGTCGCGATCAATGACAAAGGGCTCGCTGGTGACCTGTGCTGAGCGGGCCATCTCCGCCAACGCGGGTCGATGCTCGGGGTGGATGGCGCAGCGATAGCCTTGCAGCAAGCCGGCGCTGCCCAGAAACCAGGCCCCGTTCCACAGTCCCGCCAAGGTCATGCCGGTCTGGCCTGCGGCACGCAGCAATTCAACCAGTGGTTCACCGGCCTTCAGTTCGGTTCTGTAGCCCCCGCACACAAACAGTATGTCCAGACCGTCAAGGCAACTCTTTTCAAACACCGCATCCGGACGAATCACCAGCCCCAGATCGCTCTGCACCTGAGCGTCGTCCAAACCAAAGGTGCGCGAGGAAAACAACCCGGCGCGCAGCAAGTTGGCGGTCACCAGCGCATCCAGGGCCTGGGTAAAGGCGGGCAGCGAAAAGTGCTCCAGCAACAAGAAACCGGCACGAACCGGGGTATCTGTGGAGCCCGCAGAGGCGTGCAGATTGTTTTTTTTCATGCCACCGCTGAACTGACGTCTTTGCATCAAGCAGGCTCGATCGTGGGGGGAGCTGGCTTATATACCCCACTGCGCGTGTCGATGCCATGGGCTACCCCCCTTCCCCTTCAACGCGCTGTGGGTTTAGGTGAAGACCGTGAAAAACCCTTGACCACCAGGTACAGCAGCGGCCCGGCGGACACGAATAGCGCCGTCAGCAAAAAATACGGCCACACGGACGCCATCGATTGACCCCGGGTACGTGCATCCCGGTACATCCAGACGCAGGCCAGGCCAGCCATCACGTACAAGTCGATGACAACCTGGGCGGTGTCAGGGCTGGACATCAGTTGCAGGCCAAACTCCAGCAGGGACTGGTCTGCATGCCATAGGGTAAATGCCGTGTACAGCGTGAACAGCACCAGCACGATCAAGGCGAAACAGGGCTTTTTCATGATGTCGGTCCGTGAGACGTTAGAGGGTGTCTACCGGACTGACGTTAGTGATAACGTCTGCCCTCGGGCAATGACCTCTGAGGTCATGGACGCCCCCCGTTTGCCCTGCCAGAGTGCCTGCATGAGCCAGCATCCGTTTCCTCGATCAACCTGCGAACAGGCAGGCAACCAACTGCGCCAGCTGCGCAAACAGGCGCGCCTGAGTCAAATGGAACTGGCCCTGATCACCGGGATATCTCAACGTCATCTGAGTTGCATTGAAACGGGACGCGCCCGCCCCGGCCCCGCCACGTTGCACCATTTACTGATGGCCTTGCAGGTGCCTCTGGAACGCTGCAACGCTTTATTTTTAGCGGCCGGTTATGCGCCGCGCTATGAAGCGACGCCCCTGGCATCCCCTTCGATGACGGCCATTCGGGAAGCGATCAGCCATGTGCTGCAGGTCAACAACCCTGCGCCGGCAATCGTATTGGGCAGCCAATGGGACGTACTGGCCTCCAATACCAGTACCTTCGTGTTGTTTGGCCTGGCGGGACTGGACCCTGGCGCGGCGCAGGGGTTGAACCTGCTCAGCACGCTCTTGCAACCCGGCGGCCTGGGTGATTGCCTGGCTAACGCCGAAGAGATCCGGCATGTGGCCTGGCAAAGGGCCGCGCGCGAGGCGTTGGAGAATCCGGCACTGGCGCGCTTACTCGCGCAATGGCCTGCACCGCCCGCTGCTCAGCCGTTGAACAGTGAACCGCCGCCCTTGATCATGACGCGGGTGAACTCACACCGGGGGCTGCTGAATTTCATGTCCACGTTTACAACCTTTGGCATGCCCCTGGATATCACGGTGACTTCACTGCGGATCGAACACCTGATACCGGCCGATGCGCATACCTGGAACGTCATGTCCGAAGCCTATGCCGAGGCGGGCAGCACCTTCAGCCCCACCCCGTTTTTTTGGGATCAACCTCTGGATGCCCACCCTGTTTCAGTGGGAACCGTTGGCCAGCCACCCGCACATTCAGGTGCAAACCATGGTCTGGACCGATAAGGAGACTCAGCATGCACAAACAGTGGTTGCAGATTGAGCAGGCCTACATTCAAAGCAATCGGATCTTCAACTATGCCCAACTGCGGTTACAGGGCCGGTGGCGTGCGGTGTGGCCGACCCTGGTCGCCGCCGGCTTACTCATTGCCTTGTCCGGCACGCTGTTTGTGTGGGCAAACCCGCTGTGGCCCATTGCCTGCGTCACAGGTGTCGCACTCTGCATGATGGTGTTTTTCAGGACGCTGGACCGGCTGTTGGGGCGGCTCTACCCGCAGGAGTACGAACAGTACGGCATTGCCCGGCAACGGATGTCTGAGCGCTGCGATTACCTGGCGTATGCGCTGTTTTTTCAACGGGTCATCGCCATGGGCCATAGCCCGCGTACCCTGCAAGCGATCAGTGACTATTCGCAAACCCTTGGCCCGCCGCCCAAACCGTTTTTGATCAACCAGCACTTTACGACGGTGATCATGGTGTCGATTCTGGTCAGCCTGCTCAGCGCCTACCTGCAAAAAACACCGGGCTGGTCGACTCAAGCGCTGGAATACATCGCCACCGCGCTGGGTTTGACCTTCGTGCTCTCCTTGGGGCTCGACGGTTTTCGCGTCACACAAACCCGTGACAGCCGCATTCGCCGCTACCTGCAGCGTGCCTGCATTGAGCTGGAACACGCTGCGCACATGCCTTCAGCAACCGACCCGGTTGGCGACCCGGACGACGTGGCTGACGACACTCAACCCCGGCGCACCTGAACATGCCCCAGCCAGTGCCGCGCCCCGGCCCACCGGGAATGCCACGCCTGGCGCAACTGGTGCGCCGTGATGCTGCGCGCCTGCGGGTCGAGGCTGAGCGCAGCCCGCAAGGCAGGCCAGCAATACCAAGGCAGATGACGAGGTGCACGCAACCTTAAGTGCAAGCCTTGCGCCTGCGCCAGATTTGACGGCACACGCTGAAACGGGTGCTTGCCTTCGGCCAGTTCATACAGCACGCAGGCCAAGGCAAAGAGATCGGCGCGCGAGGTCAGCGGCTGCCCGTCCAGCAACTCGGGCGCCGCATAACCCGGCGTCCAGGCATTGAAGCGGCTGCGGCTCAACTGCGGCAAACCGTCGAGCACGCCCTCCTCGCTCTGTCCGAGGCCAAAATCGAACAGGCGTACCCCCTCGTCACAGAGCATCACGTTGCTGGGCTTGATGTCACCGTGCAGAACCCCGCAGTCATGGGCACAGACCAGCGCGTCCAGCAGCGGCAAGGCGATCTCACGCAATTGGTCCCACGGCAACCCACCGGGTCGTTCGCACAGCAATTTGTCCAGCGTCAGCCCGCGCATCAGCTCCATGCTGATAAAGGCCAGCTGACTGTCCTGGTCGACCTCGAAGGTGTACAGCCGAAGCACGTTGTCATGGCGCACATGCCGCGTCAGTGCAAATTCGCTGTACAGCAACGCGCTGGCATCCGGGGCGCCGGCAATGTTTTCACCCAACACCTTGATGGCCAGATACGGCGACGGTTCGCCGTACTGTTCATGCAGCAGATCCCGCGCCCGGTACACCGTCCCCATGCCGCCAGCGCCCAGCAAGCCTTCGAGTTGATAGCGTCCGGCAAGTACCTGCGGCAGTTGCCCGACACTGGCCTGCGTGGGGGCCGGTGCGGGTTGGCGCACCGCGTCCTTGGCAAAGGCGAAGTACGTCAGGTTAGGGGCCTGCTCGGCCATTTCCAGCAGATCATCGGTTGAGGCATCGGGCTCGCTCATTGGCGAATCACCACGGCGGTCAGGTTGTCCCGCGCCTCGCCGCGCAGCGCCCCGGCAAACAAACGCTCCAGCGCCAATTGCGGCGCGGGCAGATTCAGCGCATGGCCAAGGGCATCGGTGCTCAAACTTTGATACAAACCGTCGCTGCACAACAGAAAGGCATCACCCGGACAGGTTTCCAGCTCCAGGACATCCAGCGTCAACTGCTCACTGGCGCCCACTGCACGGGTCAGTGCATGGGCAGACGGATGCGCCTTGGCCTGCTCGGCACTCATTTGCTGCTCGTCAATCAATTGCTGCTGCAGGGAATGGTCCCTCGACAGTTGGTACAAGCGTTGGCCTCGCCATAAGTAGCACCGACTGTCCCCCGCCCAGACACACGCGGCGCGGTTGCCCTCCATCAACACCGCCACCACCGTGCTGCCCATGATGCTGTCGGAACGCCCGGCGGTCACGGTCAGTTCCTGGCCCAGTCGACGGTTGAGCCAGTGCAGGCACTGACGAACGTTTTTCAGACGTGCGTCGAAATCCACCTCCACCGGCAAATCCGCCAGGCTGGCAACGATCAACTGGCTGGCGATATCGCCGCCCTGATGCCCGCCCATGCCATCGGCCACTACCCATAAGCCGTGTTGCGGACACTCCAGAAACGCATCCTCGTTGCGCGCCCGGACCTTGCCGGGGTCAGTGCGCGCAGCGCTGTGCCAGAGCCCGGTCGGGCGCATCAGAGCTGCACCGGCAGACGGAAGGTGCGCATAACCCCCATGTCGAACGGGTTCGGCGCACGCGCAGTGGTCAACAGGTAGTTGGCCCGCAACCCGCCGAGATCAGCTTTGAGCACCAACACGTCACGCCCGCTCAGTGACTCGGTTTGCATCAAGTCAAACAGGCGGAACAGCGACCACGCTCCGGTATTTTTTTCGATGCCCACCGGGCGCCCGACCATTTTGTCCAGCACCAGGCTGGTCCTGCCGTCGGCTGTATCGGTGGGCCATGTGAAGGCCACCGGCACAATCGGGCCGTGGCGGTATTCAATCACCTTGTCGCCAAAGGTAAACGCCGAGCGGCTGACGGCGGCGTCCAGCGTGTAAGGCTCCAGCTTGAACTGCACACGCGGCTCGGCCGGGTTCTCAGCGAAGAAACTCTGGCGAATCACCTGTGCCGAGCCCATTTGGTCCAGATAGGCCTTCGAAATCGGCACGCTGTGACCCTCCACACTGCGCAGCCGGTAATTGCCCGGATCGCCACTGACGAAGGCGCGCAGGTAGTTGTCGAAAAACTTGTCGGCAATCCCCTGGGCCTTGAAAAAATCACGGAAATCGCTCAAGGCCACATCGCTGGTGCTGTGGGCATAGAACGGGTAGCGCTTGCTGATGGCTTTGCCGTAATAGCTGTACAACTCGCTTTGATAACGCTGGTTCAGGTAGTCATACGTATCGTCGAGCAACAACCGCCAGGTGTCTTCAGCCAGCACGTTCAACCATGCACCCACCGGGCGCGGCAAGCGTGTCGAGGCCGTGCGCAAGCTGCTCAACGCATCGCGCTGGCCACCCATGCGCACTTTGGTCATCTCGTAGGCGGCTTGTTGCGGCGCACTGGCCCGGGCCAGGCTGGTCAGTTGCAACTGCACGTCATTGAGCGCCTGAAGGGCTGGGGTCAAATCAGCCGCAGGGCCGTTATTGTCATCAAGCAAGCGGTGCAACGGTTCAAAGCGGCGCTGCAGTGACTTTTTGGCGGTGTCGGGCAGTTTGGCCGCCACAGCCTGCGACGCTTTACCGGCCACCGCCTGGAGCGCCTTGCCTGCCTTGCCGGTTTTTTGCGCCAGCGCTTGCGTGGCTTCTCCCGCCGCCTCCAGACCGTCGGCGATGGCCTGGAAGCGGGTGTTATCCCGCACTTCGACCAACAGTTGCAGCATGGGCGAGTTGGCTGAGGTCAAACCGGCCAGTAGTTCAGCCCCTCCAGCGGCATCATTGATGGGCTGCAAGGCCACCCGACCGACCGCTTCTCCCCAATAGTTGGCGTAGTCGCGGAAATACAGCTGCTCCAGTTCCACCATCAGACGACGCAAGTCCATCCCGCTCATACCGGGGCCTTCGCCCAGCACCCAGTTGTCTTCCAGGATATCGGTCACCAGCGTGGTGCTTTGCACCGAGAAATACTGCTGATAGCCGCTTTGGGTGTAGAAACCCGGGATCACATACTCCGTGCCGAGAAACAGATTGCCTTGAGGCCCCATGTGTTGGCTCAGGCGGTACTCGGGCAAGCTGCGCGCCTGCTCGCGTAACATCCGATACACCACGTTGGCCAGCGATTCGCTGCGCAGCACCTGACGCGCCTGCGCCACCAACTGATCGTCGAGCGAGTACGCGAACGGCTGCTTGAGCAAACGTTCAAAGTGTGTGTTCAGGCCGTTCTGCACCTCGGCATTGCCGGCATAACGCACCGACCAGTCGGCGGCCACCCACTCTTTAAGCCAAGCGGTGTCCCGACGCTCTTGCATGTTCAGCATCAGGTAAGCGCGCAGGCTATTGAGCAGGCGTTCACGGTTTTTCAGATTGCTCCGGATCTGCCCTTCAAGCAGTGTGGCCACGTGCGGCAACAGCTGCTTTTCAAGCTGCTGATCATACGCCGTGGTGACCACCGGGTTAGTGGCTTCGCCCTGATACAGGCCGCCGCGCTCCAGGTACGACGCCTCGCCGGGTGTCGGGAATACCTGGGTGGCCGCGTATAACGTGTCCAGCGGCTTGAGCACCGCCCGCGCATCCAGGTTGGCCGTCAGGGCCGTGCGTTGCTGCACCCACTCCTGAGCCAGGGCACGCACCCGCTCAAGACGCTCAGAGTTGGCCGAAAAACCGCCTGCCCAGAGCACGCCAAACAACGCCAGTGCCGCCAGCGCACCCACATACAATGCCCGCTGGCCCCAATGAATGCGACGCCGCTCGCGCTTGTCGAGCCCCGCCAGATCCGCTTCCGGGAAAATCACCCGGCTGAACAGGTGGTGGATAAAGGAGGCGCGCCCGCGGTGCATACCGGGCAACCCATCAACGCCCAGGCTGTCGAGATGTTCGGCATGATCGGCAGTCTCGGCCGGGGTCTGAACCGGGGACGCGTGCGGGGCGCTGGTCAGGTAGAACCCGCGCAGTTGGCTGACCCGGTGATAACGGTTGCCGTTGAAGGCGATGTCCACAAACGCGCACAGGTTAGTGCCGATTTGCCCCAGTTGGTGCGGGAAGTCGAGGATTCGCGCCCGACGCTGAGGGTCACGCTCCTGATGCATGCGCATGATGACCTGGCTGTTCAGGCGACGCAGGAGTTCTTCGAACTCGGCGCGCAGGACCGTCGCGTCGGTCCCGCTCTGGTCTTTACGCAGCGTGGTGCCAAGCACCTGATCGCTTTCTTCACGGCTCAACTGGTCGAAAAAGGCGTCGAAACCGAGCAATTGATCGGCCTTGCTCAGCACCAGATACACCGGCACATTCGCGTGCAACTGTTGATGGATGTCCTGCAACCGCGCACGCACCAGGCGTGCCAGTGCTTCCACCGTCTCAGCGGTGCCCTCCATCAGGTCCTGCACCTCAATAGTGACCAACACACCGTTCAGGGGGCGGTTGCGACGACGTTGCCGCAGCAGGCCGAGCAAGGTCTTCCAGCCGCCGCCATCCACTTCGGCATCCGGCTGGGCCATGTAGCGCCCGGCGGTGTCGATCAGGACGCCGTGATCGGCAAAGTACCAGTCGCACAGTGGGGTGCCCTGGGTGTCACGGGTCAGTTTGCGCTCCAGCGTGTTGATCGGAAATTCCAGCCCCGAGTACGCCAGCAAACTGGTTTTACCGCTGCCCTGGGGGCCGATCAGCAAGTACCACGGCAAATCATTGCGCCAACGTTCGCTGCGCCCACGATAGACGCTGGAGGTTTTAAGCGTGTTAAGGGCGTCCTTGAAGCGCTCTCTGAGCGCCTTGCGCTCTTGCTCGGCCTTCTCGGTCTGACGCAGCCGTTCCTGACCGTCGGTACTGTCCTCTAAGGCCTGCTTGCGCACCCCGGCCCGCCAGTTGGCATAGACCATGAACAGGCCCCACATCAGGATCAGCCCGCTGATGGTCAGCAAACGCGAAATCGGGCTTTCCCAGAACTTGTAATCGTTGACGGCCAACAGCGGCCCGACAAACCACACCAACAGCGCGGCGAACAGCAGCAGGAGCAGGGTCCAGACCCAGGTCTTGCACAAGAATGCGCCGATATTTTTGAAAAAAATTTTCATCACACGTCCTTGTTTACGGCTGCGGCTTGGGCTGAACCGGGGCCGGATCAAGCTGCTGGTAAGGTTGCAGAACTGTCTGGCGTTGCTCGCCTAGCACCCAGGCAAAACCGGAATACATCACCCCCAGGCACACCAGGGTAAACAGCACCACCATCCAGGCGGGCACGATGCGCACCAGGTGACGGCGCTGTTGGCTCAAGCCCTGCCACTGCGGCGACAGTTCGCGTGGCACGTCGCCGCGCAATTGGCGGATCTGGCGATACAGTGCATCGCGGATGCCTTCAAGTTCCAGCATGCCGCGCGGTTGCACCCGGTATTTCCCTTCAAAACCCAGCGCCAGGCAGAGGTACAACAACTCCAGCATCGGCAAGTGCCTGACCGGGTTTTTGGACAGTTGCTCAAGCAAGCTGAAGACTTTTTCGCCGCCAAAGGTTTCGCTGTGAAAACTGCTCAACAGGCTGATCTTCGACCATTCGCTTTCGCTGCCCCACACGGTGGTGACCACCGCTTCGTCAACCACCGTGCACAGCACGTAACGGGCCGTCATGACCTCGCTGCTTTCTGCGCCGTTTTGCGCGGCGCGCACTTCAAACTCCCGCACGGCATTGGTCAGGCGCCTGTTCAATGGCGCCAGGTCCTCACGGGTTTTGGCGTGTTTGAGCCGTACCACTTCACTCAACACTTCAGAGGCCGCTGCCACCAGCGAATTGAGGCTGATGCTGAAGGTCTGCGCCGGGCGCATGCGGGCGGCGTAAATCATGCGCTGCTCCAGTTGCTCAAAACGCGGCGGCGAAGAAAAGTCAGTCAGCGGCCCCGCAACCGGGCCTTTGCCCTTGCGGTCAAGCAGGACAGTTTTCTCGTCCTGGCTGTGTTCCATGTCCTTGATCATGTCGGTCAGTTCCTGATGGCCCAGAATTTCAGTTCAAGCTCGGAGAACTCCCCGGAAACGTGGAATGCAAAGCCTCCGGAACGCTCCAGTTGTGCCACGTCATCAGGACTGAGTTCGAGGATGAAATAGGTTTTGTTGGCGTGAAAGGCAATCTGGCGAGGCGCCACCGGTAACGGTTTGACCTTGATGCCCGGCAAGTGCAGGTTCACCAATTGGCGGATCTGCTCCACGGGGCCTACTTTCAAGTGCGCAGGCAAGCGATGGCGCAACTCTTCGTTGTCGCAATGGGCGCTGGCCGCCAGTACAAACGAGGCCGAGGTCAGCAATTTGTGGTCGTGCAGCGGCGACACCAGAATGCCGTACTGGCGCGCTTGCAGGATCAGCTCGATGGCGTGTTGTTCAAGGACCATCGACAACACTTGGCGGATCGCGTCCATCAGCCTGCGAAAGCTCCCGCCCTGGTCGCTGTGCTGATAACCGGTTTCCATCCGCGGACGTTTGGTGTCACTGGAGAAGGTCGCCAACTCGCCCAGCATGGTCAACAGCGTGCGGTACAACTCTTCCGGGTGTACCTGTTTAAGCCCCAAGTAGTGGCGCAACAGCAGCTCGGTGCGGTTAATCAATTGCAACATCATGAAATCACCCACCTCCGCCCCGCCCACCTTGCCATTGGAGCGAATGCGCTCAGCGATGGTGTCGCCGCGGTGACCGAGCATGCTGATGATTTCTTTGAGGCACGACAGCAGGTAACTGGAGGAATGAGCCTGAATAAACGTGGGCACAAAGTCCTGGTTGAGGCTGATAACCCCGTCCGGGGTGGTGTCGAGCACATCGCAGAGTTTCAGTTTGACGTACGCCTGATCGCTCTGCTGTTCGCCCAGCAGCAGGCGGAAATCCGGGCGCGCACAACTGACCTGACTGGCCGAGTCATCCCCCGCGTTGGAGTCAGTGACTTCGGCTTCGTACGCGGTGTAGCGCGCCAGAACGTCGGACTGCTCCGGGCGACGCGCTTCGATGTGGTTCCCCGTGACCAGCGGCAACGCCAGATAAACCGGGGTATTGCCGGTGTTGGGCGGCACGTCGAGGGCCAGTGGATCGGTGTTGCCCCCCAGCTCGAACAGGCTGCCGTCGGGGAGAATTCCTGACGCCTGGCTGACGACCACTTTGCCCATGCTGAGGAACTGCAAATCGATTTCCAGGCTCAGAAAGCCCCAGATGTAACTGCCCAGCAACTGGGTGCGGGTTTTCATCTGGTGATCGTAATAGCGGTCGTTGTGTTGAAAGTGCTGCGGGCGCAGCAGCATGCCTTCCTGCCAAATGACTTTGTGTGCATTCATGATCAGTCATCCGCCTTGGCGAGCATTTTTTGGGCATTGAGGATGCCGGTCTTGTCCAGAATCAGCGAAACGTCCGTCATCTCCTGCGGCGTGACATGCACCGTGTAGCGCCACTGCGTATCTGGCAGGTCGCGATAAGCGGCCAGCACGCCGATGAAGCGGCTGCCCTCCTCGACACTGAGTTTGAGCTCCAGGGTTTCACCGGGACGCAGCTCCAATTGCTCGCTGGTCACCATGTCCGGGCTCAGCGCCTCTTTAGGGTGTTCATACAGGCTGAAAAAGTCTGCGTTCTCGAACGCCACCGGGTGCTTGAGCTCGAACAGGCTCACCACCACCGGCGACGGGCGGCCATTGAGGTCCGGGTTCACCTGGTCGCTGGCTTGCAGCGTGAGGTTGACCTTGGTCAGGGTCGAATACGGCGACAGGGTCGAGCACCCTGCCATCAGTCCCCACGCGGCAACTACACACAGCGATTTCAATACACGGGTCGGGCTGCAAGACATACGCTTCATCCTTGGTAGTCGTGGTGTAGGGAGCCGATCAGGCGCACCTGTTCTTCGTAGGCTTGGGCGAAATCGCGGGCCAGCAGGCGTTCGCTCCAGTCATCGTCTTGCTGCAAGGCCTGGTGATAACGGGTAAAGGCTCTCCAGCGGCTGCCCGAAGTGGCCAGCAACGGTTTGTTGTCCCGCTCGAAACGCAGGGTCATGCGCTCTGGCGAAAAATGTTCCAGGGTGCCCCGCAGTGCCGCCCGGCTGGCGGTCAGCAACGCCACCTGATGGGCTTGCACATCACGAAAGGCACGGGCAACCGCCTGTTCGGCCGTGAGCTGCCCCGGGCGCCCAGGCTGAAGCAGGATCGAAAGGGCTTCACCCGGATCGATGGCCACTTTCAACGGGTTTTTTTGCGTGGTTTGCACCGTGGTTTGCGCCAGACGCAATTCGTTTTTCAACTCGCTGCGGGTGCGCAGACTCTGCTGCAACCCGCTGACGCTTTGTTTGAGCAAGCGCGCGGCATTCAGTGCGAGGGCTTCGCGGGCCTCGTGGTCCATGCCCGTAAGATCAACCCCCAGGGCTGCCCCGAAATGCGCCCAAAAGCCATCACTTTGCTCCTCAACAGCAGGCGCGGGGGCAACCGGTTCAACGTGTTCAGGGGCTTTGACCAAGTGCGGCACGATCAGCCGTTCCTGATCGATTTGGGCGTAATCAGCCCGTTGACGGGGTGGCGCCTCGGCCGTTTTCGGGTTGAGCAGTTCGTTGATCCTGGCCTCATCCGGGTCGAGCTGAGTCAGGGCCTTGAGCGGATCAAGATCAAAGAAGGCATCGTCCGGTATCACACTGCCCGCGGGCTGGGGCAGCCCGAATTCAATGTCCGGGCCTGCCGGGTCACGGATCAACCGCGCACGAATCTCAAAGTCGCCCAGCACATAGCCGGAGCCGCTTTCAATGCGCAGGGGTTCGCCCCTGGGCAGGCGTGCGCCGGTCTCACGGTCCTGCATGCCGTTAGTGCTGGTGTCGGTCAGGTAAAACACACCGTCGCGGTACGTGATCAATGCATGGTGATTGGACAGATGCCGCTTTTCATCCGGGATCACCCAGTCACAGTCCGCTGCGCGGCCGATCACGCCGCCCGCACGGGTGAATGTTTTCTGGCACAACTGCGCAGGCACGAACTGCTTGGTGTTCAGCATTTCGAAAACCAGTTCCATGATCTTGCTCCTTGCGGTCACTTGCCGCGATTGACCGCCTGCCGATCACCCAAGGGGCGATAGACGTTGTCGTTGAATTTGTAATTGCTGTTGCAACCGCTCACGCCGCATACAACGACGAGGGCCAACAGCACGGCTTGCCAGTGACGAACAGGCATCAGGGGTGTCTCCAGACGTAAACAACATTCAATGGCCTGCGCAGGCACAGTGGCCATTCATAAACACGCATCACGGGTGGTAACGGCACACGCTAACCATCACGCTCACCGACCTGAACATTTAGGCGCTCCATGCGGTACAGCAACGTGCGGCGTGGCAATCCCAGTTCCCGTGCGGCCAGCGTCTGGTTGCCATCATTTTTGCGCAGGCAGTCGAGCACCCAACTGCGCTCCACTTGCTCCAGACGCTCACGCAGGCTCAAGCTGCTGCCTTCCAGGGCCAAGTCGGCACGTCGGGCAAAATGTTCGGGCATCAGCTCACGGCCTTCGCACAGCAGCACCGCGCGTTCGACCAGCCCTTTGAGTTCGCGCACGTTGCCCGGGAAGGGATAAGCCGCCAGATGGTCCAGCGCTGCCTGCGACCAGTGCAGGACGTCGCGGCGCAGGAAGGCGCAGGCCTTTTTGGCGAAATGCCGGGCCAGCACCAGGATGTCGCCCTCACGCAGCCGCAGGGGCGGCAATTCAATCGGGAATTGCGCCAGCCGGTAGTACAAGTCCTCGCGGAACTTGCCTTCACTGACCAGCACCGCGAGGTCACGGTGGGTGGCTGCAATAATTCTCACATCAATGGTGTGGGTGTCGTTGCTGCCCAACGGGCGGATCTCGCCTTCCTGCAACACCCGCAGCAACTTGGCTTGCAACGAAAGCGGCATGTCGCCGATTTCATCGAGCAACAAAGTGCCACCATTGGCGGCATCGAACAGGCCGCGACGGTCGCAGTCTGCCCCGGTGAAGGCGCCTTTGCGAAAGCCAAACAATTCACTTTCGAGCAGGTTTTCCGGGAACGCCGCACAGTTCTGCACAATAAACGGCTTCGAGCGGCGTGGGCCGTAATCGTGAATGGCCCGCGCCACCACTTCTTTTCCGCTGCCGGTTTCACCCAACAGCAAGACCGTGTACGGGCTGTGCAGCACTTTGCTGATCAACGAGTAGGTCTCACGCATGACCGGGCTTTCACCGATCAGCCCGTAACCGCTGACCCTTGGCTCACTCACCAAGGGCGCGGGCACGTCACCCGACGAGAGGCGCAAGGCGTGCTGCACATGCAATTGCCCGAGTACGAACGAACCGAGCTGGGCCAACGATTCGGCAAAACCGTTCAGGTCTTGCTGGCGTTGACTGGCGCACAGCAATACCCCTTCCACAGCCTGTTTCTGATTGAGCAGCGGCACGCACAGCAGCGCGTTCCACACCACCCCGGCGGGCAGAAAACTCAGCTCATGCAAACGGGTATTCAGGTCGCTGAGGCACACCACGCGGTTTTGGCATAACGCAAACTGCAACAACTGTTCGCCGTTGTAGTCGGCCGAAACACTCTGCCCTTCGCGGGTGTGTGCATGCCCGTTCAGGTATTGCGCGCTCAGGCCCAAACGGGTGTGGGTGGCGTCCAGTACGTAGAGTTGCACCAGCTCGCAGCCACTGAGCCCGGCCACACCCTGCACAAAACCGCCGACCAATGCCTCGTGGTCCGGGGCCTGGGCCAGGTGCATGAAGTGGGTGAGCAAGGTCTGCGCATACACCAATGGCTGATCGACATGGGTAAACATCACGCCCACCTCAAGCGAACTCACAGATGACACCGGCATGGGCGTCAAGCGTGGCGTGCACCCGCTGCAGACTCTCTCCCTGCGCCATGGCGTCCAGCAAACGGTCGGCCACCAGCGGCAACACATGTTGCTCCAGCAAGTGGTCGATCAGGCGCGCGCCACTGTCACTCTGGGTGCAGCGCTCGGCCAACTCGTCTACCAGGGCCTGGCAGAAGCTGAACGCCAACTGACGACGCGCCAGGCGCTCGCCCAATCGGCCCAGCTTGATTTCAATCAGCTCGCGCAGTACCGGGCCGCCGACCGGGTAGTAAGGCACGACGCGCATACGGGCCAGCAGTGCCGGTTTGAAGTGTTGGCTGAGCACCGGGCGGATGGTCGCTTCCAGCACCTCGGCCGTTGGACGTGCGCCGTGTTCGCAGAGTTGCGAAATGCGCTCGCTGCCCAAGTTGGACGTCATCAGGATCAGGGTGTTGCGAAAATCGATTTCGCGCCCTTCCCCGTCATTGGCCACGCCTTTGTCGAAGATTTGATAGAACAGGTTCAGCACGTCCGGGTCAGCTTTTTCGACTTCATCGAGCAGCAGCACCGAGTACGGCTTTTGCCGCACGGCTTCGGTGAGCATGCCGCCCTCGCCATACCCGACATAGCCGGGCGGTGCGCCGATCAGTCGCGAAACGGTGTGCTTCTCCTGGAATTCGGACATGTTGATGGTGGTCATAAAGCGCTCGCCGCCATACAGCAGATCGGCCAGTGCCAGAGCGGTTTCGGTCTTGCCGACACCACTGGGCCCCACCAGCAAAAACACGCCCACCGGTGCGTCCGGTTTGTTCAGGCCCGCAGCAGTGGCACGCATGGAGCGGTCGAGGGCATGCACGGCCTGCTCCTGACCACGAATACGGGTGCGTAAGTCGGTGGCAAAGCGTGCGACCTTGGCATTGTGCTCCTGCGCCAATTGCGCCAGAGGAACGCCCGTCCAGGCACTGATGACCTCTGCCACCAGCCGCGGGCACACCTCAAAACTGACCAGACGCTCAGTCGCTTGGGCCTGGGTCAATGCGCGGTGAGTTTCACCCAGGGCCGCTTCGAGCGTTTCGATGCCCGCCTGCGGATCTTCGACCATGGCAGTGTCCGGCGCAGCGGCCGCCATCGTCCGCGCCGTGGCCAACTGCTTGCGTTGTTCGAGCACCGTTTCGGCCAGGGCCTTTTGTTCAGTCCATGATGTTTCAAGCGCTTCGCGTTCGCGCTCGGCGGCGGTCAAACGAGTTTCCAGCAACGTCAAGGCGTCAAGATCGATCATCAGGCCGGCTTCGGCATCGCGACGCAAGGCCCGGCGTTGCCGCTCGCCTTGCGCCAGCTCGCCGCGCAGTTGTTCCAGACGCTGCGGGGCCGCCGCCAGGCTGATGCGCACCCGCGCACACGCGGTGTCCAACACATCCACGGCTTTGTCTGGAAGCTGACGCCCGGCCAGGTAACGGGCCGACAGTTCGGCGGCTGCCACGACCGCGTCATCACGCAGGTAGATGCCGTGGCTTTTTTCATAGACGTGCGCCAGGCCACGCAGAATGGTCACGGCTTCGCTGACCGTGGGCTCGTGTAACTGAACAGGCTGGAAACGCCGGGCCAGCGCCGGGTCTTTTTCAAAGTACTTCTTGTATTCGGACCAAGTGGTGGCCGCGATGGTACGCAGCTCTCCGCGAGCCAATGCAGGCTTGAGCAAGTTGGCGGCATCCGAACCGCCCGCCGTGCCCCCAGCGCCGATCAGGGTGTGGGCCTCGTCAATGAACAGGATGATCGGCCGGGGCGATGCCTTGACCTCATCAATCACCCCTTTGAGGCGGCGCTCGAACTCACCCTTGACGCTGGCTCCGGCTTGCAACAACCCCATGTCCAGAACCAGCAACTCGACGCCTTTGAGCGCCTGCGGAACCTCACCGGCGGCGATGCGCGACGCCAGCCCCTCCACAATCGCGGTTTTGCCCACGCCTGCTTCGCCCACCACGATCGGGTTGTTTTTACGGCGACGGGCCAGAATGTCGACCATCTGGCGAATCGCGTCATCGCGGCACAACACGGGATCCAGCTGGCCGTCGCGGGCCTGCTGGGTCAAGTTGTGAGTGAAGCGCGCCAGCAGCGACTCGCCCTGCACCGTGGGCTTGGCGGCGTCATCCTGCGGGGTATGCGACAGCGCAAACCCTTTGAGGCGTTCGATGTTCAACTGGCTGAGCAAAGGTAAATAATGGCTGCCGGCGTAACGCATCGGATTGCGTAGCAGCGCAAGAATCAATGCCGCCTGCTCAACCTGGCTTTGACCCAACTCAAGGTTGGCCACCAACAGCGCGTCTTGTAGCCATTGCACCAGTTCCGGGGCAAACACCGGATTGCGTGAAGCGTTGTGCTCAGCCCGCGGTTGCAGTGCCGCGCTCAGCTCGCCGGGCTCCACGTCGGCGTCTTGCAGCGCGCGGGTCAGTAAGCCTTGCGGGCGTTCGAGCAGGCCCAGCAGCAAGTCTTCTACCAGCACTTTATGACCGCCACGGGCCACGCAGCGCTCAGCCGAGCCTTCGAGGTCGCGCCGGGTCTCGGCGTCCAACGCCTGAATCAGTTGTTGCAGGTCTACATTGATCATGAGTCATCAGCCCTTAATGAATTTTGCTGCCCAGCGTCACCACACCATCAGCCCGCTCGCGGCCCAGCCAACTGGTCCAGCCCAATCGGCAGGCGTTCTGTTCGCCAATGCGCAGTTCGCGGATTTCTTCCTGACGCAACACCAGCCGGATGTCGTAGTCCAGCGGGTCGCGCAAGGTAAAACGCACCAGTGCACACAGCGGCTGATAGCCAAAACCGATCGGCAAAAACTCGTGAAAGCGCTCCCAGTTCAGTTGACGGATATAAATGCGGAACTTGCCGCTGCGGTCCCGCACCCGTTCCCCCAGCACCAGGTCTTCCCCCAGCAAGCTGTTGGCCCGGCCGAGGCGATTTCGCTGTTCCTCAAGAATCTCGACCCGCCGTTCAATGCACTGCTCGATGGTCAGCTCGGCGTGCTTGAAGTAGTAACGCAACACCGCTTCAATCAGGGCCGCCGAGTGCGCCCTCAAGCTGAGCAACCCCAGATACGGCAACAAGCGCTTCCAGTTCAGCTCTTTGGCCTGACGAATGTCTTCGCCCCCCAGACCGATCAACGCAAACAGTTGCGCTGAAAACGGGTCCAGCGCACCGCTCTGGAAACTCGCGCGATAACGGTACTTTTTCCAGATTGGCAACATCAGCCGTTGCAGGCGGTGGTGGAACACATCCAGAAAGTGACGCGTCGGATTGCCGTCTTCACCGTCACCCAGCGCCTGCTCGCCATAGAACGCCGGCAAGGGCGAACTGGCCCCGACCAACCCGATCAGGTTGAAGCGCAAACGTGCCCGCAGTTGCCCGTGCTCATTAAAAAACTCCACGCGGTCCACATCGCTACCCGGGAAGCCCAGGCTCGGGTTGGCCTGAAACTCCACGTGGTCGTAAAGGTCGTCTTCACTCAGCAGCGGGTGCGCGTCACGCAACCGCTCTATCACCAGCAATACCGCCTGAAACAGCGAGTACTCGCGTATCACCTGGCTCAGCCCATTCAAAGAAGTGGCTGTAGGCCCATACGTGGTGTCCATTGGTACACCTCTCCCTGTGTGCTCTTTACGCGCAACTCGTGGTACGAGTTAAGGCTGGCGTAAAGGGCGAAAAACTCATTGAGCACCGACGCAAAAACGAACAGGTCGCCTTCACCGATATACCCCTGGGTGTCGACGGTCAGTTCGGTGCGTAGCCCGCGCACGGGCAGGCCGCGGTGCAAGCGGTCAACGTGTTCGTGGCGGATCGACTTGAGTCCGCCCAGCAGCCGCTGGCTGACTTTCTCTGCGTGTTGGTCGTAGTAGCGCGGTAGGTCGTAGGTTTCGAGGATGACCTTCAAGGCATTCACATCGGCCAGCGACAGGTAGTTCAGCGACATGTTGCTGATCAGCTTCCACAGAAAGTCACGGTTGATCGGCGGCGCATAACTGGAGGTCGCCGGGGTAATGTTGCGAAAGGTCAGGAACTCCGGGGTTTTTTCACAGGAGCGACAGATGTCCCCGAGTTTGAGCCTGCGCGGCAGGTTTTGATTGGTGCAGGTCAGCTCAATCGACAGGGTTTCGTGGGCCTCGATGTCACGCAGGCTGAAGCTCAGGTAGGTGTCGAGGCCATCGTGCAACAGCGAGGAGCGCTGACGAAGACTGTAATGGGAACGGGCCGTGGGCACGTCAAAGCTGGGGTCGTGCTCGAACGACTCGAACGGCACATAGTCCTGATAACCCAGGCCTCCGGGCTTCCAGCCGATGACGCTTTCGACTGAAAACACGCCGCAGTGCGCCTGATCGTACCTGGCGGGCAGCAGCAGGTACTCGTCCTGCTTGCCGTCAAGACGGATCGGCGACGCGTCGTGCTTGAACAGGTTCACAATCGGTGTGCAATGGAGCTTCACGTTTTCCAGCGTCGGGCGTAACCGCTGAATGCCACTCTTGCGGATCTCAAAGCGCAGCTCCAGACCGCGCATTTGCTTGAGGGTGTCTTGGGGCAGGGATTTGAGGATGTCCAGGCCGTTGACATCGACAAACAGAAATTTGTCCTGAAACGCGAAATATTCCTGCAAATAGCGATAACCGCGAAACGTATTAAGCGGGTACGGAATCAGGGCTTCCTCTTCGGCAAAACCTACCGGTTTCACCCGGTCGCCGGGCATCTTGAATGCCATCGTGCGCCCGCCCGCCCCTTCCAGCGGATTGCCCGAGGCGTCCAGCGGGACCAGCTCGATGCTTTCCAGATTGCGCAGCACGCTCAGGTACAACATCTGGCTGATGTAACGCTCGCCGGCAAAGTGCAAACGCAAACGGCTCAGTTCCAGCTCCCCCAGATGCCCGTCGGCGCTCATTTCCAGACGCAGGCTAAGCAGCGATCCGTCGCCCTTGACCGAATAATTCAAAGCCTTCAGATCGAGTGCCATTACGTCGGTCGGGTAACAGGTGCGAAAACGGCACTGCACCTCATCAATCGGCTCGCTTTCGACCGGCGTATCGCGCTTCACCTTAAGGCCGGGGCCCGGCACGCTGAGCGGGTCAAACTGCAAAATGCTGAAGGCTGGCAACGGGCGCATGTAATTGGGCCACAGCAGCTGCATCAACGAGTGGCTCAGTTCGGGCAACTCGTCATCCAGCTTTTGGCGCAAACGGCCGGTTAGAAAGGCAAACCCCTCCAGCAACCGCTCCACATCTGGATCCCGCCCGGCTTGCCCCAGAAAAGGTGCCAATGCCGGGCTGCGCTCGGCGAATCGTCGACCTAACTGGCGAAGTGCGGTGAGCTCGCTTTGGTAGTAGTGGTTAAAGGACACGAAATACCTTCCTGGCATTAAAACTCATGAAAAATCTGCCTTGCCCGCCGCGTCAGAGTGCCCTGTGCGGCGAGTAAGGAACTGCTTGCTTGCGGTCGCTAGACCCGCGTGATGTAGCGTCAGGTCACCTTGACTTGGCCGCTGCCGTCCAGGCAGGCGGAAAAAGCCACGTGCCGCTTGATGCCTTCAACTTCCAGCAGCCCTTCGATACTGAAGGTCAGGCGCAGTTGATCGTGATCACGGGGCAAGGAAACGACACACACACGGCTCAAGCGTGGCTCGTAGGCTTCAATGAAACCTTCGATCGCCTCGCGGGCCTGACTCAACGCGTCATGCAGGCTCAAGCGCATGTCATTGAGATCGGGCAACCCGTAATCGGACAACGTTTGCACGCTGCCCGCCCGGGTGCTGAGCATCTTGCCGAGATGGGCAGCCACTGACGCCATGGCCGAGACTTCCCGGCTCCAGCCGATGCGTTTATCCGCATCGCCGTTCAGGCGTTCGAAAAGGCTGCCGTATCCCGTCATGAGTCGCTCCGCTTACTCTTTGTCCAGCTTGCCCACCAGGGACAACGTGAAATCAGCGCCCATGTACTTGAAGTGCGGGCGCACATTGAGGCTGACGCGGTACCAGCCCGGCTCCCCTTCAACGTCACTGACGATGATTTGCGCCGCACGCAGCGGACGACGACCCCGTACTTCCGCGCTCGGGTTCTCCTGATCGGCCACGTATTGACGGATCCACTTGTTCAGTTCCAACTCAAGGTCGGTACGCTCTTTCCACGATCCAAGTTGCTCGCGCTGCAGCACTTTCAAGTAGTGGGCAAGGCGGTTGACGATCATCATGTACGGCAGCTGGGTGCCCAGCTTGTAGTTCAATTCGGCGGCTTTGCCTTCGGCACTGATGCCAAAGAATTTGGGCTTCTGCACCGAGCTGGCCGAGAAGAAGGCAGCGTTGTCGCTGCCTTTACGCATGGTCAGGGAAATGAAACCTTCTTCGGCCAATTCGTACTCACGGCGGTCGGACACCAGCACTTCGGTCGGAATCTTGGTCTCGATCTCGCCCATGCTTTCGAAATGGTGCAACGGCAAGTCTTCGACTGCCCCACCGCTTTGCGGGCCGATGATGTTCGGGCACCAGCGGAATTTGGCGAAGCTGTCCGTCAGTTTGGTGCCGAAGGCGTAGGCCGTGTTGCCCCACAGGTAGTGCTCGTGGCTGTTGGCAACGGTTTCTTTGTAGACGAACGATTTGACCGGGTTTTCTTCCGGGTCATACGGGTTGCGCAGCAAGAAGCGCGGCACCGTCAGGCCAACGTAACGCGAGTCTTCCGATTGGCGGAAGCTCTGCCACTTGGCGAACTGCGGGCCTTCAAAGTGATCTTTCAGGTCCTTGAGGTCCGGCAAGCCGGTGAAGCTTTCCAGGCCAAAGAATTTGGGACCGGCCGCCGCAATGAACGGCGCATGGGACATGCACGCGACACTGGACACGTACTGCATCAGCTTCACGTCGGGCGAGCTGGGCGACAGGTAATAGTTGGCGATGATCGCGCCCACCGGCTGCCCACCGAACTGGCCGTACTCAGCGGTGTAGATGTGCTTATAGAGGCCGGCCTGCATGACTTCCGGCGAATCCTCGAAATCGTCCAGCAAGTCTTCCTTGGACACATTGAGGATTTCGATCTTGATGTTTTCACGGAAGTCCGTGCGATCAACCAGCAATTGCAGGCCACGCCACGACGACTCCAGCGACTGGAAATCAGGGTGGTGCAGGATTTCGTCCATCTGACGGCTGAGCTTGGCATCGATCTCGGCGATCATGCGGTCAACCATGGCCTTCTTGACCGGCTCGCCATTGTTCTGCGGCTTGAGCAACTCCTCGATAAAGGCCGACACGCCTCGCTTGGCAATGTCATAGGCCTCATCGTCCGGCGTCAGTCGCGTCTGCGCGATGATAGTGTCGAGAATGCTGTATTCGCCGTTTTCCGTACTGCTTTGCTGCGCTGCATGGGTGCTCATAGCGTTGTCTTCCTTGGCTGATGGGGGCTCAAGCGTCCTGGGCGGCGGCGTTCAAGCCCAGCTCACCCAATACGCGACCACGGGATTCATCGTCGGCCAAAACGCCTTCAATGGCTTTGCGAAAGGCCGGCGCATTGCCCAGTGGTCCTTTTAGGGCCATCAATGCGTCGCGCAGCTCCATCAGCTTTTTCAACTCGGGGACTTGCTCAACAAGGCTGGCCGGGTTGAAGTCTTTCATCGAGTTAACGCGCAGTTCGACGGCCAACTCTTCAGTGTCGCTTTGTTCCTGAAGACGGTTGGGAACGCTCAAGGTCAGGCTCAGCTCTTGTTTGGCCAGCACTTCATCGAACGTCATTTTGTCGATGCTGATCGGCTTGCGATCTTCGACTTTGCGTTCATCCTTGCGGTGGGTGTAATCACCGATCGAAAGCAGCTTCAACGGCAGTTCGATTTCCTCCTGCGCGCCACCGGTGGCGGGTTTGAAGGTGACGTTGATGCGTTCCTTGGGGGCTACCGAGCCTTCTTTGGCCATGGTTTTTTTCCTTGCTTGTGTGACCCTGGGGCCTATTCGAGTACCACTTCAAGATCGAGGTGGCACAACCTGCGATATATCTCATCCCTGCGTTCGCGTACGGCATGGTTCTGCGGCAATAACTCGCAGCAGCTATGCAATAAATGCAGCACTTGCAGCGCAAGATCGGGTTCCCAGGCATTCAGGCCTGAGTCCTGTAAGGTTTGGTCCAGGGTTTCAAGCTGGGTCTTGGCCAGCTCGTACTTCTTGGCCATGAAACACAGTCGCGCGAGGGCGAACTGCCAAAAAAATCGCACGCGCCCGCCCTGAGCGTTTTGCAAACCTTGCTTGAGGATCTGCACGGCGGGTTTGAGGCCGTCCTTGCGCAAGATCGGCAGCACCTCTTCAAGGGCAAGCTCCCAGGCAGGCTGAGTTGCGGCCACTTCGACCTTGCGCGGCGCACTGGCGCTTTGCAGGTGCGGCATGACGCTGGCACTGATCCATGCGCGCGTCGCGGGGTCAGCAAACGGCGCACCGTCATGGAAGCGCAATTCAATGATGCCCGGCAGTCGCTGAACCAGCAGGCTGAAGTGAATCTCCACTTCGCGCATGGCGAGGTCGGCGTTCAGGGCCTGCAAGCATTCCCACACAATCCGGTGACCATCGAACCAGAACGGGGCCTTGCCCAGGCTTGCTTCTACCTCGACCAACAAGTCGGCGTACTGCCCCTGGGCGAAACGATCTTCATAGGCCTTGAGCTTGTCGGCAGGCAGCCCGCGCAGCGCGGTAATGTGCTCCGCGTTGCGCTCAGGCACGGCATCGATAGCCATCCACATCAACGTTCGATTGAGGCGCAACGCCCGCACATCCGTGGCTTTGTGTTTGAGCCACCAGCCGCACAGCGCACGCGCACTGTCCTGCTGGCCACGCAGGGCTTTTTGCGCATCTTTTTCGTTATCGATGGGAGTGCCAGGCGTAAACAGCTGGTTGGCGGCCTGCTTGACCTGAGCGACCACCGCCCCGACGACGCCAGGTTCGGGCTCATTATTGGCAGCGCGCTGGACCATATTGGCCAGTCGCCGGTGAATGGGCAGCAGCAACGGTGCGGCATCATCCAGGTGCCGGGTCAGCACCGCGTCCAGCGCTTGCAACTGTTTGACCAGACTGCGAAAGAGCGGCAGTTGCTCCTTGATCGGCACGTCGTCTTTTAACGCACCTTCAAGGCGTGGCACCAACCATGCAATGGCAGCCGCGCGAGTGCGCGCCTTGGCCGGGTGGAATTGTTCCCAGTGGTGCTCACACAGGTACACCAGCAGGCCCAATCCGGCGTGCAAGCCGGCAAACGATTCACGCAGATGCAACGCCCACGTCAGCCACGCTGCAACACGCAAATCCTTGGAAGAATGTCGAAGAATGTGCTCGCTGTTTTCCTGAATTTTCAGCCAGTCGATCGGGCCGCTGGCGTGCAGTGATTGGGCCTTTTCCAGCTCCGCTTCCAGCGCTTCAAACTCACTGGAGTAGCGAACTTCATCACCGGCAAAACTGTCACTGGAAATGGGCTGCCGGACCAAGTCGGCATAGCGGACCATTAGCGTATTTGAATACGTCATCTATACCTCCTTGATGATTGAACGCCACAGCGTTCGTGCCTCCTGGCACATCCCTTAAGCAACTTTCGCCCCATGCTCTGAACACGGGGCCAAACTGGCTTTATATCAAGCGTCGTCAACACCTTTATGGCACTTTGACATTTGATGCGGGCCGAGAGGATACACAAAAAATTAACGAGTCGTTACCAAAAAATCGCCACCGACTCATCACAAGGGATTATGCCTTTCATATTTTCAAAACAACTGACCGACACTTTTGCATATCAGAACCGGTTACGCCGACTTGCTTGACAAGACTTGAAATCAAGCCTACAGACGCTGAAGGAATAGCGCCTATTTTTTGCTTTATCACTTATAAATCAATAGGTTGCGCTCTTAATATGAAGACCTGAATCCATTAATCAATGTGGCAAAATTTGTCTGACAATATTCGTTGCACTCAAACAGGATATCTATCAGAAAATTCTGATAATTCGAAAATAATTCAAGCGCTCCTAAAACTCACTCATCACCGGCATTAACACACTGTGTATTAACCAGAGAAGAATGGCAGGCGACATACAACCAAACCCCCTCCGCAGTCGTCATTTTTTTGCTCTGCGAATACCCTTCCGGCAAGGGCTCTTTTCACTTCAATTGACACCCTGAAATCCCCTCGACACTCTTCCGGCAAAAAACACCAACTGCGCAAGAAGTTGCGCACTCAAATGTGGATAACTGTGTGGATACATGGCCACGCTGCATATAAACCGTGGCCTACAGACGAGTGCGCAAGAAGTTGCACAGTACTGCGCAACTTCTTGCGCACTTTTGAGAGGTTTTTGTTTAAAAAATAACCAGCAAAATTCCTTACTTCGCGTAACTCCTTGTTTTTAAATGACTTGATAAAAGCTGGCACGAACTTTGATTACCCAGTTCAGCACTTGAGCGGCATTTGGGCCTTTCAAGTCTCATTTTTCAGCAAGGAGAGCCTCAATGGCGACGCCAGCTTACATGTCCATCACCGGCACCAAACAGGGTCTGATTACAGCCGGTGCATTCACCGCAGATTCGGTGGGCAACACGTATCAGGAAGGTCATGAAGATCAGGTCATGGTCCAGGGTTTTAGCCACGAAGTGATCATCCCTCGCGACCCGCAATCGGGCCAACCGACCGGCCAGCGTGTTCACAAGCCGGTGAAGATCACCAAGGTGTTCGACAAGTCCTCGCCGCTGCTGCTGGCCGCACTGACCTCGGGCGAGCGCCTGACCGAAATCGAAATCCAGTGGTTCCGCACCTCGGCTGCCGGCACGCAAGAGCATTACTTCACCACCAAACTTGAAGACGCCATCATCGTCGACATCAAGGACTACATGCACAACTGCCAGGACCCGTCGAATTCGCACTTCACGCACCTTGAAGACGTGGAGTTCACCTACCGAAAAATCACCTGGACCCACGAAGTGTCGGGCACTTCCGGTTCCGATGACTGGCGCTCGCCGGTGGCTGGCTAAGGCTGGCTGAGTGTTTCTGCGCACGGGCGCCTTGAGGGTCGGTGCGCAGGTTTAACCCCGGAATGATGTGTTTTCGTCGCCTCTTTTTTCGCGACGCACGCCTGCAGCACTGCATGAGGAGTCAAGGATGTTTTCACCGGCGGATCAACCCCATTTCACGCTAACCCTTGCGGGAGCGGACTTTCAGGTATTGGCCTTCAAGGGCCGCGAGGCCTTGAACATGCCGTTTGTTTTTGATCTGGAGCTGGTCAGTGAACGGGCCTTCCTTGACCTCGAAAAACTGCTACACACGCAAGCGTTCCTGCGCATTTCTGCGTCAGGGACGGGTATTCACGGGCAGGTGTACAGCATCTCCCGAGGCGAAGCCGGCAGACGCCTGACCCGCTACCACCTGTCGTTGCGCCCGCATTTGTCGTACTTGGCGCACCGGGTCAATCAACGAATTTTCCAACAAAAAACAGTCCGCCAGATCATCTCGCAGGTGCTGGAAGAGCACGGCATTCTGGCCTGCGATTATAAATTCCAGCTCAGCGCGACCTACCCCGAACGCGTGTATTGCGTGCAGTACGACGAGTCGGACCTGACGTTTATCCAGCGCTTGTGCGAAGAAGAAGGCATCCACTTTCACTTTGAGCACCGCCCGGATGCGCACTTGCTGGTGTTCGGCGACGACCAGACGATCTTCCCGAAACTGGCGCCGGTGCCCTATCAGCAGGACACCGGGCTGGTGGCGGACACCCCCGTGGTCAAACGGTTTGGTATGCGCCTGGCCACCCGCACCACCCGTGTCACGCGCCGCGATTACGACTTCACCAAACCACGCATCGAGCTGCAAAGTGACGCCAAGAGCAAGGCGTTGCCGGACCTGGAGGACTACGACTACCCTGGACGGTTTGTCGATCGCGAGCGCGGCACTCACTTGGCCAACCGCAATCTGGAACGCCATCGCACTGACTATCAACTGGCCAAGGGCAAAAGCGACCAGCCGCTGCTAGTCAGCGGGCATTTTCTGCCGCTGACCGGTCACGCCAATGCAACGTGGAACGACCTGTGGCTGCTGACTGAAATCACCCACCACGGCAAACAGCCGCAGGTGCTGGAAGAGTCCGTGACCAGTGATGTCACCGATTCAAAAGACGACTTTCATCAGGGCTATCGCAACACCTTTAGCGCCATCCCGTGGGACGTGCCCTACCGTCCCCCGCTGAAAAACCCCAAACCCAAAGTGCTCGGCAGCCAGAGCGCCATCGTCACCGGCCCGGCCGGCGAAGAGATTTACTGCGACGAGTACGGGCGGGTCAAAGTGCAGTTTTATTGGGACCGCGAAGGCGCGTTCGACGATAAAACCAGTTGCTGGATGCGTGTGGCCTCGAACTGGGCGAGCCAGAGTTTCGGGTCAATCAACCTGCCGCGCATCGGCATGGAAGTGCTGATTACCTTCCTTGAGGGCGACCCCGACCAGCCACTGATCACGGGTTGCCTGTACCACGGTGTGAATTTGCCGCCGTACAAATTGCCCGAGCTCAAAACCCTCGCCACTGTCAAAAGCAAGGAATACAAAGGCAGCCGCGCCAACGAACTGCGCATTGACGACACCACCAGCGAAATCAGCATCGCGCTGCGCAGTGATCACGGCGCCAGTGCGATCAACCTGGGCTATTTGACCCATCCCCGGCCTTCGGGCGGGCAGCCTCGCGGTGAAGGGTTTGAATTGCGCACAGACCGGCACGGGGCCGTGCGCGCCGCCGCCGGTTTGCTGATTACCACCGAACCGCGCCCCAATGAGTCCAGGCATCACAAAGACCTGCCCGAAACCGCCGAGCGGTTGGCCACCGCCAGTGACCAGCAGGACGGCTTGTCGATGCAGGCCATGGAAAACAAGGCGCAGGAAGCCGGTGACCAGGATGCCGTGGCCAAGGCCCTGCACGCCCAGCATCAAGGGATTATCGGCAGCGGCCCGGCCAACGCCAGTGCCAATGAATTTCCGGAGTTCAGCGAACCGCATCTGGTATTGGCGAGCCCGGCGGGGATCGCGCTGAGCACGCCGCAATCGACCCACATCGCCACGGGCGAGCACTTGGGCTTGAGCAGCACCGGGCACACGAGTTTGTCCATCGGCAAGAAATTGCTCGCCAGTGCCAGTCAGGGTATGCGCCTGTTTGTGCAAAACCTGGGCTGGCGACTGGTGGCCGCGTCCGGCGACATTGATGTGCGAGCGCTCAAGGACAGCATCAACCTGCTGGCCAAACTGAACATCACCGCCAACGCCGACCGCATCACCCTGACGGCCAAAACCGAGCTGGTGATTCAGGGCGGCGGCAGTGCCACCACCTATAACGCTGGTGGCATCACCCACGTCACCACCGGCCCGTATACCGCTCACGCGTCCAACTTTGCGTACACCGGCGCCAAAAGCCTGGCCGGTGTATTCCCCGAACCGCTCAAGCCCGGCAAAGGCAATCTCGAACTGTTCAACCAGTACGCCAACCGCCAGGGCATCAAGGGGGGTGATTACGAAGTGATCGACGCGCTGGGCAAGCGCATCAAGGGCGCACTCGACCCCAAAGGTTTTGCGGCCGTGGCCGGTGCGGCACCCGGCCCTGCGCGGGTCACGTTTGGGCCTGACCCGGCAGACACCTGGAGCGACGGCAGTTACATCGGCAAGCCCGAATGGCCCCTTCAAACACCCGGCGCATCCGCGGCAGACAGCCTTCCCGGGCCAATCCAGAGCATGGTCGCCGACCTGTTGCCGCGTCAGGGCAAAAGTGCCGACCTGCTAGAGCAAGGAAAAAGCCTGGGCAAAAGCGGCAGGGACATGGCCAAGACCGGTATGGCCACAGTGCAGCGCGGCATGAGCGTGATCCAGACCGCCCAAGGCGCGATGCAATCGGCGCAGACCGTTAAAACCGCGCTGCAAGCAGGCGTAGCGGGTATCCCGCAACTGGCCAGTGCCGCGCTGCCCAGCGCGTCAAGTTTGCTGAGTCTGGCCAATAACAGCGGCGCAATGCCGAGCCTGCCGGCGCTGCCGACCTTCACCCCCCCTTCGCTTTCCTTCAAGACCCCCGGCCTGTTGGCGGGTGAGATGCTTTCATGACCCCTGAAAATACGGCTGTAGAAAAACGCGGCCCACAGGTCGCCATCGTTCCGCTCAGTGCCATCGACGTCAAAGACGTGGCCAGTGGCGCCGCCGTGTTCGATGCCTGGTTGCAGGAGATGAGTGGCGGGATCGTCACCCTCGAACGGATCCAGGGGGTGGCCGGGGCTTTGCCCGTGGTCGGTAACATCATGGCGCTGGTAGACGCGTTGGGCGACGTCGTCACGCTGAGCAAGACTGAAAAACGCGACCTGCTGCTGTGGGCGAGCCTGGCGATTAACCTGATCGGCGTCTTGCCCTTGCCACCGACCATGGCCGCTGCGCGCATGACCCTGCGCCCGACCTTGCACCTGGTGCGTCAGGAGATGCGCTCTACCACCAAACTGATGCTCAGTGCCTCGGTCATCGAGATTCTGGTGGGCCACCTGAACGCGTCCATCGTCGGCAGTCTCGATGACTTCGTCGAGCAAGCCCGGGCCAAGCTGCCGCAGATCCTCGCCGACGCCGGCAAGCTCGGCGAAGACATGCTCAACGAAATCGCCAAGGGGCTGGAAGCCGCCGTCAACGGCACCCTCGATGCCGGTGGGGATCTGGAGGCAGCAAGTGCGCAGATCAGTGCGGCGGGCGATCAGTTGCTGCATGACCCCAAAGCGGCCATCAGCAACATCTTCGGCGGCTTGTTCAGCGCCTACAAAGCCGCTGGCAAAGGCATGGCCAACAGCGCCACGCAGCACCTGCTGCCCGACGATATCAAACGTTCCGTCACCGCCCACGCGGCTCAACTGCGGGCGATGGGGCCAGAGCTGCGCACGCAACTGAGCGCGCTCACCGCCGAAGACGTTGAGTACTCGATTGGCTGGTTGTTGTTGATCCTGTCCAGCGCCACGGCCTTGTGGCGCAAGCGCAATGTCCATGGGCAAAGCACCAACGTCAAACCCACGGAAACCAACAAGGCCAAGCAAACGGCGGCTGAGGGACAGATCGACTCCACCGGTAAACAAGCGTCTGCAACAGGGATGGCCAATCCCGCAAAAAACTGCGCCTGTGACCGTACACCGCGCAGCATAAATTTCGCGCTGGGCTCCGAATCCCTGAGCCACACCGACTTCAGCTTGCCCGGCCCGTTCCCGATTGACTGGACACGCACCTATTACTCACGCCTGAGTGCCTACGATCAAGGCGCCCTGGGCGCGCGCTGGATCACCGAATTCACCACCCGCTTTGACCTGCACGACAAGGGGCTGGTGTTCCACGATTCTGACGGCCGTGAGCATAAATACGCACTCAAACCCGTCGGCCAGGCGCACTACGACGCCATTGAAAACCTGACGCTGGTGCGCGTCACTGAAAATTCCTTACTCCTCTGCCGCGGTTTCGAACGCAGGGAAACCTATGTGCGTCACGGCGACCGCTTCCTGCTCGCGCAAATCGAACTGCGCAACGGCGCAGGCGTCATGCTGCACCACGAATACCGCCACAACGACCAACCGGTGTTGTCCGACCTCATCACCTATCAGGGCGACCTCGACAACGTCCATTTACATCTGGGTACGATGATCGACGACCACGGGCGCCTCACAGGCCTGTGGGAAATCCGCGACAGCGCGCCGGTGCGCCAACTGGCGGCCTACTACTACGATGCCCACGGCGACCTGATCAACGCCCAGGACGAAAACGGCGCCGCCTGGACGTACCAATACCAGCACCACCTGATCACCCGCTACACCGACCGCACGAATCGCGGCATGAACTTGCAATGGCAAGGCACCGGCCCCGACGCGAAAGCAGTCCGTGAATGGGCCGACGACGGAAGCTTCGACACGCGCCTGGAGTGGGACGAAAACATCCGCCTGACCTACGTCACCGACGCCCACGGCCACGAGACCTGGCACTACTACGACATCCTCGGCTACACCTACCGCATCCGCCATGCCGACGGGCGCTCGGAATGGCTGTTCCGCGACGACGCGAAAAACATCGTGCGCCACGTGCATCCCGACGGCAGCACCGACCGCTACGCCTACGACGATCGCAGCAACCTGCTCGAACATACCCGCGCCGACCACAGCGTCATGCACTACGCCTACGACGATCACGACCAGCTGATCAAAATCAGCGACGCCGAAGGTGGCCTGTGGCTGCGTGACTACGACGATCAGGGCAACCTGATCGAAACCATCGACCCGCTGGGCAACAAAACCGAGTACACCTACACCGCAGCGGGCTTGCCGAGCGCCATCAAAGACGCCAACGGCAACGAAAAGACCCTTGCTTACAACGATGCCGGGCAACTTATCGAGTACACCGACTGCTCCGGCAAAACCAGCGTTTGGGAGTACAACGACCTCGGCCAGATGGTCCGCTTCACCGATGCCGCGGGCAACACAACCGAGTACCTCTATAAAGCCGGTCAACTGATCCATATCAAGCATCCCGATAACACCGAAGAACGCTTCAGCCGCGACGCCGAAGGCCGACTGCTGGCCCACACCGATGGCCTCAACCGCTGCACCACCTGGAGCTACACCGCCGCCGGTTTGATCGACGAACGTATCGACGCCGCCGAACAGACCCTGCGCTACCGCTGGGACCGCCTCGGGCAACTGCTCGCGCTGGAAAACGAAAACCGGCAACAGGCGACTTTTCATTACGACCCGGTTGGTCGCTTGCTCAAAGAGACCGGTTTTGACGGACGCAGCACCCTGTACGCGTACGACGAATCAACCGGGCGCCTGGCCAGCACCGTCGACGGCCAGCGCACCACCCAGGTCGAGTTCGACCCCACCGGCCGCCTCATCGAACGCACCGCACGCCTGGGCGGCACCACCCAAACCGAAACCTTCGCCTACGACGGCAACGGCAATTTGGTCATGGCCAGCAACGCCGACAGCCGCCTGCAATGGTTCCACGACCCGGCGGGCAACCTGCTGCGCGAACACCAGCACTACCTGAGTTTGCAAACCCCGGTAGTTGCCGTGTGGCAGCACGAATACGACGTGCTCAACCAACGCATCGCCACCACCCGCCCGGACGGCCACAGAGTGAGCTGGCTGACCTACGGCAGCGGCCACCTGCTGGGCCTGCGCCTCGACGAACACGAACTGATCGGCTACGAACGCGACGACCTGCACCGCGAAGTCGCCCGTCATCAGGGCAACTGTCTTCTACAAACCCAACAATGGGACCCGGCCGGGCGCCTGCAAGAACAGCTTTTAGGCCGCAGCGACGACAAAACCACCCTGCTCAAACGCACCTATCAGTACGACGCAGCCAGCCAACTGACCGACATCCACGACAGCCGCCGTGGGCCGCTGTCCTACCGCTACGACCCGGTTGGCCGACTGCTCAACGCCACTAGCCGCCTGGGCGTCGAAACCTTCGCCTTCGACCCGGCCAGCAACCTGCTGGACGAACAAAATCAACAGGTGCAACGACCGCTGGAGCAAAACCCCAAGCGCAACAAACTGATGGACAACCTGCTGCGCGAATACGCCGGCAGCCACTACGACTACGACGAACGCGGCAACCAGATCCGCCGCTGGCACAACGGCCAGCAAAGCCGCCTGCACTGGGACCTGTTTGACCGCCTGGTACGCTTTGAAAACAGCCAACTGCGCGTCGACTACGCCTACGACCCGCTGGGAAGACGTCTCTACAAACACTCCAACGCCCACCACCTAAACCGAAGCGAAGCCGGCTCGCAGTGGAACCGCAACGAACAGGCGCGCAAACAGCGCGAACTGGGGTGCGGCTTCACCTTATTCGGCTGGGACGGCGACACCCTCGCCTGGGAAAGCAGCCCCGCGCAGGCCGACGGCGCCAGTGGCAAAACCGTCCACTACCTCTACGAACCCGGCACCTTCGTCCCCGTGGCCCAGGCCCTGCGCCACCAACCGATGCGCCTGCTGGCCCAACCGAGTTACACCGGCGCCTACGACATCGACCAAGACCCGCTATGGACCCACACCCCGCAAGCGCTACCGATTGACGTACTGGCGTGGTACCAGTGCGACCACCTGGGCACGCCACAAGAACTGACCGACCCCACCGGCCAAATCGCCTGGAGCGCGCAGTACAGCGCGTGGGGAGAAGTCAAAGAACAACGCTCGGAATGGGCACAGCAGAAAAGCCTGACCAACCCAATCAGGTTTCAGGGGCAATACCACGATCACGAAACAGGGCTGCACTACAATCGGTATAGGTACTATGATCCACGGGTCGGACGGTTTGTTAGCAAAGACCCGATCAGCTATGCGGGTGGGTTGAACCTGTATGCGTATGCGCCGAATCCGGTGGAGTGGGTTGATCCGCTGGGGTTGGCGCGAATCAAAAACGCAGTTGAGGGGGATCGTCGCCACCAAGAATTTAATGCAAAGATCAAGGAGAAATACCCTGACGCGACGATCCAATGTGAGTGTTATCTACGTGACGCATCTGGGAAGTCTGTTAAGGATCCTATTTCAGAAGAAAGGCGTCGTGTTGATACAGTCGTTATCGAGGATGGTAAGGCGCAGACCTTTGAGGTGACCAGTCCGACCGCCGATAAAACGAAACAAATAGAGAAGGAAATCAACATTCACACAGAGGGCGGGGTATTTATACGTGATAGAACAACTCGAGATTTAATTCCAGTTAATGGCGTTTCTGAAATCGTGAGGATACCTTGAAATGAACCACAATTATTCAGTATGGGGGACTGTAGAGTCCATAGTGGCGGCTTATAAAATAATGGATGAGAACGGAAATATAGTTCCTGATCTTGAGTCGCAAGTTATTGTGAGGCGCATGCTTACGGCTCTTAGACGTTTTTTTTTCGACAATGGATTGCTTACAGTAACAGCTTTTGATAATGATGGTAATTTAATCGATCGCCATTACTATAGAAATGATTTTACTGTTGAGGGGATAGAGCTTCTCAAGCATAAAGAAGCCGCATGGTTGAGATCTAAAGCAGCAAAAAAAATACCTCCCGACATGAAAATTCTTGAAAAAGAACTGATTAAAATACGTACCCTGATGGCTGATGGCGCTACAAGGAGCTCAACGTAGCTCCTGTCCATGCAGAGCAGTTGACCGGGTCGATGTAACTATTGAGTCGCTACAATCCGGTCGGTGCCAAAAATAATATTCCTCTATTTTACGGATGCCTTGCTTAGAAATTAAATATCGAAATCCGAGATGAGCAAGATGGCTGTCACTTCAATAGTGATTTCATGTGCCTCTTTTTAGTACCTGCAACTCCCTTTTAGAGTTACCTTGGAAAGCGGACCTTGATGAGGCTTTGGCGTGGGTTAAAATATCAATTATTCAATCTTGATCAAAAAGAGGCTCTATTGGCGAAAAGTATGACTTCGCGTCGAGTTAGATGGTTGATCTTTTGAGGTTTGTATAAATTTTCACTGGCTTTCACAAAACGAAGATTCAGGCTGTTCGCTTGGAGTTTTAAATTCCGCTTTGTATGATAAATACTATTGCGCGGCTGATAATGTCGAGTATGGGTTTTTCCATGGTATGTAGAAAGAGGTAGAGTCAGTTCGCGCATTCCTTTTTTTGGTGGGAGGGTGCTTATTTTTAAAGATAGAAATTATGAATTCGATATGCGTGGTATTTTAAGGTGTTTCTATATTGTAAGTCATTATTTTTTTGCTTTGTGTTGTAAGCTTGGTGTATTGATTATTGATACCTCAAGAGTTAAAGTTGTTTCAGGTGGGGTGAATGCATGTCTTCGAAAAAGTACAATGCCGTTTTATTTTAAAAGTTGGATTAAAGAGGGAGTGCGGATCTATTGTATTTTTTTGTGGAAGATAGTGGTAGGCCTTTTAGGTTTAAGAGATTTGTTCTTCTTGGTGAGTGGGTTCTAGATCTTTTTAAACATAAAAAGATATTGTCTGGTAGCGATACGCTTATTTGTTCTGAGGTATTTTAGGCATCAGAAGAGTGATTTAAGGGCGTGGAATTTTGCCCTTCGGAAAATGTAGTTTGGTCAGCGGTAAAGATAATTTAAGTTGGCTTTGATTGGAGAGTTAGGCAGTGGACGAAATTTGCTGACGAGTTAGTTATTGGCTCAGCGAAGTTACACCGGCGCCTATGACATCGACCAGGACCCGCTATGGACCCATAGCCGACCACACCGGCCAAATCGCCTGAAGCGCCCAGTACAGGGCGTGGGGAGAAGTCAAAGAACAACGCTCGGAATGAGCACAGCAGAAAGGCCTGACCAACCCAATCAGGTTTCAGGGGCAGTACCACGATCACGAAACAGGGCTGCACTACAATCGGTACAGGTACTATGATCCACGGGCCGGACGGTTTGTTAGCAAAGACCCGATCAGCTATGCGGGTGGGTTGAATCTTTATGCGTATGCGCCGAATCCGGTGGAGTGGGTTGATCCGCTGGGGCTTTGGAAAGGGCAGCCGAGAAAGCCTAACGGAACCTTCGGGCCGGGAGCCAATCCAGCCAGACGCTGCCCGGATGCGCCAGATCCGACTAAAAAGGTTCATGGGAATGATTTGGATAGTGATGCGCCAGCTATTGGATATACCTTGAGAGATGAAGATACTCTTGAAGTTATGAAGTATGGCGAAACTACTATGGCGAAAAAACGTTATCCCACTAAATATTTGAAGTCTGAAGGGGTGACAATGCATTATGAAGAAACAGGCACTAAACGCGAAATGCATCGGTGGCAGCACGAAAAAATTGTAGAGCATAAGGCTCATCACGACGGTCAGCGCCCGCGCCTTAATAAAAGTGACTATTGAGGAGTTATTTGTGGAATTTTTTATGTCAGCTGAAATAGAAGCAGATGTAGGTCAGCATGAGCGTTCGGCGAGAAAAAAAATTGAACCATTACTGATAGATTTTTTGAGTGGGGTTATACTGGATTCTGAATTAAAAACCTGGAGCTTTATATCTATAATACTGTCTGACAAGTTTGCCGGGTGGTCTCCAGAACTAATAAAATTCAATAAGAAGGATAAAGAATTTGATTGTAGGTTGCGCATTGAACATGAGAGGTTTAAATGCGCGAATGAAAGCGGGCAGATCGCAATGATACTAGATGCTATCGAGCGCTCAATCGAAATGATGGCTAAGTATAAAATTACTAAGCATGATCAAGAAACACTAAGAGGTGTTGTGAGTAAGGTGCGTGAAAAACTGTTGATTTCAGGAGGGTAGTGTTTCATGTAGTGCATAATTTGTCTCGTGGCCTTGAGTTGTTGCTGGCTAAAAAATGAGATATAGGATCCGTGGGTTGTCATCTAAGGTGAAGTATTTGTTGTATAGCAATAGCATCGCGGGTGTGCGCCGCCTCACAACGCGAAACCTGTGCCGGCGACGGCAACGTCCACCTGATCATGGTCACCAACGTCGACAGCCGCCTGCATGGTTCCATGATCCGGCTGGCGACCTGCTGCATGAACACCGTATGCGACGACCTGCACCGCGAAGTCGCCCGCCACCAAGGCAACCACCTGCTGCAGACCCAACAATGGGACCCGGTCGGCCGACTGCTCAACGCCACCAGCCGCCTGGGCGTTGAAACCTTCGCCTTCTACCCGGCCAGCAACCTGCTGGATGAAAAAAACCAACAGGTCCAACGTCCACTCGACCACGACCCCAAGCGCAACACCCTGATGGACAACCTGCTGCGCGAATACGCCGGGAGCCAATCCAGCCAGACGCTGCCCGGAAGCGCCAGATCCGACTAAAAAATTGCATGGCAATAGTAAAGACAGCGAGGCGACAGCAGCACTTTATGGTCGATTTGATGCGGATGGGAATTTTGAAAAATGGGGGATATCCCAAAATCCAAATATTAGGTACTCCACTACAGTCTTAGATGGTGGTCGGCTCAAAATATACCGGACTGGTGCTCGTTCTGAAATACTCAAACAAGAGCGACGGCTAGTAGAGCGTTTTCCCGGTCCACTTAATAAAGAACCATGGGCTAGTTCAAAAACATCAAGGAATTAAGTAGGCATGAAGATTCTAATAAGTGGGCAGTATGGGGAACCTAGGGCGAGTGATATTTTTTGGCCCATGCAAAAAAAACTGAATGAGTGCTTTGATAGAAATATTCAGGAAGGGCATCTTAAAACCATTTCAAAATTCGCAATAGGATTTCGAGTGTCCGGTAAATTGTGCAACTTTAAGTCTCAAGGAGCGGAGCGCTTGAGGTATTTGAAAAAAACTAATGCATTGACAGTTGATCTTGTGTTTTCTGAGTCGCAATGGTCGAGTACGGACTTGGATGAGATCAAAAAAAATATTGTGATAGGCGTACTGAACTGCCTTGATCTAATGATTGAAAAATCAGAAAAACTGGGAGAGCTGATTCAAAAAGAAAGTTTATTATCGGACATTGAGAAAGCAATATCTGAATTCATGCGTTAGCCTTTCTTGCTGATATATGCTAACCCACAAATTCTATCGCTCGACTTTGTAAATAGGAGAGTACTAGAGGCACGAAACACGACTGCACTACAACCGGTATAGGTACTATGATCCACGGAACAGGCGGTTTGTCAGTAAGGCCCCGATCAATGATGAGAACTCTACCCCTCCCCACTCGGCTCTGTATCAAGCCAGATTGGCGTCTGTAATGTGTCTCAACCCACGCTCTAGTAGCTGCTGAAACTGAGATAAAAACAATGTCACCTGCAGAGAGGGTTAAAACATTTAAAAATCAGATAATCGTGCGGGAAGCAGCCTTTCATGCCGAAAGAAAAATCTTACATTACACACACAATACTAAATACAGCCGTCATGCTAACGCTGGTACGAAGGCACAGTTGATTAATGTTTTTCTGAAGAAACCAGTGCAGAAAGCTTGAATATTCCTGGCGCTGCTCGACTCAAAACCTTAGGTATTGGGCGGCATCCTGAGTATGATCAGGCTGTTTTAGTCGATACCGAGACTTGCTCCGGCACAGAGGGGACGGTTGAAGCAATTAAATTTCATGGTATTAAACAGCGTTACCAATACGTGTTAAATCTGGAAAACGGCACGCCTAAAATGAATGGCGTAAATACCTGGCGTGACAGTGCAGAAAAATGGGAGCACCGTAACGTTATCCAGAGGATGCATTGAGTATTTTGTATTTTCGATGTGTAAAAACCAGAAGGAATTGAGTGTAATGAAAGACATCATTCGCCTAGGCGATACCACCACCCATGGGGGCGTCGTTCTTGAAGCATTTTCCCGGACTGATCTCAACGGCAAGCCGATTGCGGGGGTCGGGCATAAGGTTAGTTGCCCTTTATGCAAAGGGATTTTTCCGATTGTCGAGGGCAGCGCAACTGACTCCGTAGACGGCATCGCAGTTGCGCTCGACGGGATGAAGACGGCCTGTGGGGCCGCGCTCATTGCCAGCGGCCCGAAAGGTGCTGTAAGCCGTTGAACAGCCTGTTCATCTCACGATAGTGACACGGCACTTCAGCATTGAACCAGTTTGACGCTGTGGTGCTTTTTATCTGCCCGGGCTTTTCTGGAACTGGGCAGACTTAACCCCTGCAAGTTTAAACTTGCATCAACATTAATGGACTAAACATGCACATCAAACTTTCGACCGTGTTATTGGCTGCCTCCGCTTCGTTCTGCTCTGTGATTCAAGCGGCCCCTGCCCCGGCTATGCCTGATGCCGCAACCCTCAAACAAATTTATGACACCAGTCGTTCCATGTCGGGATTGATCGCCTACTGTGTCGATCAGAGCCACTTGAAGAAAGACAGTCTTGTGCAAGCCGAGAAGATGGTGGATTACGTCAGCAACATGCCTGCTACTTTCGATAAAAGCTCAGGTGACGCGATAGAGAAAGCCGGGCGCCAAGGCAAGATTCCGGGCAGTGATGGCCAACTGGTGAATATCAGCGATGCCCCTCAAGGTCTCGAGGCGTGGTGCAAAAGTGCCGATGAAGGCCTGCGTCTAGGTCTGAAATCCATTCAGCAATAAATGAACCTGATCCTTTAACCACGCTGTTTAAAAGTGGTTAATCGTTTCGACAGCCTATTGATTGTTGGGCTGTCGACGCGATGAATGTCAGTTGGATTCAATGCGAATAGATGCGCACTTTCTTATTTATCAGTCAGTAGGCATCTGATTTACCCTCACAAGGACTTGTGTTGTCATGGAAAAACTATTCATTGCTCGCCTTATGCCTGTGGCGCTTTCGTTATCGGCGTTATTTCTGGCGGGTTGTCATGAAGACGCTGCGCCCCACTCCACTGCCCCGCCCTTAGCTGTCCCTTTGGCTGCCATGGTGATCCCCGTGTGTGTGAACGGTGAGTGTCTGGTGCTGGACCAAAAGGGCTCCGTGTTAGTCAACGGCGACAACACCTATGCCGTCGCCCTCTCAGTGCCGTTGAATAGCACGTTCATTTATGCCGAAGACGGTCAATGGAACGTGGCCAATGCCGACGGTACACAGGTTATAAAACCCGCGTTCACCGAGGGGCTGCGCTTGCTGACACCCGGTTTTTTCGGATTTGAGCGTGACGGCAAGTGGGGTGTCATGGACCAGCAAGGCAATGAAGTGCAACCGCCAGCTTATGATGATATCTATCCCGGCGGCGGGACTGCGCAAGGCCAGTACATCGTCTACGGGCTGGACGATAAATACGGTCTGCTCAGCGCTGAGGGGCATGTGATCACAGCCCCGCTCTTCGACTCGCTCTTGACCCATAAAGACAGTGCCCTGGCGGGCGGTTGGGTGAGTGCTGAACGTGACGGCCAGAACTGGGCAATCAACCTGCAAACACGCGAGCTCAAGTCTGTCGGCTTCGACAAGTTCGTTGAATACGCCAATGAGCATTTCGTCGTTTCACAGGGCAGAAAAAAAGGCTTGGCAGACGCGTCGAATACGCTACTGACCGAGCTCAAGTATGACTGGATGGGCGTACCTGGCGACGGTTTGGTGGCCTTCAAGGAGAACTTCGACAGCCTCTGCGGCTATCTGGACTTCAAAGGTCAGGTTGCCATCGCGCCGAGCTACGACGCTTGCGAGGTGTTTGGTCACAAAGGCGCACTGGTCAAGGCCGTGGGCGACGATGGAAACAAGGGCAAATATGGCTTTCTCGCACGTTCAGGAGAGTGGCTCATTCAGCCAAGCTTCGATTCGGCAGAACCGGCAGTGCACTCACCGTTGGGGATGCTCACGTCTGTTCCGGGCTTTACCCAGACCGGTAACTTACAGAACATGTTCACCGTCTACTTCGGCCTGTTCGACACCGATAAAGGGGTTGAGCTGTTCAAGCCTGAATATGCACAGATCGGTGTTTTGACCCCTGATCGGTTTGTTTTCGCAAAACCTGATTCGCCGAAAAAGACCATTACTTTCCTGGGTTCGGCCAATCAATTGGCAACGCTGGGGCTCATGGACGCCAAAGGCAAAGTGCTGATTGAACCCGGGCAATACGTCGCGCTTACGCTGGATAAAAGTGGCCGTTTCATCCGTGCATGGACTGATACATCCCGCCTGGCAACGACCGCGTTGTATGACCTCAATGGCAAATTGTTGGTACCCGCCCACTGGCAAGAAGTGGTTATCGATGAACAGCGTGGCGCCCTCTTCGCCTATGAGCTGGAGGGTACGCCATCTGATGAGACCCGCAGCTTACGCGCCCTGTACAGCCTGGACGGGACCCCCGGTTTTGAAACCCGAACGGTAGGATGCGACGTGCAACAAGTGATCGATGGCAGCGGCAAGGTGTTATGGCCTACCGATCCAGAACACCTGTGCGGCGAGTCAGACGACGCAACCGAGACCCAACAGCAGGGCTGAAACTATTGCCCCCTGCGCCCCTTGGAGTGCGCCAAGGGGCGCCAAGTGCACCCGTAACTTTCAAATGGAGTTGAGTGTGACCAATTTAAATGCACTGAGCGGTATCGAGCTGGATCAATTCATGGACCGGCTGGACACGCAATATCAAGATTGCGATAGCTGTTCCCTTTTGACCTCATTGCGGGCTCAGCCGCTAAAAGCAGACTCATTGGACGCGATAGAGCGTCTGCATGTGCTTTGGGTTAACGCCGGGGACTCGAATGCCGCTAAAGCCGTGTTGGAACATGACGCTGCCGCGCTATTGAGCAGCGTGCCGGATTCACAACAGCCTGAGTTGGCGATGAACCTGATCATGCTGCGCTTGCGGCTGGCCAATTATCTGAATGACGACAGCGCTATTCTTGAGCAGCTTGAAACACTGGCGGCAATGGCTGAACGCTCTCTGAATTTCGATGTGGAACACTATCGTCACCATCACATGTTTGAAGCACTTGAATGCGGCAGCCTTGAAGTGGCGCTCAAAGCTATCGAGGTGCGTTACAGCCTGGCCACGTCCAATCCCGATCGCGCTACCGTACAGGCCTGGGATATGGCGGATCGTCTGCAACGCCGAGCGCGGGTGCTGGCTTCCTTTAATGACGATGAGCCAGCCCGTGAGGCCGCACTGGAAGCGGTTGCTGCGCTGCGCACGGCCGGCCCCGAACAGAGCGTGGATGCCACTGACTGGCTGTGGCTGGGCAATGCGCTGATTTCCATCATCCCTTTACGACTGGCCATGTTCGAACAGCCCATCAGCCGCCTGATTGCACATTTGCCTGCGCCTCAACAACGCGAATGGGAAGTACGCATGGCGCGCCTGGCCGCGCGTTCGAAATACGCCCAGGGCGAGCTGGATCAAGCCCTGCGCCTTTGCGCCACTGCGTCATTAAGCCTGAACTCTGACGCCAGCAATAATTTTATCGAGTGTCACTTGCCTTGGTTGGTGGAGAGCGGGCAAATCGATGCCGCAGGGTATCGCGCATTTATCGATGTGTATGACCAGCGCACCGAGGTATGGCCCGGTACGGTGCGCTTGGTTCACGATCGCCTTCAAGATCCGGACGACCAACGCGTGTGGTGGCCTTTGTGTGTGATGCGGGCTTGTGATAGCCCCGAAACATTGCAGGCTTTTTCGGCCGCGTTGCCCTCTGTTGAACACTGCACCGTCGAGCCCTCTACCCTCCTCGCCCTGTTGTACCGGGCCGCTCGCGAGCCAGACTTGCTGAGCGACGTGTTTGCGCATGCCCGGGCTGAGGCACAGCGTCGCGCACCCGATCATCACTGGATCAAGCGGCTGGCCTCTGTGCATGATTACGCCGCGGGGGTTATTGAAGCATCCACACAAGTCAGGCTGTTGCAGGAGGCTGTACGCGATGGCTCGTTGCAAGACAACCGCACCGCCTTCAGCCTTTTTAGCGCCCACGTGCAGGTTGAAGGCGTCATTGCAGCACTGCGTCAGCCGACGCCTGTTCTGGCCAGTGGTTGGCATGCCTATAACTACGCCTTGACCATCGATCGCCTGGTCGAAGAAAAGGCTGAAACGTTGACTTCAACAGAGCGTCAAGAAGCGTCAGATTTGTTGGCCAGCGCTCAGATCAACGCTTATGAACAAGGGCGTACGCGCATGGAGCAGTACTTCGCCTGCGGCACCGGGCACCCGTACGATGCTTGCGCGCACCTGTACTCCATGCTCTGCAACAACCTGGCGATTCTATACAGATGCACGCGCAACCCAGCCACGCATGACCTGTGCCTCGACCTGCACCGGCGCGGTATTCAGTCCAGCCCGTTCGCGGAGCACTACCAGGGAGTTCTGAATGTTTACCGCGCACAGGATGACTACCTGGCCCTCATAGACGCTGCCGAACAGCTTTGGCATTACGCCCAGGACTACGGCTACAGCCGCCACGACCTCGACGATTATAGTTGTGACGTTGCCTACGCCCTGCTTATGTTGAATCGCAGTGGCGAAATTCTGATCTGGGTAGAACGCCTGCTTAAATGCCAGCAAGAACAGGGCATTAGTGATCAACAACTGTCTGTGTCCCAATTGCATACCCGCGTCGCATTGGCTCGTTTCCTGGCCCAGACCTACCCCGACAACGCCTATGGCTTGTGGTTGCGTTATGCGCGCTGCGTCGAGGCCGCGAACATGATCACGCTGATGCTCGAAGTGGCCAAAATGTTTGAATACTTGGGTCGCAATGCCGAGGCCATTGAGTATTACTTGCGCATTCAAGTCACGCCACCCACCGAGGCAGACTGGGTAGATCCGGACTGGCCAGCGATTGAAAACACCCTCGCCAGCTTGCAACGCGCAGAAAAAGCCTCACACAAACGGTGGTGGCAAGTATGGAAATAGTGCCACCTGGCTCTCGCGGGCCGTACGCTGCACGTAACGCCCTTAATGCAGATCAACTCAAACAGGGTATTACTCAACGAAGTGGCGAACGGGGGGACACCGCTTCGATTCGCGCCTGGCTGCAGAACCACTTTTATCGCCATTTAGTGAGTAATTTTGAGCCGGCGCGTCGCCTCCACTCTTTGGAAGAGAGCATGGCAGTATTGGGCTCAACCCCTGCTCCGCCCTGGCTGAGCCGGTTTTTCAATGCGTCCGGCAATAACGTTCCACTGGTCTGGGTTGCCCCTGCAGATCCGTTACTGCTGCAACAGGAAGCCCTGCTGGTCGAGTTTCTGACGGCACGCAAAGGAACACCCCTTGAAGGAAAACTGGAGCGTATCAACTGCCCTCAAGCGCTGATGCTATGGGAAAAAGAGCACGCGCAAATGACAACCCGCACGGCACAAGGTTGGCGCACCAGTCAGCTCGATGCGCTGGGTCGTATCGTGACGTGTACAGACCATGCCTGGGTTGAGCTGCTGCCCGACAGCCATGCACTTCGCACCGAAATGGCGTTTGAAAGCTATGTCATGCGCCATTGCCTCGGGCAGTTCGCCGATCGTAAAGCGCTGACTGGCGGCTATGGCGGGCATTACGCCGATGCTGTCGAACAAGGTCATATGCGCCTGTTCAGTTTGCGTGATGCTCAAGGCCAGCCGCACATCACCGTCAGTTTGACGGTACAGGCCAATGGCGATTTGACGGTTGATCAAGTCAAGGGGAAACAGAATCGCCCGCCCGTGGAGCGCTACCTGCAACCCTTGTTAATGTGTCTGAACGCGCTGGGCACTGATCAACAGTCACCACCAGACTGTATTGCCATCGGTGTGGTACGCACCCAGGCGGGCTGGTTACGCCTCGAACAGGTAAACGACCCGACCGCCCAAACGCAACTGGTGGCGCGCTACCCGCAGTTGTTCTCTCGGCTCGAATCGCCATCGGCCATGACGCAATGGCTGGTCGCTGCCCGACAGGTCGAGATGTTGCAGCGAGCCGCGCCCGGTGCTCCGTCGGTCAGGTACGCCGCACGCCACGTACTCGATCCCCTCAGCCCACCCGATCTGTCGGATAACCGGCACTTCACCACCGAAGGAGTACCTTGGGTCGGCCTGTCCTCCGGGCACGCAGCGGCCATCATTGACTGGCAGGCATCCATAAGGTGAGAAATTTCACATGACTACTCTTTTGATTATTGCGTGCGTGTGCCTGATCGTGTGGCGTATAAGACGCCCGCCAGCCTTGCCTGAAAAGGCTTTCACTCAACGCAAACACTGGGCGCTGATGCTGTCACAGCCCATGGTGGATGCGGTGGGCTTGACAAGGTTTTATGACGCTGGCACTACCGGCTTTGTCGAACAGATTCAGGCTGCGCTCAGAGCGCCACTTTTGCATCAACTGGGTTTTCGCAGCCACGCAACGGATGACGAAGTGCGTGCCCATTTGGATGCAACCTTGGAGCGCCATTGGTTTGGCCTGGATCTTGAGCACTTATCACCCACTGACGATCCTCGCGCGGCCATGGCATTTGCCTGTATCCGCACGGCGTTTTTAATGCGTTGCATCATGCTGTTGAACTGGGTACCGCAGGACACGGCCTGGCGTGTGTTGTTGCTCAATGCGCAACGCGCCCAGGAGTGTTTTTCGGGCTGGGAAGACTTGGGCAAGGCCTTCATTGACGGTCGTCAGCAATGGATAGCCGCTTTCCGGGCCGATCCGCTGGGTCAGCGCTTCAATGAAACCTTATTAAATCAACTGCTCGCGCCCCGTACTGGCGCATGGGCTGCTCTGCCGTGGCGCGAATTGCCTGCCTTCAACCCGACACCCGCCTGAACAGCCCCACCCCCGGATCAACCCGGTATACGCGCCAGCATCAAAGGTGCGATATACCGGTGAACCGGAGCGACCGGCAGCATGTACAGGCGGCCAAGACGGTTATGGGTATGCACCACGGTGGCCACTACGATTTCTCGCGTGCCGTCGACTTGAACGTCAGAGCGGCTCAATGACACGTACACATCAAGATGTTTGTCTTTGTCTGCGACCAACACCTCATTGGGGGTGTTGGCCAGCAAGGTGAAGATGCCAAGCCGGTCATGCACCTGATAGGTGCTTTCTTCCCGGTTCAAATCGATATGCCCCAATCGGCCGAGGTCTTTGAGCCCCAACAGCTTGACCACACGATTGCGCGTCGTCATCAGTGCGTCGATCCAGCCCGGCGTGGCCGCCATAAGATGCAACAGGTGGCTTAACGCTGCGCGTTCTGCCTCCCGGGTGAACGTGCGCTGACTGTTAACGAATTGCGCGCCTTCAACGTGGGCGCTGATCAGCGTACCCGGCGGCACTGCACAGGGGGTGACGCGTGGGTTCATAAGGTTGCGCTCCTTGCCAGATAGCTTCATTGCCTTCAAAAGCCAAACGGGACCTGCCATACATCTTCACGGGAAACGTCTTTTAACCGCTGCTGAAAGCTGGGGCATTGCCCGTGACTGCCCGCTGGGCAGGCCGCTGCACTGCGCAGCTCATCGCGTACTGCGGCGAGCTTGGCCATTAGACGGTCCAGCTCATCGGCTTTGCGGGTGAGTAACTGCCGGTCAAGGGTGACATGGCCATTGGCTGCCAGCATGGGGGCAATTTCTTCCAATGAAAACGTCAGCGACTGCGCGAAGGTGATTAACGCGAGCTGATCCAGTACATCTGCCTTGAATACCCGGCTCAACCCCCGTCGTCCCGCGGAACGGATCAGCCCTTTTTCTTCGTAGTAGCGCAACGTCGAAGCCGGAACCCCCGAACGCCTCGCGACTTCCCTAATGCCGAACTCTTTCATGCTTGACCTCAAGTCGACTTGAACTTGCACACTGGCCATTCAAACAACTCGCTACCTGGCCGACAAGGGGAACGTGACATGGACACTGCGCAGTGGATTGCAAACGCCACGGGGCTTGGCCTGGGGGCCACGCTTTTCATGGATCTCGTCGCCCTGCTTCGCCGGCGCTTATTCAACGTGCCATCGCTTGACTATCGGTTCGTTGGCCGCTGGCTGGGGCATATGCCTTCGGGCCGATTTCGCCATGATTCAATAAGCCGCGCTCAACCGGTACGGCATGAGCGACTGACCGGCTGGCTGTTTCATTACCTGACGGGCGTCGCCTTCGCGGCGGTGCTGCTGGCGGGCGCAGGCGAGCGCTGGCTTTATCAGCCAACGCTGGTGCCGGCACTGCTGGTGGGCGTACTCAGTGTTGCAGCACCGTGGCTGATCATGCAGCCGGCGCTGGGGATGGGGGTTGCCGCCTCAAACACGCCGCACCCACGACTGGCGCGACTCAGGAGCCTGGCCACGCACCTCTCGTTCGGCATTGGATTGTATGTAACGGGCTGGCTATGGGCTCAGTGACAGGAGATTCTCCACAACTGATCCAGCCGCGTGGTGTAACTCTGGCTCATCAAATCCCGGCGCATGCCCCAGTCAGGATGGGCCGGTACGCTTGCCGCACGCAGTGTTCCCCGGCCCCAGCGGTTGTTGATCTGGTCCAGCACGGCCATCACCCGTGAGGCTTCGGCGGGCTGATTGAGGGCAAACAGGTCATCGGAAAACTCGCCGGGCTGACGCAAGTCCAACAGCATGACTTCAGCCTTGCTGTAGTTGAATCCGGGTTGAAAAACATGCTCCACGGCGTCGACGGCGGTTTTTGTCAGCAGACGCACGTCATCGGAGGGATAGGGTAACGTCACGACGATGCCTTTGGCGTATTTGGCTTCGTGCGGGTTGAACATGCCGGTACGGATACTGACCCGCACCTTGTGGCAGTAAGACTGTTGCGCCCGCAGTTTTTCCGAGGCGCGCATCATGTAGGTCGCGACCGCTTCTTTGATCGGCTCGATGGCTGTCAGACGCCGGCCGAACATTCGGCTGCAGCAGATTTCCTGCTTCGGCGGATCGGGTTCGTCCAGCTCCAGGCACGGGGTGCCCGCCAGCTCGCGGGCCGTTTTTTCGATGACCACGCTAAATTTTTTACGCAACGTCCACGGGTCGGCCCGCGCCAGGTCCATCGCCGACACAATGCCCATGCCCTCCAGATGCGCCGTCATGCGCCGTCCGATCCCCCAGACATCCGACACTGAGGTATTGCGCAGCGTCCAGGCCCGTTCGTGATCCGGGCACAGATTGACCACGCCTCCGGTGTGCGCCTGCAAGCGTTTGGCCGTGTGGTTGGCCAGTTTGGCCAAGGTCTTGGTAGGACCAATACCGACCCCCACCGGGATACCGGTGCATTGCAGGATGCGCTTTCGCAACTGGCGACTGACCTGCGTGACATCCGCAATGCCGGTCATGTCAGCAAAGGCTTCATCGATGCTGTACACCTCGACGGCAGGGACTTGAGCTTCGATCAGGCTCATCACCCGCTCACTCATGTCGCCGTACAACGCGTAGTTCGAAGAGAACGCCATGATCCCCTGCTGCTCCAGTTGCTGTTTGATCTGGAAATAAGGCGCGCCCATTTTGATATACGGTTTGGCGTCATAACTGCGGGCAATGACGCAACCGTCATTGTTGCTCAGCACCACGATCGGCACCTTTGCCAGGTCCGGCCGAAACACGCGCTCACAGCTTGCATAAAAGCTGTTGCAGTCAATCAGGGCAAAGACCGGCCGGGGTTCAGTGGCCATGGTTGCGCACCGTGTGGGTGATCACGCCCCAAATCGACAGCTCATCACCTTCCATGATGTAGCGATTGGGGTATTTGGGGTTGTCAGAGACCAGCATGACCGTGCTGCCTTTCAACCACAGGCGTTTACAAATCGGATCATTATTTAGCAGCGCCACCACCACATGGCCGTGGGCCGCTTCAATGGCACGATCCACCACGGCCAGATCCCCGGAAAAAATCCCCGCGTCCTGCATGCTGTCGCCGTCAATGGTGACCAGGTACACGTGTGCCGCTCGAATATTAAGTGCCTGATCGAGCGAGATATGTTTCTCGACATGGTCAGCCGCAGGCGAGGGAAAACCGGCCGGCACCTTGAACGAACACCACGGACGGCGAACACCACCTTCAGCCAGAGGACCCAAAACCGTGAAACCCATGACGCTCGCCTTTCTGTTAGCTGTATGTTCATACAGTTAACTGCGCCGCGGGCCGAAGGTCAATTTATCTGTAGGAAATTACGACGAGAGGCCATGTAAATCCGCCCTGAAATAACAGGTTTTTTCTCCGTTCATGATGCCGCCGTCGCCCACTGGCCGCTACCCGATACACCTCTACTCCCCCGACAAGATTTCCCACACAAGAAGGATTGCTGAATGAACACAGTTCGTTTGGCGAAATACAGCAAAGTCCTTGCAACGGCGACGCTGGGCCTGGTCGCCCTCATGTTGCTTTCCAATATTGCCTACTGGCTGTTTCCGGACGTGATGAATCTGTATGGACCTGGTTTCAATCTCACGGCCCTGACCGAAACGCTGGACGCCAATATCCATCAGATGCCCTGGTGGCAGATTACAGGCGACATTGTCCTGTCCAGTATTCCGCTTTTGATTCTGGCCAAGGGGCTGGTGGCGTTGAGTGCATTGTTCAAGTTTTACGCCAACGGGGAATACTTCGAACACCAATCAGCAGACGTGTTGGGCAAGTGTCAGGATTGTGGCCCGTAGCCTGCATCGTGCGTGCATGTTGGCACGTGAAAATCAGCCGTTTGTTTAAGAGGTCAAGATGCCCATAGAAATCAAACTCGATGTGATGCTGGCGACGCGCAAGGTCAAGTCCAAGGATTTGGCGCAGATCATCGGCATCACCGAACAGAACCTCTCACTGCTCAAGCAAGGCAAGGTCAAAGGTATTCGGCTCGGGACGCTGGAAGCCATTTGCTGCGCGTTGAATTGCCAGCCGGGAGGCTTGCTGCATTACCAGGCAGAGCCAACCGATTAAGACAAGCGCTCGCTCACACCTCGTAAGGGATCGCCCGTTTACTGCTCCTGCGAGCGTAAGCGGGCAATATTTCGCCTGGAAAATAATCCATCAAAATAAAATCCTTTAATCCACCAACTGATAGAAATAAAATCTAATAACCGCCCAAAAAACAGAAATAAAAGCAAAATGAAACACACTGAGCGTCCGTATCATTCCTCTACGTTCATTGAGGAGAGACGCCCATGCATGACGCCACCCACTACCTGCATTGCGGTCGAGATTCCGAAGCGTACGGCGGACTCATCAATACGCCGGTGTTTCGGGGGTCTACCGTTCTGGCCAAAGACTTCAACAGTTGGGAGGCGAGCAAGAAGGACGGTAATCCGTACGCCAACTATGGCCGTTTTGGCACACCGACCACCCGCGCCTTTGAAGATGCAATGGCCGGGCTGGAAGGCGGTCATGCCAGCCTGGTATTCCCCTCAGGCCTGGCAGCCTGCGTTCATGCCCTGTTGGCGTTTGTCAGCGCCGGTGACCATGTGCTGATCACCGACAACATTTACGGCCCGACGCGCACGTTTGTCAGCACGGTACTGACCCGTCTTGGCGTAGAGGTGGAGTTCTTCGCCCCCGCTGCCGGAGCGGGTATTGCCCGCCAACTGCGCCCCACTACCCGCGTCGTGTTTACAGAGTCGCCGGGGTCACTGACGTTTGAAGTCTGCGACCTGCCGGCCATTTGCCAGGCGGCCCATAGCGTGGGTGCCTTCGTACTGCTGGATAACACGTGGGCCTCGCCGCTGTACTTCAAGCCCTTTGAGCATGGCGTGGATGTGTCCATACAGGCGGCGACCAAATACATCGTGGGGCATTCGGACGCCTTGCTCGGCGTGGCCACCGCCAATGAACGGGCCTGGCCACTCTTGAAAGCCGGGGCGCATGATTTTGGCCAGACCGCCAGTCCTGATGATCTGTTCCTCGCGTTGCGCGGGCTGCGCACATTGCCCGTGCGCCTGCAACGCCACTGGAGCAATGGAGTCACGCTGGCGCGCAGCCTTGAACAGCACCCGCTCGTCACCCGCGTCATGCACCCCGCACTGCCCAACGATCCCGGCCATGATCTGTGGACGCGCGATTTTCTGGGGGCCAGCGGCTTGTTCGGGATAGAGGTCAACACGCAAGACCCGACGGTATTGGCGCGCCTGTTCGATAACCTCAAGCTGTTCGGGATTGGCCTGTCGTGGGGCGGTTTCGAAAGTCTTGTTGTGCCCGTCGGGCACCCGGTCCGTCAGCACACCCCCGCACCGCTGGGGTATCTGATCCGTGTGCATGCCGGGCTTGAGCATGTGGACGACCTGGTGCTGGACTTCCAGCGAGCGCTGGACATTGCCGTGCAAAAACCGTGTGTCGCTGTGGCGTAAACCGGGACTGAGCTATGGGTTTTAGGCGCTCATGGCGCGTAGCGCAGAGGCAGGCTGGTTGAATACTTGATTTGCTCCATGGAGAAACTGGAACTGATATCCGACAGTCCGGGGACCTTAATAAGCTGTTTGTAGACGGCGTCATAGGCGGCCACATCAGGCACTGCAACGCGCAACAAATAGTCCGTGTCCCCGGCCATGCGGTAAACCTCGACCACCTCTTCGATCGAAGCCACGGCAGCGCGAAAGCTGTCGAGCCATTGGGCATTGTGCTGAGTGGTTTTGATCGACACGAAAACAATCACCCCCACGTTCAGCTTTTTGCCATCCAGCAACGCGACCCGACCGCGAATGATTCCGGCCTCTTCAAGTTTTTGAATGCGCCGCCAACAGGCCGTCGTGCCAAGACCGATCTGCTCGGCGATATCTCCTACCGCACGTGTGCAATCGGTCTGCAGGATGTGCAGAATTGCCCTGTCAAGCTTGTCCATGAGAAGTCGAGGCCTTGTACGGATCAAAAGAAAACAACGGTGCGCGAAAGCCCGGCATTCTCCAGCAGCTCACCCTGCCCGCGCTACCCCGTCCTTCCCTGTCTGTCGCCGGAAAACCCTCAATGCGGCGCCAGAACTTCGCGCACACCTGTAACGCCAAGGATCTCTTTGATCATTTGGTCCGCGACCACACGGGTGACGCCCCGGAACTCGATGGTCACTGTTTCGGTGTCCTTGACCGGGCCTTGCTCAACGATGAATTGTCTGATTTTTTTGGGCCGCTCACCCAGTAGCTGCTCCAGCTGACTTAACGACAGCGTATTGGACGGCGCCACCAGCTTGACCACCTGGATTTGCACGATATCCCTGAGCACGCGTTCCATGGGCCGAATGGCGATCAGGATGATCAGAATCAAAAAGGTTGCCGCAGTGCCCAACACATACAGTCCGCCGCCCACGGCCAGGCCGATGGCAGCAACCGCCCACAAACTGGCGGCCGTGGTCAGGCCCTTGATGACCTCACCGCGCATCAGAATCGAACCGGCCCCCAGAAAGCCGATCCCCGAGACCACCTGTGCGGCAATTCGCGAAGGGTCCAGCTGCGTGCCTGGCATGGTCAGCGCCTGTTGAAATCCAAACGCCGACACAATCATCACCAAACACGCCCCCGCACACACCAACATGTGCGTACGCAGGCCTGCCGTCCAAAACAGGTGTTCGCGCTGAACGCCAATCAAACTGCCGAGAAAAGCCGCCGACAGCAGCCGTATGCACATTTCCCAATCAGAAATCATTCAGTCCCTTCCCGCAAATAACCTGTGGTGTGTTTAAACAAGCTCTGGCGAGCATAGTTAAGGATTAACAGGTGTGCCCGATCAGGTTTTTAGGAAACGCGCAGGTCTGTACACTGCACGCCTTCGCCGTGGCTGCGATCAATGCCGCCACCCTTACCCGTTCAAGCAGAGGTGTTCATGGCCCATAACGAACTGACTTTTACCCCTGATCCTGATCCTGAATCCATTTCGTCTGACGTCGCCAGCTTTGGTGGCGTAATGGTTTCGACGCAAATCCCTACACGTGCCGATGGCAGCCTCGAACTGGGCGGCATCACTGAGCAAAGCGAATGCACGTTGCAAGCGCTGAAAGTGGCCCTGGAACGTGCGGGCAGCTCTATGGACCGTGTCATGCACTTGACCATCTACCTGACCGATATGGCAGACCGTGCGGCATTCAATGAGGTGTACAAACGTTTCTTCAGCCAGCCATGGCCGGTGCGTGCTGCTGTAGGGGTCGCGTCGTTGGCCGTCGAAGGCATGCGTGTTGAAGTCACCGCCATGGCAGCCAAAGGCTAATACTGAGTCCCTGTCGGTGATGGAAGCGGCCGCTGATGCAGGCCGCTTCTGTACGCCTGAAAAACCATTCACGTTCATTTCCTTTAGCAGCCCCCTGCGCATAACGCTGATTGCAAAAGAAAATCCGCCACTCGGTGAATTTTTTCGTATCTGCATGTATCTCATCCCCAAGAGCGCGTGCCAGCAGAACGATAGCATTCGGCGCTGGCAAAACGCGTCTACCCTTCATACGACTGGGGTTTAGCGGTTTTAAAAGGATAGATCAGCTAATAAAGGGGCTTGCATGAGATCTCGTAAGAAAAAGGTCAATCCAATCGGATTGCAGGACATCACTATTGTCGATGACGCCAAGATGCGTAAAGCGATTACCGCTGCGGCACTGGGCAACGCAATGGAGTGGTTTGACTTCGGCGTGTACGGCTTTGTTGCCTATGTGCTCGGGAAGGTGTTCTTTCCCGATGTGTCTCCCAGCGTGCAAATGATCGCAGCGCTGGCCACGTTCTCGGTTCCCTTCCTGATCCGCCCCCTGGGCGGACTGTTCTTCGGTGCGCTGGGTGACAAATACGGACGACAGAAAGTCCTGGCCGCGACCATCGTCATCATGTCCCTCAGCACGTTCGCCATTGGCTTGATCCCCTCGTATGCCACGATTGGTATCTGGGCGCCGATCCTGCTGTTGCTGGCCAAGATGGCCCAAGGCTTTTCGGTGGGTGGTGAGTACACCGGCGCGTCGATTTTCGTGGCCGAGTACGCGCCTGACCGCAAGCGCGGGTTTCTCGGCAGTTGGCTGGACTTCGGCTCCATAGCCGGTTTCGTGCTGGGGGCCGGTGTGGTGGTGCTGATCTCCACACTTCTGGGCGAAGAGCAGTTTCTGGAATGGGGATGGCGCGTGCCGTTTTTCCTGGCCTTGCCGCTGGGGATGATCGGGCTGTATCTGCGGCACGCTCTGGAAGAGACACCCGCCTTCCAGCAGCACGTGGAAAAACTTGAACAAGGGGATCGCGAAGGTCTCGCACGGGGCCCCCGGGTTTCTTTCAAGGAAGTGGCCACCAAGCACTGGCGCAGTCTGATGACCTGCATCGGCGTGGTAGCAGTCACCAACGTGACCTACTACATGCTGCTCACGTACATGCCCAGTTACCTGTCGCACAACCTGCATTACAGTGAAAACCATGGGGTGCTGATCATCATTGCAATCATGGTCGGGATGCTGTTCGTTCAGCCCCTGATCGGTTTTGTCAGTGACAAGATCGGCCGCCGTCCTTTCATCATCTGCGGCAGTGTCGGTCTTTTTTTCCTCGCCGTCCCGGCGTTTTACCTGATCAACAGCGGCAAGCTGGGGCTGATCTTCGCCGGGTTATTGATGCTGGCCGTGTTGTTGAACTTCTTCATCGGTGTCATGGCCTCGACCCTGCCGGCGATGTTCCCCACGCACATCCGCTACAGCGCGCTGGCCAGTGCGTTCAACGTCTCGGTACTGATCGCGGGCCTGACGCCGACGGCGGTGGCCTGGCTGGTGGAAAGCACCAATAACTTGTACATGCCTGCCTACTACCTGATGGTGATCGCGATCGTGGGGCTGGTTACCGGGGTCACCATGAAAGAAACCGCCAACAAACCGTTGCGCGGGGCCGCACCGGCGGCTTCGGATATTGAAGAAGCCAAGGAGCTGCTTCAGGAGCACCACGACAACATCGAACATAAAATCGAAGACATCGACGCCGAAATTGCCGAGCTGGAAGCCAAACGCAAAAACCTGGTGCAGCAACATCCCCGTATCAACGACTGAAACGGGCACTGACGTAAAAATCCCGCCGGGTGTAGTGAACAACCGGCGGGATTTTTTTTAGCCTGCGCTCTGCGCCTGTGCCAGCAGGTCAGTGATCCAGCGCACCTGGCGTGCGGTGTCCTGTACTTTTTCTTCCGGGACAGTCAGACGGGCCCGGCTCAAGCTGAGCAGAGTCTTGTGCTTTTGACACAGCTGACGCTGCCATTTTGCAAGAAAAGCCGGGCTGCGTGCTTGCATGTGCAGCGGACCAAAGTACAGCTCCTGCGCGCTGTACTTCACCGTGCCGGAACGGGCAGCGACGATAATTTCGTAATCAAAACGGTTTTCCCGTAGCACTTCTTCACAGAGGATGCGGTAGCCATTTTCCATCAACCATTGGCGCAGGGGGTGTTCACCGCCATTGGGCTGCAGGATCAGGCGCTCCTCACCGCTCAAGCGCGACTTACCCTGCTCAAGGATGTCCCGGATAGTCTCCCCTCCCATCCCGCACAGGGTAATGGCAGTGATCGCGTCTTCGGGTTCAATCGCCATCAGGCCATCAGCCCTGCGCACCGTAATGGCGTCGGCCAGATCATTTGCTTGAACCGTACGCCGGGCCGCAGTGAAAGGCGTCAGCGCCACCTCACCGGCTACTGCGCCTGTGATTACGCCCCGACGCATCAGCGCCACCGGCAAATAGGCATGGTCCGACCCGATATCAGCCAACCGGGCGTTTACCGGAACATGTGCGGCGACGCGCTCCAGGCGCATGGACAATGTGTGGGGGTTCAACAGTTGTTCCTTCCAAAACCAGTGCCAGACCTGCGCGGCATTTATCAAAGGGCGCCATCATGCATACACAGTCGCGCCGGGTAAAGCATCGGAGACGGGGTGGATCCGCCCCATCCGCATTGTTAAGGTGCAGGCGTCATCAAGAGGATGTGTTTATGGACTTCACAGGGAAAACCGCAATTGTCACAGGTGCCGGCCGTGGTTTGGGCTGGGTCTATGCCCGGGAACTGGCGAAATTGGGCGCAAATGTCGTGATCAGTGATATCGGCGCCGACAATGTGGGTGACGGGGCTGACGCCAGCATCGCACGAGAGGCAGCTCAAGCCCTTCAAGCTGAGGGATATCACGTGATCGGTGATTCCAGTGACCTCTCCAGCGAGCAAGGTTGCCGAGGCTTGATTGACGCCGCTGTCGACGCGTTTGGGCAACTGGATATCGTGATTCACAACGCCGGTTGGGTGGGTTACCAACCCATTGAACAGGCCGATGCGGCATTCATTGCCCGCGCACTGGACATCAACCTCTATACGCCGGTCTGGCTCTGTAAATACGCCTGGCCTCACCTCAAACACTCATCGGCTGCACGTATAGTGCTGACAACGTCGGACCGCGCCATGTATCAGTGCTATGCGCAGACCGGTCTGGTGGCGTACGCCGCAGGCAAAATGGCGCAATTGGGCATCATGAATGCCCTGAGCATGGAAGGCGCACCGGACGGCATTTTGGTCAACGCGGTATCGCTCGTGGCCAAAACCAGAATGTGGGGTGTGACCCAAACACCGGAAAACCTGAAACCCGAGTGGGTGGCACCCGGCGTGGTTTACCTCGCGTCGCCAGCGTGTCAGGACACGGGTTACATCCTGCGGGCCAGTAATGGCCAGTTCACCGCCACCCGATTCGCTGAGAACCCTGGCGTTGATTACCCTGTGGATTTGGCGCGGGTCAAAGCCGCCAATGCAGAACAGGTGGCAGCGCTGTGGGGGCAGATCAAAGAAGCGGGCGCATCATAAAGACGTCTGGCACTCCACAATCAAGCCCACTCACGGATTACGCCGCTTCCAGCCCGTCAGCATGAACGTGACACCCGGGATCAACAGTCCGGGTGCCATGTAGAGAAATGTACGCTCGGTCAGCAGCCCATTAAGGGCAAACGTGCCGCCGCAGATGACCAAGGCGAACCCCACCAGAAAGAGCGGGTTGCGAAAAGCTTTATCCATGGGTTCAGGTCCTGTGATGAAAATGGCGGCACATGATAAAACCTGCGCAGCCGTAAGGGCCAGTCGACTCTCACGACGCAGGTCGTTAAGCTGGCGTTTTTTGAGGCCCTATGCACGTGAACAAGGTCTATCTGGGTAGCTGCCTGTGTGGTTGCGTCCGCTACGAGCTGCTGAGCGAACCTAAAGCAGTCAGTCACTGCTATTGCAGCCAATGCCGCAAGGGCCATGGCGCAGCGTTTGCGTCCTATGGCAGCGTGCCGCGCAGCGCCTTCAGCTTGCTCAGCGGCGCCGAAGACCTCAAGGCCTACCGGTCATCAGAATCGGTAAGCCGGGAGTTTTGCATGCAGTGCGGATCGACGTTGTTCTGGTCGTGCTCCCAAGGGGATCGCGCCGGGTGGATTAGCGTGGCATTAGGCACACTGGACACACCTTTCAAGCCCGGCAAACAGAAGCATATTTACACCAGCGACACAGCAACCTGGTTCGAGATCCCTCACGCGTAACGGCCAAACCATGGCAGCAAGGCTCGCCTCTGCTTGGGCAGTGGGTACATCCATCCTGTAGAGGGAAGTACCTGAGCCTTTAAGACTGACTTATTCAACACTGACACACTGAGCAAAACCTATGAATCGTCGTAAAAAAATCAACCAAATCTTGAAAGCTAACGCCAAAAAAGCCAGCGCCAAACTGGCTCCCAAAAATAAGCCTAAATACATCTGCAAAGCGGATCGCTTGAAAATGGCCGCTGAATCCAGCAGTGACTTGACCGCCGCTGCTCCAGAGTGAACAAGGCCCACTCAAGAGAAAAAAACGAAGCTCGCCAAACGACTTCCGCTCTTTGCCGCTGCAAGTCGGGCTTTTAGGTAGAAGGTTGTGGGCAGTGAAACACAGCGTGGCTGGCAGCGTCTGATGACAAATGGGCTCTAAAGCCAGCCAATTCAGGCTTCGGGTACTGCCAGTCGCGATGATCCTTACAACCTGCACGCCATGCGCGTTGATCTGAATGATCTATAAACCTGGTCTGGATAATTGCGGCGCGCCCGGTAAGAGCACTTCATCAGGCTCATGCAGAGGTTGGATTCAGAACGTGGTAACCCACCCAGCCATCTTGGCCGCCTTAACGAAGTTCAAGGCCGCAAGGCTGCGACCTCTTTGCCAGCGCTATCGTCCCATTCCAGCACTTTGATTCGTTGATCCAGAAAGTGCTTCCAATGGGCGGTCGGGGTCATGTCGTCCAACTCAACCCACTCCTCCAGGCCTTGTCTGAGCCATCCGTCAAAACTGTCTGCGTACACAAACGGGTTTTTGATGGAAATGGGGCCCAGATCAACGTACATCAGACGCATGTTCAGGGGCGTTCCATCCATGTACCTGACACCTGCGTATTGGCAAGTCACGTCTTCGATCGGTGGAGCCCCCACGTTATTGCCCACCTTGAACGCAAGCTTGACTGCAGGGTAAACAAAGGTCGCCATGCCCCGCTGAACCAAGGTTTTGTAGCGAGACTTGACCTCAAATGCATCCGTGTCCGTCTTGGGCAACGTATCGAAGCCCTCCGGGAAGATCCTCGCGCTGAGTAACCTCATGTCTAAAGGTGCGCGCACCAGATTCAGAACCGCTGCTTCGCAATTCTCCAGAACCCCGAAAGCCAACCGGGGATTGCTGCCAAAACGGTAATAGCTAAACAATGCGACCAACAGGCCAAGGCCCGCTACGACGACACATGCACTCAACGTTTTTATATAGATAGGCCGCACGTTCATGCTCTCAAAGGAAAGCGCTGAACTTAGCACCTACCTTTTTTGCTGTATGCCAGCCGGTTCTGTCAGATGGTTCTTCAGTGAAACCTCGCCTACTTCCTGTTCGTCTGCGTCGATCCGTCCGCCAGCCCAGACAGGCAGTAGATCCAGTGCGCGGACTTTGGCACACACCCGGAATTTCCAGAAAACAGCTGCGAGTGCATCGCGCTGCATCGATGCAACTGCAGGGACTCATTCAAACCAACATGCGGAACACCTGCCAAAAATGCGGAACTCATTACCTCTTTCTTGCAAGCATAAAAAACCCCGCAGACCGTGCTCTGCGGGGTTTTCAATATGGAGGCCGAGGCCGGAATCGAACCGGCGTGGGCGGATTTGCAATCCGCTGCATAACCATTTTGCTACTCGGCCATTTGTACATGACATTTAAAACGTCAGGTACAAAATAAATCGTAATGCTGTAAACCTATGATTCTTCAGCTGTTAAGGCTGTGTGCCGTGCTGATGGCGCGCATTATGTACTAGAAGAAAGAAGCTGGCAACCCCCTGAATTCTAATAATTTTTAGCTCCTCAATCCGGTGCTGTTTCTACCTGAAGCTACGCCGCCGGGGATAGAGAGCAGGTAGTAAATCCCCGCATCTACGATCACACATCCGAGACCTGCACTTTCATACATCTATTCACCTGTCGCCATGAGGGTGCTGTTACAGGGCACGGCACAAATCCTACCCAATAGAGTCACGACTGCCCTCAACCTAGCAGGATTTGCCCGACTTTATTGCAAGAGCCTCTCACGTAAAGTCTCGCCGCCGTTAACGAACGGACCGACACCTTTACTGGAGCTTTACGATGAAAAAAATATGGATGCCCGTGGCTATTGCCGCAGCAGTTTTGGCCACTAGCGGTTGCATGAGCCATAACGTGAGCCAGCCCAACGCTCCTATTGCCGGTACTGTTACAGCTGACCTGAAAGCGAAAATTGAAGTGGGTGCCGAAATTACAGGCCAATCCACATCGAACGTTCTGTTCGGCGTGTTGAAAATCAGTGGTGACAGCGAATTCGCCGATGGCGTCACTTACGGCGGCCAGGCGCCTGCATTTAGCCTGCCTGATCCTGTTTCTGCGACAAAAGCCGCTGCCGCTTACAAAGCAGTTAAAAGCTCAGGCTCTGATCTGATTGTTGCACCACGCTATGCGGTGTCAGTTGAAGACTATTTCATTTTCAAAAAAGTGAATGTCACTGTGACTGGCAACAAAGGCAGTATCAAGAACATCCGCTAAACCGAAATGTTCCAGGCAGCATCAAGTGGGCAGTAGCTCGGGCTGACCCCCATTCAGCACATACTCGGCTGTGACAGCACAACCTAATGAACTGGCACTGCTGCGAGCAACTGCCTATCAAGCCGCCTGGTTCGGCGGGACGTAAGTCCCGCCACCTGCCTCAAATCACAACATTTCGTATAAAACGCAGAACAGCATCGCCTGCATTTCGGTAGGTATGCGGCCTGTTACTGGCATAGGTATAAAAATCACTGGCATTAAAGTACAGCTCCTGGTCATCCAGCACCAAGGTCAAGCAGCCCTCAATAATGTACAACTGCTCGCTCCACCCTTCTGCATCAGCCTCTGATACGTATTCCTCTCCCGGCTCCAAACGCCACTCCCACAATTCGACCTCTTTTGTAGCGGCAGCCTTGGCCAGTAGCACGGCCTTGCTACCCGCAACGGAGCCGCTCCAGGCCACTTCATTAATACGTCCGGGATCCGGGGATCCGGGGGCCTGAATCAAGTCACTGAAGGCGGCATTCAGGGCTTCGGCTACCCGATCAAGCGTGCTCAGGCTGACATTTTTTTCCCCTGCCTCTATCGCAACCAGCATGCGGCGACTGACTCCGGACGACTCCGCCAGCGCGCTTTGACTGAGCTGTGCGAGCAGCCGCAGCCGTCGTACGTTTTGACTGACGTGCTGAAGAACCGATGCACGCTGGGAAATTTCTTTGGGCACTATATTGCTCACTGTGTGGGACTGCGCAGTATACTGCTCAGCTTTGGCGCATTGTGCGTCTCACCTTTGTAACGCGCAAGGTCGTGACACCATTGAAAGCTTCCAGACTGTCATCTTTGACATCCCGCATCAGTAAAGCCGAATGCGTGCTGATCCTGATCACTATCGTGTGGGGGGGCACATTTCTGCTTGTACAACATGCTCTCACTGCTAGCGGACCACTGTTTTTTGTCGGTTTGCGATTTGCCGCCGCCGCCAGCATCGTTGCGTTGTTCTCAATCCGCAGCTTGCGCGGCATGACCTTGCTTGAACTGAAAGCCGGATTATTCATTGGCATTGCCATCATGCTGGGCTACGGTTTGCAAACCATTGGTTTGCAGACTATCCCCAGCAGTCAGTCGGCCTTTATTACTGCACTCTATGTTCCTTTTGTTCCATTGCTGCAATGGTTGGTGCTGGGTCGCCGCCCTGGATTAATGCCCAGTCTGGGCATCATGTTGGCTTTTACGGGATTGATGTTGCTCTCAGGCCCCAGCGGAGCGTCGTTAAATTTCAGCGCCGGTGAAATAGCGACATTGATGAGTGCCATCGCCATTGCTGCCGAAATCATCCTGATTAGCGCCTATGCCGGTCAAGTAGACGTGCGCAGAGTGACCGTAGTGCAGTTGGCAACTGCTTGCGTGCTTGCCTTCGCGATGACTGTACCTACCCATGAAGCAGCCCCCGAATTTTCATGGCTGCTCTTAATAAGCGCAGTCGGATTGGGTATGGCCAGCGCAGTCATTCAGGTCGCCATGAACTGGGCGCAGAAAAGCGTATCCCCTACCCGTGCCACGTTGATTTATGCGGGAGAACCCGTCTGGGCCGGTATCGCCGGGCGTCTGGCGGGCGAACGTTTACCCGGCATTGCACTGCTGGGGGCTGCATTGATTGTTGCAGCGGTGATCGTGAGTGAGTTAAAAACAAAAGGTAAAACCATCGAAATGCCCGATGAGAACCAAAGCAATAAAGCATGCGATTGATTCTGCAGCGCTGAAATCAGATGCACACACCCCTGTCCGGGCGTGCTCATACAAGGATGCTGACGGGCAAGCCATTAAACAGCTTGTACACATTTTGTAGGATTCGGCGGCAGCTTGACTGTTGGTGATCCCCAGCCCGCCACGTATGATCGCTCACAAACTCCTGCAGATTAGAAGCCTATGTCCCTGATAGTTCTACTGCTTCTGCCCTTTATCGGCAGCTGTCTGGCGGCTGTTTTGCCGCACAACGCGCGCAACAGTGAATCACTGTTGGCCGGCCTTATTGCACTCGTAGGCACCATTCAAGTCGCTATGTTCTATCCGCAAATCGCCCATGGAGGTGTGATTCGGGAAGAGTTCATGTGGCTGCCCAGCCTCGGCCTGAATTTTGTATTGCGCATGGATGGGTTTGCCTGGCTGTTTTCAATCCTGGTGCTGGGCATCGGTACGCTTGTGTCGTTGTACGCCCGCTACTACATGTCACCTGAAGACCCCGTCCCCCGCTTTTTCTCGTTTTTCCTGGCCTTCATGGGGGCAATGCTCGGCCTGGTGCTGTCAGGCAACTTGATCCAGATCGTATTTTTCTGGGAGCTCACCAGTCTCTTCTCATTTTTGCTGATTGGGTACTGGCACCACCGCTCGGATGCACGCCGTGGCGCTTATATGGCATTGATGGTCACAGGCGCGGGAGGGCTGTGCCTGCTGGCAGGGGTCATGCTGCTCGGCCATGTTGTCGGCAGCTACGATCTGGATGCCGTATTGGCGGCGGGCGACCAGATTCGCGCCCACAGCCTCTATCCGATCTTGCTCACTCTCATCCTGATTGGCGCGCTCAGCAAAAGCGCACAATTCCCGTTCCATTTCTGGCTTCCCCACGCGATGGCGGCTCCCACGCCGGTGTCGGCGTATTTGCACTCAGCGACCATGGTCAAGGCCGGTGTGTTCTTGCTGGCAAGGCTATGGCCTGCGTTGTCCGGCAGTGAGCAATGGTTCTGGATCGTCAGTGGGGCCGGTGCCTGCACGCTGGTATTAGGTGCTTATTGCGCCATGTTCCAGAACGACCTCAAAGGCCTGCTGGCCTACTCCACGATCAGCCACCTGGGCCTGATTACACTGCTACTGGGCCTCAATAGCCCGCTGGCTGCGGTCGCGGCCGTGTTTCATATTCTCAACCATGCCACCTTCAAAGCTTCCTTGTTCATGGCAGCCGGCATCATCGACCACGAGAGCGGCACCCGCGACATACGCAAGCTCAGCGGCCTGTTCAAGCTCATGCCTTACACCGCGACGCTGGCCATGGTTGCCAGCGCTTCCATGGCCGGTGTACCTCTGCTCAACGGCTTCCTGTCCAAAGAGATGTTCTTCGCAGAAACCGTGTTCATCAATTCCACAAAATGGGTAGAAATCGCACTGCCGGTGATTGCCACCGTCGCCGGGACTTTCAGTGTGGCTTATGCCCTGCGCTTCACGGTGGATGTGTTCTTCGGACCACCCGCCACTGATCTCCCGCACACGCCCCATGAGCCCCCGCGCTGGATGCGTGCGCCCGTTGAATTACTGGTGTTTACCTGCTTGATGGTCGGTATTTTCCCGGCCCATACCGTTGGACCGCTCCTCGCTGCCGCTGCCCAGCCAGTCGTCGGTGGCCAATTGCCTGAATACAGCCTGGCCATCTGGCATGGCCTCAACGCACCGATGATCATGAGCCTGATCGCCATGTCGGGCGGTATCGTGCTCTATGTCCTGTTGCGCAAACAGCTCAAGCTCAATCGTTTCCCACTACCGCCCCTGATCCGCTTCTTCAATGGCAAGCGCTTCTTCGAGCGCAGCGTGGTGGTCATCATGCGAGGCGCGCGACGCATTGAGCGCCGTGTCAGCACTCAACGCCTGCAAAGCCAGCTGTTTCTGCTGGTGCTGGCGGCTGTGGTGGCAGGTTTGATTCCCATGATTTACAGCGGCCTGAGCTGGGGGGATCGTCCTAAAATCCCGGGTTCGATCGTGTTTGTCACCCTGTGGCTGATGGCAATTGCCTGCGCCCTCGGCGCCGCCTGGCAAGCCAAGTATCACCGTCTCGCCGCACTGACCATGGTCAGCGTGTGCGGGCTGATGACCTGTGTCACATTCGTCTGGTTCTCGGCACCGGACCTGGCGCTGACGCAACTGGTGGTTGAGGTGGTGACCACAGTCTTGATTCTGCTCGGCCTGCGGTGGCTGCCACGTCGGATCGAAGAAGTCTCCCCGTTGCCAAGAATATTGCGCAAGGCGCGCATCAGGCGCCTGCGTGACTTGCTCTTGTCGACGGTCGTTGGCGGCGGCATGGCATTGCTGTCCTACGCGATGCTGACCCGTCAGACCCCGAATGATATTTCTTCGTTCTACCTCAGCCGCGCACTGCCTGAAGGCGGCGGTAGCAATGTGGTGAATGTGATGCTGGTGGACTTCCGGGGCTTCGATACGCTGGGAGAGATCACCGTGCTGGCGGCCGTGGCTCTCACCGTTTTCGCCCTGTTGCGCCGCTTCCGTCCCCCCAAAGAAAGCATGGAGCTACCCGCCCAGCAGCGTTTGCTGGCCAAGGATGTGGTCACCGATCTGGTCAACCCGCGCAGCGCCAGCGACACCGCGCTGGGTTTCATGATGGTGCCCGCGGTCCTGGTGCGTTTGTTGCTGCCGATTGCGTTCGTGGTGTCGATGTACCTGTTCATGCGCGGCCATAACCAGCCAGGCGGCGGTTTCGTCGCCGGGCTGGTGATGTCAGTCGCGTTCATCCTGCAATACATGGTTGCCGGCACCCAGTGGGTGGAAGCTCAGATGAGCCTGCGTCCGTTGCGCTGGATGGGCACGGGCTTGTTGTTTGCCACGATCACCGGCCTGGGTGCGATCGGCTTCGGTTACCCGTTCCTCACCACCCACACCGCGCATTTCAACTTGCCGCTACTGGGCGATATCCACGTCGCCAGCGCCCTGTTTTTTGACATCGGCGTATTTGCCGTGGTGGTCGGCGCCACCCTGCTGATCCTGACCGCTCTCGCGCACCAGTCAGTCCGGGCCCACCGCCCGAGCCTGCAAGCCCATGCACAACCCAAGACAGGAGCCGCCTGATGGAAGAAGTCATCGCGATCGCGATCGGCGTATTGGCCGCCTCCGGCACCTGGCTGGTACTGCGCCCCCGGACGTTTCAGGTCGTCATGGGACTGTGCCTGCTGTCCTACGGGGTCAACCTGTTCATTTTCAGTATGGGCAGCCTGTTCATCGGCAAGGAGCCGGTGATCAAGGACGGGGTTCCGCAAGACCTGCTCAACTACACCGACCCGCTGCCCCAGGCACTGGTGCTCACTGCAATCGTTATCAGTTTTGCCATGACCGCGCTGTTCCTGGTGGTCTTGCTGGCCTCACGGGGCCTGACCGGCACCGACCACGTGGATGGCCGGGAGCCTAAAGAATGAACCTGATGCCGCATTTGATTATTGCGCCCATTCTCTTGCCGCTGCTGACTGCCGCGTGCATGTTGCTGCTGGGCGAGAAACACCGGCCAATGAAGGCCCGCATCAACTTGAGCTCAACGCTGCTGGGGCTTGCCATTTCCATCACCCTGTTGCTTTGGACACAGCAACAAACCGAACCCGCCTCCATTGGTGTGTACCTGCCCAGCAACTGGCAGGTGCCGTTTGGCATCGTGCTGGTCGTCGATCGCCTGTCAGCCTTGATGCTGGTGCTCACCGGGATCATCGCCAGCTGCGCCTTGCTGTTCGCCATGGCTCGCTGGGATCGGGCCGGTGCCAGTTTCCATGCACTGTTTCAGATTCAGTTGATGGGGTTGTACGGCGCGTTTCTGACAGCCGATCTGTTCAATCTGTTTGTGTTCTTCGAAGTGCTGCTGGCAGCGTCCTACGGGCTAATGCTCCACGGTTCGGGCAAAGCCCGGGTGTCAGCAGGGTTGCATTACATCTCGATCAACCTGCTGGCATCGTCCCTGTTCCTGATCGGCGCCGCGCTGATCTACGGGGTCACCGGCACGTTGAACATGGCTGATCTGGCCCTGAAGATCCCGCTGGTACCTGAAGCCGACCGCGGTTTGCTGCACGCGGGTGCGGCCATTCTGGCCGTGGCGTTTTTGGCCAAGGCCGGGATGTGGCCGCTCAATTTCTGGCTGGTGCCGGCCTACTCTTCGGCAAGCGCACCGGTGGCTGCGTTGTTCGCGATCATGACCAAGGTCGGGATCTACACCGTGCTGCGCCTGTGGACGCTGATGTTTTCCGGCCAAGCGGGCGCTTCCGCCTACTTTGCCAGCGACTGGCTGATCTATGGCGGCATGGCCACGATCGTCTGTGCTGCGATCGCAATCGTGGCGGCTCAACGACTCGAACGCATGGCCAGCCTGAGCATTCTGGTGTCGGCAGGCATCTTGCTTTCGGCTGTCGGGTTCGCCCAACCCAACCTCACCGCAGCCGCCCTGTTCTATCTGATTAGCTCAACGCTCGCCCTCAGTGCGCTGTTCCTGCTGGCCGAGTTGATCGAGCGCTCTCGCTCCTCCAATGAAATGCTCCTTGAGGATGATGTTGAGCAGCTCCCCAGCTTGATGGAGTCGCTCAACCCGCCCCGTGGCACCAACCTGGATGACGAACAAAAGGCCGTGGTGGGCCAGATCATTCCCTGGACCATGGCGTTCCTTGGCCTGAGCTTTATCGCCTGCGCCTTGCTGATCATCGGCATGCCGCCACTCTCAGGGTTTATCGGCAAGTTGACCCTGCTCAATGCCCTGCTCAACCCCGTGGGGCTGGGCCACCTCAGCGAAGCTACGGTTTCCACAGCGGCCTGGTGCCTGTTGGCCCTGCTGATTCTTTCCGGTCTGGCTTCGCTGATCGGCTTCTCGCGACTGGGTATTCAGCGCTTCTGGACGCCACTGGAACGCCCCTCTCCGCTGCTGCGCCGTTATGAGTGCATTCCCATTGTTGTATTGCTCGGGCTCTGCGTTGTCATGACCTTCAAGGCTGAGCCCGTGATGCGTTACACCCAGGCGGCCGCTGATACGTTGAACAACCCGGAACGCTATGTCATGGCGGTCATGGGCTCACGCCCGGTGCCCAGTCCTGAAGCGAAAGCCGCCATGCAGAAGGTGCAGCCATGAAACGTCTGTTTCCCGCGCCGTGGTTATCACTGGCCTTGTGGGCATTGTGGTTGCTGCTCAACCTGTCACTGAGCGCGGGGAACCTGTTGCTAGGGGCCGCGCTAGGTTTTTTGGGGCCGCTGATGATGGCACCGTTAAGACCGTTGCCCATCCGCATTCGTCGTCCGGGCGTGATCATCACACTGTTTTTCCTGGTCGGGCGTGACGTCATTCTTTCGAATCTGGCCGTGGCCTGGGGCGTGCTCAACGCCGGGCGCCGACCGCCACGCTCACGGTTCATCAAAATCCCGCTGGATCTGCGCGACGCCAACGGGCTGGCGGCCCTGTCGATGATTACCACCGTAGTGCCCGGCACCATTTGGTCCGAACTGGCACTGGACCGCAGCATTTTGCTCTTGCACGTGTTCGATCTGGACGACGAAGCGCAGTTCATCCAGCACTTCAAGTCCACCTATGAACGCCCACTGATGGAGATCTTTGAATGAGTGCACTGCTCTCCAACGCCATTTTGCTGAGCCTGTTCATCTTCAGCCTGGCCATGGTGCTGACCCTGATCCGTCTGTTCAAAGGCCCTTCTGCACAAGACCGGGTACTGGCGCTGGATTATCTGTACATCGTGGCCATGCTGATGATGTTGGTACTGGGCATTCGGTATGCCAGTGATACCTATTTTGAAGGCGCGCTGCTGATTGCCCTGTTTGGCTTTGTCGGGTCGTTTGCGCTGGCCAAATTCCTGTTGCGCGGTGAGGTGATCGAATGAATTCCATCAGCGAGCTATCCCTGTGGATCGAGGTTCCAGTGGCGGTGCTGCTGGTGCTAAGCAGCCTGTTCGCCTTGTGTGGGGCAATCGGCCTGTTGCGGCTCAAAGACTTTTTCCAGCGCATGCACCCGCCTGCACTGGCCTCCACCCTCGGCGCCTGGGGCGTGGCATTGGCCTCGATCCTGTATTTTTCGGCGCTTAAATCCACCCCTGTTTTACACGCCTGGCTGATACCGATCTTGCTGTCCATCACTGTACCCGTGACCACCTTGCTGCTGGCGCGCACGTCATTGTTCCGCAAGCGCATGGCGGGTGAAGACGTTCCGGCAGAAGTCAGCAGTAAAGGCGGCAGTTGACGCAATCCCCCACCGGCTGACTGCTCCGACGGTCAGCCCGCCGGTAGCTGCCTCGCGTTATCCTCCGGCGCCGGGTCTACATCAGGCCCAACCACTTCCAGTACGTTGCGCCGAAGCCCAACATCAAGACATACCCCACCGCGGTGACAATCAGTCCGACTTTGGCGAACTGCTTGGCGGTGAAGGTCTGCGTGCCCAGACACACCATGTTTTGCGGCGCATTGATCGGCAGAATGAAACCGTAACTGACCACAAAACCCAGCAACATGGTCATGCCCAAACGGTTGAACTCACCGGGCAAGGTTTGCAGCACGGCAATCAGGATCGGCAGTAATGCCGAGGTCAATGCCGTGGCACTGGCGAACCCCAGGTGAATCAAAATCAGGAACGCCCCCAGAATCGCAAAAATCCCCAGCGGCCCGAGCTGATCCAGCCCGGTATGCTGCACCACCTGCCCCCCCAGCCATTGACCGGCCTGAGTGGTGAGCAACGCCGTCCCCAAACTGATGCCGACCCCGAAGACAATCACCGTGCCCCACGGGATGCGCGACTGCACATCCTTCCAGGTCATCACCCCATAGCGCGGCAACAGCAGAAAGACCAATCCGGCGTAGGTGGTCGAGGTGGTGTCAAAACTGTGCAGCTTGCCCTCGGTGGCCCACGCCAGCAGCAAGGCGACAGAGACGGCCATCAGACGTTTCTGCGGCGCGGTCATCGGCCCCAACGCAATCAGCGACTGCTCCACAGCTTCCTTGCCACCCGGAATGCTGTCGCTTTCTGGCGGCAACATCTTGAGCACCACAAACAGCAACACCGCCGACATGATGATCGCCCAAGGCGCACCGGCAATCAGCCAGTCGATCCAACTCACCCGTGCGCCCAGCATTTTGTCCATGAACCCGACCGTCAGCAGGTTTTGCGCCGCCGCCGTTTGAATGCCCACGTTCCAGATGCTGGTGCCCTGCGCCACCACGATCATGATCCCGGCCGCAATGTTGGAGCGCTTATCGACACCAAACGCCAGAATCACCCCCATCATGATCGGCACCACACACGCGCTGCGCGCCGTGGCGCTGGGCACTACCAGGCTCAGCAAAATGGTCACGGCAATCGCCCCGAGCAAAATTCGCCGGGTACTGGTGCCTATTTTTGACAGGGTTACCAACGCAATGCGCCGGTCCAGCCCGGTGTGGGTCATCGCCGCGGCAATAAATAACGCCCCGGCCACCAGGGCCAGGGCGGCATTGGAAAACCCGGTCAGGGCCATGGTGATCCCGGCCGATGTCCCGTAGAGGCGCGACGGGTCGTCCAGCATCGGCGCCATACCGATCAAAAAAGCCATCAGCGACGTGATCATGATGGCGCTGGCTTCGTACGACACCGCCTCGGTAATCCAGACCACCACCGCGAAGGCCAGGATGGCCAGCATGCGGTGCCCGGCGACCGGCAGGTCAGGCGGTAATGGCAACAGCAAAATCCCGACCATGACCAGGACAGCAATCACCAGACCCAAGGGCAGTTTCAATTTTGCCGGGGTCGGCTCCGGGGTGGTTGCAGGCGCATTCATGGCCATCTCCTTATGCATAAAATCGCCTGCAGCATAGGTCAGGAATGCAAATCAGGCGTTGATGCCTGTCAGCTTCACGCCAGTCGGGACGGCGCCCGACGTCAAGCAGGGTTAGTGGATTTTGTAGTGAAAGGTGTTTCGCACACCCGCCACGCTGACGGCCTGACCGTCCACCATTCGCGGCTTATAACGGAAGGTCGCCGCAGCGAGTAGCGAAGGACGAATAAACATCGGGTGGCAATTGCCCACCACTTTCGGGTTCTCGACCTTGCCTTCAGGCGTCACCGAATACTCCACCGTGCAATCCCCTTCAACGCCTTTATCCAACGCCCGCTGCGGGTAATCCGGCGCGTCCTTGCTGATGGGCAAATATTGGCGCACGTCGGCAGCCGCTGCCTGCTGTTGCGCACGCCGGGCGTTATCTGCTGCAACCCGCGCCTGATCGGCCAGCGCCTGCTGACGCTGCGCCTGCGCCTGTTGCTCGCGTAGCCGGGCTTGCTGCTCTTCAAGCTGACGGGCTTCCAGTGCCTGCTTTTGCTCAGCGACCCGTTTGCGCGCCAAAGCAGCCTGTTCAAGTTTGCGCGCCTGAATCTGCGGGTCTATCGGCGCAGGTTTGACCTCGGGTTTAGCCTCGACCACCGGCGCCGGTGCCGCCACGGGCAAGGGGTCCGGCGCTGGCGCGGCCACCGGTTCGGCAGGCAGGGTAATCAAGCGGGTCTTGAGTACGGCGGGCGCGCTCACCGGCGGCTGTTGCAGCGTCCAGCCGACCACCAGCAGCGCCACCACTGCCCCGTGCAACGCAACCGTGACGGCCCACGCCTGTGCGTTACGCCACAGTCGCCCCCAAGGCATGTGCCGGGCCGGCGTGACCGCGCACCCCATGACTGCGGCGCTCATTGCGGCGCCTCGGTCACCAGCCCCAGGTTGCTCACGCCGCCCTGCTGCAAGGCAGACATCGCCTTGACCACACTGCCGTAACCGGCGTCGTTGTCGGCCCGGATATACACCTGCGTGTCGCCGTTTTGCGCCACCACCTGACCGATCTTGGCCTGCAACTCGTCAAGGTTGACGGCGCTGTCCGTCTGGTTTTTGGTGTCCAGTTCACTTCCCAGATTCCAGTAGTAACCGCCGTCGGCCTTCACCGATAACGTCAGGATCGTCTGCTGTTTGTCATTGATCAACGCCTCACTGGCCACCTTGGGCAGTTCTATTTTGACCCCCTGGGTCAGCATCGGCGCGGTCACCATAAAGATCACCAGCAATACCAGCATCACGTCGATATACGGCACGACGTTCATTTCGGCCTTGGGCCCGTGTTTACGCTGTGGTCGAGCGAGCATGATCAAACCCCCTGTCAGGCAACCGCCGCCATGTTTCGCGCGCCTGCATGCAGACCGCGGTACAGACGCATTTGCACTTCATTGCCGAGGCTGTAATAGCGGGTGAGCAACGTCTGGCCCCTGGAAGAAAAACGGTTGTAGGCAATCACCGCCGGAATCGCCGCAAACAAACCGATCGCGGTGGCAATCAAGGCCTCGGCAATCCCCGGGGCCACCGTGGACAACGTGGCCTGCTGCACCTGAGACAAACCGATGAACGAATTCATGATCCCCCACACGGTGCCAAACAGGCCGATGTACGGGCTGACCGAGCCCACCGTCGCCAGAAACTGCAAGCCCTTTTCAAGGCGCACTTCCTGCTCGGTAATCGCTACGTATAACGCGCGTTCGACCCCCTGCATCACCCCGTCAGGATCAATCCCCGGCTGCTGCTTCAGCTGTGCGTACTCACTGTAGGCCGCTGCGAACACCTGCTCTGCACCGGCATCGTCGTGGTGATTGTCGCGGCTCTCGCGATACAGCGCGTTCAGCTCGCCCTGACTGCGCAAGCGCTGAGCGAAGGCGTCCATGTCGCGTTCACCGCGGCGCAAAATGGCACTGCGGCGCACGATCAAAAACCAGCTCAGCACAGAGGCCAGAAACAACACCAGCATGACCCCTTTCACCAACAGACTGGCGTCGCTGATCAAACCCCAAATCGTCATATGTTCCATGGTTGCTTGCATACCTGACTCCTTGCTCAAGACGGCGCCGCTCAGCGGGAGTGGCGCACGGATAAAATTCAAAACCCCTGCGGTGACCGGTTGATGACAACCGGCTCAAGGCAATTTCAGGGTCTTTGCCACTTCGGCCCACGGGATGTACTTGTAGTTCTGGCTTTGCTCCGGCATGCGCTTGCGGCCGTCCTGCACCACCAGCATGCCTTGGGCAAACGGCCCGCCGAGGTTGGCCGAGGTCACGTCCAGACCGTCCGTTTCCGACGTTCCGTCAATCCCGGCGTCAGCGTTAACCCCGACACGAAAAGCGCCGCGCACGGCATACGGTGGTGCGGCATCCAGCACTACGTAGCTGTCATTGCCCTGGCTGGAAATCACCAGATAGGACTGTTTGGCGGTCTGATACAGCGCCAGTCCTTCGATGTCGTCATGCACCTGATCGCCAACGCCGATCACACGGGTCAGCGTGGCCGGCTGATCGGGACGCGCATCCACCGCCCACACCGCCACATCTTCTTCGCCCACGAACAACCGTTGCTGCCGGTCGTCCGCTACACAGCCTTCCGGTTGGGTCTGAACCTTGAACTGACGCACCAGCTCGCCATGCACTTGATCGCCCCTGGCGCTCAGGCGGTGCTGGACGAACGTGCCGTCTTTGTGGTTGGCGAAGCTGTAGAGTTCGCCCCCCGGTGCTTTGAACAGGCAGAACCCGTAGATGTCCTTTACCGGTGTCGGCACTTCACCCACTGCGCGCACCTCACCCGTGGCAGGGTCGATGCTGAACACACTGAGGCTGTTGTGGTCACGGTTGGTGGCCACTGCCAGGTCCACGGTGCGTTCGCCCAACGTGAATCCGGGACGCAGATCGACATTGTTCAGGCGCCCCACTTCAAGGTGTTGCAGCCGCTTGCCTTGCAAGTCGTACACCTCAAGGCCGTTCTTTTTATTGGTGCCCAAGACCCGGCTCAGTGCCGGATTTTGCGGGTTAACCCAGATGGCCGGGTCATCCGCTGCATCGCCCTGACTGACCACCGGTTCGGTTTGCACCACGGGTTTGATAACCGGCAATGGCGCAGGGGCACGGGCCGGGGTCGGCTGCCAGTTCAACAGCCCCTGGAACACCTGTTGGTTGCTGTCGTCCTGCACCAGCACCTGCAACCCTTGAGGCGTCTGGCGCACCGCCAGGTGTTCCGGTTCTTTGAGTGTGTCCAGCGGCAATCGGGCCACCGGCGACCAACCGTTACCGTGCTGCTGGTACAGGTGCAGGTGCGCCGCTTTCGGGTCCAGGCCGAGCATGCCGCCCGGCACCAGCGCCATGGCCCCGGCGGCCTTTTTCACCTCACCAAAGGGCTCGATCAGCGCCACGGGTACTCGCGAAGCATCGGCCTCGGCGTGGGCCGGATACACCCACCAGCCGACTTTTTCTTCATTCACGAACAACTGTTGCCCGGTATCGTCAACCTGACAGAACTCGGCATTCGGCGGTAACGGCAGGCTGCGCACCAGACGTGGCTCGGCCAGTCGTTTGCGGTCAGCCGCCACCAGCCATTGTTCGCCCTTGCCCTCTTCACCCACGGTGAACAGATAAACATTGCTCGCCTCGTCGCGGTACAGGCACACGCCGTTGACTGCGTACTCACGGGGCGGCAAGTAGACCGGTGCCTGCCACTCATGGCTGCGCGGGTCGAGGCTGAACAGGGCCACTTGCTGCTTTTTCTCGTCATGGCTGGCAACCAGCACCTGATCGCCCATCGGTCGGCTGTCCAGCGACGCGAAGGCGCCCGCCGCGTGGCTCAGGGTTTTGCCCTCTGGGTCGAGCAGCAACACCCCGTCACGCTTGCTCACGGCCAGCCGCTGGTGATCGGGGGCAAAGCCCAGTGCCTGCACGTTGCCCGTCCCCCAGGCCTGCAAAGTCGGCGCTGCGATGTCAGGTGCGGCCTGCGCCGTGGCTGCGCTGAGGCAGGCCAAAATCGGCAACAGACACGGTTTACGGATAAAACGCATGATGGGAAATTCCTTCTACTGGCCCGCTCGGGCCGCCTTTAAAAATGGGTGAACGTCAGGCCCAGCGAATAGGTCGGTCCGTACTCTTCGTACTGGTTGTTGTAACGACGGTGGCCGCTGTAGACGAAGTAAGGCTGGTCCGTGAGGTTCTGCGCCTCGAAGCTGACTTGCAGGTTTTTGGTCAGCGAATAACGGGCGCTGAAATCGACAAAGGTTTGCGCATCGACATGCAGGTCGTGGGCTTTGTCACTGATCCCCGCCAGCTCATAGAGGTACTGCGATTTGTAGTTGGCAGAGAGGCGCAAGCTCAGTGTGTCGTCCTCCCAGCCGAGCATCAGGTTGCCCACGGTGTCGGACTGGTTGGGCAGGTCGATGTCGCGCTTGCGGTTGCGCCCCGTGCCCTGATCGAACCCTTCAATGCTGGCGCTGGAACGGCTGAAGGTGGTGTTGGCGCCGAGCAACAGGCCATTCCACGGTGCGGGCAGCCAGTCAAACTTCTGCGAATAGGCCAGCTCCAGCCCGTACAGCTTGGCGCTGTCGCCGTTGGCGTAGGTGTGCGCCTCGGTGAAATCGACCCATTCGCCACTGCCCGCCAGGTCGTTGTTGTAGACAAAGTTCTTGATGTCTTTATAGAAGAGGAACGCCGACACCGTGCCCGCCTGCCCCATGTAATGCTCAATGCCCAAGTCGAAGTTGCTCGATTCCAGCGGCTTGAGGTTGGGGTTGCCGAAACTGGCCTCGTCATCGTCAATCACAAAACCCGGCGCCAACTGGCCAAAGGTCGGGCGCACCACGGCGTTGGTCCACGCCGCCCGCAGCTGGGTGTTTTTGTCCAACTGATAGCGTGCGTGCAGCCCCGGCAGCCAGTGGTGGTAATCGCGTTGAGTGTCTTGTGCTTCAAAGGCGCCATCACGCACACCTGTGCCTTTGGCCTCGAATTCAGTGCCCTCGTAGCGCATGCCGGCGATAAAACGCCAATCGTCGATATCGACGGTGTTCATCACGTACGCGGCATTGATGTCTTCGCGCATTTTGAAATCGTTGGCCCGCGACTCCTGTTCATCGTAGTAATCGCCGGGGTTGAGGCCGCCGATCAGGTCTTTGATCGCACCACCGCTGATGCCGGGGCCGAACTGGCCCAACTGATAGTGCACATTGCCTTTGTCGAACGGGGTCATGTTCAACTGCGCATCGTTAAAACCGGCGTCATCGAAATCCTTGTAGACCCAGGCATTGAGGTCATTGTCCTTGTTGCGACGGCTGACCTTGCCGCCGAATTTGACCTGCGAGGCATAGCCCTCAACGTCGTAGTCACGGGCCAGGTCCAGGCGAAGGTTTTTCTCGGTGTCGCGGGTGCCCTGCTCTTCCCAGTCCACTTTGTCGAGGGTGAAGTTGGACGGGTCATAAAAGCCCGCGCCAATGATCGGCCGGGGCTTTTCAGTGTCGTAAAAACCGCTGTTGGGGAAGCTGGAATTGCCTTTGAACGTGGCCCCCGCGATGTGCCCCGGGCTGTCTTCGCTGGAGCGGCTGTAACCCGCCTGCCCGCTGAGGGTCCATAAGCCCAGCATGCGTTCACCACCGAACACATACGACTGGATTTCCTGGGTCTCTTCGCGCTGCTTGAGCTTGCGCTTGGCTTTGGCCTTGCCCAACTCACCTGCCGCCTGTGGCTTGTCGAATTCGAGGCTGGTGGAGTGACGGGTTTCGCTGTCCTTGAAGCGGCTGTACAGCGTGCGCAGGTACAGTTGGGTGTCGTCATCGGGCTTGTAGTCGAAATTCAGCCCGCCGCCGGTGCGTTCACGGCTGATGTCGTACACGCGTTGCTCGAAACTGTTGAGCCGGGCGCCGTCATTGAAATCCCACGCGCCGCCGGTTTCGACGTTATCGGAGCCGAAGTCCCGTTTGTTCCAGCTCAGGGCAGCGGCCACACCGAAGTTGTCGATACCGTCACCCAGGCTGAAACGATCACTGATCGCACCCGAAAACTTGGGGCTGGTCTGGTGGGTGTTCTGGTTGTAACCGGCCTCACTGGTGCCGGTGTAAAACAGCCCTTTGTGGTCGAATGCCGACAGGCTTTGTACGTCCACGGTGCCGCCCAGCGAGTTGGCATCCATGTCCGGGGTCAGGGTTTTGATCACCGACAGTGATTGCACCAGCTCGGAAGGCAACACATCCAGGGCCACAGCCCGGCGCGCGCTTTGCGGCGAAGGCACCAGCGTGCCGTTGATGGTGACGCTGTTGAGGTCCGGCCCCAGGCCGCGCACGCTGACAAACCGGCCTTCCCCCTGATCGCGCTCGACACTGATGCCCGGCAGGCGCTGCACGGCTTCGGCAACGTTGGCGTCGGGCAACTGCGCCACGCCATCGGCGTGCACCACGCTCTCGATGTTGTCGGAGTTACGTTGTTCCTTGAGCGCCTGATCGATGCTCGCCGCCTGCCCGACCACCTCCACATGCTCGGTGGCACCTGTGGCCGCCGCATCGGCGGCGCTCAGGCGCTCACTGGCAATCGCGATGGCCAAGGCGCTGACTGTAAACCCGACCCACTGTGCCTTACTGCGACACTTGTACATGCTTGTGCTCCCCCAGCGTCCCGTGACCGGCCGGGCAAGTGGCCCGGCAATTGGTAGCGAAAACTAGGCAGCGCGGATGACAGTGCTGTGACAGCAGGTGGCGCAAGCCCCTGGAATCAGGGGGGTTTGGACCCAGATGAAGGGCGAAATGAGCTGATTTGACCTCACGCGGTACGCAATGGCTGTTCACGCACGCCACGGCGATCAGGGCCAAGCCCCCGTGCCGACTCCGTCCGGGTGAATGGCGCCTCAGGTGTTCAACTCGGCAGGCCCTGGACACGCTGTTGTTTACAGAAATTTCTTGCAACAGCTCTGAGCTGATTCGACCCGGCGCGCCCGTCACACGGTTGTCACATGGCTCTGTTCTGCTGACCGGCAATACGTTTGGGTAGAACACTCATGAGCGGGTTAAACGTGCTTACACATCATCGCTGGAAACTCGCCCTGCTGGTACTCGGGGCCAATATCGGCCTGCTGCTGAATCTGGCCTTCGGCAGCGTAAAACCGGTCAGTGAGTGGCAGTGGCTGGACATTCTGGGCGAAGGCGGCACGGCGCTGTTTATGCTGTTCTGGCTGGGACTGGTGCTCAAAAGCCGACCTGCCGGGCGCGTCACCCACTACTTGGCCAGCGGTTTGTGCTTCATGTTTTTCTCGTGGTGGATCGATGTGCTCGACGAATTCATCCGCTTGCCCAAGCACATCGGCTGGGACCACTGGCTGGAGTCGGCACCGATGCCGGTGGGCATGATTCTGCTGACCATCGGCCTGTTCCACTGGCACCGCGAACAATTGGCCATCAGCCAGCAAATGGAGAAGCGCGAGCGGGTATTTCGGGAGCACCGCCTGTTTGACAAGTTGACGCCGCTGGGGGGCGCCGATTACCTCAAGCGTCAGGTCAGCGATTGCCTGAGCCACAGCCTTGAGCATCAGCAACCGTTGTCGCTGCTGGCGCTCGACCTTGATCATTTCGCGTCGATCAATCAGCAATACGGGCACCCAGAAGGCGATGCCGTGTTGCAAGCCATCAGCCAGTTGTTGTTGCTCAACCTGCGCCGCCACGACCTGCTGTGCCGTCTGGCCGGGGATCGCTTTGTGATGGTGTTGCCCAATACCGGCGAACGTCAGGCGCGCCTGCTGGCACAGGAAATGGAACAGGCGGTGCAAAGCCTGGCGCATAAAACCCGTCTCCAGGGCGAACGGGTTTACCTGTGCGCGAGCACCGCAGTGGTGATGGCGGTCGACGAAACCCCGGACGCCCTGCTCAAACGCCTGAACCTGGCACTGGCCCGCGCCAAGCCGCCCCGGATCCAGCGCGCATGAGCCGGCCCGGCGGGTGGTACGAGGCCGACACGCGCTTCATACCCGGGCATTATCAGCCCGCGACGCTGATCGATCTGGCGCTGTCGCGGGACATCGACAGCCATCGCCTGTTACGCGGCACCGGGCTGTTTTACGAAGACATTCTGGCGGGCACGACCTGCGTCAGCCCGCAGCAGTTTTTCAGCCTGATCGGCAATGCCCGCCGTCTGCTGGACGCCGATGACAGCAGCTTTCTGTTCGGCCAGCGCTTGTTGCCGGGGCATTACGGCCCCGCCAGCCACGCCCTGCAACAGGCGCCCAACCTGCATCAGGCGCTGGAAACCGTGATCCACCATCGCGCCCTGCTCAGCCCGCTGCTGACGCCGCGCCTGGTGCTCGATGACCATTACGCCTATGTGTATTGGCTCGACAGCAGCGGCGCCCAGGAGCACGCGCGCTTTGTACTGGAAGCCAGCATGACTGCCCTGCTGGCCATGAGTCGGTGGCTCAGTGGCGAACGGCTGCCGTGGGAATGCCGGTTCAGCCATGCCGAACCCCGCTATGTGGAGCAGTACTGGGTGCACCTGGGCGAAAACAGCCAGTTTGGCTGCCAGCTGGACATGATGCGCATCTCTCGGGAGTGCCTTAACCGGCCATGGCCCAACGCCTCAGCGATTGCTCGGCAAGTGGCGTTGCAACACGCCCAGCTCGAACTCGACAGCCTGGGGTTCAGTGCCAGTCTGCTTGACCGTGTGTACGTGTATTTGCGTCACAACGCGCACCACGCGCCGAGCCTGGAACTCACCGCCCAGACCCTGGGCATGAGCCAGGCCACCCTCAAGCGCAAACTGAGTAAACACGGCACACACTTTCAGGCGCAGCAGGATCAGGCGCGTAAACACATGGCGCTGTACCTGTATCAGATCAAAGGGATGAGCAACGAAGACGTCGCGCGCTACCTCAATTTCAGCGATCCGGCCAACTTCCGGCGCTCGCTCAAGCGCTGGACCGGCTGTACGCCCAATCTGATTCGGCAGTTGTTTTCCTAGCCGTCAAGCCCTCTTCGTGACCACGTACTGCGCCAGCGCTGTCAACCGCTCTCCCACTCACCAGGCCACGAAGAAGACGAACACCTGATGCGAGGTTACTGGGCCAATGCCCGCAACTTGGCCAGTTCGTCGATCGCCAGCGGTATGCCGTGCTCCAGCGATTGCGCGCGCGTCTTGAACCGACGATCCCCCGGCAGCCGTTCCAAGCCTACCGCGTGCATCTGGCGCACCAGCTCAGCGCTGCGCCCGGCAAAGCTGTTGCCTCCGGATTTGCTCGGATCAATCACGATCAGTAGCTGGCCGGTCCACGGCGTTTGCGCGCCGGGGTGTTTGGACCAGTCAAACTCGAACGAGAAATTGCCGCCGGTCAAGGCCGCCGCGAGCAACTCCACCATCATCGACAGCGCCGAGCCTTTGTGCCCGCCAAACGGCAACAAAGCCCCGCCGTCGAGAATCGCTTTCGGGTCCTGGGTCGGCTCACCCCGACGGTCAACGCCCATGCCCGCTGGCAGTTCATGACCTTTACGCGCAGCAATTTGCACATCGCCATGGGCAATGGCGCTGGTGGCCAGATCGAACACAATCGGGTGGTCATCGGCACGCGGCGCAGCGAAGGCAATCGGGTTGGTGCCAAACAAGGGCTTTTGGGCGCCGTGGGGCACCACGCACGTCATGCTGTTGACCACGCTCAACGCTACCAGCCCCTCCTCAGCGAAGGGTTCAACGTCGGGCCAGAGCGCTGCAAAGTGGTGCGAATTGCGAATGGCCAGCACCGCAATCCCGGCGCTGCGGGCTTTTTCGACCAGCAGCCCGCGAGCGGCCGCCAACGCCGGTTGAGCAAAGCCATTGGCCGCATCCACCCGAATAAAACCCGACGCCACGTCTTCAACTTGAGGGCTCGCCTGGCCATCAACCCAACGGCTGGCCAGTGAGGACAAATAGCCGGGAATGCGGAACACCCCATGACTGTAGGAACCGTCGCGCTGGGCTCGCGCGCAGTTATCCGCCAGTACCCTGGCCACGGTGTGCGAGGTGCCGTGGCGTTCAAAAATCTGTTGCAGCAAGGTGGTCAGTTGATCCAGAGACAGCGATTCAACGGCCTGTACGCTAGCGTCGGACTCAGACATGCGGTGCGCTCCAATCGAGTTGTTATTGTTGTGGGCAACTATCCGGCGATGACAGATATCTGTCAATTGTTGACTTAATGACAGAAAACATTCACTTTCTGCAACGCGCTGAAATAAAAACAGGAACAACAGCCGTGAGTCAGTCGATCAAACAACGCCTGGAAAGCAGCCTGTCAACCGCCGCCCCGTCGGGTCGGGCGATTGCCAGTTACATGCTGGCCAACCTCTACGAGCTGCCTTTTCAAACGGCCGCCGACATTGCCAGCAAGCTGGGCGTCAGCGAGTCAAGTGTCGGGCGTTTTTGCCGGGCGCTGGGTTACAGCCATTTCAAAGAACTGAAAAACGACCTGAAAGACGACCTGGGTGATGGCCCCTGGCTGGTCGGTGATCGCCTGCAAGAATTCCGCCAACAATCGAGCCAAAGCCCTCAGGCGCTGCCGCGCAGTTTTGAGCTGGAAGTCGGGGCACTGGTCAAGGTCTACGAGTACAGCCTGACCCCTGAGTGGCAGATCGTCAGCCAGCGCCTGGCCACACGCCGCAAAGTCTTTGTCGCCGGTTTTCAGACCGAGCGCGGCATCGCGGCCTCGATGGTGCATTTGCTGCAATACATCCGCGACGGCGTGCACCTGGTGGACGGTGCGGCCGGGCATTACGCCGATGTCCTGTTATGCCCCGACCATGACTGCGCATTGGTGGTGTTCGAAGCGCGGCGTTATTCGCGCCACGCCCAGCACCTGTGCCGCAAGGCCCGCGAAGCCGGTATCCCGGTAACGCTGGTCACAGACACCTTCTGCGACTGGGCCGACCAGTACGCCGATGAAGTGTTTCGCGTACCGACCGAATTCAATCTGTTCTGGGAATCCACGGCAGCCATGCTGTCGCTGGTGCACCTGTTGGTCAATGAAGTCTGCAAACAACTGGGACCGGACGTCGAAAAACGTCTTGAGGCAACCGCGGCCTTGCACAACGAGTTCGTGGGCTACACCTCCTCACCCGGCACAAAACAATAAAACGAGGTGCTAGATGAAAAACGTCATTCGCTTTGCAAGTGCATGTGCAATGGTTGTAGCCGTAGCGTCCAACGCTCAGGCCGACAAACTGACAATCGCCACGGAAGGCGCCTACCCTCCGTTTAACTACGTGGACTCGGACAACAAGCTGCATGGCTTTGACGTCGACATCACGATGGCCGTGTGCGAACGCATGAAAGCCGACTGCACCCTGGTGGCGCAGGATTGGGACGGCATTATCGCCGGCCTGATGGCCAAAAAATACGACGCTATTGTGGCCTCGATGATCGTCAACGATGAGCGCAAGCAGAAAATCGCGTTCACCAATCATTACTACCGCACCCCGCTGTCGATTGCCGTGCCCAAAGACTCGGACATCACCGATGCGCAAAGTGACTTCAGCGGCAAAACTGTCGGCGCGCAAAGCGCTGCCACCCAAAGCATCTATGCCGAAGAGCACTACAAAAAGGCTGACCTGAAGCTGTACCCAACCCTCGACGAAGCCAACAGTGAACTGGCCAATGAGCGGGTCGATGTGGTGATTGCCGACAAATTCCCGCTACTCGAATGGGTCAATAAAACCGGCAAGGACTGCTGCAAGATCATTGGTGATGTGAACGGTACGCTGGCCGACGCCGCAATCGCGGTGCGTCAAGAAGACAACGACTTGCGTGAGCGCTTCAACAAGGCTCTGGACGAGATCGTGGCTGACGGCACCTACAAAAAGATCTCCAGCAAGTACTTCGACTTCGACATTTATTAACCTGCCCGCCCTCGGTTGAGGGCAGCCTGCCTGACGCCTTGCCCTGCGCACCCGGTGTGCGCAGCGGCTGAATATCGGCCCGATTTTGTCCGGGGATTCGAGCATGCTCGATCAACTTTCATTGCTTTCCTTCGCCAGTGGCGGCTGGGGCTCGGCGCTGCTTGCCGGGTCGCTGGTCACCATCGCCCTGGCCTTGAGCTGCCTGCCCATCGGTTTGCCATTGGGGCTGCTCGTGGCGGTGGCCGCACGTTCCAAAAATCGCTGGATGCGTGCTTGGGCGACGACGTTTTCCACGGTGTTTCGCGGCCTGCCAGAACTGCTCACGCTGCTGATTATTTATTACGGCTGCCAGATCGCGGCGCAAAAAATCCTGGGCCTGATGGGCTACGACACACCCTTCACGATCAACACCTTCGTGGCGGCAATGATTGCCTTCAGCCTGGTGTTTGCCGCGTTCTCCAGCGAAATCTGGCTGGGTGCGTTTAAAACCATTCCCAAAGGTCAGTTCGAAGCCGCCTCGGCGCTGGGCCTTTCGCCGTTCACCACGTTTCGCAAAGTGGTGCTGCCGCAACTGGCGCGCATTGCCCTGCCCGGCCTCTCCAATAACTGGCTGTCGCTGCTCAAAGACACCTCGCTGGTGTCGACCATCGCCCTGGTCGACTTGATGCGTCAGACCAACCTGGCGGTGAGCGTGACCAAAGAACCGATGCTGTTTTACAGCGTGGCGTGTTTCATCTACCTGTTCTTCTCAGCGATTTCCGGCCGCCTGTTTGCCTACCTGGAGCGCCATTTCAATCGTCATCAGCGGAGCGTGCAGCCATGAGCCTGACGGACCTGCAAAACCTGTTGCTCAGCCCCGACTTGTTGGAGCGCTACGGCCCGCGCTTCATTGACGGCCTGTGGGTGACCTGCAAACTGGTGGGCATCTCCTTCACCCTCGGCGCCCTGCTCGGCTTGCTGATCGCCCTGGGGCGCCTGTCGAGCAGCCGCTTTTTGCGCAGCTTTACCGGCGCCTATGTGTATTTCTTCAGGGGTTCACCGCTCCTGGCGCAGCTGTTTTTGCTGTACTACGGCCTTGGCTCGTTCAAAAGCCTGTGGCAAGACGTCGGCCTCTGGTGGTTCTTCCGTGACGCCTGGCTGTGCACCCTGTTGGCGTTCACCCTCAATACCGCGGCGTACCAGGCCGAAATTTTGCGCGGCGCCATTTTGTCCGTGGCCCAGGGCCAGCGTGAAGCCTGCAAGGCCTTGAACCTGTCGCGCTGGACCACTTTTCGCAAAATCGTATTGCCACAATCGCTGTTGGTGGCCATCGGCCCGCTGGGCAACGAACTGATCCTGATGATCAAGGCCAGCGCCATTGCCTCGCTCGTCACCATCTATGACCTGATGGGCGTGACCAAAATGGTGTTCTCGCGCAGCTTCGACTTCCAGGTCTACCTGTGGGCCGCCGTGCTGTACCTGGTGATCGTGGAGGTGGTGCGCCGCAGCCTGAAACTGATTGAAGGCCGACTCGGCCGTCATTTGCAGTAAGCCCATTGTCCGGGCTGCGAACACGGCCCCCGTTTCAAGGATTTGTTTATGCATTGCGACACCATTGTTCTGGGAGCCGGCATCGTCGGCGTCAGTACCGCGCTGCAACTCCAGGCCCGAGGGCGCAACGTGGTGTTGCTGGACCGGGCCCAACCCGGCAGCGGAACCAGCCACGGCAATGCCGGGCTGATCGAGCGTGCCAGCGTGATCCCCTACTCGTTCCCGCGCGAAATCTCACGTTTGCTGCGCTATGGCCTGAATCAGCAATCCGACGTGCGCTACAGCCTCAAGCACCTGCCCAAAGCGGGTCCGTGGCTGATGCAGTATTGGCGCCAATCCGGGGCCAAAGGCCTGGCCAAGGCCACCCGCGCCATGTTGCCGTTGATTGAACGCTGCGTCACCGAACATGACGCGCTGGCGGGGCCGGCAGGCATGAGCGGCCTGATCAGCGACAGCGGCTGGGTGGAGGTGTACCGCACCCGCGAGGACTTCGACAAAGCGCAGCGCGATGCCGCCGCCTTACAAGCGTACACACTCAACTACCGCGTACTCGGGCAGGCCCAGGTGCACGCACTGGAACCCGGCCTGCACGCTGATGTGATCGGCGGCATTCACTGGCTCGACCCCAAAACCGTCAGCGATCCGGGCGGACTGACCCGTGGCTACGCCGAACTGTTCATCAAGCGCGGCGGCACCTTCGTCATCGGTGACGCCATCAGCCTGCGCCCGACGGCGGGCCAGTGGCAGGCAGACAGCCAGAAGGGGCTGATCGTGGCCAACGAAGCCGTGATCGCCCTGGGACCACAAGCGCGGGACATCTTCGAACCGCTGGGCTACCGCATTCCGCTGGCCATCAAGCGCGGCTATCACATGCACTACGCCGCGAAAGACGGCCACACCATGCACCACCCGATTCTGGATTCGGTGGGCGGCTATGTGCTGGCGCCGATGGTGGGCGGAATACGCCTGACCACCGGGATCGAATTTGCCGACAGCGAAGACCCGATCAACGAGATCCAACTGCGCCGTTGCGAAGCGCGCGCCCGCCACCTGTACCCGCTGGGCGAGCGGCTGGACCCCGAACCGTGGCTGGGCCGACGCCCCTGCCTGCCGGACATGTGCCCGGTAATCGGCCCGGCCAGCCGGCATAAAGGCCTGTGGTTCAACTTCGGTCATGCTCACCACGGCTTGACCCTGGGCCCGGTGAGCGGACGCTTGCTGGCCGAAATGATGACCGGTGAATACCCCTTCACCGACCCGACACCCTACAGCGCCGAGCGCTTTTACTGATTACTGGAGACACACAATGCATGCACAACCTGCTTACGTTCACACGCCCGTGTCTCCATCGTCGGACACCAGAAAGGTGGTCGTGGACATCGCTGGCCTGAACAAGTACTACAGCGCGTTTCATGTCCTCAAAGGCATCGACCTGACCGTGCGCGAAGGCGAACGCATCGTCCTGTGCGGTCCGTCCGGCTCAGGCAAATCCACCTTGATCCGCTGCATCAACCGCCTGGAAATCGCCGAAAAAGGCAGCATCCTGATCAACAACACCGACCTGTCCCAAGCCACCCGCGAAGCCGCCAGGGTCCGCAGTGAAATTGGCATGGTGTTCCAGCATTTCAACCTGTTCCCGCACATGAGCGTCCTCGACAACTGCATCTTGGCGCCCATGTCGGTACGCGGCCTGTCGCGTAAGAAAGCGGTTGAACTGGCGCAGCACTTCCTCAATAAAGTCGGCATTGCCAGCCAGGCCGACAAATACCCCAGCCAACTGTCAGGCGGACAGCAGCAACGCGTCGCCATTGCCCGCGCCCTGTGCATGGAACCCAAAATCATGCTGTTTGACGAACCGACGTCTGCGCTGGACCCGGAAATGGTCAGCGAAGTGCTCGACGTCATGGTCAACCTGGCGGGCAGCGGCATGACCATGCTCTGCGTGACCCACGAAATGGGCTTTGCGCGGCAAGTGGCCGAACGCGTGTTGTTCCTCGATGGCGGCATGATCATCGAAGACTCGCCGCCCAGCGACTTCTTCAACGCACCCAAAAGCCCGCGAGCCAAGGCGTTCCTTGCGCAAATCGTGCATTGATTTGACGCTATTGCTGTTGCTTAAAGCGATCTCACTGCTGCCACCCAAACGGTGCAAACGACACAAAAGCCCCTCACAGCAGGCTGAACGCAGGTGCTGTTGCTGGGGTGGGTCGGCAGGAGCCGAGCCAGCCGTGCTGGGCCATGGAAGGCCCGTCACGGCGTGCCCCTGCAACAGTGCCGGAGTGAAGGCACCGTCGAGCCAGAGCGAGGCGGCCGTATGGCAGGGCAAGGACCTTTTGCTTACTTTTGGGGCTGTTTGCCAAAAGTGAGCCGCCGTAAGGGCGGACCCCGTAAAAGGCCCTCACACATCAAATGGATAAGTACACCGTTGCTTCAACAGGAACAGGGCGTACCTATCCGGCATCAGCGTCTGACTGAACGATGGGTTTCGCTCCGTTCCCGCTCCGTGGGTACGCCGTGACGGGCCTTCCTTGGCCCAACGCGGCTGTAGGCTGGCCGCGCAACGCGCCCGTGCGCGCAGCCTGTCAAGTTTCATGTTGCAAAACGGATTAATACCCCACGTGCTGGTAAGGTGTGCGCCGACTTTTCGCCGCCTGCCGCCCCTTGCGCAGACGGCTGCATTTCCGTTTTTTGATGTGAGGCACCCCCACCATGCCCAAGCCGATCCCGCTCAAAGATCACGACACCGAGAAACGGCTGGTCAATAAACGACTTATCGCCTGCGCTGCACTGGTACTGGCGATCAGTTGCACGCTGGTGGGCAGACTGTATTTCCTGCAAGTCACCGAGTTCGACTACAACTCCACCGTCTCCGAAAACAACCGCGTGCATGTGTTGCCGATCCCGCCCGAACGCGGCTTTATTTATGACCGCAATGGCGTGTTGCTCGCCGATAACCAGCCCAGCTTCAACATGACCCTGACCCGCGAACGCGCGGGCGATGCCGCCAACGTGCTGGACTCGGTGATCAGCATCCTGCATTTGCCCGCCGAGGAACGCGCCGTATTTGCCAAAGCGATGAAACAGGCGCGCCACCCTTTCGAGCCGTCCACCCTGCTCTACGACTTGACCGAAGAACAGATCGCGCTGCTGGCCGTCAATCAGTACCGTTTGCCGGGTATCGACGTGGAAGCACAGTTTGTCCGCCACTACCCGCAGGGCAATCATTTTGCGCATTCGGTGGGGTATGTCGGGCGTATCAATGAGAAAGAAACCAAGCAGCTGGACCCCACGCAATACCGGGGCACGCAGTCCATCGGCAAGACCGGTATCGAACGTTTTTACGAACCCGAACTGCACGGCAAGGTCGGCTTTGAAGAGGTCGAAACCAATGCTCAGGGCCGGGTCATGCGGGTGTTGCGCCACACCGATGCAGTACCGGGCAAGAACATCGTGCTCAGCCTCGACATCAAGTTGCAGGCAGCGGCCGAAGAGGCCCTCGGCGACCGCCGCGGCTCGATCATTGCCATCGACCCGAAAACCGGTGAAGTGCTGGCGATGGTCAGCAAACCGAGCTTCGACCCCAACCTGTTCGTGACCGGCATCAGTTCCAGGGATTATTCCGGTCTGCGCGATTCCATCGACAAACCGTTGTTCAACCGGGCACTGCGCGGCCTGTATGCGCCCGGCTCGACCATCAAGCCTGAAGTCGCCATCGCCGGACTCGACAGCGGCGTGATTTCTGCCTCGACGCGGGTCTTCGACCCCGGCTACTTCCAACTGCCGAACGTCGACCATAAATACCGTAACTGGAACCACAGCGGCGATGGCTGGGTAGACCTGAACGCCGCGATCATGCGGTCAAACGACACGTACTTCTATGATCTGGCGTCAAAGCTGGGCATTGACCGCCTGCACGACTACCTGTCGATGTTTGGTGTGGGCCAGAAAGTGTCGCTGGACATGTTCGAAGAATCATCCGGTTTGATGCCTTCACGCGAATGGAAGCGCAGCACCCGGCGTCAGGCTTGGTACCCCGGCGAAACGGTGATTTTAGGGATTGGTCAGGGCTACATGCAGGTCACGCCTTTGCAACTGGCACAGGCCACTGCGCTGATCGCCAATAAAGGGGTGTGGAACCGCCCGCACTTGGCCCGCACCATCGACGGTGCCCCGCCGGTGGATGAACACCCGATGCCCAACATCGTGCTGCATGACCCCAAAGAGTGGGAACAGGTCAACCATGCCATGCAACTGGTGATGCACGATGCCCGGGGGATCGCCCGGGCATCGGCAACCGGCGCGCAATACCGGATTGCCGGCAAGAGTGGTACGGCGCAAGTGGTGGCGATTAAGCAAGGTGAGCGCTACAACCGCCTGAAAACCGCTGAACGCAATCGCGACAACGCCTTGTTTGTGGGGTTTGCCCCGGCTGAAGCCCCGCAGATCGTGATCTCGGTGATGATCGAAAACGGCGAAGCGGGTGGACGCGTTGCCGGGCCGGTGGTGCGCAAGGTGATGGATGCCTGGCTGCTCGACAGCCAGGGCGGGCTGAAGCCGCAATATGCCAGCCCACACATCAAACAGGGCAACCCGCCTGTGTAGTGACAGCGCGGATCGTGAGAAAGCCCCCTCATGGGGTTCTCGTCAACGCACCGCGCCGGATCAGAACACCACCGAACGCTGACAGACCGAGGTGGCTACGATTTTCCCGCGTTTAAGCACCATCAACCGCGCGGGCAGGTCGAGAATCACATCGCTCACCGACCGTGTATCCAGCAACACCACATCGGCAGCCTTACCCGGCGCCAAGCCATAATCCTTGAGCCCCAGCGCTTTCGCCGGATGGGTCGTGAGCATCGACAGGACCGTGGCCTGGTCATCCGCCCCGCCCAGGTGGCAGGCCGGAATCGCCAGCTGCGCAATGTTGAGCAAATCACCGGTGCCAAACGGGGTGAACGCGTTGCGAATATTGTTGGTGGCAAGGCAGACATTCACCCCGCCGTCACGCAGTGCCCGCACCGGCGTCAGTGTGCGGCGTACGTTATGGCCGTCGCCGCGCGCGCCGAGGTGCAAGTCGGTGGCGGGCAGGCACATGACGCTGATGCCCGCCTCACGCATCAAGCCAATGATTGCCTGCTGTCTGTGCGGCGGCACGGCGCCCAGGCTGGTCAGGTGACCGACGCACACGCGCCCTTGATAGCCTGCTTCGAGGGTCTTGCGGGCCAGGTATTCAATGGTCATGTGCTCGGCGTTGTCGGCAAAGTCCTGATGGAAGTCGATGTCCTTGTCGTACTCCCGGGCCAGGTTGAACACGTAGTCGATGTGTTCATGCGCCGAGTTATCGTTGTAGGGAATACCGCCCACGACATCGGCGCCTTTTTCCATGGCCTCAACCATCATGGCCTGCATGCCCGGCAGTTTCAGGATGCCTTCCTGTGGGAAAGCCACCACCTGGATGTCGATGACGTCTCGCAGCGTGTCACGCAGTTCCAGCACCACATCAAAGCCGGTGAAGCCTTGCACCGGGTCAAATTCAGCGTGGGCGCGGACGTGGGTGGTGCCGGCCTGCACCAAGGCCCGCAGTGCCTGAGTCGAACGCTCAAGGATGTCGCCGCGCGTCAACGTCGGTTTGAGTTCGGCGGTAACCGCTATCGCCTCTTTCAATGTGCCGGAGCGATTGGCCTTGCGGTGCATGATATTGGCTTTTTCCAGGTGCAGGTGCCCTTCGACAAACCCCGGGATCAACACGTTGCCGTGGCCCTCGATTTCCTGCGTGGCGCGCACTGAAAGGGTCGGCGCAATCTCGATAATCTTGCCGTCGTTCACCGCTACGTCCATCAGCGGTTTGGCATCATCGATGCGTACATTGCGAAAGATTAAATCCATGACGTAGGCCCTCTGTGTTGCTGCCCGCAGACACGTCGGGGCAACGGTAGACATACAAATAACCGGGTGTTCAACCGTTGGAACAGCCGTTACCCATCACACGGTATTCCAGTATGTGTTTCTGGCCATTGGTGTCTTCATAGGTCATACGCACAGGCACGACGGCACAGACATTGGCGATTTCAGTGGTGGAAATGACGTGGGCGATGTCCAGGTGCTGGCTATAGCTGTAGTGCTCAACCGCTAGCGGCTCGTCGGCCATGGCCGCAGCGCTAAACACGCTGGCTATTAATAGAAGTAACGCTTTCATGCTCAAAAACTCTCTTCCAGATTGTCGGAAAAAGGGAACCCGGCAGCCTTGTAGCGCCGGGTCCATGGGGCATTGATCAGAACGGTTTGGTCGGCAGGTACTTGCCATCCAGGGTAATGACCGCACGCGAGCCGCCGTCCGGGTCATCGACCTTCTTGACGTCCAGTTTGAAGTTGATGGCGCTGATGATGCCGTCGCCAAATTTTTCGTGAACCAGCGCCTTGAGCGTGGTGCCGTAGACCTGAATCATTTCGTAGAAACGGTAGATGGTCGGGTCGGTGGGAATGCCGTTACCGATACTGCCGCGCAGCGGGATGCTTTGCAGCACAAGGACCGCGTCTGCGTCGAGGCCCAGGGTGTCGGCCACCACGTGGGCGGCGTCGGCTGGCAGCGGGTGTTGACCGAGCAGCGCAGCGGTGACGAAGGCTTCATGCAGGCCGGTGCCTTCGGCGATTTGTGCAAACGACAAGTCTTTGCGGGCCTTGGCCAACAAGATGACGTCGGTCAGGGCATGGCGAGCGTTTTGGTTGATGTGGGACTGGATCATGGTGGGTTCTCCGTGGGTAAAAATCAGGGTTAGTGCGAAACAGCGCGAACTGTCGGGTTTTCGGCCAGTGGCACAAACGTGCCGGTGCGACGATCGAAGGCCTGGATGCAGCCGCTTTCGATGTCGTAGACCCAGCCATGCAACGTCACGCGCTGTTCTTCGAGTGCGAGGCGTACTGAAGGATGTGTCTGGATATTGGCTAACTGGGCGATGACGTTTTCGCGCACCATCGAGGCGACTTTGGCGTGCTGGTCGACATGCTGACGGGCCTCATTGACCACCCGACCGGAATCGGCGTAGCGCAACCAGCCGGCCACGGCGGGCATGTGATCCAGGCACTTGCAGGTGGCGATAGCGGTCATGGCGCCGCAGTCGGAATGCCCGCAGATCACGATGTCGCTGACTTTCAGGGCGGCGACGGCGTATTCCACCGAGGCCGACACGCCGCCCGGCTCAGGGCCGTAGGACGGGACGATGTTGCCAGCGTTGCGGATGACAAACAGGTCGCCCGGTTCGCGCTGTGTGACCAGCTCCGGCACCAGCCGACTGTCTGAGCAAGAGATGAACAACGCCCGTGGGCTCTGTTGGTTGGCCAGACCTTTGAACAGGCCGGCACGTTCCGGGAAGGCATTGCGCTGAAATTTAAGGAAACCGTCGATGATGTCTTGCATGGGTGACTCCGTTGGTTCGCGATGCGATGAAGCAAAGGTTACGGAGAACGTGAAATAAGGTAAAAGTCTGATATATGATCACAAGCATTAGATAATCTTATAGGTACGAGCATGCTCGCGCGTCATATCCAATATTTCCTTGCGGTCGCGCACCACCAAGGCTTCACCCGTGCGGCGGCAGCACTGCATGTCTCGCAGCCCGCACTGTCACAGCAAGTGCGCCAACTGGAAGAAAGCCTCGGCGCGCAGTTGTTTGACCGTACAGGTCGCAAGACGCGCCTGACCGACGCCGGAGAGGTTTACTTGCGCTATGCCCTGCGCGCGGCCCAGGAACTGCGCGAAGGCCAACGGGCGATCCATGACGTGGGCGATCTCAGTCGAGGAACGCTGCGCATCGCAGTGACGCCGACCTTCACCACTTACCTGGTCGGGCCACTGGTGGAAGCCTTTCACTGCCGCTACCCGAACATTGTGCTGAACGTGCATGAACTCGCCCAAGAGCACATGGAGCACCAACTGCTGGCGGACGAACTGGATGTGGGCATTGGGTTTGATGAAGTGCATGCACCAGACATCGAGGCCTTTGCACTGCTGGTTGAAACGCTTGCCTTGGTCGTGGGCAGCCAACACCCGCTGGCCGGCGAACGAACCATCGGGCTGGAGACGCTGAATGCGCAATCTCTGATTCTGCTCAGCAAAGCGTTCGCCACCCGCGAGCAGATCGACCGCTATTGCACCCAACACGGCATCCGCCCGCGCGTGGTCATGGAGGCCAATGCGATTGGTGCATTGATTGAGGTGGTGCGCAGAACCCCGCTGTCGACCTTACTGCCCGCCGCCATCGCACGGGCGCACCCCGCGTTAGTCGCTGTTGAGCTGGGACCGCACCGGTTGGAACGCACGGCAGTATTAATGCAGCGCAAGAATGGCTATCAATCCTCGGCGGCACGGGCGTTTATGGCACTGGCCAAGGAAGTGGCCAGCGACCTGACGGCCAATTGAAAATAGCGTCTTTCGGATAGTCAGTGGCGCTGACTTGGCCGACACGTGATGACGCGCCCATGGCCCAACACGTTGCTGGGTCTCAACGTAAAACAAGTCCGTCATGCTCCAGCGCATCAGACGATTCTTCCTGCCAAAGCCCCTGTTCAGGCGCTTTTTGGGTTGCGCGCACCGCGAAGACCGGCACACGCTGACATTCGGATTTGAGCGAACAATCGCTACCTGCGTCTCCCAGAGCAAAGGCGCAGACGGACTGCTACTGTCGCCCAAAACCGGGTACTCAATCAGCCGTAGAGGGTGGACCTGAAGTTGCCCATGGCGAATTTCAACGCGTGTACTTCTCTACCCTGCGGCGATACTGACGCGTGCGAAACGCCCTGCCGATCTGCTGCAAAACCATCGCACGTAAGGGTGATATCGGTTGAATCATCGCGTGAGGCGTAGCGAAATGCTTAGGCATGTTGCCCAGACCCATCGATACCGCCGACGGCGCCCACGCTATTTGCCCCAGGTTGGCCTGCATCTAACGGCCGGGGTGATTGATCTGCAGCCAGAACTGAGCATTGCCGGACTGGCCAATTCCCTCCCCGCGCTTGAATTTGTCCCGTTACAGATCTTTTTCAACACCACGCCGCAGGCGTCTGGTCATGGCAAGGCCATCGACCATCATGTTGCCCGTTATGATCAACCCAGCACTGCCGTCGGCCCAAGCCTGATACAGACGCATCAGGTGTACCGAACGCGCCTGGTAGGCGTCCGCCATATTTTCTTCCATAGCGGCTTTGGCGATGCGGTTCTTGATGGTCCAACCTTTGGGTAGGATCAGCCATCTCCAGCACGTCATCAACCGCAACCCCCAGATACCCAACGGTGCTCTCCAGCTTCATATGGCCGAGTAGCAATTGCACCGCCCGTAGGTTCTTAAGAAAAATCGGATTTGTACCACAGTCGATCTGGATGCAAACAACCTGGGCGGTAATTCCGGCTCGGCGGGGGGTATAGGGAATTACATGATTTTTTAAGGGGACTGATCAGAATATTTAGGAATCTTCCTACAATAAGTTCGTTATTACTGCATTAGGATGGTTGGTAAATTTAAGGAATATGAAATGGCTAATCACGGATACATGTCTATTACAGGGAAAAAACAAGGCCTAATTTCTTCAGGCTGTTCTAGTCAAGTTTCTATCGGCAATAAATGTCAGATCGGCCACTTTGATGAAATCATGGTGTTGGCTTATTCGCATGGCATGATTGCAGGAAGTGATGGAACAGTAACAGGCGGTCGTGGGCAACACAGACCTGTTGTTATTACTAAAAACATTGATAAATCCTCTCCATTGATTTCCAATGCTCTGCAAGATGGTGAGGAAATTAAATGCGTCATTGACTTTTACCGCACATCGCCGACGGGCAGTCAGGAAAAATATTATACTGTTTGTTTAGAGGGCGCACGAATTGCGTATATAAATGTTCAAGTACCGCATGCGATCAATATGTCAGGCGGTCAGCCGCAAGAAGTCGTCGCGATTCGCTATCGGGATATTACATGGATACACGTTGGGGCTGGCACCAGCGCGCATAGCACATGGAACAATGGCGTATGAGTGACCAACAGTGTGACATCCATGACGTCACGAAAGCAGCCTCAGACCTGATGTCTTTTGGCTGCACCACGAGCGCCACGTACCTTGATAGCATCATGCAGCTGAAGTTTAGCTCGATTATTGCAAACTATGTAAACGAGGTCATTCGCGACGTTAACGACGGTGTTATTAGTGCCTGGGACGGGATGCAGGAACTTATAACTGAGTATGACGAGCTAGCCAATAAAGCGTGGTTTTACGCTAAAAATGATGCTGGGATTGCCGGTGGATTCATGCAACTTAAAACAGGCATTGAATCCGCTATTACAACAAGAGGGCTTAGCCTCCCGTATAGCGGCCCAATGATTGCCCACGGAATTAACAACATATATGAAGGAGGAATGAATATTTACAATGACACCAACAGCACTGTAGGGCCCATGAAAAAAGTCTACCGAGAAATACTTAGAAGTGAGCATTATGGCGATATAACTTATTATTCTTTTGACTTAGTGCTAGCGGGAGTAGGGCTTGGTAGAAAAACCCAAAAGACCGATACATTTAAGCTATTTAGAAGTATGCCTGAAGATTATGAGAGGGCTTACAAGCAAACGGGGAGAATCTCCTTAGCCTTAGAAGCCTTAGTTGATGGAATCTCCATAAAATCAATATATGAATTAAAAAAAGAACACCCCTCCAAAACCACTGATGGCGAGCAGTAAATTTATACAAGTCAGAAAAAACCTCTTAATCGCGGAATAGCGTGAATCATCCCGACCAGACATATGACAATATAAGTCACGACAACTGTGACATAGAGAGCACTATCAGACAATGTAAAAAACATCTCGACAACCCAAACTACGATCATCGTATTTAAACCAGCCGACCCTAAAACCAGCAGTGTCACTATCGTATAATACCGCAGATCTTCCATTCTCATAAAAAGCGCTCACTGCAATTAATTTGAATACGCCTTGCTTCTCGATAATACCCTCCTATAATAGCATGATCTTGAACTGAGACAATTTTATCATACTACTAACCCATGAGATCAACGCACAACTAACACATGGCCTGTCTAAATTTAATAGCTTCCTCACGAAATACCCTTAATGTTCAAGTGCTCGGCGGGTGCTTAGTGCACTAGATTCAAAGCCTCCATGCACCAAATTGGCCGTTTCAAGCTTTACCAGCGTGCACACGCCACAGTGGACACACTTCATTTCTCACGTTTCCAGCCGTCGCCCATAAGTACCATTATTAACCTATGACACACAGCCTATACCGAACCAGAAGGTTCTGCACTTAGTGATTTTTTAACTGCAGGAAACATTTCACTTTCATCACTCGGTATATTCCTGATTCGAAGAACATTTTCAAGCACCTCCTTAAAAATCGGGGCTGCCACGGCGCCGCCGAAATAGCCATTCGCAGTAGGCTCATCCACAAGTACGGCAATGATAAATTCTGGCTCGTTGGCGGGAGCAATACCTACGAACATGGCCCTGTATTTATTATGTTTATAACCGCCACTGGATGCCTTACGTGAAGTCCCACTTTTGCCTGCAATGGAATAACCTTCGATTCCTACCCGCTTCCCACCTGCCCCAGGTCCCTCCACTGCATTTACCATCATGTCCAGAACGCTGTTAGCGACCTCGGGGCTTATGACATTACGTGGCAGCTTCGCCTCACCTTTTATGAGCGACAGCGGTATGAGATCCCCCTCATTGGCAAAAACGGTATAGGCCTGAGCCAGTTGAGCCAAGTTAACCGACACGCTATATCCGTAGGAGAGGCTCGCTGTAGCAATATCTGACCATGCTCTCTTGACTGGAACCGTGCCGCTACTTTCCCCAGGAAAATAAACCGCGGTATTATTTCCGAATCCAAGATCAGTCAGTAGTCGCGAAATGACTGCTCCACCGGTTTGAATAGCGACCTTGCTCATGCCAACATCAGAAGAGCGGCGAATAATACCTGCCAAATCTAACTGACTGTCTCTGCCGACATCCCGAATAGTATATCCATTAATTTTTACGAAACCTGGCGCTATTTTATAATGGCGTTCTTATCAATTACATTGGCGGTCAGAACAGCTGCCATGCTGAAGGGTTTTATGACCGAGCCTGGCATAAATATCAGCAAACACGCGATTTCGAATAAACTTCGCATCACAGCTTCTACGTGCATTTGGATTGAATTAAGGCACTGTAGACAATGCCAGAATCTCTCCTGTTTTGGCGTGCACAAGAATAGCGCTGACCGACTTTTCTGCATATTCCTCAAGCCCTTTAATGAGTGCTTTTTCAACGAAATCTTGTAGGGTAGAGTCAATGGTTAAATAGACATCACGTCCGGGCGTAACGGGTTTGTATACACGGTTTTCACGGGTGACGCGCTTGTGCAAGTTAAATGTACGCTTCTCTAGGCCAAGCATGCCCGAACGTTGGTGATTGTACAGTAATTCAATACCTTCGATTCCTTTCTGGTCAATGTTCGTAAAGCCTAACGTCTGAGCAAGCATCGAAGATTGAGGGTAAAATCGTTTGTGCTCCTGGCGCTCATAAACACCTGGAATAGACAACTGTATAATTCTGCTGGCTACCTCAGGACTAATCCTTCTGGCCAAATAGGCAAACGACTTGTCTCCAGGGTTGGATGCTAATGCTCTGATCCTCACCTCATCCACAGCAAGATACTTATTCAACAGCGCAACGTGCTGATGCGTCGGGGCGAACTGTTTAGGATTTACCCACAACGTGCTCACAGGCGTTGAAACAGCCAGGAGCTGATTGAACCTATCAAAAATAGTACCCCGAACAGGGGCTGTTTCAATCAGCCGCGTTGAACGTTTACGCCCCTCATTACTCAAGAAGTCATGAGAAAAAATCATCAGGTAAGTGATTTTGGCCGCAAGAATGATTGAAAGTGAATAAAAAATAATAATAACGAGGGTGAATCGAGGGTTAGTTGCTTGGAAAATCACACTGCACATCCTGACGTATACGCTAAAAACAAGACCAGCCGAACTAAATTATTCCAATCCTGCTTTGTAATATCAGGAAACAAACACTGATAATAGATTAGTTTAAAGCGTGTTAAGTGGCGACGTTTAGCGATGGCCTCTAGCAGAGTGGGAGATAGGCCATCGGGCCAGTTGTAGTCAACTGCTCCCCAATGTCCCGCTGGTCTATTCCACCCTCAGCGTCGTGAGTCACGGCGAGCAGGTATTCATTGCCGTGCCGGGGGATTCCATCATGGAAACCGTATGCTCTCGGTCTATCGCCTCACCGATGAAGTGATGCTATGGAGCATCACCGAAGGGGATCGCACGGTCACTACCCTGTTGTAACCCGACGCGTATTGACCCTGAAAAAAACAACGGCCTCTATCGAAGCCGCTGTGACGTCTGCGCTCAACGCCTGACCCAATCCAGATCTACTGCTCCCTGGATGCCATCGACCTGCCCCTTGCTGCTGTGTTGCCACCACTGCCAGCGCTTGCCATGATTACTCCAGGTTTCCGGCACTCTGGGCTGGGCGGCACCCCAATGCGCAATCCACAGCGGGCACTCGCTAAAATCGTACTTGCGCCACGCAACGCTGTTGCTCCAGATGCTTGGCGAGGTGTAGAGGTAAGGATAAGCCCCGTCCAGCAACGACTCCCGGATCAGCGTCACCAGCTCAAACAGAGCGTCGGCCATCTGGTCCGCACTGGCGCCTTCGTTGCCCTGGGTCTCGACATCGATGGCCAGGATGTCTTCACCGACCCTGAACCCCACCTCGGCCAACCGCGCCTGGATATTGGCCAGCTGTTGGCCAGGCGTGCTGCTCAGCGCACGGAAATAGTGATAGACCCCGCCCTTCAGGCCAGCGGCGCGCATACCTTGAAAGTTGTCGACAAACTTGGGGTCGGTATAGGTGCCGCCCTCGGTCATCTTGGCTATCGCATGGGTGATGCCGGCAGCCGCGACCCTCGCCCAATCTATGTCCCCCTGCCAGCGCGACACATCGATGCCGCGTGCATAATCATGCTTGATCGGCTCTTTGCAATTCATTTCTGCTCTCCTGCATTGGATGGTCCAGCGCATGATCTTCCTCCCGCCGACCGTCACCCATGCACTATCGGGCTACCACCCATTGCTTATTCAATGTGGTTCGGGACGCGCCACGGCATCCCCCTACGCCATGACAGTCTTGGAGACCATCCTGTTGAAACGTCTGGATTATCATCTGCAACGCAACCTGCAGCAGCAAACCATCGACTTGTATAAGCCCTGCGTTATGTGAGGTAGGGAGAAATGAGACAACTGTCTGAACCCGGTCCGACATTTCTCGATCATGGTGAAGGCGCCGCACCGCTCACTCCTCACCAGTACCTGCGACCCCACGGCCGCTGCCCTGACCGATAGAGCGCAATCCCAGTGACGGTGATACAGGGCTGTCAAAGAAACTGCGTATGTGAGACAGCTTACTTGGGGTGCCTTTCTTAGAACGAGAGTGCGAGATGTTCGATCCAGCGATCGAACATGCCAAGGAAGGAATTTACTTGCGCCAGCCGGTCGGCTTAACGGTTGCGTCGGCGCTGCAACTGAGAGGTGTCCTCATTGCCGATGGGCTAAGCGTGCCGGATAGGAGCCTTTGAAAGAGCCATGCGCTAGCCTTCTGAAGGTTCATTTCAGGGCTAGATATTCAGCAAATGACTGGTCAGGCTCGCGCAACAAACCGCTCTCAACACCATCCTGAAATGGACTGACTCAGTCGAGCTACCCGTGGTTTTTTAATGGATGCTGGCGGAACGAAAAAAGACGCCTAAGCGTCTATTTTCAATGACTTACAGACTTCCTTGGAACTCTGTAGATCAACAATTTGGAGCGGGAAACGAGACTCGAACTCGCGACCCCGACCTTGGCAAGGTCGTGCTCTACCAACTGAGCTATTCCCGCGTCTTGGTGGTGGGCATTCTATAGTGTTCAAAGAATGCGTCAACCCCTTGATTCGAAAAGTTTTCTTTATTTTTCGGAAGTGGTCTTCAAATGCGGCCAGGCAGCCCGCAAATATTGGAGCATCGACCACAGGGTCAACCCCGCAGCCACAAGCAGCAAGCCGTACCCCACCAAGACCCAGAAGCTGAAATCCGAAGGATTGGCCAACAAAATTACCAGTGCCAACATCTGCGCCGCTGTTTTCCATTTGCCCATGTTGGAGACAGCCACTTGAGCGCGTGCGCCCAACTCGGCCATCCACTCGCGCAATGCCGAGATGACAATTTCACGACCAATAATCACTGCAGCAGGAAGCGTTAACCAGACGTTGTGATGCTCTTGCACCAGCAATACCAGCGCCACCGCAACCATTAATTTGTCGGCAACGGGATCAAGAAAGGCACCAAATGGTGTGCTTTGCTCCAGCCGCCTGGCCAAGTACCCGTCCAGCCAGTCTGTTGCAGCCGCAAAGGCGAAGACCGAGCTGGAGGCGACATAGCTCCAGCTATAAGGGAGGTAAAACAAAAGGATGAAGATAGGAATCAGGAGAACGCGTAAAACGGTGATCAAATTAGGGATATTCATCGGCACAACTGGCTACGAGGTGAGGTGGCATTCTACTCGCTGTGCAGGTTTGCATAAATCAACTCAGCGAGCTTTTTACTGATCCCGGGTGCTTTGGCGATCTCCTCGATGCTTGCACGAGACAGCTCCTGTAATCCACCAAAATGTTTCAATAAATCTCGGCGGCGTGTCGGCCCCACCCCCGCGATGCCTTCAAGCGTCGAGGTTCTGCGCGTTTTACCGCGCCGCGCCCGGTGGCCGGTGATAGCAAAACGGTGAGCCTCGTCGCGTATCTGCTGGATCAAATGCAGTGCGGGCGAGTCGCCTTTTAACGTAAATTCGTGCGCGGCGTCGTTCAAGTACAGCGTTTCAAACCCTGCCTTGCGGGTCGCGCCTTTGGCAACACCTAACAAAATAAGGTCCGGAACCGCCAACTCATTCAGCACGTCCCGGGCCATGGACATTTGCCCCTTGCCCCCGTCCACCAGCAAGATGTCCGGCAGCTTGCCCTCGCCTTCCTTGAGTCGGCTGAAGCGCCGCATCAGTGCCTGGTGCATGGCGGCATAGTCGTCGCCCGCCGTCACGCCTTCAATGTTGAAGCGCCTGTAGTCCGACTTGATAGGGCCTTCCGGGCCAAACACAACACAGGACGCAACCGTCGCTTCGCCACTGGAGTGGCTGATGTCATAACACTCCAGCCGTTGCGGGATCTCGTCGAGCTTCAGAACTTTGGCCAGCGCCTCAAAGCGGGCGGCTACATGTTGACGATTCGCCAAACGGGCACTGAGGGCCTGTTCGGCGTTGGTTACAGCCAATTGCTGCCAGCGTGCGCGCGTGCCTCGCACTCGATAACTGATGGCGATTTCGCGTCCTCGCAGTTCTTCGATGGCAGCACTGATGGCTGCAAAGCTTTCGTGCTCGACGTTAACGATCAATTCGCCCGGCAAATCACGCTCCGGGCTACTGATGTAGTACTGCCCCAGAAACGCCGCCATCACCTCTGCGACGTCTTCTTCAATCCCCACTTGCGGGAAGAAGTTCTTGCTGCCGAGCACCCGCCCACCGCGCACATTGATCAAATGCACACAAGCCCCACCCGGGTTAACGAAGGCTGCGATGACATCCACATCGCCATTACCGCCCTCCATGCTCTGTTGATCCTGGACGCGCCTCAACAAGGAAATTTGATCGCGTATTTGCGCAGCCCGCTCGAAATCCAGCGTACTGGCGGCCTGCTCCATCTCGGCGTTCAGTTCATCGGTCAGCGCGCTGCTACGACCTTCAAGGAACATTACCGAGTGACGCACGTCTTGAGCGTACTCATGTGGATCAACCAAGCCCACACAGGGGCCTTTGCAGCGCTTGATCTGATACTGCAAACAAGGCCGGGTCCGATTTTTGAAGTAGCTGTCTTCGCACTGGCGCACCAGAAACGTCTTTTGCAACAGGCTCAAGCTTTCTCGAATCGCGCCCGCACTTGGATAGGGTCCAAAATACTTGCCTTTAGGCTTTTTGGCGCCCCGGTGAATACTCAAACGCGGGTATTGGCCGTCAGACAGAAACACATAGGGGTATGACTTATCGTCACGCAGCAGAATGTTGTACGGCGGCCGCCATTCCTTGATCAGGGTCTGCTCAAGCAACAAGGCTTCGGTTTCGTTGGCGGTGATCGTGGTTTCGATCTGCGCAATACGCCCCACCAACGCCGCAGTCTTGGGCGCCAGCCCGGTCTTGCGGAAGTAGCTGGCCAAGCGTTTTTTAAGGTTTTTGGCTTTGCCCACATACAGCAGGCGCGCCTCGCCATCGAACATGCGATAGACGCCGGGCCGACCGCTGCACGTCGAGAGAAAGGCACTTGGATCAAACACGTCAGTCATTATCAACCAGCATCTACCATGCCATGCCGAACGGCCAGCAGCGCCAGCTCCACATCACTTTTGACTGAGAGTTTTTCGAAAATCCGATAACGGTAGGTGTTGACCGTTTTGGGCGACAAACACAGTTTGTCCGAGATGACCTGCACTTTCTGGCAACCAACGATCATCAAGGCGATTTGAATTTCACGCTCGGACAAAGCATCGAAAGGCGAATCGCTGGCAGGCTGAAATGATTTGAGGGCCAGTTGCTGAGCGACTTGCGGACTGATGTAACGCTGACCTGCAAAAACCAGGCGGATGGCCTGAACCATCTCTGCCAGGCCAGCTCCTTTGGTCATATACCCTGCAGCGCCCGCTTGGAGCAGGCGCGTCGGGAAGGGATCTTCCTCACAGACCGTCACGGCAACCACTTTGATGTCCGGATGGCTACGCATCATTTTGCGCGTCGCCTCTAGCCCGCCAATGCCTGGCATTTTGACATCCATCAGAACGACGTCCGGTTTCAACTCACGCGCTTTGATCAGTGACTCTTCGCCGGACTCGGCCTGGCCGACCACTTGAAGGCCGTCGATATCAGCCAGCATTCGTGTGATGCCTGTACGCACAAGATCATGGTCATCGACCACTAGAACCCGAATCAAGTCGACACCTCGTAAATTGGTCTTCTTTTGGTTGCCGACACCTTAGCAAAAAACCAATGCCCCAACCTACTAACCTGCACCTCCTGTCCATGGAAAATTAAAAAATGCTCAAGTCAGCTGTATTTATAGCCTTCAGACGTCACTGGGCTCCTGGCGATTCTTGGCAGAATGGATCACCGAGAGATCAGCCAGTGTGGTCGTCAACCGGCGAATCGCATCCTGGTCTTCTTTCTGCAGCACGCGATAACTGACCAGCACCTTTTCTTCAATCTGACTGAGGTTGTCGACCAGTGTCGGAGTCGGGGTCCCCGTCAGCACATAAAGAACATCCACACCGCGCTCAGCTACCCGTGACAGATAATCGGCCTTGGGTGCGCGATCGCCATTTTCATATTTGCCCTGTGCGTTAGCTTCGACGCCACCGATTACGCCAAAAGCTTTCTGCGACAGACCCAACCGCTCTCTCTTGCCTCAATCGCGAACCGATTCCACTCATTTGGATGTAAGTTCCCATTTTCAACACCCGCGAGGATGGTATAATCAAAAAATATTAAACAACTTTGAACGGTTTTGAACTATGACCGGAATTCGTACTGCCGCACAAGCCAAGGCATGGCTGGAACATCAGGGAAAGTCGGTTCAAGAGTTTGCTCGAGAGCACGGCGTTGACCCCGCGACCACCTATCAAGTGCTCGCCGGGCGCAAAAAAGGGAAGCGTGGAGAAGCCCACAAAGTGGCGGTACTTCTGGGCATGAAGGACGGCATTATTGCGCCTGATTCTGCGGCGAAATACGATGAACTTCCTTGAGTATGCGCTTAATTGGGAATGTCACCCAATTTAGTATTGAACGGGGTCAGGCCCTGTTCAATTCCCCCTGCTATAAGCACCTCGGCCGCGCCTGAATCACTTGTCGCACTCACGTGCAAAATGGCTTATAGCCCGCGGGATCAGCACTCATAGAAATTTTTGATTGAATCTGTTGACTTGCCTCGCGTAAGCTTCAGCCATTCATCGGAGAGCACCCATGTTGCACAACGCCATCACCCACATGTGCCAGAGCACCAGCGTTTCTCGCTTGATCGGCACTGTGTGCGCGAACAACACAGACTCTGCTGCACGATTTTATTTTGGGTATTGGTTTAGCCACTGGCGCGCCTGATACCCATTCGGCGCCCACGTTTCAGGGGTCGCCTACCAGAGAATTCTCACCCCCGGTCGGCTACCCGACCGGGGGTTTTGTTTTTTCAGCCCCTGACCATTTATTGAATTTGAGGATTTACCCATGAACTACGCCACTTATTACCGCTTCGACCTCTGCGCTGCATGGCGATTTATCAACCGTCGTTCGGGACAGTCTGCCGCCTCCGAACGGAACCACTTGGGTGGCACGCATCCCCTTACAGCCAGCCCGGCCCACTGTCGAACACCCCACTAGGGCTGAGCGCGCGGGAACACCCGCCGCCTGCCCAGGAAGCCAGAACCATGAACGCCACCGTATCCACACTGAACATCGCACCAACCCCTGCCAACCCTGTGTTGACCCGGCGCTTGCCAAGCGCAGCCCAGCTCAAGCAGCAATTGCCCCTCGGCGAACCCCTGCGACAGCGGGTTCACGCGCAACGTCACGCCATCCGCGCCATTCTTGAGGGCGAAGACGACCGCCTGTTGATCGTCGTCGGCCCCTGCTCCCTTCACGACCCGCAATCAGCCCTCGAATACGCCAGCCATCTGGCCGCCCTGTCCCGCGAAGTGAGCGAGGACATGCTGCTGGTAATGCGGGCCTACGTCGAAAAGCCACGCACCACTGTTGGCTGGAAAGGTCTGGCCTACGACCCCCATCTGGATGGCAGCGATGACATGACTCACGGCCTGACGCTGTCACGCGAGTTAATGATCGAGATGCTGCGCATGGGACTACCGGTCGCCACTGAGCTGCTGCAGCCAATTGCGGCGGGCTACTTCGACGACTTGCTGGGCTGGGCCGCCATTGGCGCACGCACCACCGAATCGCAGATTCACCGGGAAATGGCCAGCGGGCTGGACCTGCCAGTGGGCTTCAAAAATGGCACCGACGGCGGCGTGGCGATTGCGTGCGATGCCATGCGCAGCGCCGCTCACAGCCATCGGCACTTCGGCGTGGATGAACAGGGCCATCCGGCAATCATCCTGACAGCAGGCAACCCCGACACTCACCTGGTGCTGCGCGGTGGGCACAGTGGCCCCAACTACAGCCAAACCCATGTCGCCAATGCCCGCGCCGGGCTGGAGAAAAACGGCATACCCGCGCGCTTGATGGTCGATTGCAGCCACGCCAACAGTGGCAAGAACCCTCTGCGTCAACCGGACGTGTTCAACGACGTGCTTGAACAGCACCTGAGCGGTGATCGATCCTTGATCGGCATGATGCTCGAAAGCCATCTGTTCGAAGGCTGCCAGCCCCTGAGTGACAACCTGCGTTACGGCGTTTCCGTCACCGATGGTTGCCTTGGCTGGGACGCGACAGAAGCCTTGTTGCGCACTGCTGCCCGTCAGCTACAACTGCAGCGGGCGCGCAATCAAGTGTCCGGCTGAGCGAAAAAATGCCCCGGGCATGCAGCGCCCGGGGCCGAGCCAGAGGCCATTGCGAGTCAGATCTTTTTCTAAATGCGGGTTGAAAGCACAATCAATGCCTACAGATTTTATAGGCCCGAAAGCAAGAGTATGACGCCAGTGGCTCTGGGGCCTGCGCTCGCGGGGTGACCTGGACAACATCTGCTGTCAGAACGCTTATGAAACCCTCACCTAAGGTGATTTTTATGGAGCACACACCTTTAGAGGATATGCATGACATGGATACGTCAGCCAACACGCGCTACCCGATAGTGCTGGTACACGGCCTTTTTGGATTCGACCACATTGGCCCGTTCAATTACTTCAATGGCATCAAAGAAGCCTTGAACAAGGCCGGGGCCACGGTCTATGTGGCCAAAGTCTCAGCCGCCAACAGTTCTGAAGAACGGGGCGAACAGCTGCTTGAGCAACTACGCGCATTGGCCACACAAAACGGCTTACAGCGATTCAATGTGATCGGCCACAGCCAAGGCGCCCTTACCGCTCGCTATGCCGCTGCCGTCGCACCAGAACGGGTGGCCTCTGTCACCTCGGTCAGCGGGCCCAATCAGGGGTCGGAACTCGCGGATCGTGTCCGTCAGGCACTCACCCCAGGCGCACTGCCAGAAACCGTCGCCGCCGCCCTGAGCAGTGCGCTGGGCAGCTTCATTTCAAGGTTGAGCGGTCGCCGGGAACTGCCGCAAGACGCCCTGGGTGCATTGAATGCCTTAACCACCGAGGGCGTGGCCGCCTTCAACAAAAAATACCCCCAGGGGCTGCCTGAGACGTGGGGCGCAATGGGCGCCGAACAGGTGAATGGCGTTCTCTACTATTCATGGAGCGGGATAATCAAAGGCTCGCTGCTCTCAGAATCCTTGAACATTTTTGACCCCCTGCACAATGCCTGCCGGGTGTTTGGCAGTTTTTTTACCCGCGAAAGCAAAGAGAATGACGGGATGGTCGGACGTTTCAGCTCCCACTTGGGGCAGGTGATTCGTTCGGACTACCCGCTGGATCATCTGGACACCATTAACCATGTCGCCGCACTGGCCAACAAAAGCGTCGATCCGGCCGGGCTTTACGTCGAACACGCGCGTCGTCTCAAGGCCAAAGGCGTGTAATACCCACAAGCACAACCGACGGGGGAACTTTTGCCGCGAAAAAAGCGCCTGAATCCGGTAGTCTCACCCCTTTATTGAAAGGAGCACTTCCCATGGCCAAAGCCACTGCCCGTCACATCCTTGTTGCCAGCGAAGCTAAATGCAACGAACTGAAAGCCCAAATCGAAGGCGGCGCTGATTTCGCTGAAGTCGCAAAAGCCAACTCCACTTGCCCTTCCAGCCGTCAAGGTGGCGATCTGGGTTCATTCGGTCCAGGCCAGATGGTTAAAGAGTTTGACACTGTCGTGTTCAGCGCACCGATCAACGTGGTTCAAGGCCCGGTCAAAACCCAGTTCGGTTATCACCTGCTTGAAGTGACCAGCCGCCAGGATTAATCCTCAAGCGCTGCGTGACAACGGCCCGCCTTTTGGTGGGCCGTTTCGTATCCGCTGCCTTTAACCTCGTGCTACGTTTCCTCACTCACGAACCCAACGTGTCTCACCTGAGGAAATGATCATGAACCTTAAGGGTAAAACTGCGCTGGTCACCGGCTCCACCAGCGGGATAGGCCTGGGTATTGCATTGAGCCTTGCCAAAGCCGGTGCCGATCTCATACTCAACGGCTTTGGTGATGCCAGCAAAGTCATTGCCGACGTAGAACATTGGGGTGGCCGAGTGGGCCATCATGCGGCCGATGTCAGTGACCCGGCGCAAATTGCCGAGATGATCGACTACGCCGAACGCGAATTCGGCGGCATTGACATTTTGGTCAACAATGCCGGCATTCAGCATGTGGCCAGCGTTGAAGCGTTTCCGGCAGAGCAATGGGACGCCATCCTCGCCATCAACCTATCCTCGGTTTTCCACAGCACCCGCCTCGCCCTGCCCGGCATGCGCAAACGCAATTGGGGGCGCATCGTCAACATCGCGTCAGTCCACGGCCTTGTGGGCTCGGTCGGTAAAGCGGCCTATGTAGCCGCCAAACACGGCGTCATTGGCTTGACCAAAGTGGTCGGGTTAGAAACGGCGACCAGCAACATCACCTGCAACGCCATCTGCCCCGGCTGGGTTCTGACGCCGTTGGTGCAAACGCAAATAGACCAACGCATCAGCCAGGGCATCGACCCTTATCAGGCTCAGCACGACCTGCTGGCCGAAAAGCAGCCTTCGCTGGAATTTGTCACCCCGCCGCAATTGGGCGAGTTGGTGTTGTTTCTGTGCAGTGAAGCCGCCAGTCAGGTCAGAGGCGCTGCATGGAATGTCGACGGCGGCTGGCTGGCTCAATGACCATGCGTATTTGCGCAGGTCGAGCATGCAAAAATGCATGCCAGCCCTGCACTTATTCGGGTTGTACTTGGCAAATTTGCACTGTTAGCATCGACCATCGTTCGTCTACGAACAGCCCTTAATAACAAGACAAAGCAGGGAGTTAGTGATGACTGCACAGGTTTCATCCTCAGCGACACAGGATGTCGAGGCCACGCATTGCGAGATTCTTGCCGAGGTGCGCAACCACATTGGCCACCTGACCCTGAACCGCCCCGGCGGCCTTAACGCCATCAACTTGAACATGGTCCGTGCGCTACAGCGCCATCTCGATGCCTGGTCCAGCGACCCCGCCATCAAGGTCGTTGTATTACGGGGGGCAGGTGAAAAAGCTTTCTGCGCCGGCGGTGATATCCGCTCGCTGTACGACAGTTACCAGAGCCAGGGCACACTGCATTACACCTTCTTCGAAGAGGAATACGCCCTCGACCTGACCCTGCACCATTACCCCAAGCCCATCGTGGCCCTGATGGACGGTTTTGTGCTCGGCGGCGGCATGGGGCTGGTGCAGGGTGCCGATTTTCGTATTGTCACCGAGCGCAGCAAGCTGGCGATGCCCGAAGTCGGTATCGGTTATTTCCCTGACGTCGGCGGGAGCTACTTTCTTACCCGAACACCGGGAGAACTCGGCACGTATCTCGGCGTTAGCGGCGTGCAAATCCGTGCGAGCGACGCGCTGTATTGCGGCCTGGCTGATCGCTACCTCGACAGCAGCCGACTGCCGGAGCTTGATGCTGCACTGAACGCGCTGACATGGGCCCAATCACCCGCCGAGGACCTCAAGGCCCTGCTTGACCCCTTGACTGTCACCTCGCTGCCAGACCCTGCACTGGCATCACGGCGCGCCCTCATCGACGACGTGTTCTCGGCCCCCACTGTGCCCGCGATCGTTGATCGCCTGCGCGCCGTCACGCTGCCGGATCAACGTGAGTGGGCCACCGCCACGGCTGATCTGCTGCTCACCCGCTCGCCGCTGGCCATGGCCGTAACCCTTGAAATGCTGCGCCGGGGACGCGAGCTGCCTCTGGAACAATGCTTCGCGCTGGAAATACACCTGGATCGCCAATGGTTCGACCGGGGTGATCTCATGGAAGGCGTGCGCGCACTGATCATCGACAAGGACAAGACCCCGCACTGGAACCCGCCGTCTCTGAATCAGCTGGATGCCGCGCACGTTGCCAGTTTTTTCTCTGATTTCAAGCCGACAGGAGCCTGAGCCATGCAGGACATCGAACTGAGTGAAGAACAAGTGATGATCCGCGACATGGCCCGCGACTTTGCCCGCCGCGAAATCGCACCCCATGCCCAGGCCTGGGAAAAAGCAGGCTGGATTGACGACACACTGGTGACAAAAATGGGCGAGCTGGGCCTGCTCGGCATGGTAGTGCCCGAGGAATGGGGCGGCACTTACGTCGATTATGTGGCCTACGCCCTGGCGGTCGAAGAGATCTCCGCAGGGGATGGCGCCACGGGCGCGCTGATGAGCATTCACAACTCGGTGGGGTGTGGCCCCATTCTCAAATACGGCAGCGAGGCGCAAAAACAGACCTGGCTGGAAAAACTGGCCAGCGGTCAGGCCATCGGTTGCTTTTGCCTGACCGAACCCCAGGCGGGCTCTGAAGCCCACAACCTGCGCACCCGCGCAGAGCTGCGGGACGGCCAGTGGGTGATAAACGGTGCCAAGCAATTTGTCAGCAATGGCAAACGCGCTCAATTGGCCATTGTGTTTGCCGTGACCGACCCGGACCTGGGCAAAAAAGGCCTGTCGGCGTTTTTGGTGCCGACCGATACACCGGGGTTCATCGTGGACCGTACGGAACACAAAATGGGCATTCGCGCATCGGACACCTGCGCGGTCACACTGAGCAACTGCACCGTGCCCGAAAGCAGCCTGTTGGGGGATCGCGGTAAAGGGCTGGCCATCGCGCTGTCCAACCTTGAGGGCGGTCGTATCGGCATTGCCGCGCAAGCCCTTGGCATCGCCCGCGCCGCCTTTGAAGCCGCGCTCAGCTACGCCCGTGATCGCGTGCAATTCGATAAAGCCATCATTGAACACCAGAGCGTCGCCAACATGCTTGCCGACATGCAGACCCGGCTCAACGCCGCGCGCTTGCTGATCCTGCATGCGGCCAGACTGCGCAGCGCCGGTAAACCATGCCTGTCAGAGGCCTCGCAGGCCAAGTTGTTTGCCTCGGAAATTGCCGAGTATGTGTGCTCCAAAGCCATCCAGATTCATGGCGGCTATGGCTACCTGGAAGATTACCCGGTGGAGCGTTACTACCGGGATGCGCGAATCACGCAAATTTATGAGGGCTCGAGTGAGATTCAACGCATGGTCATTGCACGTGAGTTGAAACACTATTTGGTTTAAGCCGCAATCAGGCGGTTCTCCCGTCCGTGCAACGCGGTCCGTCCAGACCGCGTCGCACCGGATCAATCACTGATGCTTGAAGTCGGCTTCGCGCTTGGCAACAAACGCCGCCATGCCTTCTTTCTGATCCTGCGTGGCGAACAGTGAATGGAACACACGGCGCTCAAAACGCACGCCTTCGGCCAAATTCACTTCGAACGCGCGGTTGACGCATTCTTTGGTCAGCATCAACACCGGCAGGGATTTTTTGGCAATCACGGCCGCCACTTTCAGGGCTTCTTCGACCAACTCATCCACCGGCACCACGCGTGATACCAGCCCCGAGCGTTCAGCTTCGGCAGCATCAATCAAACGCCCGCTGAGGCACATTTCCATGGCCTTGGCCTTGCCTACCGCACGCGTCAAACGCTGGGTGCCGCCCATGCCCGGCAGTACGCCGAGGTTGATTTCAGGCTGGCCAAACTTGGCGTTGTCACCGGCCAGAATGAAGTCACACATCATCGCCAGCTCACACCCGCCACCCAAGGCGAACCCGGCAACGGCGGCAATGATGGGCTTGCGGCGGGTCGACACGCGCTCACTGTCCGAGAACAGATCGTCCAGGTAAATCTGTGGGTACGTAAGATCAGCCATTTCCTTGATGTCAGCACCGGCGGCGAAGGCTTTCTTCGAACCGGTCAGCACAATGCAGCCGATCTCGTTGTCCGCTTCCAGGCGGTCAAGCGCGTGATTCACTTCGCTGACCAACTGCGCATTCAAGGCGTTCAGGGCTTGCGGCCGGTTCAGGGTAATCAAGCCGACGCGCCCGTGAATGTCCAACAGAATGGTTTCGTAACTCATTGATAACTCCTCGTTCAAAGGTTGCGCGAAATGACCATGCGCTGAATATCGCTGGTGCCTTCGTAAATCTGGCACACCCGAACGTCGCGATAGATTCGTTCCAGCGGGAAGTCGCTCAAATAGCCATAACCGCCAAGGGTTTGCAATGCTTTGGAACACACGCGTTCCGCCATTTCCGAGGCAAACAACTTGGCCTGGGACGCCTCGACCAACGCGGATTGTCCGCTGTCACGCAAGGCGGCGGCATAGCGAACCATTTGCCGGGCAACGGCAATTTCAGTGGACATGTCGGCCAGACGAAACGCCACCGCTTGGTGTTCCACCAATGGCTGGCCGAAAGTGGTGCGCTCACGAGCGTAGTCCCGGGCCACTTCAAACGCGGCACGGGCCATCCCGACAGCTTGCGCCGCAATACCGATGCGCCCGCCCTCCAGATTGCCCAGCGCGATTTTGTAACCCTGACCTTCTTCGCCCAGACGATTGGCCAGCGGGATCTTCATGTCGGTGAAGAGGATCTGGCAGGTGTCCGAGGCATGCTGGCCGAGCTTTTCTTCTACCCGTGCCACGCTGTAACCCGGGGTATCGGTGGGCACGATGAACGCGCTGATCCCGCGCTTGCCTGCGGCCGGGTCCGTCACGGCAAACACAATCACCACGCCAGCGTTTTGGCCTGACGTGATGAACTGCTTGCAGCCATTGAGCACGTAGTGATCGCCCTCGCGCCGGGCCCGGGTTTTCAGGTCGCTGGCGTCGGAGCCTGCCTGCGGCTCGGTCAGGGCGAACGCGCCCAACATGGCGCCGCTGGCCAACGGGGTCAGCACGTCACGCTTTTGCTGTTCGGTGCCGTAGGTGAGGATCGGCACGCAGCCCACCGAGTTATGCACGCTCATGATCGTCGAACAGGCACCGTCGCCCGCGGCGATCTCTTCAAGGGCCATGGCATAGGCTTGGTAGCCGGTGTCACAACCGCCCCATGCTTCAGGCACCAACATGCCAAAAAAGCCCAGTTCGGCCATTTCCTGAAGGGCTTCGCGGGGAAAGCGGTGCTGCTTGTCCCACTCGGCAGCGAACGGCTTCAAACGCTCCTGGGCGAACTGGCGGGCCGCTTCACAAATTTGTCGTTGTTCGGGTGTGGGCAGCATAAAAAATTCCTTAATACAGACATTCCACGGCAATCGCCGTGGCTTCGCCGCCGCCAATGCAAATGGCGGCTACGCCCTGCTTGAGTTTTTTCTGGCGCAAGGCCGACAGCAACGTCACCAGAATGCGTGCCCCGGAAGCCCCGATCGGATGCCCCAAGGCGCAGGCACCGCCATGGATGTTGACCTTGTCATGGGGCAAGTCCAGCTCACTCATGGTCACCAGCGTGACCACCGCAAAGGCTTCGTTGATCTCGAACAAATCGACGTCATTGAGGTTCCAGCCGGTTTGGCTCATCAAGCGCTTGATGGCGCCCACGGGTGCGGTGGGAAACAGGCCGGGTTCATCGGCAAACGCCGCATGCCCGTGGATCACCGCCAACGGCGCAAGCCCGCGCTTTTGCGCCTCGGAGCGGCGCATCAGCACCAGCGCCGCTGCACCATCGGAGATAGAGCTGGAGTTGGCCGCCGTCACCGTGCCGCCGTCGCGGAAGGCTGCTTTGAGTGTGGGGATTTTTTCAGGTTTGGCTTTGGGTGGTTGCTCGTCGTCGGTGATCGCACGCTGTTCTTTGCCCACCGTGACCTGCACCGGAACGATTTCAGCACTGAAGCTGCCCTCCCTGATCGCCTGTTGGGCACGGGCCAGCGAGGCGAGCGCAAACGCATCCTGGGCCTCACGGCTGAAACCGTGGGCCTGCGCGCAATCTTCGGCAAAGGTGCCCATCAAACGGCCGCGGTCGTAGGCATCCTCCAGGCCGTCGAGGAACATGTGATCCAGCACACGGCCATGGCCCATGCGGTAGCCGCTGCGCGCCCGGTCAAGCAGATACGGCGCGTTGGACATGCTTTCCATGCCGCCCGCGACCACCACATCCGCCCCACCCGCCAACAGGCGATCATGGGCCAGCATCGTCGCCTCCATGCCCGACCCGCACATTTTGTTCAACGTGGTGCAACGGGTTCCCTTGTCCAGGCCCGCGCCCAAGGCAGCCTGCCGCGCAGGCGCCTGTCCAAGACCGGCCGACAGCACGCAACCGAACAGCACTTCATCAACGCTGTCGCTCGAAACCCCGGCGCGCTCCACCGCGGCGCGAATCGCCGCAGCGCCCAGTTGTGGCGCGGTCAGGCCCTTGAAGTCACCTTGAAAGCCGCCCATGGGGGTCCGTGCCACACTGACAATCACTACCGGATCATTTGACATCGTCATCACCCGCTCCTTATTTGGCTGCCATGCGCAAGGCACCGTCGAGACGGATCACTTCGCCATTGAGCATGCTGTTTTCAATGATGTGACGCACCAGCGCGGCATACTCCGCCGGCTTGCCCAGGCGCGGCGGAAACGGCACGCCCGCCGCCAGGGAATCGCGCACTTCAGGGGTCATGCCCGCCATCATCGGGGTTTCAAAAATGCCGGGGGCAATGGTCATCACCCGAATCCCGAAACGCGCCAGCTCGCGGGCTGCGGGTAAGGTCAGGCTGGCAATCGCGCCTTTGGACGCCGCGTACGCCGCTTGACCAATCTGCCCGTCAAACGCGGCCACCGACGCGGTGTTGATGATGACGCCGCGTTCGCCATCGGGGTCCGCAGCGGTTTGCGCGATGGCCGCCGCGGCCAGTCGCAGCATATTGAAACTGCCGATCAGGTTGACGTTGATCACCTGACTGAAACTCTCCAGCCCGTGAGGCCCGCCCTTGCCGAGGATCTTTTCGCCGCGCACGATGCCCGCGCAGTTGACCAGACCGTTCACGCCGCCAAACGCCGCGACCGTGGCGTCAATGGCCGCCTGCGCCGCCTGCGCCTGACTGATGTCCGCCACCGCGCTGCGCGCCTGAGGACCCAGACGCGCGGCCTGTGCGGCGACGGCATCCGCGTTCACGTCCACCAGCATGACCCTGGCGCCGGCATTGATCAGCATCTGTGCCGTTGCAGCACCCAGGCCCGAAGCTGCGCCCGTAACGATAAAAACCTTGTTCTCGATCTGCATGATTTTTCCTGAAGGTTAAGCCGTGGCCCGGGCGTTTGCCGCCTGTTCAGCCTTGGCGATTTCCTGATTGCGCAAGATGAAGCGCTGCAGCTTGCCGCTGGGTGTTTTGGGCAACTCGCTGACAAATTCGATTTCACGGGGATAGGCATGCGCCGCCAGTCGCTGGCGCACGTGCAAGCGCAGGGTTTCGGCCAATTGCGCATCGCCCAGGTAATGCGGGCTCAGCACCACGAAGGCTTTGACCAACTCCGTGCGTTCCGGGTCGGGCTTGCCGACCACGGCGGCTTCAATCACCGCCGGGTGTTCGATCAAGGCGCTCTCCACATCAAAGGGGCCCACGCGGTAGCCGGAGGTGGTGATCACATCATCGCTGCGCCCGACAAAACTGATGCTGCCATCCGGGTTCAACTCAACGGTGTCGCCGCTCAGGTAGTAATTGCCGACGAAGGCCTTGGTCGGGAAACCCTGATAGCCGCCAAACCAGCACATCGGCGACTGGCTGCGGTCCACTGCCAGAATGCCCGGCTGCCCGACAGGCAGTTCCTGGTGATGCTCATCCAGCACCACGATGCGGTGCCCCGGCGAGGCAAAACCGGCCGCCCCCAGATGCACCGGGTGCCCGAGCCCGTGGTGATTGCACAGCACCATGCCGATTTCAGTCTGGCCGTAGTGGTCATGGATGGTGACGTCCAAATGCTCGGCAAACCAGCGGATGACTTCCGGATTAAGGGGTTCACCTGCGCTGCTGACGGCCCGCAACTGGCCTTTGACCTTGCTGGAGAACGCATCACCGGCTGCAATCAACAGGCGATACGCCGTCGGGGAGCCGGTGAGGTTGGTGATGGCGTACTTTTTGATCACGCGGCACGTGCTTTCGACCGTGAACGGGCCGTCGTAGAGCGTGATCGGGTGGCCCATCGACAACGGGCCGGTAATCCCGAAATAGATACCGTAGGCCCAACCGGGGTCGGCCAGGTTCCAGAAGGCGTCTTGCGCACGCAGGTCCACGGCGTCCCGGGTGTAGGCCTGAAACGCGACGATGGCTTTGAGGGGAACAAGCAGCGGTTTGGCCGGGCCGGTGGTGCCCGAAGTGAACATCAGCAGAAAAGGGTCTTCGCCGTTCAGCATCACGGGCTCGCAGACCGCCGGGTAGCGCTCCAGCTCAGCCCAAAAGCTGTAATCGCCGCGCACGAGCCCCTGCCCTTTCGGACCGCTCACGGTGACGATGGTCGGGCAGTCATTCACGTCGTCCAGCTTGGGTCGATTGGCGGCGTCCGTGACCACCAGCGCCGCGCCGGAACTGTTAAGGCGGTGCTCGATGGCTTTGGGGCCAAAGGCCGTAAACAAAGGTTGGTAGACCGCACCAATGCGCCAGCTTGCCAGTACCACAACCAGCAACTCGACATTGCGGGGTAACAGGCCGGCTACGGTGTCGCCGCGCTTGACCCCTTGGGCCAACAGGAAATTGGCAAAGCGGGCCGCGTGCGTCTGCAACTCGGTGAAGGTGTAGGACGCGCTGCTGGCGTCACGGCCTTCCCAGAACAGTGCAATGCGCCCCGGCAAGGCATGGCGGTCACAGCACTCGACGCAGGCATTGAGAGCAGTCAAATCGCCGTGCAGCGAATGGCTTACGGCACGTTGATAGTCAAAGTCGCTCATCGCGGTCAGATAATCGCGCATCAGCAGAATCCCTCGGTCTTTTTATAGGAATGGGAACCGTCGAAAATCCTGCTGATAATCGCCTTGCGAAGGCTCTGCAACAATGGTCAAACCGCTCAAGCTGGTTGACTGCTTTGGCCAATGAGCGATTGAGCGTGCCTAAAGACGCGGCTTAACGGCCCTCTTTCTGGCGGGCGTTTTCGCGCAAATACGCCAACACGGCCGCTTGATCCCCCGCAAACGCGATTCGACCGGCTTTCTTCTCACGCTGAAACGCGTACATCGGATCGTAGTATTCGCGCAGCAACGCTTCGATCCACACCCGGTGCATGTCCACCGATCCGCAACGTTCCTGCTCTTGCAGCGCGCGGGTCATCACGTCCTGCAAACGCTGAAAGCGTTCACCGCCGAGGCGTTTTTGAATATTGGCCAGGCTTTCCAGCAACCGCTGAGAAAACAGCGCGAAACCATGTTCAGCATTTTTAGCCGTGAATTCGGCACACAACTCAATGACGTAATCACGCAGGATGCGCTCGACCCGGCTGTTCAGGCTGTCTTCGAGCCACACCATCGGCGCGGTCTGCATGGTTTGGTAGAGCGGCAACGGCAAGGCACAACTGCCCACCGTGCGGCTTTCGTCTTCCAGCACAAAGCGCTCAATGCCTTTGTCGCGCTTTTTCAGCACATCAATGGCCAAGCGATTTTCAAAATCAATATTGGACGGCTGGCCGGTGGCGCGCTTGCCAAAGCTTGAACCGCGATGATTGGCGTGACCTTCAAGGTCCAGCGCATTGTCGAGCTGCACCAGCACGTCGGTCTTGCCGGTACCGGTCATGCCGCCGAGCACCAGCAGATCGCACTGCGCCACGGCCTCGTCGAGGGTCTGGATCAGGAACGTACGCAGCGCTTTATAGCCACCGGTGACGCGCGGGTAATCAATGCCGGCATCGTGCTTGAGCCACTGCTGCACGATCTGCGACCGCATGCCGCCACGAAAGCAATACAGGCACCCGTCGGGATGGGCCCGGGCAAAATCGGCCCATGCTTGCAGACGCTCAGCCTTGACCTTGCCCGAGACCAATTGATGCCCCAGCACCACGGCGGCTTGCTGGCCTTGCTGCTTGTAGCACGTGCCCACGCGCTCACGCTCGTGATCGGTCATCAGAGGCAGGTTGACCACACCCGGAAACGCCCCTTTGTGAAACTCAATCGGCGCACGGGTATCCATCATCGGCCGGTCATTGAGGAACACCTCGCGCAAGTCGGTTACGTCATGAGCCATCATGCAACCTCAACCGCGTACGTCTGTCGCTCCACCAGGCGGCCGATCGGCTCAAGGTGCAAGCCATGCTCGCGGGCCATGTCCAGGAACGCCTCGTTGCCTTGCGGGGTAACAGCGACCAATAACCCGCCGCTGGTTTGCGGATCGCACAACACGCGCTTGTGCAGCTCCTGGATCGGCGAAATCTTGCTCGCGTAACTGTCATAGTTGCGCAAGGTGCCGCCCGGCACGCAGCCCTGCTCCAGGTAATATTCCACCGCGTCCAGCCGCGGCACCCTGGCGTAATCGATTTGCGCGCTCAAGCCACTGCCGTCGGCCATCTCGACCAAATGCCCCAGCAGGCCAAAACCCGTCACATCGGTCATCGCCGTGACGCCATCGAGCTTGGCAAACTGACTGCCGATCCGGTTCAGCGTACACATCCAGTCACGGGCCACGCCCACGTCCTGCGTGCGCAATTTGCCCTTCTTCTCGGCCGTGGTGAGGATGCCGATCCCCAAGGGTTTGGTCAGGTACAGCAAGCACCCGGCGGTGGCGGTGTCATTGCGTTTCATCTGGCGTTTGTTGACGACACCGGTCACGGCCAGGCCAAAAATCGGCTCGGGGGTGTCAATCGAATGCCCGCCTGCCAGCGGGATGCCTGCGTCATCACACACGGCCCGGCCCCCGCGGATTACTTCCCGTGCCACTTCGGGCGGCAACAGGTTCACGGGCCAGCCCAGAATGGCAATCGCCATCAACGGATCGCCGCCCATGGCGTAGATATCGCTGATTGCATTGGTGGCCGCAATGCGCCCGAAGTCGTACGGGTCATCGACGATGGGCATGAAAAAATCGGTGGTCGACACCACGCCGCGCTCGTCATCCAGGGCGTAGACCGCCGCATCGTCGCGCGATGAATTACCGACCCACAACTTCGGATCAAGGTTTTGCGCACCGCTACCGGCAAGAATGACTTCAAGCACCTGAGGCGAAATTTTGCAGCCGCACCCTGCTCCGTGGCTGTACTGCGTCAGGCGAATCGGCTCGCTCATAGGGCACCTTCAATGGGTATCAAAGTGCCAGATACTAACAGAGCGGCCAGCGCAGCTGGCGCACGGCATGCGAGGCCCGCAACAAATCCGCAACAAACCACCGCAATTGCTCAGACGTCAGTGCACTTCCCCCCCGCCCTTGCGGGCCAGCGCAGGATGACCGGCAAGCTGGAAACAGACCCGCGAGTCACATATGTAGTGCCTTTAAATAATCACTACATATGTGTTGACGACGGCTTTTTCCTTTTGCATGATGCAGACGTCTTCCCCACCGGAAGCGCTGGAAAAAGTAGTTGTAAGCATGTTCGACGAGCCGTCGGACTGTTCCGGGATAGGTACTGCCCACAAGGCAGAATTGATGAAGCTGACCTGGTTTGATCGTCCAGAGTCTGGATGAGAGAAGCTGGCGAGACGTCCTCAAGAGGCTTGTGGCTGATGTGTCATGTCACCCGTAGCATTCTGGCTCACGCTGCCCTCCTTCATTTCAGGCTGATGTTGTAGTAGCTGAACTTCACTACTACACGGGACACGCTCAAGGCAGGATCTGCTTTAGATGGACCCCACGTAGCGCTGCACTGGCAGTTGCGCGAATCAATTGACAGATCAACGAGTGGTCAAGGAGCTAGCGATGAACCTGAATAACCAACCGACTATCAACGAACTGGCTGAACTGTTCGCCGGTCGTAAAGACACACTCAACGATCATATTGTGTGGATCAATGAGGCGGGTGACGTTCGGATCGACCCGGTCTCCCACTGTGTAGAAGAAACCGAGTTCGAAAATCAGCATCCACAGATGCGTGCCCGACTCAAAATGTACCGCCGCGGCCAGGGTTATGTGGGCAAAAAGGCCGCCGCGGACAAAGCGTTCATGACAAAGGTGCTCCAAACCTTGACCCTGACCTGGGAAAAGGCGAAAGCAGAACCTGAGGTTATAAAAGTGAACAGCTACTGCTGATCGAAAGACGGCATTGAAAGCCCCGGAGTCGCTCCGGGGCTTTTTTTATGCCTTGCCGGCAACGGTCTTGACGCAGCTTTCTGTCCCTCGACCAGCCACACCGTTGTGCATGTAGTGCGGTTGATAGTACGACTTGTGCAGCGTGGTGGTGTACGTGCCCTGCGCATCCTGATCCTGGGTCAAGGTGGCCAACCCGATGCCGTAGTCCTTGGCCGCGCTCGCATCGTCATTGGCAAAGTACAGGGCTAGCGTTTGCCCTTTGGCCGCGCCATAGCCTGAATACGTGACCGGCGCTGCGGACGTTTCAACCCTGAAGGTCAACTGATAGGCTCCAAACCCCTGTTGGGCATGGCTGGCGCTCTCGTCCGTCGTCAGCGTCAACACGCCCTTATACGCACCGTCATGCCGGTCATACCCCGAGCATTCATAAGTACCGGCAATCTGTAACGGGTCGGCCGGTGCCGCCATCGTCAGGCCGCAAAACCCTCCCATTACCACCCACGCAACCACGCTCATGCTTCGTTTTGCAGTCACTCGCGACATCATTCATTCTCCACAGCCATTGACGGGGATTACGTTTGAAACGCGAGAAATCTACACCTCGTGACAGCGCGTTTTGTTAGCGCTACACAATGGATTGAAACAGCTTTTTGCAGCCTGCCTGCGTCTTCACGCCAGCTGTTTAACGGCTCACAGCGCCCGCTCCAACTCAGGTACGGCTTCGAACAAGTCCGCCACCAGGCCGTAATCGGCCACCTGGAAGATCGGCGCTTCTTCGTCCTTGTTGATCGCTACGATCACTTTGGAGTCTTTCATGCCCGCCAAATGCTGGATCGCGCCGGAAATACCGACCGCAATGTACAGCTGTGGCGCAACGATTTTGCCGGTCTGGCCCACCTGCATGTCGTTCGGTACAAAACCGGCGTCAACCGCGGCACGGGACGCACCCACGGCAGCGCCCAGTTTGTCGGCCAGTGCGTACAGGTGTTTGAAGTTGTCGCCGTTCTGCATGCCGCGACCGCCGGAGACGACGATTTTGGCTGCGGTCAGCTCAGGACGGTCCGATTTGGCCAGTTCTTCGTTCACGAACGAAGACGTGCCTGCATCGTGAACGGCCGCGACCGCTTCCACTGCCGCAGCACCGCCTTGCGCCGCCACCGGGTCGAAACCGGTCGCACGCACGGTGATCACTTTGACCGGCGCTGTCGATTGCACGGTCGCAATGGCGTTACCGGCATAGATCGGACGCTTGAAGGTGTCAGCGCTTTCTACCGAAACGATCTCGGAGATCTGGTCAACGTCCAGTTGCGCAGCCACACGCGGCAGGATGTTTTTGCCGTTGGAGGTCGCCGCAGCCAGGATGTGGCTGTAGCTTTTGCCCAGTTCTGCAACCAGCGGGGCAACGTTTTCAGGCAACTGATGCGCATAAGCCGCGTTATCGGCAGCCAGCACCTTGGCCACGCCCGAAACCTGTGCAGCGGCTTCAGCGATGGCGCCAATGCCCTGACCTGCGACCAGAACGTGGATGTCGCCACCGATTTTGGCAGCAGCGGCTACGGTGTTCAGCGTGGCCGGGGCCAGGGTTTTACCGTCGTGTTCTGCGATTACCAAGATAGTCATGTTTACGCCCTCCAATTCAAAGCACCTTCGCTTCGTTTTTCAGTTTCTCGACCAGTTCAGCCACCGACTTGACCTTGATGCCTGCGCTGCGTGCCGCCGGCGCTTCGACTTTCAGGGTTTTGTTGGTCGATGCCGTGGAAACGCCCAACGCGTCAGGCGTCAGCACTTCAAGCGGCTTCTTCTTGGCTTTCATGATGTTTGGCAGGGACGCGTAGCGCGGCTCGTTCAAACGCAGGTCGGTGGTGACGATGGCGGGCAGGTTCAGGGAAACCGTTTGCGCGCCGCCGTCGATTTCACGGGTCACCGCTACCTTGTCACCGGCCACTTCAACCTTGGAAGCGAACGTGCCCTGGCCGTAACCGGTCAGCGCTGCCAGCATCTGGCCCGTCTGGTTGTTGTCGCTGTCGATGGCCTGTTTGCCCAGGATCACCAGTTGCGGCTGCTCCTTGTCCACCACAGCCTTGAGCAGCTTGGCCACGGCCAGCGAGGTCAGGTCTTCGGCGGATTCGACGAGGATGGCGCGATCTGCACCCAGTGCCAGCGCGGTACGCAGCTGTTCCTGAGCCGTGGTCGGGCCGATGGAGACGACGACGATCTCAGTTGCCACGCCTTTCTCTTTCAGGCGTACGGCTTCTTCCACAGCGATCTCGCAGAAGGGGTTCATCGACATCTTGACGTTGGCGAGGTCAACGCCGGAGTTGTCCGCCTTGACGCGAACTTTAACGTTGTAATCGACAACGCGTTTGATACAAGCCAGCACCTTCATGGTTGCTCCTTTGAGGACGGCCCCGCGCAACCGGGCCGTCCACGTCTGCGATTGAGAAAAACCGTTAAACCGTGGCCGGTTCGACCGGCAATATCAGTTGATCGGGCACGGCATGTGCGCTATTGCGTGCCACCAGGTAATACATCAACGCGGGCAGCGTCAGACCGATGATCCAGGAAATATCCGTGCCCCCCAGCGACGCCACCAGCGGCCCGGTGTAAAAACTGGTGGCGATAAACGGCAGCTGAATCAGCACCCCAAAGGCGTATACCACAATACCGCGCAGGTTCCAGCGCCCGTATCGGCCATTCGGGTTAGACAGCGCCGGCACGTCATAGCGCTCTTTGCTGATCAGGTAGAAGTCCACCAGATTGATGGCGCTCCACGGTGTGAAAAACGCCAGCAGGAACAGGATGAATGCCGAGAAATCCTTGAGGAATGAATGCTGCCCGAGCAACGCCAGCGTGGTGGCAAACCCCACCATCAGCAGGATGTACACCAGACGCAGGGTTTTGGAGATCCGGTGATTGCCACGGAACCCGCTGACGATGGTCGCCAGCGACATGAAACTGCCGTAGGCATTGAGGGTGGTGATCGTCACCTTGCCAAACACCACACAGAAATACAGCAGCGCAGCCATAGCCCCGCTCGCCCCCAGCCCCACGATGTACGACACCTCATGCCCGGCAAACCGGTCACCGGCCAATGCAGCCACAAACACGCCAAACACCATCGAGATCTGCGACCCCACCACCGAGCCCAGCCCCACCGCGAGGAAGGTTTTGAGCGACGAGGTGGTAGACGGCAGATAGCGCGAGTAATCGGCCACATACGGCCCGAAAGCAATCTGCCAGGACGCCGAAAGCGAGATGGCCAATAAAAAGCTGCTTAGCGAAAAGTGTTTATTGCTCAACAACAGGCCCACATCGTTTTGCGACAGCAAGGTGTAGAACAGGTAGAAAAACGCCAGCACCCCAACCACGCTGGCCACGCGGCCAATCATGTGAATCGTGCGGTAGCCCAGGATGGTCAGCAGGACAATCAGGGCCGCAAAAATCAGGATGCCCCACGAATCGCTCACGCCGACCAATTGCCCCACCGCCTGCCCCGCCAGCACCGAGCCGCTGGCCGAAAACCCCACGTACATCAGGCACACCAGCACAATCGGGATCACGGCCCCGTACACCCCGAATTGCACACGACTGGAGATCATTTGCGGCAACCCCAGCTTCGGGCCCTGAGCGGCGTGCAGTGCCATGATGACGCCGCCCAGCACTTGCCCGATCAGCAAACCGATCAGCGACCAAAACACATCACCGCCCAAGACCACGGCCAGGGCGCCCGTGACGATGGCCGTGACTTGCAGGTTCGCCCCGAACCACAGGGTGAACTGACTGAACAACCGCCCGTGTCGCTCGGACTCGGGGATGTAATCAATAGAGCGCTGTTCGACCAGCGAGGCCCGCGGTGAATCTTCGTTGTGCGTGGACATAAGCAGTTCCTTGGGGCTGTCACCGTCGGTGCGCCCATTGTTTTTGGAATGACTTTTCCGATCCTTGACCTGACCTTCACCGCATCCTTGCAACCCTGGGCAGGTGCCTGCGCACCTGCCACGTGCGCGTTACGGGCGGGCGTCGAGCAACGCCCGGGAAATGATGATTTTCTGCACTTCAGAAGTGCCTTCGAAAATCCGCAAGATCCGCGCATCGCGCACGTAACGCTCCAACGGCAAGTCACGGCTGTAGCCGTACCCGCCGTGCAATTGCAGCGCAGCATCGGTGATAAACCCGGCGCACTCCGCCGCCACCAGTTTGGCCGTCGCAGAATCAAGGCTGAAACGCTCGCCGCTGTCACGCCGGGCAGCGGCTTTCATGGTCAGCAGGCGGGCACTTTCGAGCTGCGCATACATGTCCGCCAGGCGCCATTGCGTCCCTTGATACGCCGCCAGGGGTTTAGGCCCTATTTGACGCTCACGCACCCAGTTCAAACTGGCGTTCAATGCCGCGCTGGCAATCCCCAGCGACATGGCCGCCACTTCCACCCGCCCGCGATCCAGCACCGCCATGGCCGTGTTGAAACCCTGCCCCTCGACACCCAGCAGCGCAGTCTCTGGCAACCAGCAATCGAGCGCCAACTCATAGATCGTGCTGCCGCGCAGACCCATGGTTTTCTCCGGGCTGGAGAAACTGATCCCGGCCGTGCCCTTGGGCACCCTGAATGCACTGATGCCTTTGTGCCCGGCCTCCGCGTCGGTTTTCACGTACAGCACAATGAAGTCGGCTTCCTTGGCATTGGTGATGTAGTGCTTGCTGCCGCGTACACGCCAGCCACCGTCTTCGCGCACGGCACGGCTGCGCATGTCGGCCGGGTTGGAACCAGCGGCCGGCTCGGTCAGGGCGAATGCGCCCAACCACGCCCCGCTGGCCGCCTGGGGCAACCACTCCTGCTTTTGCTGTTCCGTGGCGCCCAGCAGAATCGAATCGGTGGCCAAAAAGTGCGCCGTCATGGCCGAGGCCGTCGAGGCACAGGCCCCCGCGACCGCTTCCACCACGCGGCTCATCGCCAGGCTGCCGATGCCCAGGCCGCCGTAGGCTTCTGGCAGGTTAATGCCCATAAAGCCCAAGTCACCCAACGCCTTGATGCTGGCCAGACAAAAACTTTCGCTCTCGTCGTAGTGCTGCGCCAAGGGCTGAATCACTTCGCGGGCGACCTGTTCAGCGCTGTCAACCACTGCCAGCTCTTCTGCATTCATAGTGAAATTCACGGGTTCACTCCTGTTGGATTCAAACCAAAAATGGCGTTGTCAGCCCCCAAGCGTGGGGCTGCAGTAAGGGCGTGGGGTTTGCGACCGTTGAAGAACACCGGTTGCGGCACACAAGGCACTGCCGCGCCGGGTGACTGAAACTGCAACTGACGCACGCGGGCATGCTCACTGCTGGCGGCTTCAGCCAAATCCCACACCGGCGAGGACGGCACCCCTGCCTCCAGCAAGCCGTCACACAGGTGCTCGACGCTGTGTTGCGCGGTCCATGCCTCAATGGCAGCCCGCAGTTGCGGTTCGTGCCGGGTACGACTGGCGTCGTCGATAAAGCGCGGGTCGATTGCCAGCTCAGGCTGGCCCATGCACTGGCACAGGCGCTCAAACAGCCGGTTGCTGGCGACCGCAATCACCACCAACCCGTCGGCAGCCCGGTAGGTGTCAAACGGGGTGGACACCGGATGTCGGTTCCCCACCAGCCCCGGTGCCACACCGTTGGCATACAGGTTGGACAAACCGGTCATTTGCAGACTGAACAACACGTCGAACATGGCCACATCGATGTATTGCGCGCCCGGCGCATGGCGCTCGCGGGCAAACAAAGCCGAACTGATGGCCCAGGCGGCGTAGACCCCGGCACACAAGTCCCCGATGGACTCGCCGCTGCGGGTAGGCCCCGTGGCTGCAAATCCGGTGACACTCATCAAGCCCGACATGGCCTGGGCCACAATGTCGTAGGCCGGGCGACCCGACAGGGGGCCGTCCTGCCCGAAACCGGAAATACTGGCGTAGATCAGTCGCGGGTTGTGCTGCTTCAGGGTATCGAAATCAATGCCCAGACGCCGGGTGACGCCGGGGCGGAAGTTCTCCACCAGCACATCGGCGTCGGCCACCAGTTCGTAAAAGCGTTGACGGTCTGACGGGTCTTTGAAATCAATCTCGACGCTGCGCTTGCCGCGATTGATGAGGCCGAAGTACACGCTTTCGCCCGCCAGAAAAGGCCCCAGATGCCGTGCGTCATCGCCCTCTTGCGGCACCTCGAACTTAATGACATCAGCCCCCAGGTCCGCCAGCATCGCGGTGCAATGCGGGCCCGCCAGTACGCGGCTGATGTCCAGCACGCGCACGCCTTGCAGTTGTTGAGTAAACGGACTGTTGCTCATGGTTGTTGCCTCACAGGGTCGTCAGGTCAGCCATTGACGCAGGCAGGCGTGCACCGTGCAGCCTGTGTGGCCCACGTACGCGCTATCCCGACCTTCGTCAGCGACTATCAGGTGTGGGGGCGGCTCAGCCGTTGATCATCGGCAGGTTCAGGCCCTGTTCGTTGGCGCAGTCGATGGCGATTTCATACCCGGCGTCGGCATGGCGCATCACGCCGGTGGCCGGGTCGTTGTGCAGCACGCGGGCGATGCGTTCGGCCGCTTCGTCGGTGCCATCACACACAATCACCATGCCCGAATGCTGCGAGAAGCCCATGCCCACGCCACCGCCGTGGTGCAGCGAAACCCAGGTCGCGCCGCTGGCGGTGTTGAGCAAGGCATTGAGCAGCGGCCAGTCAGACACCGCGTCCGAGCCATCCTGCATGGCTTCGGTTTCGCGGTTGGGGCTGGCCACGGAGCCGGAGTCCAGATGGTCGCGGCCAATCACGATCGGCGCTTTCAGCTCGCCGCTGCGCACCATTTCGTTGAACGCCAGGCCCAACTTCGCACGCTGGCCCAAGCCAACCCAGCAAATACGCGCCGGCAAACCCTGGAAGCTGATGCGCTCGCGGGCCATGTCCAGCCAGTTGTGCAGGTGCGCGTCGTCGGCGATCAGTTCTTTGACCTTGGCGTCGGTCTTGTAGATGTCCTCGGCGTCCCCCGACAGCGCGACCCAACGGAACGGGCCTACGCCACGGCAGAACAGCGGGCGGATGTAGGCCGGTACAAATCCGGGGAAGTCGAAGGCGTTTTCGACGCCGACTTCTTTGGCCATCTGACGAATGTTGTTGCCGTAGTCGAAGGTCGGGATGCCCTGTTTCTGAAAGGCGAGCATGGCTTCGACGTGTTCGCCCATCGACGCCTTGGCGGCGCTGACCACGGCCGCCGGATCGGTCACGGCGCGGTCGCGGTACTGCTCCCAGGTCCAGCCTTTGGGCAGGTAGCCGTTGAGCGGGTCGTGGGCGCTGGTCTGGTCGGTGACCATGTCCGGGCGTACACCACGGCGAACCATTTCAGGCAGCAGCTCGGCAGCATTCCCACACAGTGCAATGGAAATGGCTTTGCCTTCGGCGGTGTAGCGGGCGATCCGCGCCAGCGCGTCATCCAGATCGGTGGCCTGTTCGTCAACGTACCGGGTGGCCAGACGGAAATCGATGCGGCTCTGCTGGCATTCGATGTTCAGCGAGCACGCGCCCGCCAAGGTGGCGGCCAGGGGCTGCGCACCGCCCATGCCGCCCAGACCCGCTGTCAGGACCCACTTGCCCTTGAGGCTGCCGTTGTAATGCTGGCGACCGGCTTCGACGAAGGTTTCGTACGTGCCTTGCACAATCCCCTGACTGCCGATGTAGATCCAGCTCCCGGCTGTCATCTGGCCATACATGGCCAGGCCCTTGGCATCCAGTTCGTTAAAGTGTTCCCAGGTCGCCCAGTGCGGCACCAGATTGGAGTTGGCGATCAGCACGCGCGGCGCATTGCTGTGGGTTTTGAACACGCCCACCGGCTTGCCGGATTGCACCAGCAAGGTCTCGTCGTCATTGAGGTGAGTGAGGCTTTCGACAATTTTGTCGTAGCAGTCCCAGTTGCGCGCTGCCCGGCCAATGCCGCCATACACCACCAGCTCGGTCGGGTTCTCGGCCACTTGCGGGTCAAGGTTGTTCATCAACATCCGCAGCGGGGCTTCGGTCATCCAGCTTTTAGCCGTAAGACGGGTGCCGCGGGCGGCGCGGATTTCACCGTCGCGGTGACGGGTGTGAGCAGTTGTCATGCAGTAATCCTTCATCAAATGGCATCAACGACATGAGGTGCAGTGCGGCAACTGCGCACTTATACCAACCTGTATGTACAAGTGAATGCAAGTGAAGGGCCAACATGCAGCGCGCCTTCTGAGAAGCGTGCCATGACAATAGGAAAATATTATTTAAATCAAGATGTTATAAAAATTCAGATTTTCACGACTCAGCTCGTTCTTAGCGAAAGCTCGTGAAAAGTTGCCGCAACTTGGTGCATAGACCGGCAAAAAGGTAACGGAACCGCACCAAAAGTAACGCGGGTAACACGCCCACCCGCGCCAACGCCCACTCAGTGCCCACACTGCCCTTGCAACCGATAGCGCGAGCCCGGATACACCAGTCGCGCGCACCCCACCACGCCTTGGGCCGACCAGGTGCGGCGGCGAATCATCAGGCACGCTTCGTTTCGTTTGATGCCTAGCAGACGGCACTCCGCCGAGGTGGCATGAATGGCTTCCACCACATGCTCGCCCCCGGTCAGCGGCGCAAGGTCCATCAAGTAGGCGTAGGCCGTGGTGCGGGTGAAGTCCTGCTGCAAATAAAGAGGCGCAATCTGCGCATTGACGAAACGCTCCTCGATTTGCACCGGCACCTCGTTTTCGTAATGCACGATCACCGAATGAAACAGCCGCTCGATGCCGTCCAGGGCGAAGGGCAAGGTCGGGCTGGCCTTAGCCGGGACCTCTTCAAGCACCATCACGTCGCTGCGGTGTACATGGCCGCGATCAGCGATTTCCTGCGCGATATTGTGAATTTCGAACAGTGCCGCCGTGCCCTTGGGCATCGCCACAAACGTCCCCACGCCTTGCATGCGCACCAGCAGGCCTTCGATGGTCAGCTCGCGCAAGGCACGGTTGATGGTCATGCGGCTCACGCCCAATTGCTGGAGCAACTCGCTTTCGGACGGCAACTTCGTATTGGGGAGCCAGGCACCGGAGCGGATTTTCTGCACGATGGCCTGTTTGACCCGCGCGTACAGGGGCGCCGGGCTTTCAAGAGAGAATGACTCGAGGGGCGAATGGTCATCGACAGACTGGGACACAACAACTCCTGTTTATTGATTGGGGCAGGCCCGTGCGTGGCGCCAGTCTACCCGTCGCGCAGTCGCAGACAAACAGGGGCTTAACGCGGCATGTAATCGCGCTGCCAGCGGCGCGGGATGCGCAAGGAGATCACACCGAGCACGCAGGCAAACCCCGCGCTGAATAACATCGCCCTGACGCCGAACCGTGCCTCCAGCCAGGCGCCCAACACCGCGCCTAGCAACATGCCGCTCCAGGGCACCAGTTGCACGCGCCAGCCGCTCTTGCGCTCGCCCAGCAGCCAGCGCCCCAGACCGCGGCCGAAACGCGACAGCGCCCCGGTCACGTACGTCAGCCCCACCGGCAACCCGTTGACCTGCTCCACAGCCGCATTAAGCATGCCCATCGCCAGAATGGCCGCCAGCAAGGCCGGCACCTGCGACGCAAATGGCACCAGCCCGGCGGCACACAACAGCCCGGCAATGACCAGCATCAAGGGCAAGGCGCGGCGTCCGCCCCAACGCCCGAGCAAAATGCCCAGCGTGTTGCCTGCGATGAACGCCAGCACGGCAAAAAACAGGCGCAACACCAGGCTCGCATCCCCCTGACTGATCGCCACCGCCAGGCGCGTGGTGTTACCGCTCATGAACGACACGAAATCGCCCGTGGCCAGAAACCCGATGGCATCGGTCATGCCAGCCAGCACCGAAAGGCTCGCCACCAACCCCAAGCCGACCCGCCCTCGCCAGGCTCGCACGCGCAGGTGTACGGGGTTGATCGGGGGTCTGAGCGGAGCAGGTAACATCGGCACAACCTCTTAAGGATGAAGGCCGTTCAATGATGGCCAATTGAACACCGCCTTACCAGTACTCGTCAGCTTAATCCCTGGAAGCATTCAGAAACGTCTGCAACTAAAGTGAGAGCGAACCAATTTCCAAATGCGCGTCTAATGAACACTTTGTTCAAGGATGACGGGCACTTCGGTGTTTGTACGACAAGGAGCGCACTCGCCCGATTTGATACAGAAGACCTTCATGTTCCCGATCGACTGGAAAAAAAACCGCTTCGCGTTAGCCGCTGTCCCGCTGCTGCTGATCGCGGGCACTGTCAGCCTTAGCTCCCACGTCGAAGACGCTTTCGCCCAACCGGCCGATGGGGTTCAGACCCTGGTGTTCATGCGCCACGCTGAAAAACCGGCTGACGGTCTGGGGCAACTGACCTGCCAGGGCCTGAACCGCGCCATTGATCTGGCGACGTTGCTGCCGCAGAAATATGGCAAGGCGGATTACGTGTTCGCCGCCAACCCGTCGCGTCAGGTCGAAGAAGGCGCCGAGGATGACGCCTACAGCTATGTGCGGCCGATGATGACCATCAACCCCAGCGCCATCAAACTGGGCTTGCCCATCAATCTGGAGTTTTCGGCCAACGATACACGGCAACTGGCCAACGAGCTGACAGACGACAAGTACCACAACTCGACCGTCTACACCGCCTGGTCCCATGGCTACCTGCCTGAGCTGATCAACACGGTCGCGGGCAAGGCCACCGGTAAAAAAGTCTCGCTGACCGAGGACTGGGCAGACAGCGATTTCGACTCCCTGTACGTGCTGACCCTGACCTGGCACAACGGCAAAGCCACCCTGCTCAGCCGCGTCGATAAACAAGGGCTGAACAACGGCGCCAAAGCCTGCCCGAGCTGATCAAGCCAGTGCCTGGCGGGCGGGCGCATGACGGCGTACGGCCCAACTGACGCCACTTAACAGCAGGATCACGGCCAGTGATTCCAGCAACGTCGGCCAGCGCTGCACATAGACAAAGCCATAAAACAGCGCGAACAGTGTTTCAAACACGATCAACTGGCCGCTCAAGGTCAGCGGCAGCCGCCGCGAAGCCGCATTCCACAGCCGGTTGCCGAACCATGAGCCGACGACCGCACACGCCAGATTGATCGCCCAGAACCCCTGCCAGCGGGCGTCACTGACGTCGGCGTGCGCAGCCTCCAGCGACAGTGCATGGGCGACGGTCCAGATCAAAAGCCCCAGCACACCCGTGGTCACGCCCCACAAGCTCGACCATTCACTGCTGGTGAATGAACTGTGTTTCAAGTACCGCGCGTTGGCTGTGGCAAATCCCGTCCAGCACACCAGTGCGCCCATAGCACAGGCAATGCCCAGTATTTTTTCAGCCAACGGTTGCCCGGCATCGGCGCCAGACAAGGCCTCAAGGTTGATGCACAGCATCCCGGCCAGCACCAGCAGCAGCGGCCAGATCAGGCGAGTCAGCGGCACGGCCCCCGCATCGCTGCGGCCCAGCCAACTGATGGTCAACGGCAATACGCCGATGATCAGTGACGCCACGGCGATCCCCACCCACTGCACGGCGGCGGCCAGCAGCATGTAATAAATCAGGTTGCCCAACAGGGCGAGCTTCACCAGTGTCATTACGTCGCGCAGGGTCAGTTGGGTCAGCAAGCGCTTGGCGTTGGGCAGTATCAACAGTGCCGACACTGCGCCGTACAGGATAAAACGGGCACAACTGAGGAGCAGCGGACTGAACTCCGGTAACAGCACCGGCACCAAAAACACCCACCCCCACACGGCACCTGCCATGCCGGCATAGACTATCCCGCGCTTCATTACGTATGCTCACAACCTGAAAGAGGCTGCAAGAATAGGCATTCCACGCTTGAGTGACTAAAGAGCATTTGGCATTCAGGCATTCCTTATGGGAATAATCCAACACACTTGCAGCCCACCCGCAGAGTCTGCCCCACAGGAACACCCGTGAGCCGCTACTTGAAACACTTGCCACCGCTCGACACGCTGATCACGTTCGAGGCGGTTACCCGTAATGGCAGCTTTACCCGCGCCGCAACCGAGCTGTGCCTGACCCAAAGCGCCGTCAGCAAACAGATTCGCACCCTTGAAGATGCCCTCGGACTCTCGTTGTTCGAGCGTCAAGCCCGGGGTATCAGCCTGACCCGCGCGGGCGCCGGCCTGTTTGCAGAAGTCAGCGCGATGCTTGAGCGACTGCAACACAGTGTCAACCGGATCAAGGTGGAACATGCGCCTACTGCCGTGACGGTGCAGTGCACCCACGCTGTGGCACAGTTCTGGCTCTTTCCGCGTCTGCTGGCGTTCAACACCGCTCACCCCGGGATCACGGTCAACATCCACGCCAATAATGGTCTGGACGAGTCGAGTACAGCGGATTACGATTTCTCGATCTTGTACGGTAATGGCAAGTGGTCATCACTGGATGCCGATCTCTTGTTTGCCGAATGCGTGTACCCGGTGGTCAGCGCTGACTTGCCTGTGGCAAACATTGGCGCACCGTCTGATGTGCAAACGCTGCCCCTGATCGAGCTGGATTCATCCGGCTGGAACTGCATGGACTGGCGCGACTGGTTCCGGCATTTCGCGATTGAGCACACCCCCTCGCCCGACAGCCCGCTGTTCAACCAAGTGACGCTGGCCTATCAGGCAATCATGCAAGGCATGGGCGTCGGGCTGGGCTGGGATTTTATGGTCAGGGACAAAATCGACAGCGGCGTGCTGCGGCGCGTCGGCCCTTATGAATGTATCAGCGGTAATGCTGACTACCTGGCGCACTCTCGGCATAAAACGTTGTCAGAGGCAGCAGTTATTTTCCGACACTGGCTTTTGCATAAAAGCCCGTGCGTTTAATCCTTACGTTTGAATGCTCGAGGAGCTTGCATGAAGATCAATGAGATCGCTGTACCGTTGGTGATGGTGGCAATGCTGGGGCTGGCTGGGTGCGCCTCGCCGAGCGTGGTGACCCTGCAAAACGGCACGCAATACCTGACCAAAGACCTGCCAAAAACCAAAACCAACGACGGCTTCTACGAGTTCGTGGACATTGCCGGCAAGCACATCAGGATCAAGGCTGACGACGTGGCCACCATCAAAACCGACGATTGACGCCCAGGCAACGGCAAGCAATTGCTTGCCGTTGCGCAGTTCAGTTCAGTTCAGGGCATCGAGCATTCGGTAGTAGGTGATCCCGGCGGCAACGTACAAGCGTTGCAGGCTGTGGAACGGGATGCTGCGAATGGGCGTGACCGGGAACGGGAAGTCACTGTCGGTTCCCGCCACGCGCGCCGCCAGATGCTTGCCCAACAGGGTCGACATGGCAATCCCGCGGCCGTTGTAGCCCATCAGTATCGACAGTCCCGGCTGAGGTTCATGCAGCTGCGGCAACACACTCTGATTCAACGCAATGCGCCCGCTCCAGCGGTATTCGACGGCCACCCCGGCCAGTTGCGGGAACAGCATCACCATTGAGCGTTCCAGATGCGTCCAGTCCCCGGCCCGGGTCGGCTCCGCAAACGGCCCGCGACCGCCCAGCAACAAGCGGCCCTGGGCATCCATCTTGAAGTACAGCAACAGGCGACGCGCATCCGAACACACTTCACCTCCCGGCAAGATGGTCTTGCGCAAGTCAGGGGGCAGCGGACGGGTGGCGATGATGAAGCTGTTGGCCGCCAGTACGGTCTGGCGCAAGCCCGGCCACAGGTTGTCGGTGTACCCGTTGGTGGCCAGCACCACCCTATCGGCGCTGACCGTGTTGCCTTGGGCAGTGGTCAATTGCCATTGTTGCCCCACACGCCGCAAATCGGTCACCCGGCTTTGGCTGTGAATGGTGACGCCACGGCCCAACGCTGACTTGGCCAACCCGCGGGCATAGTTCAGCGGATGCAAACTGCCCGCGCGCGGGTCGACCCAGCCGCCCAGATAATTGTGCGTACCCAGACGCTGGCATACCGCATCACGGTCCAGAATCTCGGCGGCAATCCCTCGTTGCTGCCATTGCCGGGCCCGGTGTTCAAGCGCTTTCATGGATACGGCGGACACGGCGGGCTGGATCCAGCCTTTACGGCTGGCTTCACAGGCGATGCTGTACTCGCGAATCAAGGCAAAGACTTCATCGGCAGCCCCTCCGCAGGCCTCGATGATGCGCTCGCCGCGCGTCTCACCGTAACGCTGGAGCAACTGATCGGGGTCGTACTTGAGGCCCGGAATCACTTGCCCGCCGTTGCGACCCGATGCCCCCCACCCGGGTTCGCCAGCGTCCAGCACGCACACGCTGATGCCTGCTTCGGCCAGCCTTAATGCCGTGACCAGCCCGGTGTATCCGGCCCCGACAATGGCCACGTCCACGCGTTTGTTTTCACTGAGCGGCGGCGTCATGGCGCCGGGCCGGGCCGTGGCTGACCACAGCGAAGGCGGCAACTGACCGCTGGAAGCAGATTTCATGAGGTAACCTCGTCCGTCTGGTTCAGCAGACGTCGCAGAAAATCTTGGGTACGCGGGTGTTGCGGGGCGCTCAGCACTGTTTTGGCAGGGCCGGCCTCGACAATGTGGCCGCTGTGCAAGAAACACACTTTGTCCGCGACATCACGGGCAAATCCCATCTCATGGGTGACGACGATCATGGTCATGCCCTCGTCGGCCAGACGCCGCATGACCGTGAGCACTTCACCCACCAGTTCCGGGTCGAGGGCCGAGGTCGGCTCATCGAACAAAATGGCTTGCGGGTTCATGGCCAGCGCGCGGGCAATCGCCACGCGTTGCTGCTGCCCCCCGGACAAGGCGTCCGGGTAGGCGTCCATGCGGTGGGCCAGACCGACTTTTTCGAGCAGCGCCGTGGCCTGCTTGCGCGCCGCTTGCGGGTGTTGCTTGAGCACGTAAATCGGCCCTTCCATCACGTTTTCGAGCGCCGTACGGTGCGGAAACAGGTTGAAACGCTGAAACACCATGGCCACACGCGTGCGCAACTGATGGATGCTCTTGTCGTTGCGGTCCACGCGCTGGCCGCTGACCAGGATCTCGCCCCGACTGTAACTTTCCAGGCCGTTGATGCACCGCAACAGCGTCGATTTGCCCGACCCCGAAGGGCCGATCAGGCACACCACTTCGCCTTGCCCGACTTGCAGATCCACCCCTTCAAGCACCGGGACGCTGCCGAAATGCTTGTACACACCCTTGAGTTCAATCATGAAGTTCTCCGCGTCGCGAAGCGTGCTTCCAGGCGACGCAAACCGAAGGACAACGGCAGGCTCATCGACAGGTAAAGCAGGGCCACCAAGGTGTACACCGTCATGTTTTCGAACGTCGAAGAGGCGATCAACTGACCTTGGCGGGTCATCTCGGCCACGGTGATGGTGGACACCAGCGAGGAGTCCTTGAGCATCATCACCAGCGTATTGCCGTAGGGCGGCAAGGCGATGCGGAACGCCTGGGGCAATACTACCCGGCGCATGATCATCATGCCGCGCATGCCGATGGATTCGGCGGCTTCGATCTGGCCGTGGTCAATGGCCTGGATGCCGGCGCGGAAGTTTTCGGCCTGATAGGCCGAGTACGCGATGCCCAGACCAATCACACCCGCCTGCATGGCGCTGAGCTGGATGCCGAAGTCGGGCAATACGAAATAGATATAAAACAGCTGAACAATGATGGGCAAACCGCGAATCACGTTGACCACGCCTATGGCGAACAACGCCACCGCGCGGATTTTGGAAACCATCATCAAAGCGAATACAAGACCGATCAGCGAACTCAGCACGAACGATCCCGCAGTGACTTGCACAGTAACGACCGCCCCTTTCAACAACAGCGGGAGGAAGTCCAACGCGTCCTGGAGAAACATAAGTTACCTGCGAAACAACACATGAAACGGCCCGCAGCAGCGTGCGGGCCGAGGAATCATCAGTTCAGTTTCCACTGCTCAATGATGCGGTCCAGCGAGCCATCAGCCTTGATCGCGGCGATGCCCTTGTTCACTTGCGCAAGTGTTTCGGGGTCGTTCTGGCGCATCACGATGCACACATCGCCCACGACTACCGATTTATAGGTGTCCGACAGTTTCAGCCCCTTGGTCTGCTTGGGGTTGGTGGCCATCTGGTACGCCACGATGGGACGGTCGCCGAATGCAGCCTTGATCCGGCCCAACCGCAGGTCGCGCATCATGTCGGCCACCGAGTCGTAGCTGCGCACTTCCTTGAAACCGCCATGCCTGTTCAAGGCATCAATAAAGACCGATCCCACTTGGGCACCGACGATTTCCCCTTTCAGGTCAGCCATGCTGGTGTAGGTTTTAGGGTCTTTTTCCTGAAGGATCAGCCCTTCACCGTAGCTGTAAATCGGGTCGGAGTACTGCACGACCTTCTCGCGCTCAGGGGTTTTGAGCATGGCGGCCGAGATCAGGTCGATCTTGTTGGACGTCAATGAAGGAATCAGCGCAGAAAAGACGCTTTGTTGAATATCCGTCTGGAAACCGCCCGCTTTGCCGATGGCTTCAATCGCGTCGACCATCATGCCCTGGGTATGCCCGCTTTTGATGTCAACGAAGGTAAACGGAATGCCTGTGGCGGTAGCCCCGACGCGATAGGTCGGTGTAGCCAGTACGCTGGCAGATCCCATCATGCCCGCGGCGATTGCACACACGAGCGTGAGCACTTGAAATTTTTTCTGCATGGCGAATCTCCCTGTGGTCGCTTTTATTATCCTGATAACGCCTTGAAACAGCCTCCGCACCCTCTGGTGTTAAAAGCCGGCATCGACTATAAACAATTTACCTAAATCGTAAAGAGATTTATAAGTATCGAATATCGATATTTATAACGTACATAAACGCCAAGGAAGCGTCATGAGCGAACACAATAACCCCCTTTTCAATCAGTCGTTGGAGAAGGGCCTCGCGGTATTGCGCGGCTTTGGCGCAGCACGGCGAACCATGAACCTGGCCGATATTGCGCAGGTTGCGGGCATTAGCAAAAGCTCCGCCCAGCGAATGGTGCACACGCTCGAAGAGCTGGGCTATATCCGCAAGCATCCGCAAAGCCGCCGCTTCCAGTTAACGCCCAAAGTTATGGAAATCGGCTACAACTATTTAGCCGCGGACACACTCGTTGACGTTGCAAATCCTTACTTGGCGGAACTCAACCAACTCACTGGCGAAACCGTCAACCTGACCGAGCCTGACGGCGTGTCCATGGTGTATGTCGCGCGTTTTGTGGCGCCCAAGTTCATCCCCATTCATATGCCGATTGGCAGCCGCATCCCCATGTACCTCAGTGGCGGCGGACGGGCCTACCTCAGCGGACTGCCTGACGAAGACGTGCACGCGGCCCTGCAAGCCAGCGATATTCGGCCTTTCACCCAGCACACGCTGACCGATCCGGCGGCTATTTTCGAACGCATACAAGCGGCCCGGAGCAAGGGCTACGCCACCAATAAGGAAGAAATGTTCCTGGGGGACATGACCCTTGCCGCGCCGGTGTACGGCAGCCATGGCCTGCCAGTGGCAGCCGTCCACGTGGTGGCGCCCAGCAGCCGCTGGAGCATGGAAGACGCAGAGCTCAAGATGGGCTCGGCCATCGTCCAGTGCGCGCGGGCAATCAGCAACGCCATCAGAACCTTGTGAGGCTTCACTACAGATCGCGCCAGCTTGCGCGGTCTGACACCCCTTGCAGATAAATCAGCCTCCGGATTGGCGTATGATGCGCCGCAATTTCCTCATGTCCGGTAACTGTTTATGTCCAGTGTTTCCTCAGTCAAACCTACACGGGGCTGGTCATTCTGGTGCAAGCCCCTGCTGTTCCTGCTGATAGCAGGCATTGGCCTGTATTACGTCAAGTGGTCGCCCTACTACGCCAAAGCCTTTTTGGCGGCAGACAACCACAGCATTGGCGCCTCGATCCTCAACGATAACCAGGGCGAGCCCCTCGCGGCGGCACTGGCGTATGCCCAGGTGTATTTTCTGGCGATCTGGAAAGCCGCCGTTCTGGCAGTGATTCTCGGCTCGCTGATTCAAGTGCTGATCCCGCGCGACTGGTTGCTGCGCCTGTTCGGCAAGGCCGGTCTGGGTTCGACCCTGCGCGGCGGGCTGTTCGCCCTGCCGGGCATGATGTGCACCTGTTGCGCGGCCCCGGTTGCCGCCGGCATGCGCCGACAGAAGGTGTCGGTGGGCGCCGCCCTCGCCTTCTGGATTGCCAACCCGGTACTGAACCCGGCAACGCTGGTGTTCATGGGCTTTGTACTGGGCTGGGGGTTCAGTGCATTACGCCTGGTGGCCGGGTTGGTGCTGGTGATTGGCGTCTCGCTGATTGCCCAGCGCATCTCACGCCCGGAGAGCATTCCTGACGCGGCGCTGGACGCGATCTCCGATGCCAGCCAGGGCAATCAAGACCCGTTCTTGGTGCGCTGGGCGCGCACGTTGTGGCAATTGTTCTGGAATACCATTCCGGTGTATTTGCTGGCCGTCTTGCTGCTGGGCGCGGCCCGCGTGTGGCTGTTCCCGCACGTCGATGGCGCCATGAGCGACAGCCTGCTGTGGCTCGTCCCCCTGGCGATTGTCGGCACGCTGTTCGTGATCCCCACTGCGGCGGAAATCCCGATTGTGCAAACGATGATGGCACTGGGCATGGGCACCGCGCCTGCTGTGGCCTTGCTGATGACCCTGCCCAGCGTGAGCCTGCCGTCGCTGTTGATGCTGCGCAAGGATTTCGACACCCGCGTGCTCGTCAGTGTGGCCGTGATGACCATGCTGGTGGGCATCCTCAGTGGGCTGGTGGGCATGTGGCTGCTCTGAATCAGCGCGCCCTGCACCGTCCCGGCAATTGCTTAATGCCATCATGAAAGCCTTGTTCCAGAGCGGTTAATTCAGTTTTAGTTAAGCTTCAACCGGTACTTTTTTTCATTCGGGTCAATGACGGCCCGTTTCTGGCCTCCACCAGAAATCTCTTCGCTTTGCCAAAAGAGGATGAATGATGAGTACCAAGGATAATCAGTCGATAGCTGCAGCCACTGCCACCCCCGAAGCAGCGCTGCAGCACATCGTCGAAGGTTTTTTGCATTTTCATCACGACATCTTTCCGCAACAGAAAGACCTGTTCAAAAAGCTGGCCACCGCCCAACGTCCCCGCGCCATGTTCATCGCCTGCGCCGATTCGCGCATCGTCCCCGAACTCATCACGCAAAGCGCGCCCGGCGATTTGTTTGTCACGCGCAATGTCGGCAATGTCGTGCCGCCCTACGGTCAGATGAACGGCGGCGTGTCCACGGCCATTGAATACGCCAATCTGGTGCTGGGGGTGCAGCACATCATCGTGTGCGGGCACTCGGACTGCGGCGCGATGCGCGGTGTGCTCAACCCCGACAGCCTTGAAGCCATGCCCACCGTCAAAGCCTGGCTGCGCCATGCCGAAGTGGCCAAGACCATGGTTCAAGAGAACTGCGCCTGCGCCAGCGAAACCGACAGCATGCACCGCCTGACCGAAGAAAACGTGATTGCCCAGCTGCAGCACCTGCGCACGCACCCGTCCGTGGCCTCCCGCCTGGCCAATGGCCAGTTATTTATCCATGGCTGGATCTACAACATCGAAACCAGCGACATCAGCGCCTACGACGCCGAACAAGCGGCTTTCAGGCCCTTGAACGACGTGCACAACATCCCTTCTGCGACGCCCAAAGCGCGCTTCTGACCGACATTGACCGCGCCTCGTCCCGGCTGCCCGTCATGCAGCCGAAGGTGGCGTTGGCTTGAACCTGCTTTGGGAGCGTTTCCATGCGTGCTGAACACTTAAGAAAAATCTTGCCCCGCGAGTTGATGGCCTCGGTGGTGGTGTTTCTGGTGGCCCTGCCTCTGTGCATGGGCATTGCCATCGCCTCCGGCATGCCGCCCGCCAAAGGCTTGATTACCGGCATCATTGGCGGGCTGGTGGTGGGCTGGATGGCGGGCTCGCCATTACAGGTCAGCGGCCCGGCCGCCGGATTGGCGGTGCTGGTCTTTGAAATCGTGCGCCAACACGGCATGGCCATGCTGGGGCCGATCCTGCTCCTGGCTGGCCTCTTGCAATTACTGGCCGGGCGTTTGCGGCTGGGCTGCTGGTTCCGCGTCACCGCCCCGGCCGTGGTGTATGGCATGCTCGCCGGGATTGGCGTGTTGATCGTGTTATCCCAACTGCATGTGATGCTCGACGGCGCGCCGCAGCCCTCAGGGCTGGCGAACCTGACGGGCTTTCCGCACGCGTTGCTGGCGGCGCTGCCGACGCTGGGCGGCGGCCTCGGTTGGCAAGCCGGATCATTGGGGCTGGGGACCATTGTGGTGATGGCGTTGTGGGACAAATGCCGCCCGCAGCGTTTGCGATTTGTCCCCGGCGCGTTGCTGGGCGTCGGCCTGACCACCGGGATCAGCCTGCTGCTGGAGCTGTCGGTCAAACGGGTCGAGGTGCCGGACAACCTGGCCGATGCCATCGACTGGCTGCGCCCCGCCGACCTGCTCAATCTGGCTGACCCGACCCTGCTGCTAGCTGCCTTCACGGTCGCCTTCATTGCCAGTGCCGAAACCCTGTTATCGGCAGCAGCAGTGGATCGCATGCACAACGGCCAGCGCTCGGACTTTGACAAGGAGCTCAGCGCTCAGGGCGTCGGCAACATGCTGTGCGGCCTGTTCGGGGCATTGCCGATGACCGGGGTGATCGTGCGCAGTTCGGCCAACGTTCAGGCCGGCGCCACCACGCGGCTGTCGGCCATGTTGCACGGCGCATGGCTACTGGCGTTCGTGGTGTTGCTGTCCAGCGTGCTGCAACGCATCCCGGTGGCAAGCCTCGCGGGTGTGCTGGTCTATACCGGGATCAAGCTGGTGGACGTCAAAGCCTTTCGCGGCCTGGCCCGTTATGGCCGCATGCCAATGTTGACCTATGCCGCCACGGCACTGACGATCATCTTCACCGACTTGCTGACGGGCGTGCTGGTGGGCTTTGCCCTGACGCTGGTCAAGCTGGCCTGGAAAGCGGCGCGCCTGAAAATCAGCCTCACCCCGTTATCGGCCCCGCATGAGATGGAGCTGCGCTTGTCGGGCGCGGCGACCTTCCTCAAAGTCCCCGCGCTGACGCGCACCTTGGGCCGGGTGCCTGCGGGTTCGATCGTGCACGTGCCACTGGGCAACCTCAGTTACATCGACCATGCCTGCCTGGAACTGCTGGAGGAGTGGGCGCGGGCCAACGCGGCCAGCGGCTCAAGACTGATCATCGAACCCCGAGGGCTGAAACGTCGGCTGGAAGGACGAACCCGGACCACGGCCGGTCTCGGCTCGACCGCCAACTGACTGTGTTGAACAGGCCTGCCGCGGTCACTGCGGCAAGCCTGTTCAATTGACGCCCAGAATCAGGCTGCGGTAATGCCCCGGGTTGGTCCCCGACCATTTGCGAAACGCTTTGTAGAACGAACTGGTGTCGGCAAACCCGAGGTGGGAGGCGATGTCGGCAAAACTCAATTCAGGCTCGGCCAGCCAGCCGATGGCCAACTCCTTGCGTACCCCGTCCTTGAGCCCCTGATACGTCTGCCCTTCTTCGGCCAGACGGCGGCGTAACGTCGAGGCTGACATGCACAGCGTGTGCGCCAGGCCTTCAGTCTCAGGCCACTGCGCAGCAGGCAGTTGTCGCAAACTGTGCTTGATCTGACTGGCCAGGCTTTGCGGGTCGCGGTACTTGACCAGAATATTGGCCGGTGCCTGCGCCAAAAAACGCTGCAGTTCGCCCTCAGTGCGCTTGATCGGCGCATCCAGGCAATCGGCCGCGAAAATCATCCGCGTGCGCGGGCGCCCGAAACGCAAATTCTCTGAAAACATCACCGCGTAATCGTCGCCATGCTCAGGCGGCGCACACCGCAGCTCGATGGCCAGGATCGGAATCCGCCGCCCGACCAGCCAGCACGCCACCCCGTGCACAATCATCCAGTACGTAAAGTAGGTGAAGGCCCGCGCCGGGTTGTCGTCAGGCTCGTGCAAGACAATCTCGGCCAGGCTCTGGCGCCGCACCAACGTGGCGGGCAGGCGTTCGAGCATCAACGACAAAAAGCCCAGCACCAGCTCCAGGCCCTGCACCAGCGTGGGCTGTGCCATGGCCGCACGGCACATGAACGCCAGGCTTCCGGCGCGCAGCTTGCGCGGGTCCATGCCAAAAAATTCATCGTCCAGACGCTGCGCCAGCAAGCGCCACATGCGCGCATAGGTGTGGGCAGGCACGCGGCCTTCGGCGTCTTCCAGCAGCGCCGGATCAACCCCCACGGTGCGCAACACATCCTGCATGACGAGCGGCGAAGCGCAGCTTTGCAACAGCGCTTCGCGCACCAACTGAATGGCGATGGTGTCTTTGTTCAACATTGGCCTTGATCCAAGCCTGATGGTGTTTAACTGTGGGCCATCTTAAGCAGCGTGGATCAAAAAGCCAGTGTTGATCAGCGATTATCCACCGTGGTGAACTCGCGGCACTCGGCCATGCTGGCCGGGATGCTGGCCTCATCGGTGAAGAACTGCTGATACCACTCGCGCAGCTGGTACACGGGGCCGTCGCCTTCCGCCAGCACCGGGTTGTTGACGCGAATCTTGTGGGTCCAGATGTCCACGTCCTGATAGAACGAGTCGCGGTTGCGCTGCACGTAATCGATGGCCAGCGCTTCGTTTTGCGCGTCACTCCAGCCCGGCACTTTTTTCACCATGCAGCCAAAGCGCAATTCGAAACTGTTGGGGCCGATCGGCACGTGACAGTTGAGCAGGATGGACTTGATCTCTTGACCGTCGAACATGGCGCGCATGCGGGTAAAGTGCGTGGCCGGGCCGTAGTACGCCGATTCGGCGACCAGATCACCGCCCAGGCGCTCGGAGTCGCCATGGAAAATCTGCTGGGCGATATGGCCCTGAAAAACGTTGTGAAAGTACTTGGTCGGTGTGCCGTGTACTGGGCCGAAATGCTGTGCGTCCACCAGGTTATCGACCAGCTCGCGTGGCTGGGTGTTGATGATCAGTTTGTCCATGTGCCAGCTGTGCAGCCACTCGTCACTGTCCATCTCGGGCAAGTGCGGGATCACCACGTCTTCGGCGGGCGGCTTGCCTTCGGGGTTGTTCCACACGAACAGCAGCTTGTTGACTTCACAGGTTTGCCAGGCGCGGGTTTTGGCTTTGGGCGGGATGCGCTTGCAGTAAGGGATTTCCACGCACTTGCCGCTGGCGTCGTATTGCCAATGATGGAACGGGCAGACGATGCGGTCGTTCTCAATCGTGCCTTGGGACAAGTCCGCGCCCATGTGCGGGCAGTGCGCGTCGAGCACGCTGATCGCCCCTGACGCAGTGGAAAAAGCCAGTAGCCGGGTGCCGAAAATGTTCAACGTATGCAGCTTGCCATCACGGAACTCGTCCGCTTCACCCAGGCAATGCCACCCCCGTCCGAAGCGCGGCGACAGGGCATTTTCGACGTGGATTTCTGCGAGCTTAGTCATTTTTATTATTCCTCCGGTTAAAGGCCACGGGACCTGCCCGATGATCTTCAACCAGGGCAGGCGCGGGTTCATCGTTCAGATGGACTAGAAGCCGCCCCTCACCCCGACCTTTGGCTACCACTGCACAATCGCATGCTCACGTGCAAAAGGCTGGCAATGAATGGTCTTGCGCTGATGATCCACCGCCGCAGGATCGGTGGCCAGCCACAGCATCACCGCCGCGGGCACCTGGGGCGGCGCTGACCCCGCCCGCAGGGCGATCACACCCTTGTCGCCAATGGTGGCCCGCAAGGCGTCTGTGGTGACCACCCCCGGATTGAGCGTATAGGCGCGGATGCCCTGCTCCCCCAGCTCCACCGATAAAATCCCCGACAGCCTTGAGACCACCGCCTTGCCCGCGCCATAGGCATAGCCCCAACCGCCCTTGCCCGCCGCCACGGGCGGGTCGCTTTCGCCTGCACCGGAGGTCACGTTAATCACCACCCCGCCGCCCTGCTCCAGCATCCCGTCGACCACGGCGCGGGTCAGCAAAAAGGGCGTCATCACATACCCTTGAAACACCCGTTCAAGGGTCGTCGGGTCCAGCGCCATAAAGGCTGCGTTCAAATCGCTGCCCTGATAAATGGCGTTATTGATCAGCACATCCACCCGGCCGTATTCAGCAAACACCGCCTTGCTGGCAGCCAGTACCGACGCGCTGTCGAGCAAATCCATGGGGACCACCAGCGCCTTGCGACCCAGCGCGCGGATCGCCTCGGCGGTGCCGTTCAGACTGCCCGGCAACGGCGTGCCGTCGGGGTTTGACAACCCATGGGTGTGGCGCTCACCTTCTTCCACGCTGCGGGCGCTGATGGCCAAATCAAACCCGGCACGGGCAAACGCCAACGCGGTTTCACGCCCGATGCCACGGCTGGCACCGGTCACAAATGCGACTTTATTCATGGCAATTCCTTGGGTTTAAAACCGTTGTGGACGCGCCTTGGCATCCATCCCGCCATCGACAAACAGCACGCTGCCGGTGATGAAACTGGCCTGCGGCGATTGCAAAAAGGCCACGGCCTGCGCGATTTCGGCTGGGTCGCCCGCACGCCCCAGCGGCGCCACAAAGTCGCGCACAGCCTGACCGAAGCGGGCATCGTCCTTGGCGGCTTGGTGCAGCGGCGTCTCGACAGCGCCGGGGGCGATCACATTCAGGCGGATGCCCTGGGCGGCCCATTGCACCGCTTTGCGCCGCGCATCGCAGGTGACGGCGTATTTGGAGCCCGCATACGCGATGTGCGGCTGAGCCAGGGCATCGGCCAACGCCAGCGCCTGCGCTTCCTCCCCTGCCAACAGGGCGGCCACCATCGGTTGTTGCTCAGCGCCGGCGTGGGTTGCAGCCACCGAACCGATCACCAGCGCGGCCGGTTGCGTGCCTTTTGACAGCGCCTCGGTCAACCCGTCAAGCAACTCACTGACGCCAAAATAATTGACCGCCAGCACCAGGCTGCTAGATGACGCGGTCACCCCCAGCCCGGCGCAACACACCAGCCCGTCCAGCACGCCCTCGCACTGCTCCAACACCTGCGCCACCGCGCCTTGCCTGCCTGCTGTGCTGGACAAGTCGGCGATCACGTCGGCCTGGGCGCGATCAATCCCGATGATGCGATGACCGGCTGCGCGCAACACCTCACACACGGCCGCGCCGATCCCGGATGCAGAACCGCTGACAGCTGTAACTGGCATAGGGTTTTCCTCGTTAAGTGCAGGCCCTTGGCGGCCTGATGGGTATTGAGCCGACGGCGATATCACACCTCGCCGTCAGCTCGCGAATACATCAGCCGCTTAGGCCGTCTGGCGAAGGGGCCGAGGCGGTTTCGGGGCCAATTGCGGGGCGGGCACCAGCACCTTTTCAGGCGTTCGCAAGGCGCACTTGGGCTTTCCCAGCGCGACCACGCTGTTCAGCAGAATCCTCACCAGTTCGGTCTGGCGTCGCACGCCGGTCTTGGAAAAGATCGAGCGCAGGTGAGCCCGGGCAGTGTTGCGCCGGATGTTGAGGTTTTCGGCGGCTTCTTCCAGCGACAAACCATTGGCCAACTCCATCGCCAGTGCCGTTTCGGCCTTGGTCAGGTTGAACAGTTGCTTGGTCACCACTTCGCTGGCCAGCGACTTGCCCACAGCGTCGCGGATGTACACCACAGCGGCGGGCTTGCTTTTGCCCTCGGCCCATTCCAGCGACGGGATCGCCTCGACCACCACCCCAAGGCTGACCTGTCCCGATGGCCGGGTGACGGACATGGCGTCCGCGGTGACCCCGCCCTCGCGCACTTCAGCGCTGAACGCGTGTTTGACGAGCCGCTGCAACTCGCGGTTGTCACTCGGGTAGGTGGCCTCCAGACGCCCGCCCACCAGCTTCAGGCCATCAGCGCTGCTGAGGATTTCTTCGGCAACCGGGTTCAGGCGCAGCACTTTGCCGGTCTCATCCAGCACGATGGTGGCCACGGACAAGCGGCTGATGGCCTGGGAATACAGCTCGCTGATGGACTCGCTGCGGTCCAGCAGGTTGTGCATGTGCAGGGCGCGGCGCAAATGCGGCAAAAACATGCTGCACAACGCGCGTTCAGAGGCTGAAAACGCGGGGGAAGATTTAGGCCGGGTGATGCGAAAACGCAGTTTGCCGCCATCGGGCGTCGAGATATCGGCCCCCATCACGTGGTACACGTTTTGCGGCCCGCAGTACGCCTTGAAATACGCCGACGCCACCCAGTCGGCCTCGCTCATCAAGTCTTCGACCGTGAATACCTGATCCAGCGCCTGACCGGTAAACGGTGTGTTGGTTTGCGGGTAGGTCTGATACGTGAGCTCGCCTTCGCCTTCAATGTCCCCCGCCACGATCATCAGGCCGAGGTCAGGCTGGTCCGGCACGCGCAGGATCAGCGTGGCGTAGTTGGCCTTGAACATCATGCGCACGGCGCACAAGGTGCGGCCCATGACTTTGGGGTCCAGGGCGCCGTCATAAAAGCTGCCGACCATATGATCGTAATCGTTCAATTCGAGCCCCAGGTCGGCCAGGGTCTGCGGGTTCAGGGTCACTGTATCCATGGACGTTTCCTCGCAATGGGCGCGGTTCGAGACCTGCCCTTTTTTATTGTTATTGTTGCCAGTCGACACGCGCGCGAGCGCCTGTCAGGTAATCCGTAACACCTTGCAAAGCCGGCTCAGTGTGGGGTCAACGCCGAACACTGTGCAATCACGCCATAGGCTTTGTTTCATCGATTTGTGATGTCTTTGGCAGCGACGCTGGGTTTGAGCGGGTAATGCCCGCACGCGCCTTCTTTGGCACGCTGTTTGACCTTCACCAGCGGCCGTCCGAGGTTGAACCAGGCCGCCAGCGCCGGGAGCAGGAAGATCGCGCCCAGCACGTTGACCAGAAACATGAACGACAACAGCACGCCCATGTCGGCCTGGAACTTCAAGGGGGCAAACGCCCAGGTACACACGCCGATGGACATGGTCAGTGCCGTGAACACCGCCGCCGTTCCGCGCTGGCACATGGCTTCATAAAAGGCGGTGCGCAGGTCCTTGCCGTCGGCCATTTCATGCTGGATGCGCTCATACAGGTAAATGCCGTAATCGACCCCGACCCCGACCCCCAGTGCCATCACCGGCAAGGTGGCGACTTTCAGGCCGATGCCCAGCGTGGCCATCAGCGCATTACACAGAATAGCCACAATCGCCAGCGGCACCAGAATGCACAATACCGCGCGGAACGAGCCGAACGTCAGCCAGCAAAACAGCGCCACCGAGCCAAACAGCGCCGCCAGCATCACCACTTCGGCCTGCTTGACCGCGTCGTTGGAGGCCGCCATCACCCCGACATTGCCCCCCGCCAGCAAGAACTCGACGTGTGGGCCCTGCACGCTGGCGATGATGCGTTTGGTTTCGTCGACCACATGGCTCACAGTGGCGCCCTCGTGGTCGGTCAGAAACACCAGGATCTGCATGCGCTGGCAGCCTTCGGTCACCAAACCGTCGTCCGGCATGTACGCGCGGGCGCCCTGGCTCAAGCCGCGCTCGGAACCGGGGATCGCCGACCAACGCGGGTTGCCTTCGTTATTACCGGCAATCACGTTTTTACTCATGCCCGCCACGCTCTGCACCGACTGCACGCCCGGCACGCTGCGAATCTGGAAGTCAAACGACTCCACAGCGCGCATCACTTCGGGCGCCAGGCACCCTTCGTCAATGCCCTTGACCTGCACGAACACCGACATCACGTCCAGACCGATGGAATAACTGCTGATGATCTTCTGGTTGTCCTGGTTGTAGCGCGAATCCGCCCGCAGTTCCGGCGCGCCGAGGCCGATATCGCCTACCGCCAGGTCCCGGGCTTTATAGGCGCCGATGCCCAATAGCATCAGGCTCACCGCAAACACCGCCATCGCCGGGCGCGGTTCGGCCAGGGCCGACAGCCGCCACCACAGCGCATGTTTGCCACGGGCCTGCAGGCCCTGGCGCAGCGCACTGCGCTCAAGGCTCAGGTACGACAGGATGATCGGCAGCATCAGTTTGTTGGTGATGATCATCAACATCACGCCGATACAAGCCGTCACCCCCAGCTCGTGAACGATGGGAATGTCGATCAGCATGATCACGCCAAAGCCCAAGGCATTCATCAGCAACGCCAGGGAGCCGGGGATGAAAATCTTGCAAAACGCGCTGTGGGCCGCCTGAACCGCCGAACTTCCGGCCAACACGTCCTGTTTCCAGGCGTTGGTCATTTGCACGGCGTGGGACACGCCAATCGAGAAAATCAGGAACGGCACCAGAATCGACATCGGGTCGATCCCCAGCCCCAACAGCGGCAGCAAGCCCAGCAGCCAGACCACCGGCAACAGAGCCACCACCAGCGCCACCAGCGTCAGGCGCCACGAGCGCGAATACAGCCACAGCAACAGGCCGGTGATGACAAAGGCAATCACAAAGAAGCCGATCACCGTGTTCAGGCCCTCGACCACGTCCCCCACCAGCTTGGCGAAACCGACGATATTGATCTCAATGTTGTCATTGCTGTATTTGCCGCGAATGTCCTCCAGGCGTTGAGCGACCTCGGCATACGACACCGACTGGCCCGTCTTGGGGTCGAGGTCTTGCAAGTCGGCGCGGACCATCGACGACCTGAGGTCGTTGGCCACCAACCTGCCGATTTGCCCCGAACGCGCCACATTGCTGCGCACCTGGCTCAGGTCATCGTCCGACCCGGTAAAGCGCGGCGGCACCACCACGTCACCGAAAAAACCGTCTTCGGTGATTTCGATGTAACGCACGTTGGCGGTGAACAGCGACGTGACACTGGCGCGGCTGACGCCATTGATGAAGAACACGTCATCGGTGACTTTGTTCAGGGTTTCAAGAAACTCGCGGTTGTAAATGTCGCCCTCACCCTTCCAGCGCACGCTGACCAAAAAGCGGTTGGCGCCGGTGAAGTACTGGCTGAAATTGAGGAAATTGACCATGTATTCATTGCGCACCGGAATTTGCTTGTTAAACCCCGGATCGAGCCGGGTGTGCGTGGCGCTGTACCCCAACGCCAGCGTCAGCAATACAAACAGCGCCAACAGGGCTTTGCGCCAGTGGATCAGCAGGTCGGCGGTGCGCTCGACCATGCGCGTGACAGTGGACTTGGCAACGTTCATTTAGCGCCTCTCATTGAGCTCGCGCAGCAACGCTGCTGTCCGTGCCCTGGAATACTCCGCGTTCGCCGCCCACCAACAGGCGGTTGGCCCCCACCAGCACGGCCGAGGTCAATGTCCCCAGCCCCGACAGACGTGTGGCGCTGACCAATTGGCCCTGGCCATCAAGGCGCACCATCGAACTGCCTGCACCGACGATCAGCACACCCTCTCCATTGGGCAATAACGCATGCCCATACAGCGGCAGGCTGTTACCCACGGCCACCTGTTGCCAGGAGTGACCGAAATCCTGCGTCACAAAAACATGGCCGCGCATGCCGTAAGCCACCCAGCGTTGCGCGCTCAAGCGCACCACGCCAAACAGCGAGCCGTTGTAGAACGGTGCCAGGGTTTGCCAATGCTGGCCCGCATCGTCGGTGCGCATCACCAACCCCTGTTCGCCCACCAGCATGCGCCGACCGTCCGGCCCGCCGTCCATGCCATTGAGGTGGGCACTGTCCACGCTCAATTCGGCGGTTTGCCAGGTGCGGCCTTCGTCGTCGGACTGATAAAACTTGCCGAAGCTGCCAAATGCCAGCACGTGCGTGCCGCCAGCGCTCCAGATGCCGAGCAGCGGCTCACCCAGCTCGCTGTCGTGGCGCACCTCCTGCCACTGAGCGCCCTGATCGGCCGAGCGCAGAATCCAGCCGTCATGGCCTACGGCCAATAAGTTGTCATCCGCCAGTGCCACCACGGCCGTCAGGGTCAGGTCGCGCTGCGGCTGGACCGTCGCGGGCTGCCAGGACACGCCCTGATCATCGCTGAGTAAAATCGTCCCGCGCTCGCCCACCGCCACCACGCGCTGGTCGAGGTAGAGCATGCCGTTGATTTGCAGGCGATCCGGGCGCAGCGGCTCGGCGGCGACGTCCAGGGCTTTGCGGGGGGCGAAGGTAAAGCCGATGGTGGCCGCGACGATCAGGCACACCAGATAACCGATCATCGAGCGCATGGTCGAGACCTCGTCACACGAGGCAGTAGCAGGGCGAATTGCATGCGGCCAGTCCTCTTCTTTTTATAGTCGTGGATGCTCTGGCGAACTCAGCGGCGAGGTCGCTGGAACCTGGCCCCGATCATCGGACTGGTCAGTCACAGGCACATCGTCCAAATGGCCTAGCTGTCTGGAATGAGTAGTTTGAATGAGCGCGCAGGGCAGTTACGCTCGGCAACTGCCACGCATCAGGCAGGGATCAGATCAGGCGCTGGATCTGTTTGTGACGCCACACCAAACGGTAGTAGGCGGTTTGCAGGACCAGCATGGTGAGGTAAGTGATCGGAAACGCCATCCATACCCCTTGCAGCCCATAGTGCGCATCGAGCAGGTACGCCACCGGCAATTCCACGCCCAGCACGCAGAAAATCGTGATCCCCATTGGCACCAGCACCACCCCGCTGGCGCGCATAATGCCGCCCACCACCGCCTGAAAACCAAAAAACAGGATGCTCCAGAGCATGATGTGCAGCAGGTGTTCGGCCCGTACCCGCGCCTCGGCATCGGTGATGAACAACCCGAGCAGCCAGTGCGAGAGCACATAGCCCAGCAGCACCAGCGCACCGGTCAACCACAGGTTGATCATCAGGCCTGTGCGCAGGATCGGCCCGATGCGTTCGAGTTTGCCCGCACCAATCGCCTGCGCGCCGAGGATCGAGGCCGTAATGGCAATCGACAATGCCGGAAACTGCACATAGTTGACGATCTGCGTCACCGCTCCGTAGGCCGCCGTGGCCTGTGAACCATGACTGTTAACCAGCGCCAAAATCACCAATTCCGAGAGCGATAACACGATCATTTGCACACCGGTCGGCAAACCGATGCGCAACACCTTGCCTAAAATGGCGCGATCAAGGCGCAGCGCGGACCACAGCTCACGGTCCGGCGCCATCACGCTGTTTTTGTGGCGCAGGCGAAGCCCGAGAAAGAGCATGGCCAGCACGTTGCCGGCCAGCCCGGCGTAGGCAGCACTTAAAATGCCCAAGCGCGGCAAACCGGCCCAGCCCAGAATAAGCGCGGGCGTCAACAACAGCCCCACGGCGGTGGACACCACCAGCGCCAGCAGCGGCGACACCGTGTCGCTGACGCCCCGCAATAACTGGGTTAGCAGGATAAAAACCAGCAGTAGCGGCATGATCAACATCGTGATCCGCGCATAGGCCACAGCATCGTCCAGCACATCCACCGGCGTGCCCAAGCCTTGCAAAGCCTGGCGCGCAAACAGACTGCCCAACATCGCCGCCACCAAGCCGATGACTAAACCCAGGGTCAGCGTGGCGCCGGTGATTTTCTTCACCATCAGCGTCTCGCCCGCGCCCCAGGCCTGCCCGATCAACACCGATGCCCCAGCCCCTAAACCCACCACCAGGGCAATAAAGAAGAACACAATCGGAAACATGCCCGACACAGCGGCCAGCGCCTGAGTCCCCAGCATCTGTCCGATGTAAATGCCATTGAGCGTGCCGGAGAAAACTTGCAGGAAGTTGGACAGCACCATCGGTGCCAGAAAAATCAGGTAGATCTGCCACAGGGGCCGTTGTGACGGGGATTGCATCACCGGTTGACCTCAAAATAAAGCAATGAGGGGTTATACCGTAAATGGCCAGTAAATGGCGAACTGCCCCGGCCCCGCAGGCGCGGGCTGACCTCATGGCCAGCCATGCAGCCCGCACGGCGAGGCCTGCCAGCCTAAAAAACGACTCTGTTTCAGATGATTTCAAACAGTCCCGCTGCGCCCATCCCGCCGCCAATGCACATGGCCACCACGACAAACCGGGCGCCGCGACGACGGCCTTCCAGCAAGGCGTGCCCCACCATACGGGCTCCCGACATGCCAAACGGATGCCCGATGGAAATGGCGCCGCCGTTGACGTTCAGGCGCTCGTTGGGAATGTGCAGAAAGTCTCGGCAGTGCACCACCTGACAGGCGAAGGCCTCGTTGATTTCCCACAGATCGATGTCCGAGACCGTCAGCCCGAAGCGCTTAAGCAGTTTGGGGATGGCGTAGACCGGCCCGATGCCCATTTCTTCCGGCGCACAGCCGCTCACGGCCATCCCGCGGTACACGCCCAGCGCTTCAATCCCGCGCTGCCGGGCTTCGGCGCGGCTCATTAACAGGACTGCCGAGGCGCCGTCAGAAAATTGCGACGCGTTGCCCGCCGTCACAAACTCGCCCTGCTGCACCCAGTGGCCGTCTTTCCACACCGGTTTGAGCGCGGCCAGATCGGCCAGCGTGGTGGACGGGCGATTGCATTCGTCGCGGTCGGCTATGACGTCCTGATGCCCGGCCGGCTGGCCTTCTTTATCAAACAGCAGCTTGCGCGCCGCCAACGGTACGATTTCGTCAGCAAACAGACCTGCCGCTTGGGCGGCGGCCGTGCGTTGCTGGCTTTGCAGCGAATAGGCGTCCTGCACCTCGCGGCTGATGCCGTAACGGCGCGACACGAGCTCGGCTGTTTCCAGCATCGGGATATACGCCGTCGGCATGCACTCAATGACCGCTTGGGACTGCGCGCGGTAGGTGTTTTTGTATTTATTTTGCGTCAGGGACAGCGACTCGACGCCCCCGGCCACAGCAATCGAAAGATCGCCCGCCAGGATGCCGTTCGCAGCGATGCCGATGCTCATCAGCCCCGACGCGCACATGCGGTCTATCGCCATACCGGGCACCGTGTCGGGCAAGCCGCCGGTGTAGGCGCACAGGCGACCGATGTTGTAGCCCTGGGTGCCCTGCTGCGCCGCCGCGCCCATGATCACGTCCCCGACGGCGCCCGGCTCGATCCCAGCCCGCTCGACCACCGCGCGCACCACATGGCCGCCGAGCACAGGCGCCTCGGTGTCATTGAAGGAACCGCGAAACGACTTGGTCAGCGCCGTACGGGCAGTGGAAACGATCACGACATCATTGGCATTCATGCACAGGCTCACTGTTCAAGAGGGTTGAAGGTGTAACGGCTGATGGTGTCCACCACGCAGCCGGGGCGATCGCTGCCCTCGATTTCGACGCTGATGCGCACCACCACTTGCAGCGTTTGGCCCAGGGTTTCCACGCGCAGGATTTCACCGTGCCCGCGCACCCGCGAGCCGACCCTGACGGGTGCCGGGAAGCGCAAGCGGTCGCTGCCGTAGTTCACGCCCATGGCCAGGTTGGCGAACTGCATGAGCTGCGGCATAAACAGATTGGCCAGCGCCAGGGTCAAGTAACCGTGGGCGATACAGGCCCCGAACGGCCCCGTGGCCGCGCGTTCGGGGTCGACGTGAATCCACTGGTGATCGCCCGTGGCTTCGGCAAACAGGTTAATGCGCGCCTGGGTCAGCAGCAGCCAGTCGGTGCGGCCCAAATCCTGCCCCTGCGCCGCCAGCAACTGTTGCGCATTGGTAAACAGCGTACTCATGCGCAACTCCTCAGGCTTGCTGCGAACTGACCGGCAACACTTCGCCGACCATGTACGAGGCGTAATCACTGGCCAGAAACACCATGACATTGGCCACTTCCCAGACTTCGGCGGCACGGCCGAAGGCTTCGCGGCTGGCCAGTTGTTCCAGTAAGTCATTGCTGGAGGCTTTCTTTAAAAACTCATGCAAGGCAATCGACGGCGCCACAGCGTTGATGCGCACCCCGCTTTCGGCCGCTTCCAGCGCGCTGCAACGGGTCAGGGCCATGACCCCGGCTTTGGCGGCGGCGTAATGCGCCTGTTCTTTTTGCGCTCGCCAGCCCAGTACCGAAGCGTTGTTGACAATGGCCCCGGCGCCGCGTTTCTCCATGTGCGGCAGCATGGCGCGAGTCATGCGCATGGTGCCGGTCAGGGTGATATCCAGCACCGATGACCACTGTTGATCGGTCATCTCCGTCAGGCGCACCTGACCGCCGAGCCCGGCGTTGTTAATCAGCACATCAACACCGCCCAGCGCGTCTTCGGCGGCGGCGACCAGGGCTTGCACCTCGGCCTCCACGGTGACGTTGCACAGCTGACCGAACACGGCCTGCAACCCGGTTTCGGCCTTAAGGCGTTCAACGGCTTCTTCGAGGCGGCGCGGATGAATGTCAGAAATCATCAAGGCGCGACAGCCTTCTTCGGCGCAGCGTTTGGCGGCGGCATAGCCGATGCCTGCGCCGGCGGCGGCGGTAATCAGAATGGACTTACCGGCCAACAGTTGATGGCCGGGAACATAGGGAGGCGCCTGTTTCATGGTTGTGACTCTCTTGTGTCAGGTTTCAATCGTTCAGCTTCCCCACACCCGTTGCGCTGTGGGCGCTTCGGCAAGGATCTGATCCAGCGCGTGCCCGACTTCTTCAGGCCGCCATTGCGCCCCTTTGTCGCGCGTTACCCCGGTACGCCAACCGTCGCCCAACGACAGGCGTCCGCCCTGACTTTCGATGATTTGCCCAGTGACATGGCCCGACAACGCGCTGCCCAACCACACCACCAACGGCGCCACGTTTTCCGGTGCCCAAGCATCGAACCCTCCGTCCTCGGGCTTTTTCACCACCTCGGGCATCGCACTTTCGGTCATCGAAGTCCGGGCCGCGGGCGCCAAGGCGTTGGCCGTCACGCCGTAGCGCGCCAGTTCCGCCGCCTGCACCAGCGTCAATGCGGCGATCCCGCCCTTGGCCGCGCTGTAATTGGATTGCCCCACTGAGCCCTGCAAACCGGCCCCCGAGCTGGTGTTGATGATGCGCGCCGCCACCGGTTGCCCGGCCTTGGCCTGATCGCGCCAGCGCTTGCCCAAAATCGTGGCCAGGCAAAAATGCCCCTTCAGGTGGACCCGCATCACGGCGTCCCAATCCTCTTCACTGAGGCTGATAAACATGCGGTCACGCAGAATCCCGGCGTTGTTTACCAGCACGTGGACCTCGCCAAACGCGGCCAGCGCGGCGTCGACGATGCGCTGCGCCGTGGCCACGGTGGTGATGTCGTCAGCGTTGGCGATGGCCTGCCCGCCGCCCTCACGGATTTCTCCGGCCACCTGTTCGGCGGCATCGTGGCGAATGTCATTGACCACCACATTCGCGCCTTCTTGCGCGAACGCCAGCGCATAGGCGCGCCCCAGACCACCGCCCGCCCCCGTAATGATCACGGTCCGTCCTTCACAAATCGCCATCTCGCTGCTCCTAAAGACGCTCAATAATTGTCACGTTGGCCTGCCCGCCGCCTTCGCACATGGTCTGCAAGCCGTAGCGGCCGCCACTGTGTTCCAGTTGATGAAGCAGGCTGGTCATCAGCCGCGCACCGCTGGCACCCAACGGGTGACCGAGGGCAATGGCACCGCCATTGGGATTGGTGCGGGCCGGGTCGTAATCGAGTTCGCGGGCCCATGCCATCACCACCGAGGCGAAGGCTTCGTTGATTTCCACCAGGTCGATCTCGTCCATGCGCAGCCCGGTTTTCTTCAGCGCGGCGCGGGTGGCGGCAATCGGCGCGGTGAGGTGCCAGATCGGGTCATCGCCCAGCACCGATACATGATGAATACGCGCGCGCGGGGTGAGGTTGTAGCGTTTGAGCGCGGCTTCGGAGACCACCAACAGGGCGGCCGACGCATCACAGGTCTGGCTGGAAACCGCCGCGGTAATGGACGGAAACTCGGCAGACACCGGCTCCAGCTCGGCCATTTTGGCCAGGCTGGTATGCCGGGGCGTTTCGTCGTCCACCAACCCTTCGCACGGCACGATTTGAGCGGCAAAACGACCGTCGGCCTGCGCCTGCAACGCACGACGATGACTTTCCAGCGCATAGGCTTCCATCTGCTGGCGGCTGAGCTGCCAATGATCGGCAATCCGCTGCGCGGCATAAAACTGGTTCACCGGCTGATTGCCAAACCGGGCCTGCCAACCCTTGCTGCCGGAAAACGGGTCGCTGAAACCCAGCGGCTGGCCCGCCAGCATCGCTGACGAAATCGGAATCTGTGTCATGGTTTGCACGCCGCCCACGGCGATCACATCCTGGGTGCCACTCATGACCGCCTGCGCCGCAAAGTGCAGGGCCTGTTGCGATGAACCGCACTGACGGTCAATGGTGGTGCCCGGTACATTCATCGCCAGGCCCGCCGCCAGCCAACTGGTGCGAGCGATGTCACCGGCTTGCGATCCAATGGTGTCGACACAGCCGAAGATCACATCATCGTATTCGTCGGCGGGGATCGCGTTGCGCGCCACCAGCGCCTTGAGCACATGGGCGCCGAGGTCGATGGCATGCACATGGGCCAGCGCGCCTTTACGCTTGCCGGTCGGGGTGCGCAGCGCGTCCACAATGTAGGCTTGGGGCATGGTTTATTCCTCGAAGGTATGGCCGGGGCCCAGGGGTGCGCCGCTCAGGACATGGGCGGCCACCCGGGCTTTATGCAGGGCGCGGTCGCCCCACGCGTTGTCGAGCGCCCAGGCGCGCTTCATGAACATTTGCAGGTCGACTTCCCATGTGTAGCCCATGGCGCCGTGTACCTGAATGCCGTGACGCGCGGCCAGCCAAGCGGCTTCGCAACAGGCCAGGCGCGCCTGCGAGACCCACACGTGGGCCGTGCTCTGACCCTGCGCCAATGCATAGGCGGCGCGGTAGAGCACCGGTTTGGCAAACTCCAGTTGCGTGGCCACATCGGCCAGGTGATGTTTGACCGCCTGAAAGCTGCCGATGGGTTTGCCGAATTGCTTGCGCTGGGCGGTGTAATCCACCGACAGGTCTAGCATGCGTTGGGCCAGCCCCAGCAACTGACCCGCCACCGACAACGCGCCGCGACTGAGTGTGTGCGCCCATAACGTGCGGCCCAATTGGCCTTCGGCCACCAACGTGGCGGCACTCGGTTGCCAGCTGACCTGTGCCAGACGCCGTGAGGCATCGAGGCTGGTCAGGTGGTGTACATCGACCAGCGAGCGCGGCACGGCATGCACTTCATCGCCGTGGGCCAGGAGCAACAGGTCCGCATGCCCGGCGTCGGCCACCCACGGGTTAACCGGGTGGCCGACGGAAACCCGCAAGCTGCCGTCGGCAATGCCCGCCAGCCATTCGCCGCGCTTGAACACGCTGGCCGGCAACCCGGCAATCAGCGCGCAGGCCACGTAGGCCGTGTCGGCCAGTGAGTCGGGGATCGCGTAGTAACCCAGTTCCTGGGTCATCAGGGACCACGCCACATCGTCCATGCCCAAACCGCCTGAGGCTTCTGGCACCGACAGCGCGGTCAGGCCCTGCTCGGCAATTTTGTTGCGCAGGTCCGGGGAACGGCCGACGTCGGTTTCCCAGATTTCGCGCAGCATCTCGGGTGCGGCTTCGGTCATCAGAAACCGGCTGATGGCTTCACGGAAGGTGAGTTGGTCGTCGCTAAAGGTAAAGTCCATACCCGGCCTCACTTCGGCAGGCCGAGCATGCGCTCGGCAATGATATTGCGCTGGATCTCGTTGGTTCCGGCGTAGATCGGCCCGGCCTGGGCGAACAGGAAGCCTTCGAGCCAGTCATGGCCATCGTTGGCGGGCCCCGTCAGTTCACCCTGGGCACCTAGAATGCGCAGCGCGGTTTCGTGTATGCGCAGGTCCAGTTCCGACCAGATGATTTTGTTGGTGCTCGATTCGGCGCCGATCTGCGCGCCACGGCTCAGGCGCCCGACCGTGTGATAGGCCGACAAGGCATAGGCTTGCGCGTCCATCCAGGCTTTGCACACGGCCTCGCCCAAGCCCGGATCGCGGTCGGCGCTTGCGCGGTTGGCCTGGTACAGTTCCACCAGTTTTCGCGCGGTGTATTGAAAGCGCGCCGGGGAACGCAACAACAAGCCGCGTTCGAACCCGGCAGTGGCCATTGCCACATGCCAGCCCTGCCCTTCCTCGCCGATGAGGTTTTCCAGCGGGATGCGCACGTCATCAAAGAACACTTCTGCAAACGCGTCTTTGCCGTTGAGTGCCTTGATCGGGCGCACCGTCACCCCCGGTGCATTGAGCGGGACCATGACAAATGACAGCCCATGGTGACGGCTCGAAGCCGGGTCGCTGCGAAACAGGCCGAACAGCCAGTCGGCAAAAATGGCGCGCGTGGACCAGGTTTTCTGGCCGTTCAGCACATACCCTTCGCCGTCGCGGGTGGCTTTGCTGGTAATCGCGGCCATGTCGGAACCGGCGTTCGGCTCCGACCAGCCTTGCGCCCACATGTCGACACTGGCCGCCATGCGAGGCAGGAAGCGTTTTTTCTGGGCCTCGGTGCCGAACTCCATCAGGGTCGGGCCCAACAGTAACTGGCCGTTCTGGTTGACGCGCATGGGCGCTCCGGCGCCGTAATACTCTTCTTCGAAAATCAGCCACTCGATCAAGTCGCAGCCACGCCCGCCCAGCTCCGTGGGCCACATGACCATCGACAGCCGGTTTTCAAACAACGTGGCTTCCCATTGCCGATGCTGTTCGAAACCTTCGCGGGTGTCATAGCTGGCCAGCGGCGCCTTAGGCGCATGGGCGGCGAGCCAGTCCCGCACTTCCTGGCGAAAGGCTTTTTGTTGCGGGGAGTACGTCAGATCCATCGTCAGCACCTCAAAACGTGGCGTCGCGTTTTTCGACAAACGCGCGGCGGGTTTCAGCGGAATCCGCACAGGTGTAGGCCTGCAGCGTGAACCCCTGCTCCCAGCGGTATTTATCTTCCAGATTGCCGTCTTCGATGCCGTTGAGCGCCTCTTTGGCGATACGGATCATGGCGGGGCTTTTGCTCGCGATGGTGCGGGCGATCTGCAAGGCGGTTTCACGCAGTTGCTCGCGGGGCACCACGCGCTCGATGAAACCGTACTGTTGCGCCTCGACGGCGCCGATCTTGTCGCCCGTGAAAAACAGGTAGCGGACCTTTTGCACTGGAAACAGACGCTGCAAATGCGCCCCGCCGCCCATGGCGCCGCGGTCGACTTCAGGCAAGGCGAACGTGGCACATTCAGACGCCAGCACGATGTCGGCCGCGCCGGTAATACCGATCCCGCCGCCCAGGACAAAACCATGCACCGCCACGATGACCGGCACCGGGTTGCGGTGTACGGCTTTAAACGTGGCGTAGTTGCCTGCGTTGACGTCAACGATCAGTTCCGGGTGCGCGTCCAGTTCCTTGATGTCGACACCCGCGCAAAACCCCCGTCCTTCGGCGCGAATCACGATGACCCGCACCTCGGGGTTTTGCCCAAGGGCATCCAGGGTGTTGGCCAGTTCCCGCCACTCGCGACTGTTGAGCGCGTTGACCGGCGGCCGGTCGATCACCAGTTCAGCGACGCCCGCGTCGATACTGGTGTGAAATGCGGTAGAGATTGCGCTGTTCACATGTGCTCCTGAGGTGGCGAAGGCATGGGAGCAGTATGCGAACGCGCGCGGTCAGGATCATCGTCCGTTGAGACTAAACCCGCCCGCTCGAAACAGCGTGCGGGGCACTGCCGCAGGCCAGCCGCACGTGGCCGCTTACCCTGCGACAGCCTGCGGTTATTCGCCGTCTACGATGGCTTTGGCCGTGTCGTTGAGCAGGTTGTGTACCCGCTGGATTTCCTGGGGGCTCCAGTGGCCCTGATGGAGCTGCAAGGCATGGCGCAAATTGTGGATCGCCTGATGAATTTCCGCGGGCCGGTCCTGGCCGCGTAATGAGCGGCGGCTGACGTCAATCCGCATCCAGACGCCATTGAGCGCCACGGTCTGCTGACTTAAAGACCCGCGTCCGGTATCGGTAATCCGATACTGCTTCTTGTCGCCATGGACGCTGACTTCCACCAGTTGCCCTGCTTCCAGATGAGCCAGGGTGGGGTAAATGACGCCGGGACTGGGACTGTAAGCGCCGTCAAACAACGCTTCAATCTGCAAGATCAGGTCATACCCGTGACAGGGCTGCTCGGCGATCAGTGCCAGTAACAACAGTTTTAAATCACCCGGAGCAAACACCCGTGGACTTCGAATCCCGCGCTCACGGCCACCGCGCCTTTCAAGTCCATCCGAATTTTCCTGCCCCCGCCGAACTGTATATTGACTGAACATAAGCCCTCTCTCCTCGCGTTAAAAAAAGCAACATAAAACACAACTTAAAACACAACTCAAGCCACTCTAATCCCGCAATAGAAAGACATAACTTACTTGACCGCCTGCGATATAGCTTAGTTAACCACCTAAACTATTACACTTATTTACCCTTACGACATAACGCAAAAAAATCGGTTAAAACCGCGCGCCTGACGTTGCACGCCACCCTGACGGCCATTATCAATGATATCAAATTGATATCTAAACGCCATCCAACTGAAAAATATGAGCTTTATACGATAAAAATACACATCCATCATCGCTAAAAGAAAATTCGTACAGATCAAATAGCACTTAAGCCACAATATGAAAAGACAAGTACTACTCAAAACCACATAGGAAACTTAAATAACTTAGTTAATACTTTGGCCGCTCTAAAAGTTCACCACCCTCCGAATCATTTCGGAACACCCACCCTGCTTTATGCACTTCCCGGCTTTATTTAATGGCCGCGACGTGTTTAAACATCTGGTGACTTATTGCACTTTTCTTACTCACACTGGACATCAAACATGTTGAATAAAATTGTTGCTGCTTCACTGTTCGCCTTAACAATGGGTTCAACGGTTGCCCATGCAGCCGGCGAGGCCAGCAGCCTGATCAATATCAAAGCGACCATCCCGACCAAAATGTTCTACGTCCTGCCCAACGACCCTGAGTTCGGCAAGGATGAAACCCTGCATTACAACCCGATCACGGGCGCCTTGAGCAGCTTGAAACAGCCGTTCAATGTCAAAAACACTGACGGTTCGATTCACGCCTATATCGAAGGAGGCCCGGCCAGCCTGTTTAACGGCAACCCCACCCAGAACATCGCGCTAGCGACCAGCTTCAATGGCGTGACACTGACGGCTACACCTCAAGAAGTGGTAAGCGATGCGGCCTCGACACCAGGGACCCGGGCTGATCTGGTCATCACCCCCGCCGCGCTCGATGAGGAACACGTCGGCGACTACACGGCGTCGTACACCGTGATTTTCGACAACGTACCCCGCGTCGTCACGCCATAACCCGTCGCCCTGCTGGCATGAACCCTTCAATCATGCCTGGCGCCCGGAGCCTCTCCGGGCGCTGCGGGGCGCTTAAACGGCCTGCAATCAGAGAAACTCGTGAATGTTACCGATGACTCCCATCGCGGCAGCGCTTGCCTTGATTTTCGGCAGCTGCGCGTTTGCTGCTACCGCGGCATCCAGCACCACGCCACGTAGCCTGCTGGCCCAGGCCAAGGGCTTGCCTGCCGATTTCGAAGAACACCTGTTTGATGTCCCACTGGCTGTTCAGGTGGAGCGCGATCAACAACGGGTGGGTGAAGCGATGATCGTCCTGACCCGCGATGATCGACTGACCCTGCTTGAATTCACCGACCACGAAGGCAGTCAACTGTCGCTCGACGAGCTTGACACCTGGGCCACTTACCTCAAACAAGGTGTGCCATTGGGCACTTGCACGGGCGAGTGCCCGGAGCAATTACTGGCCGTGCATTACGACCTGGAGAACTCACGGCTCTCACTGCTGACTGAAAACGCGGAACGCGAAAACCAGATCAGCCAGTACTACGAACTCCCCGCGCAGGGTAGCCGGGGGCTGATCATGCGTAACCAGCTCAACCTCAGTGGTGGCCAGGAAGAAGACCTCGGCGGGCGTTTCTCGCTGCAAGCCAGCAGCAGCCTGGGCAATTGGACCCAGGGCTTGAACCTGCAACTCTCCCGCCAAGGCGGGCCTGACGACAGCACGCTCTACCACGCTGTTTATGAAGCGTTTACGCAACGCGAGCTGGAAGGCAGTTTTTTACGCTTGGGCTATTTCACCCCGACCGCCGAGGGTTTGACCCGGCAGATCCGCACTTTTGGCGCCAACCCCGACACCGCACTGGGGGTGATGTACGGCAGCTCCGACAGCCTGGCAATCACACAGCCCAAACCCAGTATTTATCCCGTGTACGTCACGGCCAATCGTCAGGCCACCGTGGAGATCTACCGCAATGGCCTGCTGATCAACACCCAGATGGTCAACGCCGGCTTGCAAAGCCTCGACACCCGCCCACTCCCGGGCGGCATCTATGAAGTGCAGGTGCGGCTGATCGAGGATGGGCAAATAACCAGCACCACCCCGGAACTCATCTACAAACCCAATAACTGGCGCAACCCTGACCAGCGCTGGCGGTACAACGTCTTCGCCGGGCGCGAAAGCAAACTGCTGAGTAATTGGGAGGAGCAAGCCAGCGGCGAGATGACCGCCGGGGCCTCGCTCAATTATTTGCTGCATCCCCGGGTGGTAGTGGGCGTGTCCGGCCGTCAGGTCAAACAGGACCTGCAACTGGGCACCTCGGTGGATTGGTCCATCTCCAACAACGCCAACCTGTACGCCAATGTCTATGAGACCGAAAACTATGGCACCGGCATTGACCTGAACGGTCTCTACAACTACGGCAGCGGGAGTCTGGTGTTCAGCCACACCCGCAGTTGGCTGGACACCCGCCAAACCTATGAAACCTTGCCCGACGGCACACGCATTCGGCAGCGCTCGGTGTTCATTGGCCAGACCAGCAACTCATCCCTTGCCCTGAACCACCGCCTTACCCCGAAAAGCAGCGTGAATGCCCGGTTGTCCCATAGCCAGGGTTATACCGACGGCATAGGGCTGGATCTGGGCTGGACGCAGGTCACCCACTGGTTTGGCAGCGACGGCAACTGGCGACTTTCGGTATTTGACCGTCCCGCCAGCATCAGCTCCGGTGCAGCCCGCAATCGTGGCTTTGACTTGACCTTCAGCCTGGCACTCGGCGCGCCGGGCGAGCGTTGGTCCGCCAGCGTGGGCAGCCGCACCGACCGTGACGGCGGACGCGACAACAATGCATCGCTCACCTACAGCAAGGACTTGACCGGTCACGCGTTGCAAAGTGTCTCGGCCACCGTTTCCACTGACACCTATGGGCTGGGCCTTGCCGGTCGTGCCAGCGTGCAGACCGATACGCTGAACGGGGACGGGTTTGTGCAGCGCTCGTCCTATAACGGCAACTTGACGGGCGGCCTTAACCTGGAAAGCACCTTCGCGGTCGGCGCAGGCAAAGCGGTCATGACCAGCCAGCATCAGGGACAAGGCTCAGGGATGATTGTCGACGTGGTGAGCGATGTGGAAGACATCCTGTTACGCGCTGACGACCTCAGTGGCGGCAGTACAACGTTGCGTCCCGGACGTAACTTCGTCCCCATCACCGCTTATAAAAGCAGTTCATTAAGTTTCGATTTTGAAGGCAACCACGCTCCGGCGGCCACCATTGAACCCGCGCGCAAGCGTTATCACTTGAATAAAGGGGGCGTGGACTATCAAACCCTGCAGGTCATGCAAACCGTCACAGTACTGGGCCGCCTGATCGATCAAGCGGGCAATCCGCTCAAGGGTCATCACATCATTAATCACGCCAGCCGTGGGGTCAGTGAAGTGGACGGCTTCTTTTCAATGGAGTTGAACGTCAAAGCACCGACTCTGGAAGTACGTAAAGGTAACAGTGTGCTATGTAAATTTCGCATCAACACGGATAAAACATCGTTAATTAACGATGTCGTTGAAATCGGCGACCTGCGATGTCAACCCGATACCTTGGCACAACCTGCACAGCAACATGGAATGACAGGATGAACGCTATGCCAGGGCTGATAACACACTCTACAGATTGATAAAGGGAGCCTTCATGACCACACGTATTAAACCCACCATCATGAGCTGGTTTATTTCGTTGGGCGGCTTATTGATATTTAACCAGGCGGCAGCGCTTGAGATGAGTATCTTGGCTGAATTCAAACCAGACCCGGCAAATCCCCAGCACAACACATTTGAAAACTTAACCCCCAATAACGGGGGCTATTGCGCCCATCGACCGACGGTGTGTGCCGCCAAGGGAATTAAAAGTTTAAAAATAAAAACCTATTTCAGTTCAATCAATCCAATAATTGCCAATCATACTAATCCTCGACAAGGGGCCATGGTGAGTGCCCCTTCCGAATGGCGCTCCTTAACCGTCAAGCATAACCAAACGGGCGAAGTTGAAACCCTCAGAATCAGAATCAACGGTCTCGGCTCATCGGTCAGAACGGATCCAGTGCTGACACTTGTCGAAGGTAACGCCAGTACTCTGCTGGGTGCGCACAGGGAGCTCTGGAACGGGGGACATTGGGCAAGCGCACCCGCTCCTTGCCAATCCCTTGTGGCTCCAATTTATACCAGCAATGCATTGGACTTCTTTTGGGCGATGCCAAGTCAGGGTGGCAGTTGTGGCAAGCCTCCCAGATACAATATTCCGTGGATGAGATTCAACTACATCGATTTCTCTTATGAAATAGAAACACCTAACCCGCTTGGGATGTCAACGGGTGAATACACAGGAAGCATGGCCTACACACTCGGGCCCCATCAGGACTTTGACATGGGCGATAACTTCCTGCCCGACGACCCAGCATTGACATTAAATTTCATATTAAGCGTTAAACACATTCTGAAAGTTCATATCCCCCCCGGTGGCAACAACATCGCCCTTGAACCCAAAGGAGGATGGCAACTCTGGAATTCGGGTCGTCGTCCGGAAAAACTGTTGCGCGATCAAACCTTCCTGATCGATACCAGCTCACGTTTCAAAATGCAATTGGCCTGCGAGCGAATTATTGGCGATACCTGCGGCTTGAGTAATAGCCGTCAGCATGAAGTACCTATCAATGTATCGGTGTCATTGCCCAACGGATTGCGACACGCCAATGGCGCGTCGGTTAATCGCCAGCCGTTGTTGTTGAGTGGTGCCGGAACCGAGCTATTTGAACCCACGCAATACGTGGATCGAAAACCGGGAACCTTGCACTTCGAAATAGACAAACAATACGTTGCCGAGATGTTATTCCAGGAGGGCACGTATAACGGCAGTGTCACCGTCATCTGGGATTCCGAAGTTTAAACACACAAACCGCACACTTTTTTTGAGAATAAGAACATGATGAAAACAATGACGGGAATTATGGGCGCGTGGCTTATCTCCTTGAACTGTATGGCCGGGCCAACTATCAATGTCGGGATGGTGTATGACTATCTGGACGGGGATAAAAGTACGTATTTGAAGCGCGTCTTCAACGGCGGCGACAGCACCGCTTTTGTCAGGGTGTCGATCAAGGAAATCCTCTACAAGGCCGACGGTTCCTCCGAGGAAGTGGAGGTCAAAACCCAAACAGACAAACGCGTGCGCGACGGTTTGATGTCCAGCCCCGCGCGCCTGATCGTGCCGCCCAACGGTACTCAAGGTGCGCGGCTGTTATTCATGGGTGATCGTGAGCAGGAGCGCTACTTCCGCGTGCGTTTCATCCCCGTGGTGCCCGTAAAAGAAGACGAGTTTGCGCTGTCATCCGAAGAGGCCCGTGACTATAAAAAAACCTTGTCGGCAGGCGTGAATGTATTGGCCGGCTACGGCACGGTGTTCTTTGTCAGGCCCAAAGAGACCCGCTTTGATACGCAGATTGAAAACACACCGAACCACTACCAGCTGCGTAATCAAGGCAACAGCGTAGTCGTGGTCGACGAGTTCAAGGACTGCGCGTCCAGCGACAGGCTGCACTGCAAGCCCACTACCAAAACCCACGTCTTGCCGGGGCGGACGCTGCGGTTCGACAAGCAGCCAGGACGTCATTACCGGTTCACGCTGGTGGAAGGCCGGGCGCAGAAAGTTATCGAGGTCAAAGCCTGATGTTCCAGACGCGCTTGCGGGCAATGCTGCTCACCGCGACAGCCCTGTCCTTGTGTACATCCGTGACTTATGCGGCCCGCGAAGAACACCAGTTTGATGTCAGCGTAACCATCCCGACCTTCGAGTTTTATGCCATCCCCGCGGACCCCGAGTTTGTTCTGCGCGAACAACCAATGCGCTGGAACTTGGTGAGTTCAACCCTTGAGCCCCTGCGTACGCAGTTCGATATGATCAGTTCCGCGGGCGCCATGACCGCCCGACTGGGGTATGAACCCGTCTTATCGAATGGCAACACCACCTTTGCTCTTCGGGTCACGTTCAACGAGCAGGTGTTGACGTTATTCGACAGCGTCGTGGTGTCTGCCGCCGACGCCTATAACGGCATACGGGTACCGGTACGCATCGACGCCCTGCCCCCCGCCGAGGGGTTTGAGCCAGGGGACTATTACGGCAGTGTGCAATTAATCTTCGATACCGCAGCCCCTTGATGGCATTGGGTTACAGACTTCAAACGGACTAGTCCGGGTCAGGGTGTTCGCTGTTCTGAGGCCACTTCATGCTAGCGCCTTGATCTCAAGCATTAGGATGAGGAGCCGGTATGCAGCTTGCCCTGACAGATGAGCAGCGGATGATCCAACAATCTGCCGAGCGCTTTCTGGCGCAAGTCGCCAGCTCCGCAGCCGTGCGCAGCGCCATGGCCAGTGAGCGCGGGCACGACCCGCAGACCTGGGCGCGCATCGCCCGGGAACTGTATTGGCCCGCACTGGCGATTCCTGAAAGGTACGGCGGATTGGGGCTGGGCTTTGCCGAAGTCTGTCTGCTGCAGGAACAATTGGGCCGCTGCCTGCTGCCCTCGGCGTTCTACGCCACGTGCTGCCTCGCTCTGCCAGCTTTGCTGCTGAGCCGAAACGAAGCGCTCAAATCCCGTTGGCTGCCGTTGATCGCAGCCGGCGAGGTCACTGCCAGCCTGAGCTACACCAATACGCAGCGCTGGGATGACAGCAGCATCGTGGTCTATGCCACCCCTCATAAAGATGGCTACCAACTCTGTGGCCAATACCTGAATGTGATCGACGGCGCCGACTGCGATCTGTTGATTATTGCGGCACGCACGCCGGGCAGCGTCGGGGAAGCCGGGATACGCCTGTTTGCCCTGCCTGCCGACACGCCGGGCCTGATCAGGCAAGCATTGCCCACACTGGATCAAACCCGGCGTCTGGCGAACATCACCCTGGATAACGTCGTACTCAGCGATGACCAATTACTCAGTGAGCCGGGCCAGGGCTGGGCCTTGCTGTGTCAAACCCTTCAATTTGCGTGCGTGGGGCTCGCGGCCGAACAAACGGGCGGCGCCCAACAGTCGCTGGACATGACCCTGGCCTACATCAGCGGGCGCCAGCAATTCGGGCGTAGCATTGCCAGCTTCCAGGCCATCAAACACCGCTGCGCGGACCTGATGCTCGCGGTGGAATGCGCACGTTCGGCCAGTTACTACGCCGCGTGTATCGCCGATGCCTGTCTGAACATTGATGCAGATCCCCAGGTGCGCGGGCAACTGGCTGAAGCCGCCGCCACGGCCAAAATCCACGCCAGCGAAGGTTTCTTCCAGTGCGCCAGCGAGTCGATTCAATTGCATGGCGGTGTGGGGTTTACCTGGGAGTACGACCCGCATTTGTACTTCAAGCGTGCGCGCGCCAGTGAACAACTGTGGGGCGCGCCCGCGTTTCATCGCGAGCAATTGGCCAGACAGATCTTCGGGGAGCAGGCATGAATATTGGCTTCAGCGCGAAAGACGAACAGTTTCGTCAACACGTGGCGCAGTGGATGCAACAGCACCTGAGCGGTGAATTCAGCACCCTGCGTTTTCGCGGCGGGCCGGGCGATGAAGATTTTGCCCCGCTGTTACGTAAACGCTGGGAACAAGAGCTGGCCAAAGGCAGCTGGATAGGCGCCGGCTGGGCCACCGAACACGGCGGCCAGGGGTTGAGCATCAATCAGCAGGTGATTTTTTACGAAGAGTACGCACGCGCTGGTGGCCCGGGACGCATGGGGCATATCGGCGAAGGCCTGGTGGGCCCGACGTTGGCGGCCTTCGGCACGGCGCACCAACAACAGCGGTTTTTACCGCCGATTCTGGCCGGTCAACAGTTTTGGTGTCAGGGGTATTCCGAACCCGGTGCGGGTTCCGATCTGGCCAACATCACCACCCGCGCCAGCTTCGACACGCAACGCAATGAATGGTTGATCAGCGGGCAAAAGGTCTGGACCTCACTGGCCCATGAAGCCGACTGGTGTTTTGTGCTGGCGCGAACCGAACCCGCGAGCAAGGGCCATCACGGGCTGTCCTTTTTGTTGGTGCCCATGGCCCAGTCCGGGATCACGGTGCAGCCCATCAAGCAATTGACCGGCACCAGTGAGTTCAATGAAGTGTTTTTCGACCAGGCGCGCACCTGTGCAAGCAACCTGATCGGTCAGCCCGGCGAAGGCTGGAAAATCGCCATGGCGCTGCTGGGGTTCGAACGTGGTGTCTCCACCCTGGGCCAGCAGATGCAGTTTCAGAATGAACTGGACGAGGTGGTGCGCATTGCCAAAGCCAATGGCGCGGCGCAAGACCCGGTGCTGCGCCAGCGCATTGCGCACGCCTGGAGCGGCTTGCGCGTGTTGCGCTACAACTCGTTGCGCATGTTGTCCGGCCCACAGGACGGGAGCCTGCGGCCCGAGGCGACGATCTACAAACTGGCGTGGTCCACCTGGCACCTCGAACTGGGCAAGCTGGCCATGGACGTGCTGGGGCCACAGGCCGAGCTGCTGGCGGGCGCGCCTTATGAACTGACACGCCTGCAATCGTTGTTTTTGTTCACCCGCGCCGACACGATCTACGGCGGCAGCAACGAGATTCAGCGCAATATCATTGCCGAGCGCGCCCTCGGGATGCCCAGGGAGCGGCGCTGGACCTGATCGTCAGGCCGCGTCCTGCAGCCGGGCCAGTTCACGACGCACCATGCTTGCGTAGGCTGCCGGGCGCAACGTGTACAACTGCCCGGCGACCCACGTAAGCCACCCCTTGCCCATCTGGGGCTGGCAGGCCAACAGCTCGATCGCCTTGGCGGTCGCCTGTTCCTGATGCTGGCGATGAAACTCGCCGCGTGAGCCTGTCACTCTTTACTGGCCTTGAAGGTCAACTCACCTTTGCGCCACTTGGCCGCTTTGGCAGTGACCGCCTTCAGGGTTTTGCTTAGGCCGGTGGCCAGTTGTTCATGGGCGGCGAACACCAGCATCACCCGCTGACCTTCCTTGAACACAATTCCTTCGCCTTGCGGCGTGGTGACATAGGCATAGTCGCCAATGCCATAAATCGTCATTTTGATCTCGCGGAACTTGAGTTCGAACTTCCCGCCTTCACGGCTGGCAAGTACCGCCGCACTGAAATGATCCCCCACCTTTAACTTCAAGCCAGGCTTGTCATCGACGACCAATGCCGCGTCGGTATCGATTTCGGCCATGTAGGTGTCTTCAGCCGTCTGCTCGGTGACATACACAAAACGGGATTGAAACAATTTGACCAGACGCGCTCGCAGGTCACCCAACACAAATAACGCGTGCATCTCCAGATTGCTGACTGCCAACGAAAAACCCTCGAAAAATGAAGTAAGACTGCCAAAACAAAAACAGGCAGCCGATAGCAAGCCTTGACTTGCCGGTTGTGAAATCTGCGTTCGACAAAACCTTCTGAAGCCGTGGCTCAGAAGTGACTGCAAGCAATCAACGTGATGGATTCCCGCCCTGACACCACGAACCAGCGGTATCGGCGCTTATGCAGCGTCGGTACGCACTCGAACGATGAAACGGACTAGTGCACTTAGGGGGGAAACCTGCTTTTAAAGACGTAATGTCTGACGCAGCGTTTTTAAAAAAAACCTTACAAATAGACAAACGCCAACGGCTGGAGTTTACGTGCGTGCCCAGCCTCGATCCGAACAACTTTTTGCTAGAACCATTCAATCAAAGGAAGTCGTTCCATGGACAGATCAGATTTTCATCCGTCATCCGCCAATGGGCTCCAGAACGTGGCTGATCCCGTTGACGGGGCGCCATTCTACCGGCTCAACACCGACTTTGGGTATACACAATCCCGCCACTATCAAGTGATACCGATCAGCCACGGCTTTTTTCATGTACGAGAAGCCCACACAGGCCAGATCAGGGGCTTTCGGTGCTCGCATTACGAAGCCTGTGCGCTGGCAAGCCAGTTAGAGAAAATACAGCCCGATTTCAGCCCGCCCGCCCCTCTGTGACGGCAGCGCTTTCGTCAGTTGGATGACTTAACTGCGCCACTGCCCGCCAACAACTGCCATACTCGCGCAACAATCGACCCGGCCCATGCCGCCGGGTTGACCCGGCTCCATTACCTCCAAGGGAAAGTGACACGTGACGGAATTTGATATTGGCGAATTTTTTATCCGCGGTGAAGCCAGAGAAGTCGATGGCGAGTTTCAGGCAGTGATTGTCATGCGTGCCAAACCCCCTCTCAAAACCATCACCTATCATCAGGTCGAGAAAGACCGTTGGTTCAAAACCGCCGATGTGGCTGAAGTCGCTGGCAAAGAAGCCGCCAAAGCCCTGAAAGAAGCCGTGGATGCGGGTGCCCTGAACGCCTGAATCCTGGCCTTTCGCTCAAGAAACGCAGCGCCAGGCCGATAGCCGGGTGAGTCTCTGTCAAGGGCATCACTGATGATTAACGTCACTATCGCCACTCACCTTGCGGCCCCTCGGGCAGCGCGCCTGAACGACGCCGTGACACCTGCCGCGAAACCTGGGCGGTTTGAGCTCGTGTTGCGGGCAGACACCGATGCGGCGCAAGCCGCTGACGACACGCCGGTAGAAACCTTGCAAAAACGCATCAAGCTGCTGAAAAAACGCCTTGAACAGCTTCAGCAGCACCTGCGCCAGGCCAATGCTCGGATGGCCGCCGTCAAAGCCGGGCGCTATCGCAATGATGAAGCTCGCACAGCCGCCATCATGAAGGCGAAAAGCCAGGTGGTCGCGCTCAACAGTGCGGTCTCTGTCGCCCTCAGTTCACTTTTCGAGGCCGAAAAAGCCTTGATCGGCAGCGTTAACCTCTCCATTTGACACCATGGTCTACAGTGCTACACGCACATTGAATCGAACTCTGAGGGTTCTACGGCCTCAGATACCCTGTACTCACTTAGACGCTTCTGGAGATGAACATGGACGAGACACCTGTCACGCTGGAAAACCTCTTCAACCAACTTGGCCTGGATTCAGATGAAACCGCCATGGAGCAATTCATTGCAGACCATTTTCTGGCTGAAGACGTGAAGCTGGTTGAGGCCCCCTTCTGGTCACCGGCGCAAGCGAGTTTTCTGAAAGAAAAGCTGCTTGAAGACGGCCCTTGGGCACTCGTGGTAGACGAACTGAATGTCCGCCTGCACGAATCGCCTCACGCCTGAAGGCGCATTGCCACGGGGTTGGCGCTCAACTGCGCCAACCAGGCGCTCTGGCACTCTTGCGCTTCTGCGCGCGTTGAAAACGCGGTCCCGCGCTGTTCTCCATTGACCAGCACCACCCAGCAGGCCTTTTGTCCCGCTTCGCGCATGCCCTTGGGAACACCGCTTCCAATCATTACGGCGATATCAACTTGATTACGCATGATGGCCACTCCACCTAGTTAATTAGTCTCCTAACGATGTGGGCCATCTTAGTGACAAAAGGACGCAGGAAAAAGCTATGCCACGCATAGCTCAATTGCATGAACGGTAACAATACCGCCCTGTTGTCAGGCCAAGGACGGGAGGCGTTGATCGTAAACCAGCCGAGCGCCCTCCTGCGGGAGGTTGAAAAACGCTTTATCCAGCGCACCAAGCCCCTCGCCAATCGCGGCATTCCAGTTCGCGGACTGATGAATGTAACGCTGTCGCAGTAGCCGTTCTTCCTCGCTTGTCAGCGCAATACGCCCGCTGGACCATTGCTCTTGAATTTTGTCCGCAATGGGCAGCAACTCTTCCGGCAAACGAATCTCGGGCCTGTCTGAAAGGGCCATAAAAGGCACACCGTGCTCAATGGCCAGCGCGTGCATGACCCGTAAATACACCCGTGACAAATGCCCATCCACACGCCGCTGCATGTAAATGGCTGCCTGCACGCGCTGCAGCGGATCTCGGCGCGTGCCTTGCTGATGCGATGCCGTGCGGATTTCCAGCAAGGCCGCCGGGTCACGCTCGTCCAGCAAGTCTTTGGCCTGCCAAAACGGCAACTGTGCCTCCGTGGTCTTCCACGCGCGGGTCAGCATGGGGGCAGTCCCCGGGCTGACCAGGTTTGTCTCCCAGCGCGTGAGAAACACTTGCTCCAGCATGTACGGCGCATAGCCGCCGCCCACATCTGCATGCGCGCCCGGAACGGCGACGTCCATCGGCCACTGCGGCGCAATTCGAGTGAGGGCAAAGTTGCGCCGCAGCTCATCCCGCGCGCTCATTTGCACCACCTGACGCGCACTGTCCGGGCCCAGATACAGATTAAGACCCGGATTCACGTCATCGCTGATATCGCCCAAATCCACCAAGCCGCCCATCGCCGCGACCGTGTCAAACAGCCCGATAAAATTGATTTCGCAGTTAAACCCCGGCGCCAGCGCCAACCGGGTGTCGAACCGGGTGGCCTGCACTTCATTGGCAAAATGCCGCGCAGCCGCCGCACCGCGACTGAAACCGAAAATATCCAGCTCCAGGCGCTGCAAAGCACGGGACGGTAAAGCCTTCACGGCCTCCAGCAGGCAGTGCAGCAAACGCGCGTGGGCCTCTTGCGCCTTGCCCACCACCCCGGTACTGCCGCGGCCGTACGTCTGCGCCGGAAAGCGCGTATCGGCCTGACCGGTCGTGGTTCCGATTCCGCTGATATAGAGCGACGTGACCCTGCGCCCATCCGTCTCAAAGGCGGACTGCACGGGGTAGTGCTGATGAAGAAGGACGATATTGGTGGGCACACTGCCGTAACTGCTGGCGGCGTCTATCATCAAGCCTTGCGCCAGACGCGCCTGCCCCGATTCGCTGTTGTACTGGTTATTGGCCGTTCCATCAAAAAAGACACCGACCCGCAACACGCCTCCTGTGTTGCTGGAATTGCTCATCACGCCTTTGCCCCTCTTATAAGTCGTCCTCACGCACAGTGCGCGAGCCAATATAAGGGTGCAAAAAGTCGCCAGCCAGCTCAATGTGGGCCGGGTGTGAACGCAGGTGTCACAAGAAGATGCCGAATACCAGCCAGAACGGCGGCTTGGCCAAAAGCGCTACCGGGGCCGCTTTGCGCGGCCCGGCAACGTCAGGATCAGGCCTGACGCTGATGCTTGTCGATTTGCTCGTGACGCTCTTGAGCTTCGATGCAGTATTTGGTGGTCGGGCTGATCAACAGGCGCTTGAGGCCAATGGCGTCACCGCTGTCGTCACACCAGCCAAAGCTGTCGTCCTTGATGCGCTCCAGCGCTTGTTCCAGCTGAGGCAGCATGCGCTGGTCACGGTCAATCGCGTTGACCAGCCAGGTACGCTCTTCTTCAACCGAAGCGGCGTCTGCAGGGTCGGCCGGGGTGTCCAGGCTCTCGATCGCGATGCGATTCTGCTCAATCCGCTCGTGGGTTTCGACCTTCATGTTTTGCAACAGCTCAGTGAAAAAAGCATGTTGCTCGGCATTCATGTAGTCATCCGCCGGCATGGCCAGCAACTTATCCTTTGTCATTGATTTCTCTATAAAAAATACGTGCATTAAGGCGAATTAGGGAGCGTCCTGACCGATCTTCATCCCAACCAGTTAGGTGCTATCTATTTCAAGCGCCACCCGGCACTCAATTTACGAGGGGCGGCAGTCTACGGCCGAGTTATCGACTCAGCAACTGAAATGACAGCTATTTGTCCAGCAAAACCTGGAAAAAGACGAAAAACCTGTCCCGCAGGGCCTAATGGAGTACGCGGATGGCAGGAAATTCCATGCAAACACTGAAATCGCCCCCTTTTAATGCACGAAAAACCTGAGCATCAGGGGCGTTATCGCCACCGATGCTCAGGTTTTTTAGGCCGATGTGATCGGAAAAAGTTACACCGCCCTGTCAGCGTTTGAGTTTGCGCTTGTTGCGGTACTGGTCGATCACCACCGCCACCACGATGATCAGGCCCTTGATGATGTCCTGAATGTAGGCATCGACCCCCACAAAGGTGAAGCCGCTGGCCATGACGCCCAGGATCAGCGCGCCAATCACCGTGCCGGTAATCCGCCCCACGCCCCCGGCCAGGCTGGTGCCGCCAATCACCGCCGCGGCAATGGCGTCCAGCTCGTAGGACATGCCCATGCCCGCCTGCCCCGTGGCCGCCCTTGCCGATGCCACGACTCCGGCCAGGCCTGCCAGCAACCCGGCAATGCTGTAGACGATAATCAAGTGACGCTTGACGTTGATCCCCGAGGTCCGCGCCGCCTGCATGTTGCCACCGATGGCATAGGTGTATTTGCCGTATTTGGTGTAACGCAGGGCAATGTGGAAGATCAGCGCCACCATCAGAAAGATGATCACCGGCATGGCGCCATGGCCGATGGCCGTGTAGGAATCAGACAGCATGCTGACCGGTTGGCCTTCGGTGTAATAACGCGCCAGCCCACGGGCAGACACCATCATGCCCAGCGTTGCGATAAAGGGCGGTATGCCGGTGATGGCGATGATGCTGCCGTTGATGGCACCGGCCAGCAGCCCGACCCCAAGCCCCGCGACCACCGGAATCCAGACCGGCAAGTCGGTCAGTGACGGGAACACGGCCCGGCTGAAATCCGAGGTTTGCGCCAGGCTCGCGGCCACCATGGCCGACAAGGCCAGCACCGACCCCGAAGACAGGTCGATCCCTGTGGTGATGATGACCTGGGTGACGCCAATCGCCAGCAAACCGATCACCGACACTTGCAGAATCATCAGCACCAGGCGCTGGGAGTTCATCAAAAAGCTCTGGTCACGCACGATCCAGCCGAACAGTTCGAACACCAGCCCGATGCCGATCAGCACCAGAAAGATGCTCAATTCGGTCGGAAAACGACGCCGGGATTTACTGGGTGCCATGGCGGGTTTGTTATCCGTTATTGCGTTCATGGACATGTGCCCTCTCACTCTGCGGAGCTACCGGCGCAGTCGCCGCCGGCGCCCTGAAATGGTTAATGAATCGCCGTGATGCCCGAGGCCAGTTGCATGACCCGTTCCTGGGTGGCGTCGGCGCGATCGAGGGTGCCCATCTGCTCGCCTTCATGCATGACCATGACCCGGTCGCTCATGCCCAGCACTTCAGGCAGCTCCGAAGAAATCATGATCACCGCCATGCCCTCACTGGCGAGGAATGAAATCAGCCGGTAAATCTCGACTTTGGCCCCCACATCAATGCCGCGGGTCGGTTCATCGAGGATCAACAGCCGCGGGTTGGTCATCAACCAGCGTGCCAGCAGGGCTTTTTGCTGGTTCCCCCCCGACAGGGTGTCGATGCATTGCTCCAGCGACGGGGTTTTGACCCGCAGCTTTTTACACATGTCCTCGCACAATGCGCGCAAGGCTTTTTGCTGGATAAAACCGTTGTCGGCGTATTGCGGCAGGATCGCCATTTCCATGTTTTCCAGCACCGACAGGCAAGGAAACAGCCCCGTCAACTTGCGGTCTTCGGTCAACAGCGCGAAGCCCTTCTCAATCGCCAGATTGGGGCTGGTGATGCGCACCGCCTGACCGTCGAGCTGAACCTCGCCGCCATCGCACGGGGTGATGCCAAACAGGGTTTCGGCGATGTTGGTGCGGCCCGACCCCATGAGCCCGGCAATGCCAAGGATTTCCCCGGCATGCAGGTCGAACGACACCCCGTGAAACACGCCGTCCAGGCGCAAGTCACGAACCGAGAGCAGCAATTGCCCGAGCGGGTTTTCCCGCACCGGGAACAACTGCGTCAGCTCACGGCCCACCATCATCGAAATCAGGCTGTCGCTGTCCATGCTGTCGGCGCGTTGCAGACCGATGTACGCACCGTCACGAAACACCGCCACTTCATCCGCGATGGCAAACACTTCATTCATTTTGTGGGTGATGTAAATGATGCCTTTGCCCTGCGCCTTGAGGTCGGCAATGATCGAAAACAGGTGGTCGACCTCTTTGTCGGTAATGGCCGAGGTCGGCTCATCCATGATCAGGATGTCCGAGTCATAGGAGACCGCCTTGGCGATTTCAACCATCTGGCGCTCGGCAATGCTCAGGTGGCCGACCAGTTCCTGCGGATCAAGATTGATGCGCAAGCGCTCCAGCAGTTGCGCGGTGCAGCGGTACATTTCGCGGTGATCGATCATGCGCAGGCTGTTGAGCTGTTCGCGACCCATCCAGATGTTCTCGGCGATGCTCATGTGCGGCATCAGGTTGAGTTCCTGATGAATCATCGCGATCCCGGCCTGCAAGGCCGCCAGCGGCCCATTAAAGGCGACGGGTTGGCCACGCAACCGCAACTGCCCCGCGTCGGGCTGGTAGATACCGGCGATGATTTTCATCAGCGTGGACTTGCCCGCGCCGTTCTCCCCCATCAGCGCCAGCACGGTGCCCGCTCGCACGCGCAACTGCACGTCATCCAGGGCAACCACACCAGGGAAGCCCTTGCTGACATTCACCACTTCCAACAGGTAGGGCGCCTCCGCCGAGGTGGCCGGGGCGGCAGTCGCCACGGCCGGGGTCCTTGAAACAGTCGCTGACGCGAGCATAGCCAGTACTCCTCAGGTGCCCCGGTGTGGGCCGGGACTGCGGACAAGGTTGAGCCTCGCCGCTTATTGTTGTTGTGGGGGTGAATGGACGACTACTTTTTATACGTGCTGACGTTGTCTTGGGTAATCAGCTGGAACGGCACCCAGACCGCCTGCTCGTAAGGCGCTTTGTTGATCATCTTCAGCGCCGTCTCGACCGAGCCGTTGGCCTGCCCGGCGGCGTCCTGGAACACCGAAAGGGTTAAATCGCCCTTCTCGACCGCCCGCACACCGTCTTCAGTACCGTCGACACCCGTAATCAACACCTTGCCTTTTGCGATGCCAGCCTGCTTGAGCGCCATCGCGGCGCCAATGGCCATTTCGTCGTTGTTGGACACCACGGCATCGAACTCACGGCCCTGGGTGATCCAGTCATTGGTCAGGGTCATGGCCTTGTCCCGCAGCCAGATGCCGGTTTGCTCCTGATCGACCTTGATGCCGGGGTACTGGGCCAGTACTGCTTTCACGCCCTTGGTGCGGTTGGTGGTGGAGTTATTGGCCAGATCACCGAGCAGGATCACGATGTTCCCCTTGCCACCCATTTTGTCGGCCAGGTACTGCATCTGCATGCGCCCGGCCTCCAGGTCATCGGAGGCCACTGTGGCCACGCCCTGCGGCAGATCGGTTTGGTCCGGGCGGCGGTTGACGTAGATCAACGGGATGCCCGCGGCGACCGCCGCTTTGGTAATACGGTCGGTGGATGCGGTATCCACCGGGTTGACGATGATCGCGTCGACCTTTTGGCTGATAAAGTTTTCGACTTGGCTCAGTTGCTTGACTACGTCGGCGCGGGCGTCTTCAAACTGCAATTTGACGCCTTCGGGGTAGGTCTTGGCTTTGTCGTTCATCGACTCGCGCAGGTACGTCAGGTAGGTGTCATCGAACTGGGACATGCTCACGCCAATGTTGACATCGGCCATGGCCGCGCCGCTGGCGAACAGGATCGAGAGCGCAAGGGAAGCGATTCGTAAGCTGGGTTTCATTTGGGGCAGTCTCCACATTCTTGTTGGTTTTATAGATGCGGTACTTGGTGACACTGTGCTGAAATCGACTCTATTGGAAAATAATTTCCATATCAATCGATTTTAGAATTTATTGCATTCTATTTTCTATTTTCATCATGGGCCAACGTCACGACCTCACCCCGCTGCGCACTCAGCCGCGCCGCATCCAGCACCTCAAGCGCCTGCACAGCCGCTTGCGGCAACACCGGCACAGGCCCTCGCCCCTCAACGGCGGCGATCATTTGCCGGTAAAACTGGTCCCAGCCGCCATGCTCGCTCGGCACTCGCTCGCGGTCTTCGCCCTGTTCAAACCAGCCCCAGCGCCGATGCTCTTCGGCCCCCCAATCCTCGCCACAGGTTGTGGGGGAGCGGCCTGCGAGCAGCGCCGCTTCCTGCCCGTCCAGCCCCTCAACGCTGTAGCAACCAGAGGTGCCGCTGACCCGAAAGCGCGGGCGCGGGCTGTTTTGCAGCACGCTGGCGCCCAGGTGGGACAGCACGCCGTTGCGGTGAGTCAACGCCATGAAGAAGGTGTGGTCCAGGTGCGGGGCTTGGGGGCTGCACGCCCTCTCGGCGTACACCGACACCACCGGGCCGAACAGTTGCAGCGCCTGATCCACTTGATGACTGCCCAGATCGCGCAGCAGACCGCCGCCGCTGGCATTGCCCACTGACGCAGGGGTAAACCGTTCAATGAACGATTCAAACCGCGTGACCGCTCCTAACGCACCGGCCTCGATCAGCTTGCGCACGGTCAGGAAATCCGAATCCCAGCGCCGATTCTGATACACACTCAGCAACACGTTGTGACGCTGCGCCGCTGCCACCAGGTGTTGCGCTTGCTGCACGTCAGCGGCGAAGGGTTTTTCACTCACCACGGCAAGCCCCAGCTCGATGGCTTGCATCACCTGCTCAGGCCGACCGTCCAGCGGCGTGGCGATCACCAACAGGTCAACCCCGGCCTCAGCCAACTGCCCCAGGCTGTCATAGACCGGCACGCGGGGGTACGCGCTGGCCAGGTGCTGGCGACGCTCAGCCGAACGCGTGACCACGCCGACCAACGTCACCCCCGGCAGGCTGGTGATCAACGGCGCATGAAAAAAACGACCTGCATGGCCAAATCCAACCAGTCCGATGCGCATGGGAACACTCCTTGACAGGCCTGTGGCCGAGGTCCAGGCGCGTGAGGTGGCGTCTGTTGAACCGCTCGCAGCCTCACGCTGCCCAGGGGCGACCACGGCGTTGAGATCAGCCGTAAAAGGCCGGACGTGGCGGCAGTTCAACGTTGACAATCGCACCGCTCTGTTGCGCCTGGATGCAGGCATCGGCTGCCACCGCTGCGGCAAAGCCGTCCCATGCCGAAGGACCGCTCACCTGCCCGGCGCGCACGCCGTCAATGAAGGCTTGCAGCTCCACGTCGTAAGCGGCGATGAAGCGGTCTTTCCAATCCATCAGAATCGCGTTCGACAGTTTGGCCTCGCTGCGCAGTTGCACGTGCGACGGCTCGGGCAGTTTGGCAATACCGGTTTCGCCCACCACTTCGCACTGAATGTCGTAGCCGTACTGGCAGTTCACAAACACTTCCACATCGATGCGCGTGCCCTTGGCGGTTTCGAGCAGCACCACTTGCGGGTCCCGCAGGTGCGCCAGCGCTTTGCTGGTTTTGCGCGGGAAGACCACTTGCACCGACACATAATCGTCGTCGAGCAACCAGCGCAGCACGTCCAGTTCGTGGATCAAGGTGTCGGTGATGGCCATGTCGGTTGTGTAGTGCTCACCCACCCGCGGGTTACGGTGAGCGCAGTGAAGCATCAGCGGTTCGCCGATCTGCCCGCTGTCGATGACGGCCTTGAGCGCCTGATAACCGGCGTCGTACGGGCGCATGAAGCCGACCTGCACCAACCGGTGGCCATGGGCAATTTCCGCGTCGACGATGTTGCGGCAACCGGCAGCCGTGACCGCCAGTGGCTTTTCGCAAAACACCGGTTTGCCGGCGCGGATGGCCGCCAGCACGTACTCTTCGTGGCTCGGCCCCCAGGACGTCACCAGCACGGCCTCGACATCAGCCGCCTGAATCAGCGCGTGCGCGTCCGGGTACACCTCGGCACTTAAGCCCAGTTCGGCAACCACCTGCGCCGCCTGTTGCTGATTGATGTCCGTGACCGCCACCACCTGACTGCCAAGCAGGGTCTGGCTGCAACGACGAATATGATCACGGCCAATCGCGCCCGTCCCGATCACGCCCAACTTCAAGGCTTGAGTGTTCAACGACATGTGCAGACTCCTGGTCAATGTAATAAGAGAGCGTTGCAATCAGTACTGCCGCACGCGGGCGAGCTGACGGTTGAGGTGTTTCGCGGCGTCGGCCGTGCGGGCGCTGGTAGACACTTGTGCCACGCCCACGCGCCACCACGACAGGTAGCCGTGGATCATGGTCTTAGGAAGCACTTTGATATCAATGAGGGTGGACACGGTTTGCCGACGCGCATCGGCCAGCGCGGCGTGGAGTTGCTCAACGGTGGTCACCCGGTAGGTCTTGCAGCCATAAGCCGCTGCACTCATGGCGAAGTCCACCGGCACCAGGCCACCGTCCAGCTTGCCCGTTTCAGGGTTGCGGAAGCGGAACTCGGTGCCGAAGCTGTCCATGCCGTTGCCCATCTGCAAGTTGTTAATGCAGCCGAACGCCATGTTGTCGAGAAGCACCACGTTGATTTTCTGGCGCTCCTGAATCGAGGTGGCCAACTCGGAGTGCAGCATCATGTAGGAACCATCGCCCACCAACGCGTAGACCTCGCGCGCCGGTTCGGCCAGCTTGACCCCCAACGCTGCGTTCACTTCATAGCCCATGCACGAATAGCCGTACTCCACGTGATAGGTGTTCACGCCCTTGCTGCGCCAGGCCCGTTGCAGATCGCCGGGCAGGCTGCCAGCGGCCGCGACGATCACGGCCGTGTCATCAAGGCTGTGATTGAGTACGCCCAGCACCTGGCTTTGGGTCAGGCACGACCCTGTCAGCTCGATAAACTCGCGCAGCACCGCCGGGTCCATGTGGTCGCTGATTTCGGGGGTGAAATCCGGTTGTTGATAATTGGCCTCAAACACACGGTCCACCTCGGCCTCCAACTGCGCCCTGGCCTGATGCGGCGCCTCGCCCCATTGCGCATGGTAGCCGCTGGCCGCCAGGCACTCACTCAGCCCTTCCAGCCCCGCGAGGGCATCGGCAATCAATTGCACGCCATCGAGCTTGAGCGCATCGCAGGGGCTAACGTTGAGGTTGAGAAATTCAACCTCCGGGTGCTGAAACAACGATTTGGAGGACGTGGTGAAATCGGTATAGCGTGTGCCGATGCCGATAATCAGGTCAGCCTGCGGCGCCAGCAGGTTGGCGGCCAGGCACCCGGTTTCGCCGATGCCGCCCATGTTCAGCGGGTGCGCCGATACGATGGCGCTTTTGCCGGCCTGGGTTTCTGCGAACGGTATCCCGAAGCGCTCGGCAAACGCTTGCAACGCGGCACTCGCCCCCGCGTACTTGACGCCACCGCCGCAGATGATCAGCGGCGTGCGCTTGCGCCGCAGGATCGCCTGCGCATCGGCCAGCATCGCTGCGGTCGGCAGGCGTCGGTCGATGCGGTGCACGCGTTTTTGCAGAAAGTAATCCGGGTAATCGTAGGCCTCGGCCTGAACGTCCTGCGGCAGGGCCAGGGTTACGGCCCCGGTTTCGGCAGGATCGGTGAGCACACGCATCGCGTGAATGGCGGCGCTCATCAATTGTTCCGGGCGGTTGATGCGGTCCCAGTATTTGCTCACGGCTTTAAAGGCATCGTTGGTGCTGATGCTCAAGTCATGGAACTGCTCGATCTGTTGCAAGACCGGGTCGGGCTGACGACTGGCGTACACATCCCCCGGCAGCAGCAACAGCGGGATACGGTTGGCGGTGGCCGTCGCGGCAGCGGTCAGCATGTTGGCCGCGCCGGGGCCCACCGAGGCAGTGCAGGCGTAGATCTTGCGCCGCCGGTGTTGCTTGGCAAAACCGATGGCGGCGTGGGCCATGCCCTGTTCGTTGCGCCCTTGATGCACCAGCAAGCTGCCGCTGTCCTGTTCCAGCGCCTGCCCGAGCCCCAGCACATTGCCGTGGCCAAAAATCGTGAACACCCCGGCCACAAATTTGCTCTGGACCCCGTCCACCTCGACGTATTGGTTATCGAGAAACTTCACCAGCGCCTGGGCCATGGTCAGTCGTGTCGTCGTCATGTCTGCACCCTTGAACTTGCACAGCCGCTGCGGCAACCGCAGGGCTGTGACCGATGATTATTTGGCGGTTGGCATGCTGAATTCGGGGCCTTTGGCGATGCTGTCCGGCCAGCGCTGCATCACGCTTTTGTAGCGACTGTAGAAGCGGATGCCTTCTTCGCCGTAGGCATGGTGATCGCCAAACAGCGAGCGCTTCCAGCCACCGAAGGAGTGCCAGGCCATGGGCACTGGAATCGGCACATTGATCCCCACCATGCCGACCTTGATCGTGCGCGCAAACGCCCGCGCCACGCCGCCATCGCTGGTAAAGCAGGACACGCCGTTGCCAAACTCATGCGCATTGATCAACGCCACCGCACTGGCGAAATCCGGCACGCGGACAATCCCCAGTACCGGGCCAAAGATTTCCTGCCGGTAAATGCTCATCTCGGGCGTGACCCGGTCGAACAGCGTGGCGCCGACAAAGAAGCCCTGCTCGGCCCCCGGCACCTTGAGCGCACGACCATCGACGATCAGCTGTGCGCCCTGGGCCACGCCCTGATCGATAAACCCGATCACCTTGGCCCGGTGCTCCGCCGTCACCAGCGGGCCCATTTCGCTGTCGGGCTGCGCGCCATTGCCGACTTTGAGGCGGTCGATGCGCGGCAGCAGTTTTTCAATCAACTGATCGGCCACCTCCCCCACCGCCACGGCAATTGAAATCGCCATGCAGCGCTCTCCGGCCGAGCCGTATGCCGCGCCCATCAGGGCGTCCGCCGCCTGATCGAGGTCGGCGTCCGGCATCACGATCATGTGATTTTTAGCCCCGCCCAGCGCCTGCACCCGTTTGCCCCGCGCAGTGCCATGCTGGTAGATGTACTCGGCAATGGGGGTGGAGCCGACAAAGGAGATGGCTTCAACGTCCGGGTGTTGTAACAGCGCATCCACTGCGCGCTTGTCGCCTTGCACCACGTTGAAAACACCGTCGGGCAGGCCCGCTTCGGTCAGCAGCCGCGCCATCAACAGGCTGGCGGACGGATCACGCTCCGAGGGCTTGAGGATGAAGCAGTTACCGGTCACCAACGCCAGTGGAATCATCCACAGCGGCACCATCACCGGGAAGTTGAACGGCGTGACGCCCGCACACACCCCCAGCGGCTGGCGCAGGTTCCAGTTGTCGATACCGCCGCCAATGTTGTCGCTGAAATCGGTTTTCAGCAGCGTTGGCGCCCCGCAGGCGTACTCGACGATTTCGATCCCGCGCGTGACTTCACCCTTGGCATCGGCGAACACTTTGCCGTGTTCGCGGCAAATGATGTGCGTCAGTTCGTCGTGGTGCTCATCCAGCAATTGCTTGAACTTGAACATGACCCGGGCGCGGCGCAGAGACGACTGCTCCGACCACGCCGGGAACGCCTTGAGGGCTGAGGCGACAGCGTCATCGACGGTGCGCTGGCTTGCCAGGGCGACGCGGGCCTGCACGCTGCCTGTCGCCGGGTTAAAGACATCACTGAAATGTTCGCCACCTGAGTCCTGAACGTGGCCGTCAAGGTAGTGGCCAATCACCGGGGTCGTGCTCATGCGGTTTGTTCTCCGAAAAGTTAAAGGTCCATCAGCCAGCTGTGCTGCGGGTCGTTGTGGAAGTGCCAGACCCGCTTGGGCCCTGCCATCACGTTCAGGTAATACGACTCGTAGCCATAGGGCACGCTGACCGGGTGATAGCCCTTGGGCACCACCACCAGATCGCCGTTTTCCACCGCCATGGCCTGATCGAGGCTGCGATCGTCGGTGTAGACCCGCTGGAACACGAAGCCCTGCGGCGGGTTGACCTGGTGGTAATAGGTTTCTTCAAGAAAGCTCTGGTGCGGCAAGTCATCGGTGTCGTGCTTGTGCGGCGGGTAGCTGGAGGAATGCCCGGACGGCGTGCGCACCTCCACCACCAGCAGCGAATGGGCAGGTTCGGTGTCCGGCAGGATGTCGCACACGTAGCGGGTGTTGGCGCCCTTGCCGCGTACGCTGCGTTTCATGCCCTGCGGGGCAATCAGTCGCGGACCGAGCCCGGCATCGCTGGCACCGGGGGCGGCGCAGACGGCGATATGCACGTCGTTCAGCGCCTGCACCTGCGCCTGACTGGCGGGCGGCAAATACACCGCAAAGGGCGATTTGTCCTCGAACACCGACTGACGATCGCCGATAGCCTCCCAATTGAAAACGCCGTGCCCTGGCGCTTCGCCTGAAACATTGGCCAGCCCGCTGAGCAACACCAGGCATAGCTCTTGCTGCCCGGCCTGCACCGGCAAGGTCTCGCCCGCTTGCAGCCGATAGGCGCTGAACCCCACGTACTCCAGCGCGCCCGTGGGCAGTTGCACAAGGGGCTGGCCCGTGTGCTGGCGTTTAATCAGTAAATTCATGCCCGCGCCCTCTCATCGAGCAGCGCGCGCAAGGTTTGATAGCCTTTTTGCGCGTAAGCAAAACTCGGCGCCACGGCCGGGTCCTGTTCGGCTTCTACCACCAACCAGCCGTGGTAGTCGGCGGCCAGCAGGACGTCCAGCAACTCGCCAAAATCAATGTCGCCGTCCCCCGGCACGGTGAAAGTGCCGTTGATGATGCAATCGGGAAAGCTCCAGAGGTGGTTGCGGGCCAGTTGCACCACGGGCTTGCGCACGTCCTTGAAATGCACGTGGCAGACGCGATCAATGTGTTTGCGCAGCACCTGGACCGGTTCACCGCCGCCCATGTAGCAATGCCCGGCATCGAACAGCAGGCCGACTTCAGGCCCGGTCAGGCGCATCAGGGTGTCGATGTCCGAAGGCGACTCAACGTACGCGCCCATGTGGTGGTGGTACGCCAGGCGAATACCCTGCGACAGGGTGAAACGCGCCAGTTCATCGAGCTTCTCGGCGTATTGCTGCCAGGCGCGTTCACTGTGAAAACGCGGGCGCTCAATCAAAGGGATACGCTGGCCCTGAATCGAGTCAGCGACCTCGCCATACACCAGCACCTTGGCGCCATTTTGCGCCAGCAGCTGCACGTGGCTGGCAATGGCGTCGATCTCCTCGGCCGCCGAGCGGTGCGCCAGGCGGCCGGAGTACCAGCCCGAGACCAGCGCCAGCGTGTAAGGGCGCAGGACATCGCCCACGCCCTTGGCGTCCTTGGGGAATTTGCCGTTGAGTTCAAACCCTTCATAACCGATCTGCTTGCCTTCACTCAGCGCGGTGCTGAGCGGCGTTTCGCCACCCAGCGAGGGCAAATCGTCGTTGCTCCATGAAATCGGATTGATGCCAATACGGATAGCGGGCATGGCTGCACCTATTATTGTTTTGAATGGGTTGCGCGGCGTGACCGGCGAATCAGGGACGGGCCGTTAGCCAGGCGTCGATCAATTGCACAAAGGTGCCTTGCACCCGCTCGATCAGCGTCGCGTCGTCGATTTCACCGGCCAGCCAGGCACGGGCCGGTTCCTGGAAAATCGTGCGCCCCACCGCAAAACCGCGGCACGTGGTGCTGCGCGCCGCCTGGCGAAAGCCGTCGGCCAGCGCACTGGCAGGCGCGTTCAAGCCCAGCAGGACAACACCGCGGCAGTACGGGTCACGTTCTTCGATCAAGGCATCCAGTTGCTGCCAGACCTCGGCCGGTTGCGCTTCGATCTTCCACCACGCCGGGTAAATGCCCAGGTTGTACAAACGTTTGATGGCGCGATAGAGCACATCCGGGTAGGTCGAGGGGTGATCCTTGGGCGGGATGATTTCCAGTAGCAGTTCATGGCCGCTGGCCAGCGACGCCTGGTACAACCCCTTGATTTGCGCTTCCTGTTCCAGACGCAGCAACGGCTCATCGTCGGGATGAAATTGCACCAGGCATTTGATGATGTGTTCGTGCGGCCAAGCGATCAGGTTGCTGCCCACCGAACGACCGTGTTCAAACGCCAGCGGCCGCGACCCCTGCACTTCCACCGGGCGGGCGACCCACCAGCCGCGACCGGTGGCGGCATTCAGCGCGTCCTGGCCGAAACGCTGATCGGCCAGCAGGCCCACATCGGCGTCGATGCCCTGACGCTGCAAATCGGTTTCAACGCGCTCGACCGCCCGGATGAACAGCTGTTTCAAGGTGCAAATACGGCTCGGGTCGCGGCCATGCTGCTGCGCGATTTCCAGCAGTTGCCAGCGATGATCGAAAGCAAACACAAACAGCTGTTTCCACTGTTTGCGCGGCACGCTGACGTGGTGCAGGCGTTGCAGCGCGACGTCCTGATCCGGTCGGGTAACAGGCACCGGGCTGTTGAACAGGTAGTCGAGTTCTGCCCGGGTGGGCATGGCCGGGGCGCAGGCATGCCGTGAGACCACCAGCGCACCGCACGCGTTGGCCAACTGGCAGCAACGCTCATCGCTGGCGTCTTCGAGCCAGCCACTGAGAAAGCCCGACATAAAGGCATCCCCCGCCCCCAGCACGTTAAGCACTTGCACACGCACGCCGGGGTAAATGGCGCCGTCTTGCAGACGGGCCGGAATGTCGCCATGGATCACGGTGCAGCCCAGCGGGCCCAGTTTGACCACCAGGGTGGCGTCGGTCAGCGAGCGCACTGTGCGCAGTGCTGCCAGTAAATCCGTGCCGCCACCCGCGATCAAAAATTCTTCTTCGGTGCCGACGATCAAGTCAAAACGCGGCAGGATCGATTGCACATGGGCGCTGACTGCCTCGTCAGCGACAAAGCGCGTCTCCCCGTCCGCTTTGCCTGCCAGGCCCCACAGCACCGGACGATAGTCGATGTCCAGCACCCGTTTGACGTTGTGCTGCTCGGCGTAATCCAGGGCCTGAAGACTGGCCTGGTACACGCCTTCGGTGGAAAAGTGCGTCCCGGTAATCAGCAGCGCCTTGCTCGACGCAATAAAGGCCGGGTCGATGTCTTCGGCACGCAGCGCCATGTCGGCGCAGTTTTCGCGGTAGAACACCAGAGGAAAGGTTTCGCGGTCTTTGAGGCCCAGCAGCACCAGCGCCGTCAAACGCTGCGGGTCGACCTTCACGGCGCTGACGTCACAGCCTTCACGCGCCAGCGACTCCAGCAGGAAGCGCCCCATGTGATCGTCACCCACCCGGCTGAGCATGGCCGAACGCACACCGAGGCGCGCTGTGCCGAACGCAATATTGGCTGAGGAGCCACCCAGGTATTTGGCAAAGCTACTGACGTCTTCCAGCCGCGCCCCGACTTGCTGCGCGTAAAGGTCGACACCCATGCGGCCCAGGCAAATGACATCCAAATCGCGGCCTGTGGCAAAACGAGTCTGTCCCATGGTGGCTCCTGTTATTTTTATCAGCCTGTGCTCATCACCCTCAGGGCCCGAGCACTCAATGTGGGATGAAGACTAAAACGTCCCGGCGCAACAAACAATATTTATTCCATTATTTTTTTATGTAGAATTTTTGTTCCATATTCGACGCGCCGGGAGGTTTTTCCAGGGTGCATCGTTTCAGCCCGCAGCGGATTGAACGGCTGGTCAGGATTTTATTTGCACCTACCCTGTAGACTGCGCAGCTAAAAAACCTGCTCCGTGACAACCCGCGCCATTGATAAGGACTCCACTATGTCATCCACCGATCAGCCGGCATCCGTCGAGCAAACGCCAGAGCGCGCATTGACCAGCACGCCGGTGAGTGCCGAGCGTCTCTTGCAACTCATTACCGAGGAATACGAGAGCTTGCCGCGCCAGCTCAAGCGCATTGCCAGCTACATGAGCCAGCAAAGCGACCGGATCATGGTGGACCGCATCAGTGACATTGCGCGCGAGTGCGACGTGCATCCGTCGGCCATCGTGCGGTTTTCCCAGCGGTTCGGGTTCAGCGGTTTCAGCGAAATGCAGGCCCTGTTCCGCGAGGCGTACACCCATAAGACGACCCCGGTGCAGAACTACCAGCAACGCATCCGCAACATGATTGCCAACAAGTCGCAAAAGGCCAGCGGCGGCGATCTGGCGCGCGAGTGCATCAACGCCACGCTGTCGGGCATAGAACGCCTTGGGCTGGAACTCGACGACCAGGCCTTCGACAAGGCCGTGGACCTGGTGGTCAACGCTGACAATATTTACGTGGTCGGCGTGCGACGCTCCTTCGCCGTGGCCGATTACCTGGTCTACAACCTGCAACACACCAACAAACGCATTCATCTGGTGTCCGGGCTGGGCGGCAGCTACCGCGAGCAAATGCGCAGCGTGCGCGCCAACGACCTGGTGATTGCCATCAGCTTCACGCCGTATGGCAAGGAAACCCAGCATTGCCTGCGCATTGCCCAGCTGCATCAGGCCAAGACCTTGATCATCACGGACAGCAACCTGTCGCCGCTGGCCAAGCGCGCCAACAGCGTATTGCTGGTCAATGAAGGCAGCTCGTTTGCGTTCCGCTCACTGAGCGCGACGCTGTGCCTGTGTCAGGCATTGTTCATTGCCGTGGCCTACCGCCTCGAACTGAAAGTCGACGAGATTCACGAACAGGTCGGGTTCGACGATTAACGCGACGCCGATGCAAACGCTTGAGACCCGATCCAGCGAGGGTGGTCGACAATCGCTGTAAGGTTTTTGCATCAGAGTGTGTACACCCTGTGCCTAAAGAGCGTCAGGAATGGGAAAACAAAAACTCTTTCCCCGAAACTTGAAAGCTCCTACGACTTTCTCCGTAAATCTTATCGCCAGCTACTCACTGCCTGACAACATGTCCCTTGCACACGGCCTTACAATCGCCCCTTTGGATCTAAGATCTCGGGCCGTGTAAACGCCGTTTGTGTCACCCGTTGTATCGCAACCGGATCTGCCGCCAGTTGCTGCACGCGATGTGTTCCCACCCTTAAACCGATTTGCTGAGCTCACCCCCCCAGAACTGTTGTTTCAAGGGATTGCACACCTGTGTGCGTCCCTTTGAATTGTCATCAAGGAAGCGCGCCCAAAGTCCCTGGATAAATGGAGTACAACATGACGAGTGAAGTTTTTTTGGCCAACGACCGTTACCTGCCCGAGCAATCCACCCATGCCCCTTCAAACCCGCGTGACGTCATCCGGCCAATGGCCGACAGGCGAGACATGATGCACAAGCCTGAACTGAGCAGGCTGGTAAAACTTCGCGATGCCTTGCTTGTGCTCAAAGGTTCGATGAGCCCCAGTGCCGACCTGCATCAGCTCCTTGAACGCCAACTGTTGAGCAGTGACGTGCATGACCGGGTGCTGGGCAAATTGGCCGATTCAGGGGCAGGTTTAGTCAGCTAGCATTCGCCATCAAAATTAATGCACTCAACCCTCATTATTATGAATTTGCGGATTGTATCGGCAGTGGTCAGACTACGCCGGTCCCTTCCCCCATGAAGGAACTGTTCAAGGGCTTGCCGGGTCTCCCGCCAGGCCCTTTTTTGACCTGCTGACTGACCCTCCCGGACGCTCCCCACCATGCAAACCCGCTGGATCAGCCGCCTTTTGCCTGCGGCTACACATACCCGCCCCCTTGAATGGAGCCGCGCCGCCCTTGGCGTGTCCCTGGGCACCTTGTTTAGCGTGTGGCTGTGCAGCCTGTTTTTTGGCCTGCCCATCGCCATGCACCTGATCGGCCCGCTGGGCGCTTCCGCGATTCTCTTATTTGCCGTCTCCTCCGGGGCACTGGCGCAGCCGTGGTCGATCCTCGGCGGCTACCTGTGCGCCACTGTCGTGTCGCTGATCGTCGTGCATTTTTTCGGCCGGGACTTAGCCAGCGCCTGCCTGGCCGTCGGCATTGCGCTGTTGGTGATGTGCCTGCTGCGCTGCCTGCACCCGCCGGCCGGGGCGCTGGCCCTGCTGGTGGTCCTGGCGGACCCGGACAGCGCCCGCCTGGGCTGGGAGCTGCTGGCCCCGGTCATGCTCAGTGCCGTGTGCATGCTCCTCGCGGCACTGGCCTACAACAACCTGACCCGTGTGCGCTATCCGAAAAAGGCCAGCGAACCCGCCCCCAGCGTGATAACGCCCCCCGACGAAGGGGATCCCGGCATTACCGCCGAGGACTTGCAACAGGCGCTGGCCAAGATGGACGCGTTCATTGATGTCACCCCCCAGGATCTCGAAGAGCTGATCCGCACCAGTGAACACTACGCCCGCCGCCGCAGCGTGGGCGAGGTGCTTTCCCACGCCGACTGAGCGCGTGCTGCGCATTGCCAAGGCCCCTGAACGATCCGTACGGTTACCCCTCAAAGTCCTGCTAGGGTTATCGGTGCGTGGTCCGGGGCTTTATCTTGATGCCCCTGATGAGGTGGATCCGCGACCGCTGGACGCCCTCTTCAACGACCGTGATCAAGGCTTGCAATGCTCAAGACCATCGAAAATGAAATCTCAAAGCACGCCGCGCCTCCTGCTTTGCAAGCTGAATTTGCCCAACACGATTTTGAAAAGCTGCGCACCTTCTGCAGGCTGACCTACATCGCCAGCATCGTGATCTGGCTACTGTTCGACCTGATTGTCAGCTTCAAGGGCCTGCAAGGCTTTACCGCCCTCTCAATGCTCTATTTCGGAACCATGGTGGTGCTGACCATCGTGCTCGGGTTTATCCGCAAGGCCCGTCACTTCGACGTACTCAACCTGATTTATGTGCTGGTGATTACGTCGGGCATTCGCCTGATCGTGTTTGGCTTGCCCGATAACGCACAGCCCATCTGGTTGATCCTTGCCACGTCCAGCCTGCTGTACAACGCCTCGGTGCTGCCCCTGAGCCGCTGGGGCTTTCTGTCGGTGGTCGGGGCGACCTGGGTCGTGCTCAACCCGTTTTTGATGACCGATGTCGAATTCTTCGACCTGCGCGGCACGTTGATCCTGTATTACTTCGTGTTTCTCAGCGGCCTGACCATTTACAGTTTTTTCAAGCTGCGGCAAATCAAACTCTACAACTACACCATGTCCAAGCTGTTGCTGACTCAGGCGTACATCGACATCCTGACCGAGATCCCCAACCGACGTTCTTTCATGGCCCGCGCCACCGATTTGCTGACCCAGCTTCCGCGCGAACACGACCACTATCTGGCGATGATCGACATCGACAATTTTAAAAAAGTGAATGACCTGTACGGCCATGACATCGGCGATGAAGTGCTCAAGCGCACAGCCGCCAGCATCAAAGCCATCATGCGCGGGTATGAATATGCACGATTGGGGGGCGAAGAATTCGCAGTGTACCTATCCGGTGTGCGGCGCGAAGATGTCGAGGCACTGATGACGGCGCTGTGCAGCCGGGTGCGCAATGACCCGGCGGCCCATCCGGTGACCGTCAGCATCGGCCTGGTCAGGGTTGAGGATCAGGACACCCTGAACCAGGCGCTGGCCAAGGCCGACAAAGCGCTGTACGCGTCAAAAAACGCTGGCAAAGACCGGTTTACGTTTCATCGTTAACCCCCCACGGCGTTACGGCTTGTCAGCCTTTTCACGGGCGCTCAGATCGGTGTTGCCGTCCCAGCCACCGCCCAGCGCGGCAATCAGTTTCACGCTGGCAAGCAAACGATTTTGCTCCAGCGTGAGCATGGTGCGCTCCGCATTCAGGGCCGTGGCTTGCACCACCACCACATCCAGATAGGCAATCAAACCGGCCTTGTACTGATTGCGGGTCAAACGCAGTGACTCGCGGGCCGACTCCAGCGCCTGACGTTGCACCACGGCCTCGTCCTCCAGCACTTTCAACTGCGCCAGGTAATTTTCCACCTCGCGAAAACCATCCAGCACGGTCTGGCGGTATTTGGCGACCGTCTGGTCGTAGACCGCTTCATTGCGATCCACTTCAGCCGAGCGCTGGCCCCCGTCGAACAACGGCAGCGACAGTTTAGGCCCCACCGACCAGAAGCGGTTCGGCACGCTGATCCAGTCTTCGTAGGTACTGCTGCTGTACCCGCCCTGCAAGCTCAGGCTGAAATCCGGGTAGTAGGCCGCCTTGGCCACGCCGATATTGGCGTTGGCGGCGATGATCGCGCGCTCTGCCGACGCGATGTCCGGACGCCGTTCCAGCCATTGCGAGGGCACGCTCAGGGGAATGGACGGCAACGCGGGCACGCTCTGGCTTTCAGCCAGCTTGAAACCGGCGGGCGGCTGACCGGTCAGCACTGCGATTGCGTTTTCAAACTGCGCGCGTTGCCAGATCAGGTCGATCAGGTTGGCTTGAGTGTTGCGCAACTGGGTTTGCGCCTGGGCCACGGCATCTTTGCCGGAGATCCCGGCCCGGTACTGGTTTTCGCTCATTTTCAGCGAACGCTCATAGGCCTGTACGGTGGCCTCCAGCAAGCGCTTTTGCTGGTCGATCACCCGCAATTGCAGGTAGTTCTGCACCAGCTCGGACTGCTGGCTCAGGCGCATGGCGGCCAGATCGGCCAGGCTGGCTTCGGCGCTGGCGGTGTCGGCCTCCAGCCCGCGTCGCAATTTGCCCCACACGTCAGCCTCCCAGCTCACGCCGACCTGGGCGTTGAGGGTGTCGCGAATGCCGCTGCTGGAACTGGTCAGGCTGGAATTGGAACTGCCCGTGCCCTGACTCGAACGGGTCTTGCCCACGCTCAGGTCGGCACTGGGAAAGAACGCACCGCGCGCGCTGCGCACCAGGGCTTGGGCCTGACGGAACTGGGCTTCGGACTGCGCCACGGTCTGGTTGGAGCGGTTGAGGGATTCCACCAGCCCGTTGAGCTGGGGATCACCGTACAACTCCCACCACGCGCCTCTTTCCAGCGCATCGCCGGGGGTGGCCTGGCGCCAGCCCGCGGCTTCCTTGAAGGCCACGGGCGTGGCCGCTTCGGGGCGCTGATAATCCGGGCCAACGGCGCAGGCACTGAGCAACAGCCCGGACAACACCAGCCCCAGCAGGCGCGAGCCACGGGCCAACGCCCAACGTTGAGGCGACAAGGCCGGGGCAAGGTCAAGCAAACGAGACGTCATAGCGGAGTTTCCAGGGCTGCATCAGTGCGCACGCCGCGCCATTGGTTGAAGCGATGGCGCACACGGTCGAGATAGAGGTAAACCACCGGGGTGGTGTACAGGGTCAAAATCTGGCTGAAAATCAGGCCGCCGATAATGGTCAGACCCAGTGGCTGACGCATTTCTGCGCCTTCGGCATGGCTGAGCATCAGCGGCAAGGCGCCCAGCAAGGCGGCGAGCGTGGTCATCAGGATCGGCCGTAAACGTTGCAGGCAGGCACTGCGAATCGACTCCTGCGGGCTCATGCCCGCGTGGCGCTCCAGCTGCAAGGCCAGGTCGATCATCAGAATGGCGTTTTTCTTGACCACGCCGATCAACAGGAACAGCCCCAGCAGCGAGATCAGGCTGAACTCCCCGCCAGTGAGGTAAATGCTCAACAGCGCGCCCACCCCGGCCGAAGGCAAGGTCGAGAGAATGGTCAGCGGGTGAATGTAGCTTTCGTACAGAATCCCCAGCACCAGGTACACCGCCACCAGCGCGCCCAGGATCATAAACGGCTGGCTTTTTTGCGTGGCAGCAAAGGCATCGCCGGTGCCGGCCATTTTGGCGATCACGTCTTCAGGCAAACCGAGTTTGGCAATGGCCCGCTCGATGGCCGCCGTGCCCTGCTCCAGCGACACGCCGTTGGCCAGGTCGAAGGCAATGGTTTCCGAGGCAAACTGCCCTTCGTGTTCGACCCGGTCGTCTTGCAGGCTGTTTTCATAATGGGCGATGGTGGACAGCGGGATGCGCTGCCCGTCCGCCGTGATGACTTGCACCTGATTCAGGGTTTCCGGGTCTCGGGCGTATTGGGGGTTGACCTCCATGACCACCCGGTACTGGTTCAGGCTGTCGTAAATGGTCGAAATCTGACGCTGGCTGTAGGCGTTGTTGAGCACGGCGGTGACCATGTTCATGTCCACCCCGAGGCGCTTGGCTTGATCGCGGTCGACCACCAGCGTGACTTGCTGCGCGCCGCGCCCCTCACGGGCGTCAATGGCGGTCAGCTCTGGCAGCGCCTTGAGGGCTTCAACCACTTTCGGGTACCAGGTGCGCAGCTCGCTGAGGTCGCCGCTTTGCAAGATGTACGAATATTGCGAACTGGTTTGCTCGCGACCGCCGCCAAACTGCAAATCCTGATCGGCCATCAACATCAGGCGCCCGCCCGGGACCTTAGGCAGGGTTTCGCGCAGGCGCTCAATGACCTTTTGCGCCGAAATCTTGCGCTCGGAAATCGGCTTGAGGCGCACGATCATGAGGGCGTTGTTGGTGCCACCGTTGCCGCCAATGAAGCCCGCCACGCTCTCAACCGCCGGGTCAGCCAGCACGGCTTTGCGGAATATTTCCATCTTGGGCTGCATCACGCTGAACGACAGGCCGTCATCCCCGCGCACGAACCCGATCAATTGCCCGGTGTCCTGCTGCGGCATGAAGGTTTTGGGCACCACCACGTACAGCGCCACGTTGATCCCAATGGTGACCAGCAAACTGAACAGGGTCAGCCGCTTGTGCCGCAGCACCCAGTCCAGGCTGCGGGCATAACCGTTGACCATGCGCTCGTTGAGCCTGTTGCTCCAGCGCTGCATGGCGTTTTCAGTGCCCGGCACATGGGGCTTGAGCCAGCGGGCGCAGAGCATCGGGGTCAAGGTCAGCGACACCACCAGCGACACCACGATGGACGCGGCCAGGGTGATGGAGAACTCGCGGAACAGGCTTTCAATGATGCCGCCCATGAACAGGATCGACAGGAACACCGCCACCAGCGACACGTTCATCGACAACAGGGTAAACCCGACTTCCTTCGCCCCCAGGTACGCCGCCTTCATCGGCGCGATCCCGGCATCGATGTGACGCGAGATGTTCTCCAGCACCACAATCGCATCGTCCACCACCAGCCCCGTGGCCAGAATCAGCGCCATCAGCGACAGGTTGTTCAGCGAAAAACCGTAGAGGTACATGATGGCAAAGGTGCCCACCAGCGAAACGGGTACGGCCAGCGTCGGAATCAGCGAAGCGCGAAAATTGCCGAGAAACAGGAACACCACCAGAATCACCAGCGCCACGGCGATCAGCAAGGTCATCTCCGCTTCATGCAAGGTGGCCTTGATCACCGGCGAGCGGTCCATGGCCAGGTTGAGTTTCACGCTGGCCGGCAACACCGCTTGCAGCGCAGGCAACTGGGCCTTGATCGCGTTCACGGTCTCGATAATGTTGGCACCCGCCTGCCGGTTGACCACCAGCAATACGGCCGCGTCATTGTTGAAAAAACCACTGTTGTAGCGGTCTTCCACACTGTCCTGAACCTTGGCCACATGGCTCAGGCGCAGCGCCGCGCCATCCTGATAGCGGATGATCAGCGGCTCGTAATCCTTGGCCTTCTCCAGTTGATCGTTGGCCTGAATCTGCCAATTACGCTCGCCATCGGACACCGCACCCTTGGGTCGGCGCACGTTGGCGTTGGCAATGGTGTTGCGCACCTCGTCCAGCGACACGCCGTACTGGTTGAGCAATTGCGGCTCCAGTTCGATGCGCACGGCGGGCAGCGAACTGCCGCCGATCTGCACTTCGCCCACCCCCGGTACTTGCGACAGGCTTTGCGACAGGATGGTGGAGGCCAGGTCGTACAGCTCGCCCTTGGACAGCACATCCGAGGTCAGCGAAAGCACCATGATGGGCGCTTGCGACGGGTTGACCTTTTTGTAGGTCGGCATGCTGCGCATGCCGCTGGGCAACAGGTTGCGTGACGCGTTGATCGCCGCTTGCACTTCGCGGGCGGCGCCATTGATGTCGCGGTCCTGATCGAATTGCAGAATCACCCGCGTCGAGCCCTGACTCGAACGGCTGCTCATGGTGTTGACCCCGGCAATCGCTCCGAATGAGCGCTCCAGCGGAGTGGCCACCGTGGAGGCCATGACCTCGGGGCTGGCGCCCGGCAAGCTGGCCGAGACCACGATCACCGGGAAGTCCATCTGTGGCAAGGGCGAAACCGGCAACAAGCCGAAACTGACCCCGCCCAGCAACATGATGGCGAGGCTCAGCAGCAGGGTGGCAACGGGCCGCCGGATGAAAGGGCCGGACAGGTTCATAGCGGCGCCTGCTCAGGTTCGCCCGCGTCACCGCGCCAGCGGCGGCCCAAGCGGTCGAAGTACAGGTAAATCACCGGCGTGGTGAACAGCGTCAATACCTGACTCACCAGCAAACCACCGACCATGACCAGACCCAATGGCTGACGCAGTTCCGCACCAGAGCCGGTAGCCAACATCAACGGCACGGCCCCGAACAGGGCGGCCAGTGTGGTCATCAGGATCGGCCTGAAACGCAGCAAGGCGGCCTGATAAATCGCCTGTTCCGGGGCCATGCCCTGATTGCGCTCTGCGTCGAGGGCAAAGTCGATCATCATGATCGCGTTCTTTTTCACGATGCCGATCAACAAGATGATGCCGATGATGGCGATCATCCCCAAATCATTGCCGCTGAGGATCAGCGCCAGCAACGCCCCGACCGCTGCCGACGGCAAGGTCGACAGGATGGTGATCGGGTGAATGTAACTTTCGTAAAGCACACCGAGCACGATGTACATGGTCACCACCGCCGCCAGAATCAGCAGCAAGGTGCTCGACAACGAGGCCTGAAAGGCTTGCGCCGCGCCCTGGAATTGGGTCTGCACGCCCACCGGCATGCCGATGTCTTTTTGCACCTGATCGATCAGCTCAACGGCTTGCCCCAGCGCCACGCCGGGGGCCAGATTGAACGACACCATGACGGACGGGAACTGGCCGATATGCGACACCGCCAGTTGCGCCTGACGCTCTTCGACCTTGGCCAGGCTGGACAAGCGCACCTGCCCGCCGTCGGTGGTTTTGACATGGATCTGGTCCAGCGCTTGCGGGCCGATTTTCTCGCCGTCTTGCGCCTGCAAGACCACGCGGTATTGGCTGGCCTGGGTGTAGATGGTGGAAATCTGCCGCTGACCGAAGGCGTCGTACAGCGCATCGGTGATATTGGCCACCGACACCCCGAGGCGCGAAGCGGCATCGCGGTCAATCACCAGGTACACCTGCAAGCCTTTGTCCTGCAGGTCGCTGGCGACATCCGTCAGCTCAGGCTGGTTGGACAACGCGGTGACCAGTTTTTGGCTCCAGGTGCTCAGCAAGTCGGCATCCGGGGATGACAGGCTGAATTGATACTGCGTACGGCTCACCCTGTCCTCAATGGTCAAGTCTTGCACCGGCTGCATGAACAGACGGATGCCCACCAATGTGTCGAGCTGCGGCTGCAGGCGCGCAATCACCTGCGCGGCGCTGTCGCTGCGTTCGCTGTGGGGCTTGAGGTTGATCAGCATGCGGCCGCTGTTGAGCGTGGCGTTATCGCCGTCGACACCGATGTACGACGACAGGCTTTCAACGTCCGGGTCTTGCAGGATGATTGCACCCAGCTCCTGCTGACGTTGGCTCATGGCGCCAAACGAAATCGACTGCGGCGCTTCGGAAATGCCTTGTATCACCCCGGTGTCCTGCACCGGGAAGAAGCCCTTGGGCACGATCAGGTACAGAAACACCGTCAGCGCCAACGTGCCGATGGCCACCAGCAACGTCAGTGGCTGGTGCTTGAGTACCCACTGCAACAGGCGGCCATACTGCCCGATCATCCAGTCGATGAACGCACCGCTGGCCCGGTAAAAGCGGCCCTGCTCTTCTTCTTTGGGTTCAGGCTTGAGCAAACGCGCGCACATCATCGGCGTGAGGGTCAGCGACACCACCAGCGAGATCAGGATCGCCACCGCCAGGGTGATGGCAAACTCGCGGAACAACCGCCCCACCACGTCCGCCATGAACAGCAACGGAATCAACACGGCGATCAGCGACAGCGTCAGGGAAATCAGGGTAAAGCCAATCTGTTTGGCGCCTTTGAGCGCCGCCTGCATCGGGCTGTCGCCTTCCTCGATGTAGCGCGAGATGTTTTCCAACATCACGATGGCATCGTCCACCACAAAGCCGGTGGCGATGGTGAGCGCCATCAAGGTCAGGTTATTGATGGAAAAACCTGCCAGGTACATCACGCCGAAGGTGCCGATCAATGACAGCGGCACGGCAATCGAGGGAATGAGGGTGGCGCTGGCACGGCGCAGAAACAGGAACGTGACCATCACCACCAGGGCGATGGCGATCAGCAGTTCATGCTGCACATCACGCACCGAAGCGCGAATGGTTTGCGTGCGGTCGGTCAGCACCGTGACGTCGATCCCCGCGGGCAAGTTGTCGGTGATGCTGGGCAGCAGCGCCTTGATGCGATCGACAACTTCGATCACGTTGGCGCCCGGCTGGCGCTGGATATTGAGCAGGACCGCCTGGTTCTCGTTGGCCCAGGCCGCGAGGCGCTCGTTTTCGGCGCCGTCGACAATCTCGGCCACGTCCTTGAGGCGCAAAGGCGCGCCGTTGTTGTAGGCGAGGATCAGCTCGGCGTATTCCTGCGGGGTTTTGAGCTGGTCGTTGGCGTCGAGCATCGACACCCGGGTCGGGCCGTCAAAGTTGCCCTTGGGCTGGTTGACGTTGGACGCACCGATCAACGCGCGCACATCGGCCAGGTTCAGACCATTGGCAGCCAAGGCTTCAGGGTTGACCTTGATCCGCACCGCCTGACGCTGACCACCCGCGATGCTGACCATGCCCACGCCGCTGATCTGGGCGATCTTTTGCGCCATGCGCGTATCGACCAGGTCATTGAGCTTGGGCAGCAGCATGGTTTTGGAAGTAATGGCCAAGGTCAGTACCGGCGTATCGGCCGGGTTGACCTTGTTGTACACCGGCGGTGCTGGCAAATCGCTCGGCAACAGGTTGCTCGCGGCATTGATCGCGGCCTGCACCTGCTGCTCGGCCACGTCCATGTTGATGTCGAGGTTGAAGCGCAAGGTCAGCACCGAAGCGCCGCCAGAGCTGGTGGACGCCATTTGCGTCAGCCCCGGCATCTGCCCGAACTGGCGCTCCAGGGGCGCCGTCACGGCACTGGTCATCACATCCGGGCTGGCGCCGGGGTACAGCGTCATGACGCGGATGGTCGGGTAATCCACCTGGGGCAAGGCCGATACCGGCAACAGGCGGTAGGCGATGATCCCGGACAACACAATGGCTAGCATGCACAGCGTGGTTGCGACTGGGCGCAGGATAAACAGCCGCGACAGATTCATTCGTGGGCCTTGGTCTTGGCAGCGTCGGTGGCCGGGGTCGTAGCGTCACCCGCCGCTGGCCCGCCTTGCAGGTGCGATGCCGGGGTCGCAGGCACCTCGGCGCTGTCGTTGACCACTTCGACCGCGCCGCCATCACGCAGGCGGTCCGTGCCTTCAAGCACTACGCGGTCACCCGGCGCCAGCCCTTCTTCAATCACGGTGACGTCGCCGTCAGTGGCGCCCACTTTGATGCTGCGAATCTTGACCTTGTTGTCGCCGTCCAGGGCGTACACGAACGAACCGTTGGTGCCGAACTGAATGGCAGCCGAAGGCGCGAGAATCACATCTTTGAGGGTGTCGGCCAACAAGCGCACGTTCACAAACTGATTGGGGAACAGCACCTGGTCACGGTTTTCGAACAGCGCCTTGAATTTCAGGGTGCCGGTGGTGATATCAATCTGGTTGTCGATGCTGCTCAACACACCCACTGCCAACTCTTTGCGGTCCCCGCGGTCCCACGCCTGAACCGGCAATTTGGCGCCCGAACGATAACGCGCGATCACCAGCGCCAGATCGTTCTCGGGCAAGGTGAAGCTGACCACAATCGGCTCGGTCTGGGTAATGACCACCAGCGCAGTGGTGTCGTTGGCCGCGACCAGATTGCCGACGTCCAGTTGGCGCAGGCCTACGCGGCCGCTGATGGGCGCGCGGATCTTAGTGAATTCGAGGTTGAGCTTGGCGTCGTTGACCGCTGCCTGATTGGTTTTCACGGTGCCCTGGTACTGGCTGACCAACGCTTCGGCCGTGTCCAGTGTCTGCTTGGCGATACTGTCTTCGGCATACAGGCCGCGATAGCGCTGCACATCGACTTGAGCATTCTTGAGTTGGGCCTGGTTCTGCAACAGCGTGCCTTCGGCCTGGAGCAAGGCATTTTGGTAGCTGCGCGGATCGATTTCAGCCAGCAGGTCGCCCGCTTTGACCCTCTGCCCTTCCTTGAAGTAAACCTTGACCAACTCCCCTGCCACGCGGCTGCGCACATTGATGGTGTTGAGCGCCGTCACGGTGCCCAGCGCCTTGTAGAACACCGGGAAATCCCCGCGCTTCACTTCAGACACCCTTACCGGCACCGCCAGGGTCGAGCCGCCAAAACCGGGACGCATCATGCCCGACTTGCCGGTGTGCCCTTCAGGCTGGGCGCCCTGCTGTTTTTTCGACGAAGACGGCCACAGCCACCAGCACAGGCCGACGACGACCAACACGAGCAAAAGGCCAACCAGCCAGCGACGGGATTTGTGTGAAACAGTGGATTGCATGGAGTGATCAACCATTGGGCGCGTGGGCTTATATTCAGGAAGGCTGAACGATAAGCAGTGTGGACCGTTAAGAAAAGGTTCTTTACCGGGTATTTACGTAAGCGGGGTGTCTGGGGCGGGTTCAGGGCAGCGATTTAGCGCTCTGCAGGCCAAAGCGACGCGAAGGGACTGAATAAAAACGGCCTGACAGTGACTGCCAGGCCGTTTTGCGTTGCAGGAGTGACCTTACTTCAGAACAGCCAGCGCTGCTTCGTAGTCCGGCTCATCAGCGATTTCTTTGACCAGCTCGCTGTGCAACACATTGTCGTTTTCGTCCAGCACCACAACGGCACGGGCCGTCAGGCCTTTGAGCGGGCCGTCAGCAATGGCCACACCGTAGTTCTGAATGAACTCTGCGCCACGCAGGGTCGACAGGTTTTTAACGTTTTCCAGGCCTTCTGCACCGCAGAAACGCGCCTGCGCAAATGGCAGGTCAGCGGAGATGCACAGCACGACCGTATTGGCGATCTCATTGGCCTTGGTGTTGAACGTGCGCACCGACGTGGCGCAGGTCGGGGTGTCAACGCTTGGGAAGATGTTCAGCACTTTGCGCTTGCCGGCAAAACTTGCCAGCGTTACATCGGACAAATCACCCGCTACCAGCGAGAACGCAGGTGCCTTGGAGCCTACAGCTGGCAGCTCGCCGTTAACTTGAACAGGATTGCCTTTAAGCGTCACTTGAGCCATGAACGATGTCCTTCTTGACGGTTTTTGAAGAGGCCGAAGTTAAACACGAAACATTCCATCGACCTATGCCCCACTTGCAAAATCTCATGCGGCCCATCACAAAAAGACGATTCTAGATAAATCGTTGAACAATCCCTACAGGTCAGGTGCATATCGCACGCCCTGAGCGCGCGTCGCGCACACGTACTGCCAATGCGGGAGGCCACAGGCCAAGTGCCTATCGGCTGCGAGCGTGTTGGGGCATTGCTTCAATGCCCCAAGCATCGAGGCTTCGTTACTTTTTGAGTTTCAAATACGACTGGTGCAAGTCCGAAGCCCAGCCATCAATGACGTTTTTCACGTCGTCGGCCTTCATCACCTGACTGTCGTTTTCCAGCGGTTTGCCGGTGCCTTTGCGCACCACCTGCGCCACGACCTTTTGCGAGCCGCCGTCGATGAAGACAGCCTCGGTGGCCAGGTCGGTTTCCTGATCGCGAATACCCGAGGCCGTGCTCACTGCCGCAGCCACCAACGCCACCGGAATGTATTCATACGGCTTGAGGCTTTGCGTCTGGCTGCTGACCGCCGTGATCGCCGGGCGTACCACGATCACACCCGGACCGGGGGCGCTGGCCAGAGGCAACGATTTGCCCAATTCACGCTTGAGGGCCTGATCGTAGTAATGGGTGATGGCCGTGAGTGTGCTTTGCGGGATTTTGGCGGTGGGCTTGGGGGCCGGGTAGAACTGGCTCGGCTCGATGTACACGGCGGTGTACTGGCCAGCCTTCAACTGGGGATCAACCCAACGCATCACGTCCGCACCCGAAGGCGATTTGGCTTCCTTGAGCCGGCTGTAGTCTTTCAAAAAACCGGAATACTCATCCGGCTGCGTGACATTGCTTGAACAACCGACCAGCCCGATCGAGGCCAGGCACAGCGTACCGATCATTAAGCCAAACTTCATTGTCAAACTCCTGTAGAAAGCGCCACCGCATGCGTACGGTGTTTTAGGTATAGCCAAGCCATGGAAAAGCGTCGTTCATTTGCACGCTTTTAATGCCGGGGGGGAATCTGCCTTCGAAAAATCGTCATGAGAGGCCTGCGTCAATACGGCGCAGAGGCAGCATGAACAGCTTATGACGCCTAAAAAGCAGATCAGATACACACCCAAGCCCAATAAAACGCCTTTTAATCTGATCCGTAGTATTTAACTTTTTCTGGATCTGTTTTGTTCTGCAGTGGGTTCCTACAGTTCACCTTGCGCCAGACCACGTGGTCTGGCAGGACTTTGAACCGTGGAAGACTTGAGCATGAGCACAGCACTAAACGGGCAGGCCTATAACTATAAGGTCGTCCGCCAGTTCACCATCATGACCGTGGTGTGGGGCGTCATCGGCATGGCCATGGGCGTATGGATCGCCTCTCAACTGGCCTGGCCCGCCATGAACCTCGACCTGCCCTGGACCACCTTCGGCCGCTTGCGACCGCTGCACACCAGCCTGGTGATTTTCGGCTTTGCCGGCAGCGCGCAGTTTGCCGCCAGTTACTACGCCGTGCAGCGCACCTGTCAGGTGCGGCTGTTCAGCGACAAACTCGCGGCCTTCACGTTCTGGGGCTGGCAGTCGGTGATCGTGATCATGCTGGTCACCCTGCCGCTGGGTTACACCACGACCAAGGAATACGCCGAGATCGAGTTCACCGGTGCGGTGTGGATGACGGTGGTGTGGGTGGCCTACGCCATCGTGTTCTTCACCACGGTGGTGCAGCGCAAGACCAAGCACATTTATGTCGGCAACTGGTTCTTTGGCGCCTTCATTCTGGTGATTGCCATGCTGCACGTGGTCAACCACCTGGCCATTCCCGTGGACTGGTTCAAGTCCTACCCCGTGTACGCCGGCGCCACAGACGCCATGGTGCAGTGGTGGTACGGGCATAACGCCGTGGGCTTCTTCCTGACCACCGGGTTCCTCGGAATGATGTACTACTTCGTTCCGAAACAAGTCGGACGTCCGATCTACTCGTATCGCCTGTCTATCGTGCATTTCTGGGCACTGATTACGCTGTACATCTGGGCCGGCCCGCACCACTTGCACTACACCGCCCTGCCCGACTGGGCCCAGTCGCTGGGCATGGCCATGTCGATCATTCTGCTGGCGCCGAGCTGGGGCGGCATGATCAACGGCATGATGACCCTGTCGGGCGCCTGGCATAAGTTGCGCACCGACCCGATCCTGCGCTTTCTGGTGCTGTCACTGGCGTTCTACGGCATGTCGACCTTTGAAGGTCCGATGATGGCGATCAAGACTGTCAACGCCCTGTCTCACTACACTGACTGGACCATCGGCCACGTACACGCCGGGGCGCTGGGCTGGGTGGCGATGATCACCTTTGGCGCGGTCTATCACATGATCCCTAAACTCTATGGCCGTGAGCGGATGCACAGCGTGGCGCTGATCAACCTGCACTTCTGGCTGGCCACGATCGGCACCGTGCTGTACATCGCCTCGATGTGGGTCAACGGCATTACCCAGGGCCTGATGTGGCGGGCGATCAACGATGACGGCACCTTGACCTACTCCTTTGTGGAGTCGCTGCAAGCCAGCCACCCGGGCTTCGTGGTGCGCTTGGTGGGCGGAATATTCTTCCTGACGGGCATGTTGCTGATGGCTTACAACGTGTGGCGCACCGTTCGCGTCCCTGACTTCAAAAAAGCCGAACTCTCGGCGCAAATCGCCTGACCTGCGCGGCGCACACCTGCGGGTGTGCGCCGCCACGGGCACGGAGCCGTGACCATGATAGAAATAGCCCTGAACATGCTGGCTGTGACCAGCTTCTACTTCTCAATCAGCTGGTGCCTCAAGCATCAGACCGAGCGCGATATCGATGACGCCAGTCTGATCCCGTTCGCGGACGACCCCGAGGTGGCGCGCCGGGTCGAACAAGCCACGGGCAAGACGATTGAGGCGGTACAGGTCAGCGACGAAGCCGTGCGCCCACCCGGCTGGGGCACCCTGAAGCTCTAAAACGCGGGTTGCGAACACCTGTAAAGGCGCTTGAGCGCAGACATTGGTTGCATAACCCGGGTCATCGGCGGCATTCTGCCAGACCTGATGTTTTGCGAACTTTTGATCGACGACGCACTCAATCTGTACAGCCATTACACTTTTTCGGACAGAGCACGCCCATGACTTCCAAGCTGGAACAACTCAAGCAGTTCACCACCGTGGTCGCAGACACCGGCGACCTCGACGCGATTACCCGCCTCAAACCCGTCGACGCCACCACCAACCCGTCGCTCCTGCTCAAAGCGGCCGCTATGCCGGGCTATGCCGAACTTTTGCAAAACGCCATCAACCACGCCAAGGGCGATGTCGGCCTGGCCTGCGATCACTTCGCGGTGTCTGTGGGTAGCGGTATCTTGAAAGTGATTCCGGGGCGCATCTCGACAGAAGTCGATGCCCGCCTGTCGTTTGACGAACCGGCCTTGCTGCAAAAAGCCAACCAGTTGATCGAGCTGTATGACAAAGCAGGCGTGGACCGTGACCGCGTGCTGATCAAGCTGGCATCGACCTGGGAAGGGATCCGCGCCGCCGAGAAACTGGAGAAGGCAGGCATTCAAACCAACCTGACCCTGCTGTTCTCGTTTGCCCAGGCCGCCGCCTGTGCCGACGCGGGGGTGTTTCTGATCTCCCCGTTCGTGGGCCGCATTTACGACTGGTACAAAAAATCCACCGGCATCGACTACACCGGCGCCGAAGATCCGGGCGTGCAATCGGTAACCCGCATCTACAACTACTACAAAGCCAATGACTACAAGACCGTGGTCATGGGCGCGAGCTTCCGCAACCTCAACCAGATCGAGCAATTGGCGGGCTGCGACCGCCTGACCATCAGCCCCGACCTGATCGAAAAACTCGTGCAGGAAGACGGCCCGCTGGAACGCAAACTGAGCCCGGGAAATGCCGGCGAGCCGCGCCTGATCCTCAACGAAGCGCAGTTCCGCTGGGCCTCCAACGAAGACGCCATGGCCACCGAGAAACTGGCCGAGGGCATTCGTCAGTTCGCCCGCGATCAGGAAAAACTGGAAGCCTTGTTGTCGGTCAAGTAACCCGCCGACATCTATCCCATCCGGCGGCAGCGACGATCCGATCAGGCAGTCGCTGCCAAGCTGCGCGCTCAACGACTCAACAGCGCTCCAGCAACCCCCTGACGTACCGGCTCACGCCCTCCTCCAGCCCCAGCATCGGCGCCCGATAGCCTGCCTCACGCAGTTGAGTCAGATCGGCACAGGTATACACCTGATATTTGCCCTTCAAGCTGTCCGGAAACTCAACGTAATGAATCACCCCTTCCAGTAACGCGGTCTCCAAGGTCAGCGGTGGACGGCCTTCTGCCGCCCGCACTTCATTGATGGTGGCCAGCGCCAACGCATTAAACGCCCTCGGCCGCCCGCTGCCGACGTTGAAAATACCGCTGACGTGGGGGTTGTCCAGCCAGTGAAGATTGACATTGACCACATCCTCGACCGACACAAAGTCGCGCAGATGCCCGCCCGCCGGGTAGTCGCCATATTCGCCAAACAACTCGACGTAGCCCCGCTCGCGGTACTGGTTGAAGCAATGCCAGACCATCGACGCCATGCGCCCTTTGTGCTGTTCGCGCAGGCCGTACACATTGAAGTACCGCAAGCCCACCACCTGACTGCGCGCCCTGGGCAGTAACTGGCGCACTTTCTGATCAAACAGGCTTTTGGACCAGGCATACACGTTGAGCGGCCGCTCGCACTCGCGCACCTCGCGAAAATCCCGATGGGCGCCATAGACCGCCGCCGACGAGGCGTAAATCAGCGGGATCGACTGGTCCTGACAGGCCTGCAATAACGCGCAGCTGTAGCGGTAGTTGTTCTCCATCATGAAGCGACCGTCACGTTCCACGGTGCTGGAACAAGCGCCCTGATGCAAAACCGCACGGATATCGCCCAACTGGCGATCCGCAAACCGCTGCACGAAGTCACGTTTGTCGAAGTAATCCGCAATATCACAGTCGGCCAGATTGCGGCATTTATCGCCGTCAGTCAGGTCGTCCACCGCAATGATGTCGCGCTCGCCGCGATCATTGAGCGCCTTCACCAGGTTGCTGCCGATAAAACCCGCAGCCCCGGTCACGATGATGCTCATTCAGGACCTCCTGCCGATGCATGAATGGTTTCAGCCTAGGCGTGTTTGCAGGTCCGACATTGATGCGGGTCAAGGCTTTTTCAAGCGCGCAGACCCAAAGGGATCGACGGCGCGCTGAAGGCGCCGTCGCGGTGCTCAAGGGGTGTCACTGCGCGCGTGCGCAGTGACAACAGCGCCACTCAGGCGAGAAAGGTTTGCGCCAGGGAATAGACCACCGAGGAGATGGCCACCAGCCCGATCACGGTGACGAACACGTTGGAGATCGTGCCCGCATACCGGCGCATCGCTGGCACACGACGGATGGCATACATCGGCATCAGGAACAGGATGGCCGCGATCACCGGCCCGCCCATGTTTTCGATCATGCCCAGGATGCTCGGGTTAAGGGTCGCCACGGCCCAGCACACGATCAGCATGAAGGCGGCGGTCATGCGGTCCAGGCTTTTGGCTGCCGGACGCTTGCCGGTTTTCAGCACCAGGCCTTTCAAGCCTTCGCTGGCCCCGATGTAATGCCCGAGGAACGACTTGGCAATGGCCACGAAGGCAATCAGCGGCGCAGCGAACGCGATGGTCGGGTTGCTGAAATGGTTGGCCAGGTACGACAGGATCGACAGGTTTTGCGCCTTGGCTTCGGCCAGTTGCGCCGGGGTCAGGGTCAGCACGCAGCTAAAGACAAAGAACAGCACCATGACCACCATCAGCAGGTGCGCACGGGACAGGATCTGCGAGCTGCGCTCATCGGCGTTCTCGCCATAGCGGCGTTTCTGGTCGACGGCAAAGGCCGAGATGATCGGGGAATGGTTAAACGAAAACACCATCACCGGAATCGCCAGCCACAGCGTATGCAGAAACGCCGAAGGCTGCGGCAGTGTGCTGGCCGTGGTGAGAATGCCGCCGTTCCAGTGCGGGATCAGGAACACCGCCAAAAACAGCAGCGCCACGATGAACGGGTAAACCATCATGCTCATGGCCTTGACGATCACTTGCTCGCCGCAACGTACCACCACCAGCAGCCCGAGGATCAGCACCAGCGACAGAATCGCCCGGGGAGGCGGCGTGATCGACAGTTGGTTGAGCATGAAACTGCCGACCGTGTTGGTCAGCGCCACGCTGTAGATGAGCAAAATCGGGAAGATGGCCAGGAAGTACAGCAGCGTAATCACTGCACCGGCCTTGAGACCGAAGTGTTCCTCGACCACGTCCGTGATGTCAGAACCTTCGCGCCCGGAGAGGACAAAACGGGTCAGGCCCCGGTGGGCGTAAAAGGTCATCGGGAACGCGAGCAACGCCAGAATCAACAACGGCCAGAAACCGCCCAGCCCGGCGTTGATCGGTAAAAACAGTGTGCCTGCGCCAATCGCTGTGCCGAACAGGCCCAGCATCCAGGTGGTGTCTTGGCGGTTCCAGCGAGTGAGCGTCGCGGGTGTCTCGTCGAAACAATCGTCGACGCTATTAGCCTGGTCATTCATCCGGTCGAATCTCCGCTAGCCGGTCGTTACCACGCGGCCGGGGCGGACAAAACACACCTTACAGACAACGCCCCAGCCATAAGAAGGGCGCGATTGTCCGGGATTAGACATAAGAAGCAAAGGTTTAGCTGAGCAAAGGTAAAAAACATTTGCTAGGCCAAAGCCATCTACAGACACCTATTGATACACTCCGCTGACTCAACCTACGCCCATAAGGCCTGTCCTCCCATGACTGTCTCGCACCGCTGCACAGCGCTGATCGGACTCATCTGCGCCCTCACTGTGCCTGCCGCCCTGGCCGACGCAACGCACATCACCTGGCCCGCCGGCTGGGAGGTTCAAGACGTGCCGCCCGCACCGGACGACAACGGCCAGCGCCAGCGCGCCGTGAAGAACGACGCCAACGGCGACCCGCTGATGGTGATGGAACTGACCCAGACCACCTTGGCGCCCGAGCACCAGGTCAACATGGAGGCCGTTTTGCTGCAAATGCGTAAAACCCTGCAGCAAAACTTCGCCAAGGGCGGTTACCAAAGCGCCTGCAACAAGATCCACCCGAGCACGCTGGGCGGCCTCAAGGCACTCGAAACCACCTGCAAAATCACCCAGAACGGCAACCACGTCATCACCCAGACGCTGGTGGCCGCGACCCGCGAGGCGCACGCCTACGCGCTGTCTTACGCAGGCCCCGCCGAGGGCTACAAAGCCACCGAACCACAAGTGCAAGGGATTCGCGGCAGCCTGCGGTTCAATCAATAAACGACGCCTGGCACCTTGAATCCCTGGCAACCCTCCCCAACCTGACAAAACTGTCATCCAGCCATCAGTTGACTGACAGCAGGTGTCGGTCAGGCTGACATTTTCTCAAGGCTGCATCTGCGCCTTTTAAGCTGAAGAGGACCTCAATGAAAACCCCACTGCGCGTTGCCGCACTCTCGGCCCTGTTACTGAGCGGCATGGCCCACGCCGCCGAACCCCTGACCATTGATGTTCACCGCGATGCCAATTGCGGCTGCTGCAAAACCTGGATTTCTCATCTGCAGGCGAACGGCTTCAAGGTCAATTACCATGTCGAAGCCGACATGAGCAGCGTCAAGCAGCGCCTCGGCGTTCAGCCCCGACTGGCCTCGTGCCACACCGGTGTGATTAACGGCAAATTCGTCGAAGGCCACGTGCCCGCCGACCAGGTGGTTGCCTTGACCCGGCGCGACGACTTGAAAGGGATTGCCGTTCCCGGCATGCCGATCGGCTCTCCCGGCATGGAGATGGGCGATCGCAAAGACGCCTATCAGGTGATCGGCCTGACCCAAGAAGGTCGAGATGTGGTCGTTGCCGAGTACCCCGGTAACTGACCCCGAAAAGCCAGCCCGCGTGCGCTTCAAGGCATTAAGCCAGTCACGGCGGGCTGGCGAACCGTCGGCTTTAAAACACCGGGTTCTGATTCATTCCAAATCGTTCTAACCCCCGGTTGGCCCTCCCCCGCGTTCCTTGGTAGAACTACACCTATCGGCAGTCGATAAGCTCATATCGCGCGATACGATTGAGTTCTGCATCGATCTACTGCCATCTACGTGAAAAAACCACGAGCACACGGCTTCTAATCCGGCTGCCTCGCGCCTACAGGTTTGCCCGAAGACACGCGCGCCACCAAAGAAGATTGATCTGACGCAATTGGAGATAAATTTCTTACGCATTATCCATGACTTAGAAGTCCGTAATCCGGCTTCTCTCCTACACTCATGGCTTCGTAAATCCCTCGGATGTTTAACACTAAAAAAAACGAACCTTCTGCAATTGCACCGGGTCAGCTTAACAGCAGGGTCGTCGATTCTTGGTTCAATCCTTGCAACGCCCTCCTCACCCTTTGCGCATTACCACGCGATAACCCAAGCAGTGTTGTGCCTGCCCACAGGAAGTGAGTAAGAACCCGACCAGGGGTCGGGGCAGATCAATAAATACAACGGGAGAACACCATGATCAGTGCTGCTGCGACAAACCCACAGAATTGCCTGAATACGCTGGTCAATGAGGTGATAGCCGGTGCCACCCGGACACCGGCTGGCAAAGTAGCCGTACCGATCGCAGAAGCGCTCCCGATCAATCCGAATAAAAAGAAAGTCCTGTTTGTGACCTCCGAGCTGGCCGATCTTGTTAAAACCGGCGGTTTGGGGGATGTTTCAGCGGCGTTGCCACGCGCCATGCGCCACTTGCACGATGTCCGTGTGTTGATTCCGGGTTATCCGCAGGTGATGAACAGCGACAACCCGATCCACGTGATCGGCGAACTGGGCGGCCATGCCGCGCTGCCACCGTGCAAGATCGGGCGCATGGACCTTAAGGACGGGCTGGTGATCTACGTATTGATCTGCCCCGAGCTGTATGAGCGCGAAGGCACGCCCTACGGCGCCAACAATGGCCGCGACTGGCCCGACAACCACATCCGCTTTGCCCGGTTAGGGCTGGCGGCGGCCGATATCGCCGCCAATCTGGCGCAAATTCACTGGCAGCCCGACCTGGTGCATGCCCACGACTGGCCTGCAGGTCTGGCCCCGGCGTACATGCACTGGCGCGGCCAGCGCACGCCGACGCTGTTCACCATTCACAACCTCGCCTATCAGGGCGTGGTCAGCCTTGCTTGCTGCCCGGAACTGGGCATCCCGTACCACGCCCTGCAACAGGAAGGCATGGAGTTCTACGGCAAGTTGTCATTTCTCAAGGCGGGTATGGCCTATTCAAGCCACATCACCACCGTAAGCGCCACCTACGCGCAAGAGATCACCACACCGGCCTTTGGCTGCGGGTTGGACGGCTTTTTGCACAGCAAGACCCAGCAAGGCCTGCTCAGCGGCATCCCGAATGGCATCGATGAAAGTTGGGAAGCCTCCAGCGACCCGCACCTGATAGCACCGTTCTCTCTCGGTGAATGGCAAGGCAAGGCCACCAACGCCGATCACGTGCGCAGCCTGTTTGGCCTGGCCCCGTCCAAAGGCCCGCTGTTTGCCGTGGTCTCGCGACTGGTGTACCAAAAAGGCCTGGACCTCACGCAAGGCGTGGCCGCCTACATCGTGGCCAACGGTGGGCAAATCGCACTCATTGGCCGTGGCGAGCCTGAAGAAGAGCAAGCCATGCGCGAGCTGGCCTTGCGCTTCCCCGGCCAGATCGGCGTGCGCATCGGCTTCAATGAAACCGACGCCCGACGCATGTTCGCTGGCAGTGACTTCCTGTTGATGCCTTCGCGCTATGAACCCTGCGGCCTGAGCCAAATGTACGCGCAACGCTATGGTTCATTGCCTGTGGCGCGCAACACCGGCGGGCTGGCCGACACCATTGAAGATGGCATCACCGGCTTTCTGTTTAACGAATCCACCGTGGACAGCTACGAGCAGGCATTAAGCCGCGCTTTCAAGGTTTTCGCCTTCCCCGACCTGCTGAACGCCATGCGCTGCCGCGCCATGTCGGCCCCCTTCAACTGGTGTCAGGCCGTGGAACCCTACGCCCATCTTTATGAACAACTGGTGGTCAAATCCCTGAGCAGAGCCGGCAAACCCTGACCTGAGGCGTGTACCGATGCCTTTAAAAACCGTGGAACACGGCTCCCATGGTGCTCAGCGACTGGACGCGCATCACACGCGCTTCACTTTGTGGGCGCCCGATGCCTTTTACGTGAGCCTGGAGCTGCCCGACGGCCGCTCCCTGCCCCTCATTCCGCAAGCCGATGGCTGGTTTGCACTGGAAATCCCGTGCCCGGCCGGCACCCGTTATCGCTTCAACATTGACGGCGAACTCGAGGTGCCCGATCCGGCGTCACGGGCGCAGGACGGCGGGCTCGCAGGCTGGAGCGTGGTGGTCGACCCCCGGGACTATCACTGGCGCCATCCTCACTGGAAAGGCCGCCCGTGGCAGGAAGCGGTGATTTATGAGGTTCACGTCGGCGCCATGGGCGGCTATGCCAATGTGGCCCGGCACCTGCCCCGGCTGGCTGAGATGGGGGTGACCGCCATCGAGTTGATGCCGTTGGCCCAATGTCAGGGCCAACGCAACTGGGGCTATGACGGTGCCCTGCTGTATGCGCCCCACGACAGCTACGGCTCGCCGCAAGACCTCAAGCAATTGATCGACGACGCCCATGGCCTGGGGTTGATGGTGATGCTGGACGTGGTCTACAACCACTTCGGGCCGGAAGGTAATTACCTGTCGCGCTATGCCAGCCCCTTTTTTCGTAAAGACAGCCACACCCCGTGGGGCGCCGCGATCGATTATCAACGCCCGCCGGTGCGCGACTTCTTCATCGACAATGCCTTGATGTGGTTGTTGGAGTACCGCTTCGACGGTTTGCGCCTGGATGCCGTACACGCCATTGACGACCCGGCGTTCTTGCATCAGTTAGCCCATCAGGTACGGCGCCACACCGCGCCGGACCGCCATGTGTGGCTGACCCTGGAAAACGAGTTGAATCAGGCGGGCCTGCTGGAAAAATCCTTTGACGCGCAATGGAATGATGACGGCCATAACACCTTGCATGTGTTGCTGACCGGCGAAACAGACGCCTATTACGCGGAGTTCGCCGACAACCCGACGCAAAAACTGGCGCGCTGCCTGAGCCAGGGTTTTGTGTTCCAGGGCGAAGACAACCGACACGGGGTAGCGCGCGGTGAACCCAGCGGTCATCTGCCGCCCAGCGCGTTTGTGCTGTTCCTGCAGAACCACGATCAGATCGGTAATCGTGCAGCGGGCGAGCGTTTGCACCATTTGTGTGCCCCCCAGGCCTTGCGGGCCGCCACCGTCTTGCTGCTGTTGTCGCCGATGATCCCCTTGTTCTTTATGGGGGATGAAAGCGCGGCGCCCGAGCCGTTTCTGTTTTTCACCGATTACAGCGGCGAACTGGCCGACGCCGTGCGTGAAGGCCGACGCAAGGAATTTGCCGAGTTCAGCACCTTCGCCTCGCCTGACGCGCATTCGACGGTGGCCGACCCGAACGCCCCTGAAACCTTTGCCCGCTCGCGCCCGGATTTTCGGGTACCGGAGCGTGGTCCGCGCCGCGAGATGCTCACGCTGTACCAGCACCTGTTAGCACTGCGCCAGCAACAGATCGTGCCGCGCCTTGAAGGTTCGCAGGCCTTGGGCAGCAAAGTGCTGGCCGAAGGCGCCGTCACCGCCAGTTGGCGTCTGGGCGATGCCAGTGTGCTGCACATCACCGTGAACCTGAGCGGGCAGAGCGTGCCTTTTGTGGCGCCACTTGACCAACCGGTCCTGTTCCAGACCCCACCCGATATGACCCTCGACGTGCAACAGCATCAGCGGCTGGTGCCTTACAGCGCACTGGTCAGTCTGGTGCCGCCACCGACCCTTTCGCCCTTGATGGAGAGCGCCCATGAGTGACGCGCAACTGGAAATACTGGCGAGCCGTGCCGGACTGGCCGTGGACTGGGTAGATGCCAACGGCACCCCGCAGCGGGTTTCACCCCCTGTGCTGCGGGCAGTGCTGGCCGGGTTGGGCTTGCCCGCCGACAGCGACGAAGCCATCGAAACCAGCCTGCTCAACCTGCAACTGGAACAGCAAAACAAGCGCCTGCCGCCCCTGCTGACCGCCGACGTGGGCCGCAGCCTGGACCTGACACGCTACTTCCACCCGCACAGCCAATGCGTGGTTCACCTCGAAACCGGCGGCTCGCTGGATATTGAGCTGGACGCCGACGCCTACCTGCCGGGCATGATCCCGGTGGGCTATCACCGGGCGCAAATCGGGGAACAACACTTCACGCTGGCCGTCGCCCCCGCACGCTGTTACAGCATCGCAGATGCGACGGACAGCGACACGCCACGCACTTGGGGCTTGAGCACGCAGCTGTACAGCCTGGCACGACCGGGCGACGGTGGACTGGGCGACACCCAGGCGCTGGAAACCTTCGCCAAGGCCGCCGGGGAACGGGGGGCTGACGCACTGGCCATCAGCCCGATGCACGCCATGTTCAGTTGCGACCCCGACCGCTACAGCCCGTATTCACCCTCCAGCCGTTTGTTCCTCAACTATCTCTATGCCGCCCCGGCCAGCGTGCTGGGCGACAGCGTGGTGCAGCAGGCCATTGATGACAGCGGCCTACGCGAAGAATGGCAGCGCCTGGAACACCTGCCGCTGATCGACTGGCCCGCCGCCACACGTGCCCGGCAAACCTTGCTGCGCGCACTCTACGAAGACTTCGTGGTGGGCGAGCAGCCGCTGCGAGAGGATTTCAACGCCTTTTGCGACAGCGGCGGCGAATCACTGGAAAACCACTGCCGCTTCGAAGCCTTGCAGGTTCAGCGGCGCAGCGAGCAACTGAGCCAGGACTGGCGCGAGTGGCCCGAACAGTGGCGCGACCCCAACAGCCCTGCCCTGTTGCTGTTTGCTGAAGAACACCGCCACGACATCGGCTTTTACGCGTTTTGCCAATGGCTGGTCGCACGCTGCCTGGCCAAGACCCACAAAGCGGCGCGCGACAGCGGCATGGCCGTTGGCCTGATCGCTGACCTGGCCGTCGGGGCAGATGGCGCCGGCAGTCAGGCCTGGTGCCGACAGGACGAACTGCTGTCGCAACTCACCGTGGGCGCCCCGCCCGACCTGCTTAACCGCCAGGGTCAGGGCTGGGGCATTTCGGCATTCTCACCGGACGGCCTCAAGCGCAACGGCTTTCGTGCGTTCATCGAAATGCTGCGGGCCAACTTCGCCCACGCGGGTGGCCTGCGCATCGACCACGTCATGGGCTTGCAACGGCTGTGGGTGATTCCTCTGGGGGCAACCCCGGCAGACGGTGCCTATTTGTATTACCCGGTTGAAGACCTGCTGCGCCTGCTGGCCTTGGAGTCATTGCGCCATCGCGCGATTGTCCTCGGTGAAGACTTGGGCACGGTGCCTGAAGGCTTGCGCGACAAGCTCAGCGAACGCGCCATCCTCGGCATGCGCATCCTGTTGTTTGAACAAGATTACGGCGCCCACTTCAGGCCAGTGCTGGAATGGCCGGACACGGCACTGGCTACCACCAGCACCCATGATCTGCCGACCCTCAATGGCTGGTGGCATGAACGGGACATCGACTGGAACGCACAACTGGGGCTGGTGGACGCCGACACCGAAGACCATTGGCGCGACAACCGTGCCCACGAGCGCAACGGTCTGCATCACGCGCTGAGCCTCGATCCGCAGAATTTTCAGGAAGAAGCCACCGGCGCCGATCAGGTGCTCAACGCCAGCGCGCGCTTTTTGGGCCACACCCATGCGCCTCTGGTGTTGCTGCCTGTCGAGGATGCGCTGGGCGTGCTGGAGCAAGCCAACCTGCCGGGTACTGTGGGCACTCACCCCAACTGGCGACGACGCCTGCCGGTCGAGTGTGCTGCCTTGCTCGACCTTCCCCAGGTCGCCCGCCGCCTTGAGCTGCTGGCCTGTGCGCGCCTGCAGGCGCAGGAGCGTGATGAATGCACACATTGAGCACACCGATTCTGCGCGCCACCCAGCGCCTGCAATTTCACGCAGGTTTCACCCTGGACGATGCGCGCCGGCAAGTGCCGTATTTTGCGCGCATGGGCATCAGCCACCTCTACGCTTCACCGTTGCTGACGGCGCGGGACGGGTCGATGCACGGCTACGACGTGGTCGATCCGACCCGCGTCAGCCCGGCGCTCGGTGGTGAAGCCGCGCTGCGGCGGCTGGTGGCCGAGCTGCGCGCCCATGACATGGGGCTGATCCTCGATGTGGTGTCCAATCACATGGCGGTGGGCGGTGCTGACAACCCGTGGTGGCTGGACCTGCTGGCCTGGGGGCGCGCCAGCCCCTACGCGGAGTTTTTCGACATCCAGTGGCATTCCCCCGACCCCTTGCTCGAAGGGCAATTGCTGCTGCCCTTTTTGGGTAACGACTACGGCGCCACGTTAAAAGCCGGGGAACTGCCCTTGCGTTACGACGCGCAGCAGGGCCGCTTCTACACCGAGCACGGCCATCACCACTTCCCGATTTGCCCGCTGGATTATGGCTTCTTGCTGCACATCAGCGGCCAGCCCGACCTGCAATTTCTTGGCGAACGATTTACCGCGCTGCACCCGCTGCCCCACCCACGGGAGCGCACGGCGCCGCTGCATGCGGAGCTGGCCGCGCTCAGTGCCCGACCTGAGGTGCTGGCCGCCATTGAACAGCAACTGACGTGTTTCGATGCGCGCCACCCCAGCGGCCTGGAACGCCTGCATGCCCTGCTCGAACGTCAGTCTTATCGGCTGGCCAGTTGGCGCACGGCTGCCGACGACATCAACTGGCGGCGGTTTTTCGATGTCAACGAACTGGCCGGGCTGCGGGTCGAGCGGCCCCGCGTTTTTGAGGCCACCCATCAGAAGATCTTCGACCTGATCCGCGACGGGCTGGTGGACGGTTTGCGCATCGACCACGTGGACGGTCTGGCCGATCCCCGTGGCTACTGCCGCAAGTTAAGACGCCGCGTGGATGCCCTCGCACCCGACCGCCATTTGCCAATCTATGTCGAAAAAATCTTGGGAGCCGAAGAATCCCTGCCCGATGACTGGCACGTTGACGGCACCACCGGCTACGAGTTCATGGACCAGGTCTCGCTGTTGCAACACGACCCCGCAGGCGCCGCGCCGCTGGCCAGCCTTTGGGCCGAGCACAGCGAACGCCCCGGCGACTTTCGCGAGCAGGCGCTGCTGGCCCGGCAACAGATCCTCAACGGTTCGCTGGCGGGCGATTGCGACCGCGTCGCCCTGGCCCTGCGTGACGTGGCCCGTGACGACCTGATGACCCGCGACCTGACGCTGGGCGCCATTACCCGTGCGTTGCAAGCGCTGGTGGTGCATTTCAGCGTGTACCGCACCTACATCAACGCCGCCGGGCGTAGTGCGGCCGATGACGAGGTGTTTGGCCGCGCCATGGAGGGCGCCCGCAATGACCTGAGCGAAGCCGACTGGCCGGTGCTGGAGTCCTTGCAACGTTGGTTGGGGGGCGATAACTGGCGCACCCGGCCTTACGGGCGCTCGCGCAAATTGCTCAAACGCGCCTGCGTGCGTTTTCAACAACTCACCTCACCCACCGCTGCCAAGGCGGTGGAAGACACCGCGTTCTACCGCTATGGGGCGCTGCTCTCGCGTAACGATGTGGGCTTTGATGCCGAACGCTTCAGCGCACCGGCGCAGGTCTTTCACCAGACCTGTGCCGAGCGCCTGCTGCACTTTCCCGACACTCTGTTGGCCACGGCCACCCACGACCACAAGCGCGGCGAAGACTGCCGCGCACGGCTGGCGGTGATCAGCGAAAAGAGCGCCGACTACGCCCGGTGCATCGCGCGCTGGCGCCCGATGGCCAGCACCCTGCGCGGCCACCGCGAAGGGCCATCGGCGGGCGATGAGTTGCTGCTCTACCAGATTCTGCTGTCGACCTGGCCACTGACACTATCACCCGATGACCCGCACGGCTTGGCGCACTACAACGAACGGGTGTGGCAATGGCAGCTCAAGGCCCTGCGCGAGGCCAAACTCGACACCCAATGGGCCGCGCCCAACGAGGCTTACGAGCAAGCGGTTCAGGCCTTCATTGAACAGCTGCTATTACATCCCCAAGGCGCCGCCCTGCGCGCCGAGATTCATGCCTTCAGTGAACAGTTGGCTCCGGCTGGCGCCCTGAACAGCTTGGTGCAATGCGTGCTCAAACTGACCACGCCGGGCGTGCCGGACCTCTATCAAGGCACCGAGTTCTGGGACTTCAGCCTGGTCGACCCCGACAACCGCCGCCCCGTGGACTTCGCCTTGCGCCAGCAACAGCTGGACATCCACGCGCCTGCGCCTGCGCTGCTCGATGACTGGCGCAGCGGTGCGATCAAACAGGCCGTGATCGCCCGCACCCTGGCCATGCGCGCTGAGCACCCGGTGTTGTTTGCACGTGGGCGTTATCAGCCGTTGCACGTGACCGGCCCCCATGCCGATCGGGTGCTGGCGTTTGCGCGTGAGTGGCAGGGGCAATGGGTCGTGGTGGTGGCCCCTCGTTTGAGTGCCCCACTGCTGCAAAACAGCGCTTTGCCGTTGATTAATCCACGTGAATGGGCAGATACCCGCCTCGAATTACCGTTCGACGGAACTGAGCACAAATTAAATGGATTATTTGCGCACCCCGTAGTCACTAACAATAAGGCAATAAGGGTCAGCGACGCTCTCGGTTCGTTCCCCGTCAACCTCATGATCACCACTTGATTCCAGGAGCTTTGCGATGAATAACGACGATAAACGCATTCGTGAATTTGCCTACCAGATCTGGGAATCCGAAGGCAAACCCGAAGGTCAGGAAGCACGTCACTGGGAAATGGCCGTTACGCTGGCCCAGGCCGAAGCGCTGGCCCCCAAAAAGGCCGCCGCCAGCAAAGCCAAGTCCAAGGCCGCACCGGCCGCCAGTGTGAAACCGGCGGCCAAAGCGCCCGCGGCGAAAAAACCGCGCGCACCGCGCAAACCCGCTTCTTGACTGCCCGGTGCGCCACGCCCTGACGCACCGCACCGCACCCCGTTTTTAACAGGACCGTAATGCCTGACGGCCACGCTTTGCCTGCCGTTTGTGAAGCCCTCGATACAGCCAGGAGTCACCATGACCAAGCGCAAGTCAGCCCCACCCGTTACACCGGACGTTGAACCCTCACGCCTCAGGGAGGGCCTGCCCTTCCCGCTCGGCGCCACATGGGACGGGCTAGGTGTTAACTTCGCGATTTTTTCGGCCAACGCCACCAAGGTCGAGCTGTGCCTGTTTGATGAAACCGGTGAAGTGGAACTCGAACGCATCGAACTGCCCGAGTACACCGACGAGACCTACCACGGCTATTTGCCCGATGCGCACCCCGGCCAGATCTACGGCTACCGGGTCTACGGCCCGTATGACCCACAAAACGGTCATCGCTTCAACCACAACAAATTGCTGATCGACCCCTACGCCAAACAATTGGTGGGCGAACTCAAGTGGTCAGAAGCCCTGTTCGGCTACACCATCGGCCACCCGGACGGCGATTTGAGCTTCGATGAACGCGACAGCGCGCCGTTCGTGCCCAAATGCAAAGTCATCGACCCGGCCCATACCTGGGGCCACGACCACCGCCTGATCGTGCCGTGGGACAAAACCATCTTTTATGAAACCCACGTGCGCGGCATCAGCATGCGCCACCCCGATGTGCCGGACGCCGTGCGCGGCACCTTTGCCGGGTTGATGGTGGACGAGGTGATCGAGCACATTCGCAAACTCGGGGTCACCAGCGTCGAGCTGCTGCCGGTGCATGCGTTCGTCAACGACCAGCACCTGCTGCAAAAGGGCATGACCAACTACTGGGGCTACAACAGCATTGCGTTCTTCGCCCCGGACCCACGCTACCTGGCCAGCGGTAAGATCGCCGAATTCAAGGAAATGGTCGCGCACCTGCACGAGGCCGGGCTCGAAGTGATTCTGGACGTGGTCTACAACCACACTGCCGAGGGCAACGAGCAAGGCCCGACCCTGTCCATGCGCGGCATCGACAACGCGTCGTACTACCGCCTGATGCCAGACGACAAGCGCTACTACATCAACGATTCCGGCACCGGCAACACGTTAGACCTGAGCCACCCGTGCGTGCTGCAAATGGTCACCGACTCGCTGCGCTATTGGGCCCATGAGATGCATGTCGACGGGTTCCGCTTTGACCTGGCCACGATTCTGGGCCGCTACCACGACGGTTTTAACGAGCGGCACAGTTTCCTCGTGGCCTGCCGTCAGGACCCGTTGCTGCGGCAAGTGAAAATGATCGCAGAACCCTGGGACTGCGGCCCCGGTGGCTACCAAGTCGGGGGCTTCCCGCCGGGCTGGGCCGAGTGGAACGACCGCTTTCGCGACACCGTGCGGGCCTTCTGGAAAGGCGATGACGGGCAACTGGCCGACTTCGCGGCACGCATGACCGCCTCCGGCGAGCTGTACAACCAGCGCGGACGGCGGCCTTATTCCTCGGTCAACTTCATCACCGCCCACGATGGCTTCACGTTGCACGACCTGGTGTCCTACAACGACAAGCACAACGAAGCCAACGACGAAAACAACCAGGACGGCAGCAACAACAACCTGTCATGGAACCACGGCGTCGAAGGGCCGACCGACGACCCCGAAATCAATGCCCTGCGCCTGCGCCAGATGCGCAACTTCTTTGCCACCCTGCTGCTGGCCCAAGGCACACCGATGATCGTCGCCGGGGATGAATTTGCCCGGACCCAGCACGGCAATAACAACGCCTACTGTCAGGACAGCGAAATCGGCTGGATCAACTGGGACCTGGACGAAGACGGCAAGTCGTTGCTCAAGTTCGTCAAGCGCCTGATCAAACTGCGCAACAGCTACCCGATCCTGCGCCGTAGCCGCTTTCTGGTGGGGCATTACAACGAGGAGCTAGGGGTCAAGGACGTCACGTGGCTGGCCCCGGATGGCAATGAAATGTCCATCGAACAGTGGGAAGACCCGCAAAGCCGCAGTTTCGGCATGCTGCTCGACGGCCGGGCGCAGGTGTCCGGGGTCCAGCGCTCAGGCGCCGATGCCACCTTGCTGATCGCGTTCAACGCCCAGCATGACGGCGTGGACTTCATTTTGCCCCACGTGCCTGAAGGCACAGGCTGGATCTGCAAGTTCGACACCATCGACCCGGACTTCAAACGCCCGCACACCCTGGCGTTCGGCAGCACTTACGGCGTTAACGGCCGTTCGGTGGTGCTGTTCGAACTGGAGCATCTCAAGGACGCGGGCTGACCATGAATCTGCATGATTTTCTCGAAGATTGTGCCTCGCCCCTGAACACCCCGCAGGCACTGGGGCAGTGCTTGCGGCACATGGTCGAGGCCGGGCTGGATCAATTGCCCCTGCCCGGCAGCGGATTGACCCTGCAACGCTGGCAGCAACTGGCGCTGGTGGCCGGGCATGACCTGGGGCTGTGCAAAGTGTACGAAGGCCACACCGATGCACTGGCCACGCTGCGTGAACTGGGCGCCCGGCCGGTGCCTCCCGGCAGCACGTGGGGCCTGTGGGCCGCCGAGCCGCCCAATGCCCGCGTGCACCTGCGCGAGGTGAACGGCCACTGGCAAATCAGCGGGCGTAAAGCCTGGTGCTCGGGGGCGGGCGTGGTCAGTCACGGGTTGCTCACGGTCTGGGATGAACAAGGCGGCCAGCAACTGGTGGCGGTCGACATGCAACAGCCGGGGGTCAGCGTTTCCAGTGAAGGCTGGGAAGCCGTGGGCATGGCGGCGACGGCCAGTGTCGACATTCTGTTTGAGCAGGTGCCCTGCACCCGCGTGGGGCAACCCGGCGACTATTTGCATCGCCCCGGCTTTTGGCAGGGCGCCGTCGGCATTGCCGCGTGCTGGTATGGCGCGGCGTACCGGCTGGGCGAGTCCCTGCAACAACACGCTGCCCAACGCGCCGAACCCCATGCACTGGCACATTTGGGCGCGGTGCAGGCTGCGCTGTTCGGGGCACGCAACACCCTTATCGTGTGCGCAGGGCAGCTGGACGAAGCGCCCACCGCCGACTGTCAGGCACTGGCCCGGCAAACCCGGGCGCAGGTCGAAGACGTTGCCGAACAGGTGCTTCGCCACGTCGGCCGCGCACTAGGGGCCGGGCCGTTTTGCAAAGACCCGCACTTTGCCCGCCTGAGCGCCGACCTGCCGGTTTACCTGCGCCAAAGTCATGCTGAACGCGACCTGGAAGCCTTGGGCGAATGGGCCGCGCAAACGCCTCGCAGGCACTGGCCCCTATGAAAGAAAACCTGATTGTGGGCAGCGGCACACCGCTGCAACACTGGCGCGACTCTCAACGGCTGGCCAATTTGCCGTCGGTGGAGGTGACCGAACTGGTGCCGCAAGGCTCGCGGGCGGTCATCGTCGCCCCGCACCCGGACGACGAAGTGTTGGGCACCGGCGGCCTGCTGCAACTGATCAACACCCTCAACCGCCCGCTGTTGCTGATCTCGGTCACGGATGGCACCGCCAGCCATCCCGGCTCCAGCTTATGGCCCGCGTGCGATTTGGCGTACCAACGCGCCCTCGAATCGGAAGAAGCCTTGACCCGCCTGGGCCTGCCGGTGACTGAACTGCACTGGGTCCGGGGCGGTTTTGCTGACAGCCAGGTGGCGGCCGATGAAGCGTTGCTCACCGCCTTTATCGAACAGCACCTAGAACCGGACGATGTGGTGTTCAGCACGTGGTGCCGCGATGGCCACTGCGATCACGACGCCGTCGGCCGCGCCAGCCGCCAAGCGGCGGCCAACGTGGGCGCCTGCGTGCATGAACTGCCGATCTGGACCTGGCACTGGGCGCATGACGACGACCCGCGCGTGCCGTGGGAACGCGCACGACGCATCGACCTCAGCGCCCACGCGGTGGCGCGCAAACGCTATGCCGCGCAGGCCTTCACCAGCCAGATCCACGAAGACCCGAGCACCGGTGCCGGGCCGGTACTCGGCGCACTGGCGCTGGAACGGTTGCTGCAACCCTATGAAGTTGTTTTTGTACAGGGATGAACCATGAGTGTCTCGACTGCTTTTTTTGATCAGCTCTACGCCCACAACAATGACCCGTGGGCCTTTCGCGAGCGTTGGTATGAACAACGCAAGCGCGCCATCACCCTGGCCAGCCTGCCGCGCCAGCATTACCCGGCGATTTTCGAGGTGGGCTGCGCCAATGGCGAGTTAAGCGCCGGGCTGGCGCAGCGTACCGACTGGCTGCTGGCGTGCGACACCTCGGCCAAGGCCGTGGAACTGGCGCGCCAGCGTCTGAGCGACTGCCCCAACGTTGAAGTGCGCAAAAGCCGCGTGCCTGAACAGTGGCCCGAGCGCCGCTTCGACCTGATCGTCATCAGCGAAGTGGCGTATTACCTGGACCCTAAAGCGCTGGAAGAGTTGATCGAACTGGCCCTGCTCAGCCTGGCCCCTGACGGCCAACTGCTGGCCTGTCACTGGCGACCGCCCATCGAAGGCTGCACGCTGACCGGTGACGAGGTGCACGCCCTGCTCCACAACGCGTTGGGCTGGCCGCGACTGGCGCAGCACGTTGAAGACGATTTCATCCTTGAAGTGTGGGGCCGCGACCCTATGTCTGTAGCCAGCCTGGAGGGATTGCGATGATCGGCGTGCTGATTCCCGCGCATAACGAACAGGCACTGATTGCCCATTGCCTGCATGCCGTGCTCTGCGCCAGCCGTCATCCGCAGCTCAAGGCAGAACCGGTGCGCGTGCTGGTGGTGCTCGACAGTTGCGACGACCTGTCGGCCGACATTGCGGCGCAATACGACGTCGACGTGCTGGCGATTAATGCCCGTAACGTGGGCGCCGCCCGTGGCGCCGGTGCGCAATGGCTGTTGGAACGCGGCGCACGCTGGATCTCGTGTACCGATGCCGACAGCCGCGTGGCCGAAGATTGGCTGGTGGCGCAGTTGGCGTTGGGCAAAGACGCGGTGTGCGGCACGGTGACCGTCGAAGACTGGGGCAGCGCCATCGATGAGGCGGCCCGCGCCCGCTACCAGGCGGCCTATCAAGCACGGGACGGCCATCGGCATATCCATGGCGCCAACCTGGGCTTCAGTGCCAACGCCTACCGGCGCGCCGGGGGATTCCAGCCGCTGGCGTGTCACGAAGACGTGCACCTGGTCAAGCAGCTGGAGGCGTGCGGCGCGTCCATCGCCTGGAGCCACCGCCCGCAAGTCATCACCAGCGCCCGGCTCGACTGCCGCGCCGCAGGCGGCTTTGGTGATTACTTAAGGTCGCTGCTTAGCGTGGCCGAACATGACCAACATCAAGCGGGGTCGCGACCCGACGCGCTATAAAAAGGCAGTGCCGCACCTGAACGGTCTGTCTCGGCATGCGTCGAACCCAGGTGACCCCACGCACAGGAGAGACCATGACCCTCGATATAGCCGGTAACAACCTTGAACCCCCTGCTCCGCTGACAGCGCCTGCCGTGCACCGCATGAAGGTGCTGACCGTCAACACCCACAAGGGGTTTACCGCCTTCAATCGACGTTTCATCCTGCCGGAACTGCGCGACGCCGTGCGCAGCACCGGGGCCGATCTGGTGTTTTTGCAGGAAGTGCTCGGCGAGAATGAGAAACATGCGTCGCGCTACGACCAATGGCCTGCCATGTCGCAGTACGAGTTTTTGGCCGACAGCATGTGGAACGATTTTGCCTACGGTCGCAATGCGGTTTACCCGGACGGCCACCACGGCAATGCCGTGCTGTCCAAATACCCGATCAAATCGTGGCGCAATCTGGACGTCTCCATCACCGGCCCGGAACGCCGCGGCCTGCTGCACTGCGTACTGGATGTACCCGGCCATGACCAGGTGCACGCGATTTGCGTGCACTTGAGCTTGCTGGAGAGTCATCGCCAGTTACAGATTGTGTTGCTCAACCAACTGCTCAAATCCTTGCCGCCCGAAGACCCGGTCATCATCGCCGGGGACTTCAACGACTGGAAACAGCAAGGCAACGCCGCGCTCAGGCAGCGAGACGACCTGCATGAGGCCTTCGAGCGCCACCACGGCAAACTGGCGAAAACCTACCCGGCGCGCTGGCCCCTGCTGAGGCTGGACCGCATTTACCTGCGCAACGCCCGCAGCCGCAACCCGCAAATCCTCGACGGCAAACCCTGGACTCACCTATCGGACCATTTGCCGTTGTCGGTCGATGTGCATTTGTAGTCACTGCCGCTAGTCACTGCGGTTTAAGGATCAACACCCCCAGCGGTGGCAGGTTCAGGGCCAGTGAATGGGTTTGCCCGTGGCTGGGCAGCGGCTCAGTGCCCACGCCTGCGCCGTTGCCATAGTTGGAGCCCGCGTAAGTATCGGCGTCGCTGTTGAGCACTTCTTGCCAGGTGCCCGCAAATGGCACGCCAATCCGGTATCCCTGACGCGGCACGGGGGTGAAGTTGGCCACCACCACCAGCGGCTGGCCGTCTTTGCTCCAGCGCAACCATGCGTACACGCTGTTAGTGGCGTCATCGCCGATCAGCCATTGAAAGCCCTGCGCCACGTCGTCCTGGTCGTGCAGGGCCGGGCAATCGCGGTACAGGCGGTTCAAGTCACCCACCAGTTTCTGCACGCCTTGGTGTTCGGGGTATTGCAGCAAGTACCAGTCCAGTTGCTGATCGTGGTTCCACTCGCGCCACTGGCCAAACTCGCAGCCCATGAACAACAGCTTTTTGCCCGGATGGGTCCACATGAAACTCAGGTACGCCCGCAAGTTGGCAAACTTCTGCCAGCGATCACCGGGCATTTTGTCGATCAACGAGTGTTTACCGTGCACCACTTCGTCGTGGGAGATCGGCAGGATAAAGCGCTCGGTCCAGGCATACACCAGCCCGAAGCTCAGCTCGTTGTGGTGGTGCGCGCGGTAGACCGGGTCTTGCTGAATGTAGTGCAGCGAATCATGCATCCAGCCCATGTTCCATTTGTAGGAAAACCCTAACCCGCCTTCATCGGTGCGCTGACTGACGCCCGGCCAGGCCGTGGACTCTTCAGCGATCATCAGCGCGCCGGGGGCTTCGAGTGCCACCACATCGTTGAGGTGGCGCAAAAAGTCGATGGCTTCCAGGTTCTCCCGCCCGCCATGCCGGTTCGGGATCCACTCACCGGGTTGACGCGAATAATCGCGGTACAGCATGGAGGCCACTGCATCCACCCGCAGCCCGTCGATGTGGAAATCTTTGAGCCAGTGCAGCGCGGACGCCAGCATAAAACCGTGAACTTCGGTGCGGCCCAGGTTGTAGATCAGGGTGTTCCAGTCTTTGTGGAAGCCTTCGAGCGGGTTGGCGTATTCGTACAGCGCCGTGCCATCAAACTGGGCCAGACCGTGCTCGTCATTGGGGAAATGCGCCGGCACCCAGTCCAGAATCACGCCGATACCCGCCACGTGACAGGCATTCACAAACGCGCCGAAGTCATCCGGCGAGCCATACCGCGCACTCGGAGCGAATTGCGACAGCGGCTGATAGCCCCACGAGCCGCCGAACGGGTGTTCCATGATCGGCATCAGCTCGATGTGGGTGAAGCCCATCTCGCGCACGTAAGGGATAAGCCGCTGCGCCAGTTCGTGCCAGGTGTATTGGCGGGCCACTTCGCCCACCTCGTCCACTTCGCACTGCCACGACCCGACGTGCAGTTCGTAGATCGACAACGGCGCGTCGGGGCGTTGCAACTGGCCACGGGCCTGCATCCAGTCCTGGTCCTGCCAGTCCACCGCCAGCGGCGAGGCGACTTTGGACGCGGTCTGCGGCGGCAGTTGTGTGGCAAGTGCCATGGGGTCAGCCTTAAGCGGCAAAATCCCGTGTTCACCCAGAATTTCGTATTTGTAGGCTTCACCCGCCTGCAAACGCGGGATAAAAATTTCCCACACCCCGCTCGGATGGCGCAGGCGCATCGGGTGGCGGCGGCCATCCCAGATATTGAAATCGCCCACCACCGACACGCGCCGGGCATTGGGCGCCCACACGGCAAAGCGCACGCCGGGTACGCCATCGACGCTCATCACCTGAGCGCCCAGGCAATGGCTGAGGTCGCGGTGATTGCCTTCAGCAAACAGGTACAGGTCCATCTCGCCCAGCAGCGGACCGAAGCTGTAGGGATCTTCGCTGGTTTGCTCGCCCCCGGCCCACTGGATACGCAATGCGTACGCACGCGGCTCGGCGAACTGGCCGACGAACAACCCCGGCACGTCAGGGCACGACAACGGCCCAAGCACGTCGCCTGTTTCGCGGTCGACCACATTGACGCTCAACGCCTGGGGTAAAAACGCCCGAATGTAATACCCCCCTTGCCCGTCCGCATGGGGGCCCAACACCGAAAAAGGATCGCGGTGCTCGGCGTTAATCAACGCCTCAATGTCTTGCCGAGTGGGCAATAAACCACCACGCGCCTTACCCAGATCCTTGCCAGCACTCATTGTTTCTCTCCGTTCAAAGGCTTGGACATGCCTGGCACCTGACTGAGCAAGGCGCTCAGCCCGCGCAGTGGAACCTGTAGCCAGGCAGGCCGGTTGGCCGCTTCATAGATCACTTCATAGGCCGCCTTTTCCAGGCTGAAGAGGGTCAGTGCAGCCTGCGGGCCACCCTCCACCTTCCAGCCTGAAGCCAGATTAGCTGTTGCGTGGGAATACGCCTGCGTCAAGGCACCGCGCGCTTGCTCAAGGTAACGCTCGACCACGCGCTGGCGAGCCAGGTCGGCCTCGGGCGAATGGTCCGCCTGTTGCACCTGCGCCACCGCCATGGCGGCGGCGTAGTCGAACGAACGCAGCAGCCCGCTGAGGTCTTTGTACGGGCTGTGACGGCTGCGTCTTTCTTGCAAGGGCCGCGCCGGTTCACCTTCAAAGTCGATGAAATACGCATCGCCCTGCACCACCAGCACCTGCCCCAAGTGCAAGTCGCCATGCACGCGAATCAGGGGACCGCCAAGGGTGTGATCGGCCAGAGAGGTGACGTAAGCGCCGATCTCGCGCTCATGTTTGAGCCAGTGCTTGACCTGCGCCTGATCCTCGGCGGACAACTGCGACAGGTGAGCGTCGAGTTGCTGCAACGCCGCGTGGACCTGCCGACTGATGGCCGTGGCCCAATGGCGTACCTCTTTCGCGCCGGTGGTCTGCGGCGTGAAATCCGGGTTGTCGGTCGCGCTGGCCAGCACCTGATGCATTTCGCCCAGCCGGCGGCCCAGCACGGCCGCAAAGTCGGCCAGCTCGCCGAGGGCATTGTAGTGCTGATCGTGTTCGGACATGGCATCCGCCAGTTCGTCACGTATGGCGCGCTCCAGATTGTTTTGGGTCCAAGTCCACGCATCGCCCTGATTGCTCAGATAGCCTTGGGCGATCATTAGCAAGGTGCTTTCGCCGTCGGCGTCATGGCGCTCCACGGCACCGAGCAACGGAGAAATATTCGGGTAGCCCGCCGCCGTGAGGTAAGCGCCCATTTCCAGCTCCGGGTGCACGCCGGTGCTGAGCTGACGAATGAGTTTGAGCACCAGGGTGCCGCCGACCACCACCGAGCTGTTGGACTGCTCGGCCGACAGGTAACGAATCTCGCTGTTTTCATCCAGACCCTGTTCAGCCCACTGCGCGGTCGGGGTGAACCGGATCTGACCTGCGTCGCTGTCCAGCACCGTACCGGCGTGTAGGTGGCTCAACACCGTGCGCACAAACGGTTCAAGGCTGAACGCATCGGTAATAAATCCGACCTGACGCACCCGTCGAGCGCGGCACAGGACCAATTGTTGAGCCAGGGCGCTGACGGGCTGATCTTCACCCACGACCCCGAGCGGCAGTTGGTAGCGACGCGGCTGACCGCCCGCGGTCACCCGCACTTCGGTCAGCAACATCGGCGTGTCGGCCTGCCCCAGGCGTGTGCCGTACACCCACTCCACGTGCTCGATAGGCGCGCCTTTTTGCCCGTACCAGCGCTGCTTGGGCAGCCAGGCAGGCAGGGTGACGCGCTCCAAGGTGGTGCGGGTCGGCGCTTCGAGCACTTCTTCAATGCGTTTTTTGATCACCAGCGTGACCAGCTCCGGCAGGCTTTGTACCGGCTCGGCGTGCCAGCCCGGCATCTGGCTTTCCGGCGCCAGCAGGAACCAGTAGAAGCCATATGGCGCCAGCGTCAGCATGAAGTGCAACTGGCCAATCGGCGGGAATGCATTGCCGCCGAGCATTTCCACCGGCACCCGGCCGCCGTACTCGCTGAGGTCCAGTTCAACCGCCTGGGCGCTGCGCGACACGTTGGCCACGCACAGGATGGTTTCGTTCTTACCCTGGCTGTCGGTGTATTCGCGAATGTAGGCCAGCACCCTGCGGTTGCTCGGTGACAGCATTTTCAGGCTGCCGCGGCCGAAGGCTTGCTGTTGCTTGCGCACGGCCAGCAACCGGCGAGTCCAGTTGAGCAACGAGTGCGGGTCGCCGGACTGGGCCTCGACGTTGACGGATTGATAGCCGTACAACGGGTCCATGATCGGCGGCAGCACCAGGCTGGCCGGGTTGGCACGGGAAAACCCGCCATTGCGGTCAATCGACCACTGCATGGGGGTGCGCACGCCGTCACGGTCGCCCAGATAGATGTTGTCGCCCATGCCGATTTCATCGCCGTAATACAAGGTGGGCGTGCCGGGCATGGACAGCAACAGGCTGTTGAGCAGCTCAATGCGCCGACGGTCGCGTTCCATCAAGGGTGCCAGGCGCCGCCTGATGCCCAGGTTGATCCGCGCACGACGGTCCGCAGCGTAGTAATTCCACAGGTAATCGCGTTCTTTGTCGGTGACCATTTCGAGCGTCAGCTCATCGTGGTTGCGCAAAAAGATCGCCCACTGGCAATTGGCGGGGATTTCCGGGGTCTGGCGCAGGATGTCGGTGATCGGAAAGCGGTCTTCCTGCGCCAGCGCCATGTACATGCGCGGCATCAAGGGGAAATGGAACGCCATGTGGCATTCGTCGCCATTGATGCCGTCGGTGTCACCGAAGTACTGCTGGGTGTCCTCGGGCCATTGGTTGGCCTCGGCCAGCAGCATGCGGTCCGGGTAGTGCGCATCAATTTCGGCGCGGATCTGTTTCAGAATCTGATGGGTTTCGGGCAGGTTTTCATTGTTGGTGCCGTCGCGCTCGATCAAGTACGGAATGGCATCCAGGCGCAGGCCATCGATGCCCATGTCCAGCCAGTAACGCATCACCGCCAGCACTTCTTTCATGACCTGCGGGTTGTCGAAGTTAAGGTCGGGTTGGTGGGAGTAGAAACGGTGCCAATAGTATTGGCCCGCGACGGGGTCCCACGTCCAGTTTGAGCTTTCGGTGTCGAGAAAGATGATGCGCGTGCCGTCGTACTTTTCGTCGGTGTCGGACCACACGTAATAATCCCGGGCCTTGGAGCCGGGTTTGGCGTGCCGCGCCTTTTGAAACCAGGGGTGTTGGTCAGAGGTGTGGTTGATCACCAGTTCGGTAATGACCCGCAGGCCGCGCTTGTGAGCTTCAGCGATGAAACGCTTCACATCGGCCAGGGTGCCGTAATCCGGGTGGACGCCGCGATAATCGGCGATGTCGTAGCCATCGTCACGCCGTGGCGATGGGTAGAACGGCAGCAGCCACAGGGTGTTGACCCCCAGCTCCGCGATGTAATCGAGTTTGCTGATCAGGCCCGGAAAATCGCCGATTCCATCATTGTTGGAGTCGAAAAACGATTTCACGTGCACTTGATAAATCACCGCGTCCTTGTACCAGAGCGGGTCGTTGATAAAACTTGCGGTTGCGACGTTCTTTGCCATGGGTAATACCTGCTGATTCGCACGCGCGAGGCCGCCCGGGCAGCGGCTCAAGGCTCGGTTAAAGAGGTTTGATGCGCCAGATGCCGAAGGGCTGGACCGCTGGATCAAGCCGCGTCCATTGGGTTTTGCCGTACCAGGTCCAGCGATGGCCGCTCATCAAGTCTTCGCCACAGGTGGCGGCATCGTCGGGCAAGCCCATTTCCCACAAAGGCAATTCAAAATGAGCCTCTTGCACGTGATGCGGGTCCAGATTGATGGCCACCAGCACCCAGTTGCTGCCATCGGCGCTGCGCTTGCCGAAATACAGAATGTTGTCGTTCCAGGCGTTGTAGAACGTCACGCCCAGATGCGTGTGCAAGGCCGGGTTGTGTCGGCGGATGCGGTTGAGCTGGGCAATCTCGTCCACGATGTTGTCGGGCGCGGTGAAGTCACGGGGGCGGATCTGGTACTTCTCGGAATCCAGGTATTCCTCCCGTCCCGGCAAGGCGGCGGACTCGCACAGCTCAAACCCCGAATACATGCCCCATAACCCCGAGCCCATGGCGGCCAGCGCGGCGCGGATCAAGAACCCCGCACGCCCCGACTCCTGTAGAAAGCGCGGGTTGATGTCCGGGGTGTTGACGAAGAAGTTGGGCCGAAAGCACTCGCGCAACGGGCTTTGGTTGAGCTCGGTGAAGTACTGGGTCAGCTCGGCCTTGGTGTTGCGCCAGGTGAAATAGGTGTAGCTCTGGGAGTAACCCACTTTGCCCAGTCGCGCCATCATCGCCGGGGTGGTGAAGGCTTCGGCCAGAAAAATCACCTCGGGGTGCGCGCTCCGCACGTCGGCAATCAGCCATTGCCAGAACGGCAGCGGTTTGGTGTGAGGGTTGTCCACGCGGAACAGCTTGACCCCTTCTTGCACCCAGCCCAGCACAATGTCGCGCAGGGCCAGCCACAGCGAAGGAATCGCATCCGGCGCATAGAAATCGACGTTGACGATGTCCTGGTATTTTTTCGGCGGGTTTTCCGCATAGCGGATCGTGCCGTCCGGGCGCCAGTTGAACCAGCCGGGATGCTGGGTCAGCCAGGGGTGGTCTTGGGAGCACTGGATAGCGAAATCCAGCGCGATCTCCAGCCCGTGGGAAGCGGCGGCCTGCACCAGACGGCGAAAATCGTCGCGGGTGCCCAACTGCGGGTGAATCGCCTCGTGCCCGCCTTCTTCGCTGCCGATGGCATACGGACTGCCGGGATCGTCCGGCCCGGCTTGCAGGGTGTTATTGGGCCCCTTGCGATGACGGCGGCCGATGGGGTGAATCGGCGGAAAATAGAGCACGTCAAAGCCCATGTCGTGAATCATCGGCAGCCGCTCGATCACGTCATTAAAGGTGCCGTGCCGGGCGGGATCGTGGGTCATCGAACGCGGGAACAGTTCGTACCAGCTGGCGAACTCGGCGAGCGGGCGTTCCACCTCGACCGGGTAGCGAGGACTGAGGCTGACGTAGGCGTGATATTGCGCCTGCGCCATGAGGTGAGCGCTGCTTTCATGGAGAAACAGCGCCACCTGTTCGGTTTCGAGCAAACCGGTCAGTTGAATCAACAGCGTCTGCAACTGCGCCTGAAGCTCACCCTGGGTGCGCTCAATGGCGTGTTGCACCAGCACGCGGCCTTCTTGCAGCTCAAGGCTCACCGGCACCCCGGCCTGGTGTTTTTTCTCCAGCTCGTGGCAAAAGCTGGCAAAGCGATCGATCCAGGCTTCGATGCAGAACTCATAGCGTCCCTGCAACGGCACCTCGAACTGCCCCGCCCAGCCATCATTGCCCACGAACGTCATGGCCGCGGTGGACCATTCTTGCTGCTCGGCACGGCGCCAATGCAGCATTACGGCCAGTTGATCGTGGCCATCGGTGAAGACCTTGCTGGTGACGTCCACCGTCCGCCCTTGGGTTGCCTTGACGGCAAACTGGCCGTTTTCCAGCACCGGGGAGGTGCTTTCGATGGCAATACGCGGCAGCAGCAGCGCATGGGACAGAGGCAATACAGCGGTTGAATCTGAATCCTGGAAATCAGCAGTCATCGAGCATCACTCCTCACGCCCATGGACGCTAACGTGTGTCGTTTCAAAGCATTTTCCGGCATTGACACCGGGCATCTAGGGGTCTGTTCACAATCCGCCTGGAGCAACGCCGCCCGGCGTTACGTAGGCGTTCGTCCCTTCGGGTCGCATGTCACGGGTAGCCAACGACGCGGCTTGCCCTGAAACAGGAACAGACCCTAGCTTGGGAGAGAGCATCCGCTTTAAAAGTTCAGACTGTTTTAAAAGGCTCCGTTGGTCGTGTGGCGGGAGTGTTTTGCGCAGGTCACCGGTCAACCCCTTGACGACCTGACGTTTATCCGCCGTTGAAAAAGCCACGAGGCCTACTGATGAGTATTCCGATTCCTGCGCACACGCCGGACCCGAACATTGACGATCCGGTGATCCCGCCCTCTGACCCGCCACCGGTTCCTGAACAGGACCCACCGCTGGCCGATCCAAAGCCGGTGGGCGACCCACCCAGCGAGATGCCGCCCATCAAGGGCAACCCCGCCGCTTAAGAGACAGATTAAGGAGAGCCACCATGAGCTTTGTCATCGATCGAAATCGCGGCATCTGCGTCTTTTCACGCAGTGAAGGCGAGTTACAGGTGCAGTTACCCAAGATCATCGTCATGAACAACAACCCCTCAGGCATATCCGAAGCACGGGTGGGCCACGCACGCATCGCCATTACCGAGGAAGAGGCAGAAACCTTGGTCGGCGCAGGCGCGGTGGATCAACGGACCATGCGACACGCCACCAGCAAAGGTTCACCGATCTGAACCCTACCTTGGCCTGCACGGTGAGCACCGTGACCCCGGTGCTCACCGCAGCTGTCAACGCACCACGTACAGCGGGTATTCAGGGCTGAGGGTCAAGCAGGTACGCGGCTGGGCATCACGCATCAAGCCTTTGGTGCGTTCATTCATCAAACAGGCCACTTGCTCAGGCGGCGACAAACGCCTCACGTGGTAGTGCAGCGCCTTTAACGGGTGTTGTCGCTCCTCATCACACCGTCCGAGCGCCTGCACGATATGCGCTAGCCCGGTATCGATCAGTGATTGCAGCGGCGCGCCTGTCTGGAGCGCTTTTTCCAGCGCCAGGCAATAACCGCCATAGCTGTCGATCCACGCGTCGATGCAAAACACATGGGGCCCCGGTTGATCGATCAGGATTTGGCCGTTCCACACGCGATCGCCCAGGGTATGCAAGTGCAGGCTGTCGCCATCACTGCTGTCGACCTGCCGCCAGCGCACGATCACTGCCAGTGGCCCGGACGTGAGGCAATACACATGACTCGTGACTTTGAATAATTGGCCGGCCACCGCCTTGGCCGGTTTCTGGCCGAAATTGATGACCGGCATGGTGTTTTCGATCACGATCTGCGGCAGCTCCAGGCCGCTTCTGACTCCATCTGACTCTGAACCTGGTTCAAATATCGCCCCAGCTGCCATTAAGTTGACTCCCAAATCACACGCGTTAGTGCCGACTCACCCGCTTGACACCTGGAGCTGGATTGCCAAGTGAGTCGCAATTTCTTTGATCCCGGTCAGCTTCATTGAACTCACATTGAGTTACAAGCCGCGAGCCCATAAATCACTTGTTGTCACGGGGTGCAGCAGGTTGTCGCAGGCACACCAGATACACCAACTGATACGGTTTTAAAACAGATAGCTGAGCCTGTTATGCAATCAGTTCCCCCGGCATAGTGCTCCGGCCTGATGGAGGCTGATGAGCGAAGACCATGAGCGAACACATTCCCGTCCAGATTCTTGAATCATTTGAGGCTTCTCGACCTCGAGCCGCAAAACCCAAAAGCCCGTCCAGCGATAACGCGATCCATACCCGCAGTTTTTCTGGCCTGTTCCGTACGCTGCGATTAATCGGCGCCGGGTTTCTGTTTCTGCTGTTCTTCGGCACTGTCTGGCTCAGTTGGGACGGCCGCCAGGCCGTCTTGTGGGACCTGTCCGAAAGCAAGTTCCACATCTTTGGCGCCACCTTCTGGCCTCAGGACTTCATCCTGTTGTCAGGGCTATTGATCATCGCCGCGTTCGGTTTGTTCACTATTACTGTGTTTGCAGGACGCGTGTGGTGTGGCTACACCTGCCCGCAAAGCACCTGGACCTGGTTATTCATGTGGTGCGAAAAGGTCACCGAAGGCGACCGTAACCAGCGCATCAAGCTCAAGGCGGCGCCCTGGGGCATCAAAAAAGTCGTGCGCCGTACCGCCAAACATTCGCTGTGGCTGGCGATCAGCGTGATGACGGCATTGACGTTTGTCGGCTATTTCACACCCATTCGGCCGCTGGCCACAGAACTGCTGACCCTGGAAATGGCCGGCGTCAGTCTGTTCTGGGTGCTGTTCTTCACCGGCGCCACCTACATCAACGCCGGCTGGCTGCGTGAAGCCGTGTGCATGCACATGTGCCCGTATGCGCGGTTCCAGAGCGTGATGTTCGACAAGGACACGCTGGCCATTTCTTATGACGTGGCCCGTGGCGAATCCCGTGGACCGCGCAAACGCGGGACCGACCCCAAACAGGCCGGGCTGGGCGATTGCATCGATTGCCACATGTGTGTGCAGGTGTGTCCGACCGGTATCGACATTCGCGACGGCTTGCAGATGGAATGCATCGGCTGTGCGGCCTGTATCGATGCCTGTGATTCAGTAATGGACAAAATGGGCTATGCCCGCGGGCTGGTGCGCTACACCTCCGAACACGAATTGCAGGGTGGCAAGACCCACCTGCTGCGCCCGCGCCTGATTGGCTATGCGGTGGTGCTGGTGGTCATGATCGGTGCTCTGGTGGTGGCGTTGAACCAGCGCAGCATGGTGTCACTGGATGTGATCAAAGACCGCGGTTTGTTCCGTGAGAACAGCCAGGGCCAGATCGAAAACATCTACAGCCTGAAAATCATCAACAAAACCCAGGACACCCAGCACTATCGCGTATCGCTCAAGGACGGCGACGGTTACCAGTTGCAAGGTAAAACCGAGTTGACCCTGGCACCCGGCGAAATCACCGACCTGCCGGTCTCGGTTGCCCTGCTGGCCGATCGCCCGACCAGCAGCTCGCAGATCATCACGTTCGTGGTCACGGACACCGATCAGCCCAGCGTGCGCGGTGTGGCTGACAGCCGTTTCGTGGCGCCGCTCAACCGCTGAGGCATACCCGCCGATCACACACCGGCCCGGTTGCCGCTGCGATGCGCGGCGGCGACAGGTAGAGTGTCGGTGCTGAAACTTTTTGAATAACGCCGGACCGAGCCTTGCCCACATGAAACGTTACGAAAAATTTGCCGACGACATTGCCGAACTGATCCGCTCCGGGGTGCTCGGCCCCGGCCAACGGGTGCCTTCCGTGCGCTATGCCAGCCAGACTTACGGCGTCAGCCCCTCCACCGTGTTTCAGGCCTATTACCTGCTGGAGCGCCGCGGTTTGATCCGGGCCAAGCCGCGCTCCGGGTATTTCGTCAACGCCCATACACCCAGCCCGTTTTGTGAACCGGCGTTCAGCAGCCACGTCACCGAATCCACGGAAGTGGACGTCAGCGGGTTGGTGTTTTCAGTGCTGGATTCGATCAAAGACCCACACACCGTGCCCTTTGGCTCGGCCTTCCCGAGTCCGACGTTATTTCCGTTGCAGCGCCTGGCCCGCTCCATGGCCACCGCCAGCCGCGAAATGGACCCGCGTATGGTGGTCACCGACATGTCCCCCGGCAACCCGCAACTCAGGCGCCAGATTGCCCTGCGTTACATGGTGGGCGGGTTGATGCTGCCGATGGAGGAGTTGCTGATCACCAACGGGGCGCTGGAAGCCTTGAACCTGTGCCTGCAAGCGGTGACCGAACCCGGTGATCTGGTGGCCATTGAAGCGCCAGCGTTTTACGCCTGCCTGCAAGTGCTGGAGCGACTCAAGCTCAAGGCCGTGGAAATCCCCGTGCACCCGCGCGACGGCATTGACCTTGGGGTGCTGGCACACACCCTGGAGCGTCACCCGATCAAGGCGGTGTGGTGCATGACCACCTTCCAGAACCCGATTGGCGCGAGCATGCCCGATGCCAAGAAGCAGGCACTGGTCGACCTGTTGCGTACCCATCAGGTGCCGTTGATCGAAGATGACGTGTACGCCGAACTGTATTACGGCCAACACGCCCCTAAACCGGCCAAAGCCTTCGATACCGAGGGCCTGGTGATGCATTGCGGTTCGTTTGCCAAAAGCCTGGCGCCGGGCTACCGGATCGGCTGGGTGGCGGCGGGTCGCTACGCGCAAAAAGTCGAACGCCTGAAACTGATGACCTCGCTGTGCGCGTCAATGCCCGCGCAGGCAGCCATCGCTGATTACCTGCAACACGGCGGTTACGACCGTCACCTGCGCAAATTGCGGTACGCGCTGGAAGAACAGCAAAGCGCCATGCTGGCCGCGATTGGCCGTTACTTCCCGGCGCAAACCCGGGTCAGCCAGCCCACAGGGGGGTACTTCCTGTGGCTGGAGCTGCCCGAACAGATGGACTCGCTCAAGCTGTTTCAGATGGCGCTGGCCCAAGGCATCAGCATCGCGCCGGGGCCGATCTTCTCGGCAACCCAGCGGTTTCGCAATTGCATCCGCCTCAACTACGGCAGCCCGTGGGATGAAGCCTGTGAAAAAGCCATGGAAACCCTCGGCAAAATCGTGCGCTCGTTTTAGCGCGCCCGGCACCGGGGCCTCACGCTAACCGGGCAGACAGGTGAAGTCCGCCGTGTGGGCCACTTCCTTGCCCTGCCCGTCGACCAGCCGGGCACTGATCTGCGCGCCCAGGCTCGATTCGATGAGTTGGTAATGGCCGCCGGGCTTGAAGCCCTGGTAGCTGACGTTACCCTGGCAATCGACCTGATTTTGATCACCGCTGGCCCCTTCGAACAACGTCACGTCCAGTCGGTGGGCGCCCGGTGTCACCTCAAAAAAACGCCCGTCACGGGTGTTTTTGCCATCCACACGTTCGGCCATCAGGTCGCCAGTGCCCTCTTCCTTGAGGCCAATCCAGGCCTCGCTCGGGTCCTGCGCGGGCATGGGACCGGCGCAGGCCGACAGTAACAGTGCAAGGCTCAGGCCCGGAATCAACAGCAAGGGTTTGACAATCATCGCAACGCGCCTCGAAAACAGACCATGGACACGACGGGGCTGACCTGCCTCCGTCACACAGGCCATCAGCTTGGCCGCCTTCGGGCACAGCGCCAAATGAAGGTGAATGAAGGGATTTTCAGCCCTTTCTTATAGGATCCTTCACGTGCCTGAAAGCGCCGCGTTAGGTTCCAGCGGCAAGACTGCCGGGGTTTGCAATTCCACTCCCCGGAGGTTCAGGCATGCTCGGGCTGGTAAAGACCGCACTGCACAAGCCCTACACATTTATGGTGTTGGCGATTTTCATCTGCATCATTGGCCCCCTGGCCGCCGTGCGTACGCCCACGGACGTGTTCCCGGACATCGGCATTCCGGTGGTTGCCGTGGTATGGCAATACACCGGGCTGGCGCCCGCCGACATGGCGGGGCGGGTCATTTACACCTATGAGCGCTCGCTCAGCACCACCGTGAATGACATCGAACACATCGAGTCACAATCGTTGCCGGGCATGGGCATCGTGAAAATTTTCTTCCAGCCCGGCGTCGACATTCGTACGGCCAACGCCCAAGTCACCGCGGTGTCGCAAACCGTGCTCAAACAAATGCCGCCCGGCATTACCCCGCCCCTGATCCTCAACTACAGCGCCTCCACCGTGCCGATTCTGCAACTGGCGTTCTCCAGCCCTACGCTGTCAGAAGCGCACATCCGCGACCTGGTGCAGAACAACATTCGCTTGCCCCTCAGCGCCCTGCCCGGGCTGGCCATGCCCACCCCCATGGGCGGCAAACAGCGCCAGATTACCCTCGACCTCAACCCCCAAGCGCTGGCCGCCAAGGGCTTGTCGGCGCAGGACGTGGGCACTGCACTGGCGGCCCAAAACCAGATCATCCCCGTGGGCACGGCCAAGCTCGGCACCTATGAATACACGGTGATGCTCAACAACAGCCCCAAGGCCATCGACGAACTCAACGACTTGCCGATCAAAACCGTGAACGGCGCGTTGATTACCATTGGCCAAGTGGCCCACGTGCGTGACGGATCGCCGCCGCAAACCAACATCGTGCGGGTGGACGGCCACCGCGCAGTGCTGATGCCGGCGTTGAAAAACGGCAACATTTCGACCCTGTCCATCGTCGACGGCATTCGCGCGATGCTGCCGCGCATCAATGAGACCCTGCCGCCGTCACTGAAAACCTCGTTGCTGGGCGACGCCTCGGTGTTCGTTAAACAGTCGGTGGGCAGCGTGGCGCAGGAGGGGGTGATTGCCGCCTTGCTGACCAGCGCCATGATTCTGCTGTTTCTCGGCAGTTGGCGTTCGACGCTGATCATTGCGGTGTCGATCCCGCTGGCGGTACTGGCGGCCATTGCGTTGCTGGCGCTGAGCGGGCAAACCCTGAACGTGATGACACTCGGCGGACTGGCCCTGGCGGTGGGCATTCTGGTGGACGACGCCACGGTAACCATCGAGAACATCAACTGGCACCTTGAACAGGGCAAGTCGGTGCGTGAGGCCATCCTGGATGGCGCCAGACAGATCGTCGGCCCGGCGTTTGTCTCGCTGTTGTGCATTTGCATCGTGTTCGTGCCGATGTTTATGTTGCAAGGCATTGCCGGCTACCTGTTCCGCCCGATGGCGCTGGCCGTGATGTTCGCCATGGGCAGTTCCTTTCTGCTGTCGCGCACACTGGTGCCGACGCTGGCGATGTTTTTGCTCAAGCCCCATGTGCCTGAGCAAGGCGTCGGCCATCACCCGGAAAACAGCTACCTCAATCACCACGAAGGCGTACAGCCCAAACAGCCACACTCGCCGCCGGTCCGGGCGCTGCTGCGCTTTCAGCAAGGGTTCGAGCGTCGTTTTTCTACCGTGCGCGACGGTTACTACGGGTTGCTGACACTGGCGCTGGCGTGGCGCAAGCGGTTCCTGCTGGTGTTTATGGGGTGTGTACTGGCCTCGTTCGCGTTGTTGCCCAGCCTTGGGCAAGACTTCTTCCCGACTACCGATGCTGGCGCCCTGGCGTTGCACGTGCGCTTGCCGTTGGGCACGCGCATTGAGGAAAGTGCCGCAGCATTCGACCGCATTGAGTCGCGCATCCGCGAGGTGATCCCGGCCGATCAAGTGGACAGCATCGTCGACAACATTGGTATTCCATTAAGCGGGATCGACATGGCCTACAGCAGCAGCGGCACTATCGGGCCGCAGGACGGCGATATTCAGGTCACGCTCACGGCCGATCATGGGCCGACGGCCGCGTACGTGAAAAAGTTGCGCGAAGTACTGCCCGACAGCTTCCCCGGCAGCCAATTTGCGTTCATGCCCGCCGACATCAGTAGCCAGATTCTCAACTTCGGTGCGCCCGCGCCGCTGGACGTGAAGATTTCCGGACGTGATGACGCTGCCAATCGCGCCTATGCCCTGCAATTGCAGCGCCGTTTACAGCAGGTGCCGGGCATTGCCGACCTGCGCATTCAGCAGTCGGTGGGTTACCCGTCATTGCAGGTGGATGTCGACCGTCAGCGTGCCAGCGGGCTGGGCATTACCGAGCGTGATGTGACCAACAGCATGGTGGCGTCCCTGGCGGGCAGTTCGCAGGTGGCGCCGACCTTCTGGCTCAACCCGCAAAATGGCGTGTCGTACGGGGTGGTCGCGGCCACACCGCAATACCGGCTGGACAGCCTGCCCGCCCTGGAAGCCTTGCCGGTGACGGGCAGTAACGGCCAGTCGCACATCCTCGGCGGGCTCGCCACCCTGCGCCGCGTACACAGCCCGGCCGTGGTCACGCACTACAACATCCAGCCGACCCTCGACCTATACGCCAACATTCAGGGGCGCGATTTGGGCGCCGTGGCCGCCGACGTGCAACAGGTGATTGATAGCGCCGCCGACCTGCGGCCCAAAGGCGCGATCGTCAGCCTGCACGGGCAAATCGACGCCTTGCACGAAGCCTTTAGCGGCCTCGGCGTGGGCTTGCTGGGGGCCGTGGTCCTGATTTATCTGCTGATCGTCGTCAACTTCCAGTCCTGGCTGGACCCGTTCGTCATCATCACCGCCCTGCCCGCAGCCTTGGCCGGGATCGTGTGGATGCTGTTCCTCAGCGGCACCTCGTTGTCGGTGCCAGCCCTGACCGGCGCCATCTTGTGCATGGGCGTGGCGACCGCCAACTCGATTCTGGTGGTGAGTTTTTGCCGCGAACGCCTGGCTGAGCATGGTGACGCGCTGAAGGCCGCGCTGGAAGCGGGCTACAGCCGATTCCGACCGGTCTGCATGACGGCGCTGGCGATGATGTTCGGGATGCTGCCGCTGGCGCTCTCGCAAGAACAAAACGCCCCGCTGGGCCGCGCCGTGATTGGCGGCCTGATGCTGGCCACCGTTGCCACCCTGTTATTCGTGCCCGTGGTGTTTAGCTTGGTGCACGGGCAAAAAGACACTCGCGCTGCTGGAGAAACGCCCCATGTCGTCTGATCAAACACCTTCGCACACGCGCTTGATGTACCTGGGCATCGGCGGCCTGACGCTGGCCGCCCTGCTGGTGGCCAACGGACTGGCGAGCCGCAGCCGGCATGAGCAGGCGGTCAGCCAGTGGACGCAAGCGGCTGCCTTGCCGGTGGTGAGCGTGTTCCAGCCCCGGCAAAACGCCGGGGGCGACACCTTGCGCTTGCCAGCCCACCTTGAGGCCTGGAGCAAAGCGCCCATACAGGCGCGGGTGAACGGCTACCTCAAGAGCTGGCAAAGCGATATCGGCAGCAAGGTGCAAGCGGGTCAGGTGCTGGCGTTGATCGACAGCCCCGATCTGGACCAGCAACTGGCACAAACCCGCGCCCGGATGCTGCAAGCGCAGGCCAATGCAAAGCTGGCGGCGACCACGGCCTCGCGCTGGCAACACCTGCTGGCGTCGCATTCGGTGTCACGTCAGGAAGCCGACGAGAAGCAATCGAATGCGGCCGCCGCGCATGCCAATGCGCAAGCGGCCGAGGCTGATTTCGCACGGCTTTGCTCACTGGAAGCCTACAAAACCATTCGCGCGCCTTTCGCCGGGACCATCACTGCGCGCCATACGGACATTGGCCAGTTGATCAAGGCCGATACGGACAGCGACACCGAGCTGTTTGACATCGCGGATACCCACCAGCTGCGCCTGTATGTGCCAGTGCCCCAAAACTACGCCAGCGTGGTGCGCCCCGGTATGCACGCTCAACTCTCGGTGCCGGAGCATCCGGGGCAAACCTTCAGCGCTCGCCTGATGGGTAACTCAACCTCGGTTGACCCGCGCTCGGGCACGCTGATGGCCCAATTTGTGGTCTCCAATCTCAACGATGCGCTGATGCCTGGCGACTATGCCGAAGCCGTGTTGGCGGTGGCGCCTGACACCCATGGGGTCAGCATTCCCGCCAGCGCGCTGATTTTTCGCGCCCAAGGTACCCAAGTGGCGCTGCTGGATGCATCGCAGCATGTGCACTTGCAGACCATCCATATCGGGTTGGACCTGGGTGATCGGCTGGTGGTCGATCAAGGGCTAAAGACTGCTGATACCGTCATCGACAACCCGCCCGACGCCTTGCGCGACGGTGATGCCGTACGGCTCGCGAACCAGGGAGCGTCCCATGCTGCCAAGGCTTAAGTCTGCACTATGGCTGTGGGTCCTGGCGTTGCAGGGCTGTTCATTGGCCCCCGCCTACACCGTGCCACAGCTCGCATTGCCCACGCATTATCGTGAACAGGCCGATGCTGGTGCCTGGCATCCTGCGCACCCCGCGGATCAACACTCGGCGCATTGGTGGTGGGTGTATCAGGACGCACGCCTCAACGCTCTGCAACAACACTTACTGGACGCCAACCCCGATCTGGCGGCGGCGCTGGCGCATGTTGATGCGGCCCAAGCGTATGCCAGCCAGTTGCATGCCGGTCTGTTCCCGCAATTGACAGCCAGCGCCCAGCCGCTGCGCGAACGTCAATCAGATAGCCGCCCGTTACGCGGTACGACACAACCGTCGGTGTACAACAGCAATACAGCAGGCTTCGCGCTGAATCTCGACCTCGACCTGTGGGGCAAAATTCGCAATCAGGTGGCAGCCGGTGATGCACAGGCGCAGGCGTCAGCCGATGATCTGGCGGTCGCTCGCTTGAGTTTGCAACGGCAATTGACCTGTTTGTATGTGCAGCTCGACGGTCTGGATGCGCAGCAGCGCATTGTGTCCCGCTCGCTGCAGGATTACAGCCAGGCCCTGCAACTGACCCGCGCCCGTTATCTGGGCCAGATTGCCTCTGAAGTCGACCTGACCCGCGCCCAGACCCAACTGGCCCAAGCCCAGGCGCAACTGGATGAGGTGCGCGGGCAGCGCAACTTGACTGAGCATGCCATTGGCGAACTGGTGGGCGAACCCGCCAGCACGTTTGAACTGGCCGCCCGCGAACAAACGCTGTCCCCGCCGGAGCAACCCGACACGCTGCCCGGCGCCCTGTTGCAACGCCGCCCCGACATCGCAGCGGCGGAGCGCAGGGTGTTTGCTGCCAATGCACAGATCGGGGTGGCGAAAGCGGCTTGGTATCCCGACTTTAGCCTGAGCGGATTAATCGGTGGGCAAACCGGGGGGGCAGGCAACCTGTTGGCGGCGGGCAACCGATTCTGGGCACTGGGGCCGCTGGTCAACTTGCCCATTTTTGACGGCGGCCGACTGAATGCGCAGGCGCGTCAGGCCAAGGCCGAATTTGAAAAGGCCAGCGCGTCGTACCGCAGCACGGTCCTGCATGCTGTGCGGGAAGTTGAAGACAACCTTGCGCAGTTGCGCGACCTGCGCCAGCAGCGGCTGGACGAGCAGGCCGCCGCCAATGCGGCGCACAACACCCAGACGCTGGCCACCCGCAGCTATGAAGCGGGAGCGGTAAGTTATCTGGAAGTGGTCACTGCGCAAACCGCCGCCTTGCAGGCGCAACGTCAGGTGCAGGCTCTGCGCACTCGCCAGTTGCAGGCCAGCGTGGCGTTGTTGACGTCGTTAGGGGGCGGCTGGCGTGCTCAGTGATAAACACCACCGGCGCACGCTCAGGGTGCAAAAAAATAATGGCTCAAAGCCTGCGCCTGCGCCGGTTGCCGCTACGCTTAGGAAGCAAAACGGCACCGTGACCGCTTAGTGGGCGGGCTTGTCGACAGGCAACTCAATGATCCGGGCTTGCAGGTTGTCGAGTTGGGTTATCAAGCGGTTCAACATCGCCTGCGCTTCGTCGCGGCTAGTGAAGGGGCCGAGCAGCACGCGTTGAACACCGTCAATTTCCGAAATATAAGAGCTATAACCATGTTCCAGCAGCCTTGCCGTCAAATCACTGAGCGCTTGAGTCTCGCCCAGTTTGACCTCTACCGCCCAGCGAGCCACCGGCGCTTGAACAGTCGATGTGTCAGAAGCTGCTTTAGCCCGTTGAATTTTATCGTTAGACTCCTGACCGCAAGCCGTCAGGGCCAATATTGCTGTCATCATGATGACTTTACGCACTGCGTTTCCCCTATCTTTTTGAGTGGGTCGATTTTATCACTGGGGCAGCGGCCTTTGCTCTCCTTGAACAAATCCGATACGCCCTTATCTAAGACACATAGGCGAGAGCTTTCCTCGTACAGGGAATTGCCACTCTGGCTATGACGTCTGTAATGAGCGGCGCATTTATATGCAGTTAGCAGTATTCTGTAGCCATGACCGAAGCCGCACCGTCTCAGAGACGTGCCATACAAAGCCATCAAGGAGAAAAAAATGCTGATACTCACCCGCAAAGTTGGTGAAAGCATAAACATCGGTGACGATATTACGATCACTATTTTAGGTGTCAGCGGCCAACAGGTCAGAATTGGCATCAACGCACCCAAAGATGTAGCCGTACACCGTGAAGAAATTTACCAGCGCATCCAGGCTGGCCTGACTGCTTCGGACAAAAACGATCAGCACTAAATCTCCGAGGTATCAGCCCTTGGAGTAAGTGTCAGGGCTGCTCAGCCAGCCCTCCTCTTCCTTTCTATTCCCATCTGCGCTGTTTTCCCTTCTGCTCCCTGGTGCGACAACCCGAACCGGGTATCGACTTGACGGTTTCAAGGTCTGCGACCACGCTCATTGCTCGCAGCCGCTTCTCAACCGCTACCGTGCTGCGCAACTCGGCGTCAAAGGTGTCATCACACTTTGAAACCTACTTCTTCATTCAGCCCGTTGCGGGCTGGAACTGCACAGTCAAGGAATGAAAGACATGTCTGATTTGATCGTAGTGGGATTTGACGATACTGAAAAAGCTGACCGCGCCTTGACCAAAATGGTGTCATTGAGCAAAGAGCATCTGGTGGAGCTGGAAGATGCGGTCATTGTTGTTCGTAACAATGAAGGCAAGGTGCACATCAAACAGAATGTGAACCTCACCGCCCTCGGCGCGACCTCCGGCTTGGTCACAGGCGGCCTGTGGGGCGCTCTGGTCGGGCTGCTGTTTCTCAACCCGCTGGCCGGTTTTGCCATCGGCGGCGCGCTCGGTGCGGGCACTGGCGCGCTCTCGGGGTCGTTGAGCGATTACGGCATCGATGACGATTTCATCAAGTCGCTGAGCGAAACCATTCCCAACAACTCTTCGGCCCTGTTCGTGCTGTTGCGTAAGTTCCAGCCCGAGAAAGTGTTGAAGGAACTTGAAGATTCAAACTTCAAGGGCAAAGTGTTGCGCACCTCGCTTTCCCCCGAGCAAGAAGAAAAACTTCAGGCAGCACTCTCTCAAACCAGCCTGACGAAAGCGTAAAAGCCACCCGTTGCCGCTCGTTCGACCGCCTCAAGGGCGGTCGAACGGTTTGAGCCGATCTCAATCGGTAGGGTTATTGTCCGCAAAGGATTTGTTGAGCAGCTGTTTAATGGCGTCATCCGGCATGCCCAAAAATTGCTGATCAAATGTTTCGGCATTCTCGGCGCGAACGGACAGTAGCCCCCACGCCTGTTTGCCATCGGGACTAAACACCACATTCAACTGATTGGCTGCACAATCGTGGGGTTTGCACATCTGGCCGACGGTCCAGGTTTTACCGTCCATGACCACTTTTTCAACAGGAGCCGCAGTGCCCTGACCGGTTTTCACCCAATCCGGGTAAGCCAGCATGGCCGCATACGCTTGTTTATACGGTGCTTGAGTCGTCAGCTCAGGTAGCCGACTTTCGGCAGCCACTCCCGTTGCGACACCCGCCACGACCCACCCCATCAACGCACGCTTTAAAAATCCTGTCATCGAAACGCTCCTTCTATTTCCCAAAACTGACGGTCTGACAACTGCCACAGGTTTAGCGCAGTTTCAGCTCAAGCGCACGGCCGTGCCGGTGGCGAATACCACCAGCATGCCACCGCGACCTGACGGCATGCTGATTTCAAAATTCAGCCCCACAATTGCATCGGCGCGCAGCACACCCGCACGCTCGCGGATTTCATCCGTAACTTCTGCCCGCGCTTCTTTCAACGCGCGCTCCAGCGTCTGAGAACGCCCACCGAAAAAATCCCGCATGCCGGTGAAGAAATCCCGCACGACGTTGATACCGTGTACCGACTCTGCACTGACGACCCCCAGGTACTCCGTGATCTGGCGCCCTTCGATGCTATTGGTTGTGGTGATGATCATTAACCCTTCCTTATGCGAGGTGAGGTCTTGCACCTTCCCTCATTGAGGCACAGGTTACCTCAGACAAAGCAGGCCCGACCGACTTGATCATCAACGTCTGCGGTGCGCTGGTCTTATGAGCAAGCGGTGTTACTGTAGAGGCCAGCCGCGAAACAACCGGCATCAACAATGAACAGACATCCAGCGCCACGACAATCGGGACTTTTTGTGGCGTAGATACACTCGGCAGGTATGCATGTAAAACTGCGTCAGGCAATTTTTTGACCCGCTCAAGGAAGTTCTCAATGGTCCAAAGACACGTCATCAATGCTTCAGTCAGCCCCAAAGGCAGCCTGGAGACGTTATCGCAACGTGAAGTGCAGCAACTGAGTGAAGTCGGCTCAGGCACCAGTTACACCCTGTTCCGCCAATGTGTGCTGGCCATCCTCAACACCGGTGCTCATGTCGACAATGCCAAAACCATCCTTGAAGCGTACAAAGACTTCGAAGTGCGTATTCATCAGCAAGACCGTGGGGTTCGCCTTGAGCTGCTGAACGCTCCGGCTGATGCCTTTGTGGATGGCGAAATGATCGCCAGCACGCGTGAAATGCTGTTCAGCGCCCTGCGCGACATCGTGTACACCCAAAGCGGACTCGACAGCCCGCGCATGGACCTGAGCACCTCGGCCGGTATCACCGACTACGTGTTCCACCTGCTGCGCAACGCGCGCACTTTACGCCCAGGTGTTGAACCCAAAATCGTGGTGTGCTGGGGCGGTCACTCGATCAACACCGAAGAATACAAATACACCAAGAAAGTCGGCCATGAATTGGGCCTGCGGCTGCTGGACATCTGCACTGGCTGTGGTCCCGGCGTCATGAAAGGCCCAATGAAAGGGGCCACGATTTCCCACGCCAAGCAACGCTTGTCGGGCGGACGCTATCTGGGGCTGACCGAACCCGGGATCATTGCGGCCGAAGCGCCCAACCCGATCGTCAATGAACTGGTGATTTTGCCTGACATCGAAAAGCGCCTTGAAGCTTTTGTACGCGTAGGCCACGGCATCATCATCTTCCCGGGCGGTGCAGGCACGGCAGAAGAGTTCCTGTATTTGCTCGGGATTTTGATGCATCCCGACAACAGCGATGTGCCGTTTCCGGTCATTCTGACCGGCCCCAAAGAAGCTGAGCCCTACCTGCAACAGCTCCACGAGTTCGTGGGCGCGACCCTGGGCGACGCGGCGCAAAAGCACTACCAGATCATCATCGATAACCCGCCCGAAGTGGCGCGCCAGATGACAGCCGGGCTTAAAGAGGTCAAACAGTTCCGGCGCGAACGCAATGACGCGTTCCACTTCAACTGGCTCTTAAAGATTGATGAGGGTTTTCAGCGGCCGTTCGATCCGACCCATGCCAACATGGCCAGCCTGCAATTGCGCAAGGACGTGCCACCCCATGAATTGGCTATCAATTTGCGACAGGCTTTTTCAGGCATTGTGGCCGGTAACGTGAAAGAAAAAGGCATTCATCTGATTGAGCAACATGGCCCTTATGAGATCCATGGCGATGCGGCCGTGATGAAGCCCCTGGACAAATTGCTGCAGGCCTTTGTCGAGCAACACCGCATGAAACTCCCCGGTGGCGCAGCGTATGTGCCCTGCTATCGCGTGGTGAGCTAACCGCGCAGCGTCATAGCTGGCCGGGCTACAGGTACGCACTGCGCGCCCCCATGGCTTGGCCGGCCTTAACGGTTTATTTCGACGGTGTGAACGTTTTAACCTTCTCGATCCACGCAGGGTCCAATCGCGTTTGCTCAGTGTCGATGCCCAACGCTTCAAGCCGCGCCTTGTGCAGGTCGATCTCGCGCACCATCTGGCTCAACGCACTGGAGTTAGCATCCAGCTGATACATCTGGGTGATGCCCAGGTGATAAAAACGCAACAGCTTGAGCGCGCTGACATCCCCGGCCATGACACCCGCCGTCACGTAATGCATGACATTTGTGACACGCATCAGGTTGCGTTTGAGTTGCCACCCATACACCGCAGCCGCCATCCAGGGCTGGGACCAGAACACGTAGCGCACCAGCCCAACTGTGACGATCAATGCCGCGATCACCCCGCCTAGATTCAACCGGAAGTTATCCCCGCCCTGCACGCCTGCCAGCATCACTGCCAGGCCAGAAATCACCAGCGCCAGCGAAGCAAACAGTAAAGCGATGTAAAGCGTGCTGCGCCGGGTTTGTTGACGATAAGCCTCAGGACTCATCGGCTTCAGTTCAAACATCACGGTTTAAATACCCCTGCGTGGCTGGAAAAAAACAGGCGCGCATTATGCCATCTAAACCGACTGAGCCGAGGGTTAACTCCCATTAATAACGCCGGTCAACCATCGGATGCCTGGCTCATCAGGCTGAGGGCTTGTTCATATAGCGCTACGCGCTGGGCATGGCCGTTAAGTCCTCCATTGATCGCCCGTGTCACACGCTCAAAATCATCGCCATCTGCCAACACATTGAGGTTACGGGAACTCCAATACCAGCCTGCCGACTCAACTGCCCAGCGCCACTGTTCAAGCAATTGAGGCGTGATCAATAAACGTTCGTCCCCGAACAGGCCCAGGCTGCATTGTTGATAGTTACTCTTGCCCGTCATCTGAATCAGCCCCCGGCCGCGGTAACGCCAACCGTCTCCTGAGGCTTCATCCCCGTTACCCAGACGATTGCTGTACACCCGATTGGCAATGGCCTCGGGTTTGCGGTGCAACTTCTGCGCATCACTGTTGGGAACTCGTCGTGAACGCCCCCCCTCCGTGACTGTTATGTAGGCGCCAGCCGCATTTTTTTCGGCAAATCGTGAACCCCACGTCGCGGCCAAACCACCCGCACTGTAATTAAGGTTCTCGACCAACACTGTAAAACCTGCGCACTCATGCCCCACCTGGGACAAAAACGCCGCTATTCGACGCGGGGTCGTGATCTGCCGCTGCTCCGCCACTTGTTGTAAGGAAGGAAGGTAGTCGTTCATAAATCGTGAACTTTTTGGAAATAATCCCGTCATTAACTCTCGTGTCAACATAGTGCGCTCTTACCATTAATAAAATTAAAAGCTAAGCACTCTCTTTGTAGGTGCGCACCCGCTCATGAAGCAAAAAGACGCTTCCTACTTACAATTGAAAGTTGACCGACACTGTTCACCCACCCCAACCCTTTTAACCTAACCTGCCTGCAGATCCTCATCCGCAGTGGCCTTACAGCAATGTAAGTATTTCCTCCTGTAAATCCTGCCCAGCACGTATAAAACACACACCATACTCAGGCTTAAACACGCAGATTAACTGCCGACCGTCCTTACAGGAGATCATTGCATGACCAGCCATCCTGGCGACAACATGTATATAAATATGCGTTTTATCAATAAGACGGGCTACCGACTGGACTTGCTCGCGGCACACCATACGGCGTTACAGGGCGCTTTCCCTCCAGAGCTATCGGACAATAACCTCGAAGTGCGTGTCGACAAACTCCAGTTCGTGACCACACCCAAGCTGCGAGGTGACATTTTAATTGACTACGACGTTAAAAAATCAATCTTTGAATCTCGCGCGTCCTACACGTTTGACAACAAGATCATTACGTTTGAAAGTAGCTTCTTATATGCCTATGAGAAAAGACTCAATCATCGCGCGCCCAAGGTTACATTCTATTGGACACATCACAGTGCATGTGCCGAGCATCCAGACTTCCCCTGCCGCTCACAAATCACCCACCACAACCCCTCCAGGCCCTACAGCTACACGGTCGACTTTTTTATTGGGTAGCGGTCGTTAAAGTCCCAGGGGCATCTTGCGAAGCGGCTTGACCGACTTGAATGAAAAACTTGAATAGATCTCTTTGACCGCCGGTAAAGCTTGCAGAACTTCACGCGCAAACTCACCAAAAGATTCAAGGTCTTTAGCCACCACTTCAAGCAAGAAATCATAACGACCCGAAATGTTATGACAGGCCACGATCTCAGGAATATCCAGTAAGCACTGCTCGAACTTTCTGGCTGTTTCCTGAGAATGCGAAGCCATCATGACACTGACAAAGGCCGTGACGCCGTACCCCAGTTGCTTGGGCGAGATGATCGCCTGATAACCCGTAATCAGGCCCTGTTGTTCAAGGATTTTGACCCGCCGCCAACAAGGCGAGGTGGTCAACGACACCTGCTCCGCGAGTTCGGCCACCGTTAATCGCGCATTGTTTTGCAATGCAGCCAGCAAGGCTTTATCGGTTCTATCCAGAGCGTTGAGCATACTGTGCCTCTTGATCTCGATGTGGAGGGTATTTATTCCAATAGCACTCGATTTAACCCTTGGAATTGGTATTTATCGCTTCGGATTTGAGCATAGCATTGTAGGAAATATCGGAGCGTCCAGCATGAACGACAAAAAAAATGAGTTCGGCTTTTCTACCCGCGCGATCCATCACGGCTACAACGCCCTAGAGAATCAGGGTGCCCTGATTCCTCCCATTTACCTGACGTCCACGTTTGCTTTTCCGACTGCTGAATACGGCGCAGCGTGTTTCGCCGGAGAAGAAGGCGGGCATTTTTATACACGCATTTCCAATCCCACCCTCGCGCTGCTCGAATCACGCATGGCGACACTGGAAAACGGCGAAGCCGGTATTGCCTTCAGTTCTGGCATGGGCGCTATTGCCACGACCTTCTGGACGCTACTGCGCCCGGGGGATGAACTGATCGTAAGCCGCACCTTGTATGGCTGCACCTTTGCCCTGCTGCATCACGGCATCGGGGAGTTCGGCATCAAGGTCAAACATGTCGACATGACCGACATGCAAGCACTTGAAGCCGCGATCTCCCCCGCCACGCGCATGATCTACTTTGAAACCCCGGCCAACCCCAACATGCAACTCGTCGATATTGCAGCTGTTGCGCGCGTTGCCCACGCCCATCCTGACATCACGGTGGTGATCGACAACACCTACTGCACCCCTTACTTGCAGCGACCGTTGGAGTCAGGCGCCGATGTGGTCATACACTCGGCCACGAAATACCTGAGTGGGCACAGCGATATCACGGCCGGCATTGTAGTCACCTCACAAGCGCTGGCCTCGCGCATTCGCTTGCAGGGCTTGAAGGACCTCACGGGGGCCGTGTTGTCGCCCCACGATGCATACCTGCTCATGCGCGGGCTCAAGACCTTGGCTTTACGCATGGATCGCCATTGCAGCAGTGCTCAGGTAATTGCCCAGTATTTGGAGAATCACCCGGCCGTGAAGTCAGTGTCTTATCCAGGACTACCCTCTTTCGCACACTATGAGTTGGCCAAATCCCAAATGCGCCAACCTGGCGGGATGATTGCTTTCGAGCTAAAGGGAGGCCTGGAAGCCGGCCGGCATTTCATGAACGCTCTGCAACTGATCAGCCGGGCTGTCAGCCTGGGCGGTGCAGAATCTTTGGCGCAACACCCTGCAAGCATGACCCATTCGGCTTACACGAGGGAGGAGCGTGCTCGACACGACATTAGTGAGGGGCTGGTGCGTTTGGCGATTGGCCTGGAAGACGTGGAGGATCTGCTGGCTGATGTTGAACAAGCCCTCACGCACAGCGCCTGAATACCCTTGCGCAAACAGAAAAGGCCGCTGGTTTCGCAGCGGCCTTTTAATGTAAAGGGGGATCAACCCGGCGGAATGGTGGCAAGGATGCCGATCCCAATGGTCAACAGCAGAAATCCGCCCAAAAACCAACCCATCTTAGCCATATCAGTTCCTACCGTAAGTGTGTCGAAAACCAGAACGTGAGCATCAACGGACGGCATCCCTGCACCGTTTAAGGTTCGATGCCTGCTTGAGCGATCTGACTGGCTGCAATTTTCTGCCGATTGTGAGCTGCAATACAGGCGCAGTTGATTCATAAAAATACGGATCAGATGATGAGCTGTACTAATCGAGGGCCTTGGGCAATACCAGATGGCCCGGAGCAACGGCACGTTGGTAGTCGGCCACCACCTCTTGGGCAAGGCTGACAACCGCTTCATTGAGTTCAAGGCCAGCCCCGACGCGCCAACTGGCATAGACCGAAAAGCCGGGCCCAGCACCCATCGGCAATTCAACCAGACTGCCATTACTCAATTCGCGGCTGACCAGCACTGGCGGCAGGACGCCAATGCCAAACCCGTCAGCCACCAGCTTGATAATGGCCGCCACCGAATTGATGCAACTGATGCGTGGCGCGCTCACGCCTTGCTGATGCAGGTAATTGAGCACGTCCTGATGCGGCCGGGACAGCCGCGAAAAGGTCAGGATCCGCTCTTGGCAAAGCGCTGCAAGCCCTTCATACGGGCGATCAAGCGGGGTTCCACTGGCCACCACCCACCGCAACGGATAGCACGCCAAGTGTCTGTTACGCACACCGTCGGCCCGTAATAAGTCTGTCTGGAAAATCAGGTCCAACTGCCCCTTGAGTAACTGCTCATTCAGGTTGAGGGCCGTATCGGCAGTCAGCTCGACTTCAACCTGCGGGTATTCCCGGCTCAGGGCGTTAATCAGCTCGCTTAACCAGCTGTGAATCACGGTGTCCATGACCCCAATGCGCAAGCGGCCTGAAAACGTGTCGGCCTGGCCCAGTGACTGGAGCAAGCGCTGCTGGGTCGCCAGCATCTCCTGCGCATAGCTCAGCACGTTGTGCCCCTCACGGGTCAGGCTGACCCCCCGTGAGTCACGTTGAAACAACTGCACGCCGAGTTCAGCTTCCAGCACCGAGATACGGCTGGAGATCGCCGCTTGTGTACTGGATAGCTTTTCGGCAGTCAGTCGAAAGCTGCCGAGCCGTGCCACCCACACAAAGGTCAAAAGGAATCGCATATTCATGCAGGGTTGCCCGTCCACACCAAACAAGGCTGCCACTGTAAACCCTTGCAACAATCCCAAGCCAGCCCGACCAGGCAAGCCGTTAACCAAACTTTTTTGTTCGGCGGTGACAACTTTTTTTGACTGGACGCAGTGAATAAAGCGCCCAAAGATATCGCTCAATGACGCTCTATCATCGGGCGCCAACAATAAAAAAACACGCTGAGTCCGGCAGCGAATCAATTTTGCGAAAGTGAGCCCGACCGCTTTCGCCTTGCGCGCACCCCAGCCTGCCCTGGCGTTGCGGCATCCAGCCAAGGGATTCACTCCCCATGCAAACCGTCGTCAACCTATGGCCCTTATTGGGCGTATTCGTCATCGTCGTGGGCTTCGTGCTGCGCTTCAATCCTCTACTGGTCGTGAGTTTGGCCGCGATCGTGACCGGCCTTGCAGCCAGCTTCTCCCTGGAGCACATCATCACGTTGATGGGCGAAGGGTTTCTGCAAACCCGCGCCTTGCAACTGATCCTGCTGCTGCCCCTCGCAGTGATCGGTTTGCTGGAGCGCCATGGCTTGCGTTTGCATGCGCAGAACTGGATCGCCAAGTTTCAACGGGCCACGGTCGGTCGCCTGCTGATCATGTATCTGTTCGTGCGGGAGACCACCGCGGCGGTGGGCTTGACCAGCCTGGGTGGCCACCCGCAGATGGTGCGCCCTTTGTTGGCCCCCATGGCCGAGGGCGCGGCTGAAAATAAGTTCGGTAAGTTGCCCGAAGCACTGCGTCATAAGGTGCTGGCCATGTGCGCGGCCACCGACAATGTCGGTTTGTTCTTTGGCGAAGATGTATTCGTAGCCTTTGGCGCAATCGCCTTGATGCATACCTTTTTACTGGGCTCGGGTCTCGATGTAGAACCTTTACACATCGCATTCTGGGGAATTCCCACGGCTATCTGCGCCTTTATCGTGCATGCCCTGCGCCTGTATCGCTTCGACTTGCAGCTGACGCGCCAACTGACCTCGCCGCAATCGTCCATCACGCCTGGCTCGCGGGAGGCTGCACAATGATCATCTCCATTGAGTACTTCTACTGGCTGGCTGGCGTGTTGTTAATGGTCACCGCCGCTATGATCGCCTGCGACAAGACCCATCCAAAACGCTGGAGCAGCAGCCTGTTCTGGGCACTGTTTGCCATCGTTTTCCTGGTAGGCGACCGCTTGCCGCCGTTCGCTGTAGGCGTAGGCGTACTGGTCATGGCAGTGATCGCAGGTGTGGGCGGCGTAGGCCGCGGAACGCATGCCGAATTACACGTCAAGGCAGCACGCGCCAGCGCCGGGCGACTGGGACACAAGCTGTTCATCCCTGCCCTGTCGATTCCTCTGGTCACGGTTATCGGCTCCATGCTGCTCAAACACACGCAAATTGCTGGCGTGCCGCTGCTGGACCCCAAAAACACCACGTTCGTGTCCTTGGGACTGGGCTGTATTGTGGCCTTGATTCTGGCCTGCCTGCTGACTCGCGATACGCCCCTGCAAAGCCTGCGCGAATCACGCCGTCTGACCGAGGCACTGGGCTGGACCATGGTGCTGCCGCAAATGCTGGCCATGCTCGGCCTGCTGTTTAACGATGCGGGAGTGGGTACAGCCGTGGCGCACGTCGCAACGTCCTACATCAACATGGACTACCGCCTGATCGCGGTGATGGTGTATGTGCTGGGCATGGCGTTGTTTACCGTGATCATGGGCAACGGGTTTGCGGCGTTCCCGGTGATGACCGGTGGCGTGGGTGTTCCAGTGCTGGTGGGTATTTACGATGCCAACCCGGCCGTCATGGCCGCCATTGGCATGTTCTCGGGGTACTGCGGAACACTGATGACGCCGATGGCGGCCAACTTCAATATCGTGCCGGTGGCCCTGTTGGAGATTCCGGACAAATACGCGGTGATCAAAGCGCAAATGCCGACGGCACTGATGATGCTGCTGGTCAATATTGTCCTGCTCTATCTGCTGATGTGAGGTACCCATGCGTACTGTGTTGCTGACAGGTTTCGAACCGTTCGATCAAGACACGCTCAACCCCTCATGGGAAGCCGTGAAAGCGCTCGATCAACGCCTGATAAAGGAAGACACCCGGATTGTTTCGCGGCAGTTGCCGTGCGTGTTTTCCCAAGCCCCGGCCCGTTTGCGCGAGCTGTTGGAGACCGTGCGGCCAGACCTGGTCATTGCCGTAGGACTAGGGCCAGGACGCACCGATATTGCCATCGAGCGCGTGGCAATCAATCTCAACGATGCGCGCATTCCCGACAACCTGGGCGACCAGCCCATCGACACCCCAGTGGTCATGGAAGGCCCGGCAGCCTACTTCAGTACATTGCCGATCAAGGCCATGGTGAGGGCGTTAAGGGCTGAGGGCATTCCGGCGTCAGTGTCCCAGACGGCCGGAACCTTCGTCTGCAATCAGGTGTTCTATTGCTTGCAACACGCCCTGGCAGGTACTGGCATACGCAGCGGATTCATCCACGTGCCGTATCTCCCGCAGCAGGTAGCGCTGGCGCCTCAGCCAGTGGCTTCCATGAGCCTTGAAACACAGGTCCAGGGGTTGCGTGTGGCAATCATTACAGCGCTTGAGACCTGGGTAGACGTCCCCGATTCAGGGGGTCAGGTGAGCTGACGGCTGCGCAGGCAAGCCCTCGCGCGGTGGCCCATTTCGAAACCGCTTGAAACCTCAATCGAATGCCCCATTAAGCACTTCATAAATCAGACCACTGGCGATCGAAACCAAGATCAAGTCAGCTCCGGCTTGTTGCCATTCATACCCCTCGTAGTGGGGCAATTGAGTTAACAACCTGCCGTCCAGCTTTTTCGCAATCCCCGGAGGCAGCGGTTTTCCCCGCGCGAGGTTTTTTTGGATCCCGGGCGGAAGTGACGGGCCAGGCTGCCAGTCATTGCGATGGCCTGCCAGAATCCCTAAAACACTGTCCCTGTCGATATGAGGCGAACGGCCCCACTCCCCCTCCTGTTGGCCCTTGCCTTTATTACCCTGATTCCCTTTAGAGTCCTGATTTTTGTGGCCCTGATCCGCCTTATTACCCTGCCCTTTGCCTCCTTGTGCATGACCTTTATCAGGCCCTTTGCCGTTACCGGGATCGCTGGATACAGGCAACGAAGTCAAGGCCAGGGAGCAACACATGGCCGTAGCCGCCAACACACGTAATGTGAACATGACCGTCCTCTCAATTAAGGGAGCACCTCTGGGTATTGTTGAAAGTAGCTGATTCCTGGCTCATACGCCGAAGCGTTTCTCGTTCACCCACGCCGCGTCGACTCTCTTCGGTCGAACGCGCCTGACGTTCAGTTGCCGCCGACCGTTCACTCATGAGCGTGTTTGCTATCGCTCGGTACCTGAAGGCGATCCTCAAGACTATAGTCGCGAACCACGTGGGCAATGCGCAGGTGATAGTCATCGAAAACCTGCCTGCGCCCCGCCAATTGTGCCGCCCGGTGCAGCTCAAGACCGCGCCACCGTGTGATAGCGTCCTCGTCACGCCAAAAGGACAGTGAGAGCACCTTGCCGGGCTCACTCAGGCTTTGAAAACGCTCTACCGAGATAAAGCCATCCAGCTCTGCCAGCACGGGTTTGAGTTCAGCGGCAAGGTCAAGATACCGCTGGTATTGCACCTCATGAGGCCATGCTTCAAAAATAACAGCGATCATTAGCGGGTTTCCTCATCAGGATAAAACGTGGGGATGCGGCCATTGTGGGAGGGCAAATAGTCCCACCGCAGCAGACGGGCAAACGGGACAGGATGACTATGCAGCCAGACCAAAATCGCCTCGCAGGCGATCGTCAATGCAAGTGCCCGACCCGGGCATTCATGCCTTGCGGCCCCAAAGCTGAAGGTGCGTCGCTGCGTCCGTCTGAGCAAGAAGCTGTCGGGGTCCGGATTGACGTCAGGATCCCTGTTGGCTGAAGCGAGCAGCACCAGCACAGTATCCCCCTCTTCCAGCACCCTGCCGCCGACAGTGCAACGCATCGCCACGAATCGCCGAGTGTTTTGCACGGGCGAGTCGTAGCGCGCTACCTCGGCCACCAAGTCCGCAACAATCATCGGCGTAGGCTGCACGCCTTCAATCAGGTGAGGTTCCCGCTGAAGCGCTATGAGGGTATTGCCGATCAAGCCAGCGGTGGCCTCGCAGGCCTGTGACAACAGGCCAATAAGGTTGGCGATCAACGCATCGTGATCTCCCCAGGCAGCGGCTTCGCACCGGTTCAAGATATCGCTCAAGAAGCGGCTTTTTAGCTCGCCACTGCCAAGCAGCGTGGTGAATATCTCGCTTAGCCGGATCGCCCCGCGATGGGCTGCACCCAGTTACTGGTGCCGTTGCTGGCTTCCCCGAGCCAAATGCCGCATGGCGCCTGTTCGGCTTCATCGTCGTCAGGGTAGGGATCAAAGTGCGTGGCCATCGTCGGTTTCCTACTTGGGGTTTGGGGAGCAGTGGAACCAAAAACCAATGTAAGCCGTACTTTCTGTTTGCCGTCTGCGACGGCCTGCGCGCTCGCGTGCCACCTGTGGAGCTGAGAGTCCAGGCGCTGGCATCCAAACCTAAGTTAGACCGCCTTAGGCGGACGCCTAGGAGGGGGTGTATGCCGCCCCACCCAGAAAATTCCGTCGGAAACGCCTGGAGATAGATTTCCGGCTGCTCTGTCTACCCGATATAGTTTTACGTACACGTTTTACTCATGAAAAGGGGCCGTTTTCGCGTTTGGTTCAGCAGAGCCGGAAATCACTGGTTTTCCGACAGACCTCGCCGTTGCTGGGTTGGGGACTCTCCGGAAAAATCGGGGGGTCCGGCGTCCCCCCCCTGAACAGCAGATTACCTTGTTACAAATACTCACTTTTACTAGATAGGTCAGCGGAAAAAACATGAAATAACATGTCCCCCTGATTATCAAAGGAAGAACATAATGGCTAGCGTCAGTTACATAAGCATTACCGGAAATAAGCAAGGACTTATTTCCGCCGGTTGTTCTGGTCAAGAGTCAATTGGTAATAAGAGTCAGACAGCTCATAAAGATGCAATTATGGTGTTGGCTTATGAGCACGATTTGGCCACCAACAGTAACGGCAGCAGCGCGGGCGGGCGGACGTGGCCAACACATGCCGCTATCGATTACTAAGAATATTGATAAATCTTCCCCATTGTTAGCCAGCGCTTGGGATAGCGGGGAAGAGCTGGACTGTACACTACACCTTTACCGCACCAGTTCGTCCGGTGGGCAGGAGAAGTATTACTCCATTCGACTCAAAGGGGCGCGTATCGCGCATATCAACGCACAAAGTCCTCACGCTGTTTATATGAATGATGCAGACCCACAAGAACACGTGACTATACGTTACAGAGACATTATTTGGGAGCACATAGCGGCCGGAACATCAGCCTACAGCTCTTGGGAATCCTCTAATGAATGAAGCGTCTTGCACTATTCATGACGCCATTAAAACGGCGTCTAATCTAGCTTCCTACGACTCTTCGCTAGGCCGAAAACACGGCTTCGACCATTTGAAAAAAAGCCGGTTTGGTTTTCACATCGCGACATTAGCCAATGGCATCATCAAAAATATGCATGAAGGCAACCTCAGTGCCTGGGAAGGAATGCAGCAATTACAGGCTGAGTACGAAGGATTACGAGCAAAAACTTTTTTTTACGCAAAAAACGGGCGCATGCAAGGTAGAGATTACGAACGCCCCTATACGCCAATGCGCAGGGCAACAGGCGGAAAACTGGCTTTGTTCTTTGAGTCGCTGGTAGCGACTGGGAGTGATCGCTCACCGGACGGAAATTCCGCGCCTCCTGACGTGAAACCAGCTGCCACCATGGCGTCTACTGGCACGTATACCAACACCTCCAAAGGGGACGCAGCACGAGTGATGATTAGCCATTTAGCTAAGCTAGCCTCCCCCCTTATACCTCCCGCCCTTCAAGGTTCGTACGTCAGGGAATCCATCTGTGATATCACGCCCCAAGGATTAACTGGCCTGATGAGCCAGACCACTCCACCAGAAAAAACGGAGCCTGTCGTCTGCACTCATCCAGACATGATGGAAGAGCTGGCCAGCTACATCGCTGATGAGATGAATCGCAACATCCATCACTCGTCAGTCTCGAAAATGAAAGAATTGCTTAGCTACGACGTAGCGGAAGAGACCCGCAAGTTTATGGCGCTGCCTTGGTATGCCCAATCGGGTGCGTCCAGCCCTCAAGTTATTGGTGCCGCGAATGCTGCGGTGGCAATGACACTTTGGGCTGCAAAAGTGGGCCAGGGGATGGACTGGGATCACAAGAAGAAAATCCCAAAGGTCATTGGAGGTGTTTGGCACAAACAAGGAGACTACAATTATTTCTATGATATTTGGTCGAACATCCACTATGGCTATGTAGGGCGCGCAGGAGGCCTTTCAGAAAGCGTCCTATCCGATGGCGCGGGCGTTGAACAGATTGCATCCGAATCCATCCGTAAGATAAAAGATTGGGAGGAACGCCAGTGGCCGGATGCGACCGAAGGTGTCGATGGGATGAGGGCTTACGACGACGACCCAGACCGAATATCAATCAATATCGGGCTCGAACTATTCGCCGAGCATCCTAACGGGGGAATCACCGCCCAGATGATTATGGAAAAAGTTCTAGCCATTAAACCAGAGGATTGGGGGACTGGCACTGATGCCCATGACTGTAAAACATATAAGTAAAGGAAAAGTTGCGATCCTAATTCCACTCGCATTATTTGTATTTTGGTATATGACGTTGCCAAGAGTAGCTGTCTATTATTCCAAGAATGGAAAGGATGAGTTTCGCTATATCTGGAACACCGAGCACCGTATCGACAAAGGAGCCATGCTCCCCGGCCAAGGGACAGCCGATACGGGTCATATTTTCCCCGATAAGGTTTTTTTCATGATGTTCGATTGGTGGACTAAGAAGGGGCCTCATAGATGCATAAACATCACGCCAAAATGGGGGAAAAAGATAGAAATTTACCTTGATGAAACAGGCAGAATCGACACCGCAAAAACCTCTTTTGACGATTTAGATCGGTTGAAGCAATGTGATGAGCCTTTCCGGGGCTAAGCGTATCGCCCCCCTCAGTCCATCCCTCTTTCTGGGGTCGCTTCAGAAAACGGAATTTAAAGCACGTTAAGCGGGTGGCAGCGCTCGTAATGGCCTGAACTTCCCCTCACCGACCTTGGTACGGCTGCGCCACAGGTAGTCACCGGTTAAGTTGATGTGTAGTGGTCTAATGAAACCGGACACTCATTTAGGCGAGATCGCCTGCCCACAATGCGCAATCTGGTCGAGCGCTTTGAGGCCGAATGGTTGAAAGATCGTGGGTATGCCGCCCGCACTCTTGTAGAGATCCAGTTCAAGCTTGAGCGCTACCGGCAGGACTTGGGGGATCAACTGATCGGCCAACTCGACGTGCTTACCGTCGCGGAGTACCTGGACGGATTTAGCAACAACGCTTACACCAAGCATCGCGGGTTGTTGATTCAGATTTTTGCCTTCGCCGTGGCCAAGGGTTTGGCTGAGCGCAACGTGGCCGAGCTGACGCTGATCAAAAAGGAAGCCGAGAAGAAGCGCCAACGTCACACACTGGCGGGCCTGATGACAATTGTGGACGCCGATACCACGCCGATCTGGTTGAAACGGGCCATCCGCTTGGCGCTGGCGAGCCTGCAGCGGCGTGACGATATCGTTTCGTGGCTCAAGTCTTCGGTGGACCTTGAAAACAACACAATCAAGGTTTCGCCCGGCAAGACCCAGGGTTATGACAACCCGATCCACTTGCAGATCAAAATGGGCAAAACCCTGCGAGAGGTAGTGAGCGAATGCTTGCGCTCTCCTGTGGCTTCGCCCTATCTGATCCATTACCGGCCCAAGGCGCGAAAGCGCGAGCAGATAGCCGCCAAGGATCACTGGACCTCAGTCACCCCGAATTATCTGAGCAACGAGTTCAGCAAGGCCCGGGACGCGGCGCATGCGTATGACCATATTCCGGCCACCGAACGACCCACCTTTCACGAAATCCGCGCTTTGGGTGCTTGGCTATATGAGCAGCAGAACTTCCCGCAGGAATACATCCAGGCGCTGATGGGTCACGCGGACGCGAAGATGACCAAACACTATCAGGATGGGCATATTGAGAAAGGTATCGAGTACATAGAGGTGGGAGCTGATTTGGCGTTCTGAGGTGGGGGGTTTTGCAAAAGTTTTGCAAATCGCAGACAACAAAAAAGGCCCACCTTTCGGTGAGCCCTTCTAGACCGCCCAGCAGAGCGGATTTTGTTTGGTAGGCGCGATTGGACTCGAACCAACGACCCCCACCATGTCAAGAGCCACCATGCTAAGCGCTAGGCCACACGGCATAAGGTCTTAAGAGAACGCCCATTCACATTATGAGGCGTCAAGCATGGCTAACATTCGTTCACTACCTTCAGGGAACTGGAACGCTCAGGTGAGACTGAAGGGACAAGCTCCACAATCTAAAACATTCCCCACTCAAGTACTCGCTCAAGCGTGGGCTGACCAGCTAGAGGCTGTCACCAAGACGCACCAATCCCATACGCTGTACACCTTGGGCATGACTTATTGCGAAACCATGCTCAAGGGTAAGGGTAGCTATGACCATGCGCTAAAGATCGTTGAGCAGCTCTTTACTGCCTTCCCTCAATCAATTCATGACATCACCCCTCAGCTAGTCAATGACTTCAAGCTGAAGCGTCTACAAACGGTCAAGTCTGCTACCTGTCGTATACAGCTAGCGTTCATGTCTCGTTTCTTCAGGTTCGCTAAACGTGGCCTGCTTATTGATATACATAATCCCGTAAGTGATATAGCTCTGCCCAAACCAGACAAGTCGAGTGACAAGGTCGTCAGTGCTTGCGAGCTGAGACTACTACTCAATGAACTCTCACCCACTATGGCTCTGATAGTGGAGCTTGCCTATGAGACAGCTATGAGACGCTCAGAAATACTTAAGCTCACTACTCAATGTCTCCACCTAGATGATCGTATTGCAGATGTAATAGACGGTAAGAACGGGACTAGATCTGTGCCCCTTACCATAAGGGCCATAGAGCTATTGAGAGAGGCTCAGAGGTTGTCAGTGGCAGAGAGAGCACACAGAGGCAGACTGTTCGTTGTGACACCTCATAGCGTCTCACAGGCCGTCAGGCTGGCAAGAAACAAAGCAGGCCTTGATAGCACCGTTAAGCTCCACCAATTAAGGCACACCCGTATTACCAATGTAGCAAAGAAGGGATTCAATAACGCTCAGATAATGATTGTCTCAGGACACAGAGACACTAGGTCAGTGGCTAGGTACTCCCACCTTAGCGTCAAGGATGTACTACATCTAATTGACTAACCCTTTGTGAGCTTGCTGGGGAGGAACCAATATCAAAGCCTCCCCAACCTACACCACAATAGGGCATGATCCCTTGTGCGAGCCTGTAGAGCCTTACAGCCATTATATGAGAGGGGTTGCTACAACACAACTAACCTTATTAAATTAGTTTAATTTGCTTTGTCTCCGAAAGTTTTTAAAACAAATATATACCACTAGAGACATTTCTCTATCCCTACTTTATTTTCATTTAAATAAAAGCCTTTTCCTTAAAAAATAGATATTACTAGTATAAGAGATATTTCTCTACTCACTTAAACCTTCAACCTAAACGCATAGCCCCCCCCCTACTTCATTACTTAAATAAACACAAGACACCTTTCTCTTATAAAGCCTAATGGGATGTATAAGAGAACAGGATTTTATTGTGAAAATATTAAGCACTGACAACAGGGGACTAATACGGCAGGAACCTAACTGTCACACAAACCAACAACCCAAGGAAACAAAATGACAATTACACTAGATGATATTATCACCCTGCAACACAACAAACTCAACACGCTCTCTCGAAAGCTAATCTACCTTATGATCCAAGGTAACGCCAAGGTCGAGGGTTGGGCTACTATCTCTCGCAATGACTTCTCTAAAGCCACCACACTGCCTAGCCGCTCAGTTGACACTATTCTGAAATACCTAGTTAGCATTGCGCTAATTGAGCGCCGTAAGTCTGGAGAAAAACACTCTTCCCCTTATCAATATCGCATCATCAAACCATAACCACTAAGGATAATAAAAATGAAAGTACTAAATCGTAATGACCTGCAAGACTTGGCTAATGCAACAGGCCGTAGCCTTGAGGAAGTAATGCACATTGCCCAACAGTCTGGATGGCAATACTCTGACTCACCCACAAAGCCCTTACGTGGCCTTGACAGCGCTTCTGATGCTTACGCAATGATGAAGCTAGCTAAAGAACAAGCAATCTCCCACCTGTATCAGAACGATCCTCTAGTGCGCGAGAGCATCAATGCACAAGCTGCTGTTGAGCAAGCCCGTAATGGACTCATCACAGTTAAGCCTAGCAATCTCAACTACGACACTAACGGCAATCTGCAAGGGATTAAACATAGTGTTGTTAGTGGCACCCATGCTACTGGCAAGCATCAAACAGAAACCATGAAAGCTATTAGAGCTGACATCTACAAACGTTTTGGAGTAACAGAATGAACATGCACTTTATGTCTGAAGGTGAGCGCCAGTACATTGAGAAACGTAAGGCTGCATTGGCGGCAACTGCCGAGTGGATTGATAGCAAGAACTCTAAGCTTGTAGGAGAAGTCAAAACCTACAAGGGTGTTGAGTACCAGATGGAGCCTCGCGGCACCTATGTGTGCCTCAACCAATCAGCATCAAGTAGTTTAAGTGGCTCATTCACATCAGCATTTGCCCTACATAAAATTATAGATGACCTTAAGACCACCAACAAACCAAAAGAATCTAAATGAACACAGCTTTAAGCTGGCTTATTACAGCCGCAATATTATACACAACCTACTCCATACTATTAAAAATCGCAACACTAATCATACTTACCTAACAAGGAACCCACATGGTATCGCAAGAAGACTTTGTGTTGATACCGGATATCAACCCTACCACTCCATTCCTACAACCGACTGCCGTTAGGCGCAGAGTAGCTAAACTACTGATAGCAGCCAAAGACAATAATCAAAGCCTCCTCAAGCTAGCTATAGAAAACCGCCTAACCATTCAACAGGCTTATTACATCTCCCACTACAATAGCGAAGATATTGACACTTATAAAAAATACCACAAAGGACAATATGAATTCTAAGACACTATTTATTGCCGAGGCGCTCCCCGGTAGTGGCAAGTCTACAAAGTTTATTCAATCCCTCCCCGAGCTAATCCTTGACAGTCACATTGTGTATGCAATGCCTACTAACGCGCTTATTAAAGAGCTAGCTTTAGACATCAAGCTAAAAGTAGGCTTCTCTCCCACAGTTATTACTTCAGACACTACAGATCATGTCACAGTAAGCGTAGAGAGGGCCCTAGCAGCTCGCTCACAGCCTTTGATTATGCTCACCCATGAAGCCCTAAGACGTATAGATGCTCGCCTCCTAGCGGGCTGGGAGCTTGTTGTAGATGAGGTGCCTAGTGTTTCTGACTGCAAGAGCCATCAGTTCGACTGCATCAGCTATCTTGGGAGTATTGGTAACTACCTTACCGTTACCCCTGAAAAGAAAGCAGAGATTAAGCCTGAGAGTATTGCCCTTGTTGAGAATATGATTAAAGCCAAGGACAGTAGTGCTCTCAGTGAGTCAGCCCTAGACGTACTGAAAGCTATGCTAACACCTAAATGTAGTGTTGAGGTGGAAGCTCAGAACACTAAAGGCAAGCGTCTTGTACGCATTGTGCGCTATAAAGATTTCCTACCTGCCTTCTCGTACGCTAACAGCGTCCACATCCTAGCTAACAATGTGCGTGATACCCTTCTGGGTATCCATGCCAAGTATCAAGGATGGGGATTTGAGCCTTCTCTTTTCACCCCTGAGTTCGATGGTTATGGTAAGCGGGTTGAGCTACACCCTTTCCTTACTGGCAAGTACTCTAAAACACAAAGCATGATGCAACGTAATGGTAAGCCTGCTGACACTTGGGATGATGGTGTACAGTTAGCTGATTGGTTGCGCTGTATCACCGCTATGGTTGGTGACGAGAAAGGTCTAGCCTTTGCACACCAGTGGATGAACCATAATTTCAATGACAACATCACCAAGCTACCTATTGATAGCAGGGGCATAAATGGCTATCAAGATAGACACATTGCTATATGCCTTCAGCATGGAAACGTAAGCCCTGATGATGGATTAAGCTTTCACACTCTAGGTGAGATGTTAGGTGTTCCTGTTGCTGAAGTACGAAAGGCAATTGAGTTTGAGCGCTTCTATGAAAGCACCCTACAAGCTGTAGCCAGGACTTCACTAAGAGACAGAAGCAGCACAGAGCCAGTCACATTATTTGTTCAGAGTATGGACATGGCTGTGTACCTTCAAAGCAAGCTAGGCCGCTTAGCTACTATCAACACTGAATTAAGCATGACTCCTTGGGAGAAGGAGCAATCAGAGAAGAAGAAAGACAAAGCCCTTCTTCAAGCAGAGGTGATTATGATGTTTCAGATTGAAGGAGTGGATCGACAAGCAATCGCCGAGAGACTTAATGTTCCTTACCATCAGGTGAGACGCTGGACTGCAAGACTTAAAAAAGTAGCATAATGTGCAGCGTCATCAGATATTTTGTGCACTTTTCCTTAATGACTCCTTAAGAGAAAGTGCACAATTTATACAATACTAAGACCATTACTTCTTAGATACCTCTAAGGATAGATAGTCCTATTAAATACTTTTAGTTTATTTCTACCAGACCTAAGCAACAAGTATTTAAAAGCAAAAGCAACGTCAGCATAGCTGACAAAGAGCACGCATTCAAAGAGAGAATCAAAGGCGGAACTGCTTACCAGCTAATCGCTCTTGATCTTTCTTTAATGCGTAGGCCACTACGTGGCGCGCTCTTGCTTCTGCTGTCACGCAGTGACTCCTACTGAAAGTCCATTACTACCAATCTAACAAATCAAGAGCACATATGAAAACTATAGACAGTCATAAGAAAAGCTACATCGAATCATTCTCACATTCAAATCTAGCAGACAAGCTAGGCATTAGCCTTACATCACTTGACTCTCAAGCAGAGTCGTTAGGCTGGAAGGATGAGCACCGCTTGTATTGGTTTGATAAGTCAGTGGAGATTCTAAAACAAGAATTAGTTAACGGGAATGTATCAGCCGTTAAGGAAATGCTAAAGCTAACTGGGGCTATCAGACCTGTTGGCAGACCTCGCAAGCTAGATGTAGAGCGTCACATAGCTATAGAAGCCAAGGTAGCTGAGGAATGGGCTACAGATGTACGAAGGATGAGTGTTGTTTAGGATAATTATTTAGTTAATGAGAAGGAGCGTATTGACTCTAAGCACTACCCACCACATTGATATGGGAATTTCACACGTAGCTATAGCAGGTTATTTTCTAGGGGATTCCTAGATGCCCTTCTCGGGTGCTCAATGCGTTACCACACTGGCCGTTCTTCACAGAGGCTAGCGCCTTCTGTGCCTGATAGTTCAGCTACCAGTAACCTGCCCTCCTAACAAAGCCAGAAGGGGTAAGCCAGCGTATAAAGCCACGCTTTGCTGGGGAGTTCTACCAACCATCCTCCCATTGTCTGCTTAGCTTTCATGTTACAACTACACCACTTAAGGTTCCGCCATAACCCTATTCACTTCGCAGCGCCTCCTAATGAGACATACAGTTCAGCTTACACCTAGCCCGTTTGCTATGAAGCTCTTTATACAGCGCAACTCATCAAAAATCAAGACTGACTGCTATCCATCAAACTCATCACACAAGCCCTAGCATGGTCAATATGCGCCTGTTGTCCGAATTTGTTCTCGATAATCCTTAACCCAGCAATTAGAAACTTACACGAGTCCTGAGCTACAGCCTCTACTGCATGCCCTTCAGATTTCAGGTGAGAGAGCATTAGCATGTGCATATTGCAACCACCCTCCTCCATCGCCCCATGATAGAGACTGCGGTGCATACCAATAAAATCAGCAACCTGATTCCCAAACGCCTTTCCCCGCCAAGCTGCATATATCCCACCGAGCATAGCAACCACCTTAAACTAACCAATGGATGATTAATTTGTAGCAGAAATTCAGGAGCTCCATTGCATAAGAAGGAGCCCACCCCATACCCCCCTGCTCTCCCCCTCGGCTGGCTCGCACAGATTCTCAAACAGCAACCCTCAATTTGTGCGTAGAAACAAACACAAGGGGGTGGTCTATAGAGCGTCAGCCGATAGGCGCTCAGGACACAGCAGGCACGTAGCTCAGTTGGTTAGCAGCCTGCCCTTGTGAGGCACGAACAACGGGCAAGGGAGTGAGTTTACGAACGCACCACCACCTAGACAAGAAAGTGCTCAAGCCTTATGTATCAATAGGTTAGGTATAGCCATTCACAATTCAGAGTGTGAACAGAGGCAGGCATGTATTCACGTTCACATTGCCTTGTGTGAACGAAGCCTATAATTTGTGAACGTTTTCTTAGACAACAAAAAAGGGCCCACCTTTCGGTGAGCCCTTCTAGACCGCCCAGCAGAGCGGATTTTGTTTGGTAGGCGCGATTGGACTCGAACCAACGACCCCCACCATGTCAAGGTGGTGCTCTAACCAACTGAGCTACGTGCCTGCTGTGGGGTCGCATTCTATAGATTTACGGAGGTGTGTCAACACCTTTTTTGCAGGTAACTCTATGAATTGTCGAATTTTTTATTTGAAGCGCAAAAATACGCGCCTCCGGGTAGCTGGCGGGGGGATTTCATCTCAGGTAGCATCGACCGCACTCGTAAAAAATATAAAACAGAGGTTGCAGAATGGCGAACACTCCTTATCCCCAGTCGTATTACGCGGCTTCGGCGAACCCGGCACCTGAACGCCCCGCCCTGCAAGGCGAGGTCGAGACGGATGTTTGTGTGATTGGTGCCGGGTATACCGGGTTATCGAGTGCGCTGTTTTTGCTGGAGAACGGTTTCAAGGTCACGGTGCTGGAGGCAGCCAAAGTGGGGTTTGGCGCTTCCGGTCGTAATGGCGGGCAAATCGTTAACAGTTATAGCCGCGATATTGATGTGATTGAGCGCTCAGTCGGCGCCAAGCAAGCCCAGTTGTTAGGTCAGATGGCATTTGAAGGCGGCAAAATTATTCGTGATCGCGTCGCCACGTATCAGATTCAATGCGACCTCAAAGACGGCGGGGTCTTCGCTGCGATCACCCGTAAGCAAATGGGTCATCTGGAAGCCCAGAAGAAACTCTGGGAGCGCTATGGCAATAATCAGCTGGAACTCCTGGATCAGCGCCGGATACGCGAGGTCGTCGCGTGCGACCAATATCAGGGCGGCTTACTGGACATGAGCGGTGGTCATATCCACCCGCTCAATCTGGCACTGGGTGAAGCAGCAGCGGTTGAATCACTGGGCGGCATTGTCTATGAGCAATCGCCTGCCGTGCGCATTGAGCGTGGCGCCAACCCGGTGGTGCATACCCCGCAAGGCAAAGTCAGGGCCAAGTTCATCATCGTGGCCGGTAATGCCTACTTGGGCAATCTGGTGCCAGAACTGGCTGCCAAGTCGATGCCCTGCGGCACTCAAGTCATTACCACAGAACCCCTTGGCGACGATGTGGCCAAGACGCTGTTGCCTCAGGATTACTGCGTCGAAGATTGCAATTATTTGCTGGACTACTATCGCTTGTCCGGTGACAAGCGCCTGATCTTCGGCGGCGGCGTGGTGTATGGGGCTCGGGACCCGGCGAATATTGAAGCGATCATCCGGCCAAAAATGCTCAAGGCATTCCCGCAATTAAAAGACGTCAAGATTGACTACGCCTGGACCGGTAACTTCCTGCTGACGCTGTCCCGCCTCCCGCAGGTAGGACGCATCGGTGACAACATTTATTACTCGCAGGGCTGCAGCGGTCATGGCGTGACCTACACCCACCTTGCGGGAAAAGTGCTGGCCGAAGCCTTGCGCGGTCAGGCCGAGCGCTTCGATGCGTTCGCCGGTCTGCCCCACTACCCGTTCCCGGGCGGTCAATTGCTACGCACTCCGCTGACAGCGCTAGGTGCCTGGTACTACAGCCTGCGCGACAAATTGGGCTTCTGATCGGACGCTTCATCGAAAACGGCGCTCTCGGCGCCGTTTTTTTTATTCCAGACTACTGTTGCGCTTCCAGCGTTTGAATCGCTTTGGCGCTTGCCTGCTCTTACCCGGCACGTGCCAGCGCCTCGGCAGCCTTTAGCCAACGCGCTTTGTCGACCCGGGCAGGTAACTGAGCAGGTGAAAGTATCAGCACCGCCCAACTCCCCTCCTCCTTCCAGGCCGACTCAAAGGCATTGAAGCTCATCGGGCGCCGCCTTTCCATGCCGGCACGCAACAGTACAGTCTGTTTGTGACGGTCATACCCCACCACCATGGCGTAGCGAGGCGTGGACCAGACAACCCCATCGGCGATGCGGACCATGACCGGATAGCCCGCCGCCACCTGCGTCAGCACCGCTGATAGCGAGGGGTCCAGCGGATATACCATCAACCCGTATTGCTCGGCCAATGCTTGCATATTGCCTTGCAAGGCCTGCTCTGCTTGCGGCAACTTCAGAGGCTTGGTCAACAGACCAGGCGTGGTGCCGATCCGCTGTTCATTGAACATGCTGGCCAAGACGTGCGGCCCGCTTTGATGCGCATTGCCGCGGAAAAATGGCACGCCGTTGAGTTCAACCCGCTCTGGCAGCTGGCGAACCTCAGGTCGCTGAACGCTGGCACAACTCGCCACAGACAAGACCATAACCGCCGCCCAGACAATTCGCGCCACTCTCATACCCTTCATTCCCTGCATGCACCCTCGCCTTGAATGGTTCCAGACTGTCAGCCCGGCATGGGTGCCGATCTTAAGGCTCGCGCGAGATCAGGTATAGCCTTAGTACCCAGTAAACCGCGTGATTTAGAGCCAATCAGTTGAACATCCACGACCTTTGGTCAATAGCTTGAAACACACCAGCGGCTAGACTGTCACTTGTCATGTGTGTATGCCCCATTGAGGCAAAGGAGGCACTGATGAGCCCGGCATTAACTCTCTTTCTACTGTTCAGTGGCTGGTTGGCGGTCGCCGCCGCCATGCTGTGGGGTGTGATGCGTATCAGCCGTCGTCACCATCATCCGCAACCCCGCGTTGAGCCCAAAAAAGTACTGGGCGCCAAGCCCGCCATCAAAGCAGCAAGCGTCCATTAACAAAAAACCGCTCACCCTGTGAAAGTGAACGGTTTTTTTTGAGCTTCGTCAGTGATTACTTCTGCAACGCCGCCTGGCGTTTTTCCCGGACTCTTCGAGCCAGTATGTTGAGTGTTTCGACCGTGGCCGAGAACGCCATCGCCGCATACACGTAGCCTTTAGGCACATGGGCGCCAAAGCCTTCTGCAATCAGCGTCATACCAATCATGATCAAGAAGGCCAACGCCAGCATGACCACGGTCGGATTTTCGTTGATGAACTTGGCCAAAGGCTCCGATGCCAGCAACATCACCAACACCGCCACCACGACGGCAATGACCATGATCGGCAAATGCTCGGTCATCCCCACGGCGGTAATGATGCTGTCAATCGAGAACACCAGGTCCAGCATTAAAATCTGCCCGATCGCGGCAGCGAACCCCAATGACACGCCCGATGGCGTGCTCTGGGTCTCACCTTCGGCGTGCGGGCTCATGCTGTGATGGATTTCACTGGTGGCTTTCCACACCAGGAACAGGCCGCCCGCAATCAGGATCATGTCCTTCCAGGAGAAGGCCTTGCCTAAAACCTCGAACACCGGCGTGGTCAGTTGCACGATGTAAGCAATGGTGCCCAGCAAGCCCAGGCGCAGGATCAACGCCATGCCGATACCGATTCGGCGGGCCTTGGTGCGATATTGCTCAGGCAATTTGTTGGTGAGGATCGAAATGAAGATCAAATTATCGATCCCCAGCACGATCTCCATCACGATCAGCGTGGCCAGTGCGATCCAGGCAGTTGGGCTGGCAGCCAGTTGTAAAAGGTAATCCATAGGTGCGTTCGGACTCAGATGTAGGGCGAATTAAATGGCTTGCGAGGAATCTTTATTGTCTTTGGGTGCTGCGTCCGGCTCAGCGGGCTTATACCCGGTCGCCTCATTGAGCGCCTGTTCTGCGGCTTTATGCGTATCGTCGATGGCCTGCTTGGCGCTCTCGGCCGTTTTACTGAGCATCTGCTGCGCGGCTTTCTCGGCCTGATCGCAACCGCTCATCAACAAAACCGCTGTCGCAAGCAGTGTAGCAACGCCCCGTTTTCTCATCGTCATCTTGCCTTTCCTCTCTCAATCATTGGTCACGGCCAGCGCACGCGAATAACGCGAGAGTCTAGACAGGCCAACAGTTCAGTAAAATTCGTTTTTTTAAGGCGTATACTTCGCTTTTTACGAAGTGTTATCGGGCTAATGCTGAATTATCGACAGCTGCACTACTTTTGGGTGGTTGCTAAAACCGGCAGCATTGTGCGCGCCTGTGAGCAACTCAACCTCACCCCCCAGACCATCAGCGGCCAAATCAGCCTGCTTGAGCAAACTTATGGCCTGCCTTTGTTTAGACGGGTCGGCCGACAACTGGAATTGACCGAAACCGGCCGACAGGTACTGCCCTATGCTGAACAGATGTTTCAGCTGGGCAGTGAGTTGGAATGCATGCTGCGCATGTCACCCAAGGAGCAACAGATTTTGTTCCGCGTGGGGGTGGCGGATGTCGTGCCAAAATCGATTGTGTACCGGCTGATTGCGCCAACCATGGCGCTGGAGGCGCCCATCCGCATCACGTGTCGCGAAGACAAACTGGATCGTTTGCTCGCAGACCTGGCGATTCAGCGGCTGGATCTGGTGATTTCCGACAGCCCCATGCCTTCACACCTCGACATTAAAGGCTTGAGTCAGAAGCTGGGTGAATGTGGCATCAGTTTTTTTGCCACAGCCCTGCTGGCCAAAGACTATTCGCACAACTTCCCCCACTGCCTGCAGGGCGCCCCGCTGCTGATTCCGGGCCCCGAAACCGTGTTGCGCAGCCGGCTGTTGCGCTGGCTGGCTGAACAACACATTCAGCCGCGCATCGTCGGCGAATTTGACGACAGCGCCCTGATGCAAGCCTTCGGACAGTCGGGTACGGGCGTGTTTATCGCCCCCAGCGTGATCGCGGATGAAGTGATCCGCCAGTTTGACGTGGAACTGATCGGCCAGACCCACGCCGTGACCGAATCGTTTTACGCCATCACCGTGGAACGCAAGATCAAGCACCCCGGTATCGTTGCGATTACCGAAGGTGCGCGACGCGAGCTGTTCACCGATCTTGGCGATTAGGGTCTGTACGCACTGTTTTCAACGCTGCATCAGCGATGCACACATCCATTTCGTACAGCGCCTAGGCGCAAATCTCGCGCTTTTTAGAGGTCATGAGCATCAATGCGAGCAGGATCGACACCACAATAAAGCCCGCGGCCGCGAAACCAAGGCTGCCCAGGCCGTAGTGGTCGATAACCCGGCCGCCAACCATGGCGCCCAGCCCGATGCCCAGGTTCGCCCCAGCGATGTTCAGCGAGGCTGCAAAGGCCGGGGCGTGCGGCGCCACTTTCATCAGGCGCACATGGCTGACCAGAAACAGCGCAGCTTGCGTCACGCCCCAGACGCCCAAGGCCGCCGCCAGCCCCAGCGTGGAATGAATGCTCGGCACCAGCGCCACCATGCCGCCAATCATGAAGGCGCAGAACACCATCGAGGCGATCAGCGGATGACGATCCACCATGCGACCGCCCAACGAATTGCCGATCAGCCCGACCGCACCGAACCCCATGAGACACCAGCCCACCAACGTGCCATCAAAGCCTGCCAGGCGCTCGAGAATATCCGCCAGATAGGTGTAGGCCGTGAACATGCCGCTGAACACCAGGACCGACAAGACAACGTGACCGATCATCAACGGGCTACGCAGCATGGCGAATTGAGAGCGCAACGTGACGGCGGCTTTAACCACCCGGGTTGAAGGCAGGTAGATCCACAACAGCAAAGCCTTGGCCAGCGCCACCACCGCAAGGATGCCGAACGCACTGCGCCAACCCCACGCATCCGAAATCAACGTACCTACCGGGATACCGAACACCGTCGCACACACAATACCGAAACCGATTTTAGCGATCGCACGCCCCGCATAGTCAGGGCCCACGATGTCGACCGCCGTTTCACTGGCCAGCGCCCAAAACACCGGTAAGCCCAAGGCAGGCAACAGACGCGCAAATGCCATCACCCAAATAGTCGGCGCCAATGCGGCCACCGTGTTGGCAAAGGCGAACATCAACAAAATGCCTATAAACAGACGTTTACGCTCGAACCTGGCGAAATAGGCGGTCAAAAAAGGGCCGAGCGCCGCCACCGTAAAGGCGAACAACGTCACCAGCAGCCCGGCCTGGGGCACGCTGACATCAAGGTCCCGCGCAATAGAGGGCAGCAAGCCGACGATGATGAACTCGGTCGTGAGCACGGTAAAACCGGCCGCAGACAGCAGCAGGATGGGCAACAGCATGGATAACTCCAGAGACGGCAAGGCCAGCGAAAGCCAAGTGGCCCGCTGATTTGAATAAGAGTGGATGACGCAATGGTAACAGAATGATTCGCAGCACGCGTCGGCCGAATCCACGGCCCTGACAGGGGTTCAGCTGTGACAGATTGCCCTTGAGCAGGAAAGTTCCCGCAGCCCTATGATAAAGTCCGCGCCCCGCCATGGTTTTAGTCACACAGACGTATCCAATAGACACGGCTATTATCTGCTGCGCACTTTTCGCCCCCTGAGATCTGTGGGAAACATCTGACATTTTTGTTCGCACACGATCATTGATTGCGGCACCCACAACAACTAGAGAGTCCCCTATGACTGACGCTTCACCTTCCCTGCTGCACCGGCTCAAACGCACCAGCCTGGTGACCCAGATCGTGATCGGCCTGATTGCCGGGATTCTGCTGGCCTGGCTCGCCCCGTCGGCGGCGCTGACCGTAGGCTTTATCGGCAAGATTTTTGTCAGCGCCTTGAAAGCAGTAGCCCCCATTCTGGTGTTTGTGCTGGTCATGGCTTCGATCGCCAACCACAAGCATGGTCAGGAAACCCACATCCGTCCCATCCTGGTGCTGTATCTGTTTGGCACGTTTGCAGCCGCGGTCGTCGCTGTGGTCGCCAGCATGCTGTTCCCGTCCAATCTGGTGCTGTCTACCCACGACGTGGCGATTTCTGCACCCGGCGGCATCAACGAAGTCTTGCAAAGCTTGTTGTTGAGTGTCGTAGACAACCCGGTCAGTGCCCTGATGAACGCCAACTTCATCGGTATCCTGGCGTGGGCCATCGGCATGGGGATTGCCATTCGTCATGCCGGCGAAACCACCCGCACCGTGCTCAATGACCTGTCCAACGGTGTCACCCTGATCGTGCGCGTGGTGATCCGTTTCGCACCGCTGGGCATCTTCGGGCTGGTGGCCTCAACCCTGGCTTCTTCGGGGTTTAATGCCCTGCTGGGCTATTTGCACCTGCTCGTCGTGCTGATCGGCTGCATGCTGTTTGTGGCGTTGGTGGTCAATCCGCTGATCGTGTTCTGGAAGCTGCGCCGCAACCCGTTCCCACTGGTGTTTCTGTGCCTGCGTGAAAGCGGTATCACTGCCTTTTTCACCCGCAGTTCGGCCGCCAATATCCCGGTCAACATGGCCTTGAGCGAGAAACTGGGCCTGCACCAAGACACCTATTCCGTGTCGATCCCGCTGGGCGCCACCATCAACATGGCCGGTGCGGCCATCACCATTACCGTGTTGAGCCTGGCAGCCGTGCACACACTGGGCATCCAAGTCGACCTGCCTACAGCCATTTTGCTGAGTGTGGTAGCGGCTGTTTGCGCCTGTGGCGCATCGGGCGTAGCAGGCGGTTCGTTGCTGCTGATCCCGCTGGCGTGCAGCCTGTTTGGCATTCCCAGTGAAATTGCCATGCAGGTCGTCGCCGTGGGCTTCATCATCGGCATCCTGCAGGATTCGGCCGAAACCGCCCTCAACTCGTCCACCGATGTGCTGTTTACCGCCGCCGCCTGCATGGCGAAAGAAGACAAAGCCGTCTGACGCCACGCCTTTGCACACTCGTCAAGCGCTGCCCGCAGGCGGCGCTTGAACACTGTCGCTGCACGTTTCAGTGCGCATTCATCGCTGAATCAGAACGCACCCATGTAATCGCGCTTGCCGATTTCAACGCCGTTATGGCGCAAAATCGCGTAGGTGGTGGTGACGTGGAAGAAAAACTGCGGCAAACCGTAAGTGAGCAAATAGGCCTGGCCGGTGAAGCGCTTCTCTTTGGGCGTTCCCGGGCGGGTCACGATTTCAATCCCTTCCTTGCCATCCACCTGCTCCGGCTTGAGGGTGTCCACAAATGCCAGCACCTTGCTGATCAGCGCTTGCAGTTCGGCAAAGGTGGCTTCGTTGTCGTCATATTTGGGCAGTTCAACTTCGGCCAGGCGCCCCGAAACGCCTTTAGCAAAATCCACTGCAATTTGCACCTGACGCACCAACGGGAACATGTCCGGCGCCAGACGCGCTTGCAGGAACACACTGGGGTCAATGTTCTTGGCCGTGGCGTGCGCTTCTGCTTTGGTCAGCACACCGCTCATGGCGTTGAGCATTTGTTTGAACACGGGAATGGACGCTGCGTAGAGAGAGAGAGTCATGAGGGTCTCGACAGTCGGTGGGCACAATGAATGAGCGCCGATTATAGACACGTCGCTGCGCTAAAGCGGCTTGTCTTTGCACAGCCATTGGTTTTAGGGGCTGTTCCCGTTGCATCGCCGCTGCGACGCGGCTTGCAATGGAACGGGGACAGCCCCTAGGCTAGCCGCCTTCCAACGCACAGGGAAAACGTGATGAACAGCGAACACGAGACCGACGTCGAAGCCCGTCTCAACAGCACGGAAATTCGCATCCTCGGCGCCTTGATCGAAAAACAGGCCACCCACCCCGACACGTACCCGCTGACGCTGAATGCGCTGGTGTTGGCTTGCAATCAAAAGACCAGCCGCGAGCCGGTAATGAACCTCAGCCCCGGCCAGGTCGGGCAAAGCCTGCGGGCACTTGAGGGGCGAGGCTTTACGCGCTTGGTCATGGGCAGTCGCGCAGATCGCTGGGAGCACCGGGTCGATAAAGTGCTGGAGCTGGTGCCGGCGCAGGTGGTGGTGATGGGGTTGTTGTTCCTGCGTGGCCCGCAAACCCTCAATGAGCTGCTGACCCGCAGCGCGCGCATGCACGACTTTGAAGACACCGATCAAGTGCAGCATCTGCTGGAACGCCTGATCGCCCGTGATCTGGCATTGTTGCTGCCCCGTCAGAGCGGTCAGCGTGAAGACCGCTACATGCATGCGCTGGGTGACCCGGACGACATGGACGCCATCCTGGCTGCGCGCCAGCAGCCATCTGAGCGAGGCAGCGCTTCAGGCCTGTCCGTGGAACGCTTTGAAGCACTGGAAGCTCGGGTGGCAGCACTGGAAGCGCGGCTGGCCGCACTCGAATAACCTGATCGCCGGGCACCATCAATCGCCCGGCTTTGCGTTCAGCCGCGGGCAAACGCCACGGCGGCCCGGAACTGCTCTGGGGTCGGGCGTACGCCGGTGTAGAGCACGAATTGTTCAAGCGCCTGAATGGCGATGACCTCAAGCCCGGTAATGACCTGCTTGCCCAAGGCGCGACCGCGAACAATCAGCGGCGTCTCTGACGGGATTGCCACCACATCGAAAATGACCGCCGCCTGATTGATCGCATCCGCTTCAAACGCCAGATCATCGGCTTCTGCCCCGCCGCTCATACCGATGGGGGTGACATTGATCAGCATTTGAGGCCGGGCGGGCCCCAACTGCGCTTGCCATTCATAGCCACAATGCCGGGCCAAAGCCGAGCCGGACGCTTGATTGCGGGCCACGATCACACCGTGTTTGTAGCCGCCGTCGCGCAGGGCGGATGCCACGGCTTTGGCCATGCCGCCACTGCCATGCAAGGCGAATGTTGTGTCTTGGCTGATGTTATGGCGCTCCAGCAACTGCGCGATGGCAATGTAGTCCGTGTTATAGGCCTTCAAATGGCCGTCGGTGTTGACCAGGGTGTTGATCGAGTCAATGGCCTTGGCCGATGCGTCCATCTCATCCACCAACGCAATACACGCCTCTTTGAATGGCATTGAAACGCCACATCCGCGTATGCCCAATGCCCGTATACCGGTCACCGCGCCCGGCAGATCCTGTGTGGTGAAGGCTTTGTAGTAGAAATTAAGCCCCAATTGCTCATAGAGATGATTATGAAACCGCAGTCCAAAATTGCCGGGGCGGCCCGACAGTGAAATGCATAACCGGGTGTCTTTGTTCGGGTTCATCTGCATGTTCATCTCCTGAGAAAAGCGTTCAGATAGACGGCTGCGGCCGCTTCAAGGCGGGCTGATTAGTCGTGTCCGGGCCGGCCACGCTGAAACGAGTCAGCCGCCGACGACCTTACACAACATTTACCAAGAGGCGCCGCAGTTTTTTTGAAAAACGCGGTCTGAGTGTTATCCCCGCACCCTTTTTGTGGCCTGTGTCAGGCTGAACTGCCGGGGCTGCTATTCGAGGTACGTCATGATGCGCAACATCCCTCAAGTCGCGTTGCTGATCGGCGCACTGGCCGTCGCGGGCCAGGCATCTGCCCACGGTGGCTGGGGCTCGGGACCGGCCGTGTTCGGTGCGGTGGTGGGTGGCGCGATCATCGGTTCGGTGATCGCCCATCACGATCAGCGCCCGGTCTATGTGCAACAACCGGTCTATGCTCAGCCGCAACCGGTCTATGTGCAGGCCCCGCCCGTGTACTACCCGCCACAACCGGTCTACGTCCCGGCGCCCCAGCCGGTTTACTACCAGGGCTATTACGGTCGACCACACCCTGTGCAATACGGACCGCCCCGGGGGATTACGGGCCGCCACGCTGGTAAAGGCTGGTCTGAATAGATGATGTGAATGTCGCAGGTGAAACACAAAATGTAACGTGTTTGCGGCATGATTGGACGCCAATGCGCCCGGCAGCCTGTCAGGACTCGCCGGGCGCAGCGCGTTTCAATCGCCGCACACCTATAAAAACAAGGACGACCCTCATGCCGACTCAACACCCTCATCGCCGGGCTGACCTCTGCACCTCAAGCAAGGTTTACGAAGCCCTCACAGAACTCAAGCAGCTTGAAGGGCACCGCTCTGCCAAGCTGGTTTCACTGCTGGCCCAGCACCTGGTCGACAAAGGCATGCTCAATGAGCAAGAGGTCATGCATATGCTGGACCTGGTAGTGGATTAACCTGGCGCACGCACTAACCTAATCCCTGTCGATGGCGACTATCACGCGCAATGATTTTTTGTGCTGCGGCGCACGCCGTAAGGTGGCTTCATTGATTGGAGGAGGTGTGTATGTCCAAGGTTCATGTCATGTCGATGGTGGGCAGCGCAGTGCCTGCTCCACTGCGCGCTGACGGCTTGTTGGCCTGCTGGTATGTGGTGATCGACGGGGTGCCGGTCAGCGGCCCGTTTACTTCGCGGGCCGCCGCTCAAGTCAAAGCCACCAGCGAAACAGATAAAACAACGCCACACTGGACACGACACTGAGCAACACGTTGCGACTCCAGACCATCAGCCCGATTGCACACAACCCGGCCAGCAGGTACGGGTTGTCGAGGCTGAGATTGAGCGCTCGGTCCTTGACGAAAATAATCGGCCCGCAAATGGCCGTCAGCATCCCCGGCACAGCGAAGCCTAAAAACTCCTTCACACCTCTATTCAGACGGATAGGCAGCCGCGGCTCCAGAAACAGATAGCGGTTGAAAAACAAAATCAGCGCCATCCCGACAATAATCACCCACATCATTCGAAAAACACCCCTGCTCGCTTGCTCAAGTAACCGGCCGCCATCCCGGCCAGCCCCGCCAGCACGATCGCCGACTCCCACTGCCAATAACTGAACAGCACCACGCTCACCAGTGAAACGGCCACGCAAATGATCGTCGGGACATTGCGCACCACGGGCGTAATCAGGGCAATGAACGTCGCGGCAATCGAGAACTCCAGCCCCAACTGGTCCAGGCCCGGAATGCTTTTGCCGAGGACCACGCCCATCAGGGTGAACAGGTTCCAGCCGATGTACATGCACAGCCCGACACCCAACGCATACCAGCGGTTAAACGTTTGGCGATCCTGACTGCTGACCAATGCAAAAAACTCATCGGTGAGTAAAAAGCCCAGACCGAACCGCCACCTGGCGGGCAGCGGTGAAACCACGGGGCGCAAATGCATGGCGTACAGCAGGTGTTGAGACGTCAGCAATAAAGTCGTCAGCAGGATCGACAACACGCTGGCGCCACCCTTGATCATGCCAATGGCCACCAGTTGCGCGGCGCCGGCGAACACCAGCACCGACAGCCCTTGGCTTTGGGCGGGGGTCAGTTGCGCATCGATGGCGGTTGACCCCGCCAGCAGCCCCCACGGCGCACAGGCAAGCGTCAATGGCAGACAAGCAATCACACCACGTATGAAGGCGGCTCTTGGAAGCGAATGGGGCATTGAAAACATCCTGATGGTCAGCAGCGGCAAAGGGTCGCAACAACGCCACGCAAAGTCTTGAACAATCTTGCTCAATGCGCGCCCGGACCGCTCAAACGACGTAGCGGTACGGCCACGACAGTTTGACGAAAGGTCAATCCTGGTCTTTAGTCAGTCGGAATCGTTATCCGTTATCTCCCGCCCACAGCTTCCACGAGGAACCATCATGAAAGACCTGAAATCCGCCAAGGAAACCAGAAAGGCCGATCTGCGGACACCTTCGGCGCTGAGCGATGAAGCCTGCATCAACATTGCAGCCGAAGTGAACGCGCTGCTGGCCGATACCTTCGCCATTTACATGAAAACCAAGAATTTCCATTGGCACATGTCGGGTCCGCACTTCCGCGATTTCCACCTGCTGCTGGATGAGCAATCCGATCAGATTTTTGCCACCACCGATGCGATCGCCGAACGTGTGCGCAAGCTGGGTCGCACCACCCTTCGTTCGATCGGCCACATCAAGAAGCTGCAACGCCTGCTCGATAACGACGCCGATTTCGTGACCCCGGAAGACATGCTGGCCGAGTTGCGTGAAGACAATATCCAACTGGCGGCTTACATGCGTGAAACCCACAGCATGTGTTCGGAGCTGGGCGACGTCGCGACGACCAGCCTGCTGGAAAACTGGATCGATGAAGCGGAACGCCGCGTGTGGTTCCTGTTTGAATCGTCGCGTACCAAATAAAACAAAACGCCGGTTTGATCCCGATCAAACCGGCGCTGCAGATGAATTATGTTTCACTCAGCCCGCGTACCGCAGCTTGTATAGTGGCCCTTGCTCATTCAATGAACCCTTGCCCGCCTACCCCTGCGGGCTTTTTTTTTGCCTTTCAAACGCCCTGCCTGAACACCAGCGCTTTCAATCCGCATTCGGGGTCGGCATCCGGAAATTCGGGCGGGTTGGCCAGTCGCTGCTCAAAGCGCAACCCCGGCGCATGCTCGGTCACGCCGCCTATCAAAAAGTCCGACCCCAGCGACGGGTCATTCATGCACGCCAGCACTAAACCGTTTTCACTCAACAACTCTGGCAAACGGCGCACCACCCGCTGGTAATCCTTGGTCAGCAGAAAACTGCCTTTCTGGAAGGATGGCGGGTCAATGATGACCAAGTCATAAGGGCCGGTACTTTTGACCTTGCCCCAGGACTTGAACAACTCATGCCCCAGAAACGTGACCTTGCTCATGTCGTGGCTATTGAGGCGATGGTTATCTCGACCCCGGCTCAACGCCGCGCGCGACATGTCGAGGTTGACCACATGCTCGGCGCCGCCCTCGATGGCAGCCACTGAAAACCCGCAGGTGTAGGCAAACAAATTCAGCACCCGCTTGCCTTGGGCGTGGGCTTTGACCCACTCGCGGCCGTAGCGCATGTCGAGAAACAGGCCATTGTTCTGCTTACGTCCCAAATCCACGCGGTAGCGCAGCCCACCTTCGGTCAGCGTCCACTCGTCAATGGCTTCGCCCACCAGCCATTCGGTGTCGCTTTGCAGGGTATAGCGATGCTGCAACACCAGGGTGTGCGCCCCGCTGGCTTGCCATACCGGCGTCTGCGCCAAGTTGATCAACAGGGCTTTTAGGGCTTGCAGCGCAGCGGCATCAGGCTCCTTGAACAGCGAGACCAGTACCACGCCTTGCAGCCAATCCACAGTCAATTGCTCCAGCCCCGGCCAGCAGCGACCTCGCCCGTGAAACAGACGGCGGGTCTCTTCGGGGGGGCTTTGCAGGGCGGTCAACAGATGCGAGTCGAGGATGGAAAACGCTTCAGGGGTCATCGGTGGGGCCGGTTATTTCAAAGGGCGGGCATTTTACACAATTACCTCGGCCTCCACGCCAGCCTCGCACACTAAGACAGTTCCTTCGGCCTGGGGTCAGACGTGAGTCTGTGCCCCTTGGAACATCGCCCCGGCCTAACGGATCGCCTTTGTCGCTGACGAGGCTTAATCAGACGAATTACGTGAAAAAGACGCTGTAACTGCCTGCGACCTCAGGCATTTCTGCGGTTATTGATACATACTCAACAAATGTAACTCGATGTGTAATGCATCGCGATGCAGCCAGTCACCTCCCACTTCTTTTCGAGTCAATCTGCGTGAAAAGTCATCTTTCGATTCTTGGCCTGTTTTTAGTCCTCACAGGCGCCGCCGCTCCCTCAATCGCCGCAGCGACTGAAAGCACCTCTGCACCGCGCGACACCTCACAACTGCATATCGCGTCAGGCAGCGCGATGCTGGTTGATCTGCAAACCAACAAAGTCATTTACGCCAGTAACCCTGACGTCGTGGTGCCGATCGCCTCGGTGTCCAAATTGATGACCGCCATGGTGGTGCTGGATGCCAAGTTGCCGATGAATGAATACATCGCGGTCAACATCAGCGACACCCCCGAGATGAAAGGCGTATTTTCCCGTGTCAAACTCGGCAGCGAACTGACGCGCCACGACATGATGCTGATTACCCTCATGTCCTCAGAAAACCGCGCCGCAGCCACCCTTGCACACCATTACCCCGGCGGTTACGTGGCGTTTATTGCCGCCATGAATGCCAAAGCCAAAAGCCTGGGCATGATGCACACCCGCTATGTGGAACCGACCGGCTTGTCGATGCATAACGTCTCGACGGCCCGTGACTTGAGCAAGTTGCTGGCAGCAGCCCGTCAATACCCGATGCTGAGCCAATTGAGCACCACCAAAGAAAAAACCGTCGCCTTTCGCAAGCCCAACTACACCTTGGGCTTTCGCAACACCGACCACCTGGTCAACAAGGACAAGTGGAATATCAAGATCACCAAGACCGGCTTCACCAATCAGGCAGGGCACTGTCTGGTGCTGGTGACAGAAATGGGCAACCGCCCGGTTTCGCTGGTGATTCTGGATGCATTCGGCAAATACACCCACTTTGCCGATGCCAGCCGGATCCGCAGCTGGATTGAGACCGGCAAAAGCGGCAGCGTGCCAGATGTGGCATTGCGCTATAAAGCCGACAAGAACCTGAAGGCCCGCCCGGCGGCCCAGCCTCACCCCTCAAAGTAATCAGTGTGACCCGGGCCCGGAATACCGGGCCGGGCTCAACCTCGCTTCAATGTCTGCTTATGGACGTACATCGCACGGTCGGCGTCGAGCAACAGGCTTGCGACCGAGTCATGGTGTTGAGGGTCATATTCAATCTGCCCGACACTGAAACGAATCGCATAACCCCGTGACGCGCTTGCATTGCGCTCATCGAGCAACGCTTGCAGGCGAGCCATGACGGCGGCGATGTGCACGCAGTCCGAGCCAGTCAGCAGCACGACAAATTCATCCCCGCCCAACCGCCCGATCACATCGCTTTCACGAAACGCGATGCGCAACACGTCGGCAAAGGCCTTGAGGGCCTGATCGCCTTCAGCATGGCCGTAGGTGTCATTGACCTGCTTGAACTCATTAAGATCGAAAAACAATAACGTCGCCGGCCTGCCCCATTGCCTGCAATACGCCAGGCCATGACGCGCCAAGGCTTCGAAGCCGCGCCGGTTGGAAAGCAGAGTTAGCTCATCCATGGTCGCCAATTGCACAGCCACCAGCTCTTGCTCGGCCATCGCTGCCAAATCCCGCAACAACTCACGCTCATCGTCGCTAAGCACACGGGGCAAGGTATCGATCAGGCACAGCGTGCCGACTTTATCGCCGTTAGCGACTTTGAGCGGACAGCCCGCGTAAAAACGGATGCCCGGATCGCCCAATACCAACGGATTGTCATAAAAGCGCTCGTCCAGCACGGCGTCGCAGATCATCAATATCTGGTCGCCCAAAATCGCGTGCCCACAAAAGGACACGTCGCGGGGCGTTTCAATGACATCAAGGCCAGCCGCCGATTTGAACCACTGACGCTCGGTATCCACCAGGCTGACCAAGGCAATCGGCACATTGAACACGCGTCGCGCCAGACGGGTCAGGCGCTCAAATCGCTCCTCCGGCTCGGTGTCGAGGACATTCAACCTGTGCAAGGCTTCTAAACGAGCCGCCTCGTCGACAGGTTTGTCTGGAACCCGCATGCGTCACTCCTTTGTGCACGAACAGGCACAAGCATAGTTCACAGCGTCTTTGAACGAGAGATGGCCGACCAAACGCCGAAGGGAGGGATAAAGAAAGTGCAGGCACTTGTCTCGGGGAGAGGTCGAAAACAAATGCCTGCGTACTGCTCGTCAATGCCTGGGTTGCTCTTTTTTCGGTTTTTTAATGGTTTCTACGGTGGTTTCCCGAGGTCGACGCTTGGCTTCTTCCAGTGGAATAAAGAGACCGGTTGCTGAGTCGCGGGCACGTTTGTTTTTCATGTCAATCACCTGTGAATGGCGCCGGACACGTCGTGCGCCCGGTCGGCTATCTTCAGGCTAGTCGACGAAAAACCTCTGAAAACCATCCGGAAACAAGCGCTTGCAGTTCTGCGCCTACCCCGAATACAAAGAACCCCGCCTGAAAAGACGGGGTTCCTGACGCGCCACTGCGGGATCAGTTTTGCAGGGCTGGCTGTTCCCCATTGATCGGGATGCGTTTGGCTTTTGCCTCTTCAGGCACTACCCGTTGCAGATCAATGCTCAGCAAGCCATTGCTCAGGTTTGCACCTTTGATCTCGATGTGGTCATCGAGGCGGAAGGACAGTTTGAACGCCCGTTGTGCAATACCCTGATGCAAAAAGGTCACGCTGTCGTCGGTGCTGGTTTCACGTTTGCTGCCGCTCACGCTCAACACACCTTTCTCTACTTGCAGGTCCAGGTCTTCCTGCTGGAAACCCGCTGCAGCTACGACAATGCGATAGCTGTCTTCACCGCGTTTTTCAACGTTGTAGGGTGGGTAGCCACCGCTGGTGTCATTGCGAAGCGCGGTTTCGAACAAATCACTAAAACGGTCAAAGCCGACAGAATTACGGAACAGTGGCGCCAGAGAAAATGCAGTGCTCATAATTTAGCCTCCTGATTTCAGCGAGATTTTGTCTCCGCGACCCGGTTTCGGCATCGCGTACTCCCTAAATAGGGACCGACCCAATCATTTCAAGAGGTTTTTTTAAAAAAAATTCAGGTGTTTGAAGCCGCATCCATGGGCGGGTTGTTGACCAGATGACGGACTTTTTCACAGTCGGTTTCGCGGCGCATCGCATTGAACAACACCGTGGCCTCGGGATAATTGCGCGTCAGCATCGCCAGCCACTGCTTCAGACGCCCTGGGGCTGAGCGCGGGGTCAGTTGCGCTTGAGCCTGGGCCCAGAAGTCACGAATCATCGGCTGCAGGTCAGCCCAGGTCATTTCGACGACCTCTTCCCCGGCCCGCGCTGCGGCGATCTGCCGGGCAAGGTCTGGCCTGGAAACCAGACCCCGGCCGAGCATGATGTCTTCAGCACCACTGATTTCGCGGCAACGGCGCCAATCTTCAACGGACCAGATGTCCCCATTGGCAAACACCGGCACCTTGACGACCTCTTGCACCTGAGCAATGTATTCCCAATGCGCAGGTGGCTTGTAGCCATCCATTTTGGTCCGGGCATGCACCACGATCTGGCTTGCGCCGCCTTCAGCCAGCGCAATGGCGCATTCGTTGGCGCTGTCAGGGGTATCGAAGCCCAAACGCATCTTGGCCGTGACCGGGATATGAGCCGGCACAGTGCGACGCACTTGCAACAGGATCGCATGCAGCAGTTCAGGCTCTTTGAGCAGCACGGCACCGCCACGGGACTTGTTCACCGTCTTGGCCGGACAGCCAAAATTCAGATCGATCACTTCAGCGCCCAACTGGCAGGCCAGCGCTGCGTTGTCTGCCAGGCACGCCGGATCGGACCCCAGCAATTGCACGCGCAGCGGCACGCCTGCACGGGTCTTCGCGCCGTGCTGAAGCTCAGGGGCAAACTTGTGGAAGTAAGCGTCGGGCAGCAGACGCTCGGTGACCCGAATGAATTCGGTGACACACCAATCAATACCGCCGGTGCGGGTCAGGACATCACGCAGGATGTTGTCGACCAGCCCTTCCATCGGCGCCAAGGCAATTTGCATGGGTGACTCTCATAAAAAAACGTGCGGCAGTTTACGCGCTAACGCGGGCAATCGGTATCGCGTTGCACGCCCTATCAGGCTGGCACGACCGCCGGACCATAGCCATCGAGGAATTCGGGCGGCAGGCGTTTGGCTTTGCCGCTGGACAGTTCGATACACACAAACGTGGTGTTAGCCCGCAGCAACGTCAGCCCGTCGCGCGGCCTGATCAACTGGAACTGACGCGTCATGCGCAAGCGTTTGTCGCAATCGATGATCCACGTCGCCAGTTGCAACTCGTCACCTTCATAGGCGCTGGCCAGGTAATCGATTTCATGCCTGGCCACAGCCATGGCGCGGTCAAGACGACGGTATTCCGTGAGGTCCAGCCCGAGGCGCTGAGAGTGACGCCAGGCGCATCGTTCCAGCCAGACAACATAGGCAGCGTTATTGGCATGGCCAAAACCGTCGATGTCTTCAGCCTGCACCTGCAGATCAATGATGAACGGCGTTGCCAAATCCCAGCTCATGCCCAGCCTCCACGCTTAAATAAAGGGCGCAGTGTAACGCAGCAGGTCTGTTTAAGGTGGGGAGCGGCACAGGGCCAAACGAGGGTGATGGCGAGGATGACAAAAGCTTCAGGCAAACAAAAGGGCCATTCAATAATTGAATGACCCTTAAAAATCCCGCAGAGCGGGTAATCGTGGCGTCCCCTAGGGGACTCGAACCCCTGTTACCGCCGTGAAAGGGCGGTGTCCTAGGCCACTAGACGAAGGGGACACAAACCCTTCTAACAGTGATCAGGCATTTGCCTGATCGATTCAACGCCAGTGTGGCCCGACGTTGAACTGTAAATTGGTGGAGCTAAACGGGATCGAACCGTTGACCTCTTGCATGCCATGCAAGCGCTCTCCCAGCTGAGCTATAGCCCCGATTTATCGCCTGGCGGCGGAGCAACACCGAAGTGCTGCTTCTGTAAAACTGGCGTCCCCTAGGGGACTCGAACCCCTGTTACCGCCGTGAAAGGGCGGTGTCCTAGGCCACTAGACGAAGGGGACACAAACCTTCTAACAATGATCAGCGCTGAGTGCTGATCGATTCAATGCCGGTGTGGCCAAGCATTGAACTGTAAATTTGGTGGAGCTAAACGGGATCGAACCGTTGACCTCTTGCATGCCATGCAAGCGCTCTCCCAGCTGAGCTATAGCCCCAAACAGTCAGTGTTGCGTGTTGCTGTGTGGACGGGGCGCATATTAAGACTGGATCGGTAGGCTGTCAAACTTATTTTCAAAGTTTTTTAAAAAAAATGGTCGAGAGAACAACCACTTACCCTTCCCACCCCGTAAATACGGGCCCCGCATACAAAACGTGCCGTCACTGCCAAAGACCTAAAAGGGCCGCGCAGCGGTCCTGACCCCAGCCTGCGGCAGCGACGGCACCTCAAAACCGATCAACCGATTGCGTTGAACAGCTTTTCCCACTCTTTGTTTTCTTTCTTCGAAACACCGCCCAGCAGTTCCAGCGCCTGACGCAAGCGGAAACGCGTGAGGTCCGGGCCCAGAATCTCCATGGCGTCCAGCACCGACACCGAGCTGGCCTGCCCCGTGATCGACGCAAACATCAGCGGCATCGCATCGCGCAGCTTCAGCTCAAGGGCATCCACCACCGTTTGTATGCAACCGGTGATGGCGTCTTTTTCCCACTGACGCAGGCTTTCGAGCTTCCACAGGATCAGTTGCATCAGTTGACGCACTTGATCGCCGGACAACTTTTTGTGCTCAAACAGCTTGGCATCCAGTTGCAAGCCACCCGAGAAGAAGAACCCGGCCAGCGGCGCGATCTGACTGAACGTCTCGACCCGCCCCTGTACCAGCGGCGCGATCTTCATCATGTACTCGGGGTTCAGCGCCCATTGCTGGACACGGCTGGCAAATTCGTCCAGCGGCAAGTCACGCAACCATTGGCCATTGAGCCAGGAGAGTTTTTCAATATCGAAAATCGGACCGCCCAGCGAAACACGGGACAGGTCAAAGTTGTCGACCATCTCTTGCAGCGAGAACTTCTCGCGCTCGTCAGGCATCGACCAACCCATGCGACCCAAGTAGTTGAGCATCGCTTCGGGCATGAAGCCCATGCGCTCGTAGAACGTAACCGAGGTCGGGTTCTTGCGCTTGGACAGCTTGCTCTTGTCCGGGTTACGCAGCAGTGGCATGTAGCACAACTGCGGTTGTTCCCAGCCAAAGTACTCGTAGAGCAGGATCAGTTTCGGCGCCGACGGCAGCCATTCTTCACCGCGCAATACGTGGGTGATGCCCATCAAATGATCGTCGACCACGTTGGCCAGGAAGTACGTCGGCAGGCCGTCGGTCTTCATCAGCACTTGCATGTCCATGCGGTCCCACGGGATCTCGACGTCGCCGCGCAGCAGGTCTGGCACCACGCACACGCCTTCGGTCGGCACTTTCATGCGGATCACGTGTGGCTCGCCAGCGGCCAGGCGCCGGGCCACTTCTTCCTTGGACAGCAACAGCGCGCGACCGTCGTAGCGCGGGGTCTCGCCCTTGGCCATTTGCTCGGCGCGCATCTGGTCCAGCTCTTGTGCGGTGCAGAAACAAGGGAACGCATGCCCCATGTCGACCAGTTGCTGGGTGTACTGCTTATAAATATCGCTGCGCTCGCTCTGACGATACGGGCCATGCGGGCCGCCAACGTCGGGGCCTTCGCTCCAGGTGATACCGAGCCAGCGCAGCGCATCGTAAATCTGCTGTTCTGACTCACGGGTCGAACGCAATTGGTCGGTGTCTTCGATCCGCAGGATGAACTCGCCGCCATGCTGCTTGGCGAAGCAGTAGTTGAACAAAGCGATGTAAGCGGTGCCGACGTGGGGGTCGCCGGTAGGCGATGGCGCAATGCGCGTGCGAACGGTGGTCATGGGCGGTCTCGAAGTGGAGATAAAACAAAGTGCCGAATGGTAACAGGCCGACCCCGCTTGGCTCCAGCTCAGGACTGACCGTCGAGACAGATCGCCGCCCCCGTGACTGTAAAAACAGCAATAGCCCCGCTGTATCGACCCTATCGGCGGAAAAAACCCCACGACCGATGTAACCTCACACCCATTGCCCCTGCCCGCCTCCCGCACAAAAACAACCGGAGCCTGCACTTGACATTCAGCCTGCCGAAAATCCCCACGGCGCCCTTCTGCCCGCCTGAAGTCAGCGGCAGCGTAGCGGTGGACCCCCGCGCACCTTTCTGGAAGCGCGCCTTGCGTTTTGCCGGGCCGGGCCTGCTGATCAGTATTGGTTACATGGACCCCGGCAACTGGGCGACCGCCATCGAAGCCGGGTCGCGCTACGGCTATAACCTGTTATTCGTCGTGTTGCTGGCCAGCCTCGCGGGCATGGCGGTGCAATGCCTGTGCTCGCGACTCGGCATCGCCACCGGCCGCGATCTGGCGCAACTGTGCCGCCAGCGCTACAGCACGCGCTCAGCCAGGGTGCAGTGGCTGCTGGCCGAAGTCTCGATCATTGCCACCGACCTCGCCGAAGTCCTTGGCTGCGCCTTGGCGTTCCACTTGTTGCTGGGCTGCTCGCTGACCTTCGGCATCGCGCTGACGGCCTTCGACACCCTGCTGATCCTGGCCCTTCAAGGCAAAGGCTTCCGTCGGCTGGAAGCCATCATGCTGGTGCTGGTGATGACGATTGGCGTGTGCTTTTTCGTCGAGCTGGTGCTGATCAAACCCTATTGGCCTGACGTCTTCGACGGATTCAAACCGTCCCTTTCGGCGATCAGCGAAGCGGCGCCGCTGTACCTGGCCATCGGCATCCTCGGCGCCACCGTGATGCCGCACAACCTGTACTTGCACAGCTCCGTGGTGCAAACAAGGCGGGTGGGCAACGACTACGCCAGCAAGCTCGACGCCGTGCGGCTGGCGCGGATCGACACCATCGGCTCACTGGCGCTGGCGCTGATGGTCAACGGCGCGATCCTGATTCTGGCGGCGGCCGCGTTTCACACAACCGGCCACACCGACGTGGTGCAAATCCAGGACGCCTACCGCCTGCTCGACCCACTGGTGGGCGGCGCGATGGCCAGCGTGCTGTTTGGCGTGGCGCTGCTGGCGTCCGGGCAAAGCTCGACGTTCACCGGCACCATCGCCGGTCAAGTCATCATGGAAGGCTACCTCGACCTGCGCATCCCGTGCTGGCAGCGGCGCCTGATTACCCGCGGGCTGGCCTTGATCCCGGCATTTGCGGGCGTTTGGTTGATGGGCGACAACGCCGTCGGCAAGCTGCTGATCCTCAGTCAGGTGGTGCTCAGCCTGCAATTGCCGTTTGCGCTCTACCCCCTGATCCGCATGACCAGCGACGTCAAACTGATGGGCCCCTTCGTCAACCGCCTGCCGACGCGCTTGCTGGCGTGGTTTCTGTTCGCGGTGATCAGCGGGGCCAACATCTGGTTGATTGCGCAACTCAGCGTGGGTGAGTGAGGGCGCGCCCTCACCCGGCCAGCCGCTCATCCAGCCAGCCCGCCACCCGCTCATGAATCCCGGCCACTTCTTCGAGCAAGCCGCTCATGCGCATGAAGTCATGGGTCATCCCCGGTTCTTCCCACCTCACCACCTCATTGCCCGCCTGTTGCAGTTTGGCGGCATAGGCCAGTCCCTCGTCATGCAACGGATCAAACCCGGCCAGGTACACCAACGCAGGGGCCACGCCGCTGACATCCGGGGCCAGTAACGGTGAAACACGCCAATCCTGCACATCCGCCGTGGTTCGGGTGTAGTGCCCGTAGAACCAGTCCATGGTGGCGGTTTCGAGCAGATACCCGTGGGCGAAACGCTGGTGGGATTCACGTTTGCAACTGCCGTCGGTGACCGGGTACAGCAACACCTGCGCGAGCGGCACGATGGCCACCTCCTGCGGGTCACGCACCGCCAGAATCGCGAGCACTGTGCTCAATGTGCCGCCCGCACTGTCACCGGCAAACGCCACGCGGGTGGCGTCCAGCCCATGACGGGCGCCCTCGCGCAGCAACCAGTTCACTGCGTCGCAGGCATCTTGCACCGCCGTGGGGAACACCCACTCCGGGGCCAGCCGGTAATCCACGGCCAGCACGGCGAATTGCCCGGCATGGGCCAACCGGCGACACAGCCCGTCGTGGCTGTCCAGACTGCCAATCACATAACCGCCGCCGTGGAAGTAGACCACCACCGGCAGCGGTTGTGGCGTTAGCTGCGGGGCGCGATACAGGCGCGCTGGCAAGCTGAAACCATCCCGGGCCGGCAGGCGCAGGTCGTAACTGTCGATGCCCGACAACGGCTCGTCCAGCACCCCGGCACTCATTTCAAACTCCAGCCGGGCCTGCGCCGGGCTCAGGTCATGCAGGGCCTGGCTTTTGCCGGTCATGCGACTGAACTCGGCCAGTTCCAAAAAGGCTTCCAGCTCCGGTACTACTGACATACGTGTGTCCTTGCAAATAGCCTTCGGCACGGGTTGCCGAAGGCGGTGATGGTTAGCGCTGAACCTCAACGCACGTGCATAAGGTGCCGTCACACCCGCTCGGCCTGCCCTGCCAGTAATTGCTCCAGTCGGATCAGCAATGGCGCCTGACGCAACACGTCGTAATGGCCGCCCTTGAGCACGCTGTGACTGGCGCCCGGCCCCACTTGCGCCCCATGCACGCGGCGCTCGTCGTCGCGCCCGGCCACCCACCAGTGGTGCGCCTGAACCCGGGTTGCAGGCAGCATCGGCTGCTGCAAAGCCAACTGTTTGAGGCGCGCGCCCACGGCAAAGATGTGACTCAGCTCCGCCGACCCAAGCAGCCCGTGCTCGCCCAACCCGGCACGCGGCTCGGCCATGGCGGCGGCAATCACCTGCTCGGCGCTGCGCCCCTGATCCTCCATCAACCTGCACGCGTCGTGCTCGGACAGCCCCAGCACAAAGCGCAAGAAATCCTGCAAATCTTCACGCCCGTCACTGGCCTCGGCCGTCCCCGCCACGTAGGTGTCCACCAGCCCGGCAAACGCCACCTGCTGGCCTTGCGCCTCCAGCGCCTGGGCCACCAGCAAGGTCAACGCCCCGCCCAATGACCAGCCCAGCAGGTGATACGGGCCGTCAGCCTGTTGCTGGCGGATACGTCCGGCATACGCCTGCGCCATGCTATGCAACGAGGTGTCTTGCCATTCAGGGTCGAGCAACATGCGGCACTGCACACCATAAACGCTGCGGCGCCCGTCCAATTTACGGGCCAGCGGCTCGTAGTCGAACACCGTCCCGAACCCCGCGTGCAAACAGAACAACGGCGGCACGTCACCAACGCGGCTATTGAGCGCCAGCAGCGGGTCGGGGGCCTGCGCGAGCGCCACAGGTTCAAAGCCGCTGAGCTCGGCAATGCACGGTTTCTGCATCAGGTCGCGCAGCTTGAGGCTGAAACCCAACTGCGGCTGATTACGCACCCGTGAAATCACTTTCAGCACCTGCAACGAGTCGCCGCCCAGCTCAAAGAAATTGTCGTCGATCCCCACCTGCTCGAGCCCCAACACCTCTTGCCAGATCAGCGCCAATGCCTGTTCCAGCTCAGTGCGCGGCGCCCGGTACGTGCCTTGGGCAACCTGCGGCTCGGGCAGTGCGCGACGGTCCAGCTTGCCGTTGGCGGACAGCGGGAAACGCGCCATCGGCACGATGTGGCTCGGTACCATGTAATCCGGCAGGTGCGCCTGCAATTGCTCTTTGAGTGTGCGTTCCAGCAGGGTGCCAGACGCGACCACATACCCTGCCAACTGCTTGCCGGTTGGCCCTTCGATCACCTTGACCGCCGCATCCTGCACCCCTTCGCACTGACGCAGACGCGCTTCGATTTCCCCCAGTTCAATGCGGAAGCCGCGGATTTTTACTTGTTGGTCCAGGCGCCCCAGGTAGTCGATCAGGCCGCATTCGCGCTGACGAACCCGGTCCCCGGTGCGGTACATGCGAGCGCCCTTGGCATCGAACGGGTCCGGCACAAAGCGCTCGGCACTCAACCCCGGTTGCCCGTGATAGCCACGGGCCAGGCATTCCCCGCCCAGGTACAACTCGCCACTCACACCGGCGGGCAACGGGTTCATGTCCGCGTCCAGCACATACAAACCGCGCCCGGCGACACCCCGTCCAATCGGCGCATAGGCCGCTTCACAGCAGTCCGTCACCTCGGCCCGCCACAACAGCGGCGTGACCACGGTTTCGGTCGGCCCGTAGCCGTTGACCAGTCGTTGCGGGCGCAGGGCTCGCTTGACCAGCTCAAAGCTGGCATCCGGCACCGCGTCGCCACCAAAACAATAGGTGTGCACGGGCGGTGGATTGCCTTGGGCCAGCGCGACTTCTGCCAGCTGTTGCAGGTAAGCGGGCGGGAAGCACGCCACCGTCACGTGTTGTTGGTGCAGCACGTGTAAAGTCTGCTCCGGGGTCCACAGCTGATCGTCGCGGATCACCAGGCTGCCACCGGCCAGCAAGACGCTGAGCCAGCGCTCCTGCGCACCGTCAAACGCGAAGGACATAAAGTGCAGCTCGCGGCTGTCCGGGTTGAGCGCGTACAGGTCGATGATGCCCTGACAGTGCCGCGCAATCGGCTGGCGGGCCACGGCCACGCCTTTGGGCTGGCCGGTCGAACCCGAGGTGTAAATCAGGTATGCCAGATGCCCGCCCAGCGACTCAACCGCCCGTGGCAACGCCACCTGATCGCTCAATTGGTCGAGCAACAGACGCGGGGTGGCGGCATCGAAGGTCACCCGCTGGTCCACATCGCTGTTGCACAGCAACAGGCTGGCCGCTGAATCGGCCAGCATGAAGGTCAGTCGCTCAGCCGGGTAGTCGAGGTCCAGCGGCACGTACGCGGCGCCTGCCTTGAGCACGGCCAGGAACGCCACAATCGTCTGCTCCGAACGCGGCAACGCCACCGCCACCCGGCTCTCGGGGCCAATGCCGCGCCCTTGCAAGTGAGCCGCCAGCACGTCGGTCTGCCGGTCCAGCGCGGCATACGTCAGTTCACGGCCGTCGCAGATCAAGGCCACGGCATCGGGCTGGCGCCGCACCTGCGCCATGAAGCCATGCACCAAGTCCGTCGCAGGGGCCTGCACCAGTGCCTGCTCAATGCGCGACTGTGGCAAGCCAATGTCGCCAATCCGGCACTGGGCATCCTGCGGCAACTGCGCCAGCAACCCTTCCAACTGGGCGCGAATGGCCTCGACCTGCGGCGCCGTGAAACGTTCGCGCAAGTACAGGTATTCCACCTCCAGCCCTTGGTCGGTGGCACTGACCATCAAATCCATCGGGAAGTTGGTGACCCCGCCGCTGCCGACTTCGGCAAACCTCAATTCGCCGTCCTGCTCGCCGCGCAGGGCGCGGTCCACCGGGTGGTTTTCAAACACGATGATGCTGTCGAACAGCCCTTGGCCGCCCTGCCCGGCCCAGCGCTGAATATCGGCCAGCGGCGTGTGCTCGACCTCACGGATCGACAGATTGTCGTCCTGTAACTCGCGCAGCCAGTCGCCCAGCGTCTGTTGCGGATCGAGGGTCTGGATCACCGGCAAGGTGTTGATGAACAGGCCCAGCATGTCCTGCGCGCCTGGCAGTTGGGTCGGGCGCCCCGCCACGGTGGCGCCGAAAGCCACGCTGCGCTGCCCGGTATGACGCTGCAACAGCAGCAGCCAGGCCGCTTGCACCAGCGTGTTCAACGTCACCCGTTGTTGAGTGGCAAACGTGTACAAACGGCGGGTCGCCTCGCTGTCCAGATAGCTGTAAAGCACGCCGTGGCCGCTGCCGCCGGTGTTGGCCGCATTGGCCAGCATCGTCGGCGCTTGCAGCGTCTCCAGGCGTGCGCGCCAGAACCCTTCGGCCAGCGTCACGTCCTGCTGCGCCAGCCAGTGGATGTAATCGGCATAGCGCCCGGTCAGCGCTGGCAAGGTCTGGTGCGCGTACAGGCGCAGCATCTCGCCGAGCAGACGTGACGCGCTCCAGCCGTCCAGCAGCAAGTGATGGTAGGTCCAGATCATCTGGTGCCGGTTATCGCCCAGACGCACCAAGGTGAAACGCATCAAGGGCGGGCAACTGAGGTCGAAGCCACGCGCCTGATCGTCCGCCGCCAAGGCCAACAACGCCGCCTGCGGGTCGGCGTGTTCACGCCAGTCCAGTTCCACAATCGGCACGTGCGCCTGCTGATACACCGCTTGCAGCGGGTCCGCCAGACCGTCGCGCCAGAGGAAGGCCGCACGCAGCACTTCATGGCGCTGCAGCAAGGTGTCCCAGGCGGCGCGGAAACGGTCGACCTGCAACCCTTCAACCGCCACGCTGAGCTGGTTGACGTACAGGTTCAGCTCGGGCGACTCAATGCAGTGGAACAGCATGCCCTGTTGCATCGGCGACAGCGGGTACAGGTCGTCCAGCCCCTCGCGCTCCACCTGCACGGTGGTCGGCACTTGGGCAAAAGGCACGGCGTCGGGAGCATGCGCGACACGGGGTGCTGCCGCCACGGCCCGTTGTGCCAGCGCACGAATGGTTTGCGCCTCGAACAGTTGTTTCGGGGTGAACGCCAAGCCCAGCGCCCCTGCACGGCTCACGGCCTGCAACGAGATGATCGAATCGCCGCCCAGCTCGAAGAAGTTTTCAGTCACCCCCACGGCTTCCAGCCCCAGCACGTCTTGCCAGACCGCCGCCAGCAGGGCTTCTGCCGGGGTGCCCGGCAAGACCCGTTCCGCCACCTGGCGGCTGGCCTCGGGCGCCGGCAGCGCCTGACGGTCCAGCTTGCCGTTGGGAGTCAACGGCAACGCGGCCAGGCACATTAAATGCGCCGGCAGCATGTGTGACGGCAGACGGCTGCGCAGGTGCGCTATCAATGCCTCGCGCAGCGCGCTGTCATCGGCCAGTGGGTCGCGGGGCACGATGTAACCCACCAACTGACGGCTGACCGGACCTTCGCGGTCGACCACAAAGGCTTCGCGCACGCCGTCGTGCTCCAGCAGACAGGCTTCGATTTCCCCCAGCTCAATGCGGAACCCACGGATTTTCACCTGCTGGTCGATACGGCCCAGGTACTCGACCACCCCGTCCTCGCGCAGCCGCGCCAGATCGCCACTGCGGTACAGGCGCGCGCCTGCCACGAACGGGTCCGGTACAAACCGTTCCGCCGTCAGGTCGGGCCGCTGATGGTAGCCACGCGCAATGCCCTCGCCGCCCATGTACAGCTCGCCCGCCACGCCCACCGGCAAGGGTTGCAGCTGACTGTCGAGCACGTAAGCGCTGCGCTGCCCCACCGGACGGCCAATGGGCAAAAACGGCGAGTCAAACTGCGTGCCCGGATACGCGCACCAGATCAACGGTGTAATCACGGTTTCAGTCGGGCCGTAGCCGTTGATAATGCGCGGTGGCTGCAACACCCGCTGCACTTCATCGAAGGCGTGTTTGGGCATGCCTTCACCGCCCACGGTGTAAGAACGGATCGGTAAGGCACGCCCGGCTTCACCCAGGTAGTCGGCCATTTGTAGCAAATAGCTGGGGGTGAAACAGGCGATGGTGATGCCATGCCGCTCGATCTCTTCGCAGGTGCGTTGCACGCTCCAAAGCTCGTCGTCACGGGGCATCAGCGCCGAACCGAAGACCAGCGGGGTCAGCCAGCGCTCGTGGGCGCCGTCGAAACTGATGGAGGCAAATTGCAACTCGCGGTCGTGCGGGGTCATGCCGTACAGCGCGCCGATGGACAGGCAATGCATGGCCAGCGGGCCATGGGCGACACTGACGCCTTTCGGACGCCCGGTGGAACCCGAGGTGTAAATCAGGTAAGCGAGGTTCTGCGCGTCGTTCAGGTTGCGCAGGTCGGTGCCCGGCAAATGCGCCACGGCCTCACGGTCCAGTTCCAGCACCGGCACCCCTGCCACCGGTGGCAATGACGGGCGCAGCCACGATTGGGTCAACAGCAGCGCAATGCCGCTGTCCTGCATCAAATACCCCAAACGTTCGGCCGGGTACGCCGGGTCCAGCGGTACGTAAGCGCCCCCAGCCTTGAGGATCGCCAGCAGGCCGATAATCATCTGCGGCGAGCGCTCGACGGCCAGCCCCACGCGCACCTCGGGGCCGATACCCAACTCACGCAAGCGATGAGCCAAGCGGTTGGCACGTTGATTGAGGTCGTGATAGCTGAAGGTGGTGTCGGCAAAGATCAGCGCCACCGCCTCGGGGCGAATCGCCGCCTGCGCTTCGATCAACTGATGCACGCATTGCGTGGTCGCGGGCCCCGGTGCCGGGTTCCAGTCATGCAGCAACTGCTGGCGTTCACCTTCGCTCAACCAGGACAACTCGCCCAGGCGGGCCTGCGGTGCGGCCACCATGGCGTTCAGCAGGCACGCCAAATGCTGGCTCATGCGGGCAATCACCGGGGGCGAGAAGTGGCTGAGCTGGTAACTCCAGGTCAGGCTCAAATGCCCTTCACTCACCGCCGCCAGCGTCAGCGGGTAGTTGGTGCGCTCGTGGTTATCCGGCAGCGAAAAGCGCAAGCCGTCCGGGGCACCCTGTTGCAAGGCCTCGGCAACCGGGAAGTTTTCGAACACCAGCAAGCTGTCGAACAGCGGCTCACCCGCACGCCCGGCCCAACGCTGCACGTCACTCAACGCGGTGAATTCGTGCTCCCGCAGCTCAAGGTTATGTGCCTGCAAGCGGCCCAGCCACTGCGCCACGCTTTCAGCGGCCTGCGGCTGGCTGATCACCGGCAAGGTATTGATGAACAGCCCGAGCTGATGCTCGGCACCCGGCAAGTCCACCGGGCGCCCCGAGACCGTGGCGCCGAACGCGACCGTCTGCTGGCCGCTGTACCGCTGTAACAGCAGCGCCCACGCGCCTTGAAGCAGCGTGTTGAGGGTGATGGCGTGCTGGCGGGCAAATGCGGTAAACGCCGCACTGCTGGCCGCGTCGAAGACCTGACGATGGTCGGCGTACTCATCCGCCTGTGGCGAAGCCGTGTACGCCACGCTCTGGGCCAACAGGGTCGGGTTTTCCAGACCGGCCAGCTGGGTGCGCCAGAACGCCTCATCGGCTGCTGCATCCTGCCTGTGCAGCCAACCGATGTAGTCGGCAAAACGCCCTGAATGGCTCGCCACAGTGTCCCCGGCATAGCGCTGCAACACTTCGCCCAACAACAGCGCGTTGCTCCAGCCATCCAGCAGCAGGTGATGATGGGTGTAAATCAGTTGCTGACGCTGTTCATCCAGCCGCACCAGCGCCAGACGCAGCAAGGGCGGGTGCGCCGGGTCAAACTGCAACCGCTCGCTGCGCGCCAGTAGTTGCAATTGGCCAGCCTGATCGGCGCGCCCGCGCCAGTCCAGCACAGTCAACGGCAACTCCAGTGTGCGCTGCACCACTTGCACCGGTTGCACGGCGCCCGGCGGCCAATGGAAGCCGCTGCGCAGAATCGGGTGTGCGTCCAGAGTCGCCTGCCACGCCTGCGCCAGACGCGTCGCGTCCAGCCCGGTGGCTTCCACGCTGAGCTGGTTGACATACGCGCCCGCCAGCGGCTCGTACACACTGTGGAACAACAGCCCGCGCTGCATCGGCGACAGCGGATACAGATCCTCAATCTGCCGCGACGTCACCGGCACGTCATCAAGTTGCGCCTGGGTCAGGTCGGCCAGCGGGAAATCGGCCGGGGTCACACCGCCGTGGCGCGGGTCGATGCAATGCGCCACCACGGCCTGCAGGTTCGATTCGATGGCCGCTGCCAACGCCTGAATATCGGCCTTGTCGAAGCATGCCTGACTGAAGCTCAGGTCCAGTTTCAGCTCCCCGCCAAACACCTGGCCGTCCACCGACAACCAGTTGGCCAAGGGTGAATCCGGGCTTTGCGCTGCGCCGCTGGCTTGACGCGCGGGCACGAACAGGGCGGCGTCGCTGAAGCTCTGGTCGAACTGCCCCAGGTAGTTGAACGTGACCCGCGCGCTCGGCAATGCCGCCAGGCGAGCTTGCACCTCGACGGGCCCTTGGTAGCGCAGCAGGCCAAACCCCAGCCCTTTGCCGGGAATGTCGCGCAGTTGTTGCTTGATGGCTTTGATCGACGTCGCCAGATCGGTGGCCGGGGTCAACTTGACCGGGAACAGGCTGGTGAACCAGCCCACGGTGCGGGTCAGGTCAATGGTGTCAAACAGGTCTTCACGGCCGTGACCTTCCAGTTGAATCAATGCATGGGCGTCGCCGGTCCAATCGCACAGGGCGCGCGCCAGCGCAGTGAGCAACAGGTCATTGACCTGGGTGCGGTACGCCGCCGGGGCCTGTTGCAGCAGTTGGCGCGTACGCTCGCGGTCCAGCCCCAGGCTGACCACCTGGCGGTGACGCACGGCCTGGCTGGCGTTCGGGCGAGCGTTGGGCAGCGCAGCGCTAACGTCTTGCAGGTGCTGTTGCCACCAGTTGCATTCAGCTACCACGGCGTCGCTGTTGGCGTAGGCACCGAGCTGGTTCGCCCAGTCTTGCAAGGCGCTGGTTTTTTCCGGCAACGGCTGGTCGGCATACGCTGCTTGCAAGTCTTCAAGCACAATCCGCCACGACACACCGTCCACCACCAGGTGATGAATCACCAACAGCAAGCGTTGCCCGCCGTCTGCGTGGTCGATCAACACCGCACGCAACAGCGGGCCCTCTTGCAGCGACAGGCTGCGCTGGGCTTCGTCGCACAATCCCTGCAATGCCTCATCGCTCTGCACTTGCGCGGTCCACAGCACGTCGGTGGCCGCCGCGCTGTCGAGCGGTACATACCGCGCCGTCCATTGCCCCTCGACCTGACGAAATTGCAGGCGCAGCGCATCGTGGCGGGCCAACACCCGTTGCAGGGCAGTCTGCAACCGCAGCAGGTCCAGCGGCTCGCGCACCTCCAGCAACACGGCCTGGTTCCAGTGCTGTGGCTGCACGGTCTGGTTGTCGAAGAACCAACGTTGCACCGGGGTCAGGGCTTGTGTGCCGAGCACCGGCCCTTGGGCGATCTGCGGCACTGCCTGCTGACTGGCCACGGCCGCCAACGCCTGCAAGGTCGGCTGTTGAAACAGGTCGCGCGGCTGTAAACGCAGCCCGGCACGCCGGGCCCGGCTCACGACCTGAATCGAGATGATCGAGTCGCCGCCCAGCTCAAAGAAGTTGTCCTGCCGGCCGACCTGTTCGACCCCCAGCACCTGCTGCCAGATCACTGCCAGCTGCCGTTCGTGGTCACTGCGTGGCGCTTCAAACACGCGCTGACTGACGCTCACCCCAGGCGCAGGCAGCAATTTGCGCTCCAGTTTGCCGTTAGGGCTTAACGGCATCCGCTCAATCACCATCAGGTGCGTCGGCACCATGTAATCGGGCAGACTCTGCAACAAGCGCGCTTTCAAGGCGTCGCGCCACGGGCCTTGCGCTTGAACGTCGTGGGCCAATTGCGCGTCGGTCGGCACCAGGTACGCCACCAATTGATTGTCCAGCGCCAGCACCACGGCTTCCTGCACCTGCGGGTGTTCGTGCAGGCGCGCTTCAATTTCCCCCAGCTCAATGCGCAAGCCGCGAATTTTCACCTGATGGTCGATGCGGCCGCAGTACTCAATGGCCCCATCGGCGCGATAGCGGGCCAGGTCGCCGGTGCGGTACAAGCGCTCGCCCGTGCCGAACGGATCGACCACAAAGCGCTCCGCTGTCAGCCCCGGCCGGGCATGGTAGCCCCGGGCCAGACCGCTGCCAGCCAGGTACAACTCGCCGATTGCACCACAGGGCAACACCTGCAATTCGGGGCTCAGGATATACGTGCGCAGGTTGGCAATCGGGCGACCTATGGGCACGCTGTCGCGGCCTTCTTCGACACAGGTCCAGTGGGTGACGTCGATCGCGGCTTCGGTCGGGCCGTACAGGTTGTACAACGCCGCCTTCGGCAAGCTGCGCAGGGTCTGGCGCTGCAATTCGATTGGCAGCGCTTCACCGCTGCACACAATGCGCCGCAACGAGCTGCACTGGCGGGCTTGATCGACACTGATAAACGCTTGCAGCATCGACGGCACAAAGTGCAGCGTGGTGATCGCCTGTTTCACGATCAGCGCCGCCAGCTGTTGCGGGTCGCGGTGGACGCCTGGCGCTGCCACCACCAGCGTGGCGCCGTGCATCAGCGGCCAGAAAAACTCCCACACCGACACGTCGAAGCTGAACGGTGTCTTCTGCAACACCCGGTCGGCCGCGCTCAGGCCATAGGCCTGTTGCATCCATGCCAGACGGTTATAGAGCGCGCCATGGCTGTTGCCCGCGCCTTTGGGGCGCCCGGTGGAGCCGGAGGTGTAAATCACGTACGCCAGGTGCTGGGCACAAGCGAGGTTGGGCAGATTGTCGCTGTCGTACCCGGCCAGCCAGGTGTCGCCCGCTTCCAGGCAGATGACCGGTAACGCGTCAGGCAACGGCAAGTCGGCCTGCACATGGGGCTGGGTCAGCAACAGGCTGATAGCACTGTCTTCAAACAGATAGGCCAGACGCTCAGCCGGGTATTCCGGGTCCAGCGGCACATAGGCGCCCCCGGCCTTGAGAATCGCCAGCAGCCCGATGACCAGTTCCAGCGAGCGTTCGCAGGCCACCCCGACACGCACTTCAGGCCCCACCCCTGCGTCGCGCAGACGCCGGGCCAAACGGTTGGCGCGCTCATTCAACGCGCGGTAGCTCAGGTGCTCATCAGCAAATATCAGCGCACAGGCATCGGGGGTGGCGGCCGCTTGCGCTTCGATGTGCTCCTGCACGCACGCGGGGCCGGGATAGCGGTGTTCGGTGGCATTGAGTTGATAAAGGGTGGATTCAACCTCGGCCGCCGTCAGCATCGGCAATTGGCCAATCGCGCACTCAGGATTGGCTACAATGGCCGCCAGCAGGTTGCGCCAATGGGCCGCCATCTGCTCGATACGCGGTGCGTCAAACAGGTCGGTGGCGTAGGTCAGGCTGGCCATCAGGCGCTCGCCTTCCTCATGGGTGTCCAGTTGCAGATCGAATTGAGTGGTACGGCCTTGCCACTCCACGCTTTCGACCTGCAACCCGGCCAGCATCCCGCTCAGCGCACCGGGTCGGCTTTGCTGGTGGTTGAACATCACTTGAAACAACGGGCTGTGGCTCAGGCTGCGCTCGCCCTGTAGCGCCTGCACCAGACGCTCGAACGGCACCTCCTGATAGGCCTGTGCATCAAGCGAACGATCGCGGGTCTGCTCCAGCAAGCGGGCAAAGGGCATGCGCCCGTCCAGTTCGGCGCGCAGCACCTGGGTGTTGACGAAAAAACCGATCAACCCACGGGTCTCGGCGCGCGTGCGATTGGCCACCGGCACGCCGATGCGCAGGTCCGGCTGGCCGCTGTAGCGATGCAGCAACGCCTGAAAGCTGGCCAGCAACAGCATGAAAGGGGTCACGCCCCGCTGACGGGCCAATGCCATGAGGTTTTTGGCCAGCAGCGGGTCCAGGGTGAAGTCCAGCCGCGCGCCCTGCTGCGTCGGGTGAGCGGGACGCGGGCGATCAGCGGGCAGCTCCAGCACCGGCTGCTCGTCACCCAATTGCGCGCGCCACCAGTCCAGTTGGCGTTCCAGTTCGCCCGCCTCCATCCAGCGCCGCTGCCACCGCGCGTAGTCGGCGTACTGAATCGGCAAGGGTGGCAGGGTCACGGACTGGCCCTGGGCATGGGCGGCGTACAGCTGCGAAAACTCATCGACCAACACGCCCATCGACCAACCATCGGCCACGATGTGGTGCAGGGTCAGCACCAGCACGTGATCGTCGGTGTCGAGCTGCAACAGGCTGACCCTCAGCAAGGGGCCATGTTGCAGGTCGAACGGCCGGGCGATGTCGTCCTCCAGCAGCGTCAGCGCCTGGTCGAGGCGCTGGTGGTGGGGCAGATCGCGCAAGTCGTGGCGCGCAAGCCTCAGCCAAGGGCCGCTGGCCGCGAGCGGTTGCACCGACGCGGCCACCTTGAAGGTCCGTGACGGGGGTTGGCTGTCGTCGCCAGCGGCCTGCGGGTCTGGCTCGACAAAGACACTGCGCAAACTGTGATGGCGCTCCAGCAAGGCGTCGAAGCTGCGTTGCAGAGCCTCGATATTCAGCGCGCCGCGCAGGCGCAAGGCCGCCGGAATATGGTAGGCCGCGCTTTGCGGGTCCAGTTGCCATAAAAACCATTGCCGTTGTTGCGCGTACGACAGTTCGCACGACGCGTCGGCGTTGGCATTGGCGGTGGGCGGAATCGGCAACTGGCCGAAGCTGACGCCCTGCTCCTGCATTTTTTGCAGGAATTCACGGCGCTGGTGCGGCGCCAGGCTGGCAAAACGGTTGGCAATACGCCACGCGGTAGAATTTTCCATCAGTTGATCTCCATCTCGTCGAGCAGCGACTCAAGTGCGCTCAGACGACCATCGTTATCCGCAGGCGTGTGTGCTTGTGCCACGGCGGCATAGGCTTGCAGGTCGGGCGCCTCGAACAGCGCACGCAGCGCCAGCTCGATGCCCAGCTCCAGCTCGACCCGGGCACTGGCCTGGGCCGCCAGCAATGAGTGCCCGCCCAATTCAAAGAAGTTGTCATGTCGACCCACACGCTCCACCTCCAGCACGCTGGCCCAGATCGCCGCAAGCTGCGTTTCCAGCGTCCCGACCGGGGCGCTGTAAGGGCGCTGCCAGCCTTCGGCATCGGCATCCGGCTGCGGCAAGGCCTTGCGGTCCAGCTTGCCGTTGCCGGTCAGGGGCAGCGCATCCAGCAGCCGCCAGTGGCTGGGCACCATGTAGTCCGGCAGGTCGACCTTGAGCGCCGCGCGCAAATGTTCGCGCCAGGCCAGCGGATCGGTCGGGGTGTCGATTGCCACCACGTACGCGCACAGTTGTGAGCCTTGGGCGCTCGCATGCACCGTCAGCACGGCCTCCGCGACCCCCGGTTGCTGCTTGAGGCAGGCCTCGATTTCCCCCAGCTCGATGCGGAAACCGCGAATCTTCACTTGCTGGTCGATGCGGCCCAGGTAGTCGATGTTGCCGTCTGCCCGCTGACGCGCCAGGTCGCCGCTGCGGTAAAGGCGTTCCCCCGGCGCAAACGGGCTGGGCACAAAGCGTTCGGCGCTGAGCCCGGCGCGGCCGTGATAGCCCCGCGCCAGCCCTTGACCGGCGATGTACAGCTCGCCCGCGCACCCCGGCGCCACGGGCTGCAACTGGCTGTCGAGCAAGTACCAGCTCAAGTCACTGAGCGGGCGGCCAATCGGGCTCTGCACGTTGGCCTGCAGATCGGCCGGGCTGAGCGCGCGGAAGGTCACATGCACCGTGGTCTCGGTGATGCCGTACATATTGACCAACGTCGTGGCGCGGTCGCCAAAGCGCTCGTACCACGGCCGCAGACTCGCCACCTCCAGCGCTTCGCCGCCGAAGATCACCCAGCGCAATGCCAGCGCTTGCGGGCTTTGGCACGCCACCGGCATCAATTGCCGGAAAGCGGTCGGGGTCTGGTTGAGCACCGTGACGCCTTCATCACACAGCAGTTGATGGAACGCGTGCGGCTCGCGGCTGATGAAATACGGCACGATCACCAGGCGCCCCCCGCTGCACAGGGCGCCAAACAGCTCCCACACCGAGAAGTCGAACGCGTAGGAATGGAACAGCGTCCACACGTCGTGCTGATCGAAACCGAACGACTGTTGCGTGGCACTCAACAAGCGGGTGACGTTGGCATGGCTGAGCAAGGCGCCCTTTGGCCGCCCGGTGGAGCCCGAGGTGTAAATCACATAGGCCAGGTTGTCCGGTCGGGTCAGGCTCGCCAGGTTCTCGGCACTGAACGTGTCCAGCGTCAGGTGCTCCAGACACAGGCTTTGAACCCCGACGTGGGGCGGCAGACTTTCCAGCAAGTGCTCTTGGGTCAGCAGAAGGCGGATGCCGCTGTCCCCGATCATGTAGCTCAAGCGTTCGGCCGGGTATTGCGGGTCCAGTGGCACATAAGCGCCCCCCGCCTTGAGGATGGCCAGCACGCCCACCACCAGCGGTATCGCACGTTCCGTGGCAATCCCTACCCGTACTTCCGGGCCGACGCCCAGTTCGCGCAGCTTGCGCGCCAGTCGATTGGCGCATGCATTGAGCTCGCCGTAATCCAGCGATTGCTCGCCACAGCGCACTGCCACCGCCTGCGGCTGCGCCGCGGCCTGTGCTTCAAACAGCTGATGCAAGCCAGGTGCTACGGGCTGAACCTCGACCTGCGGGTTCCACTGCCGGATCAGCGCCTGTTGCTCGGCAGGGGCCATCAGCTCAAGCGCCGCAATCCGTTGTTGTGGTTCACGCACCACGGCGCGCAGCAGGTTCAGCCAGTGCTGCGCGAGGCGTTCGACGGTGGCGGCGTCGTACACGTCGCTGGCGTAGGTCAGGCTGGCGTGCAAGTGCTCGCCCTGCTCTTCGGTGTCCAGCGCCAGATCGAACTGCGCCGTGTGCTGTTGCCACGCCATGCGCCGGATGACCAGCCCCGGCAGGCTGCGCTCGACGCTCTCGCCGATCGGCCGCTGGTGGTTGAACAGCACTTGGAACAACGGGCTGTGGCTCAGACTGCGCTCAGGTTGCAGCGCTTCCACCAGTTGCTCGAACGGCAATTCTTGATGAGCCTGCGCCCACAACGCGGTGCTCTTGACCTGTTGCAGCAGGCTGGCAAATGTCTGCTGGCCGTCAATCTCCGCGCGCAGCACGTGGGTGTTGATGAAGAAACCGATCAGGCCTTCCGTTTCGAGGTGGCTACGCCCGGCACTGGGCACACCGACGTTGATCGCCGACTGACCGCTGTAGCGGTGCAGCACGGTTTGGAAACTGGCCAGCAGCACCATGAACAGGGTCACGTGGTGTTGCTGCGCCAACTGCCGCAAACCGGCCGCCAGTTCGGGCTCGACTGACAGTTCCAGGCGCGCCCCGCGTTCGCTGCGTATCGCCGGGCGAGTCAGTTCGCTGGGCAGTTCAAGCGGCGGATGCTGTTGGCCCAAATGGGCCTTCCAGGCACTCAACTGACGCTCGCCCTCACCGGCCTGCAACCTGTCCCGTTGCCAGACCGCAAAATCGGCGTAACTGACAGCCAGGGCCGGCAGCTCGGGCGCCTGCTCCAGCACATGGGCCTGATACAGGGCGCTGAACTCATCGACCATGATTTGCATCGACCAGCCGTCGGCCGCGATGTGGTGCACCGTCAGCACCAACACGTGCTCATCGGCCCCGACGGTGAGCAGCAATACACGCAGTAGCGGGCCGTGACGCAGGTCGAAGGGTTGACGCATCGCCTCGGCGACCCGTGCTTGAATTTCGGCCTGCGTCGGTGCCGCCAGCGTCAGCTCGCGCAGGTCCAACGGCAGGCTGGCGTGCACGACGCCACGCGCCTGTTCGCCGTCCTGAACAAAGGTGGTGCGCAAGGTGGCGTGCCGCGCTTGCAGGTCATTGAAACTGCGCACCAAGGCATCGCGATTGAGCGTGCCCGTGAGCCGCAGCGCAGCCGGGATGGTGTAAGCGGCGCTGTCCGGGTCCAGTTGCCAGAGAATCCACTGCCGCTGCTGTGCGTACGACAGCACTCCCGCCTGCCCTTGCGCCATCGGCTTCAAGGTCGGTGCGCTGAGCGTTGGCGGCTGCGCCTGGCAACGGGCAGCAAACTCGCTGAGCACGCTGGTTTCAAACAGGCTGCTGAGGGGCAGCTCAATCATCAACTGCTGACGCACGCGGGACACCACTTGCGCCACCAGCAGCGAATGGCCGCCCAATTCGAAGAAGTTGTCGTCGCGGCTGACGGCGTCCAGTTTGAGGACTTCCTGCCAGATCGCCGCAATACGCGACTCAATGCCTGCATGGGGCGCCACCAGCTCGCGCTGCCAGTCGGCCGCTTGCGCCTGCGGCAAGGCCTTGCGGTCCACCTTGCCGTTGGCATTGAGCGGCAAGTGGTCCAGAGGCAGCCATTGCAACGGCACCATGTAGTCGGGCAACTGCGCCTTGAGCGCGGTTTTCAGTTGTTCACGCAGCGTTGACCACTGCGGCGCCGACGGTTGCGCCACGATAAATGCCCCCAGCGCCTTGCCGGTCGGGCCGTCCTGCACCACCACGGCCACTTCACGCACATCGCTCACGTCGCGCAAGCGTGATTCAATTTCCCCCAGCTCAATGCGGAACCCGCGCACTTTCACCTGCTGGTCGATCCGGCCCACGTATTCCAGCTGACCGTCAGCGCGGCGGCGCGCCAGATCGCCGGTGCGGTACAAGCGCTCCCCCGCTTGCCGGGCGTAAGGATTGGGCAGGAACACACTGGCGGTGCGCAACGGATCACCAAAATACCCGCGCCCCACGCCGGTGCCGGCCACGTACAGTTCGCCCACCACTCCGGTGGGCACAGGCTGCAAGCCGCCGTCGAGGACGTACAGGCGATTGTTGTCGGTGGCCAGACCAATCGGCAGGTACGCGCTGTCGGCCGACGCTGCGTCGACCCGGAACAGCGCCACGTCGTCCGAGCACTCTGCCGGGCCGTAGGCATTGACCAGACCGATGTCGGGGTATCGCTGCAACCAGCGCCGCGCCAGCTCGGGCGGCATGGCTTCACCGGTCGGCAGCATCCAGCGCAGGCCGGGCAGTTGACCAAGGGGTTCATCCAGCAGGCTCTGGATCAGCGACGGCACGCTCTCTAGCACGCTGATGCCGCGTGCAGCGACGTGGCCCAGCAACGCGGCCGGATCATGGGCGATGGCGCTCGGCACGATGTCCACCTGTGCGCCAAACAACGGCGCCGCGAGGAATTGCCACACTGAAATATCGAAACTCTGGGACGCGGTCTGGGCAATCACAGCGTCACGGCCCAGGTCGAGGTAAGGCCGTTTGCTCAACTGGTTGTTGAGCATCCCGGCCTGCGCGACCATGACCCCTTTTGGCGTCCCGGTGGAGCCCGAGGTGAAGATCACGTAGGCCAAATGGTCAGGCCCGGTGTAGACCCCCGGCCGCGCGCTGGAGAAGTCCTGGGCCTGCACGTCCTCCCACACCACCAGGCGCGGCCGTTGCGCCGGGGCTAATTGCGCCAGCAAGGCACGGGCCTGATCGCCACACGCCGCGCTGGCCACCAGCACGGACACTTGCCCCAGTTGCAGCAAATCGAGCAAACGCCGGGCGGGTAATTGCGGGTCCAGCGGCAAATAGGCTGCACCGGCCTTGAAGCTGCCGAGCATCATGCCCAGCAGCGCCAGGCTGCGCTCGGCCAGCAGCGCCACTGGCTGATCGACCCCCACACCCGCCGCCCTCAAGGCATGGCCGAGGCGGTTGGCGCGGGTTTCCAGCTCGCGATACGTCCAGCGCTGATCGAGGCATGTCGCCACCACCTGCTCCGGGTGCGCGTCGTGCTGCGCTTCAAACAGGCGCACATAACCGTCGGCCAGGGGGTAGTCGCGGTCGGTGTGATTGCCCGCCTGCAACAGGTGCTCGCGCTCGGCGGCGTCAACCACCGGCAACTCCGCGAACGGCCCGTCTGCATGCTCGCCAATGGCCAGCAGCAGGCGTTTGAAATCGGCCAGCAAACGCTCGGCGGTGGCGTCGTCGAAGAAGCGCGTGTCGTAAGACAGGTGCAGGCCGAGCGCGTCGCCGGGGTACACCACCACCGTCATCGGGTAGTTGGTGTGGGTGCGCGCGCTGTCGGATCGGGCGCTGATGTGCTCGGCCCCCGTGACCACGGCGCTTTCCACCGGCGCGTTTTCGTAGACAAACAAGCTGTCGAAAATCGACTGGCCTTTGTCCAGCGCACTGCACGCCTGAATCTTCAACAGCGGCAGGTGCTCGTGCTCACGCAGCGCCAGGTTGTGCTCGAACAGGCGTTGCAGCCACGCCTTGACGCTGACGTCCTGCCCGGCACGCGGCAGTTGCAGGCGCAACGGAATGCTGTTGATGAACAGGCCCACGGTGTCCTGCATCTCGGGGCGATTGACCGGGCGACCGGCCACGGTCACGCCAAACAGCACCTCATCGAGGCCACTGTAACGCTGCAAGACCAACGCCCAGGCCGCTTGGGTCAGGGTGTTGACGGTGAGCTGGAAACGCTGCGCCAACTCGCGCAAGGCGCGGCCCTGACTGACCTGCAGATCAGCATACACATCGCCGATCACCGAGAAGCCGCCCTGACGCCGCAAGGCCCGGTCAAACGGCAACGGGGTGGGTTGCTCAAAGCCCGCCAGCTCCCGGGTCCAGGCGGCTAGCGCCTCGCGCTCGCCCTGTTCTTGCAGCCACTGGATAAAGTCGCGGTAACGGGCCGCGGGCGGCAGGCTGCGTTGACCGCTGTAAAGGGCGAAGAAATCTTGCAGCAACAGCGAACGGCACCAGGCATCGATCAGGATGTGGTGGTTACTGAGGATGAACCAGTAATGCCCGGTGCTGCGGCGAATCAGGCGCAGGCTGAAAGGCGGTGTGTTGAGCAAGTCAAACCCTTCGGCGCGGTCTTGCGCCAGCAACGCTTGCAACGCCGCTTCGTGTTCAGCCTCGGGGCGATCGCTCCAGTCATGCACCTGCACCTTGGGCGCTGCGTCGCGGTGGATGATTTGCAGCATGTTGCCGTCATCGTCGAGGCTGAACGACGCCCGCAATGCATCGTGACGCTGCACCACGGCGTGCCAGGCCGCCGTAAAGCGTGGCAGGTCGATGTCACTGTCGATGATGTAACGGTCTTGCATGAAATAAATGCCCGACCCCGGTTCCAGCAAGGTGTGCACCAGCAACCCCTGCTGCATCGGCGACAGCGGGTAGATGTCTTCAATGGCGCCGGGCGCTACCTTGAGGGTGTCCAGTTGCTGCTGAGTAAGGCGCGCCAACGGGAAGTCCGACGGCGTCATGCCGCCGGTTTCATGGGTCACGCAGTGCTCGATCAGCGCCGACAGTTCGCGCTGGTAGTCGTCCATCAAGGCGTGAATGGTTGCCGGTTCGAACATCTCGGTGCTGAAGGTCCATTGCAGGTTCAGCTCGCCGCCATACACCTGCCCTTCGATGCTCAGCCAGTTGGCCAGCGGCGCCTGTTCATCCTGCGCCTGACCGGCGCTTTCGGCCGCTGGGACGAACAGCGCCTGATCGTCGAACTGGCGATCGAACTGGCCCAGGTAGTTGAAGGTGATACGCGGGGTGGCCAGCGCGGCCAGTTGCGCACCCGCCTCGCTGCCGGCCAGATAGCGCAGCAGTCCATAACCGACGCCTTTGTCCGGGACGCTGCGCAATTGTTCCTTGATGGCCTTGATCGACTCGCCCATGCCCACGGCTGGTGTCAGTTGCACCGGGAACAGGCTGGTGAACCAGCCCACGGTGCGCGACAGGTCGAGACCGTCGAACAGCTCTTCGCGACCGTGGCCTTCAAGCTGAATCAGGCTGCTGGTGTGGCCGCTCCAGCGGCAGATCACCCGCGCCAGCGCCGTGAGCAACAGGTCATTGACCTGCGTGCGGTAGGTCGCGGGCGCCACTTGCAGCAATTGCCGAGTACGCTCGGCGTCCAGGCTGAACGCGCGTGTTTGCCCGTGACGGTTCTGCAACCCGCCCCCGGCACGGTCGCAAGGCAATTCACTGCTGGCCCCGCTCAGGTGAGCGTGCCAGTACGCCAATTCCGGCAAACGCGCCTGCGCGGCGGCCTGCAAGTGCGCGGTCCAGGCCTGATAGGCACTGGTTTTGGCCTGCGGCGCCTGCGTCGGCTGCGCGTAGAACTGTTGCAAATCCTCCAGCAGCACCCGCCACGACACGCCATCCACGGCCAGATGGTGCACCACCAGCAGCACGCGCTGGCTGTGGTCGGCCATGTCGATCAGCACCGCACGCAACAGCGGCCCTGCTTGCAGGTCAAGGCTGCGCTGGGCGAGTTCGCACAGGCGGTTGAGTTCATCTTCCGACGCCGCCTGTTGCTGCCACAACACCGGCTCGGCCGACAGTTCGCCATAGGCCTGCTGCCACTGGCCATCGCGCTGTTCAAAACGCAGGCGCAGGGCATCGTGATGGGTCAGCAGTTGCCGCAACGCCTGCTCCAGCGGCGCGGCCTCGACCGGCTGACGCGGGTGCAACAGCAATGACTGATTCCAGTGATGGCGTGACGGCATCGGCTGCTCGAAGAACCCGTGCTGCACTGGCGCCAAGGCCACCGGGCCGTGGGCAATGCCCTGATCGAGGGCGGTGTGTGTGCTCAGTTCGGCCACCCGCGCCAGGCTGCGGATGGTCTGATGCTGGAACAGGTCACGGGGACTGAAGGCGATGCCTGCCTGACGCGCCCGGCTGACCACTTGAATGGAGATGATCGAGTCGCCGCCCAGCGCGAAGAAATTATCGTCCACGCCGATGTGCGCCACGCCCAGCACCGCCTGCCAGATCTCAGCCAGACGCTGTTCCCGTTCCGTGGCGGGTGCGCTGTAAACCTGCTGTGCTGACGCCGGGTCGGGGCGCGGCAAGGCCTTGCGCTCCAGCTTGCCGTTGGGCGACAGCGGCAGGTGCTCAAGGCTGATCCAGTGGCCAGGCACCATGTACTCCGGCAAGCCGCGCAGCAGGTGGGCCGTCAGCGCAGCCTGCCAGTCGCCAGCGCTGGCCGGGTCTTGCAGGACCACGTAGGCCACCAGTTGCTTGCCGTCGAGCACCAGCACCACGGCTTCACGCACGTCAGCGTGTTCGGCCAGGCGCGCTTCGATTTCCCCCAGTTCAATGCGCAGCCCGCGCAGTTTGACCTGATGGTCGAGACGGCCCAGGTATTCGATCACCCCGTCCACGCGCTGGCGTACCCGGTCGCCGGTGCGGTACAGGCGCTGGCCGTCATGGAACGGGCACGGCACAAAGCGTTCGGCGGTCAGCCCCCGACGTCGATGGTAGTGACGGGCCAGACCGGCGCCTCCCAGATACAGCTCGCCTGCCACACCCACTGCCACCGGCGACAGGTCAGCGTCGAGCACCACGGTGCGCAGGTTGGCAATGGGCAGGCCAATGGGCACGCTGGCTGCGCCTTCATCGACACAGGTCCAGTGCGTGACGTCGATGGCGGCTTCAGTCGGGCCGTACAAGTTGTACAGCTGGGCACCCGGCAGCTTGGCAAACACCTGCTGCTGAGCGTCCACCGGCAAGGCTTCACCGCTGCACACGATGCGCCGCAGGCTGGTGCAGTGCTGCACACCGGTTTCGTGGATAAAGGCCTGCAGCATCGACGGCACGAAATGCAGGGTGCTGACCTGATGCTGGCGGATGGTGTCGATCAGGCGCAGCGGCTCGCGGTGTTCACCGGGCTGCGCCACCACCAGCCGTGCCCCGGCGAGCAGTGGCCAGAAAAACTCCCACACTGACACGTCAAAGCTGAACGGGGTTTTTTGCAGCACCGTGTCGTGCGCATCCAGGCCATACGCCTGCTGCATCCAGCACAACCGGTTGACCAGCGCCGCATGGGTGTTGCCCGCGCCTTTCGGGCGGCCGGTCGAACCCGAGGTGTAAATCACATAGGCCAGTTGCTGTGCGTCATGGCTGAGGTTCAGGTTGCTGTCGTCATAGCCGTGCAGTGCTCGGGCGGGGTCATCGAGGGCGATGATCCGGATGTCGGCCGCGGGCAGACCGGCCACAAGCGCCTGCTGGGTGAGCAACAGGTCGATGCCGCTGTCCTCGATCATGTAGGCCAGGCGCTCTTGCGGGTATTCAGGGTCCAGCGGCACGTAGGCGCCGCCCGCCTTGAGGATGGCCAGCAGGCCGATCACCATCTCCAGCGAACGTTCGAGCGCGATGCCCACCAGCACATCCGGGCCCACGCCCTGTTCGCGCAGGTGCCGTGCCAACTGATTGGCGCGGGCATTGAGCTGCGCATAACTGAGCGCCTGCTCCCCGAACACCAGTGCGCAGGCTTGCGGGGTGCGCGCCACCTGCGCTTGGAGCAAATGATGCACGCTGCGATCGGACGGGTACGCGGCGGCCGTGTGGTTCCATTCGTAAACCTGCGTGTGCAATTCGCTGGCATCGAGCATCGGCAACTCGCCGATCCGGCACTCGGTATTGGCCACCAGCGCCCGCAGCAGGTTGCTCCAGTGGCGCGCCATGCGGGTGATGGTCGCAGCGTCGAACAGATCGTTGGCATAGGTCAGCGCTGCGTTGAGGCGCCCGCCTTTTTCCCAGGTGTCCAGGCTCAGGTCGAACTGAGTGGTGCGCGCTTCCCATTCGATCAGGCCCAGTTCCAGGCCCGAGGCCGTCTTGACCGTTTCAAGGTCCGCCACCTGCGACTGGTGGTTGTACATCACCTGGAACAGCGGGTTATGGCTCAGATTGCGTTCCAGCTTGAACGCCTCGACCAATTGCTCGAACGGCAGCTCCTGATGGGCCTGGGCGCCGAGGGCGGTTTCCTTGACCATACGCAGCAGGTCCGCCACCGGGGTCTGGGCATTCAGTTCGCAGCGCAACACCTGGGTGTTCACGAAAAAGCCGATCAGCCCTTCGACCTCACGCCGGTTGCGGTTGGCGATCGGCACGCCGACACGCACATCGGTCTGGCCGCTGTAGCGGTGCAACAGAATGTTGAACGCCGCCAGCAACAGCATGAACAGCGTGACCGAGTGGCGTTGCGCCAATGTGCGCAACTGCTCCACCAGTGCAGGATCGAGCGCGAATTCATGGCGGGTGCCGCGATAGCTTGGCATCGCCGGGCGCGGGTAATCGGTGGGCAACGCAATGACCGGGTGTTCGTCGCCCAGCCTGTCGCGCCAATACGTCAGCTGCCGCGCCTGCTCGCCAGCCTCCAGCCAGCGGCGCTGCCACAGCGCATAGTCGCGATATTGAATCGGCAGTTCGGGCAGTTGTGGTGACTGACCGCGCTCAAAGGCGTCATAACCGCGCATGAATTCGTCGATCAGCACATTCATCGACCAGCCGTCAGACACGATGTGGTGAAAGGTCAGCAGCAGGACGTGTTCATCGTCAGCCAGTTTCAGCAACATGATGCGCAACAGGGGGCCATTGGCCAGATCGAAGGGCAACAGCGACTGGCGCTGCGCTTGGGCAGCCACCGCCTGATCGCGCGCCACGGCAGGCAGCAGGGTGAAATCCATCGACTCGACCGCCAATGGCTGGCTCAAGGCCACTTGTTCGAGGCTGTCATCGGCGTTCTGCCGAAACACCGTGCGCAGGGTTTCGTGGCGCTGCACCACATGGGCGAACGCCTGCTCCAGCGCCGCGACGTTCAACTCACCCTTGAGGCGCACCGCGCCCGGCAAGTTGTACGCGCCGCTGTGCGGGTCCAGTTGCCACAAAAACCACATGCGCCGCTGTGCGTAGGACAGTGCGTGGCGGTCGTCTTGCGCCACCTCTTTCGGAATCGGGAACTGAGAAAAGTCGATCCCTTCCCCGCGCAATCCGTCGAGGAATAACCGGCGTTTTTCCAGCGGCAATTCGATGAACCGGCGGGCAAGTTTGAGGGACTTCTCAGCATTCATCTGGCTTCTTCCGTACGTATTGGCTATCGAGCATTGGCTCGGCTATCCCTACGGAACGGATGAACGCGGCACAAAATTAACCGGCGCCCGCAGGCCGGGGCTCGCAGGTTTCGGGGTGGCCGTACCGGGGTAAATACCGGCGGCACTCACTCGTTATCCAGCATGACTCCCACTGACCGAGGTGCTGTTTATGTCTGTCGCTGCCACGCTGGTGCACACCCTGCGCAAACGCCTGAGCAAACCTGGCGGTTATGAACTGTTCGACATCCACCTCCAGCAGCGCATTGCCCTGAGCCCTTCGCTGATGCGTTTCGTGTTCACCGGCGCAGATGTGGGACTGATGCAAACCCTGGCCCCGGATCAGCGGGTCAAGCTGTTCTTCCCCAGTAACGACGGGACCTTGCCCTGCCTGCCGAAGAGCGGTGACTGGCAGGCAGCGCGGCGCGCCTTGAGCGCTGACAAAATCCCGCCCATGCGCACCTACACCGTTCGCGACCTGCGGCCCGACGCCCACGAGCTGGACATCGACTTCGTCCTGCATGGGGAAACCGGCCCGGCCTCGCGCTGGGCCGTGCACAGCCAGCCGGGCGACCGCCTGCAAATCGTCGCGCCGCAGGCGGCGTATCGAGGCGACCCCGGAGGCTATGAATGGCAGCCGCCCCAAGGGGTGCGGCAGGTGTTGTTGATTGGCGACGAAACCGCGTTACCGGCGCTGGCCGGGATTCTGGAGCAACTGACCGACCACCCCGATGCGCCACGGGTACAAGCCTTTATCGAAGTGCCCGAAGAAGCCGACTGCCTGCCCCTGCTCTGCGGCTTGAATGCCAAGGTCCACTGGTTGCCCCGCGCCAGTCTGGGCAAGCGCCACGGCGAAGGCATGACCCTGGCGGCCCGGGAGCTGGCGAGCTTGCCGCCGGTGAACACGCGCATGGCCAACACGGCGGCCGCTGAAGAGCTGGACCTCAACACCCAGCGCCCCTGGGAGCGCGCCAGCGCCAAACAGGGCGACTTTTATGCCTGGGTTGCCGGTGAGTCCGCTGCGGTGATGGCGATTCGACGGTTTTTAATCAACGAACAAGGGCTGGCACGCCAGCAACTGACATTGATGGGTTACTGGAAACTGGGGCGGTCACTGGAATAATGACTCAGCGTGCAGGCGATTGAAACTAATAAAGTTCAATCGCGCGCACTTGATTCGCTTCCCCTGTAAGAACATTCCACAAGTACAGGTTATGAGTCATACATCAACATCGGATTGGCGAAATATTTAACCCTGAACAACCACAACCTTATCAGTCGATGCAGGCACAGGGCATTTGGCGAGAGAGGACTGTTTCTTCAATTTTTTATACAGGGATTGCACGCCAGGCAGTTGTAACGCCTCAGGGTTGTAGTCAGGCACATCAGAACGAACTAACACCAGTTCATTACACGGCATAAAAAAAATAATAATGGACTTGTCCGTTACATCATCAACAGGCGCCAGCTTGGCTTCCTTAATCTTGGTTGTGTTTCGATAGCGCTCACCCTCCGCCCCCTGATACTCCGGACCCAATTTGTGAAAGCTGTAGGTGGTCTCTGAATTGTAGGGATAACGTGAAAACAGTCGTGCCGGATTGATCACCCCGGCCACGGGTTTTACAGGCCCGCCGGGGCTGGGGGCTGACACCGCGCGTGCCGTGTAGCTGTCGGGCTGTTGGAGCGCGGTCACTTTTGTAAAGTCAGTGTTGTTTCGAGGCGCATCATAATACGTCCATATCGCATAATCGAAGTCACCACCGCCGGTTAAATTAATGCTGTACAGCGGGGCCGAATAACCCACGGGACGAGGTGTATCTTTGACCCGCAAACTATTTTTTAGCCAAACATCGAACGGATACAAAACAATATCCACTGCCAAATCCACCGGCATGGAGGCGATTCCCATCATCGGGAGCAACCCGAGTGAACCTATCCAGAAAAAGGGCTCTTTGGCAATTTTCATATCTTCTCGAACCCCGCTAAACCCTCCTGACCGCTCACTCATCAACGTCCCACATCCGGACATCAGCGACATACACACCACCAAAACATACCCCTGTATTTCTTTATGGCGACTGACTTTCATTGCAACTCCTTGCTTCTTCTTTTTATCTGGTTTTTAACGGATCCACATGAATACATCTATAAATTAACAGGTCGCAATGCCTAGATTTTTGCCCATGTCTGTGACTATCAACAAAACTGAATACCCTCTCTGAAATGCCCTACGAAAACGCGCTGTAATAATTCTTTACATCTCAAGGTTCGGGTTTCGGCCTGCTCATCCGTCCTACATGGATAAGCAATCGCTTCTCAATGGCGATTAACACCCGCTCAACCGCGAGTTTGCCGTTACCCATGTCCAAAAAATCCCGTTCCAAGCTCTGGTTTCTGGTTCACAGCTGGCTCACTTTGCCGATCTGGTTCTTCGTGCTGATCGTGTGCGTGACTGGCACCCTGGCCGTGGTGAGCCAGGAAATTGTGTGGCTGGCGACCCCTGAAGCCCGTGCCAGCCAGCCCTCGGACGATGCGCCGCTACTCAGCTATGAACAGGTGCTCACTGCCATTCATCAGGCCGAACCCGCCCTGGCCGTGCAGTCGATCAGCCGACCCGACGAGGCCCACTTCGCGCTGGTGGCCGATGTGGTGTACCCCGACGGGCGCTCACCTTCGCTGTACATCAACCCCTACACCGGCGCCATTCAGGGCGAGAGCCCGAGTTTCAATTTCAAAGCGTTCACCCGCGCCCTGCACGGCTGGTGGCTGGTGCCGTTCACCAATGGTTACAGCTGGGGCTGGTATTTGGTGTCGTTCCTCGGCCTGCCGTTGCTGGGCTCGCTGATTACCGGGCTGGTGGTCTACAAGAAATTCTGGAAAGGCTTTTTCAAACCCAACTTGCGCTTCAAGCACGGCGCGCGAATTTTCTGGGGCGACTTCCATCGCCTGTGCGGGATCTGGTCGATCTGGTTTATCGCGGTGATTTCCATCACCGGCCTGTGGTTCCTGATTCAGGCGTTCATGTTCGATAACCAGATTTCCATTTCAACGGCCGGCAACCCGCCGGTGGTGGCACGTCAGGACGTGCCGATCATGCCCGACGGCAAACCGGCGCCGCAGATCAGTCTGGACAAGGCCGTGTCGATTGCTGCCGAGAAAATTCCCGGCCTTGAAGCCAGCTTCATCAGCCTGCCGAGTAATGCCTACGGCCATATCGAAGTCGGCGGTCCGGGCTGGTACCCGCTGTTGTTTCAGACCGCCGAGATCAACCCGTACAACGGCCTGATTGAAGGCTCGCGCATGATTGCCGACCGCTCCGGCCTGGAGCTGGTCACCGAGTCGATGCGGCCGCTGCACACCGGCGACTTTGGCGGCATTTGGGTCAAGCTGATCTGGTTCTTCTTCGGCCTGATCCTGAGCATGATGGTGCTCAGCGGTTTGCTGATCTGGACCAAGCGCACCGCACTGGCCACCGCCCACGCCCTCAAGCGCAGCAACACGCCTGCGCGCGCGCCTGCCGCTCAGGCCGCCACAACAACCACCGATAACCACACGCAGGTCAACGCATGAGCAAGGCAACCACGGCGCAGCCCGCCTCGCCCTTGAGCCGCTGGTGGCACCAATGGCGCTTTCACCTGAACATTTTGCTGTTGCTGGTGCCGCTGGGGTTCATGCCCAAGTACTTCGCCGATGCGTCGCTGTTTCGCGGCGACAGCGGTCTGGGCGAACGCGACATCGGCACCCTGCAGGTCGGCCCCTGGAGCCTGCAACTGGCCGAGCTGCGCGACGAAGCGCCACGCCCGGACGGGCCTGCGGGCTACATGAAAAACTTTAACGCGGCCTTGTGCGACGCCTGCATCGAACCGGTCAAGGCGGTCTACCTGCGCATCGGCAAACCCCGCAGCCTGCGTACCGCCGGGGTGATTTTCTTCGGCACGCCCTATCGCCTGGGCGCCACCGTTCCCGTGCCGCTGCTCACCCAAGAGAATGCCGAGCTGTGGGTCACCCTTGAAGGTTGGGACGGCTCGGTGCATCAGGCATCCATCCCCCTGAAAACGGCATCACCTGCCACGGTGGCCTGGCTGAAACAACAAGGAGGCAAACCATGAACATGCGACTGTCCAGACTCCCTGCGCGGCGCCTGATGACCGCAGGCTTTGCCGCCTGCATGGTCATGAGCACCCCGGTGCTTGCGCACAACCCGATGTGCGAATGCAAAGAACTAGATGGCGAACAGATCCGCTGCACCGGCGGATTCTCGGACGGCAGTGGCGCGCCGGGCGTCACCCTGGACGTCATCGGTTACGACGAAACCATTCTGGTGCCCGGCAAGTTGGGTCAGGACTCCAGCCTGACGTTCAAAAAACCCGATGGCGAATTTTACGTGCTGTTTGACGCGGGCCCCGGGCACATCGTTGAAATCGACCAAGCCGACATCGAGGCCCCATGAATACGCACGTGGTACGCCCCGCCGGGGCCGGGCATGAAACCCTGTACGTCCTGCTGTTATGCCTGTTGATCCTGAGCGTTGCCGGTTCGGTGGTGGCGTGGCGCCATGAATCGCTGAGCGAAACCACAGTGGCGGCCCACCAACTGGATGCGCGACGGGACTTGAACGCCGCCGAGCAAGGGATCTACGCCGACCTGCGGGTCACACTCGACGAAATCCAGTGGCTGCGCGAAGACTCGAATGCGCTGGCCGAGCCCTCAGAACTGGCCGCTGAAGGGTTTGCCCCTTTTGCGGCCGACGCCAGCTCAATCAGCCGCGGCGGCCACGTGTGGCAGTTGCTGGGCGACCAGGCGTACCTGGGCGTGAGCCCCCACCCTGAGGTTGCGGGCTCGTTTTTGTTGCGTATCGGTGCTGAGCCGGATGTCTGGCTCAACCGCAACAGCACGGTCAGCGTACCCGCCGACGTCAGCGATGCGGCCTTGCGCAGCAACGGCTGGCAGCAAGTGATCGCGCAATTCGATGCCGGGGTGACTCGCCAGCATCGGCACTGAACCCACCGCCTGACCTGAGAGAAGCCTGCTCGCCATGTCCATTTCATCTGTTCTGCGTCGCCGCACCCTGTTGCTGGCCGGGCTGATTGCCTGCTGCCTTGCCCCGCTCGCCTCGGCCGACACCCCGACAGCGCTCGCCAAGCCGTTACGCATCGGCATCACCTTGCACCCCTATTACAGCTACGTGAGCAACATCGTCGGCGACAAGGCCGAGGTGGTGCCGCTGATTCCCGCCGGTTTTAACCCCCACGCCTACGAACCCCGGGCCGAAGACATCAAACGCATCGGCACGCTGGATGTGATCGTGCTCAACGGCGTGGGCCACGACGACTTCGCCGACCGCATGATCGAAGCCAGCGAAACGCCCGACATCCCGGTGATCGAGGCCAATCAGAACGTGCCGTTGCTGGCCGCCACCGGCAATGCCGCCCGCGGTGCAGGCAAAGTGGTCAACCCTCATACCTTCCTGTCCATCAGCGCCTCGATTGCCCAGGTCAACAACATTGCCCGCGAACTGGGCAAGCTGGACCCGGCCAATGCCAAAACCTACACCGCCAATGCCCGCGCCTATGGCAAACGCCTGCGCCAGATGCGGGCCGATGCACTGGCCAAATTGACCGAAGCCCCCAATGCCGATTTACGGGTGGCCACTGTGCATGCCGCGTATGACTACCTATTGCGCGAGTTTGGCCTTGAAGTCACGGCCGTGGTCGAACCTGCCCACGGCATCGAGCCCAGCCCGAGCCAGTTGAAAAAGACCATCGACCAATTGCGCGCACTGGACGTAAAGGTGATTTTCTCGGAGATGGACTTCCCTTCCACCTACGTCGACACCATCCAGCGCGAGTCGGGGGTCAAGCTCTATCCGTTGTCACACATTTCCTATGGCGACTACAGCGCTGACAAATACGAAAAAGAAATGACCGGCAACCTCAACACCGTGGTCAAGGCCATACAGGAGGCCGGAGCATGAGCGCTGCCGAACCGCTGGCCACCCTCGCCACCGGCCCCGGGGTTGAGTTCGACCAGGTCTCGCTGACCCTGGGCCAGACGCCGATTCTCGATCACGTCAGTTTCAACATCCGCCCCGGCAGTGTGCATGCGCTGGTCGGCCCGAACGGCGGTGGTAAAAGCTCGCTGATCAAGACCCTGCTGGGGCAGATGCCGCATCAGGGCCGCCTGTGCCTGAACTGGCCGGGCGCAACCGGTCCGATCGGCTACGTGCCGCAGGCGCTGGAATTCGACCGGGGCTTGCCCATGACGGTGGACGACTTCATGGCCGCCATGTGCCAACGGCGACCGGCCTTTCTGGGCCTGTCGCGCAAGGTAGCGCCCGCCATTGGTGAAGCACTGGAGCGGGTCGGCATGCAGGACAAACGCAAGCGCCGCATGGGCGCATTGTCCGGCGGTGAACGCCAGCGTGTGCTGCTGGCTCAGGGCCTGATCCCGGCCCCGCAGTTGCTGGTACTGGACGAACCCATGTCAGCACTGGACGAAGCTGGCGCCCGCGTGTTTGAACGCTTGCTCAAGGACTGGCGTCAGGCGGGCGTGACCGTGGTGTGGATCGAACACGACCTGGCGGCCGTCAAGCGTTTGGCTGAACGAGTGACGGGGCTCAACCGTCGGGTGCTGTTCGACGGCCCACCCGAACAGACTTTGAGCCCCGAACGCCTGCTGAACCTGTTTGCGACTCACCCCACCGGCCACGGGAGCACTGATTCATGAGTTACGAAGCCTTTCGGCTGATGGTTCAAGGCTGGGCCTCGGCGGGTTATCTGCCCGGGGTACTGGCCTACGGTTTTGTGGTCAACGCGTTGCTGGCCGGTCTGTTGATCGGCCCGGTCCTTGGCGGCCTGGGAACGCTGGTGGTGGTCAAGCGCTTTGCGTTTTTCTCCGAAGCGGTGGGCCACGCGGCACTGACGGGGGTCGCCATCGGCATTTTGCTCGGCGAACCCTATACCGGGCCCTATGGCAGCCTGTTCGGCTACTGCCTGCTGTTTGGCGTGTCACTCAATTACCTGCGCAATCGCACCGGTCTGGCACCCGACACACTGATTGGCGTTTTCCTCTCGGTGTCACTGGCGTTGGGCGCCAGCCTGCTGCTGATTCTGGCGGGCAAGATCAACGTTCACATTCTCGAAAACGTGCTCTTTGGCTCCGTCCTCACCGTCAACGGCAACGACTTGCTGGTGCTGGCGATTGTCGGTGCGCTGGTGCTCGGGCTAAGCCTGCCGCTGTACAACCGCATCATGCTGGCCAGTTTCAATCCGCAACTGGCCGCCGTGCGCGGTGTGGCCGTGAAGTCGCTGGATTACCTGTTCGTGATTCTGGTGACGCTGATCACGGTCGCGGCGGTCAAGGTCATCGGTGCCATTCTGGTAGGCGCCCTGCTGGTGATTCCGGCAGCCGCGGCACGGCTGCTGAGCCAGTCGCTGAAGGGTTTCTTCTGGATCTCGGTAGTCATTGCCACGTTCAGCACGTTGTGCGGGATTCTGTTGCCCATCGTGTTCGACCTGCCCATCCCCTCCGGCGCCGCAATCATTCTGGTGGCCGGTATCGCCTTTGCCCTCGCCGCCATCGCGCGCGGTGTGGTCCCCAGCCTGAAAGGGAATATTGGATAAATGCCTACTCTGCGCACACTCACCCTCGCGCTGGCCCTGACCGGCCTGCTCAGCACCCCGCTCATGGCCGCCCACCCGGCGGCACAACCGGTGCGCATTCTGGCCAGCTTACCGATCACCTATGGCCTGGGCCAGTTGTTGCTCAAGGACACTGACGTGACCCTGGAACGCGCTGCGGCCGCCAATCTCCCAGGCAGCCGCCAAAGCGCTTACTTCAGTGGGCGCGGCGCACCCGCCCTGCACAAACTGGCCGAACACGCCGATGCCGTCATCGGCCTGCGTTCGGTATGGAGCGACGACCCGCTCTACCCCATGGCACGCCGCAGCAACCTGCGCATCGTCGAAATCGATGCCGCACGCCCGGTCGATGGCAGCCTGCCGGGTATCGCCTTGCAACCGGGCGCCCCGCGCGATGGCCTGAACACTCAGCCGTGGCTGGTCAGCAACAACATGGGGCGCATGGCCGACGTTATGGCCGCCGACCTGGTACGCCTGGCCCCCCACGCCAAACCGCAGATCGAAGCCAATCTGGCCGCCCTCAAGCAACGCCTGCTCAAGCTCAGCGCCGACACTGAACAGCAACTGGCCAACGTCGACAACCTGAGCGTGGTGAGTTTGTCCGACCGACTGGATTACCTGGTGGCAGGGTTAAACCTGGAACCGGTGACGGTCGACCACCCATCTGACCAGCCCTGGACACCCGAAGCCCTTGAAGCCCTGACCCGCACCCTGAAAGACAACGACGTGGCGCTGGTGCTGGACCATCGTGCCCCCAGCGACGCGTTAACAGCGGCCGTGGCACAAAGCGGCAGCCAACTGCTGGTGGTCAACGCCGACGGTGCAGATCCGGTGGCGCAACTGCAGGCCACGATCGAAGCAATCATCAAAGCGTTGAACAAGGCGTAACACGGTATCGAGCAGGATGTTGGCGCGGCCGTGTTTGCGTCCCCCTCGAAGCCGGAGGACTCCACCCTCCCAGCCACCGGAATGCACCAAACGGTTGCGAAATGTCGCGCAGTTAAATACTGTATGCACATACAGCTAACCAAGGACCGCATCATGGCTAAAAAAGCAGCGAAAGCACCGACGCCTCCAACACCCTACGAATTGTTCGGGCTTCGCATACAAAAAGAAATCAGTTCTCCCAAGGCACAAAAGGCCAAAATGGCGGTCCTTTTGCGTCAGGAAGGCGATAACCCGGAATTCTGGGAGCGCCTGCTGGAAGAAATCTCCGAAAACGACAACGTCACCGTTGCCCATCGCGATGATGGCGGCGTGAACGTTTTCTGGACTGTGCCTGAGGAAGACTGAGTCAATGAGGGTTTGTTTACTGGCATTTGCCAGCCTCTTCACTGCTTTAAGCGTTCACGCGGCTGCGCCGCAAACCTTTAGTGAAGCGAAAAAGGTTGCCTGGAAACTCTACGCACCTCAATCCACCGAGTTTTACTGTGGCTGCAAATACACAGGCAACCGCGTCAATCTCAAGGCCTGTGGCTATGTGCCGCGCAAAAATGCCAACCGCGCAGCACGCATTGAATGGGAACACATCGTGCCAGCCTGGCAGATTGGCCATCAACGCCAATGCTGGCAAAAAGGAGGACGCAAAAACTGCACCCGCAACGACCCGGTCTACAAAGTGGCCGAGGCCGACCTGCACAACCTGGTGCCGAGCATCGGCGAGGTCAACGGTGACCGCAACAACTTCAGTTTCGGCTGGCTCCCGCAGCAGCCGGGGCAATACGGTTCGTGTTTGACCCAGGTGGACTTCAAAGCAAAGAAGGTCATGCCCCGACCTTCTATCCGGGGGATGATCGCTCGCACCTATTTCTATATGAGCAAGCGCTACAATTTGCGCTTGTCCAAACAAGACCGACAGTTATACGAAGCGTGGGATAAAACCTACCCGGTGCAAGCTTGGGAACGCCAGCGTAACCAGGCCGTGGCCTGTGTCATGGGTCGCGGTAATGAGTTCGTCGGCCCGGTTAATCTCAAGGCCTGCGGTTAGAGCCACCCGCAAGCACGTTACCCCTTGAGTCTTGCTGCCCTGAGGCTCAAGGGGCTTTTCACATCAGCACCGCTGTAACCCTTCCTGCATGCCCTCGATTCAGAGGCCCTTTTATTGCCGAAGTGCCATTATTGAGCTATTACTCTGCACATGATTAGACAAGCTCGATTCAATAAGAAACAACACGTGGTAGATGAACTGGTTCACCGAATAGAAAGCGGACGTTTAGTCGATGGCTTACCCCTGCCCGAAGAAGACAAGTTGGCACAAGAACTGGGGGTCACCCGCCATACGTTGCGTCAGGCCTTGACCGAACTCGAACGTCGCCGTTATATCGCCACCCGTGCCGGGGGCGGCTCTGTCGTGACCTACGACGGCATCACGCTGGATCAAAACAATGGCTGGACCCAGGCGCTGGCTGATACTGGCGCGCGCATCCATACCGAACTGTTGCGTTTTGAAGCCATTGAGCGGCCCGAGTTGCTTCATCAGTTTGGTGTCAGCCAGTTCATTACCCTGGACCGCCGACGCCGTCGCGCCGATGGCACCGCGGTGTCGCTGGAGCGCTCATTGATGCCGGCCACCAACGGCCTTGAAAGCTTGCCACGGGTAGGGCTGATCGACGATTCACTCACCATCACCCTCGCCGCTTATGGCTTTGTGGGTGAGCGTGGCGATCAATGGATCGGTGCCGAACCGTTGACCGTCGCCGACGCGCAACTGCTGGGGCGAACGCCCGGCGCGGTATTTCTAAAGGCACTGCGCACCACCTATGACCGACAAGGTCGTTTCATGGAGCAGGTCGAAAGCTGGCTGGATCCGCAGCACTTCCGCATGCACCAGTCATTCGGGGCGCCCCTGTGACACAACGTGACCGGGCGCTGGGCGCGTTTTACGGACTGGCACTGGGGGATGCGCTGGGCATGCCCACCCAGTCGTTCAGCCGTGCCGAAATCGCTGCCCGTTTCGGCCGCATCACCACCCTTGAATCGGCGCCCGCCGATCAGCCCGTAGCCCCGTACATGGCCAAGGGCTCAGTCACCGACGACACCGAGCAAGCCATTCTCGTCGCTCAACTGCTGATCGAAAATCAGGGCTGCATCCCCGCCGCTCTGTTGGCACAGCGGCTGATTGACTGGGAGGCCGGGATGCAGGCCAAGGGCTCACAAGACTTGCTGGGGCCCTCCACCAAACGGGCCATCAGCCTGATTTTGGCGGGCCACAGCCCCGAAGAAGCAGGCCGTTATGGCACCACCAACGGTGCGGCCATGCGCATTACGCCCGTCGGCATCGTCAGCGACATCGCGCACCCCGAACGCTTCATACAGGCGGTCGTCCAGTCGTGTCAGGTGACCCACAACACCCGTTTGGGAATCGCCAGCGCTGCCGCAGTCGCGGCCGTGGTGTCCAGCGGGATCAACGGTAAAAAACTCGAACACGCCTTGAATGCCGGCACTGAAATGGCCTACATAGCCGAGCATCACGGCCATTGGGTGGCAGGCGCGCGCATCGGGCCTCGCCTGCGCTGGGCACGCGATGCCAGCGCGCATTGCAACAACGATAACGTCGGGGATCTGCTGTACGACGTGATAGGCACCTCAGTCGCCTCACAAGAATCCGTGGTCGCAGCCTTTGCGCTGGCACAGCGGGTGGCCAGTGGTGAAATGAACAGTTTTGATGCGCTGTGCAGGGCGGCCAGTATTGGCGGCGACACCGACACCATCGCTGCGGTGCTCGGGGCCATGCTGGGCGCCTGTGAGGGGCTCGACGCCTGGCCCACGGCACTGATTGAGCAGGTGCGGGACGTCAATCACTTGCAACTCGAACCTCTGGTCGAGGCGTTGTTAACCCTGCGCAACGCTTAGATGCCCCCTCGCAATGGACTGCACACCGGTTTGCGGCCCAAAACCGGCGCGACACTTTGCTTAAAAACGCTAAATAAGCATCAGGAGCGACACCCATGAACAATCGCCCCGTCGGCCACAGCGCCGGTCAACTGGAAACCCGTGGCATCGAACCCGTCCCGGAAACGGAGTGCAATGGCAATCCGCTGCAACTGTTTTGGGTCTGGTTTGCCGCCAACATCAGCATTTTAGGGTTGCCTTTGGGCGCCACGCTGGTGGCCTTTCACCACTTGGCGATCTGGCAAGTCATTCTTGTCGCGCTGATCGGCGCCGCAGGCTCGTTCGCCGTGGTCGGGGTCATTTCCATTGCGGGGCGACGCGGCCGCGCGCCAAGCCTGACACTCTCCAGAGCCATTTTCGGCGTGCGCGGCAATATCGGGCCGACACTGGTGTCGCTGATTTCGCGGGTCGGCTGGGAAACCGTGAATACCACCACGGCAGCGTTTGTTTTGCTGGCCCTGAGTGCCATCGTGTTTGGCACCCCGACCGACGCTAAAAGCGCCCCGCTCCTGACCCTGCTGTGCATTGCCATTTTTGCCCTGCTCACCTTGTCAGTGTCCGGGCTTGGCCATGCCACGTTACTAGTCATCCAGCGATGGGCCACCTACGTGTTCGGCGCCCTCAACGTACTGGTCGGCGGTTTTCTCTGCGCCACCATCGACTGGCAAGGTGTGTTTGCAGCGCCTTCGGCCCCCATGAGCGCTGTGATTATCGGTATCGGCATCATGGCGGCAGGCACGGGTATCGGCTGGGCGAACGCCGGGGCCGACATGTCGCGCTATCAAAAACGCAGCGTCAGTGGCCCGCAACTGGTGGCATCTGCGGCCTGGGGCGCTGGCATACCGTTGGTGCTGCTGATTACCCTCGGCGGTTTGCTGACCGTGGGCAATCATGAACTGGCTTCGGCCACCGACCCGATTGCCGCCATCCGCAACCTGCTGCCCGCCTGGATGGCCGTGCCCTATTTGCTCAGCGCCTTTGGCGGCTTGTTGCTGTCCAATCACCTGTCGGTGTACTCCGCGGGCCTGACCACCTTGACCCTCGGGGTAAGGATCAAGCGCGTCCAGGCGGTGGTCGTGGATATCGTCGCGATTTTTTGTGGCTCGATTTACTTCATGTTGTACGCAGACAGCTTTTATGGCCCGTTCATTACCTTTATCTCCCTGACGGCCATTCCGATTACCGCGTGGGTCGCCATCTTTGTGGTCGACCTGATCCACCGTCATTACTACAGCGCCCAGGACTTGATGGACGTCAGCCCTTCCAGTGCCTATTGGTACACCGGCGGCATCGAATGGCGGGCCTTGGGTGCCTGGGCCGTGGCGCTGATCCTGGGGTTCTGTTTTACCCGGGTGGGCAGCAGCGAGGCCGACTGGTTTGTCGGCCCGCTGGCAGATGCCTGGCTGGGGCATAACGGAATGGGCTGGGTGGTGACCTTCGTGGTGGCAGGCGGCCTGTATGCCCTGCTGGGCGGCGCGCGCGACCGGCGTCTCAGTGGCACGGAGCCTGTCCATGCCTAGGATGCTGCACACGGGCCAAATCATCATCGACCTGGTGATGGCACTCGATACCCTGCCACCCTCGGGCGGTGATGCGCTGGCCAGCAGCGCCAGCTTCCACGCCGGGGGCGGTTTTAACGTGATGGCCGCCGCCCGGCGTAACGGCCTGCCCGCCCTGTACCTGGGGCGACACGGCCAAGGCCGGTTCGGTGAACTGGCGCGTCAGGCCATGCGCGACGAAGGCATCACCCCGACCCTGCCACCCGATCCGCACACAGACACCGGCCTGTGTGTGGCCCTGACGGAAGCCAGCGCAGAACGCACGTTCATCTCGTACATCGGCGCCGAGGGCGTGCTGAGCGCCGATGATCTGCAACAGGTGCAGGTGGCCCATGACGACTACGTGTATGTCAGCGGTTACAGCCTGCTGCACGCTGGCAAAGCGCAACCCTTGCTGGACTGGCTGCTGGCCTTGCCGGGGGATGTTCACATCAGCCTCGATCCCGGCCCGTTGCTCCACGACATCGCCCCCCACTTGCTGGACGCACTGTTGCCACGCCTGAACCTGTGGACCAGCAATCGCCATGAAGCGCAGGCCCTCACAGGTACGTGCACGCTGGAGGATGCCCTGACGGCGCTGGATGAACGCTTGCCTCGCACCTGCCTGAACGTGGTACGTGATGGCGCGCACGGCTGCCGGGTCAGCGATACCCATGGCCACCACCGCATTGCCGGGTTCAAGGTGCACGCGCTGGACAGCAACGGTGCGGGTGATGCTCACACAGGCGTGTTGCTGGCGGCATTGGCCCATGGCGCTACGCCGGTTGAAGCCGCGCGACGGGCCAACGCCGGGGCGGCCATTGCCGTGACCCGGCGGGGCCCCGCCACGGCGCCCCGTGCAGAGGAGATCGATGGGTTCATGGCACAGCAAAACGCCCGTACTTCCGAGGTGTGAACGCAATTTCTGAATCTCTTCAGGGTTAATTCCCACAATCAACACGACCAAAGAATGTAAGCAAAAGTGTATAAAACCTCCACAAAAGCTGGAAAATGCCTAAAGGGCTGATTTAACCTTGCCCTTTAACATCCCTCCAGTTGCACCTGTGCGCGGTAATTCTTACGTTTCCCGAGCCATTTGCGTGCTAACAGGGCGGCGTTTTCTCTCGACTTGTGACGATACTCTTGAAACTCATCATTATTGCTGTCTACGTTTTGTCCATCGCATATGTCCACTTGCGGGGCAAGGTTCGGCATAAGCTGAGCCGTCAATTAAGCGACCATTCAACCTTTCTGGCACCGATCAACTGCTTTTTGTACCTGTTCTCCAAAGTCCCCAGCCAGCCTTACTTCAAGCCTGAGGACTTCCCGGAACTGCAACCGTTGCAAGCGCACTGGGAAGAGATCCGCGAAGAAGCCCGCAAGCTGATGCACGCGGGCGAGATCAAGCGCTCAGAGCAACCGAATGACGTGGGTTTCAACTCGTTTTTCAAAACCGGTTGGAAGCGCTTCTACCTCAAATGGTACGGCGACAATCACCCTTCGGCCGTGGAGCTGTGCCCACGCACCATCGAACTGCTCAATGGCATTGGCACGATCAAAGCCGCCATGTTCGCCGAGCTGCCGCCCGGCTCAAAGCTGGTGCGCCACCGCGATCCGTACGCAGGTTCGTTGCGTTACCACTTGGGCCTGGACACGCCGGACGATCCAGGGTGCTACATCAACGTGGACGGTCAGAATTACGCGTGGCGTGACGGTGAAGCCGTGATGTTCGACGAAACCTTCATCCACTACGCCGAAAACAAGACAGACAAAAACCGCATTATTTTGTTCTGCGATGTCGAGCGGCCGATGCAGTACCGCTGGGCGGCCGCGTTCAACCAATGGTTCAGCCGTACCGTCATGGCCTCTGCCAGCTCGCCGAACGACGCCAATGACAAGGTCGGCGGCCTGAACCGTGCGTTCACCAAACTGTACAAAATCCGCCTGCGCGGCAAGGAACTGAAAAAGCGCAACCGCACACGCTACTACCTTGAAAAGTGGGCCATTTTCGGCGGCTTGCTGGCGCTGTTCCTGCTGATCTGAACCGCTCGCCCGTTGACCCCGACACCCGCAGTCGCTCACCTGTGTAGCGGCTGCGCGGCGCTTCCCACCCTCCTGCCCCACGTCTCACGTTTCACGTCGTTCCCGCACCTTGTGTTAATCAGCCGTCATGGCAATGCGCCTTGAGTTGCGAAAGCGCGCCCATATACTGGCTGGCGTGTGCTTGTTGAACCGCCCTGGCAGGCGACTGTGTGACAGGACTCTGGAGGTCTGCACCATGCCCATTCGTCTCAGTTTTATTTGCCATGCCCGTACCGAAGCCCAGCGTCTGGGCCGGTTCCCGCAAGATGAGCCGGCAGAAAGCAAAAGCCTGGAAAAAGCCGGGCAACTGGCCACAGTGCTGAAAAAACCGGTGCGGATTCTCTGCGCCCCTGAGACCCGAACCTTGCAAACCGCCCATGCCCTGGGCAGCGAAATCGAAATCGTGCCCGCGCTGGAAGAATACGATTTTGGCGACTGGAGAGGCCAAAGCCTGTCTGACCTGCAAGAGAGCACCCCGCAGGCCCTGGCGGACTGGCTCAGCAACCCCTATGCCGCGCCCCACCATGGCGAGTCGGTGCAGGACCTGTGCCTGCGGGTGGGCGCCTGGCTCGATGAATTCCGCGAGGAAGGCCATTTTGCCGTGGTCACGCATCCGTTCGTGATCCGCGCCGCCATTTTGCATGCCCTGGCGGCCAGCACCGCTTCGTTCAACCTGATTGACATCGAGCCGTTAGCGGTCGTGGATTTGCGTTTTAACGAACGCTGGCGGCTGCGATTCTGAGCTGAGGCAACTCGAGGCGGGTCCCCGCATCCGGTTTAGCGTTCTTCGAGCACCAACCCGCCCGGCGGCAACGGCAGCGCAGTTTTATAGCGCACTTGCTTAAGGGCGAAACTGGAGCGGATGTTGGCAACGCCGGGGACTTTGGTCAGGAAGTCCATCATGAAGCGCTCCAGCGCCTGAATGCTCGGCACCAGTACGCGAATCAGGTAGTCGGGGTCACCCGCCATCAGGTAGCACTCCATCACCTCGGGCCGGTCCGAGATGGCCGCCTCGAAATGTTGCAGCGCCTCTTCCACCTGCTTTTCCAGGCTCACGTGAATAAACACATTGACGTGCAGGCCGAGCATGTCGGCGTCGAGCAAGGTCACTTGCTCGCGAATCAACCCGCGCTCTTCCATCGCTTTGACCCGGTTGAAACACGGGGTGGGCGACAGGTTGACCGAGCGCGCAAGGTCCGCATTGGTGATGCGCGCGTTCTCCTGAAGGCTGTTGAGAATCCCGATATCCGTTCGATCCAGCTTGCGCATGAGACAAAACCACCTGTTTTTTATGTTTATGCAGAATTCTTATCCTTATTCGCCGTAAAGCACAACGAACTACAGATAAATATTCTTCACTGTCCGGAATATGATTGTTGTAGGACAAGATCTGCCGGTTGAACTGACATTTCTTGCATGCAGTACCTAGCTCCCGCGCCCTAATAAAACACGACAAGATCGAGCGTAGAGAAAGCCATGAATCAAGACTATGCACCACTGCGCCTGCACGTTCCCGAACCTTCCGGCCGTCCCGGCTGCAAGACCGATTTCAGCTACCTGCGTCTTACCGACGCCGGTTTGGTACGCAAGCCGCCCATTGATGTAGAACCGGCAGACACCGCAGACCTGGCCAAGGGCCTGATCCGCGTACTCGACGATCAGGGCCGGGCCTTGGGGCCGTGGGCCGAAGGCGTCCCGACCGACGTGCTGCGCGCCGGGATGCGGGCGATGCTCAAAACCCGCATCTTTGACACCCGCATGGTGGTTGCCCAACGCCAGAAAAAGATGTCGTTCTACATGCAAAGCCTGGGCGAAGAAGCCATCGGCAGTGCCCAGGCGCTGGCACTGAACCTTGACGACATGTGCTTCCCGACCTATCGCCAGCAAAGCATTCTCATGGCCCGCGACGTACCGCTGGTGGACCTGATCTGCCAGCTGCTGTCCAACGAGCGCGACCCGCTCAAAGGCCGCCAGTTGCCGATCATGTATTCGGTACGCGATTACGGCTTCTTCAGTATTTCCGGCAACCTCGCCACCCAATTCGTCCAGGCCGTGGGCTGGGGCATGGCGTCGGCCATCAAGGGCGATACCAAAATTGCGTCCGCCTGGATCGGTGACGGCGCCACCGCCGAATCCGACTTCCACACCGCCCTCACCTTCGCTCACGTGTACCGCGCCCCGGTCATCCTCAACGTGGTGAATAACCAGTGGGCGATCTCCACGTTCCAGGCCATTGCCGGGGGTGAATCCACGACATTCGCCGGGCGTGGCGTGGGGTGCGGCATCGCCTCCCTGCGGGTCGACGGCAACGACTTCATCGCCGTTTACGCCGCCTCGGTATGGGCCGCAGAACGTGCGCGCCGCAATCTGGGCCCGACGCTGATCGAATGGGTCACTTATCGCGCCGGCCCGCACTCAACATCTGACGACCCTTCCAAGTACCGTCCTGCAGATGACTGGAGCCACTTCCCGCTGGGTGATCCGATCATTCGTCTCAAACAGCACCTGATTGCCACCGGCAACTGGTCCGAAGACGAACACGCTGCCGTCAGCGCAGAACTCGAAGCCGAAATCATCGGGGCACAAAAGGAAGCCGAACGCTTCGGCACCCTGGCGGGCGGGCAAATGCCGAGCGCCGCAACGATTTTCGAGGACGTCTACAAAGACATGCCCGAGCACTTGCGTCGGCAACGTCAGCAATTGGGGTTATAACCAGATGAACGACAACAATAAAATTCAGATGGAGAACGCCGTGAGCACCAGCACCATGACGATGATCCAGGCCTTGCGCTCGGCCATGGACGTGATGCTTGAGCGCGACGACAACGTGGTGGTATTCGGCCAGGACGTGGGTTACTTCGGCGGCGTGTTCCGCTGCACCGAAGGCTTGCAGGCCAAATACGGCAAGTCGCGGGTGTTTGACGCGCCCATCTCCGAAAGCGGCATCGTGGGCGCCGCGGTCGGCATGGGCGCGTATGGCCTGCGCCCGGTGGCCGAGATTCAGTTTGCCGACTACTTCTACCCCGCCTCCGACCAGATCGTGTCCGAAGCCGCACGTTTGCGTTACCGCTCAGCCGGGGAATTCATAGCCCCGATGACCCTGCGCATGCCCTGCGGCGGCGGGATCTACGGCGGCCAGACCCACAGCCAGAGCCCCGAAGCAATGTTCACCCAGGTCTGCGGCCTGCGCACCGTGATGCCGTCCAACCCTTACGACGCCAAGGGCTTGCTGATCGCCTCCATCGAAAACGATGACCCGGTGATTTTTCTCGAACCCAAGCGCCTGTATAACGGCCCGTTCGACGGTCACCACGAACGCCCCGTGACCCCGTGGTCCAAACACGCCGCCAGCTTGGTGCCGGACGGCTACTACACCGTACCGCTGGACTGCGCCGCCATCGTGCGCCCCGGCACAGAAGTCACCATCCTGACCTACGGCACCACGGTGTACGTGTCACAAGTGGCGGCCGAAGAAACCGGCATCGACGCCGAAGTCATCGACCTTCGCAGCCTGTGGCCGCTGGATCTGGACGCCATCGTCAACTCCGTGAAAAAGACCCGCCGCTGCGTCGTCGTGCACGAAGCCACCCGCACGTGCGGTTTTGGCGCCGAGCTGATCGCACTGGTTCAAGAGCACTGCTTCCACTATCTGGAAGCGCCGATCGAGCGTGTCACGGGCTGGGACACCCCTTACCCGCATGCTCAGGAGTGGGCCTATTTCCCCGGCCCGGCGCGAGTGGGAGCGGCTTTGCAACGGGTTATGGAGGTCTGAATGGGTACGCACGTTATCAAGATGCCGGACATTGGCGAAGGCATTGCGCAAGTGGAACTGGTGGAATGGTTCGTCAAAGTCGGTGACATGGTCAGCGAAGACCAGGTGGTCGCAGATGTGATGACCGACAAGGCCACGGTGGACATTCCTTCGCCAGTGGCGGGCAAGGTGTTGGCTCTGGGCGGCCAGCCCGGTGAAGTGATGGCCGTGGGCAGCGAACTGATTCGCATCGAAGTCGAGGGGGCCGGCAACCTGCGCGAAAACGCAGCCGCCCCCGCCGAACCTGCTCCTGCTCCTACGGCGGCGCCAAAAGCGGCACCCCAGGCCCGGGTCGAAGTGGCCGCCGTGACCGCGCCGCCCGCCAAACCGGCGCTGGCTCCGGCCTCACACCCGGTGCCGGTGGCCCGTGAAGCCAATGAGCGCCCGCTGGCCTCGCCGGCCGTGCGTAAACGCGCGTGGGACGCCGGTATCGAGCTGCGTTTTGTGATCGGCACCGGCCCGGCTGGCCGCGTGCTGCATGACGACCTTGATGCCTATTTGGCCCAGGACACGCAAACCAGCCCTGCGCCGGTCGGCGGTTACGCCAAACGAAACGACGAACAACAGATTCCGGTGATCGGCCTGCGCCGCAAGATCGCTGAGCGCATGCAAGATGCCAAGCGCCGGGCCGCGCATTTCAGCTATGTCGAAGAAGTCGACGTGACCGCCCTCGAAGAACTGCGCGCCCAGCTCAACCAGAAATGGGGCGACAGCCGCGGCAAGCTGACCCTGCTGCCATTCCTGGTTCGGGCCATGGTTGTGGCGCTGCGTGACTTCCCGCAGATCAACGTGCGCTACGACGATCAGGCACAGGTCATCACCCGTTTTGGCGCCGTGCACGTGGGCGTCGCAGCGCAAAGCGACAACGGTCTGATGGTGCCGGTGGTCAAGCATGCCGAAAGCCTGACGCTGTGGGGCGCCTCCGATGAGATCGCCCGGCTGGCCAATGCCGTGCGCACCGGCAAGGCCGCCCGTGAAGAGTTGTCGGGCTCGACCATTACCCTGACCAGCCTCGGTGCGCTGGGCGGGATCGTCAGCACGCCGGTGGTCAACCTGCCGGAAGTGGCGATCATTGGCGTCAACCGCATCGTCGAGCGCCCGGTGGTGGTCAAAGGCCAGATCGTGGTGCGCAAAATGATGAACCTCTCCAGCTCGTTCGACCACCGGGTGGTGGACGGCATGGACGCGGCACTCTTTATCCAGGCCATGCGTGGCTTGCTCGAACAACCTGCCACCCTGTTTGTGGAGTGAACATGCAGCCAACTCAACACACCACGCTGCTGATTATCGGCGGCGGCCCCGGCGGTTACGTGGCGGCCATCCGCGCTGGCCAGCTGGGCATACCCACGGTCCTGATCGAAGGCCAGTCGCTGGGCGGAACCTGCCTGAATGTCGGCTGCATTCCGTCCAAAGCCCTGATTCACGTAGCCGAGCAGTTCCACACCACGCAACGCTACAGCGCGGGCGGTTCGCCCTTGGGGATCAAGACCACGGCCCCGACCCTGGACATCGGGCAAAGCGTGAGCTGGAAGAACGGCATCGTCGATCGCCTGACCACGGGCGTCGGCGCGTTGCTGAAAAAGAATGGCGTCAAGGTCATCCATGGCTGGGCGAAGATTCTGGATGGCAAGGCCGTTGAGGTCGACGGCCAGCGCATCGAGTGCGAACACCTGCTGCTGGCCACCGGCTCAGAAACGGTCAATCTGCCGATACTGCCACTGGGCGGCGCCATTATTTCGTCCACCGAAGCACTGAACCCCACACACATTCCCAAACGCCTGACCGTGGTGGGCGCCGGTTACATCGGGCTTGAGCTGGGGATCGCCTACCGCAAGCTGGGCGCGGAAGTCACGGTGGTCGAAGCCCGCGAGCGCATCCTGCCCACCTATGACATGGAGCTGACGCAGCCGGTTGCCGAATCCCTCAAAGCGCTGGGCATCACGCTGTACCTGGAACACAGCGTCGAAGGGTTCCAGGCCAGCACCGGCACCTTGTCGATGCGCAATCGCATGGGGGAAAGCCAGACGCTGGAAACCGATCAGGTGCTGGTGGCGGTCGGCCGTCGCCCGCGCACGCAGGGTTTCAATCTGGAAACCCTCGCCTTGACCATGAACGGCCCGGCGATCCGTGTCGACAACCGCTGCCAGACCAGCATGCGCAACGTCTGGGCGATTGGCGACCTGACCGGCGAGCCGATGCTGGCCCATCGCGCCATGGCGCAGGGGGAAATGGTGGCCGAGATCATTGCTGGCCAACAACGTGAGTTCAGCCCGGCGGCGATCGCCGCCGTGTGTTTCACCGACCCTGAAATCGTCGTGGTCGGCAAGACCCCGGCCGAGGCTGAGGCCGCAGGGCTGGATTGCCTGAGCGCCAGCTTCCCGTTTGCGGCCAATGGGCGAGCCATGACCCTGGAGTCCAAAAGCGGCTTCGTGCGGGTGGTGGCGCGGCGTGACAATCACCTGATTGTGGGTTGGCAGGCCGTCGGTGCGGGTGTGTCGGAATTGTCCACGGCCTTTGGCCAATCACTGGAAATGGGTGCGTGCCTGGAGGACATTGCTGGCACCATCCACGCCCACCCGACCCTGGGCGAGGCAGTGCAGGAAGCCGCGCTGCGCGCACTGGGGCATGCGCTGCATATGTAACACCGTGCCGTGCACGAGGCGGCGTCCGGCCTGACCGGCGCCGTTTCGTTTTTCGTCAGGAACCTTTGAACAGGCTCCACAAGAACGCCAGCAACCCGCCCAGCGTGGCAATCCCCGCCAGCCAGCCGATGGCCGAGAGCCCTTGCCATACGGGTCCCGCCGCCGCGATCTGGGGGCCAAAGGCGATCAACAACGCACTGATCAACAGCGCCAGCGACAAGCGCGTTGAAGCCAGGCGCAGTGAGCGCTCCAGCTTTTCGATCCCCGGCAGGTCGACTTTCAGATCCAGCACGCCGTGCTTGAGGCGATGCACCATCAACCGGGTCAATTTCGGCAAATCTTCCAACACACCGCGCCCCAACTGCAGCCCGTCCATTGCGAGGCGTTGGGCAACGTTCCAGCTCAACTGCTCGCGGAGCATCTTCTGCACCGCAGGTTGGGCGGTTGCGACCAAATCCAGCTCCGGGTCCAGCCGGGTCAACACGCCATCGGCTGTTATCAGCGCCTTGAACAGCACCAGCAGGTCCGGGGGCAACAGCAAGCGGTATTCACGCATCACCGTCAGAAAATCACGAATCAGCGCACTCATATTCAACGGCTGGCGGGTGTGCTGTGCCATGTATTGACGCGCCGCACGTTCGATCTGGGTCACGTCCTGCACCCGTTCGCCCTGCCAGTCGATCAAGACCGAGATCAGGGTTTCAGTACTGCCTTCGGTCAACGCACGCATAAATGTCATGACCTCCAGACGCCGCCGCTCATCCAGGCGCCCGACCATGCCGAAGTCGATAAATCCGACGCGGTTTTCACTCATGGCCCGCAGATTGCCGGGGTGCGGGTCGCCATGGAACAGGCCGTCCTCCAGCAACATCTTGATGAAGGCTTTGGCTCCGCGTTGCGCCAACAGGCTTGGGTCCAGGCCTTGGGCAATCAACGCCTCGCGCTCCAAGGGCGTGAAGCTGGGGAGAAATTCCTGCACCAGCAGCCGCTGGCTGCTGTAGGCCCAATGTATACGCGGGATCACGATGGCGGGGTCGTGTTCAAAATGCTGCGCCACGCTGTCGCAATGCTGGCCCTCCTGGGTGAAATCCAGCTCTTGCAGCATCGCCCGCGCCAGTTGGCGCACCATCTGGCGGGGCTGATACACCGCCAGCGCCTCGTTTTGCTCAATCAACTGGGCGACGCTTTCCAGCAGTTGCAAGTCCGCCGTCATTTTGCCCCTCAGCCCGGGACGCTGAACCTTGACCACCACCTCCTCGCCCGTGTGCAAACGTGCGCGGTACACCTGCGCCATGGAAGCCGCGGCCAGCGGCTGGGTGTCAAACACCGCGAAAACCTCTTCCAGCGGGCAGCCCAGGTCTTCAAGCACCTGCACGTGCAGCGCCTCCCACGGCACGGTCGAGGCCTGACTGTGCAGCGCCTGCAGTTCTTCGACCCAGTGCGGCGGCAGGATGTCGCTGCGGCTGGCCAGAATCTGCCCGCACTTGATAAAGGTCGGGCCCAGGGCTTCTAACGCCATGCGCACGCGCTGCGCGCTGCTGGCTGGCAGAGCCTCACCCGGTTCTGCGCTGACCTGGGCGAGCAAACGCCCCAGCCCCAGGCGCACCACCACGTCCTGCGCGCCAAAACGCACCAGGGTGGCGATGATCTGATGAAGGCGGCGGTGATGTTTGACGGCGGTCCAGGTGGGTTCGAGCATGGGCACGGGTCCTTGTTTCTGGGGGGCTGACAGCCGGGGCGGCTCTATCTGGGACCGTCGGCGGGCCTAAACATTCGACTGATTAAAGCCTGCGACCGGTTCAATGGCACGCTTGGGTACGCAAACGCTGGGCGTGCTGGCCTAACACCAGTAGAATCGCGCTCTTTTTTCCAAGGGCGCTCGCCATGACCTCTCCCAAAACGCCGCTTGAAGCCGAGTCCCAGAACAGCGATCTGGTCTTTGGTCTTGAGGACCGCCCCAAGCCGTGGATCGGCTTTCTGGCGGCCCTGCAACACTTGCTCGCCATCATTGTTCCGATCGTCACCCCCGGCCTGCTGATCTGTCAGGCGTTGGGCGTGTCCAGTCGCGACACCAACCTGATTGTCTCGATGTCGTTGGTGATTTCGGGGATCGCCACATTTGTGCAGTGCAAACGCTTCGGCCCATTCGGTGCTGGCTTGCTGATTGTGCAAGGGACCAGTTTTAACTTCGTCGGCCCGTTGATCGCGGGCGGCGCGTTGATGGTCAAGCAAGGCACGCCCGTCGAAAGCGTGATGGCGGCGATCTTTGGCGTGGTGATTGCCGGTTCGTTCGTTGAAATGGGCATCTCGCGGGTGCTGCCTTTCGTCAAGCGCATGATTACCCCGCTGGTGACCGGCATCGTGGTGTTAATGATCGGCCTGACGCTGATCAAGGTCGGCCTGATCAGCATGGGCGGCGGCTTCACCGCCATGGGCAATGGCACGTTCGCCAATGGCGAAAACCTGATGCTGTCAGGCGTGGTGCTGGCGATCATCGTGATCCTCAACCGCATCCCGCTGGTGTGGATGCGCAGCTGCGCCATCGTCATCGCACTGGCGGTGGGCTATGCGCTGGCAGGCTATCTGGGGCGTCTGGATTTTACCGGCATGCACCAGGCCGAGCTGTTTCAAGTGCCGGTGCCACTGCACTTTGGCCTTGGGTTCTCGTGGGCACTGTTCATTCCGATGCTAGTGATTTACCTCGTCACTTCGCTGGAAGCGATTGGCGATGTGACGGCCACCAGTAAGGTGTCACGCCAGCCCGTCGAAGGCCCGGTGTGGATGCAACGTATCAAGGGCGGCGTACTGGTCAACGGGGCCAACTCGCTGCTGGCCGGTATTTTCAACACCTTCCCCAGCTCGATCTTTGCCCAGAACAATGGCGTGATTCAGCTGACCGGCATTGCCAGCCGCCACATCGGCGTCTGGATTGCCGCCATGCTGATCCTGCTCGGCCTGTTCCCGAGCGTGGCCGGGGCGATTCAGGCGGTGCCCGAGCCGGTACTGGGCGGTGCAGCCATGGTGATGTTTGGCGCGGTGGCCGCATCGGGCATTAACATTCTGGCCAGCATCACCCTGGACCGTCGTGCGCTGCTGATCATTGCCGTGTCGCTGGCGCTGGGCCTGGGCGTGTCGCAAGTGCCTGAGTTCCTCGCCCACATGCCGGCGGCGTTACGCAACGTACTGGAATCGGGCGTGGCGACCGGCGGTATCTGTGCGCTGCTGCTGAACTGGTTCTTGCCGGAAGCCGAGCAAAAACCAGGCATTTAAGTCGATAACCGGGCAGGCTCCCCGCTGATCCTGCCCGGTTATGAGACTCGCCCCACACGCTGGCGACATGCCACATTCCAGGCTTTTCCTCTTCCGCCGCTTCCAGTACTCTTTTTCCATCCCCCAGCCTGGAACAGGCGTCGATATGAATACCTACGGAAAACGACTGCAACAGGAACGCATGCGCCTGGGCCTGACGCAACAGCAATTGGCGCAGGCCGGTGGAGTCGGTCGGCACGCGCAAAGCCTGTATGAGCGTGACATGACCCTGCCCCGCGCCAACTACCTTGCGGCCATCACGCTGGTCGGAATCGACGTGTTGTTCGTCCTGACCGGCCGCCATACCCCGCACCCGCCTCACCCGCACACTGAAACATCCGGTAATGGCCAGCTCAGCGAGCGCTGAGTGTCAGGCCGCGTGTACCCAGCGTCGATGCAGGCCACGGGCCAGTGCATCCAGCGCAAACCCCAGCACACCGATCAACAGCACCATGGCCATCAGTTCTGAATAGGCCAGCCGGTCGCGGGTGTCGAGAATGAAATAGCCCAGCCCCGCACTCACGCCGAGCATTTCGCAAGGCACCAGCACGATCCACAAAATTCCGATGGAAAGCCGGACCCCGGTCAGCACATGCCCCAACACACCGGGCAGGATCACCCGGCGCAAGGTTTCCCAACGCGTAGCACTCAAGCTGCGGCTCAGTTGCAGCCAGCGCGGGTCCAGTTGGCGTACCCCCGCAATGGTATTGAGCAAAATCGGCCACACGGCGGCAAAGGTCAGCAAGAAGTAGATGGGCTGATCGCCCACGCCCATCAGCATCACCACCACCGGCATCCAGGACAGCGGCGAAATCATGCGCAGGAATTGAAAGGCGGGCGTGGTGGCGGCCTCCAGATTACGCGAGCCGCCTATCAGCAGCCCTAATGGCACGCCGATCAATAACGCCATCACCAGGCTGACCACGATGCGCTTAAGGCTCACCCCAACGTTCTCGTACAACTGAGCGCTGCCCAGTAATTCGTACAAGCTGACAAACGTGGCTTGCGGCGAAAAGCGGGCCGCCAGCCCCTGTTCACTGCCCAGCCACTCGACACCCAGCCACCAGGCCAGCAACAGGCTCAACAGCCCTGCGCCACCCAGTAGCCATTGCCGCGCGGTGGAAGGTGCTGGCCCAGTCAAAAGCCAAACTCCTCGGTGCGTTCAAAGCTGTCTGGCAAACCGAATGCCTTGAGCCCGCCCACGGCGGCGATGCTGTTTTTGACGAAGCGGTCATCGACCAGATCGGTCGCCACATGCGCGGGGTCCAGGCCCGCCAAAAACTGATTGTCGCCCTGAATCAGCGTGTGCTTGAGCCGCGTGACGAGCTCTTCGGTATAGCTGGCAAAGGGATAAGGCTGAAAATCAATGCGCTGTTCATCCCAGTCGCCATGCTGAATCGCCCCCGCCGCTTCATAGCGCGCGCGATCGCTGGAGGCAGGCGCCAGGACTTTTTGCAGCACGGCACTGCTGTGCGGCGTGTATCGGTTTTCTCCATCCTTGGCCAGCAACTGGGCGGCGGCCTGTCGGTTATCGCGGGTCCAGAGCTGCGCCTTGACGATGGCGTTGACCACTTTTTGCGACCATTCAGGCCGGTTGTTCAGGTCATGCTCGTGCATGAACACCACGCAGCACGCGTGATTGCGCCACAGATCGCCGGTGAAACGCTGAATGCGGCCGACGTTCAAGTCTTCGGCCAAGGCATTGAACGGCTCGGCCACGATGTACCCGGCGATGCGCTTGGTCGCCAAAGCGGGCGGCATGTCGGAAGGCGGCATGACCACCAGGTTCACTTCATTGGCGGCCAGCGTGCTGCCTACCGGGCGTGTGACCGGTTGCAAGCCGTTGTCGCGAAACAGCTGTTGCACCACCACGTTGTGGATCGAGTACCAGAACGGAATCGCGATGGATTGGCCGCCCAGTTGCCGGACCTCTTGGATGTCGGGGGCTACGGTCAGCCCGGAGCCGCCCACGTGATTCCAGGCCACGACTTTGGCAGGCACTTTGCTGCCGTAACGCGCCCACACCGTCATCGGCGAGAGCAAGTGAATCACGTTGACCTGCCCGGAGATAAAGGCTTCGATCACCTGCGCCCAGCTGCGCAGCAACACAGGGCGCTCAGCCTTGATGCCCTCGGCCTCGAACAGGCCATTGTTGTGCGCCACCAGCAACGGCGTGGCGTCGGTGATCGGAAGGTAACCGATGCGCACCGGCGCCTCCGGCTCGGCCGCCGCACGGGCCTGCAGGCTGCTGAGCATCGGCAAGGCGCCCGCCGCGGTGAGCATGGCGCTGAGTTTTAAAATGTCACGCCGAGTGTGTATGAAGTCGTCCAGGCACATGTGCTAGCTCCAGCGAGTCGCGTAAAGGTTCAAGGTCAGGGGTGCGGCTCGCCCGCCGAAGGGTTTTGAGAATGTCGATGCGCAAAGCGCCCAGCTCCTCGACCCGGTCTTCACGCGGTTGCGCAAGGTCGATGCGCCACTCACCGACAGTCCGCGCCGGGCTGTGGCCCAGTAGCAGAATCCGGTCGCTGAGCAGCAGGGCTTCGTCAATATCGTGAGTAATCAACAGCGCCGCCGTGTTGTGCCGCGCAATCACGCTGAGCAACAACTGCTGCATGTCGGCGCGGGTGACTTCGTCCAGCGCACCAAACGGTTCGTCGAGCAACAGCACTTGGGGCTGACGCGCCAGGCAGCGGGCCAGCGCCACCCGCTGCGCCATGCCGCCGGACAACTGCGCCGGGTACTGCCCCCTTGCGTGTTGCAAGCCCACTTCCGTAATGGCCTGATCGACCCGCGCCTTGCGCGCTGCGGCGGCCACTTTGGGCTGGCGGGCGAAATCCAGCCCGAAGCCGACGTTATGTTCAAGGTTCAACCAGGGCAACAGGCTCGGGTCCTGAAACGCCACCGCGACCCGGGGGTGCGGCGCGGTGACCGCTTCGCCCAACAAGCTCACCGTGCCTGAGTGCGGGGCTTGCAACCCTGCCAGAACCCGCAGCAGGCTGGATTTGCCCACCCCGCTTGGGCCCAGCACTGACACGATTTCTCCGGGTGCCAGTTGCAGGTCGAACCCCTCCAGTACCGATTGCCATCCCTGGCCCCGGGCATAGCCCAGGGTGATGTCACGCGCGTCCAGCAAGACCGAGCTCATCACGCGCTGACCTTGGCCTGACGCAGCAACTCGGCCCGCAGTTGCACCAGGCTCGGGGTCACGATCGGCACAAAGGCCGACTCGCGCCAGCGTCGGGCGAACGCGCTGCCATGGGCACACAGGTAGGCTTTGCCGCCACTGGCTTGCAGTTCGAACTGCACCGCGCTGGCCGTGGCTTCTGCCAAGGCAATGCGGATGTTAAACAGGGCCGCCGGGTTCGTCAGGAACCGACCCTCCAGCAGGCCGGTTTTCAAGGCGTCCACCTGAGCTTCCAGGTCCGCCTTTTGTTCATTCAACAGTTCGAGCAAACCGGAGCGCGGACCTTGCAAGTGCGCTTCGGCCTCCTGCAACGAGCGTCGTGCCAGGCCGATCGACAGCCCGCATTGCAGGCCTAAAAACGCCGGGCGCACGGCAGGCAGAAAGACTTTGGCGTTGTCGTGCAACAACCATTCTTGGGCGACCTGCACCGCCTGGAAGTCGAGTGCGGCCGTGTTGCTTGACTGCAACCCCATCAATTCAAGGTCATCGGAACGCTGCAGGCCCGGCAAGCCGTCAGGGATTGCCAGCACAAAAGGCGCGCCACCCTCTTCACGCTCAATGGCCGCCGCGACCACGAACCCGCTTTTGCGCAAATTAGTGACCCAGTGCAACCGACCGTCCAGCGCCCAACCATTGGCGTGGGCACGGGCGCGCACTTGCAACGATTCAATCCCGGACAAAAATTTCATGGCGTTGGACAGCCCGGTGGCGCCCGCCAATTGGCCACTCAGCAAGTCAGGCAGCAAGCGTTCGCGCAGCCCGGTGTTGGGACTGTGCAACAGGTATTCGATAAAAGCGCGCTGGCCCCAAAACACAAAAGCCGAAGCCAGGGAATGGCTGGCAACGCTGGCCATTACTTCCAGTGCATCGGCCAGATTGCCGCCGGTGCCACCCAGCTGTGGGCTGATGCCGACCCGTAGCACATTGGCCGATGCCAGTTGCGACAGGACGTGTTGCGGGTCACTGTGGCCGAGGTCCAGCGCCTCGGCTTCGGCATCCAGCCAATGACTCAGTACAGGGTCTAGCATGTCGATTTCTCCTTTAAATCGGGACCGCCGGATTACTCAGGACGGGTCCAGCTATAGCGCGCCAGTTCAGGGTTCAACGGCGTGCGGGCGAACACGTTAGCAAAATTGCACAAGGTTGCCAGGCTTACGCCCAGAATCACTTCCAGCGCCTGCCCTTCGGTGAAACCGGCGGCCTTGAATTCGCTGTAGGTGGCGTCGCTGACGTCCCCGCGCTTGGCAATGACTTCGCGGGTAAACGCGGCCAGCGCTTCGAGGCGCTCTTCAGGCAGCTCAGTTTGCCCGCGCAGGGCGGTGACGACTTCGTCGGGCAGTTTGGCCTTGTTCTGCGCCACGGCGGTATGACCTGCGACACAGAAGTCGCACCCATGGCGCGTTGCTGCGATCAATTGCACCACTTCCCTTTCCGGCAGGGTTAGCTCAGCCTTGCCGTTGATGCCCGAAACCGTGACATAAGTCTCCAGTGCCGCCGGCGCATTGGCTAGAATCCCCAACAGGTTGGGAATGAACCCGGCATTTTTCTGTGCGGTTTCCAGATATGGCTTCGCGGCTTCGGGAGCCGAATCGAGGGTATGAAGCGTGACACGAGACATGAAGTGACTCCTGCAAAAGGTGTCGGAACAGTCTGTTGGTTATAAAAATTTGATTCCATATTCTAAAGTAGCGATTACTTGCTTCTGAGTGTTTCCATTAGATGAATTCGTCCAGTCCCCTGATTGATTGGTTATTAGAAAGCCTTGAGCTAGACGCCAGCCTGTTCCATATCGGGCGCTATTGCGGCGGATGGCACAGCAGCACTCACGGGCTGGCCCGCGCCAGTTTTCACGTCGTGGTACAGGGCCATTGCTGGCTACACGTGGAGGGGCAGGCTCACGGCGTGCAATTGAACGCCGGGGATGCGCTGTTTTTGCTGCAAGACCTGGACTACCGGCTTTCCAGCGCAAATGACGCCGGGCTGGCCGCGCAGTTGCCGCGTCAGGCCATGCAGGCACTCGATCCGCACGCCGACGAGGGCATCGGATTGGTGTGCGGCTTTTTTCACTTTCAGCCGGGGCTGTCTGACCTGATCCTTGAAGCCCTGCCCGCCTGGTTGATCCTGCGTGCCAACGACCCGTCCTCCAGCGCGGCGCGCACTGTTTTCCAGTTGATTCTGGATGAGTGCGAGCGTGTGCCAGCCCCTTCAGCGGCCTTGCTGGAGCGGCTGAGTCATTTGTTGTTTCTGTACGTGCTGCGCCAGCAAGTCAGCCACAACCCCGACCTCGGCGGCCTAGTAGCCCTGGCGCGGCAACCGGCATTTTCTACCCTGTTGCAACAATTGATCGAACATCCCGAGCAGCCGTGGACCCTGGAAAGCATGGCAGCGTGTACTGGCCTGTCGCGTTCGGCGTTTTTCAAGCGCTTCAGTGAACATGCCGGGCAATCCCCCGGTCATGTCTTACTGGCCTTGCGCATGCGCCACGCCTGCCAGTTGCTACAGACAGACCACACCGTCGAACAAGCCTGCGCAGCGGTGGGCTATCACTCCATTGCAGCGTTTACCCGGGCGTTCACCAAGTCCATCGGTGTGCAACCGGGCGCATATCGCAAGCAGCATGAACGCCGCTGACCTCCCCCTTCGTTAACAGGAGACACCCGTGACTGAACCCGGCCCTACCCACCAGCAAGCCCTTGACCGTTTTCTTGCCGAACGCCCCGACCTGCGCGAGCAACTCGATCGCCTGAACCCCCTTGAAGCCCGCGCCGTCGGGCAGCTGCCAGAGGTGTATCGTCAGGAGCGGCTGAACGAAGCGTTCGAAGCCGAAGCGGAGCGACTGGGCTTGTTCGCGTGGGAATTGACCCTGAAATTGACCAGTGACAGCGAGGCCGCTTTTGAAGCTCAACGGCTGGAAGTACACCGCGAAGTGGCGCAAATGGCAGGCATGGCGTGGGCCGATTATTGTGAGCTGTACGGGATCGTTGCCAGTCCGCACTGAGGGCCCTGCGCCTGCGGGTACCAGATGCTTGAACAGACTTTTTCCAGCAACGCCTTATTGTGGCTGAACACAATCAACCCCAGATCACGGCGCCGGACCTCGTCAAGCAGCACGTGCCACACCTGCGCCTGAATGTGCGCATCCAGTTGCGCGGTGACTTCATCGGCAATGAGAAAACGCGTGCGCGGGTCCAGCGCCCTGAGCAACGCAATACGCGCCAGTTCGCCACCGGACAACTCGTCAGGACGTCGTTTCAGCCACGCCGGGCTGATCGCCAGCCGGTCTAGCCACGCGGCCGTCGGAGACCAGGCATCGCGCAGGCTATCGCCCGTGCTGCGATAGGGGTTGAACGTCAGCTCCGGGTGTTGGGGCACCAGCTGGATCGGGCAGTAGCCCTGCTTCGCCAGCGGTTTTGCGTCCACGGTGATCCGACCCGACGTCGCCCCCTGCCATTGCGCCAGCACCCGGCCCAGGGTGGTTTTGCCATAGCCACTGGGGGCCGAAATGCCCTGACGCTCCCCGGCGCTGACGTGAAACGATACCGAGTCCCACAGCCGCTGGCCGTTTTGCTCAATGGTCAGTTGTTGGACTTCAAGCATGGGGCGGGCACTCCGGTTGCGGCACACGCCGGTGAATGAATTGCTGCTCGGGCAACGCCGCCCACAGCGACTGCAACCAGGGGCTGGCGCCGTTATCGCGCAGCGCCTGCGCACTCACGGTTTCGTGCAATTGGCCGTGGTGCAACACCGCGATGGTGTCGGCAAACCGGGCGGCCAGTGCCAGATCATGGGTCACCCATAAAACCCCACGTCCTTGCTGGCAAAGGCGCTTGAAGTGATGCAGCAGTTGGCAGGCGTGTTCGTCATCGAGCCAGGCGGTGATTTCATCAGCAAGCAGGTAGCGGGCGTGGGTCAACGCCGCACCACTGGCCAGCACCCGTTTGGCCATCCCGCCGGACAACCTGCGCGGATACGTGTCCACTAGCTCAGGTTGCAGGTTGTACTGCTGTAACTGTCGGGCTACGTCATCCAGGCCCAGGGCGACACCACTCAACCGCGCAGCCCTTTGTAACTGCGGGCCCACTTTAAGCAAGGGATTGAGGGCACTCACCCCTTGCGGGACGTAACACAGGGTTTTGCCCCGCTGATGGATTTTGTCGGTGTCACTCAGGCATTGCCCGTCCAGCCGGATCTCCCCGCGACAGCGCATGTTGTCAGGCAGCAAACCCAGTGCACTTTGCAGCAACAGGCTTTTACCTTCACCACTTGAACCCACCAGCGCGACCAGCTCACCGGGTCGCACGTCAAGGGTAATGTTGCTCAGCAACGGCTGCCAGGTGGTGTGGCCCAACCAGCGGTAGTGGGCAATGTCGATGGCCAGGCGGTTGAATGTCAGCATCAGGTGACCCTTATCCATAACTGCTGCAAAGCCCGCGCGAACTGGTCGAACACCAGCACCAGACTCACCAGAATCAAACCGGGGAAAAACGCCAGCCACCACGCGCCACTGCTCAGGTAACGCAGGGCGTCGGCCAGCAATAAACCCAGCGACGGGTCATGGGGCGCCAGCCCAAAACCCAGAAAACTCAGGGCCGCCGAGTGCAGCACCGCATGGGGGAACATCAGCAAGGTGCCGACGATCCATTGCGGCAGCAGTAACGGTAGCAAATGGTGACGCCAGCGATAAAAACTGCTGTTGCCCAGCCGGTGCGACAGCATGACGAAATCACTTTCGCGGATTCGCAACAGCTCCCCGCGAAGAATCAAGGCCAGACGCGGCCAATGGGTCAGCGCAACCGCCAGAATCACCCCGTGTTTGCCGCCGCCGAGGGTGAAGCAGATCAACACCAGCAACAACAGATGTGGCAAGGACAACAGGCTGTCGATCAACCCGCGAATCAGAAAATCCAGGGTTTTGTTTACGGCACACAGGCTGGCGGCAAGCATGGCCAACGCGCCACTGCTGAAGGCAGCAACGAGGCCGATGTGCAAACTGGTGGTCATGCCCTGAAAGCAGCGCAACCACAGGTCGCGGCCGAGGCTGTCGGTGCCGAACCAGAACTGCGTCGAGGGCGCCTGACGCCGCGCCAGCAAGTCCATGGAGACCTCGACACCCGACACCGAAATACCGTAGGCGACCAGCAGGATCAGCAGTAACAGTGAGGCACTGAGGCGTAACAGGGCGCGCTGAGGGTTAAACGTCATGACTGGCGCGCCGCCCCGCGGTTGAGGCGCAGTAATAGCGCGTTGGCAATGCTGTTTCCCGTGAACACCAGCACGGCGCAAAACATCACAATGCCCATCAGCAGCGGGATGTCGCCCCGTAAACCTGCGTCGATCGTGGCCTGCCCCAATCCCGGATACGCGAAAACTTTTTCGGCCAGCAAAGATCCACCAATCAATTCGCCCACCGACGCAAATTGCAGGCACACGGCAGGCGTCAGCGCGTGACGCAGCACATGAAACCTGATCAGCGGCCAGCCGTTGTCCCCTTGAGCGCGGGCATAACGAATGAACTCGCTGCCCATGACTTCAGCGACCCGCGAACGGGTGTGCAACGCAATGTTACCCACCCCCAATAATCCCAGCGCCAGCATGGGCAAAATCAGGTGATGCAATTTGTCACGCCAGGTCGCGGTCGCAGCGTCGCTGCCGGGCGTCCATGCACAACAAATCGGTGCCCAATTGAGGGTCACGGCAAACAGTGACAGCAGCAACAAACCGATCCAGAACGTGGGCAAAGACGACAGGACGTAAGACAACGTGGACAGCAGCCGATCAGGCCAGCGATGTAAATAACGACCGGCGGTGAGCCCCATTGCCAACCCGACGATTCCTGAGAACAGCCACGCCGAAAACAGCAACGCAAACGAGGTGGCAAAACGTTCGCCAATCACCTGTGAGACCGGTGCGTTGTACAACATCGAATAGCCGAAATCGCCGTGTAGCATTTGCGTAAACCAATGCCAGAAGCGTTCCCACAACGGCAGGTCTAGCCCCCATCTCGCCGCGATCAAGGGGTATTGTTCGGGCGGCACGTGCAACAAATCGTTACCGATGTAAGCGCGGATCGGGTCGACCGGAGAAAAACTGAGCAACGTGAACGTGCCTGCGGCCGTCACCAGCAACAAGCCCAGTAAGCGCACCACAAACCACGCGGCCTCACGGATCACTGGCAGGTCCATTTCCAGCCATCAAGGCTATTGAGCAATGACCAGGAGCCGTGGATTTCAGGGGCGCCTTTGCCTAAATCGATGCATTCATCGGCCAGATACGTGTGTTGCACATTAAGCAACCACGCCCAGGCAGCATCCCCTTTGACCCCGACGCCGGTTTTGCCGTCCCACTCCACCTGTTGCCAGAACGGCACCGCCTGCTGCCAGTTGGGCGCGTCCAGTGCTTGCTGCAAGTGTTGATCGACCACCGGATTGCGGTAATAGCCGGGGTTGTAGTACTCCACGCCAGCGGCCTTGCTGCTGTAGTGGTGGTAAAGCTCCATCGGGTCGAGGCTGCCCCAGCCAAAAAGCGTCGGGTTGGCGTGCATGTTGCGTTCAACGGTTTCCCAACTACCGGATTGCAAATCCACAGCAATGCCGACCGGCTTGAGCATGGCGCGCACGGCCTGGGCAAGATCACGCCGCGTGGCATCACCGCTGGCATACCAGAGGGTCACTTTGGCTGGCAGACCGTTTTTTTCGCGCACACCCGTGGGGGTTTCGACCCATCCGGCGTCTTCGAGGGTCTGCTTGGCTTTCGCGCTGTCGCCATCTTTGAAGGCGGCGTCGGGGTTATTCCACGGCAGGCCTTCAACGCCTGTAAAAGCGGGGATTGCGTGCCCTTCCAGCACCTGATCGGCCAGCAACTGACGATCGATCGCGTAGTTGATGGCTTTGCGAATGGCCACGTCGGCGGTCACGTCATTGCCGATCGGGTAGCCCTGCGCGTCTTTTTTGCCAGAAGCCGTGGTGGGCAACACAATGCCGCGGTTCTCGACACTGGGACGAACCCAGAGCTTCATGCCATGGGCAGGCGTGACCGCCAATGCCGGTGCAATCCGCACAATCCCCAACTGTTTGCTTTGTGCCGCTGCAAAGGCGCTGTCTTCATCTAGAAACACAAACACCAGTCGGGGGAAATCATTCTTGTGCCCGGCGTAATAGGGGTTGGCTTCAACGATCAATTGCTGACCCGGCTGATAGCTGACCAGCCGATAAGGCCCGGCACCAATCGGTTTTTGCGCATAGGTTTTAGCGTCGTACTGGTCAGCGGACACGATGCCCAATGAACCGAGCACATTGACGAAGGTGCTTTGCGCTGCCTTGAGCGCAATCCGCACAGTCAAGGGATCCACCGCTTCAGCCTTCAGAAAATTGCCCATGTCCACTTTGCCGCCGCTGGCCGCTGCATTGTTGTACGTGTAGGCAACGTCTTTGGCCTCAAGCGCCGAGCCATCGGAAAATTTCAGGCCCGGCTTGAGCGTCAGGGTCCAGGTTTTCCCGTCCTCACCCGTTTGATAATCACTGAGCAGAAAGCTGCTCCAGGACAGGTCTTCATTCTGTTTGAGCAAGGGGCTGTGCAGCAGCAAATAACTGCCATGACTCCACCCCAGCATGGGATCAAAACCTTCGGTGGGCTCATCGCCAATGGCCAGCTTCAATGTGCGCGCCTGCGCTGAATAAACTGGCGCAGCCAGTATTCCGAGCAAGGCCACTGTGATCCCTAGTGAGCGCATCCATGCGGGCTTGGACATTCATCCTCCAAAAAGAAATATCAACATGGCTAACGCGCAATAGTTAAGCAGTGCTGCTTCAAATAGCCAGCCAGGCGATAGATTGTTTGGGCGCCTCCTAACATCCAGTCACACTTGCGCGTCCCGGCAGAAACTGACCCTGCCCCCTGATTCAGGCGTTGAAAAAACAGCGCACACGGGTGTGTGCTATACCCATGGGTATGCATTTGCAGCGATCAACGACTTCACTGACAGAGGTTCGCATGTTCAACGTACTCGCCAGTCACTTGAAAGATAAAAACGTACATTCAATCAACGCCTTGCCCTCGAACAATATCGAACTGTTCGATTGCTACACCGGCATGGTCTTCGGCAAGCTGTACCGCAGCTTCCCACTGCCTGTCAGCATCAGCGCAGAAGACTTTATCGACTACAAAACCTTGCGCGCCGGCACCCGTGAAGCACTTGAAAAAGAAGAAAGCCTTTTCCTCGCCACCATCAAGTGGCTGGCTGACGTCGGTTACATCCACTTCGATGGCATGTCAGGGGTATCGTTTTTTGAGGTGATTTTGACCAACAACGGTTTGCTGATCCTGCGGGCCTTGCCACAAGCGGCCGAAGAAGGGTCTACCCTCGGTGAAAAAATGACCCAGAGCATCAATGAGGAAAACACCGACAGCCTGCGCGGGCTGGTAACAGAGGCGCTAAGCCTGGGTAGCCGCTTGATCAGCCCCATGATCCGTTCGGGGATTTGAACCACATGCATTGATCGGCGTGCCGTCGGAGAAACTCCCTGCCTGACCTACGCAGGGAGTGAGGCGCTGAGATCACTGCCAATGGTCAACCAAGCGCCTCCACCACCCGCCTCACTTTCAGCAACGCTTCGCGTAACGCAATCATGTCAACTGACCCCAACGCCAGCCTGATTGCATGTGGAATATGGGCCGTGATCGCAAATGGCTCTGCGGTAGAAACAGAGACATGCTCGCTCATCAACATCATGGCTACCTGGTCGGCACGCACGTCCTCGGACAACGGTAACCAGATGAAGTAAGACGAGGGGTGGCGAAGATACGGCAACCCTGACAACACTTCGTCAGCCAGATGTTGGCGTGCTTGCGCATCCTCCCTTTTTTGCGACTCCAGCAGACTGACGGTTCCATCATCCAGCCAGGCGGTTGCAATAGCGGTCATTACGCCCGGCACGTTCCAGACCGTCGCCCGGATCGCGCGCTCCAGCGCGCTAATGTGCTGTATCGGAGCGACAACAAACCCCACACGCAGCCCGGTCGCCACGCTTTTGGATAAGCCTGACACGTAGACCGTGCGTTCAGGCGCCAAGCTCACCATCGGCAACGGCGCTTTTTCGATCAAAAACGCGTAGACCGCATCTTCAATGATGGTCAGGTCGTATTGCCGCGCAATGGATACCAGGTGGGCCCGTTGTTCGGTTCCCATGACCCAGCCCAGTGGGTTGTGCAAGGTCGGCATGCAGTAAACAGCACGCACAGGACGGCCGCGGCACAGTCGTTCAAACGCGTCCAGATCAGGCCCGTGAGCGGTGACAGGAATGGGCAAAACTTCTAAATGAAGACTTTGAGCCAGCACTTTGAAACCGGAATACGTCAAGGCATCCGCCGCGATGACGTCCCCCGGTTTCAACAGCGCCATCAGCGCTACGGCCAAGCCGTGCTGAGCCCCATTGACCATCAATACCTGCTCGGCCGATGCGCCGATGCCGCGGGTCGCCAAGTGCCTGGCCACACTTGCCCGTTCATGCAGACGCCCGCCATGGGGCTGATAACGCAGAAGGGTTTGCAGATCTCCGCTGAGCGCCAATTGGCGCAGTGCCTGTCGCAAAAGGTCCGTCTGGCCTGGCAATGAGGGGTAATTGAAATTCAAGTCCAGCATCCCCGACTCAAGGGGTGGCTGGTCTATGCCCTGCCCAGGCGGCAAAGCAGTTTCCCTGACGAAAGTCCCGCGCCCGGTCTCTCCGCTGACCAGCCCCATGGCCGCCAGTTCTGCGTACACGCGACTGGCCGTTGCCAACGCCAGGCCATGGGCCGCCGCCAGTTGACGGTGCGTAGGTAACCGGGTGCCAGGGCCAAGACTGCCTGAACGTATAGCTGCGGCCAGGCGGTCGACCAGGTATTTGTAACGGGAGCGCGTCATTTCACTTTGTATCCATGACAATTTTTTGATTGTTCCGAATCATTAACCCTAGGATGCAACGCACGCAATTGAAACTTCCTGGACGCATCTTCGTCCTGGCGATGCACTCAACCTGTCACTCATCAGCTCAGGATTTCACAGCATGGACAGCATCTGCGGGTCTACCAAACCGAACGACGACCGTATCAAACGCGGATGGATCAATGGATTCATCGGCGTTGTGATCTTTAGTGGCTCTTTGCCCGCAACCCGGATCGCGGTAATGGAGTTTGACCCCGTATTCCTGACGGTTGCCCGCGCAACCCTGGCAGGCCTGTTGGCTGCGTGCGCACTCTGGTTTTTCAGGGAGCGACGTCCTGTAAGAAATCAACTTTTGTCCCTGCTGATAGTGGCTATAGGCGTGGTCGTCGGATTCCCCTTGTTAACGGCATTGGCGCTCCAGCATGTGACCTCGGCACACTCGATTGTCTTCCTCGGCATGCTGCCTTTGGCCACTGCTGTATTCGGGGTCCTGCGCGGTGGAGAAAGGCCCCGGCCGGCCTTCTGGCTGTTTTCGGTGCTGGGCTGTTCATTGGTGGTGGCCTACGCCATAGCGCAAGGCCTGAGGGCGTCGCTGCAAGGAGATGCGCTGATGCTGTGTGCTGTGTTGGTGTGCGGCCTGGGTTACGCAGAAGGCGCGAAACTCTCGCGGACCTTGGGGGGGTGGCAAGTCATCTCATGGGCGCTGGTGTTGTCATTACCGCTGATGGCCACGCTCAGTGGTTTCTATGCTCCACCTTCGTTCGCTGGGATCAGCCCGCAGGCATGGTTAAGCCTGGCCTACGTCTCGGTGTTCAGCATGCTGATCGGTTTCGTATTTTGGTACCGCGGGCTTGCTCAGGGAGGCATTGCGGCGGTAGGTCAACTCCAGTTATTGCAACCCTTTTTCGGTTTGGCGCTCGCCGCCTCCTTGCTGCATGAGACCGTTAGCCCGGGCATGTTTGGGGTAACGGTCGCGGTGATCGCCTGTGTGATCGGGGCAAAACGGTGTGCGAAATAGCGCGCCACTTATCTTGCACGTAACCGTGCAAGATCAACAGCGTCACTCAATCCGTGACGCTTCCGGTCTTTGCGGCCCCCGCTAAGGCTGGCACCCCGGCGTAACCTTTGAATGCGCGCTTTAGGCCTGGCAAGTTTTTTTGGAAGAAAGCTGCTCACGAACCATGCAACTTATTCTTACTACCATTTTTAAATTAACTCCCTATCCCATTGATATCTCCTACAACTCCTGCCCAGAAGTCGGAAGGAAGCATCCTGCAAAGCCAAGTAACCTTGGCGAACTGTAATTTCTGACAGGTTACAACGCTCAAATCAGCGCGTTATAAATCCCTCACTTGAACACCCGTTTTTTACTGCCAAAAAGCGTCCGGCAGTGTGGTGGTGTCGATTCCGCATCCAGGCATGAGGGAGAAAACAACATGATCCGTCAACGTCCGCTCCAACCAGAGCAGCGCAGTCAGGCTTTTCATTCATACGATGAAGAGGCTACGGAGAACGTCAAATTGACCCCAAGGGAAAAGGAAGTTTTACAGTGGAGTTTGCTTGGAAAGTCCTCATGGGACATCGCTCGCATCGTCGGTTGTACAGAGGCCGGTGTGAATTTTCATTTTTACAACCTGAGACGAAAATTCGGTGTGTCGTCACGTCACACTGCCGCCCTCAAAGCGGTTCAACTCGGGCTGATCACGTTTTCTTAAATGCCTCATGGCAATACGGAGCGCATCAGTGCTGAGCCTCATTGTGGCGGATGATCATCCCGTGGTTGTGCAAGGGGCGATGATGACGTTATCGGGGCAGTTGGACGCCTCATACAGCATCGCTGGCCATGCGTTCGGCACAGACGACCTGATCGAGAAACTTCAACGCTACCCGTGCCAGGTGCTGATTACTGACTACTCCATGCCACGAGGTAGCCAGCCGGACGGTCTGGCACTCATCAGCTACATTCGTCGGCATTTCGAACCGGTAAAAATTATCGTTATGACCATGCTGAACAATCCTGCGGCGTTGAAAGCGTTGTTGGGATTGGGCGTCGCCGGTCTGTTTGACAAACACAATGATTTATCCGAGTTGGTCCATGCCGTACGCGTTGTGAGCAAAGGCAAACTTTACATTAGCCCTACCTTTGTGAAAGCGCTTGAAGAGCAGTCTTCTTCCTCAAAGCACTTGCCTAAGGGCTCGTTAGTGGCGCTCTCGCCCAAAGAAATTGAAGTTGTAAGATTATTCATCTTGGGGCATTCCGGCCGCCAAATTGCTACGCGACTCAGCCGTAGCGAAAAGACCATCAGCCGCCAAAAGCGCATGGCAATGAATAAACTTGGACTCGCGCGTGACAGCGCACTGGTGGAGTGGGCAGCAGGGATGGGGCTCAAATCTTGAAAACCCCAGCAAGCGCTTATTAATGCGTCGCTGATCGCGAACATCTGCCCTTGCATCCACTTGCCAAGTTTTGGTCATACCGCTACTGTCAGGCCCATGGATCACCTACGCATTGCCTTGACTACGACAACCACGACCGCCAAAGGCGGGTCGTGAGAGGTGTCGTGAGCCCATAACACACGAACTTCAAAGGCCCGCCAGTGATGGTAAGGGCCTTTTCTTTTGCCCTTGTGTCTCTGGCCACAACGCAAGGAAAGCCCCATGTATGCTCTGTTAATTCTCGATATGCAGGTTGGATTACTGCATGGCCCGGACAAACCACTGGCCGGCGAAGCACTGGTTACAACGGTAAACACGTTGATGAGCAAAGCCCGGATAGCGGGCGCACCTATTTTCCTGGCGCGCCACATTGGTCCACCCGGCTCACCGATCGAACCTACAAGCCCGCTGACGCAACTGGTGCCGGAGTTGGTGTTAAAGGGTGAGGAAGTCATCTTCGAGAAAACCCGCCCTGACGCCTTTACCAAAACAGAGCTGGCCGATCAGCTACAGGCGTTTGGCGTTGAAGGCGTGGTCATCACGGGTATGAAAACCCAATATTGCGTTGACAGCACCTGCCGCGCTGCAAGAGATCTTGGATTCGACGCCGTGTTGATAGCCGATGGTCATACATGCAGTGACACGCCCACCCTTAAAGCAGAGCAGATTATCGCCCATCACAATGCGACCCTTGCGGGGCCATTCTGCCGTGTCGTAACCGCTCAGGAATGGGTGTTCTAACACCTGTAGACAGATCGGCCCTGAATAGGGCTGATCTGGGGACTTGTGACGTACCCGGTTCATACCCATTTTCGTTCCACACTAAACGTTAGACGGGCCTTCACCTCCACGTCATTCAGACCGCTACTTTTTACCCGCTTCCCACTTAGCTGCTCTTGGCACCCGTGATGGTCTGTAGTGGTCTAATGAAACCGGACACCCATTTAGGCGAGAATGCTCGCCAGATCGAGGTGTCAGATGACCAAACAACGCCGCTCCTTTACTCCTGAATTCAAGCGCGAGGCTGCCGACCTTGTGCTCAAGCAAAACTACAGCTACATCGAAGCCAGCCGTTCACTCGGCATTGGTGAGTCGGCATTGCGCCGCTGGGTTGACCAGATTCAGAAAGAACATAAAGGCGTCACCCCGCAGAACAAAGCACTGACTCCTGAACAGCAAAAAATTCAGGAGCTGGAAGCTCGGATTGCTCGGCTTGAGCGAGAGAAATCAATATTAAAAAAGGCTACCGCGCTCTTGATGTCGGAAGATCACGAGCGTTCGCGCTGATTGACCAGTTGAGCGCACATGAGCCGGTTGATTGGCTGTGCAAGGTGTTTGACGTCACTCGCTCGTGTTACTACGCCCAGCGCCTGCGGCGCCGCTCACCCGCTGTTGAACGGCTTCGATTGCGTAGGCGTGTCAGTGAGCTGTTCTCACAAAGTCGCAGTGCTGCGGGCAGTCGCAGCATTTTGTCGCTGATGCGTGAAGACGGTGAGCAGATCGGTCGATTCAAAGTGCGCAGCTTGATGCGCGAGCTTGATTTAGTCAGCAAACAACCCGGCTCCCATGCCTACAAACGAGCAACAGTAGAAAGACTGGATATCCCGAACACATTGAACCGCGAGTTCGACGTGCCAGCGCCCAATCAAGTCTGGTGCGGCGATATCACCTATATTTGGGCGCAAGGAAAGTGGCATTACCTGGCTGTCGTCCTGGATCTTTGTACGCGTCGGATCGTGGGCTGGGCGCTGTCGGAAAAGCCAGACGCTGAGCTGGTGATCAAAGCGCTAGATATGGCTTACGAGCAGCGTGGCAGGCCTTCGGATCTGCTATTCCACTCGGACCAGGGATCGCAATATGCAAGCCGACTCTTTCGCCAGCGGTTGTGGCGATACCGCATGCGCCAGAGCATGAGTCGACGAGGAAACTGCTGGGATAACGCACCGATGGAGCGCGTATTTCGCAGCTTGAAAACAGAATGGATACCGACCGTGGGCTATCGAACTGCGCAGGAAGCACAGCGCGATATCAGCCATTTTTTGATGCATCGCTACAATTGGATTAGGCCTCATCAATTCAACGATGGGTTGGCTCCAGCGCGGGCCGAGGAAAAACTTAAAGTCGTGTCCGGGATAAGTTGACCACTACAGTGTGCTGCGAGCAAGGTATGAGATAGACCTTGGACTTGTGCAATCTCAAAAAATTAGCCTAGATCAGGCATTGCAGGAATTAGGGGTTTTTTAAAGTGGAACTTGTTGAGTATCTAAAAGAACTACAAGCCGAGATACGTGAGGCAGAGCTATCATTCGATTCACCCGGGGAAAAATATCCCTATCCAGAATTAGTTTTTGCCGAAAAGGTCATGCAACACATGTCCGACATCGGCATGACCAATGAGCCGCAACTGTGCTATTTCGACGATCAACCCGGCGCCTCTACCCTGCGTTTGAGTGGTTATTCGTTCGGTTCTTCAGACGATGACGAGGCTCCGGATCAGCTTGACCTGTTTGTCAGTCTCTACAAGGGGGTTGATGAAATTGAGCCGCTCCCACAAACGGAAATTGTCAAATCCGCCAACCAATGCATGCGTTTTCTCAAGAACTGCGTCAATGGGACGCTTGAGAAGAGCATGGATGAAACAAATGAGGCTTATCCTCTAGTTGTCAGCGTCAGACAGTTCTTCTCTGGTTTGGTCAAACTAAGGGTCTTCGTCATCACCGATTTGTGGCTGAAGAACAAGGGGGGATTTGCCCCCACTGAATTCCAAGGAAAATCCATCCAGCTCGAAGTGATGGATATAGAGCGGTTGTTCAACCACCTCCAGGAGAACCGCCCTAGGGATGAAGTCTTAGTAGACTTCAATGAGATATCGGGAAGCGCTCTGCCTTGTGTATGGGTCCCCGGTGTTGCAGGTGAGTATGATTATGCCTTGACGGCGATTCCAGGTGAGGCTCTAAGGTTTATTTACGACAAATATGGCGCGCGAGTTCTTGAAGCCAACGTGCGCTCCTTTTTAAGCGCAACCGGGAAAATCAATAAAGGCATTCGCGACAGCCTGCGCACAGAACCGGAACGATTCATGGCTTATAACAACGGTGTTGTTTTGGTTGCCGATGAAATAGGAATGAACCGAGCAGCGGATGGTTCACCTGGTATCCTTTGGCTGAAAGGAATGCAGATTGTCAATGGAGGACAAACCACTGCATCTCTCTACTTCACCAAGAAAAAATTTCCAAATACGGATTTGTCCAAGGTGCGAGTACCAGCCAAGCTCATCGTATTACGCTCCTCGGAAAGCGAAGAGTTGTTGATTTCCAACATCTCTAAATATGCAAACAGTCAGAACGCCGTAAAAGCATCTGATCTTTCGGCAAACCATCCCTTCCATACGGAAATTGAAACACTGGCCGCACGAACCTATTGCCCGGATGGAGTCGGACGCTGGTATTACGAGCGGTCTGGCGGTAGCTATAAGGTCATGCTTGAACGAGAAGGTAAAACACCTGCTCGGATCAAAAAGCTGCAAGCAGCTATTCCACCTGCTCGCAAGATCACCAAGACAGACTTTGCAAAGTTCCTGAACGCGTGGGGACAGAACCCCCATATGGCGAGTCTTGGCGGACAAAAGAATTTTGACGCGTTCATGGTGGATGTAGATAACCGCGCGGAAAAGGGCCTGTCAAAAGTACCTGAGCCAACAGAATTCAAGCGGATGATCGCACAAGTAATTCTCTTCAAAGCTGCTCAGAAGCTTTTACGCCCCCTGTTTCCTGCATTTCAAGGAAATGTGACGATTTATACCCTGTCACTTTTCTCTGCCAAAGTTGGCTCCAATTTCGATCTGGAAATGATCTGGCAAAATCAGAAAATATCACCTGAATTGGCAAAGCAAATTGTTGTTTGGGCAAAAGAAGTCGATGAGGCCTTACATAGCGGAGCACAAGGCAGGATGATCTCTGAGTGGGCAAAAAAGGAAGAGTGCTGGATCTACATTAAAAACTACAAATACTCGCCAATGAGCTCAAGCATTCCAGAAAGCAAATTACCTTAGCGAGGTTTTTGGCGCCATAGCCGAACCAGCTTCGTGACGCCCGCCGAGCGACATCGAAGGCTGGATCATCAGATTTTTGCTCAACGCCATGAACTGTAAGTGCAAGCCCCGGAAATGAAACTGGATTGCTGGTCAGGTCAGACGCGAAACTGGGAGCCGATAGTAAATGTGCCGCTGACCTCGGAGAGCATTTACGGCACTACTATCGGTCCGAATAGCCCGTACGGGGTGATTTCGCGCGCGCAGAGATCGACCAAAAGCCAAGCAGCGGCGATAGCCGCATGGCAACGAGGTCCCCACCGCACCGACTAAATGCCGAGGGTCTATGGGTTTAAAATTGAACAGGGGCAGTTGAACACCCGGGTCAGTTTTCGGTCAGCGGCAACAATCGGCATCGCTCTTCTCCTGTTCTCGTCTCAATTACCGGGATATGCCTTCTCAATCTGCTCATCAAACTCGCCGCCCACCCCGCAGTAATCACGGGGAATACGTTCAATATCCTCGCCGATTTGCTCGATCACCTCGCGCAGTTCCAGCTGCGCGAACCAGCGCGCCGGAATGGTCGCGGCGCCGTATTGCACGCCAAGCAGGTGGCCGGTGATCAGGCCAGTGCTGCCGCTGTTGCCGCCGTGGTTTACGGCTGTGATGATGCCGCTTTCCAATGAGTCCGCAAATAACGCGCACCACAGCCCGATGGCCAGCGCTTCTTCGGCGACCCAGCCACCGCCCAATTCAGCAATGCGTTGTGGCGTGGGCCGGTAGCCTTCGTAAAAGAAGAACAGCACGCGCTCGATGAAACTGCGGGATTGTTCCATGCTGGGCTTTTGCCCGTGTTTGGCCAAGCTTTCGCTGATGGCGTGTTCGAGGCTGTCTTGCCAGTCGACCATGCGCTGGAGAATGTCCGCGAAAAGGCCACCGGCCAGGTAGCCCGTCGGGTGCCCATGGGTCAGGCGGCCGGACTGGGTGGCGTAGTCAAAGGCGTTAGCGAAGAATGCACACGGCGCAGCGCGGACCAAGGCGCCACAGCCCTTGCTGTTGTTCTCGGCGACAGCGCCCATCCGCTGGCTGGCCTTAAGCGCCGTGAGGCAGGTGGTGCCCGGGGCTCGGCGTGACCATAAAGCCTGTTGCTCGATCAGCCAGCCATCTTGGCTGACCACTACCGGTGCGGGGTAATCCTGGGTCAGCAGCCAGCGCAACTGGGCATGGTGAATGATGCTGGGCACATGACAATCCCCACCCGCGCTTCCACGCACGAAGGCCCGCAGCAAGCCTTCGGCGGTGAAGAGCATCATCTGGGTGTCATCGGTGATGGCGCCGGTAAGGCCGAATGCGGGGGCGAAGTCGACGATGCCTTGGCAGCCGTACTTGGCTTCGATCACCGGCCATTCAAGGAACTCCACCGGTGCGCCAAGCGCATCACCTATGGCACCACCGAGCAGGCAACCCTTGATCCGTTCAAGTCTGTTCATGTCTATTCCTTTCACGCGGTGGGTACCGAGGCCTGCAGCATCGTCAGTTTTACCTTCAACTCTTCGACTTGGGCTTTTTCTGCCCGCAGGGCTGAGCGCAGTTCGCGGTTTTCCGTTTCCCAGATGCGTGCCCAGCGAGTGAGATCCCGTTCGCCTAACAGCAATTGCCAGATGTCACGCAACCGCAGGTACTGCAGCAACAGCACCAACAGGATGATCCCCATCAACAGCAACGCACCTGTCGAAACCGCGTCCAACGTCGTCATATCCACTTCCTTCCGTGAGATCGAGGCACCTCGAAGACATCCACACGATATGTAGTATTTAACGACAGGTCTAGAATGTAGACTTATACAGGTAAATAAATCACACACATTGAAGTGCATGAAACATCTAGCGGGAGCCAAAAGGTTTAGGCAAAAAAATGGCTTTTTGCCGTCTCTTTAGAGGGGGCCAGAGCTAGGCAGGGAAGCCCCTCCGAAGCGGAATCACATCCCCGGCACCGGCTGCACCGGGCAAAGGTTTGAACAACGCATCCAGCAACATGTGTCCTTATACTTTACACATGGAAGCTGCAATGGAAGGCGCCAACTCGAAAGCCGAGTGAAAATTTGAGGATATGTCGCCTACAACGACAGGTCTTTATTGTAGAGTGATGTGTTCAAGTAACCGCACACAAGGAGGGGAAGTGAAACGCAAGCAAACCATCGAGCAGGTACGCTGGGACTTGGCACTTCGCTACAGGTTGATCGAGACTGTTGCATGGTGGGAAGGCCGTCTGACCACGGGGCATTTGATTCAGAGCTTTGGCATCAGCCGCCAGCAGGCGTCCAAGGACATCAATACCTACATCACCGAGCATGCGCCGAAAAACCTAGCCTATGACAAGCAGCTCAAAGGCTATGTCCCCAGCAAGCATTTCAAGCCAAAGTTCATCGACGACAGCGCCAGCGCTTACCTGCACCTGCTTTACCAAAACAACGAACGCGCCCCACACATCGACGGGCTCGCCTTGGCCTATGCCCACACCAAGGTACTGGAAGTACCGGACAGGCCGATTCACCCAGAGATTTTGCGCCCACTGCTCAAGGCCTGCCGCGACGGCCTGCGCCTAGAAACCGAGTACGTGTCACTCAATACGCCGAACCTGGAAATTCGCCTCATAGCGCCTCACACACTGGTCTATACCGGCATGCGCTGGCATGTGCGGGCATACTGCGAGAAGAACGGTCAATACCGGGACTTTGTGCTCAGCCGCCTGCGCGGCGAGCCGGACTTGCTCGACGCTTCGGAAAATACCCGTGAGCTAGATGAAGACTGGAGCAACGAAATTCCGATCGTCATCGCGCCCGATGGGCGATTGAACCCTGCGCAGAAAGCGATCATTGAAACCGACTTCGGCATGGTTGACGGCCAACTAGTGGTGCCCAGCCGCAAGGCCTTGGTGAAGTATGTATTGCAGCGTTATCAGATCGACCACAGAAACCTGGACCCTAATCCTGAAGCGCAGCAAATCGTGGTGACTAACCTCAGGGAATTGAGACCGTGGCTGTATGAGTGATTAGTTGGCAAGTCGGTTGATTACCTGACCGCATGTAATCAACCTATCCTCCCTGCCAATAGCGCTACAACGACTTAACGATCTTTGCGTGTGGGTAACATTTCCTTCAATCCGGCGCTCATTTTGTGCCTGATTCGCACCGCGGTTATGTAATTGTCGATCTCCCAGATCAAAAGCTGCTGCGCTATGTCTTGGTGATCCGCGAGGATGGCAAGGTTGCGCGGAGTGTTCCCTTCGTTGTTCTTCGCATCAATATCAACGTTGAACATGAAGTGTTTTTCAGAGAAGTGCTTAGCTGCCTTGAAGTGGCCGTTTGCGGCCAACCAGTGGATAGGTGTGTTCCCTCCCACATCACGGTCGTTGAGACTTCCGCCTTCCCGGTATCGCTTTTCCAGCGTATTTAGCTTCCCCTGCTTACCGGGCAGATGGACGTACTTTTCATTTTCTATGAAAATGCCAACGCCTCTCGATTCGAGGATTGACTTGTCCCCCACCGCACCGATCACCTCCAGTCGCTCGATCAAGAAAGTTCGGTTCAACCGATAGGCGATGTCCAGTGGGGTGTGCCCTGCAAAATCCCTGTCATTTAACGTTAGCGGCTCGAGCGACGACAGATGGTCCGTGTTATCGAGAAGCACTGAGGCGTGCCAGTCGCCCATACCGTGATCAAGCATGTCACCAACGCAATAGCCTGTCGGGGCCAGAGTTTTCTCAAGCAGCGTGAGTAGTGCGGGTGTGTAAGACATGGCATCCTTCCCTGATTGGATATATGTCAAAAAAATGGACAGCTTAAGAGAGCCACTCGAACTCGTGACGCAATGCGTCACGAGCCGAGAACGGCCCGGAGAGTGCAAGCCATTACGCCAGACGAACGAACTCTGCTTCGATGGTTTCACCGGTCTTGCGCCAGGCATGAAAGCGCTGGCGTTGCTCTTGGCGTTGAGCGATGTTGTCCTGCATCTCTTGCACTGTGCCAAGCAATTCCTGATACGCAGGGAAGAAGCGCAGGATGAAATGCTCACTGTCGAGAAGCTCAATCATCTCTTTACGTTGTTTATCGAAGTTCTCCACCATTTGCTGCTGGGACTTGCGGAAGGCTTCTTCGCGCTGAACTTGTTGATAGGTGTCCCAAGCCTCCAGGGCGAAACCTAAGACCGCTAAAGCGCCATTGATATTTTTGGCCAGATTGACCGCGCCCCAAGGCTTGAATTTGAGCATCTTGCCCAAGTCCATTCCCAAGGTTTTGGCGACAGCGACGATGCCGTCACGTGTTGCAAGAACCGAGGTATTGTTGATCAGGTTGCTCTTGACGACGTAGTTGACACCCTGTTTGCCAAGTTTGGTCACTGTGCTGTTGAAGTGCTCAATTTCCGAGGCAAAACTCAAGCGCATACTGCTGATCTCTTGGGTCACACCGTTGAGCTGTCGGTCGAACTCGTTCTGCAGCGTTGTCGCCATAACGAAGCCTTCATTGCCGATTTCACGCTCGAAGAATTCACCGCACGTTTCGAGCGTGAGGCCCTTGGCCTGAAGGATGAGATCCGTGAAGTAGTCGAGGACAAAGCTGCGCAGGCTGATGCGTACGTCACTGATGCGGCTATTGGCAGCTTGTAACTGCTCTTGCAGGGTCTTGCCCATGCGCTCCAGGCGACTGACCTCATCACCGATCTTTTCGTCGTTCTCCACGGCCACCGGTACTTCCTTGTGCAGCACGTCGAGGATAACGCTGTTACGCGCCTGGTCGACGATGGCCACCGCACCACCGCTGGTTCTGATTTTTTCTACGGTAGCGCCTTGCAGGTTGGCGATGTGGGACAGTGTCTTGAACTTGTCCAGATTTGCCAGCCAGTATTCGGTGCCCATATCGAAGGGGTTGGCGGCTACCGCCACGATCGACAGCGCAGCCAATTGCGCTTCGGTGGCGTCGATGGAGTCGCGCAGTCGGCTTTTGACATTGTCACGCTTGATCTTCAGGTTTCCCTGGTAATCCTGCTCATCCTCGACGTCGGCAACTTCGTCGAAACGGCTGAGGACGAATACCGTACGCGGCAGCAAGTCGAGCGTACGGAACAACCAGTTCAGCTCATCCGCGTGGCTTTCCTTGATCGGGTTGGTGGAGTTCATCACATACAGGATCAGATGTGCCTCGCTGACGTACTTGCGAGTGATGTCCTTATACTTTTCGATAGTCTGGGTATCGGCGTTGTACTGCTCTTTGAAGCCAAAAAGCCCAGGGGTGTCGATCAACACAAAATCGTCACCCACCTCATACACTTTTACTTCGTTGGAAGACTCCTGCTGGCTGATGTTCATGCTGGATTTATCCAGCCGCTCCATCCAGGCCGCCGCTATGGAAGTTTTGCCTTCGGAAAAGCCGCCCACCAAGGCGATTTTCAGTTTATCCCCCGCGACTTGATTACGGGATGTGGCGAGCTTGGCCAGCAGCGTTGGATCAATCGTTACACCCAGGTGTTCTCCCTGGCGAAGAAAAGTCTCCAGCCGATCGAGAACATCCAGCGCGCTGATCTGCTGAGCCTGAAATACATCAAGTGTTGTTTCCATCAACGATTACCTTCTGCCTGAATTTCATTGGAAAGCTGAGTCAGTTGAGAAAGGGAGCTTCCCAGGATCTGATTGATGGCCGCGATTTGCGCCACCGGCTCGTTCAAGTCAGCCTGGACTTCAGCAACTTTTTTCTTCAGTTCTGGCAAAGCACTGGCCAAGCTCTTGTGAAATGCCTCTTGCAACTGCTCGGCGATTTTTTCGAGGTTTTCATCGACCGACTTGCGCTGTTGCCCTTGCTTGTACTTGGTGTTGAAAGCGCCGTAGAGGGCCTTCCCAAGACTCACCAACAGCGTGATGCCACCCAGCGCGATGATCGCCCAGCCTGCAGGGTTCCAGAACATCAGTGCACCACCAGCCAAGGTGCCAAGCAGGCTAGTCAGATTGATGCCGTTGTCGATCTTGATATCGACCTTGAAAGGCACACTCAGGCCGCCGATACGCAGCTTGCTGTACGTGGAGAGCAACTCCTTTGCATGCGCTTCGAACCGAGCCACCACAGCGGCAATCTGCTTGGCGAAGCTGTTGACTTCAGCCTGCATGATTGAGGGCAATTCGCGCTCAAGCACCTCTTGCTGCCCAGTGATACCGCGCTCCAAAGCGCTGCGGAAGTCGTCATTGCCAATATCATTCTCGATGCGTGCGTAGACTTCTTTCCTGACCGCCGTCTTGAACTTGCGGATGGCCTCTTCGCCCTTGGCGTTCAAACGCGTTTCCAAGGCCTGCAGTGCAATGCCAAGTTGCGCTTGGGAGCTGTTGCTTTCCAGACGCAGTTCCTCTTCCAGCGGTCGGAACTCGAGGCGGCGTAGCGTTGATAGCTGGTGGATGATCTTGCTGACCTCACGCCTGACCTTATGCAGGTTGGAGCGCTTGATCTTCGCCCGATGATCCTTGACCAGATTGCCACTCAAGTGCTCGCAGAACGACGTCAGACCTGATTTATCAAGCATCTGCCCGGCCGGCAGTTTGCTCAGGAACTTGGCCTGATTGTTGGCCGCTGACGATCTTGGTACCAGGCAATCGGCCACCGCCAGGAACGCAGGCCAGGCACTCAGTGATATCGCGTGCTGATAATGCTCCCCCAACTGCTCGCGCATCTTGATGTCCAGGTCCTGAAGGCTGGCCTGTTCGTCCTCGCTGACAAGTTGCGGCTTTTCCAGGAGCATTGGGTTGGTGACGCGTTTGTTGAACAGTGACCAGACTTCCGTCTGGGCCCCCAGGTGGGCCTTGATCTTTTCCAGTGTCCCTTGACGCGCCTCGTCGCCTTTTTGCGGAGCCGTGGGCTTGCTGGTCACATAGAACACCGCGTGAGCCTTTTTGACCGCGCTGTCGATCTCATCTTTGACCTGCTTCTCATCGCCTTCGATTCCGGGCACGTCCAGCAACGCGAAACGTTGACCTTCGGCGCAAAAGTCATAACGGTGAGTCTGGCGAGTGAAGTCCGGGCGACCATCACCGATGATGGAGCCATCGGCATCACGGTTCAGTTCGGCCAGCCCTTCCAATGCAGCGTGCTGGCGGGTTTGTTGCTCCGTTTTTTGCGCCTGAAGTTGTACTTTCTGCTGTTCTACGACTGCCATTGCCGCTCGCCGTTGTGCCGTCAATGGCTCGATGCAAGCCTGACGCTCAACGAGCAGCTTTTCTTCCGGCAGTTTGCGCAGCGCATTGAGCAGACGCTGGAACAGATTGGCGTTGTTTTTCTTGTCGGCGATGGTTCGAGTCAATACGTCCAGCTCCGCCGCCATGGCCGCATCCTGCTGATCGAAATCCCGCGCCACCGCCTCCAGGTTGCTCTGCACAGCGGTCAATTGTTCATCCAGAGTTACGATGCTCTCTTCGAGCTGCTGCAGTGCCTCCTCGCTCAACCCCAGACTCGCTTGCAACTGCCGGAAACGCTGGCGTTGTTCGACCTTGGAGGTTTCATCCAGCAAGATCCGCAGTGTCTCGATCAGTGTCGATTTACCGGCACCGGTCTCACCATAAAAAGCCAGGGTGAACGTGTCCCACTCTGCGTGACTTTGCAGATCGGCCATTGCGTCGTTCAACTCTTGCTGCACGCCCTGGAGAATGCCGCGGGCGCTGTCCTGCTGCTTGGCCAGTTTCTGGTCCTGGGACCTGGTTTCCAACGCCTGCAGGATGACCGCGACCTCTCGGCCAACTTTCAGATAGATTTCCTTGGGGGATTGCGACTCGATAATCATGGGGCGGACTCTTTCATCCAGGTTGAAATAAGTGACCGAGGGGGTCTGCCAGACAGAGGGCTGCGTGTTACATCAGCCCTTCATCGTCGAGTTCCACCCGTGCATAAAACACAATCGCAACCGCAGGTATCAGGGCCGAGTATCCCGGCTTGAGCGCAGTCTTGAAGTTGGTCAACAATCGACTCACGGGCTTCTTTGCAAGCGTACCCAGCAAGCCGGCGACGGCATTGGCATAACCAGCCAAAGCTATTGTCGTGGTTGAGGCCATCGCCGTGCCTGCGGATGGGTCGGTCATGTCAACGTCAACCGTCGAGGGCTTGAAGTACGAGGCTACGGTGAGGCGCTCGGCCAGAGCGTCAATGTGCTTGAAATAGACTTCACGGGACATGACCTTCGCAGCGGTCAGTGGAGCGTTGGCTAACGGATGCCCGTCAGGAAAAGCGTGCTGGAAGAATGTCTTGATCAACAGCTCTTCGGTCTCCAAAACGCTGGCGCAGCGATGAGCTTTTGAACCCAACTCATAATGCTCGGCAAGCATTTGCAGTGCGTCCACATAGGTCAGGCCGCGGCGCCTGGCTGCGTTGACCAGACAATGTCCGCCGACCAGCTGAAACTCTCGTGTGAATGAGAAGGCTCGATCCTCTTCAGCATCTTTGATGTCTGTCCAACTGCTGGTCTTCAGATGTTTGATGGCTTCTTCGGTCAAATCGACCGGGGATCGTTCGAGGACTCGGTAGACAATGGAATCATTGCGCACGAAGTCATCAACAGCCGTGACCGTTCCAAGTACTTCTGCGAGCTGCTGCCCCTGGTAACCCTTGAATTTTGTCTGGGCCATGACCGCAGGCAGTTTCTTCCAGTAATCGCCGTGCCCAAATTCCGGCATCGAGATATTGTCGAAGTTTTCCACCTCGTTACGGCCCAGACTCGCCTCTCCAAAATTCATGAAAAGCGTCCAATCGTCCCTGGAATAGGCATTGATCAGGCGTCCATTAATACGCGACTCCATCTGGGCGGCATCGGATGGAGTTACTTCGACGGCGGCAGCCATTAGCAGAACATCATCGATGGCCAGTCCGTGGCCAAGCGGATCAGTGCGGCTCTTGAGCGCACTGACAACCAACCTGCCGCCTAACGAGTGACCAATCAAATTGACGGTCGTGACATGGGGGTGCTTTTTGAACAGATACTCCTGCAACTGTTCCATCAGCACCTTGCCCATCTCTTCGGCTCTTGAGCGAATCCGCGCGAAATGAACAGCGCGATCACCCACAAACACCGCCGCTCCCACGGCGACATGCACGCGCGCGCCAGCAGCGAACAGGCTGCGTGAGCTGCTGCCGACACGGGCAAAGTGACCCGAGGGCCAGAAAGCAAAGATATTCACGCAGTTCTGCAGCGATGCCGGGATGCCGCTTACCAATAACCGGCGATCTTGAAGATCATGCCCCGCCGAATATCCATGAATAAAGATATTCGCCACGGTCCCGCAAGCCTTCGGCAAAGTCCTGAACTTGAAATGTGGGTTCATGGGTCAACGTCCGACACTGGAGCGCAACATCTGGGTGCTTGCCCCTTTCGCCCCTTTTTCAGCGGGACTGATGGCGCCACCGAGGACAATCAAAAACGCAACATCACCGACCATTAACCCCATACTTCACCTGGCAGCAATTCGGAAAAAGGCCATTGCATAGGCAAAGTTCATCCGAGTCATCTCATGAAATGCGCAGACCGCGCATGTAAGGCCGATTGCAAGAGTTCGTCAGTTATCAAGTGGCCAATTCAAAATCATACGAACTTGAATCTGGCGTGCGAGGGGGCGCCGCAAGCGCTTCCCTGTGCCTGGATCACGTCAAATCTGCTACTGCGACGGCGCATCGATTATGCCCAGCACGATGCCGAATTGCCATCACCCATCCAGAACCGAAGGTCTAATACCCAAGCCAACGCCCGGGCTTCGTTACACGACGCATTCTGACCACCGATCGCCCCATGCTGTCCTCTCCCAAGCGTCAGGACATCTCGCATGCCAACCAGCCCCACTCCATTCGCCCACGATAGCCTGCGTGCTGCCGACACCTGTGCGCTCTCGCTGAAGTGGTGTTTCCAACTGATGCTGGAGCTTGGCGGCCACCGCACTTTCATGGGTCGCCACAGTTTCAATGATGACGAATTAGCCCGCGAGTTAGGGCTGGCAGAGTGGGTCGATGACCAGGAATACAACGCGGCGCAGGCACTCAAGGCATTGCGCCAGAATGCGCGTGCATTCAAGGTTGATTATCCGCACCCGTCTTACCCCGACCGATTGGCAAGCAACATTCAATCGCTGGGAGCCTTGCTGCAGTTGAGCGACGCAGAGCTGCGCGTGCTGGGCTTTTGTGTGCTGATGCATAACGATCCGGTGCTCAGCGATGCCACCGACCAGTTGGGTGTACTGGGCTACAACCGGGCGCTCAAGTCGTTGTCAGTATTGTTGGGGCTACCGCTGACGGAGGTCCGAACGTGCCTGAGTCGTGACAGCCAACTGGTACGCACGGGGTTACTGGACCTAGGCACCAGCCACAGCGCATCCTCGATGACCCTGAGTTCACTGCTGTATGTAAGCAACCAGGACCTGCCCGGCCTGTTGCGCTTCAGCCAAGGCTCGCCGCTTGAGTTGTTTGTCTATGCATTCCGCTTGAGCCCACCGGGAAAGCTGAGTCGTGAGCATTTCGTTCATGTGAAGCAACCGCTGGATATTGCCGAACGCTACCTGGCCAAGGCATTGGAACAGGGCCGGGCCGGGGTGAACATTTTGCTCTACGGGCCACCGGGCACCGGCAAGACTCAGTTAAGCCGCTTACTCGCCAAGCGTCTGAACAGTGCGCTGTACGAGGTGGCATGCACCGATCGCCATGGCGACCCGCTTTACGCCCACCAGCGATTATGTTCACTGCGTGCGGCTAACAGCGTGTTGCATGTACAGCGAGCCTTGCTGGTAATGGACGAGATCGAAGATATCTTTCAAACTTCCATCTTCGATGTCGGCAGCCGCTCCCAGAAAGCCTGGATCAATCGCATGCTCGAGGAAAACGCGCTGCCTTGCTTCTGGCTGAGTAACAGCATCGAGGCGATCGACGCTGCACATATACGCCGCTTCGATCTGGTGATCGAGATGCCCAATCCGCCGCTGGCGCAGCGCGAAAAACTATTGCGCGATTGTGGCGCGGGCAAGCTGGGCAATGAGTTGGTCGAGCATCTTTGCGCTCACGGGCAAGTCACTCCTGCAGTGCTCGAGCGTGCTGTGCGAGTAGGCCGTAATGTCTCTGCGCGCGCGGGCAAGACCTTGGACAGCACCATCCGTTGCATCGTCGACAACACACTCAAGGCCCAAGGCTTCGCCAAACTGCCACTCAACGACGCCAACGGTTTGCCAGGTTTTTATTCACCGGACTGGATCAACGCCGATCTGTCACTCGCCGGTCTGGTCGAGGGTCTGCGCGCCCATCCCCAGGCTCGGCTTTGTTTCTATGGCCCACCCGGCACCGGAAAAACCGCGTTCGGGCGCTGGCTTGCCCAAGAGCTGAACAAGCCTCTGATGGTCAAACGAGTATCGGACCTGGTCTCACCTTATGTAGGCATGACCGAACAGAACCTGGCCAGCGTCTTTGAGCAGGCCCGGCAGGAAGACGCGGTGTTGCTGTTCGATGAAGTAGACAGTTTTCTGCAGGACCGCCGCAAGGCGCGGCAGAGTTGGGAGGTGACCACCGTGAACGAAATGCTCACGCAGATGGAGAGCCACAACGGGCTATTCATTGCCTCCACCAACTTGATCGGCGACCTGGATGAAGCTTCGCTGCGGCGCTTCGATTTGAAAGTGCATTTTGGCTATCTGACGCAGCCCCAGAAGCTCGCGTTGTTTGCTGCGCACTTGAACGCCTTGGGTCTCGAGGATTCGAAACACGTCGCCGGGCAGCGGCTGCGCGGTGAAGAGCGTCTGACTCCGGGAGATTTTGCGGCAGTGGCGCGACGCGCACGTTTCAAGCCGTTCGCGAGTGCCGACGAGTTGGCAACGGCGTTGTTGGCGGAATGTCGGTTGAAATCTGCGGGGCTGCAAAAGCCGATCGGGTTCATCCATTGAACGTACCGAGAACCCATAGCCCCCCATCGATGAGCGCACCATGAAAAACCAAGAGTTGATCATCACCCATCTGAATGAATCGATCCGGGCGCTGCAACGCATCGTGATCTGCCTGGAGACAGGTCATGTGTTCGGAACACGTAAGCCGACGCGATATCGCGAGGGGCACTTTCGCAGCCACTTGGAGCACGTCCAGCATCACATCAACTACGCGTGGAACATTCGTGATGTGCCCCATGAACACGCGCTCAATGCGACCGAAGAGGAGTTTGAACGCTGGTCAGCAATCTGGATCTCGGGCGATGACTAGCAGGAGGCCGGTAGCAGCCTACCTTGCGCATTCTCCAAATGCTTGTTCAATCAACCGCGGCAGAACCTCTGCTGCCCTGCCAACCAGGCTGAACTCACGCTCCCCCACTATCGTCTCCGGCTGCACATTGATGTGCACCACCCGCGCCCCATTTTGCAGGGCAATCTGCGGTATCTCGGCCGCTGGCTGCACCAGCCCCGAAGTGCCCACCGATAGCAAAAGATCACAATCCCTGGCTGCCGCCACCGCTTTGCGCCAAACGTCATCGGGTAGCGATTCGCCAAACCAGACGACGCCCGGCCGCACCTTGCCATTGCAATGCAGGCAGCGAGGTGGCTCGATGGCGCGCCCCTCCTCTGGCTCATCGAGTTGTTCACCTTTTAACTCATAGGGCCGCGCGCAGGCAAAGCAGCGCGGCGAGCCAAGGCTGCCGTGCAAATGCAACACGTCAGGGCATCCGGCACGCTCGAGCAAGTCATCGACGTTTTGGGTGACAACGGTAAGCTTGGGGACGCATGTAGCCAGTCTGGCTATCGCCAGGTGCGCGGCGTTCGGCTTTGCCACCAACACCTTGGCGCGTCACCATTCGTACCATCCCCACACCAGGGCGGGGTCATTGCGAAAGGCCTGAGCAGTCGCCAGGGAGGCGGGGTCAAAGCGCTCCCATAGCCCGGTCAAGGCATCGCGGAACGTGGGGATACCACTCTCTGCGGAAATTCCAGCCCCAGAGAAAACAACGACACGGGATGCATCGTGCAACTGTTGAGCCTGGAACTCCATAATGACCTCCTACGCTCTACCGCTGCCCGAGCCGCAGCAGATCTCAGTGAACTATTGGTTGACCTTCACCATAAGCTAACGGACGTGATAGCCAATCATGAACAATGCCCGCTCCAGTTCCAGCAGAGTCACTACCCGCCCTTGAGCGGCGAGCGTCAGGACCACTTGTTGCAGGATACGGTTGGTATTACGGACAAGATCGGCCCAATACTCGGTTCGGTTCGTCGCCACGGTGCTGGGCTTATAAAGCGATACAAATTCGAACTTATCACGTGACGGATCACGCGTTTCCGTCTTGTTACTGGTCGTTTTGGTGTTCGGCCCCCAGCGAAATGCAAGGTCGGCCGGTATGGCGCACTGTCGATTTTTCACCAGCCAATGGCGTGTTAACAATCCCAATGCCGCGCCCACCCGCCCATCGTAAATGATGATGTTGTCCGGATCTGCAGCCGCGTAAATCTTGGTCATCGCGGAGTTCATGAGCAGGTTCTTGCCGTCAAAGGCTTTCAGCGATGCAGTGCATTCGGGGCGAAGCAGTTCGACGGCAGTGAGGATTGAGCGGCATAGGGTTTTGGCAGCAGCTTGCGCCTTGACCCACACCAGGGAGACGTCGTCCTCCTTGCGAGCGACACCACCCCAACTGAATATATTCTCGCAGGCTGTTTGTGCAGCAATATGATCGTTCGCCGCGAGTGCTTGATGAAGTCGGGTCGCAATACTGGCAAAGTCATCAGGTGCCAGCTTTTCAGGCCAGGAATAATGGTCAGCCGCCTGAGCCAGGGTCAGACACCACCAGTCGTCACCGTTGCCACGCTCTTTCCAGGGTTTCCAGGAATGATGCTTGCTGGTTTGATAGCGATGTTCGAAAGATCCTGGCGCCCCACCCCACAATGCCCCCAAATGATTGGCGAAAGCCAACTGGTCAGGGGTCAGGAGTCTTGGGGGTTTGTCGTCTATGACTGGTTTTATCAGTTGATGGTCGGTCACGACAGCCATTGGCCGTTTCGTCAGCCAGACGCAAGTGGGGCTGTTCGGATTGATACCTACAACCCCCAGTCGCTGCAGAATCGGAAGTACATAGGTAATGTTTCGCTGGCCGTATTTCCCCGATGGGAGCTGTCGGGCAGCTTTGCAAAGGGGCCCGGCTTTTTCATGGTCGTTATCAGCCCCGATCACACACGGATTACCTGCATGATGATCGTTGGCGTGCAGATACTCCAATGCCGCTTCGAACGCGACCTTGCGAATAACGACCCCTGTCTTCCCGGCCTGCACTTTGACTCGCTCAGGCGTCACGCTTTCAACAGCGAATGAAGAACGTTGCGAGGGTGTTCGAAGCGGTCCCAGTTCGCCCAACGTTGGCCACAACGATGAGACTGTTTGAGCTGCCAATTGCGTCATGCTGACTTCCTTGCCAAATCCAGGGTCGAATTGATACCGACGAACACTAAGTCGGCCCCTGCCCCTTGCGCAAGAACTCATTCTCCGCCTCCATCGCCTTGTAATGCCGATACACCTCATACCCTTTTTTGGCGATGACAAAAGCGCCAACGGTGGCCAGAATATTTTTCAGCACAGTCCTTACTCCCCTGATTGGATACTTTGAGCATGCTCATGGAGTGCGACAGATCGCGTCGCCCCCAAAAGCATCACGGATGATTTTTTGGCCTGCCAAGGCTATTGGACTCATACCCGCAATGAACGGCGAGCCACAGGCATACTCTGCTTACTCACCATCCTCATATTCGAGGTATTCACTCTGGAACAAGTCGCAGGGCAGTGCTGGTTGCGAGCGATTCAGCCGATAGCTACCGTGCTCAAAAACATAAGTTTGCAGCTCAAGAAACTCGCGGTTGCCACTCGACCTTTCGAAAGTCACAACAAAGAAAATCAGCGGTCGACTTGCCTGCCGCCACAGGCTTGCAGCTTTTTCGATCGTGGCGGCAAGGTTCTTCTCGGCACTGTAGGAGATAAACGTTGAGAAAGCGGCAGCTTCATGGTTGGACAGCAATTTTTCGATCTCGCCGACATCGTCCCTGTGCGCCTCGCTCCACTCCCACTCCACATTCGACAGTATTTTGCCGTCGGAAAACTTGATAACGGCATCGGTACGTCCACCCTGTTCAAATCCCGCCCGCGCGCCCAACAACTTCGCGCAGGTTTTAACAACTAGCCCGATATGAATGGTCCAGTCTGCCGTGTTGGTGTAGTCGCCTTCCGAAACGGGAAAGTCCTGGTACCAGAGGCAGTTGAACAGTGTGATGAAGTCTCGTTCGATACGCTTCATGTGCGCTCCTTATGGCCTGCGCTCTGATTTTCTTTGCCTGAGGCCAGACATCAGTCAGGCGGCGATGTGTGTCGGTGTCCTTGCAGGCCCTCGCGAGCGCTTTCAGTTGAAATGGCTGCAGACCTGAACGCCCCTTAACAAATATCCGCGTGTAGATCCAAAACTTTAATAAGTGATAGCCTATCGCCATGCCGCGGCAAAATGTGTCGCATGGCTTTGCCCGAACGCTCAAGCCCGGCCCCAACCAGCCGATACGGTAACAATGCTCAAGGCTAAGCAGACCTCCTCAGCCCCAAGGAAAGATCTGGAATGGACTACCAGTCGCTCAAGACCCGCCACCGCAACGAACGTGACGCGCACCACCCCAATCTTGCGCTTCGGGTTCACCGTGCCTTGAGCTGGCTCAATCGTGCGGAACAGGCAGAGGATGTGGACGGTCGTTTCATCTTCCTCTGGATCGCCTTCAACGCCGCCTATGCCACCGATATCGATGAGTATCATCGGTTGTCCGAGCAGGAAGCATTCAAGGGATTCCTGCAAAAGCTCTGCCTGCTGGACACCGAACATCTGATCGAAAAACTGGTGTGGTCGCAGTTCCCTGGCAGCATTCGTGCGCTGCTGGACAACCCTTATGTGTTTCAGAGCTTCTGGGATTTTCAGAACGGCAAGATCACCGAAGTCGTGTGGGAAGAGCGCTTGCGTAGCGGCAAATGCACAGCGCATGCAGCACTGGCTGATCGCGATACAGCGAAGGTGCTTGGGGTGATGTTCAACCGCATCTATACCTTGCGCAACCAACTGATCCACGGCGGAGCCACATGGGAAGGCAGCGTCAATCGCACCCAGTTGCGTGACTGCACCAACCTGCTTGGCAAGCTTGTGCCGCTCGTGATTCTGCTCATGCTCGACAACCCGAGAACACTTTGGGGCGACGCCTGCTACCCGGTGGTCCAGGCGTAGCACGACTATTCGCACTCCAAGCCTCTGCACAAGGACACTCCCGTGCCTTCAGCCAAATCGCATTCCACGGTTAGCCGCCAGTGGGAGCTGCTAAAGCATCTTCCCAAACGTGATACCGGCATCACAGTGACCGAGTTGCTGGCGCGTCTTGATTCTTCCGGATTCAAAATCAGCCGGCGCACCGTCGAGCGTGATTTGATAGATCTGTCATTGGTCTTTCCGTTGCAGTGCAACGACGACATCACGCCGCAAGCCTGGTACTGGACGCCTGGTGTCAATGTGGAGTTGCAAGGCATTACGCTGACCGAAGCCTTGAGCCTGACATTGGTTGCAGACGCGATCCGTCCATTGTTGCCCGCCAGCATGCTCAGCGTGCTGGAACCACGCTTCGTACATGCGCGGCAGAAACTCAAGGGTTTGGAGGACGATAACCCGGCCGCCCGTTGGCTGGAAAAGGTCGCCAGTGTGCGGCCGGACCTGAACCTGCAGGCACCAGATATCGACCCGGAGTTGCTGGAGGCATTGCAGAAGGCGCTGATCGATGAGTGTCAGGTGACATGCCAGTACTACTCAGCGCATTCCGACAAGTTGAGCGAGATGACGCTAAATCCAATGGCGATGGTGCAGCGTGGGTTGGTGACCTATTTGATCGCCACAGCGCATCCATATACCGATGTGCGCCAGTTTGCGGTGCATCGTTTTCGCATTGTCGAGCAGCTCGATAAACCCGCAGAAGGATTGCAGGGGTTCGACCTGCACGAATACCTGGCCAGCGACGCTCTACAGTTCGGAACACCAGCAAAAATCCAGTTTCAGGCGTGGGTGAGCGAGCGGCAGGCACGCTTGATTCGCGAGACTCCGTTGAGTACGGACATGACGCTGGAGCAGTTGGAGGATGGCTATCGATTGCGATCGACGCTGAGCAATACCTGGCAGTTGCATTGGTGGATTCTGTCCCAGGGCGATGCGATGGTGGTGGAGCAGCCGGCCGAGCTTCGGACTCAAATTGGCGAGACGTTGCAGCATGCGGCGGCGGCTTATTGGCCGATGGGTGAGATGGCGGATGTGGCGGGGACAGTGGTTCCGTTGACGAACGTGCTGACCGCGACATAATCCGTCGCGCCTCGCTCGTAGGGTAGTCGCCAGCCGCCACGAGAAGTCTGTATTTGCGTCATTGCAACAACGCACCGATAGCGGTGTGTTGAACACTTCACAAGGAGCGTCAACGTGTCTGAAATGCTCATCACGTTCGGTATGCAACTCGATGGTCAACGGGCAACCCGGGCGAGTAATCAGCTGGGCGCTTTGACGGTCGGGCCACAGGGGTTTCTGGATATTCTGGAAACCCAACTGGGCCTGACAGCCCACCAGCCTTGCGCGGCGCAGCGTACAGCGGCGTATCGGGATTGCCTGGCACACTGCAACAACGCACAGCGTTTCTACAACGCCAGTTTTTCCGCTGATGAGCTGGGTGTGGCCGCTGCGTTGCTGGCCTGGCGGGATGACTTGTATCTGTACGGTTGGGATGGGCGCGTGGAGGCAGATGCCGGCCAGCGCCTGAAGGACCTTACCGAGGTAGAGATGAAAGCCCGCGAGGTAGTCGCGCCTTCGATTGGGCAACGCCTGCACAATGTTGCCGCGGCTCTGGCTGTGCGGCGACCACCGATCAAGAATGTGCTGCTGGCTGACGATTGGGAGGTATACCCACTTGGTTGGCAAGCGGTGCTGCATCAACTCCCACACGAGCGCCTTGAGGTGCCCGTGGGCACGGCGCAAGGCTTCCTGGGCCAGTTGCAGACGCAACTGCGCAAGAGCATTGCCGGTGAGCGCGTGACACCGATGCCGTGGCAAGAGGACGGCACGGTAAAGGTCGTTCAGGCACAGACTCGAGTGTTGGCGGCGAGCTGGTTGAGCCGCTCGCTGGATGAAAGCGTGCAGACCTTGCTGGTGGCCGGTGTCGAAGGCGGCTGCCTTGATGGTCATTTGGTCGGTGCAAATCAGGCTCGCCATGGCCTGAATGGCAGCAGCGATTTGCGGCCGGCCCTGCAGGTATTGCCTTTGGCCATGGAGTTGCTTTGGGCGCCACTGAATTATCCGGCGCTATTGCAGTTTCTGACCCATCCGATATGCCCGATTCGGCTGTTTGCCCGTCGACAGTTGGCGACCAAGGTATCGAGCATGCCGGGCATTGTCGGAGTCGAATGGGAAGCAGTTTTGGAGCGCATCGCCGAACACTACGGCGCCGAAGCGCCTCGTGTACGGACATCCATTGGCGACTGGCTCGAAGCTCCCACGTTCAGTGTTGATGAAGGCGCGCCGCTGAGCGAAGTTTTAGTGCGTGTTCAGCGCTTGCTGGCGTTTTTTCAACCGCGGCTGGGCCACGAAGAACCCGCACACAGCCTGGCTGCTCGGACGGGTTATGCGCAGTGCGAGGCTGCTTTGGAAGCACTAGAGACACTTCAACTTCAAGGCGTCGAGCGGTTGCGTCCGCGACAATTGCAGCAGGTGATCGAACAGGCCACTGCGAGTGGCACGGATAATCCGTTACTGGCCGCCCAGGTCGGCGCTCATTTGACCGTTTCCCGCCCGGGTGCCGCCATTGAGAGCTCGGACACGGTGGTGTGGTGGAATCTGGCCATGCCGGCACTGCCTGCAATTTCGCCGTGGTCCAAGGCAGAACTGCTGCAACTCGCAAATGCAGGAGTGGCGCTGCCCGAAGGTGGGACGCTGCTGGCTCAAGCGGCCCAAGACTGGCTACGGCCTTTGCTGGTCGCGAACTACAATCTAACGCTAGTGCTGGCGCCGCCGCACGAGGAAAGTCACCCACTTTGGCAGATGATCGAAGCGGTTGCTCAGCACCCAAAAGTACATGCGCTGGAAGACCTTTTATTTGCGCCCGGCCTGTTATTTCAACCACAACCATCGACCCCCCTGCCAGTGCGCAAACGATGGTGGAAGCTACCGACAGACGTGCCGCTGGCTCTGCCAGAAAAAGCCTCTTTCTCGAGCCTTAACCTGCTGCTGTTCAACCCTTACCAATGGCTGCTGCAATACGGAGCCAAGATTCAGGCATCCAAAAGTCTTAGCCTGAGCGACAGTTTTCTTCTGAACGGTTCGCTTACCCACCGATTAGCTGAACACTTTTTCAGCAGATCCGACGCGTTGACCATGGACGCGGCAGACTTCGCCACATGGTTCTCGATTCATTTCCCGCGCCTGGTGCGTGAAGAAGGGGCAGTGCTGTTGATGGAGGGGCGCGGTGCCGATCTGTCGACCCTGCGCCACCGAATGTTGCGTGCAATGACCCAGCTGCGAGCGCACTTTGCCAATGCCAATGTCCGCGTCGTAACCGCAGAGCAGGCATTGGATGGGCAATTCGCTGGAGGCGCTCTGGCGGGTTCTGCCGACCTGGTGCTGACCACAGAAGACGGGCATCGAGCCATCGTCGACATGAAGTGGGCCGGCGGCAAAAAATATCCCGAACAACTCAAGGCGAACCGTCATTTGCAACTGGCGATTTATGCCGAATTGCTGCGTCAGGAGACCGGCTCATTGCCGTCTGTGGCGTATTTCATTCTGGAGTCCGCCCGCCTGCTGACACCGGATGACCGTGTATTTGCCGATTCCGAACGGGTGCCCGCCTCTCCACCAAGCACCACGCCCGAACTCTGGCTGAGCTTTACCGAGGCCTGGAAATGGCGTCAGGCGCAGATCACCGCAGGTCTCTTTGAAGTGGCACTGGAAAGCATTGAAGAGGACGAGGCTTCGGCACCCCCCGAGAAAGCGATGCCAATGGAATACCTCAAGGAAGCCTATAACGACTACCTGGCCCTGGCCGGATGGGAGCAATGACAATGCCTAAGAACGCGCACATCACTTTTATCAGCGCAGGCGCCGGCAGCGGAAAAACTCACCGGCTCACAGAGATTCTGCACCAGGAATTGCTCAGTCAGCAGGTCCAACCTGCGGGCGTTATTGCCACCACCTTTACACGAAAAGCGGCGGCCGAACTTCGTGAGCGAGTACGCAGCCATCTGCTCAAAAAAGGTGAGATTGGTTTGGCGACCTCTATGGGGCAAGCCCGGATAGGCACCGTCAACAGCGTATGCGGCCAATTGCTTGAGCGCTTCGCATTTGAAGCAGGCATGCCACCACAGCAGCGAGTCCTGGAGGAGAATCAGGCGAAAGTGCTGCTCAATCAGGCAGTAGACCGGATCCTGCATGGCGAAAGCATGAACACCTTCCTTGCCATCGCACGCCGCCTTGGCCTGGAAGTCACCCATCAACAGGGCGACTATGCGAGCAATAACTGGCTCGATGAACTGCGCCGACTGTTAGATCAGCTACGCACCAACGACATCGACCTCGACCTGGCTCGTGGCTTTGCGGCCCGCAATGCCGAGGACATGCTAGAACATTTCCCCTCAGCGACCAAAACCGACTTGAGTGGTGAGCTCCTACGCATCATTCCTGATGTACTTGCTCAACTGGTCGCTACCAACAGCGACAAGAGCAACACCAGGACGTATGTATCGTTGCTCACTGATTTTCAGCGCGAGCTGCACCAAGGCAACGCCCGCTGGAGTGACTGGGCAAAGCTGGCGAAAGCGGCTCCAGAGGCCAAGCTCAAACCGCTGACTGTGAGCCTGACCGAGACGGTCGAGCGCTACGCCGAACACCCTGATCTGCATCGCGATATCCGGACATATCTGAACCAGGTGTTCACCCTGGCCATCGGCGCATTACAGGTGTACAGCCAGAGCAAACTTGAGCTCGGCGTGCTGGACTTTGCCGATCAGGAACATGCATTGCTTAAGCTGCTAGACAACCCCGCCGTGATTCAGGTGCTGGAGCAAGAACTTGATCTGGTCATGGTTGACGAGTTTCAGGACACCAGCCCAATGCAGTTGGCGGTCTTCCTGAAGCTTTCGCGCTTTGCCAAACGGGTTTACTGGGTAGGCGATATCAAGCAGGCCATTTATGGCTTCCGTGGCAGCGACTGTGCATTGATGCAGGCCATCCTGAACGCCTTGCCCGAACTGGGTGGTGTGAAACAGGTGTTGCCCAACTCATGGCGCTCACGACCTGAGTTGGTCGAACTGGCCAACGAAGTATTCAGTCAGGCGTTCGCCAACAGCTTGCCGCCGGAGGAAGTCCGGCTGTTACCCACCCGCGAGGATCAATTGCCCGGGCTCGCCTTCGCCAATTGGTTACTCGATGGCAGCAATGCCGAGCAGCAGGTGAGTGCGTTGGTCGAAAGCATTGGCCAACTGGTGAAAAACCGGCATCAGGTATTCGATAAAACCACCAACGAAATCCGTGACGTCCGGCTAGGCGATATCACTGTACTTTGCTACTCCCACAGCAACGTCGCGAAAGTGGCTGCCGCCCTCGACGCGGCTGGCATGCCCTGCTCCACCGCACAGCCGGGATTGCTGGCTACCGCAGAAGCAACCCTGGCGCTGGCATGCTTGCGTCGCTTGAATGATCCCTCCGATACCCTGGCCACCGCGCAAATTGTCTCGCTGGCTGAAGCCGAAGAGCCAGAGATCTGGGTTGCAGAGCGCCTGCTTTATTTGCATGCGGGTCATCCAAAAGCGCTGTGGCGCGAGCAAGACGTCGACGATTATCGGGCACACCCCTTGGTTGCGGCAGTGGCGCGGCTGCGCGCTGACCTTCCATTGCTGACGCCTGTGGAAGCGTTGCAGCGCTTAATCGCTGAGTGTGACTTACCCTCGCGCGTCACGAGTTGGTCGACCTCGCCAGCACAGGCTCAAAAGCGCATGGCCAACCTCGACGCATTAATTGACTTGGCGCAGCAATATGAGGACCTCTGCCGAAATGGCCTGGGGGCTGCATCTCTCTCCGGGCTGGTGCTCTGGTTGGGCGAAACGGCCAGCGCCAACAACGATGCATTGGCCACACCGGCGTTGGACGCCATTCAGGTGATGACCCACCACGCCAGCAAAGGTCTGGAATGGCCAGTGGTCATCCTGATGGATTTGGCACGCGATATTGGCGACCGTCTATGGTCCGTTTCTTCGCGCTCCAATAGCGCGTTCGATCCGCACAAACCATTGCACGACCGCTTCATCCGCTACTGGCCTTGGCCGCTAGGCAAACAGAAAGCGGTACCGCTGAGCGAAACGTTCGAACAAACCGCCATGGGGCTAGCGTGCCGGGATGAAGCTGTTGAAGAGGCAAAACGCCTGCTCTATGTGAGCATGACCCGCGCCCGCGACCTACTGGTCATTGCCCGTTCGAATAGAAAGATCACAGGAGAGTGGCTCGACACTGTCCAGGCGCCCTGGTTGATGACGCCTCCCGGGCTGTCGACTTTGGAGTTGCCGAATGGAAAAGAACTGCGCGCCGATTGCCAAACGCTCACTGCCAGTGATTCACCTGAGCCCGTGGCGTTGATTGAACAGAATGTGCACTGGTTTGCCCCGATACAAGCGATCCAGCCTCGTTTGCCACTGGGCTTCCAACCGTCCAGCGGTGGCGCTCGCGCCAGCACCGCAGCCCGCAATACATGCCAGATAGGCACTCGCATCGCCTTCCACGGCAGCCCGGAAATGAGTGCATTAGGAACGGCCATTCATGCCAGTTTGTGCCTTTCATTCACTGACCCCAACTGCCCCCTGACCTTAGACGAAGTGCAGCATCTGTTGCAGAGCCACGCCGTGCACGAGCACGTGAATGCCAATCAGGTCATCGCACAGCAATTGGCCTTGCACGCATGGATCGAATCCCGCTGGCCCGAGGCCAAAGCCATGGCTGAGTACCCGGTGCAACAGTTGTTGGGCTCGGGCCAGGTGCTAAATGGACGGATCGATCTTCTGCTCGACACAAGCGATGGCTGGGTGCTGATTGACCATAAATGCAACCCGGCACCCCACACGCAGTGGGAACGATTGGCCGAGGAACATGCAGGTCAGCTTGATGCTTATGCCCAAGCGATTGAAGAAGCTTCGGGTCGGCCTGTATTAGCGGCATGGCTCTTCCTGCCGGTGGCGGCCGGAGCGATTCAGGTTTTTTAGCCGACGGTGTAACTCCACATTTGCGAAAACGCCCCATTACGGTGGTCGGGTTGATCCTGGTCGCTGACATCACAAGGAAAAAAGCATGACGTTATATGAATCAATCCTGCTCGAAGTGCGCAACGGTGCGCTGAGCGAACCCTTTGAAGTACAGGAACTGACCAGCGAGCGTCGTCGGGTCATGTGCTCTGTTGAGCAGAAGCTGGTTGAAAAATACCGGATTGGATTCGAATTTTTTATGGCAACAACGATCAGAACGGCCATCGCCAACTATGCCCAAGACAAGCAGACGGGAGCCGGTGGCTTCAATGTCGAGCAGGGAGCCGAGGCAAAGTACCTGCGAGTCAAGCCTGGCGTGTACAAAGTCAAAGTACTGGAGCGTACGGAGTAGCCGCCAGGCTGAACCTCAAGTTCAGAACGAGCCGAGCAATCGTTTCACTTTAGCCACGGCTACTTCCAAGGCCGTGGCTTGCTCCATCTGTACAGTCTGACCTTTGCAACGCGGGCAAACCTCAGGACAGTCTTCGTATCGCAACACGTCACTGAGCGGGATAACCGTTTGGCTCCAGCCACAATCTTTGCATCGCATGGTGAAAGGACACATAGGCCTGACCATAGAAACTCCTCAATCTGCGGGCACTTCCTGCAGCGTACGGCATGGTGCGACAAGATGAGTCGTTCGCTCGAATCACATCCAACGCCAAGCAATGTCATGCACCCGCCTTTGCATAACCAGCGTCGCAGGATGACCTAGAAACCTCGCGCTATATGGCTTCGCGTCCACAGATATCGACAGTCCTTGCACTCAAAGTCCTGGGTCACTTCATGATCCGTCACGGTCACTTGCCGCGACTTGCGCTGCCCGGTCAGCCTGTCGTTGACAATGCGTTCTACAGATCGGACCTGATAGACCGCTTCATGGTAGCGGATCAGCTTTATCGCTCTGTGGTGACAGTTGGGGCATTCTTTGTTTTTCTGGTGTTCGATCCATCGGATCTGCAGATGGGGAATGAGCCAGCTCGCGGCACTGAGCATTCCAGCGATGATTAATTGGTCCGTCAACTTCACCGAGAACGTCACCACCTCGAACGCGCCAAGCACGCACAGCCCACCAAAAAAGCTGCCCCAGAGGACAGCACAGAGCAGTCGAAAATTGCACAACTGCTGGTAACGCGACTCGCGGCGGGCAATCTGCTCAGCGAACGTTGTATCTACAGTCCGCACGGCTACACCCATGACGGCAGACAAATATTCGCAGTCATCGAATGTATTGTTATAGAACTGCTGAGCCTGCAACTGCAGCTGCGCGCAAAACTCGTCTGAAAGAACCGTGTACTCATTATTCTCGGCGTATCGAAGCTTCAGTTTCAGTGCTTTGGCATCACACAGGCGGCGAAAAGTCTCTTGAGAGGGCTCGATGAAGAACATACCGATTTCGTAAAAACTGCTTCCACGATAATCGCTGCTTTTGCTTGCCTGGTACTTCAATTCCAGCCGTTGACCGTCGATCAATAGGGTCAATTGAGAGGGCACCCAACAGCCTGAGCGAGAGGTCTTGATCTCGACATCAAGAATCATGCGGTCTGAAGCAGGACGGATATTGCGGCGCCACGAGAAGGTGATTTCATTCTTGCCAGCACGATGCCGGCAGTGGCGCAGATGCTGAATCGTGGTGAGGCCATCGAACTCATCCTGTTCGACGGATACAAAATCAGACTTGATATCCATCAGATTCCCTTACAGGCTGCTACACATGGGTGATATTCGCTACAAATCGAATTCGTAATGAGCACTTGGCTGCCGGGCGTCTTACGATCCTGCATTCGGGTTCTTGGCGCGTATCTTCGCCAGCATGTCGTCCAGCTGAGCAATCAAATCATCTGCGCTGATCTCTACAAACTCCCCGCATGATGCGGCGATGATCTTCTCGGCAAATTCAGCGCTGTACTCTGGGTGAGGGTAGTCCGGGTCATTCTTATCGATTGCTGTGTAGCACCACTTGCCGCCTACTTCCTGGCCCATAAGACTATCGACCTCCTGCAGGCCTAAGAGCGTGGACTGATACTGGGCGTTACAAAGGTCCGGGAACGCCTGCATCACAGCGCTGCTCAAATCACCGGCGCAGATGCCGTCCACGGCTAGTTGGGTAATGCAAGCCTGTAACGGATTCATCTTGTCCATCGTGCACCTCAAACATTCAGAGATACCTCCCCGCCGGGCGGGGGGGAGGGAATTACCGCTCAGGGTTCAGGCTGCCAAGACTAAGCGCTGCTCGCCCAGGTCATAGCCGATCATGAAAAGTGCAGCTTCCAGTGCGCGCAATGGGTCGTTTGGAGTGGCCACGTTTTGGAACCGGCTGCCAGCCGCACCTGGATGAGCCAGAACGGAACTCAACACCCAGCTGGCGCGCATATTCCAGATTGCGTGTTGTTGTCCTGAGCGCAGGCCCTTGAATTTCAGGCCGCCAATACCAGGGTCGCGACGTTTGGGAGCGAGGGCATTTTTCCCTTCCTTGGCGGCCGCCCAAGGAAAGCGCAGCGCTTCAGGTACCTTGCAAAGCCCGTGCGCCTGACAGTACTTCACGACCATCCAGCCCAGACCTGCAGCAACGCGGCTGTCGTAGATGATGAAGTCCTTGCACAGCAGCGAATACACCTTGGTCATCCCGGAGTTGAAACGAAGCTTTTTTGCACGCAAGACAGGTGCTTGATCGTCGCCGGCGTCTATCGCCGCTTGTACGCCTTGCAACATGCGGCCAAGACCTGCCTCGTTCGCCTTCAGCCAGTCCGCGTTGCGGGCCGTTACGCCACCCCAACGCATCACGTCGATGGTTGCATCAAGAGTGCGCGAATCGCTCCCTGCGGCGCTAATCAGGTCCTGACACAGGGTGGATAAAGCGATCCCGTTACTGCTGGAACACTTACCTGGATTAAAACCCAAGCGGGCACTACCCGGGTGATTCCAACAGTACTGTTCGAAAGCGTCATACAGGCTGCTGCATGACCATTTCTGATTGGTTTTGCGATTGACGTATTGATGCTTAAAGCGCGACTCTGTATCAAGTTCGGTCGCCAGCCAGTGGATGAATTCAGGAACGTGAGAGAGGGTCAGATAGGTTTGACGGCACATGAAATACTCCTCTGGGCTGGCGCTTTTGATCGCAGAATTGCTTGCCAGCCAAGAGATCTTCTCAGAAGATAAACCCACTTTTTGTCCATGAGTTTCAACGATGATAAATTATCAGCGGCGCCGAACTGCCTTGCGCAAAATCCTCCAGCGAAACGGACAGTCCATGTCGACGGCGCAGCTGCACAAAGAGCTGTGCCAGTGGTTCGACGATCAAAGTCTCACTGTAAAAACCACCCTGCGCGATCTCGAGGCGCTGACCGTTTCCGAGTTGGTAGCCAAAGGCGAGGATGGCCCGGACAAGAAATCAAACTACTGGAAATCAGGTCGAGGCAGCTTCGACCTTACGCTTTCCCCTACCGAAGCCATGACATTGGCGGCTATTTTCGATCATGCAGAGCGCTTCGGCTTCAAACCCCATACTGAACAACTTGTCGAGCTACGCGAGCACGCAACCACGGAAATGACCAAGCGCTCCGCGCGTACCCTGGCGTGGACGAAGCGGATCACTACCGGGACCCGGTTTACGCTGCTTGGGCCGGGTAAATATGACCCTGCACACCTCACCAGCATCCAAGAGGCAATTCTGGCTGATGCCTCACTTGAAGTGACCTATTTGCCAAGAGACGCCGACGGCGTCGAGTGTATTTACTTACTCAAACCCTTGGCACTTTCATATCAGGATTCAAACGTCTACCTGTCGGCATACGTACTCGAGGAGCGTTGGCCGCAAGGGCATTTACCTGCACCAGGCACCCACCGCGGCAAGTACAGCAGCAATGGTCCCAACACGCTGTGCGCACTCATGCTCCATCGAATGGAGGAGGTCAAAGCGAGTTGGCTAGAAATACCTGACCCGGATAACTACGACGTGAATTCGCTTGAGGCTCAAAAGCATCTCATGACGATACACGGCGATGGTCCCATCCAACTCAAACTACGTCTTGGCCCCAACCTGCAAAATCGGCTTACCGAGAACCCACTGACTGAAGACCAAGTCGTCGTGCGATATGGCGACGACAAATGGGACTTGAGTTGCAACCTCTACGACACTCAAGGCCTGCGCCTGTTCCTGCTCAGCAATGCGGGAGATATTGAAGTCCTTGAACCCCCGTTAATCCGGGCGCACGTGCGCGATACTCTTCGTCGCGCAGTGAGTGTGTACGCTGGCGATTAATTGCCACGCCGCAGACCTGATGCAATGTTGGCAGCGGCTGCAACCCCATCACTAACGAGGATGGATTGCTGAACCGGCCAGGGAACTGAAATGAAGGTTCCGTCATTTCAGCGCTCGTTATTGGCCAGATCGCGGACTCGTTCAGAATTTATGATAAGCCCGCATCCCTAGACGCGCGCGCCTTCAAGTTCAGTCACTCACACATGGCAATAGGCTTGCAATCAATCGCGGCAATCGACTTAGAAACGAACAGCCAAATAGCCATCCGTCTGGCAGGCCCCACTACACAAGGCAATCTCAATTCACTACCAATTCACTACCAGAGCAGTCAAATCGCAACCATGAAAAAGCCCAACCTTTTCAGATTGGGCTAAGTCATTGAAAAATATGGTCGGGACGGAGTGATTCGAACACTCGACCCCTAGCACCCCATGCGTGCTAAGACTGTCGAAACCCTTACAGATCAAGCATTTACTGGGGCACCCACTGCAATCGATGCCCTACAGTGTTTAGTCAGGTTTCACGATTCCCCGCAAAAGTCCCTGAGGCGTTTCAGTGCCTTCTCCGGCGTCCTGCCGAACGAACACAAAACCAATCCCTCAGCATCACCTGGAATATTCCGCGCCGTTTTTGTAGTGAGCAAGTCACCCCGCAAGTTTGTGCTGGTTGACAGATCATTCAAATCGCCATGAAGTTAGGTTGACAGAAACCAGAATGCGCCATAAGGGGATTTTCCGCTACGAATTCCAGATAGCAGGATTCGTTCCAAAGCGTGCTTCTGGATGCATCAGGAGGGCATGCTATTTTTTCCGACCGACAATGTAGGCGGTGGAAATTAGCACACCGACTCAGCGACACGTCCCAACTGCAGCAACCAACTCCCGACGTACCCCAGCCCCTTTTCCAGCCTTCACCCCACCCGATAACGGAGGCACTGCATTGCCCTGTATTAAGAGAAGGAAGAAGCAAAGTCCCAACATGGACACTGTCTAACGCTCCAGGGCAGCGTACAATTACCGATTTTCTGACGATTAAGCCAGATAATCATAGACACATACGCAGCATACCTATTGTTCACAATGACTGAACAGTATGCCTTTCATCCAATGTTGACCTAGAGCTAACCCCTGGCCGATCTCGATTCAAAAAGAGCAAAAATATCGCAGTAAAAAAAAGAAACATCGTGGGAGAGAAATACCCTACACCCCGAACATACAGCTCCAGAAAACTACAAATTATTATGCAGTGAGCAAAAACTTTGCAGGGCCTCATAACCATACCCAGAGAATACCTTCTTATTCTAATGAAAGAATAAAGCATTAAATACGCCTGGATGAACAACAAGAGAACGCCCGCATATCCAAGTTCAGCAACCAATTTAGATGCCGTCGTCCCTCCATCAAATTTGTTAGGGTCGGAGCCCACGATATCAATTACTCGCTGAGTATAATCCCCTACTTCAGTAGAAACCCCAAGCTGCTGGAATCCAGCACCAAACCCAGATGTAGATTGCAAGGTCATAACTGCATTTTCCCAGCCCTGCATAAGCACCAATACTGACAAATTTTCAGAGCCCGACGCGAAATTTAATCTCTCTGAAAAATATTTAAAATCATCAGCATCTAGATACTGAGAACATAAAGCTATAGCAATACAGATTACAACAGAAAAATATATCAACCTTATTCTTGCTCTGACGACCAACGACATCAGACCAACTATCATAGTTGTTAAATTTTCAACATATAGCCCCCAAGCCATAACCAAAGAAATTATCACCAGAGAAACCAAGGATTTTTTTGTAACTGCTGCAAACATAATCAACGAGGATGCTGCAAGGGCAATATGCGAAGGCTCCATAAACAAAAAAGAAGGCTTAATATTTCCAACACCAAAGAAATCAACCCGAAAAGATGACATTAAGACATTAAGGAGCATGAAAAAAAGCGCGAAATTTACAATTGACACCATACTTTTATCAGGTATGCAATAAGACATTTTAGATGCGCAATAAGCCGCAATCAAAACAATAACAATACTTATGAGGCCATAAAAAAATCTGACATCATCGGCGTTATTCCGCACAAGAAGCAACTGATTTACAAAAACATAATGAACTACAACAAGGCAAAAACAAAAAAATAATAAAACAAAAACCACAAGATCAGGCAATTTAAAAGTAAGTTTTTTATTGCTAAAAAAGATGAAAAACAAGGCAATGATTAAGCCAGAAAATGACAAGACCCCCAACCCAAATGAGCTGGCCCCAAGGAAGATCATTAACGCAGATGGAACAAAAACCAGAAAGGAGAATGTCCCACCCATGAACAAGTTTTTTATTAAGGTGCGGGGGGTAACCAAAACAGACATGAAATTATTCTTCCTGAATTTTCGGCGATTATGCAGTACGCCTCTCCACGCCGCAAGTTCTGCTTGACTAGACCCACGCACCTCCTGACCAGAATTGCAATGTGTTAGATGACGTATTTTTGTAAATATACCCTAAATCGTTGCCGGTCAGGATGGGCCGCTGAGCATCAGTACCGAATCCAGCACCAACGGCAGACCACTGCGCGCTAGAACCACCAGCGCGGCATATCCAGTGAGAAATGTTCTTTGCGGCAGTAGGCGCCCGGTTGTGAACTACATCTCCTTCCGACCATATTCCGTAAGCAGGCGCGCTATCCCCCCAGCGTACGTTGCCCCCAATAGAGCCTGGGCGCCCTTCCCGCAAAATAATGTCGGCCGGCTCAACAGTGCTAAATAGTGCAGGACCTGCACTTGTGTCGTACTTGCTCAAATTGTAAGGCATGTTGAATTCATCATTAGTGCTGACTACGTGGGAGCCAGCACTCAAATACATCCCTGCCTTGCCCGCGCCGCCCCCTGCAATCGAGCTGAAGTTGTTTCGCTCGGTTTGGATAGCTAACGCTCCATTACCGATATTCAACAAAACAACGTCCGAACCTTGAGTAGTGTCAGAGAAGTCGTTGTCACGCAGCTTAATTGCAGAGGTTGGACTTGTGTTTGCAACTTCTAATCCGATGTTATTTTTCGGGAAGTTCACCAGGTCGTTGTCGTAAATTTTGCCGTTCTTATAACCCTCGGTGAAGCCAAACCCTCCGCGCAATTGAGTAAGCGTGGCCACCTTCGGGGATTTAACTGCGCGGTTATTGACAACTTTGAAACCGTCGCAACCGGACAAGTCGAAGGCGAACCCGAAAGCGGCTCCAGCGGTTACAAGATCTGTGCTGTAGCCAAACCCGTCAGCTCCGGTGCCGAATCCGCCGAAAACCTCAGAGCCGCGCACGTTATCAATCAGGACGTTACTGCTAGCGCGAATGCCTTGACTCTGCTCGGAACCTACGTGGACAAGCGCAGCGCGGCTAGAACCGGCAAGGCAATCGCGGATCACCACAGTATCGTAGCCAGAAGCCGAGTAAACCTTGGCGCCAATTTTGTCAGCAGTCAGACCGGACATACGGATGTTTCGCATGTCGGACTGCTTAATAGGCGTCCATACGCCGCCGAGGTGCCCATCAGATCCGCCGATATAGATGGCATCGTCGCAGGTCGACGTAATGTTCCCGCCTTCGACAGTCGTATTTGGTGCAATGAATCCGTAAACTGTCGTGCCTTTAACTTGGGTCGACTTCAAGTTACGAACGGTTGCGCCTACTGAGTTTTGCAAGTTGATGCCGTGAACGGCGGCGCCAAGAATGTCAATGTCGTCGAAAGTTGAGCCGTACACTACGCCCAGTGTCTGCCCGAAAAGCTGGTTAGGCACTCCGGTATTCCGCGCCGTATAAATCTCAGAATAGCCAACCGCAATATGGCAGCTATTCAAGGAGAAGCCACCACCTGGTCGGGATGAGCGTAACGACGCCATGTTTGTTTCGTCCCAAACTGCGTATCTGAATTTAACGCCTTGAAGCTCGCAGCCAGATCGCGGTAGCCAAATAGTGGGGCTGTGCGCAGTGTTATGCGATTCAAGCTGCCGGAATCCAGCGTTATTGTTGCCCGCGACTAGCTGAACGCCCTCTGTTTTGAGCATCAGCATCTTGACGTTGTACATCCGTTCCAGCCAGATGTATTTAACACCCCGAGCTACGTGGGCATCGATATTCTGTTGCAATCCCGCAGTTTCGTCACGCCCATCATCAAAAATTGAATAGGGGCCTTCTTCAATACTGGCCCTCCTTCCCAATGCACTGCCAATACTGCCGTTAAGATAGCCGAGCATATTCGCGCCGACACTCGAGGATAGATCTTGAACCGTGCCCGGAATCCCATCTGCGCCTACAAATACAATATTTGCAGCATTGTTTATGGGGCCTTGTCCGCTTGCTATAACCTTGCCCACATATCGCTCAACAGATATTTTCGTTGCTGCATCCTGAAGGTCCACAGGATCAGCCACACTTGCAATCCGGCGACTCTCAGCAAAGAAGAATTCACGGCCAAATGGCCTTGTAAGTGCCCGCCTGAATATCGAAAACCCTTGCTGAATCAACATTGTCAGCCGGTCAAATACGTCCTCATGCGTCTCGGCCAAGAACTTGCCTTGGTTGCGCAATGATGTCTGCTGATAGGCTTCCATGTCTCGCGAGACGATCAATTGCCCTGGGCCTGCCAAGGCAGATACGGTGAGCACACTCCCCCCATTTTCATTGCCAGCGCCCGCGACCGTGTAATGGGTCCCCATGACCAAATCCGAACTGGTGCCTTCTGGACTGATGTACGTAACCACCAAATCCTTGCTTTCCAAAAACTTGAAATAAAACGGGAAGCTCTTTGTCACCCCGTTGGTTACGAACTCGGCAACGCTGTTAATCGTGCTGACAGTCACGGTGGATATTCCTTTTCTGTGGACGAAAAAAAACCCGCACATGGCGGGCTCCGGTCATTGGGGGGCTATTCAGTTATCGAGGGCGGCGCCAAGGTCTGGCGCGCGGTCTGGTGTGAACTCTCCAGGCTCCCACCAGTAGCTTTGTCCGAACTCGTGTTGGGCGCGGCGCTGCATCCGACTGAGATAGCCGGGCGAGAAGTACTCCTGCATCTGGTGAAAGATTAGGTGGTCAGTGGCTGCTTTGGTGTACCAAAGGTTGGCGCCCGGGATGTGGCCTTTGGTCAGACGAATCAGGCTTGCCCCTACCGTCGAAGCGTCTTCCTTCTCAACTGCGTTCGCTGTCTGCCCCCGCAGGTTGAACAGCGCCTCTACATCACCCGCCAGCGGCCCGCCGAATGCAGCCAAGGCAGACGTGCCGCCTTGGGTGGTATTGGAGAACAGGAAGTCGCCGTACAGTGATAGCGCGCCGCCTTTGAGCATTGCAGCCACGCCGAAGCGCAAACCGGGCACGCCGCCCAGCCCGTCGTCCAGCATGTTTTTAGGGTCTCGACCTCTGGCTATCTCGTTGAGCTGGAGTGCAACGGCACCCAACACCGTAGTGCTGGCGAATAACGAGGCCATGTATCCGGCTTTGCCCCACCCTGTTTGCTGTGCCAGGGCGCGCCGAAAGTGCTTGGAGATCATGGAAACCGAGAAGGATTTGAACTGCCAGAAACTGCGCATGATCTCGCCGCCCCACTCCCCCCGCTTGTTGTTGCCATGCATGAAGGCGCGTTCCCGCGCACCTGGTGCAGGAATGGCCATGGCCGTTTCGTCCAGCACGGTGCCAAGCAAACGGGTGGCCGCCTGATCGCGCAGACGATCACCGGAAACACCGAACTTGGCCGACACCGCCGCAAGGTCTGCATCTGTCAGGCGGTAAACACTGCCTGCCGTCAGCACCGTATCCCCGGCGCCGCGCCAATCTTCCGGCTGAGCAGCACGCCAAACCACCCAATCCTGTTCGCTGATCCCGGCCCGCTCCATGCGGCTACGGTCACCCGCTTCAAGCTTGGCCAGAGAGTCAGCATTGCGGGTCAGGTGGCCGAGGGTGTCCATCATCACCGCACCGAAGGCGCGCCGGTTGCCGCCGTCTAAAGCGTTCATCCCCGACGCCTGTAACACTTTGGTGGCTGCGGTCTGCGACCATTTAGACGCGCGCCCCGCCACCTCTGCATCGACCCCAAGCCCATCTGTTCCCCAGCGACCCAGGCTCCCAATCAACTGATCGATACCAAGCCCGGCCCGCATGGCAATGCGCCGATGAGTTGGGTCGGCCGGATTGAGCATGCGCGCCTCGTTGGCGAACATTTGCATCACAGGCATGCCATTTATCTTGGCAGTCAAAGCCATGGTGCCCTGATCGCTAAGGCCTGTGATAACAGCCGAGCCCAGCTTGCCCGCCACGTTGGTGGCCCTGTAGGTGTCAAATGCGTTTGCAATCGCTGCCGAGGCGGGAGGTTCGCGCGTGCCGGCCACTTCGGTGTAGAGGTTTTGCAGTCGCCTTGCTTGCCGATCCAACTTGCTTTTACGCCCCGGGTTCGCGGTCAGTGCGTCCTTAAGTCCGGTTTCAGCGAAATACTTCATGGCGTTGTTCGGATTAGGACCCAGGGTCTCGACCAGCGCAATGTCCCGCGCAGCACGGTCAATGTGGCCAAACATCAGATCCATTAGGTTGCGATCACCGTACTTGTCCTGAGCCGCCAGATAAGCATCTGCATCCTTATAGTGGATCTGGCGGGACTCACTGCCACGGTTTGCACGCATCCCCCCGCCTGTCACCCGGCCCGGTTCGATCTTGTTTACGCCGCCCGTCGCCACGGTCTGCCATGCATGCTCAAAGAAGTCATGAAGCTCGGCATCGGACATGCGCGAACCGTCTTCTTTGAAATACTTTGACCGGTTGGCCCACTGCACATGGTCCGCAACCCAACCGTCCTTGTTTCTGGCCACCTTCACCTGTGAATGGCTACGCGGTATCGACCAGTCGTCAAGGCGCCCAACATCCCCACCGGCACGGTTGAAGCGATCACGCAGGCGTTCGGACACATCATGGAATTGTTTGGCTGCAACCTTTGCTTCTGGCACGCCACTGTCTTGCCCGTGCAGTTCGCGCACCATTGCGGTGGTGCCCTCACGATTGGCAAACAGACCCAGCATTCGGCCGCGTGTCAGGTCGATGGCGTCCAGCATGCTGGACATAGCCTCAGAGCGGATACCGTTGGCGGCGGACTCAATTGAGAAAACTCCCGAACCGTCAGACGCAAACGCCAGCATGCGATCCAAGGCCTTCAACGGATCGTCCGGAAACTGCTTCATCAGATTGGACACGCGGTCATGGGCCAGAATGGTCAGAGCCGTGCGTTGCTTGTTCTTTGCTGCCTCGGCTTGCAACTCGCGCGCTGCGTTTTGCGCGGCTTGCGTCAACCGATCCGCTGCTGTGAGCGATTGCCATGCAGCAGGATTAGCCTGAGCGCTTTGACGCATATTGCGAGCGATGCGCGCCTCAATATCTTTTATTTCGGGCTGCGTCAGGCTGCGGCCAATGGCTGCCTGGACGGCCTTTATGCATTCCTTTTTCATCAGTTCCCGAACCTCAGCGCGCACACGGCGGCAGCAAGAAAGCCTTTGGAGTCATTTTTGGCCCGCGCGATATCAGCATCTGCCTGATTCAACAGGTCGCGCGCAGATGCGGTCGCAACGGAACCGTCTTCATTCATCAGGCCTGTGGGGATTTGCACGTCGCGTTCACCTGACAATATTGAATTCATCAGGTCGGGTAACGCCTGATCTATGTTTGCCAACGGGTCGGCGATGGATTCCGGTACCGGCGCATGCTCACCTGGCGCGGCTGGGACCTGCTCAAGTTGAGGTGAAGCATCAGGTCGCGCCAATGCGGCACCATCGACAAGTGGCTCCGAGCTTGTACTTCGGGCTGGAGCAGGAGCGGTCACCTCTTCATCGCTAACCCGTACCGTTGGTTCTTCGACCGTATGCCCGGCCTGACGAAGAAGGGTTTCAAGTTCTTTGCCCGCCAGCCTCATCAGCGCCGCGCCGTGATCGGGTGAGACACCACGGGCAAGCGCACTTTGCTGGAAACCACTTTCCATTTCTTTGGCGCGCTGCTGCACGTGCGGTTCAAGGCGAGCTGGGATTTCGCCGCGGCTGATCTGGGCAAGTTCAGCACCAGCACGTTCAGCGGCACGGTTGCCAGCCAGAGACAGCTCAATTTCATCCGATCGGGATTGGGCCGCTTGGCGCTGTTCGGCGACGCTGTCGCGTGTCGCCCGTTCCGCTTGCTTTCGTGTCATGCCTTGGCGTTGAAAGCTCTTTGCAGTATCCCGATACGTCGCGTCGAGCCCGTCAAGACTGCGCTTCAAGCTATCCAGCTCAGTGCGCAGATCTTTGACGTTGGGGAGACCCGCTGCCGCAATAGGCTCAAGCTCAGCCCGTGCAGTGGAGAACACTTCTTGTTCGGCCTGCTTTCGCAAGAACTGCTTTTCAGGCCCTATCCGGTCACTGCGTATAAAAGTGGCGCCATCCATCAGCGCTCCGACATTAACCGGTTCGCCACGCCCGAGCTGGGCAATGGCCTGATCCAGGGCGTTCTGGTGTGCAACGCTCGAACGGGGATCGGTGGGAGTTCCAGGTGCAGTACCGTTTTGATGGTGTAGACCATTGTTCGCAGCCAGACCGGCGTCAACATCCGCAGCCGCTGGCCGAAACCCACGACCGACTCCCCAGAACGCCGCACCCAATACCGCATCAACCATAAGGCCCGTGCCGTCCAATGCCTTGTACTGTTGGGCCTGTTGGGTATAGCCATTCGCCTCAAGCAATGCAGCCGTTCCGCCGCGAGAGGCAATCCCCAGCCCAACGTTGGCGGCCGTGGTCGCGGCAAGGTCAGGCAGCACTGACTTCATGATGCGGGCGGCAGGCAGCACTGCACCAATGCTGTAGGTTGCAGCGTCAATCAAGCCTTTTACTCTTGCGGTGCCCGGGTCGATGCCCTCTGATTCTGCGACAATCTCACCGCTGTATCCGGCTGGGCCACCGGCCGCTATGGCTCCACCTACGGGACCAGCCGCTACGAATCCGCCCACCGTACGGGGAATAACAGCCGAGACCTCGCTAATGATCTGCGCTGCCAAACCGGACGTTTCAGCCGATGGGCGCAAGCTGGTGATGAGCGCGGCGTTTGCGGCGGACTGATCTTCTCGAAACGTTCGCTCCGACTCAGTCACATTTGCTTCGCCGCCGTTACGCGGTTCCGGCAAAAGAATGCTTGCTGCCGTGTCGAGGCCAGCTATCCACAGATTGTTAAATCCAGCCTGGATCGAACCAGCCGCCTCAAAGGAACCGCGAGCAAGCCCGCTGCCCACCGCATCAAGCCCGCCATCCCAGAAGCCGGGTTCCGGGGATGTAGTCGCGGGATTCTGTGCTGCCTCCTGCTCCAATGCCCGCTGATCACTGAACGCCAAATCACCGACAAAGCTCATTGGTTCGCCTCATTCACATTGATCATCAGGGGTTTGCCATCGGCGCCATATTTGAACTGTTGGCCCTGCATGACGTAGTACACGCCATCCTTGTACTGACGAAGGCTGAAGGCACTGGCCAAGGCCTGATCTTGGTCAGACATGCCTTGCGCTTTCATGGTGTTGACCAACTGATCGCGGGCGACCTGCTCAAACTTGTCGCCTGCCATGCCCCACGGCGCCAGGGTGCTGGAGCCATTGAAGTCGACCACCTCGCCCACAGAGGCCTTGATAGCGTTCTTCATCTGACGGCTATTTACCTCGCCGGAAATATCACCGCGCTGCGCCGCTGCCCCGGTGTAGTAGGCCTTGGTGGCTTGCATGGCCAGCTCGTAGGATTGCGGCTGCCCGGCAAACACATCACCCATGGCTTTACTGAATGCCAGTTGAAAATCAGCTTGCTTGGGTAGAGGGAAGCTTCTCGGCGATCCGTCTTCAGTTTTCTGCGTTTTCGACCGGTTGAGGATGCTTTCGCCCACCATCATGGTCTTGGCCACGTCGCCAGAGGTCGCCTCAACATCCGCCGAAAACCTATTTTTTTCCAAGGTCATGCTGCGTTGCTTGCCCGCAATCAGCCCGGTCAGGGCGCGTATCGGCGAATCAGGGGCTATCTGCTGCATGGCGCCCGCGTAGGCCTTGTCGTCGCCCAGTCCTGCGTGCAACCGGGCAAACAGACTGCTCTGATCGTCCGGCGACATACCCTCAAGCTGGGCACTGATTTGCTTAACTTCCTGCGGCAGAAGCGGCTTCATGGCCACGGTTGGCCCGAATTTTTGCTGCATCCCCTGAATGGCAGCCAAACGGTCGCCGAGAATGGCGGGGGCATCATCCGAGCCTAAATCAAGCGGCTGCACATCACCGCCCAAGCGCTGCTGGAAATAATCGAGCGGTGCGTTGTTCATCATCTTGGCGGATGAGTCCACCGCTCGCGCCAGCCGGTTGAGGTTGGCAGCATCAGCGACCGTCCCGCCCTTCTGTTGCAACTCAGCCGTTTTTTCATTGATAAACGAAACCTGCTGATCAATGGGCAGGCGCAAGACCTTTTGCGTTTCCACCTCCTGACCGACCCGCTGATTGAACTCGGCCTGCGCCGGAGTACCTCGAACGCTGCTTGCCCAGGCGCTCCACATTTCAGGAGTGGCCGGAACACCACTGGATATCTGGGCATCGATCTTGCCCAGCGTGCGCTCAGCCTTGGCCTCGGCCCGCAGCTGCGCCATTTCAGCTTTCTGTTGCAGGCGATCAACCTTGTTTTCGATCATCCCGCCCACACGCACCAGGTCATCAGCACTCATTGAGCCCTGATATTCCTTGAGGCGCTTTTGAGCGACAAAGGGATCGTCCGTTGCCTGACGCTGGAGCACGTCGGCATAGATCGAGCTTTTGATCTTAAGCTTCTGCGCCTCCAGTAGCTCAGGCGCCACACCGTTGCGCTGGCCTGCTGAGTACGCGTCCCACTTAAGGCGCTGCTCGTCAGAACTCAAGCTGTTTCGGATATCAACAGCCTGCTTGTCGAACGCCTCAAGCCGAGTCTGGGCAATGCCAATGGCTGCGCCGCCCTTGGTGGCATACACCCCGGATTCAGGGTTAAACAGATCATTGTTCTGGTAATCGCCCAGCTTGGTCGCCGCCCCCTGAAGCACGGCGGCGTTGGTTTCAGCCCGCTGCTTATCCACCAGAATCTGAGTACCGCGCTCAAAGCTCTCAAGGCCGCGAGCAATCGAGGTGGTATCAGGTGCAACGCCCTGCAACTGAACCGGGCGGGTGACCTGTTGCTGCACCTGCGGGCTGTCGTACGTCGGGACGCGTGCCATTACTTGCCTCCTGCGTATGAGCCAAAGGCCTTGCCCAGACCGCCAAGTATGGAGCCCGTAGCCGCTGTCTTGCCGTTGCGGACAGTCTGGCCAGCGTTGCTAATGTCCTGCTGCGCCTGAACGCGGTAACCGTAGGCCTCACGCGCGGCGTTGTTCTGGATGGTCAGGGCGTCCAGCTCGCCGAGCATGGCGGTGTCGTCCTGGAGCTGTGCCGAACTGCCGCTGTTCACATCGATTCCATTGGCGGCCTGCACACTGCGCTGGGTGCCGATGGCTTGGCCCGCCTTCACACGCTGCCAGTCCGCAGCGGTATCCCCGGCATTGATGGTCTCGTCGGCGGTTCGGTTTTTGAAGTCGGCGTTTTGTTTCATAAGACCGGCCTGATACGAAGCATCCTCAGTCTGGCCCTTCGCTTGCAGCAGGCTGCCGCCAATGGCGATCGCAGCCGGAATTAATGCCATCCAGCACATAATCAGCTCTCTCGATTCAGGGTAAAGGGGTGAAACAGGAAGCGTCGGGGACCGTATGGAACTGCTGGGCCAAACTCGAAACCGAGCCACTTAAGCCAGCGAATGGCCACGGTGTTGCGCACATCGACGTAGTTGAGCAGGTGCTTATGGCGGGTCAGCATGGCCTGTACCTCTGGCTTGCAGATCTTAAGAAATGCGCGAGCATGACGCTCAACGTGCACCGTACTGATAAGCCAGGGCACGCCAACCGAACCAAGCAGGCTGTGCACCGCATCCCCAAAGACCGCGACAACTTGCCCACCGACTACGATTTTTTTGACGTTAAGACTGCCGCGCAGGGCTTCGTAAAGCGCTTGATCCATAGGGATGCCTAACGCTTCGGTGATTTCGTCTATGTCCGCCTGGCGCACGATGCTGGCAATGGCCGGCACTTCTTCGACCGATACCGGTAAAACCTCAGCGCCCGCCAATGGTCACCTCCGGAATCACAGCCAGCACCGACAGCGGCAGCGGATCTGCCTGACGGATAAAGATCCGACCGTTACCTTCCCACTTGTTGGAAATTGGGATTTCAGCGCGCCCCGTCAGCAGGTCGATAGGCTGCTCGTAGGTCTCACGTTCGAACTTGTTTTCGTACAAATGAGCCTTGTCGGTACCGGCAAAAATCCCCCGAGACTCTTCAACCAACACCGTCAACGAGGTGACGGCAATCTTCTTGTCGAGCACGGTTTCGTTGGCGTTTTTCAGCTCAAGGTCGAGGGTTTCCATGTCGGAAAAATACTGCAACCCTGCGTGCACAATCCCCGCAGGCTCTTGCAGGGTAATTGCCCCGTTCACCACTTCCCGCCGGGGATGGACGCTGCCGTCAGCCAGGATAGAAACCGTCTTGCCTTCAAGGTGGTCCAAACCTTTGAGGGTTTGAACCTGCCGAGCCCACGTCGATCTGGGCATGTTGCGTAACGATTCAGGGCAGATGACCAACAATTTGACGCTGACATGGTTGGCGCTGTGAAACTCGACCACCTCAACGCGCACAATGTCGGTGCTGTCGTCTCCGTTTTCGTCGATGACGGCGGCGCTGAGTGAGTATTCAACCCCCACGCTTTTGGCGGTAAAAGGCTCATGCCCCACGGCGTTCAGGGCTACGACCTCGGGAAACTGCCAGTTATCACCACCGGCCAGTGTCATGGCTTTAGTGGTATCGGCGTTGCGACCGTCATAGGTCAGACCGGAATCGACAAAGAACGCATCTTCAATCGACTTGATCTGGCGGCTGGCCATGCGCTCGATGTAGCGCTTTACCACACCCTTTATGGTGCGGCGTACCACCATATAAAGCGCGTCTTCTTGCCCCTCTGGAATGCAGGCAATGGATTCAACAAAGCCGTCCGTGTCATGCCAGTGCCAACCGACAAGCTGTTGCTTGGGGTTGTAGGTCAGGCCCAGCAAAATGCCGTCATCGCGGACGTACCAGACAATCGAGTCAGGGATCTTCTGGTACGCCACATTGGTCAGCTCGCGCCCACGGAAAAGATGCGCGCTGAAAATGGTCAGATCGTCAGCCGCGAAGCCATCAGCATCCAGCGAATAACCAAACGATGACACCCGATTACCACGCGCCTGCACGTACACGGCGCTGTTGCCCACCACCACGGGCGGCACCAATGCAGAACCGTCATACCCTTCCTGACTCGCCTGAATGGTTTTGGCGGTAAGCCCCGTGTCGGCACCGGAGAAGGTCCACTCGCCGCCCGACGTCAAACCGAGTAGCTTGCGCAGGCCCAGCAGGTGACGCATACGGTTCACCTCGCGGCTGGCAATGGTGAAGGTGATTGCGTCGTCGTCCTTGTTCGGGATTGAGAAGCCGAAGTTTTTGAACAGTCCGGTTTTGCTCATCCACACCGTTTGCGGGTTCAGATTGCTACCGGCAAACACCAGGCGCTGCTGGTAATAGCCAACGGCACCTGGGTAGTTACCCTCGCCCACAAACGGATCGTTGCCGTTAGGCGGAGTGTCAGTCTTAACCGCCGTGATATTTTGGTCGGTGAACGTGGTGCCTGCCGCGCGACCGATAAAGCCGTAGATCCCGGCGCCAGCATTGTCTTTATAAATGATGTAGTAAGTGGCTCCTGCTACGGCCGCCCAGGTGATCGTGCCCGCGGCTGTGTCCGCGAAACTCTCGATGCTGTTGGAGGTGACAGGCAACGATTCATCCAGGGTGTTGCCATCATCCAGCACGGCCGTAACCTGATAGCGCCACGTCTGCTTAACCCCAGCACCACCAGCACTAACCGCCGTTGCGGTTGCAGGCGCAACAATGCGTGGCGCCAGACTGATTTCAGCGGTTGTCCAGTTGTCGTGGGCCAATCGGCTTAACTCACGAGGTTTGTAGCCTGGATGGGCGAACGTCATCACGTCCGCCGACTGCGTGTAGTTCAGTTGGTCCAAATCAGCCTGGGTGTAGGGCAATGCCAGCTCAAAGGGCTGCCCCATCTTTGGCCCGGCGCTGGCCAGCACTTGCCCGCCGTCCTTGATCACCCGCATGTTCAGGTCGCCAAATGCCAGCACGTACGTCTGTACATCGTTGAACTGAAACGGGATCAGCCGGCAACGCTTGGTCGAATCCTTGACCTCGCACACAAACTCAGTGCCTGGGCGGTTACGCACACCGCCGTAAGGCATGACCATAAAGTTACGGCAGAGCTTGAGGCCGGTGTAGTAACGGGCGATATCGGTACGTGCACTGGCGGATGGCGACAGCTCACCCGCCGCAAACGTAGGCTGGAGGACACTGCTCATGAGCGCACCGTAATGAATTCAGATTCAGGCTCTGGATCGTCCTGAGACTCTTGGAAAGCGGAACCCTCAGCGATGGTGAGAGCCTGTCTGTACTGCTGGGCTGCAAACTGCTGCAAGTCCGGCTTGGAGCTGAGCGGCAACGCCAGCTCCATCGCCAGCCGCCAAGCCAGCGCGTCAGCAAACTGCGGATCAAAGAACGTGGAGTCTTCGACCTTAAATGTGAAGCGGCATACAGCTTCGGGTTGGTCGGTGTGAATCACGCGGCCGCCGGGGTCATAACCAATCAGGAACGGGATTTGCTGGTCACTGCGTAATACACGGCGCCACCCGGGTTGCACAATGTTGCGCACCTTCAAGCAGTCGGCCGGGTAACCGCCTTGAACGAACCGTCAGCTCCCTTGACGATCCACTCGCCCGGCTCAGCGCGTTGTGTGCCTGCTGCTGTGTTCATCACCACTTGGCCGTTCTGGCGGTCGGTGAAGCCAAAGCCACCAGACAACACCAGTGCGCGACAGAAAGCGGTCACATCGTCCAGGTTCGACCCCGTCCAACGGATGGCGTCTACAAACTCGGGTTGCTTGCGATATTTCATGTCAGCACCCGCATGGCTCGCGCCAATAAGTCCTTACGGTCTGCCAAACCGTTGAGCCCGCCATTGATTCGACGGGTCAGGGTTTCGATCTCGCCAGCGTCGGTCAGGGCATTCAGCCCGTTCATGCTCCAAAACCAGCCGGCAGACATAGCCGCGTTGGTTGGGATTTCAAGCAGCGACGGATTGCTGAGCAGATCCAAGCCCAAAACAGCCCCGCAATCGCGGTAATTCGACTTGCCGGTTATCTGGATCAGGCCGCGCCCGCGATACTTCCAGCCATCGCCAGAGGCTTGAGAGCCATTGCCCAGCCGGTCGGCGTAGGCGATGCTGGCGATCTGCTCGGGCTTGCGGGCCACCTGCGCGGCCAGCTTGGTGTCAAAGCGCTTGGGCCATGTGGCAACCAACCCCTCAGCGCTGTAGTTCAGGTTTTCCACCAGGCGCGTCAGCCGTGCTGATTCGTGCCCGACCTGCGCAAGGAACGCTGCGGCCCGCACTTTTGTGTCCAGTTTGAACCGTTGAATCACTGCGTTGACTGGATCGCACCAGGTCATGGCCACGGTGCCGGAACATCCCATGATTTCGCGCAGCTGTGATTGTGTGATGATCATTGCCCTTCACCTCGGCTGGGTATCTTCATGCCCAAGTAACGGTCAGCAACAGTACGAATCGTTTCCACACCCAAGAAGCCAACCCAGCCGCCCACGAACGTGGACATGGTTTGAGGAAGCCCGAAGAACTCCAAGCCGCTGATGATGGTCACCGTCAGGCAGCCGCAAATAGCGCCCTCGACAAGCATTTGCCGCCAAGTGCCGCCGCCGTAAGCGATCCGCAGGCCAGCCATTACGACAGACAGCAACGCCGCACAGAGCAAGGGAGAGTGATCGTTCAGCCACGCAAACAGGCTCGCCCATGTGTCTGGTTTATCTGGCATGTTCGGCATCTCGAATTCTCCCCTTTGGCGGGGCTGGAAATAGAAAACCCCGCTCGATGGCGGGGTCTGGGGAGTTTTGTTTTAGGCACATAAAACCCGACTCATAGGCCGGGCTTTTGGTCTGCCTTCGCTCTGAGCGAAGTACGGAAAGTGGAGAAATGGTGCCGCCAGCCGTGCGGGAAGTCAATTCATTGAGGATAAAAACTGTCTAACGTTCATGGAGGCCCGCTCCAAAGTGTCATCAATGACTCGATTTTTCATCCTTAGGATGAGTTCGTCCCCCTCAATATCGTACTTCCTCTGTAACTCTTCAGCCAATTTCAGCCCCCGAAACCCGTAGTGACCGACCAGATCTGAAAATGCCTCTTCGATCTCTGGAGGATCAGAGCTAAGTTCCATCTTGATTGAGATCATTTGCTTCCCAAGAAGAAACTCATTTTCCAGCCATGCAATCTGGGCGGCAATGTTGTAGTCAATTCTGCTGAGCTCCGACTGGTCAATTTCGAGTTGAGGCTGTTGACATGATGGATAACTGTTGTCTCCCCAGCGGTTTCTCTTATAGTCCTCCATGTCTTCAACGAAACGCCAATGGCTCTTGGCACAATTCATTGCCAGAACATCCAACTTTGTAATTAGATGAATCGCATCGGTTCTAGCGTTCTTTATGTCCTCACGCTTATTTTTGATGAAATCGCGAATCAATTGAAAAACACCTCCGACAAGCGCCGCAGTAGCACCGCCTCCAAAAGCAATTTTCAGAACATCTAAAGTTCCAATCGTAACCGTAACAGGATCAGCCATATCCCTATGCCGCCTCTTTCATCTGATAAATAATGGCCGCGATCGGGCTAAGTGCCATCCTATCCAGATCCTCGCAGCAGTCAAACGCGACGCGTATGAAAGGTTCCCAATCTCGCGCCCAGGCGCACGACTCAATGCGTACCCGGTGCCGATCAAACAGCCAGGCCCGAAACGTCTCCGGCTTCGCCAGCGGGTCAGGGTTCGCGGACTGTCCGCCCTGGTGCATGTACTGGTACCGATACAGCACTCCAGCCAAGACATACACCGCCTTCTCCCGCTTTGCCCTGGTCATCCGTCCAGACTTCGACAGCGCCATGCCGAAAACCACTTCCTCGGCAGCCTCCCGTATGTCCTCAGTCAGCTCACGGGTGATGTGCGGCGAATACATAAACTCACCAAACACACGAACCTGCGGATGAAGCTTTGCGATTGCTGATTGAATCCAGCCCGCCAGCGTTGAATGAACCGAGTGATCTGCGGTTACTCCGCGTTCAGTGGTCTGCACAGCGGTACCCAGGAGGCAACGTTGCTCAAGCGAAGACAGGCCGCCCCGAGACTGGATGTAAGCGCAGTCATGCCAAGCCCTACGAGCACTGTTCAACTTCATACTTCCCCCATGCTGCGTAGTTCTGCGTAGTTCTGTTCAATCACTGGCACAGCGGCACAATGCGTACGTGGACACCCGGCGTATCGCCCCAGCGCCGTTTAAACGATCCGTCCGTAACCTGCACGTCATCCTTGAACACAACGCCGTTGAGAGCATCACAGACAGCTTTGAGCACATTGTCTGCGTCCGGCTTTTTCGTGCAGGGCTCTTTCCCCTCCAGAGCCAGGGTCTTCCATTTTTTCGACTTGGATTGAGGCACACCGTGGACAATGCGCAGCTCGATCATCACCGGGCCTTCGATCAGATCGCGGCCTTGCATCACGTCCTGCGCAGCAAGAGCAACAACCCCCTCGTAGGCCACGGTTTTGGCTGGTGTGTACATGCGAGCGAAGTTTCCGACCTTGCCAATGCGCGCCCTGCCCTTGCCTTGTGGCTCGCCTGGTACCACGAACGAAACAGGTTTGAGATCAGACATGCGTGTCTCTCCGAATACCAAGCTTTGCCAGCAGCATTGCCCTGGCGGATTGCGAGTTGGTTGGGATGCCTTGTGCGACGACCAGCGCTTCAGCTTCCTTGCGCGAGTACTCCAACTGGACCTGTTCACGTGGCCGGGTGCTGTCGTGGCCAATCCCGCGGGAAATGCGCCCCTCCAGTGGCTGGCCGGTTTGAGCACGGCGTATGACGATGGCGTAGTTGCGCTCAAAGCGTTGCTTGAGAGCCTTGTCGTTGTGCGTCGCTGATTTGAGGTCAAACGTGCTGGTGGCGGGCGGTGTTAAACATGCAATCGCAGCAGCGCACCTGGTGAAGTTCAGGTTTGCCGATGAAGGCAAGGCGCTGGATGAGCCGTTGCCAACAATCACCAGCGGCGGGAATTACAAGCGCTCAGCCGGTGCTGCGCATGCAATGGGGATTTCAACGGTGTTCATGGCGCAGATGAATGGCGGCTTCAATACCACCGCCGCCAAAAGCATGGACGCCCCTATGACCACAGTGACCAATACCGGCAGCCAGCAGCAACTGGTCACCGCCAACTTGGTGCACTTGCGCGGCAACTGCGATGCCCGGGACTTAAAAGACCCACTGCACACCATCAGCGCAGGCGGTACACACCACGGATTAATGACTGCATTCCTTGAGCGCCAGTTCGGCGCAAGTGTCGGCCAAGCCTTGGACGAGCCCGCGCCTACCATCACGGCCGGAGGTGGCGGCAAGAGCTCACTGGTCGAGCTGCAACTTTCCCCAGAGGTAGAAGCCGGCGCACTTCGGGTCGCGGCATTCCTGATCAGCTATTACGGAACCGAGAACGTGAGCGGAGCCAACGAACCGACCCCGACCATCACAACCCGGGATCGCTTGGCCCTGGTCACAGTGACCATTAAAGGCACACCGTATGTGATCGTCGATATCTGCCTGCGGATGCTGCAACCGGCCGAGCTGTACAAGGCCCAGGGCTTCCCCGCCGACTACATCATTAGCCACGGCGCCGACGGCAAGCCCTTCACCAAAACCCAGCAGGTCCATATGTGCGGCAACAGCGTCAGCCCGCCGCCAATGGCTGCACTAGCAAGAGCCAACGACCCTTGGAGGGCGGTGGAGAACCAGGTCGAAGCTGCATAGAGCCATCCCAGCTTCTTCAGGTAAAACAAGATGACGAGCATCGAAGAGATTGCTTTGAGGACATCATTCAGGGTTTGCATGTCGGTATCACCGCTTCAAGGAGGTGATACCGATTCTGTTGTCACGACTAAAATGAAACCTCTTGGGTTTTTTCCACATCGCATACCGCAAAATCACTCCCTATCACGACAGTTCACGAATCAATTACCGGTCGTCAGATAGTCTGCTCGACAACCTCCCCAAAATCTCAAACACACCAGCCTTAACCGGCATGGCGAGGTACCCCTATGGACAATGAAAAGACTCAACCAACCGAACTGATCGCGCTGCCCGAGGTGATCAAAATCACTGGTTTCAAGACCACCAAGATTTACGACATGGTCAATAAAGGCGCTTTCCCGAAGAAAGTCCGTGTCGGGCCTCGCGCTGTGCGCTGGGTTAAAGCCGAAGTCTTGGGCTGGGTCAACGAACGAATGGCGGCACGCGGGTAACGCCGCAAACACAGGGGTTACCTATGGCAAGTGCAGCAGCAAGGGCAGATCAATGTCCGCCACGCATTCTCAGGGCCGGTAAAGCGCCCGCCTACCTCGGCATGTCGAGGGGTGCATTTACTGAAATGGTGCGGCCTTACGTGCAGGAAATTCGTATCGGCGCACAAGGCGTTGGGTTCGACAGGTACGAGCTCGATCAGTGGGCAGACAACTACATCAAGACCAAATCGGTTGAAAAAGCACCGCTACGGGACAACAATCCGCCTCGCAGTGGGCGCCCGGGAGAAACACAATGGCGCGAAAAACGATCTCCGGCCTCTACGAGAGGAACGGTATCTGGCACATCGACAAGGTCGTCCGAGGTACACGACTTCAAGAAAGCACTGGAACGTGCGAAAGGGAAGAAGCCGAGCAGTACTTGATTCACCGGCTGGAAAAGCTCAGGCAAGAAAAGATTTACGGTGTGCGTCAGGTGCGAACCTGGCGCGAGGCCGCCACCCGTTTTCTGGTGGAGTACCAAGACCAACCCTCGATTGCTTTATCTGCATCCCACATCGAGCAGTTGGACCCTTACCTTGGCGATCTGCCCATAACCCACGTCGATGACGGGACACTGGCGCAGTTCATCAAGGACAGGCAGGCACCGGGGCTGACAAAGACCGGCAAGATCAAACCCGGCGTTGCGAACATGACAATCAACATCGCCCTGCAACGAGTCGTCAGGATTTTGAATCTGTGTGCAAGGAAGTGGCGGGATGCTGAGAAGCGGCCTTGGCTTGAGTCGGTGCCAATGATCAGCATGCTGGACGAGAAAACGAACTGCCGGAAACCCTACCCTTTGTCATGGGAAGAGCAGTCAGTCTTGTTTGCTGAGCTTCCGGCTCACTTGCAGCGCATGGCCATGTTCAAGGTGAACACCGGCTGTCGCGAGCAAGAGGTTTGTAAGTTGCGCTGGGATTGGGAGATTGCTGTGCCCGAGTTGGATACCAGCGTGTTTCTGATTCCAGCAGGCTTTGGCGGGAGACGAGAAACCTCAGGCGTTAAAAACGGCGAGGATCGTCTTGTGGTGTTGAACGGGGTGGCCAAGTCAGTTATCGAGAGGCAACGGGGCCTGAGCAAGGAATGGGTTTTTCCTTATGACGGCACCGGGATGCACAGGATGAATGATTCAGCCTGGAAGAAGGCGCGAGTACGCGCAGCGAAGATATGGCAGGAGAAATACCTGCGCCCTGCTTTGCCGGGTTTCGTATCAATCCGGGTTCACGACCTGAAGCACACCTTTGGCAGAAGGCTACGTGCAGCAGGCGTGACACTGGAGGATCGAAAGGCATTGCTTGGGCATAAGAATGGAAGCATTACGAGCCACTATTCTACCGCAGAGCTTGGGCAACTGATCGACGCGGCGAATAAAGCTTCATCGACTGACTCGCGAGGGCCAGCACTGACAATCTTGAGGAGGAAAACGGGATGATCCCCCGCAAAAGTCCCTGAGCATGAAAAAGCCCAACTCGCGAAAGTTGGGCTAAGTCATTGAATAATATGGTCGGGACGGAGTGATTCGAACACTCGACCCCTAGCACCCCATGCTAGTGCGCTACCGGACTGCGCTACGCCCCGACTAGGCGTTAGAACTAATTGAAATAACGCTGCAAATATACCCTAAGCTTTGGAAAAGAGGAAGTAGTATTCGCCAAGTTATTTGCGAAGGATCAGCAAAACATCTTCAAGCTCTGAAATGGTTTGGCGGATCAATTGCTTGTACTGAGTTGTATCATCTTTAGCCTCATCACCTGAAAGGCGCAGTCGCGCACCTCCAATTGTGAAGCCTTGGTCATACAACAAGGCGCGAATTTGCCGGATCATCAACACGTCCTGGCGTTGATAATACCGGCGATTTCCGCGCCGTTTTACGGGATTCAGTTGAGGAAACTCTTGCTCCCAATATCGCAGTACATGCGGTTTGACCGCACACAATTCGCTAACTTCGCCTATGGCGAAGTAGCGTTTGCCTGGAATGGGCGGGAGCTCGTCGTTATGACTTGGTTCCAGCATAAGCCTCTACTCGGGCCTTCAACTTCTGCCCTGGACGAAAGGTGACCACACGGCGTGCCGTGATCGGGATTTCCTCTCCCGTTTTCGGATTGCGGCCAGGCCGCTGTCGCTTGTCACGCAAGTCAAAGTTGCCAAAACCGGACAACTTGACCTGTTCGTTGTCTTCAAGAGCGTGCCTGATCTCTTCGAAAAAAAGCTCCACCAATTCTTTGGCTTCACGTTTATTCAGGCCCAGCTCTTCATAAAGACGTTCCGCCATTTCAGCTTTCGTCAGAGCCCCCATACGTCACTTCCTTAACGTGGCGTTCAACCTTTGTTCGAGCGAGGTGAGGATGTTCTGCGTCGTGGTATTCACCTCATCGTCATTAAGAGTGCGCGATGGATGCTGCCAGGTCAAGCCGACTGCAAGGCTTTTTCTATTGGGATCAATACCTTTACCTTGGTAAACGTCGAAAAGCCTCAAGTCTGTCAACCATTCGCCCGCATTTTCACGGATGATATTCAACACATCACGGGCAGCCACGTCTTTATCGGCAATCAATGCCAAATCGCGACGGACTTCCGGAAAGCGCGAAAGCTCCGAGAATTTCGGCATTTTGCCCAATGCCACTTCAGCCAACACCAGCTCAAAAACAAAAACCGGCCTGTCCAGACCCAGTTTTTTGTTTAGTTCCGGGTGAAGCGCGCCTACAAAACCTACCAGACGACCATCTCGCTCAATGCGTGCAGTCTGTCCTGGATGGAGCGCCGGATGCTGACCAGGGACAAATTCAAAAGAATCCAAAGCACCCGCAAAGCCCAGCACAGCTTCTACATCAGCTTTTATGTCAAAAAAGTCGACTGTTTCACGACCCTGCGCCCAACCTTCAGGCAAGCGAGTGCCGCACACAACGCCCGCCAGCATGGACTCTTGCTTGAGACTTTCAAGCTGCCCGACAAAGCGCAGTCCGCTTTCAAAAAGACGAACTCGATCCTGTTGACGGTTTAAGTTGTGTTGCAATGCCTTGACCAGGCCAGGCCACAAGGAACCACGCATTGCAGCCATATCATTGGATATAGGATTGGCTAACAGCAAAGGCTCGAGGTCAGGACTGAAAAGCTCAAACTGTTTAGGGTCAATGAAACTGTAGGTGATAGCTTCTTGATATCCGCGCGCTACCAGCAAACGGCGCAGTTCTGGCAAATCACTGCGAGCTTCGGCCTTGGCCTGAGGCGCCAGGCGAGCTTGCGGATAACGGACTGGAAGACGGTTATAGCCATACAAGCGAGCCAGCTCTTCTATCAGATCCACTTCCAGACTGATATCGAAACGATGACTTGGGACCTCTACGCGCCACTGCCCTTGGCCAATTGCAGTGACTGTCAGTCCCAAGGCGCAGAGCAAACGCTCGACCTCGCTGCCGTCCATCTCCATTCCCAGCATCTGACTGATACGCGCGGCACGCAAGGTGATGGGCGCAATCGAAGGCAGGAATTGCTGGGCAACAGTTTCAATAATCGGACCTGCTTCCCCGCCTGTAATCTCCAGCAATAAGCCAGTGGCGCGCTCCATGGCTTCGCGGGCCAGGTTCCAGTCCACTCCACGCTCATAGCGGTGGGAGGCATCCGTGTGCAAGCCGTAAGAACGTGCTTTGCCTGCTACGGCAATCTGATCGAAAAAGGCGCTCTCAAGAAATACATCTCGCGTGGTCGCCGATACGCCGCTGTGCTCACCCCCCATCACACCAGCAATAGCCAGCGCACGGTGATGATCTGCAATCACCAATGTGTCACTGCGCAAGGTCACTTCCTGGCCATCAAGCAAGACCAGCTTTTCGCCCTCTTCCGCCATACGTACACGAATACCGCCGTTGATTTCGGCGAGATCAAATGCATGAAGAGGCTGCCCCAGCTCCAGCATCACATAATTGGTGATGTCGACCGCAGCATCGATGCTGCGCACATCGGCGCGGCGCAAGCGCTCCACCATCCACAAGGGTGTAGGGCGGGTTAAGTCCACATTGCGAATGATACGTCCCAGATAACGAGGGCAGGCCGATGGCGCCAACACCTCTACAGAGCGGACTTCGTCATGTACGGCAGGGACAGGCTCAATCACCGGGCGTGTCACTTCTGCTGCGTACAAAGCCCCCACTTCACGAGCCAGACCGGCCAATGACAAGCAATCGCCACGGTTCGGGGTCAAATCGACCTCAATACTCGCGTCTTCGAGGTTCAGATAAACGCGAATATCTTCGCCTACCGGAGCATCCGCAGGAAGCTCCATCAGACCGTCATTACCCTCGCCAATGTGCAGCTCGGCTTGAGAGCACAACATGCCATTGGACTCAACACCGCGCAGCTTAGCCTTTTTGATCTTGAAGTCGCCCGGCAACTGAGCACCGATCATCGCAAACGGAATCTTCAGACCCGGACGCACATTCGGTGCCCCGCAGACAACTTGAAAAGTTTCGATACCATTGGTTACTTGGCAAACACGAAGCTTGTCAGCGTCCGGGTGTTGCTCAGTGGTCAATACCTCGCCCACAACAACACCGCTAAATGCACCGGCAACCGGTGCAACACTGTCCACTTCCAGGCCAGCCATCGACAGACGAGCAACCAGCTCATCGCGTTCTACCTGCGGGTTAACCCAACCACGCAGCCACTGTTCACTGAATTTCATCCTGCTCTCCTAAAAATGCGTTACGACTAGCGAAATTGTCCGAGGAACCGCAAGTCGTTATCGAAGAACAGACGCAAGTCGTTCACACCGTAACGCAGCATGGCCAAACGCTCTACGCCCATGCCGAAAGCAAAACCCGAGAACTCTTCAGGGTCAATGCCGGACATGCGCAGAACATTAGGATGAACCATTCCGCACCCCATCACCTCGAGCCAGCCCGTCTGTTTGCAGACGCGACAACCCTTGCCGCTGCACATCACGCACTCCATATCGACTTCTGCCGAGGGTTCGGTGAAGGGGAAGTAAGAAGGGCGAAAACGAACGGCCAATTCTTTTTCAAAGAACACCCGAAGGAATTCTTCGATCGTGCCTTTGAGATCAGCAAAGTTGATATCGCGATCAATCAGCAGGCCTTCAACCTGATGAAACATAGGCGAATGGGTGATATCCGAGTCACTGCGATAAACACGCCCCGGGCAGACAATGCGGATCGGCGGTTGTTTTGACTCCATGGTACGGACCTGGACCGGCGAGGTATGGGTACGCAGCAGCATGTTCGCATTGAAATAAAAGGTGTCGTGCATAGAGCGCGCCGGGTGGTGACCCGGAATGTTGAGCGCCTCGAAATTGTGGTAATCGTCTTCAACTTCAGGGCCTTCGGCAATGCCGTAGCCAATGTGGGTGAAGAACTGCTCAATACGTTCCAGAGTCCGGGTTACCGGATGCAGACCGCCGGAGGTCTGGCCGCGACCAGGCAGGGTCACATCAATGGATTCGGCAGACAGTTTGGCGGCCAGCTCGGCCTCCTCAAACTGAGCCTTGCGCGCATTGAGAACCACTGTGACACGCTCCTTGGCATCATTGATGAGCGCGCCTACTTGTGGGCGCTCCTCTGCCGGCAAATTCCCCAAGGTCTTCATCACCTGAGTCAATTCGCCTTTTTTACCAAGGTAAAGAACCCGGATTTGCTCCAGGGCATTGATATCTTCAGCGCTCTCAACAGCCTCTAGTGCTTTAGAGACCAGCGCATCCAGGTTTTCCATGTACAGACTCCAGATACAAAACAGGGGAAGAGCTTGAAGGCTCTTCCCCTGTTTATGACGTTTAACACCCAAGCTTACATAGGCAAGCCCAAGTGACTGTCGGGGGTACTTAAGCCAGAGTGGCTTTAGCTTTCTCGACAATCGCAGCAAACGCCGCTTTTTCGTTCACTGCCAGATCAGCCAGAACCTTACGGTCGATCTCGATGGACGCTTTTTTCAGGCCGGCGATGAAACGGCTGTAAGACAGGCCGTTGATACGTGCACCAGCGTTGATACGAGCGATCCACAGAGCGCGGAACTGACGTTTTTTCTGACGACGGTCACGGTAGGCGTATTGGCCTGCCTTGATTACCGCTTGCTTGGCAACACGGAATACGCGCGAGCGTGCACCGTAGTAGCCTTTAGCCAGTTTCAGAATTTTTTTGTGACGTTTACGGGCGACAACGCCACGCTTTACACGAGCCATGAGTTACTTCCTCTAGTCTTAACCAAAAATTAACGAAGGCGCAGCATGCGCTCGACTTTTGCCACGTCAGACGGATGCAGCAAGCTGCTACCGCGCAATTGACGCTTACGCTTGGTCGACATTTTGGTCAGGATGTGGCTCTTGAAAGCGTGTTTGTGCTTGATACCGTTAGCAGTTTTCAGAAACCGCTTAGCAGCACCACTTTTAGTCTTCATCTTTGGCATGTTCGGATACTCCGCATTCAGTTGATAAACATAACCGCAAGGCCTGCCGTGCCCTGGTGGTTACTTCTTCTTTTTCGGGGCGATGACCATGATCAGCTGGCGTCCTTCCATCTTAGGATGCTGTTCGACGGTCCCGTATTCGACGAGGTCAGCTTCAACCCGCTTCAACAGTTCCATACCCAGCTCCTGGTGGGCCATCTCACGACCACGGAATCTTAACGACACCTTGGCCCTGTCCCCATCACTCAGGAAACGTACCAGGTTGCGCAGTTTTACCTGGTAATCCCCTTCCTCCGTCCCTGGACGAAACTTGATTTCTTTAACCTGGATTTGTTTCTGGTTTTTCTTCGCTGCGGCAATCTGCTTCTTCTTTTCGAAGATCGACTTGCCGTAATCCATCAGCTTGCAAACAGGTGGTACTGCATCAGCGGAAATTTCCACCAAATCCAGTTTGGCTTCTTCAGCCTTAAGAAGCGCTTCTTCGATCGGGACAATGCCAAGTTGCTCGCCCTCAGCTCCGATTAACCGAACCTCGCGTGCCGAGATATTCTCGTTGATCGGGGCTTTCGGTGCAGCTCGTTTATCTTGTCTCATTTCACGCTTAATAATAATTACTCCGAATCATGGCGACCACGCCGGGAAACCGCTTGTGCGAGGAATTCAGCGAATTGCGCGACGGGCATCGAGCCCAGGTCAGCACCTTCACGTGTACGCACAGCGACAGTCTGCATCTCGACTTCCCGATCTCCGATAACCAAGAGATAAGGAACCTTGAGCAAAGTATGCTCGCGGATTTTAAAGCCGATCTTTTCATTTCTCAAGTCTGACTTGGCACGAAATCCGCTCTGATTGAGAGTTTTTTCAACTTCAGCAGCAAAATCGGCCTGTTTATCAGTGATATTCATGATCACTGCCTGGGTTGGCGCCAACCACGCAGGGAACGCACCTTCGTAGTGTTCAATCAGAATACCGACGAAACGCTCGAACGATCCAAGGATCGCGCGGTGCAGCATAACCGGATGCTTGCGGCTGTTGTCTTCGGAGACATATTCAGCACCAAGACGAATCGGCAGATTGAAATCGAGCTGCAAGGTACCACACTGCCAGACACGACCCAGACAATCTTTCAAAGAAAACTCAATCTTCGGACCGTAAAAGGCGCCTTCACCCGGCTGCAGATCATACGCCAGGCCAGCACTGTCAAGCGCCGAGGCCAATGCGCTTTCGGCGCGATCCCACAACTCATCCGAACCCACGCGCTTTTCAGGGCGAGTAGACAGTTTCAGCTCGATATCCTTGAAACCGAAGTCAGCATAGACATCGAGGGTGAGCTTGATGAATGCCGCCGATTCGGCCTGCATCTGCTCCTCAGTACAAAAGATATGCGCATCGTCTTGAGTGAATGCACGAACCCGCATGATGCCGTGCAGAGCACCCGACGGCTCGTTACGGTGGCAAGCACCGAATTCGGCCAGACGCATTGGCAACTCACGGTAGCTTTTCAAACCCTGATTAAAGACCTGCACGTGGCACGGGCAGTTCATTGGCTTGATCGCGTAATCGCGGCTCTCCGACTCAGTCGTGAACATGTTTTCAGCGTAGTTGGCCCAGTGACCGGACTTTTCCCACAAGCTGCGGTCCACAACCTGAGGGGTCTTGATCTCAAGATACCCGTTCTCACGCTGCACCTTGCGCATGTACTGCTCAAGAACCTGGTAAAGGGTCCAGCCGTTTGGATGCCAAAACACCATCCCGGGCGCTTCTTCCTGAGTATGGAAAAGCCCCAGACGCTTACCGATTTTGCGGTGATCGCGCTTCTCGGCTTCTTCGATGCGCTGAATGTAGGCAGCCAATTGCTTCTTGTCAGCCCACGCAGTGCCGTAAATACGCTGCAACTGCTCATTCTTAGCATCGCCACGCCAGTAGGCGCCCGACAATTTTGTCAACTTGAACGATTTCAAGAAACGCGTGTTAGGCACGTGAGGACCACGGCACATGTCGACGTATTCTTCATGGAAGTACAGACCCATGGCCTGCTCGTCAGGCATATCTTCAATCAGGCGCAACTTGTAATCTTCGCCGCGCTCGGAAAACAGCTGGATCACTTCGGCACGCGGCGTGACTTTCTTGATGACGTCGTAATCTTTCTCGATCAACTGCTGCATGCGCTGCTCGATAGCAGCCATGTCCTCAGGGGTGAAAGGACGATCGTAGAAAATGTCGTAGTAGAAGCCTTCCTGAATGACAGGACCAATGACCATTTTGGCCGTTGGATACAACTGCTTCACTGCATGGCCAACGAGGTGGGCGCAAGAGTGACGAATGATCTCCAGCCCCTCTTCATCCTTGGGCGTGATGATTTGCAGCGTGGCGTCATTTTCAATCAGGTCACAGGCATCAACCAGCTTGCCGTTGACTTTACCGGCTACAGTGGCTTTCGCCAGACCTGCGCCAATCGAAGCGGCAACTTCGGCGACTGAAACTGCATGATCGAAAGAACGTTGACTGCCGTCGGGAAGAGTAATAGTTGGCATGGCGCCTCCTCTCCTAGTGGTGACCCCTACCAAAGGTCACGTGGGTTGGGATGAGCCAGTACGCGATTCGGTGGTGAGCCTGCCTCACAGTGGCAGGAGCCTTGCGGCCAACCGTTAACCGAACCAGAGTGACTGGAGTTCAAATCAAAAGTGTATGGCTCTGTTTCGCGGGATGCAGAACATCACCACGACAAACCAAGGGCGGCATGCTAACACACATGACGACATGATGGCGGGCTCAGCTTGAGGCAGCCAAAATACTGCCCGCGTTGCAAAATGGTGAACTTGAGCTGCACTTGGCCCCTCAAATACTGCGTGAATCACATTTAGCCTCACATTCTGTAAGGAACATCACATGTCCATGAAACGTTTTTTGGCTCTCGCAACCCCATTGGCACTGCTTCTGCCACTGAGCGCTCACGCGGGCAATTGGCCTGCAGTCCTTAAAAAAGACTACATGAAGGACTGCGTCGCTGCTGCCAGCCAAAACATCGACAAAAAAAAGGCTGAAGAATATTGCGCATGCGGCGCTGATAAATTGTCGGCCAATTTTTCAACAGCACAGATCAAGCAGTTGATGAGCAAAACGGTACAACCTAGCGCTGAACTGCGCACACAAGCTCTGGATGCTATTCAGTCTTGCCGTGCTACAGCGGCCGTCCCCGCCAAACCCAAGAAATAAACACCCCGAAGATGCGGTTGCCTATGCCCTGACCGAGCACAAAAGGCATGAGAAGTGGCCATCCGTATAAAAAAACGTAAGAAATAATGCTTTTTTTAAGCGCCATTTTAATTGTCAAAGCCCCATAAGACGGGGCTTTCAGGCCTTCATCGCAGCTCGAACACGCTGATAAAGCATCAAACAGTGACGCAGGGGGGCTCCCAAATCTCACATTTCGACTATGATAGCCAAGTGTGCCCAGTTGGCCTGAGCAGCACAGTACTACTGAAAATATAAGTTTCTTGGAGATACACCATGTCTAATCGCCAAACCGGCACCGTAAAATGGTTCAACGATGAAAAAGGCTTCGGCTTCATCACTCCTCAAGGTGGCGGTGACGACCTGTTCGTACACTTCAAAGCTATCGAAAGCGACGGTTTCAAAAGCCTGAAAGAAGGCCAGACCGTTTCCTTCGTGGCTGAGAAAGGCCAAAAGGGTATGCAAGCTGCACAGGTTCGTCCGGAGTAAATCTCCTTCGAACAAAAAAACCCCGTCCAGGTGACGGGGTTTTTTGTGCCTGCTACAAACGCGAACTGCTTACCCGCAGTTCACGCGCGTAATGACGGCATTGCCATCGGCATTGAGGTTCAGGCGATCTGAGCGGTACTCAAGCGTCATGACATCGTTGGGCCCGAGGATACGAGCGGTCTGCGCACCGGCTTTGACGCGGGCTTGCTCAAGGAGCTGCGCCGACGCTTTTTTCCCGACCGCAAAGGCTGCAGCTTGAGCGTCACAACGCGTGTGTGCGGTGGGGGTGGTCGCAGGTTCCTGGTCAGAACTCGGCGTACTGCACCCAGACAACGCCAGCACGGCCAGCAATGAACCCAATGACACTAGCTTCCAGGACATGGAGCCTCCTTAACAGTAAATAGTCGAGACCTTTGCGACAGCTTTTGCGCAAAGAGGTTGCACAGCGCCAGGCAAGAATTACGCGTGACCGCAGGCGCGTGATTTTGGACGACAAGCAGTGTATCGCCTTTACTTAATCGTCACGGAATGTGTGCTGCATCAATACACATCGATGTAATCGAACGGTGGATTGGGCCAATTCTCCTTCAAGGCATTGAAGATTTGCATGACCCAAACCTCATCACTGGCTGCAACGTTGCCCACATACCCGGAACCCGCTGCCCAGGTTTCCAGCCTGAACAACAGCCCGTCAATGTCTGTACCGCCCACCACGCCTGAAGAGAGGTACGCGCGCCCGTCTTTGGTTACGCGTAACTGCGTGTGCACATCATCACTGGCCGAGGCCAATAGCTGCCTGACAGCCTCCGGCGTCAACCCCTCTGGATTATTCAAATCGATATGCATCGTAATGCCCACTCCCTCAAATGGTCAGTGTGACACGCCAGCGGGCTGTCTGGCGCGCATGGCTGCTGCCACACTGATGGCATCTCAATGGCATTTTGCTAAGATCCAGCGTTTTAACGCAACGAGTCCAACCATGAGCAACGTCAGTATTGACGCCGACATCAAGGCGAAATGGCAACAGGGACAGTGTTCTTACAGCCCGGGCAGCCCCGAAGAGTTGGCCATTATCGGCATAGACCTGCTGGTAAAAGAACTCGGCACGGAAGCGGCAAAGGCCTTTACCGATCAGGTCTTCGAAAAATATGGCCTGCCTGTAAAGACAACCTGAGGATTCAGAGACTCAACCCTCCCGCTCCTTTCGCATCAGTCTCCATGCCGCGCGCTCACTCACTTAACCGTTGAACCCGAGCGACCAAGCTCGTCACGCTGCCGAAGACACTCGATGAGCGAACCGCATCGCGTTAAAACGTAACGCCCGCGATGAGCGCAATATTGCAGTACGGATGGCACTCCCCCGTGCGCACAATCGCCTTTGCACTCAGGCACAACGTTTTGAATGCATCGTGGGCCAGCAGCCGCCTGGTCCCCAGTAGCCCAAGCTCGGTGTGAGCCTCAATGGCAGTGAGCACAGCGCACGGGTGCAGGAATAACTCACTGGCCAGAATATGGTTTTCGACCTGCATTTCACTCAAGACAATGCGCAAGGTGGTGGCCAGGTCCGGCACCCCCTGGGTCAAGGCCAAATCAATCAGCGCCACCCCCTTGGGCACCGGCAAACCTGCATCGGCAATCACGACAACGTCGCCATGCCCCAACGAAGCAATCAGCCGTGAGAGCTGGATGTTCAGCAGTGGTGTCTTTTTCATGACGGTGCAAAGGCTGAAACATCAGCCAGGCCCGGAATTGACGGTTGAGCACCCGGACGCGTAACAGACAAGGCTGCCGCAATTTGTGCAAAACGGATTGCTTGATCTTCGTTTTTACCCTGCGCAAGCGCTGCAGAAAACGCACCGACAAAGGTGTCACCCGCGGCTGTAGCATCGACCGCTTCCACGCTCGGTGCCGCAAAGTGCACGGCCTTCTGCCCGCTGACGAACAGCGCGCCTTTAGCCCCCAGCGTCACAATCACATTGCGCGCGCCCGCCTCAATCAGCTTGAAAGCAGCGCGCTGTGCAGACGCCAACGAATCAACCACCACGCCACTGAGCGCCTGTGCCTCACTTTCATTGGGGATCAAGTAATCAATCGCCTCAAGCCACTGCGAGGGCAACGGCCCGTTGACCGGCGCCGGGTTGAGGATAACGGTCTTATTGAGCGCCCGACCCCGCTTCAGCGTATGGGCGACGGTGTCATAGGGCACTTCGAGTTGGCAGACGATCACCTCAGCCCCCTGCAACATCGCGTCACAGGACTCAATATCGCCAGGGGTCAGGGCGGCATTGGCGCCCGGGACTACCACGATGGTGTTTTGACTGTGGGCATCCACAACAATCAAGGCAACGCCACTGACACCGCCCGGCACACTGCACACCCCCGAGCACTCAATTTGCTCCTCCAGCAGGCCCGCTCGCAGTTGCGCGCCATAGGCGTCACTGCCCACACGCCCCAGCATCGCAACGCGCGCGCCCAGCCGTGCAGCGGCCACCGCCTGATTAGCGCCTTTACCGCCATGCACCGTTTGCAGCGCATCCCCAAACAGCGTCTCACCTGGCTGCGGTAACCGCTGCGTGCGCGTCACCAAATCCATATTCAAACTGCCCACCACGACCACATTTGCTTGCATGCTCGACACTCAACCGATGGATTGCTGGAGACGTTGCAGGGCAATAGCCCCGTGCGGCCCGGTGGATTCTCGCAGCACGAGACTGGGAGCGACGATCAACTGCTCCACAGATCGCCCGGGTGTTGCGATGCGCCGTAACAAAACCTGAGCGGCAGTTTCACCCAACTGCAGGATTGACTGCCCGACTGTCGTCAACGCCGGGTACACATACCGGCTCATCTGCACATCATCAAAGCCGATCACCGACAGTTGCTCGGGCACTCGAATCTGGCGTTCGGCGGCCGCGCGCAACACACCGATGCCCATCATGTCGTTACACGCGAACACGGCCGAAGGCGGGTCGGCGGCCAACAACCGGTTAGCGGCCTCATAGCCACCTGTACAACTGAAATCACTTTCAACCATCCAGTGCGCTTGCGGCGCTATCCCGGCCTCACTCAGGGCACGCAGATAACCCGCCAGCCGCAGCTGCGCCACACTGGTAATGGCCGGCCCCCCGATGCAAGCAACCGCACGATGGCCCAGATCAAGCAAATGCCGGGTCGCCAGATAGGCCCCCTGCTCATGATCGATTCGCACCAGATCGGCGTCGATGCCCTCCAGGCTGCGGTCAACAATCACCATCGGCGTGCGCACCCCTGTCAAACCGCTGGCCAGCCCTAAATCACCGCCCGCCGAAGCCACCACCAGGCCGTCCACCCGCTTTTCCAGCAGCACCCGCACGTAGTTGCGCTGCTTGTCCGGATCGTCGTCGCAATTGCAGAGGATCACGCAGTAGTTGTTACGCTCACAGTAATCCTCGATGCCCCGTGCCAACTCAGCGAAATAAGGGTTGAGGCTATTAGCCACCAGCAAACCGATGGTCGCCGTGCTCTTGGCTTTGAGAGAGCGCGCCACCGCACTCGGTACGTAATCGAGGCGCGCAATGGCCTCTTCCACTTTCAACCGCACCGGCTCGCTCACCGGGCGCGTTTTGTTTACGACATGAGACACCGTTGTGTAGGAAATCCCCGCCATTGCCGCAACATCTTTGATCGTTGCCATTGCTTAGTTCCGTCGCCGTGCCCGTTGACTGCGATAAGTATCCAAAATCACTGCCATCACAATGACAGCACCGGTGATGATACGCTTGGTCGGATCTGTCGCGCCGATCTGCGCTAACCCGGCCGCCAATACCGAAATAATCAGCACCCCGAAAAACGTGCTGATCACCGAACCGCGGCCACCCATCAGACTCGTCCCGCCAATCACCACGGCGGCGATCACTTGCAGCTCCAGACCCGCACCGGCATTAGGGTCTGCGGCCTCCAGACGCGATATCTGGAACAAGGCCGCCACCCCGGCGAGCAAGCCCATCAGGCTGAATACCAGCACCTTGTAAGGTTTGGGGTTGATGCCCGCCAGACGGACTGCCTCTTCATTGGTGCCGATCCCAATCAGATAGCGCCCGAAAACCGTACGGGTCAATATCACCTGCGCAACCAGAATCACCAGCAACGCAATAATGAAAGACGGCGCGATACCAAAGGCAATCGGATCGGACAACCACGCGAACTCATCGCCAATGTAAGCGGTACGCGACCCGGTCATTTGGTACGCAGCGCCGCGGGCCATTTCAAGCACCCCTAGCGACACGATGAATGAAGGAATGCGCCAGGCAACGGTGATCGAACCCGTAAAGGTACCCACCGCAGCCGCACAGCACATGCCCAGCAACGCGGCGGGCAATACGCTCCAGCCCCATCCCAGGATCGCGACGCTCACCACCGAAGCCGCCAGCGCCAGCACGGAGCCAACGGACAGATCAATGCCGCCGATGATCAAGACAAACGTCATGCCCACCGCGAGCACCATCAGGTCTGGAATCTGATTGGCCAAGGTGCTCAACGTGTCATAGGAAAAAAAGTGATCACTCAAACTGGAAAAGAGCACGATCATGGCAAGCAACGCGCCAGCCAATCCCACATAGGTGCCCATGCCGTAAAAATTGTGCGCAGCGTTGCGCGGCGAGGAACTGGCGTTCATGCAATGTCCTTGGGCGCCACTGACGCCAGTGGTGCATCGTGTGTGTGATAACCGGCAAACGCAGCCGCCAGCAGTTGTTCCTGACGCCAACTGTCGCGCTCGAAGGTATCGGTCAGGCGCCCTGCCGACATCACCCCGATGCGGTCACAAATCAGCATCAATTCGCGCAAGTCGCTGGACACCACGACCAATGCCTTGCCCTCTCGGGTCAAGTCGGCAAGCAGGCGATAGATATCGAATTTGGCCCCGATATCAATGCCGCGAGTAGGCTCATCAAACAGCAATACGCCGCAGTCGCGCTCAAGCCAGCGGCCGATCACGACTTTCTGCTGATTGCCGCCCGACAGTTGCGAGACGACCTGCTCGGGCCCGGAACAGCGAATGCCCATTGCGTCAATCTGGCGCCGGGCCAGCGCCCGCTCTTGCTCACCCTTGATGAAACCTGCCCGCGACAACTGTTCCATATTGCCCAGGCCGATATTGCTGCTGATGGATTGGCTCATCAGCAAACCTTCGCCCTTGCGGTCCTCGGTAATCAAGGCGATACCGTGCCTGACAGCGTCCATCGGGCTGCGAATCGACACGGCGTTCAGGGGGTTGCCCACGGCGACCGTGCCACTGTCAGCGAGGTCTGCACCATAAATCAGACGCAACAATTCTGTGCGCCCTGCCCCGATCAGGCCGGATATCCCGAAAATTTCACCCCGGCGGACCTCAAACGAAACATCCATCACTTTAGTGCCGCGGCCTAGCCCTGAAACCCTCAGCACAGGCTCGCCCAGAGGACGCTCGCCCATCGGCAAGTGATCGCCCACCTCGCGCCCGACCATCAGGTTGACCCATTGCTGGCTGTCATGATTGGCAATGGGTTCGACACACACCAGATGCCCGTCCCGCAGGACCGCAATGCGCCGGGCTACCCGCGCCAGCTCTTCGAGTCGGTGAGAGATGTAAACAATCGCGACGCCCCGCGCCTGTAACCGGGTGATCTGGATAAACAGCAACTCGACTTCGCGGGCCGTGAGCATGGCCGTCGGCTCATCGAGAATCAGCACCTGGCAGTCGCCAATCAAGTTGCGGGCGATTTCCACCATCTGCTGGTGGCCTACCCCCAACTCGCCCACCAGCGTGTCGGGGTCAATAGCGTCAAGGCCGACTTGCGCCATGGCGTCGATCGCTGCCTGACGCAAGCGCTTGCGATTGATCCACCCGACGCGGGCGGGCAGATGGTCGAGAAACAGATTTTCCGCCACGGTCAGCGTCGGTAACAGATTGAGTTCTTGCATCACCATGCGCACCCCCAACCGCTCGGCCTCTGCGCGGCTACCGGGTGCATAAGGCAGACCGTTGTAGTGCATCTGACCGGTGGAAGCGGCTTCCAGCCCGCCGATGATTTTCGACAAAGTGCTTTTGCCGGCCCCGTTTTCACCCGTCAGCGCCAACACCTCGCCGCGATAAAGGGTCAGGTCAATCGCGCTCAAGACGGGTTGCGCATAGGTTTTACCTACGCCGCACACTGAAAGCACCACGTCAGCCTCTGAAGTTGGCATCAAATGTCTCCAGGCACCCGGGTCAAACACGCAGGTGCCAAGGGTATGGACGGATCAGGGGGTGGTGATCAGCTCAACCGGCGTCGCGATAACCCCGTTTTTCAGTGCGTCGACCGGCTCGTTCTTGATCAGTTTGAGCGCGGTCTGAATACCGAAGACGGCCTGCTGGGCGGCGGCCTGGTCTGCGGTAGCCAGCACGCGGCCGTTCTTCAGCATCGGCTTGATGGCATCGATGTTGTCGTAGCCGACCACCTGCACCTTTCCGGCCTTACCGGCGGCACGGATGGCCGATACTGCGCCAATCGCCATGCTGTCGTTGCCCGCCAACAGAGCCTTCACATTGGGGTACTCGCTGAGAATCGCAGCGGCCTGCTTGTTGCCGCCTTCAATTTCCCAATTACCGGACTGCACGGACACCACCTTGATGTGCGCCGCTTTCATGGCGTCTTTGAAGCCCGCCGTGCGTTGCTGCGCGTTGGTGGTGGTCGACACACCTTCAATGATGGCCACCTCGTCGCCGGCGTTCAGCTTGCTCGCCAGGTACTCACCCACTTGGCGCGCGCCAGCCCGGTTATCAGGCCCTACAAACGGGACATCCAGCTGCTTTTTTTTCAGCACTTCCGGGTCGAGCTGGTTATCGATGTTCACCACCACAATCCCGGCATCCCGAGCCTTTTCAATGGCGCGGATCAACGCCTTGGAGTCAGCCGGGGCGATCACCAGACCATCGACTTTGGCAATGATCATCTGGTTGATGATGTCTATCTGCCCCTGGGTATCGGTTTCGTTCTTGATGCCGTTGGAAATCAACTCGAAATCAGCCGGGTGCTGTTTTTGATAGTCCTCGGCCCCCTGGGTCATGGTGACAAAAAACTCATTGGCCAATGACTTCATCACCAGACCGACTTTGGGTGTGGAGACGTCGGCATGGGCAAGAGGAAGGGAAAAGGAGGCCGCTGTGAACAGGGCGACGGCGAGCAAGCGTCCAGCAAAGGGCAGCTTCATGGGAGTACTCCGATCTTATGATTATTGTGAGCGACATCCTGTTTGCGCGGGCTGGCAGCCATTGCAAAAGCGCCCGGTCTGAAGCGCCGAAAGGCACTCATAAAGAACGGAACACCACCGCGCAAACGTTTGCTTGAACCTCACTATGGAAACCCGACTTGTATTTGTCAACGACAAAAAATGGCGCCATTAAACCGACGAACGGACGCCTTTCCGTACGGAAAGTTACAGCGAAATTCGGATAACCGTCTTCAGTCAATTTGATTAAACACTCTAAAATTATTTTTTATCCTTAATAATCAAACAGTTAAGTAATTTATAAACACTTGGAAAAAATGGCACAAAACATGCCTTTATATGGCCAGCCCGTGGCCAGTGGATGGTACGTGCCGTGCTAGGTGTATGTGCATCAGCACTCTCATCATTAAGAGAGAACATAATGAAAAAAGCTGTCTTGAAATCGATTGTTCCGGGCGCATTGGCCCTTCTGCTGGTTATGCCAAGCGTTCAGGCACAAGAAGCCCCTGCCAAACCGAACGTCATCATTCTGGCAACCGGCGGCACCATCGCCGGTGCAGGTGCCAGCGCTGCCAACAGCGCAACCTACACCGCCGCCAAAGTGGGTATCGATCAACTGATCGCCGGTGTACCCGAGTTGAGCCAATTGGCCAACGTGCGTGGCGAACAAGTGATGCAGATCGCCTCTGAAAGCATCACCAACGACAACCTGCTGCAATTGGGCCGCCGCGTTGCCGAGCTGGCCGACAGCAAAGACGTCGACGGTATCGTGATCACCCACGGCACCGACACGCTGGAAGAGACCGCGTACTTCCTGGATCTGGTTGAAAAAACCGACAAGCCAATCGTGGTCGTCGGCTCGATGCGTCCGGGCACAGCCATGTCGGCTGACGGCATGCTGAACCTGTACAACGCCGTCGCCGTTGCAGGCAGCAAGGAGGCACGCGGTAAAGGCGTTCTGGTCACCATGAACGACGAAATCCAGTCGGGCCGCGATGTCAGCAAAATGATGAACATCAAGACCGAAGCGTTCAAAAGCCCGTGGGGCCCACTGGGCATGGTCGTTGAAGGCAAGTCCTACTGGTTCCGTTTGCCTGCCAAGCGTCACACCATGGACTCTGAGTTCGACATCAAAAACATCAAGAGCCTGCCAAACGTAGGCATCGCCTACTCGTACGGCAACGTTGATGACACGGCCTATAAAGCACTGGCTCAATCCGGCGCCAAAGCCATCATTCACGTAGGCACCGGCAACGGCTCGGTTTCATCCCGCGTGGTGCCGACCCTGCAGGCCTTGCGTAAAGACGGCGTACAGATCATCCGTTCTTCCCACGTGAATGCCGGTGGTTTCGTACTGCGTAACGCAGAACAACCTGACGACAAAAACGACTGGGTGGTTGCACACGACCTGAACCCACAAAAAGCCCGCATTCTGGCCATGGTCGCCCTGACCAAAACCCAGGACAGCAAAGAGCTGCAGCGGATTTTCTGGGAATACTGAGTCAAGCGGACGCCCTGGCGTTTGAGCATTAAAAAAGCCAACTGACACGTTCATGTCAGTTGGCTTTTTTGTGAGTGCGCGATTCAGTGCGTTGCCACGGCATCCATCTTCTGGCGCAGGCTCAGCGGGCGCATGTCCGTCCACACCTCCTCGATGTAGGCCAGGCATTCGGGCTTCAGGCCGCTCTTGCCCACCGCACGCCAGCCGTTCGGAATGGCTTTGTAATCAGGCCAGATCGAGTACTGGTCTTCGTGGTTCACCACCACCTGAAAAAGAATATCGTCGCGGTCAAATACTGAACTCATGTGCGGGTCTCCATCGCATTAAGCCGCTGCGCCAACACGCGCAGCCGGGGTCATAGAACAAACGAGCGATCAACGCCGGGAATTAGAGCCGGGCGATGGCCGCCGCCAGGGCATTGCCGAACATGGCTGCCACGTGATCGATCTCGGCGCCGGTGATGATCAGCGGTGGCAGGAACCGCACCACACTGCCGTGCCGCCCCCCCAGTTCCAGAATCAATCCGCGCTTGAGGCATTCGCGCTGCACCAGCGGCGCCAGTCGGCCAAAGGCTGGCGGGTGGCCCAGTGCGTCAGGCAGGCCAGACGGGTCAACCAATTCCACGCCCAGCATCAGCCCGCGCCCCCGGATATCACCCAATTGCGGGAAGTCGCGCTGCAGGATGTGCAAGTGCTCACTCAAGCGCTCACCCATGGCTGCCGCGTGCGCCGCAACATTGTGGTCCTTGAGGTAGCGCATCACGGCACTGCCCGCGGCCATGGCCATCTGATTACCGCGGAAAGTACCGGCATGGGCACCGGGCAGCCACGTGTCGAGCCACTCGCGATAGACCACCACCGCCAACGGCAAACTGCCACCAATGGCTTTGGACAGCACCACCACATCAGGCACGATGCCCGCGTGTTCAAAGGCGAACATCTTGCCGGTGCGGGCAAAACCGCTCTGGATTTCATCAACGATCAACGCCACCCCGGCCTGCTCCGTGAGGCGCCGCAGCCCCCGCAGCCAGTCCAGGTCCGCCGGGATCACACCCCCCTCGCCCTGTACCACTTCAACGATCACGGCGGCAGGTAATTGCACGCCGGCTTCCGGATCACTGAACAGCGTGTGCAGGTAATGCAAGTTGGCCTTCACCCCTTGCTCCCCGCCGAGGCCAAACGGGCAACGGTAATCGTACGGGTACGGCATGAACTGCACCCCATTGCCCAGCAAGGCGGCCATGGGCTTTTTCGGGCCAAGGCTTCCCATCAGGCTCAACGCCCCTTGGCTCATGCCGTGATAACCGCCCTGGAACGAGATCACTGTGTTGCGCCCGGTTGCGGTGCGCACCAGCTTCAACGCCGCTTCTACCGCGTCGGTGCCGGTGGGGCCACAAAACTGGATTTTCGCTTCTTGGGCCAAGGTGTCTGGCAACAGGCCAAACAGGTCCTGCACAAACTGATCCTTGACCGGCGTGGTCAGGTCCAGCGTATGCAAAGGCAGACCGTCGTCCAGCACCTTGCGGATCGCCTCAATCACAACCGGGTGGTTATGCCCGAGCGCCAAGGTGCCCGCGCCTGCCAGGCAGTCGATAAAGCGCCGGCCTTCAACGTCCTCGACGTACAGCCCCTTGGCGCGCTTCAACGCCAGCGGAATGCGCCGCGGATAACTGCGCGCGTTGGATTCTTGGCGGCTCTGACGGGCCAACAAGGGAGATTCTTCAAATTCATACAGCGTTTCGGTCGTACAGACCCGACCCGGCTGATCGTCGACAAGACTGGTAGCGACTGACATTTCTGGGACCCTCAATGCGCTGATGAGATTGACCAAAACCGCAGACCTGCGAGGACTTTCGATGCACGAAAGAGCGCTGCAGGTTTTCCTGCTTTGGAAACGCATTGGCGGTGCCCGGATTTAGAGGCGAATCACACAATCCACGCGCCACGGATCGGCAGAACGACAAAGGGGATGGCACCTTGCAGGCCATCCCCTTGTGATACACCACGTCAATACACGCTTTATTGCAGTCCTTTAGCCGCCTGCAGCTTGTTGCGCACAATGGACCGGTAGGCCAGTCCCAACAGCAGGAACCAGCCCGGCACCACGTACAACGCCTGCCGCGTGTCGCCCTCCAGCGCCAGCAACACCAGAATGAAGGCAAAGAACGCCAGACACACCCAGACCATCACTTTGCCGCCCGGCATCTTGTAACGCGATGCCTGATGCAAGTGCGCGCGCTGCTTGCGGTAGGCCAAGTAGGACAACAGAATCATCGACCAGACAAACATGAACAGGGTCGCAGACACCGTGGTGATCAGGGTGAAGGCGTGCATCAGGTTGGGGATCAGGTAAATCACCAGCGCTCCGGCCAGCAGGCAAATGCACGAGAAGATCAGCCCGTTGGAAGGCACGGCGCGCTGCGACAGGTGCTTGAATGTCTGCGGCGCATCCCCTTCCAGGGCCAGGCCGTAGAGCATGCGGCTGGTAGAGAAAACGCCGCTGTTGGCCGATGAAGCGGCCGAGGTCAGCACCACGAAGTTGATGATGCCTGCCGCCGCCGGAAGCCCCGCCAGCATGAACAACTCAACAAAAGGACTTTTGTCCGCGACCACGTCGCGCCACGGCGTGACGGCCAGAATCGCAATCAGCGCGAACACGTAGAACATGATGATGCGCAGCGGAATCGAGTTGATCGCGCGGGGCAAATTACGCTCGGGGTCTTTCGTCTCGGCGGCGGTGGTGCCAGCCAACTCGATCCCGACAAACGCAAATACAGCGATCTGGAACCCGGCAAAAAAGCCCATCAGCCCATGGGGGAACATCCCGCCGTCATTCCACAGGTTGCTCAGCGTTGCAGCGTGCCCCGCGGGGGACTGATAGGCCGTGACCACCATGTACAACCCGGTGCAAACCAACGCACAAATGGCGACGATCTTGATCATGGCAAACCAGAACTCCAGCTCACCGAACATCTTCACGGTGATCAGGTTCAGCGACAGCAACAGCGCCACGCACCCGACCGCCGGCATCCATAAGGGGACGTCCGGAAACCAGAACTGCGTGTACCCGGAAATCGCGATCACATCCGCAATCCCCGTGACAATCCAGCAAAACCAGTAGGTCCAGCCCATGAAGTAACCGGCCATCGGCCCCAGCAGGTCGGCCGAGAAATCAATGAACGACTTGTACTTAAGGTTGGATAACAGCAACTCACCCATGGCGCGCATGACAAAAAACAGCATGAAGCCAATGATCATGTACACAAAAATGATCGAGGGGCCCGCCAGGCTGATGGTCTTGCCCGAGCCCATGAACAAGCCGGTGCCGATGGCGCCGCCAATGGCAATCAGTTGAATGTGACGGTTGGACAAACTGCGCTGGAGTTCGTGAGGTTCACCGACAGGTGGCTGATCAAACGCTGAATCCTTCAATGTTCTTTTACCTTGCAAGTGGATTTTTCTTATAGGTGGAGTTGACTTAACCCCCTTATAAATCGAGGGGTACTTTAAAGGCGACGCGCACGCAAAACACTGAGCTGCATCAGTGCTTGCCGGACTGTCCTACAGACAGGAAGGATCATGAAAAAGCGGCCTCATTGGCCGCTCTCTGCTTGCAAGGGCATGCGCAGCTCAACCCGCAACCCGTCGGGCTGACTGTCAAAGCTCAACCCACCGGCGCAGCGCTCGACAATGGCCTGCACAATGGCCAGCCCCAACCCGCAGCCGTTGCTGTTGTCGTTGCGCCAAAAACGCTGGGTCATGTGCTGCAAGGTGTCAGGCGCGATGCCGGGACCGTGATCGCGGACGACAAAATACACATCTGCGGCCACGACGCGAAGTGTCAATTCGACGCGGGTATCGGCCGATGTATGGCGCAAGGCGTTTTCCAGCAAGTTGCGCAAGGCCGCAATGGCCAGTACGGACGGGACTTTCAGCGGGGTGTCAGGCAGATTCGCCGGCACATTCAGCACAATGCGATCGGCCGCCCCGCTGGCGGCATCATGAATGGCCAGGCGCGCCACCTGCTCGGGCGAGCACTGCACACCGTCGTCAAACGACAAACTGCCTTCGACCCGGGCCAGCAGCAACAATTGCTCAAGCGTGCGGTGCAAGCGGTCGGCCCCGGCTTCAGCGTGGGCCAGCGATTGCTCGCGGGCCGCGCCCTCGGTCATGCGCGCCACTTGCAGGTGAGTCTTGATGGCCGTCAGCGGGCTGCGCAGCTCGTGGGCAGCATCGCCGGTCAAGCGCCGCTCGCGCTCAATGGCCTTGGCGATACGGGCCAGTAACTGGTTCTGTGAATCGAGCAACGGTTGCAATTCGCTGGGCAGCGGGCTGATCTGTAAAGGCTGCAACGAATCGGCATCGCGGCGCATCAGGGCATCGCGCATGCGTTTGAGCGGCGCCAAACCCTGCCCGATGCCCAGCCACAGCAACAATAAACAGCCCACCAGCGCCATGCCCACAGGCACCGAAGCCGCCAGCAACACCGACAGGTTCAACGCTTCCCGCTCCACCTGACGGTCGGCCGTGGTGATGCGCAGGTCGCCACGGTCCAGGGTGAAGGTGCGCCAGGCGGCACCGTCAATGATCTGATCGCGAAAGCCGGTGGATTCAGACTGCATGGGCTGATCCGGGTTGTTATGGCTGCGTGCCAGAATTTCGCCCCGCAGCGAACTGACCTGGCAGGCCATCCCACCGGGGATGGTCAGTTGTTCCGCGCTGAAATGGGTGCCCTCGCCTTTTACCGGCAATTGCGGCAATTGCTCCAACAGCCCGGCGACCATCCGCGCAGAGGCCACCAGCCGCTGGTCGAGGGAAAACATCATCTGCTGGCGCAGGTCACTGAGCATCCAGGCCGCCGCCAGCATCCAGATCACAATGAACGCCGAACCGATGGTCAGGCTCAACCGCAGACGCAGGCTCATCATGCCTCGGGCTCGTTGCCATCCGCCGGGCCCAGGCGATAGCCCAGGCCGCGCACGGTTTCAACGATGCCATTGCCCAATTTGCGGCGCAGGTGGTGGATATGAACGTTCAAGGCGTTGCTCTCCAGTTCGTCACTGAAACCGTAAATGCTGTCTTTGAGCTGCTCGGTCGACAGCACCCGGCCCCGGTTATGCAGCAGGGCCTGCAACAAGGCCTGCTCGCGACGGGACAGGTCCACGGGCTTGCCCCCCAACAATGTGGCGCGGCTGCTGGGGTCGTAAGTCAGGCGCCCGTGCTCGATGAGGTTAACGCTGCGGCCCGCCACTCGGCGCAACAGCGTGTGCAGGCGCGCTGCCAGCTCGCGCAGGTCAAACGGCTTGAGCAGGTAGTCATCGGCGCCCGCTTGCAGGCCGTCCACGCGGTCAGTCACCGCATCCCGCGCAGTCAAAACCAGTACCGGCAGATCAAAGCCCTGCTGGCGCAGTTGCTGCAGCAGCTTGAGCCCGTCTTCATCCGGTAACCCGAGGTCCAGCACCATGGCATCGAACGTGGCGGCCTTGAGCATCGCGCGCGCTTTACCAGCGGTGTTGACGTGCTCCACCGTCATGCCCTGGGCCGTCAGCCCGGCCACAATTCCGCTGGCAATCAGTTCATCGTCTTCGCAAACCAATACGTGCATGCAGGTACCCGCGTAAAGAGGCCGATTTAAGGGCGCTGGGATTAAGGGCCGATTATGCCGTTTTTAACACTCGGTTAATCAAGTGCCGCCAAGGTAGCCTCAATTCGAATATCCAGGGTTTGGCGCATGTCTCGTTTGATCGTGTTTTTTTTCCTGCTGCTGACGGGCTTGAGTCAGGCGTACGCCAGTGACAACCCGTTTGAACAAAAAGCCGATTTCCTGCCGGCCAACAAAGCCTTCGTGTTCACTTCCGAGCCGTTGCCTTCAGGCGAAACCCGGCTGCACTGGCAAATCACCGATCAGTACTACTTGTACAAAAAACGCTTCAAATTCGACGGGCTGGATCCCGCGCAGACGCCCGAGCTCCCTCAAGGACAAGAACACAGCGACGAGTTTTTCGGCGCCACCCAGGTGTACCGCGACAGCCTTGAACTGCTGATCCCGGCAGGGGCCAGCGGTCAGGTCAAAGTCAGTTGGCAAGGCTGTGCCGATGCCGGTCTGTGCTACCCGCCACAAAGCCAGACCGTGGACCTGGGCGGCACACAGCCCGCTGCCGAGCAGGGGCAAGCTCAAGACCAATCACTGGCGTCCAGCTTGCAGCAGCGTTCTTTGGGCTGGAGCTTATTGCTGTTTTTCGGGCTCGGCCTGCTGCTGGCTTTCACCCCGTGCTCCTTGCCCATGCTGCCGATTCTCGCCGGTCTGGTGGTCGGCAGCGGCGCCAGCCCCGGCCGCGGCTTTGCGGTTGCCGGCAGTTATGTGATCAGCATGGCGCTGGTGTATGCCAGCCTCGGCGTACTGGCCGCGCTCTTGGGGGCCAATTTGCAGGCGCTGTTGCAACAACCCTGGCTACTGGGCAGTTTTGCCGCGCTGTTTGTCCTGCTCGCTTTACCGATGTTCGGCTTTTTCGAACTGCAATTGCCTGGCGCCTTGCGTGACCGGCTGGAAAGCGCCGGACGCGGACGCAAAGGCGGCAGCCTGATCGGGGCCGGGGTCCTGGGTGCCCTTTCCGGCTTGCTGGTCGGGCCGTGCATGACCGCTCCGCTGGCGGGCGCGCTGCTCTACATCGCGCAAAGCGGCAATGCCGTGCAAGGTGGCCTGGTGCTGTTCACCCTGGGCGTCGGTATTGGCATGCCGCTGTTGCTGCTGGTCACGGTCGGCAGTCGTTTCCTGCCCAAGCCGGGGGCCTGGATGAACCTGATGAAGGGGCTGTTTGGCTTCCTGTTCCTGGGGACCGCGCTGCTGCTGGTGCGTCCGGTGCTGGATGAATCGCTGTGGCTGGCCTTGTGGGGCGTGCTGTTGCTGATTGTGGCCGGCAGCCTGTGGCAACAGGCGCAACAGTTTCTGCGCGTCAAAGCGCTGTTTGCCCCCCTGGGCCTGCTGGCCGGTCTGTGGGGCAGCCTGATGCTGATCGGCGCCGCGGGCGGCAGCACCGACCCATGGCAACCCTTGCAGGTGTACACCGCGAAAACCGTGGCCGGCAGCCCTTCGCAAACGGCCCACGACGCGTTCATAACGGTTAACAACCCGGCCGATCTTGAGCGCGAACTGGCAGCCGCCAAGGCGCAAGGCCAATGGGTGATGCTCGACTACTACGCTGACTGGTGCGTGTCCTGCAAAGTGATGGAGAAAAAAGTCTTCGGCCAACCGCAGGTCATGCAAGCCCTCAACGGTGTACGTTTGTTGCGCCTGGACGTGACCGACGATACTGTCGCCAGCCGCGACCTGCTCAGCCGCTATCAAGTACCCGGTCCGCCCACGTTTATCTGGATCGGGCCGAACGGGATTGAGCGTCGCGCACAGCGCATCACTGGCGAAGTGAATGCCGAAACCTTTTTGAATAACTGGCAAGCCACCCGGGAACTCCTCTAAATGCTGACCCTGACCATCGGTTCGTTTGCGCTGGCAATCAACCACCTGCTGCTGATCCTGGCCCTCGCTCTGGCGACGCTGGTGGGGTGGCGGGTGGCCAAACGCGGTGGCGAAAACCCGGAGTCAGTCCTGTTCAGCCTGTTCCTGTTGGGTTTACTGGCGGCGCGTATCGGTTTTGTCATCGCTTACTGGCGTTACTTCCATCAAGACCCGTTGCAAATGCTCGACCTGCGCGACGGCGGCTTTGTAGTGTGGGCGGGGCTCTTGGCTGTGGTGGTGGGCGCCGTGATCTGGGGCTGGCGTCGCGCCGGACTGCGACGCCCGCTGGGCTGGGGGCTGTGCAGCGGCCTGGCGTTCTGGCTGCTGGCGAGCCTGTCTTCCAACCTGTACGAAAAAGGGACGCAGTTGCCCGACATGGTGCTGCGCAATGCCAATGGCGAATCGGTACAACTGGGCAGCTACAAAGGCGGCCCGCTGGTGATCAATCTGTGGGCCACCTGGTGCCCGCCTTGCCGACGCGAAATGCCCGTTTTGCAGAACGCCCAGCATCAGCACGAGAACGTGACCTTTCTGTTCGTCAATCAGGGCGAGAGCATGCAGAGTGTCAGCACCTTCCTTGAAACCCAAGGCTTGAACCTCAGCAACGTGCTGTTCGACAGCGGCGGCCAGTTGGGGCAGAAAGTCGGCTCCATGGCCCTACCCACCACCCTGTTCTACAACGCGGACGGCCGTCTGCTGGCCAGCCATCTGGGTGAGTTGTCCGAAGCCAGCCTGGCACGAGCCCTCGAACGTTTTGACCCGAACATTTCACCGTCAGCCCGCCAGGGCGACCCTGCAAGGAATACCCAATGCGTAACCGCACACTGTTAAACCTGAGCATGAGCACCCTGCTGGGCGCAGCCCTGCTGCAATCCCCGTTGTTGCACGCCGAAGAACTGCCACCGGCGATCAAGAAGATCGAAGCCAAGGGCGCGAAAATCATCGGCAGCTTTGATGCCCCAAGCGGCCTGCGCGGGTATGCCGCGCAGTATGAAAACCGCGGCATGGCGCTGTACCTGACGAAGGACGGCAACGTGTTGGTGGGCAATTTGTATGACGCCAACGGCAATGACCTGAGCCTGGCGCCGCTGCAAAAGATGGTCTACGAACCGATGGCCAAGCAAGTCTGGGCCAACATGGAAAAGACCCACTGGATTGCCGACGGCAAAAAAGATGCCCCGCGCATCGTGTACTTGTTCAGTGACCCCAACTGCCCCTACTGCAACATGTTCTGGGAACAGGCCCGCCCGTGGGTGGACGCAGGCAAGGTGCAGTTACGCCACATCATGGTTGGCATCATCCGTGAAGACAGCCCCGGCAAGTCGGCCGCACTGCTGGCGGCGAAAAACCCGCAACAAGCCCTGCACGACCACGAAAAGGCCGGCAAGGCCAGCACCCTCAAGGCACTGGGCAGCATCCCGGCTGACGTGCAGGCCAAGCTCGACGCCAATATGCAGTTGATGTCCGAACTGGACGTCGCCGCCACCCCGGCGATTTTCTACCTCGACGAACACGGCAACTTGCAACAACAGCAAGGTGCGCCGTCGCCGGAAACACTGGTAAAAATCCTCGGCCCGAAATAACGCCTCCGTCAGGCCCGTGCCGGAATCACGCACGGGCCTGAACGTGGATTACAGCCCCTCCAGTTCCGCCATCAAGTCACTGAGACGGTCGACCTTCTCTTCGTTGATCTCGCTGTTGTCCAGCCCCTGGATGTACTGCGCCAACGCTTGTACGCAACTGCACTCAAACATCGCCCGCAGCGGTACGTTACGTTGCAACACCTTCTGCACCCGTGAGGCGATTTGCGTGGCCAGTAACGAATGCCCGCCCAACGCGAAGAAATTGTCGGTGACCCCCACCCGGTCCACCTGCAACACCTCGGCCCAAATATCGGCCAGGGTCTGCTCCAGCTCCGTGCGCGGCGCCAGGTAATCTTCGCGCGGCTGTTGGCCGATCTCGAGTGCCGGCAACGCCTTGCGGTCCAGCTTGCCGTTGGCATTGAGCGGCAGCCGCTCCAGCCACGTCCAGTGCAGCGGCACCATGTACTCCGGCAGTTCGGCCCGCAGACGCTGCTGGATGCGCTGCAGCGCCTCGCCATGGCTCAGCGCCGACGGTGCGGCCACCAAATACCCCACCAGGTACTTACCATTGGCGCCCTCCTGCACGCCAACCGCCGCGTCACGCAACGGCGGCTGTTCGTGCAGACGCGCTTCGATTTCCCCCAGCTCGATGCGGTAACCGCGAATTTTCACCTGATGGTCGATGCGCCCCACGTATTCCAGCACCCCGTCCAGGCGACGTCGGGCCAGGTCGCCGGTGCGGTATAAACGCTCACCCGGCGCGCCGTACGGGTTCGGCACAAAGGCGATGGCGGTGCGCAGCGGATCACTCACGTAGCCGCGCCCCACCCCGGTGCCCGCCACACACAACTCGCCCACGGCGCCCAGCGGTACCAGTTGCAGGGCGCTGTCCAGCACAAACAACCGGTTGTTGTCGGTCGGGGTGCCGATCGGCAAATAGCTGCCCTGGGTCGACGCCTGATCGACACGGAAAAACGCCACGTCGTCCGAACATTCCGCCGGGCCATAGGCGTTGACCAGCCCGATCTCCGGATACCGCGCCAGCCATTGCTGGGCCAGTTCCGGCGGCATCGCCTCACCTGTCGGCAACATCCAGCGCAAGCCGTCGAGGGGCACAGGCGCCTGCGCCAGCATCCCTTGAATCAGCGACGGCACGCTTTCCAGCACGCTGATGCGCTGCGCAGTGACCTGCGCCAACAACGCCTGCGGGTCATGGGCAAGGGTGTTCGGCACGATCGCCACCCGCGCCCCGAACAACGGGGCCGCCAGGAACTGCCAGACCGAGATGTCAAAGCTTTGCGAGGCCGTCTGGGCAATCACGTCCCGCTCGGTCAGTTGCAGGTACGGCACTTTGCTCAACTGGTTGTTGAGCATGCCACGCTGTACCACCATCACACCTTTGGGCAAACCGGTTGAGCCCGAGGTGTAAATCACGTACGCGAGCTGGTCGGGCTGGCTGTAGACCTGCGGGTTATGCCCGGCGAGCGCTGCTGCCTGCACCTCTTCCCAGACCAGCAGGCGCGGACGGATCGGGCACCCGGCGTCGTCGATCAACCCTTGGGCCTGTTCCCGGCACGCTTCGGTGCACACCAGTAACGGCGCGCGGCTGAGGTCGAGGAGTCGGCTCAGGCGCGCCCCCGGCAGCCCTGGGTCCAGCGGCAAATAACCGGCCCCGGCCTTGAAGCTGCCAATCATCATGCCCAGCAACGGCAAACCGCGCTCCGCCAGCAACGCCACAGGTTGGTCCGGGCGCACACCGGCGTTGATCAGGGCATGCCCCAGGCGGTTGCTGACCGTATTGAGCTCGCGGTAGCACCATTGCTGATCGAGGCAACTGGCCACAATCCGCTCGGGGTGCGCCGCCACCTGCGCTTCGAACAACTGGACATAACTGTGCTCCAGCGGGTAGTCGCGCTGGCTCTGGTTGCAGCCGTCGATCAAGAAGTCACGCTCACGGTCGCCCAGCAAAGGCAACTGCGCCATGTCACCCTCCAGCCCGTCCATTAACGCCAGCAGCAGGCGCTTGAATTCCGACAACAGCCGTTCGACGCTGCTGCGCTCGAAGTAACGCTGGTCATAAGACAGGTGCAGGCCCAGGTCATCACCGGGGTAGCACACAGCCGTCAGCGGGAAGTTGGTATGGGTACGGCCCGAGTCCGAGGTCGCTTTCAGGTGCTGGGCCCGGTCCATGACTGACATGTCCACGGGCGCGTTCTCGAACACGAACAAGCTGTCGAACAGCGGTTGGCCTTTTGGCAACTCACTGCGCTCCTGAATCGTCACCAGCGGCAGGTATTCGTACTCGCGCAGCTCCATGTTATGCGCCAGCAGTTGACTCAACCATTGACGCACGCCCAGCGCCTGAACGTCCTCCGGCATCTGCACCCGCAGGGCCACGCTGTTGATGAACAACCCGACCGTGTGTTGCATCTGTGGCAGCTCCACCGGACGACCGGCCACGGTCACGCCGAACAACACGTCACGCTCGCCGCTGAATCGGCGCAGCACCAACGCCCACGCTGCCTGAGCAAAGGTGTTGATGGTCAACTGATGCTGTTGCGCCAGTTCCCGCAGCCGCACGCCGTCCTGCACCTCAAGGCGGGTGTAGCAATCGCCCACCAGCATGCCGCCGCTGTCGCCCGCATGCTCGCGCAGGAACGGACGGTCGCTCGGGATGTAGGTGGTGTGTTCAAAGCCTTGCAGGTTGCGTTGCCACCACTGGTTGGCCTGTTGCAGGTTCTGCTGTTGCAACCAGCCGATGTAGTCACGGTAGCGCGGCGCCAGCGCCAACTGCGGCGCACGACCCTCGCCCAGCGCGCTGTAGATTTCAAAGAAATCACTCATGAGCAGTGAGCGGCACCACGCATCGATCAGGATATGGTGGTTGCTCATCATGAACCAGTAGCGCGCCTCCCCGACCCGGATCAGCCGCAGGTGGAACGGCGCCTGGTTGAGCAAGTCGAAACCGGCTTCACGTTCCTGCTTGAGCAACGCTTGCAGCCGCGCTTCGTGGCCTTCCTGCGGCGCATCGCTCCAGTCCTGATAATCCACGGCGGTGGCGCCGGGGCGATGAATGATTTGTAGCATGTGCTCACCGGCGTTCCAGCAGAACGAGGCACGCAACGCTTCATGCCGTGCGACCACGGCTTGCCAGGCCTGAGCAAAACGTTGCGGGTCCAGCGCGCTGTTGATGCGGTAGCGGTCCTGCATGTAATACAACCCGGTGCCCGGCTCCAGCAAGGTGTGCAACAGCATGCCTTCCTGCATGGGGGTCAGCGGGTACACGTCTTCGATGCACTCGGCGGGCACCGGCAGCGCGTCCAGCTGCGCCTGAGTGAGCGCGGCCAGCGGGAAGTCCGACGGCGTCAGGCCACCGGCACCGTCGCTCACGCAATGCGCAATCAGCGCCTCAAGCTCGCGCAGGTAGTCCTGCGCCAGCGACTGCACGGTGGTCGTTTCATATCGGTCAGCGCTGAAGGTCCAGCGCAGCAGCAACTCGCCGCCGTAGACCTGACTGTCGATGCTCAACTCGTTGGGCAACGACGCCTGCGGGTCATGGGCCGCCCCCACCGGTTCATCCAGCGGCCGGAATAACGCATCGCTGGCAAAGCTCTGGTCGAACTGACCCAGGTAATTGAACGTGACCGCCGCTTCGGGCAATGCGGCCAGCGCCTGGCGGGTTGCGTTGTCGGTGAGGTAACGCAGCACGCCATAGCCCAGGCCCTTGTGCGGGACGCTGCGCAGGTGTTCCTTGATGGCTTTGATCGAAGCGCCCTGATCGTCGCTCAGTGGCGGGGTCAGGCGCACCGGATAGGCACTGGTGAACCACCCCACGCTGCGGCTCAGGTCGATGCCGTCGAACAGCGTTTCCCGGCCGTGGCCTTCCAGTTGCACCAACGCCGAGGGTTGCCCCGTCCAGCGGCACATGACCCGCGCCAACGCAGTCAGCAACAGGTCATTGACCTGTGTGCGATACGCGCTCGGCGCCTGTTGCAGCAATTGACGGGTACGCTCGGCATCCAGACGCACGCTGACCGTCTGCGCGTGCAGGTTTTGCCGGCTGCCCTGCGGTCGGTCGCAAGGCAACACGACCTGTGGCCCGTTGAGTTGCGCTTGCCACTGGCTCAGTTCTTCGCGCAAGGCGTCGCTGCCGGCATAGGCCTGCAAACGTTCGGCCCAGTCACGCAGGGCGCTGGTTTTGGCGGGCAGGTTCAGCGGCGCCTGCGCCGCCCGTTGGCGATAAACGGTTTGCAGATCGTCCAGCAGCACCCGCCAGGACACACCGTCAACGACCAGATGGTGAATCACCAACAGCAGGCGTTGCTCACCCTGCGGCCCGTCGATCAATAGCGCCCGCAGCAACGGCCCGCGGTCCAGGTTGAGGCTGCGCTGGGCCTCGTCAAACAGGGCCTCGCAGGCGTGCCAGTCATTCACCTGGGCCTGCCACAGCAGCGCCTGATCGGCATCGCTCCGGTATTGAGCACGCCATTGCCCGGCGTGGCACTCAAAACCAAGGCGCAAGGCATCGTGATGCGCCAACAATGCCACCAGCGTCTGTTCCAGCAGCTCGGGCTCAAGGCGCAAGGTCGGCTGCAACAGCACCGACTGGTTCCAGTGCGCGCGGTGCGGCATGTCGGTGTCGAAGAACCAGTGCTGGATCGGGGTCAACGCCGATTCGCCCGTAAGTGGCCCTTGTTCGGCCGTGGTCTGCTCTGCGTGCGTGGCCACGCTCGCCAACGCTTGCACGGTTTGATGCCGGAACAAATCCCGCGGGCTGAAATGGATGCCCAGTTGCCGGGCGCGGCTGACCACCTGAATCGACAGGATCGAGTCGCCGCCCAACTCAAAGAAGTTGTCGTTGAGCCCAACCTGCGCCAGGTTCAGCACGTCACACCAGACCTGCGCCAGGTGCTGTTCCAGCGGGTTGCTGGGGGCCACGTAGTGCTGACGGTTCAGCTCGGGGTCCGGGCTGGGCAAAGCACGCCGATCCAGCTTGCCGTTGGCCGTCAGCGGCATGCTGGCCAACAGCATCAGGTGGGTCGGCACCATGTAATCGGGCAACTGCACCTTGAGCCCGGCCTTCAGCGCTTCACGCAAGGCCGCTTGCCGGGCCTCGTCCTGCTGCGCCGGGTCGCACACCAGATACGCCGCCAGTTGTTTGCCGCCGGGCAGGTCCAGCGCCAGCACCACGGCTTCGCGCACAGCCGGGTGTTCCAGCAGGCGACTTTCGATTTCCCCCAGCTCGATGCGAAAGCCTCGGATTTTGACCTGATGGTCGACCCGGCCCACGTATTCGACCTGCCCGTCAGCGCGTTGGCGCACCCGATCGCCGGTTCGGTAGAGCCGTCCGCCCACGTCAGAAAACGGGTCAGCCACAAAGCGTTCGGCGGTCATGCCCGGGCGTTGGTGATAGCCCTGCGCCAGACCGGCGCCGCCCACGTACAGTTCGCCCGTGGCGCCCTGCGGCACCTGTGCCAGCCCGGCATCGAGAATGTACGCCACGCGGGCACCGATCACGCGGCCGATGGCCACGCTGCCCGCGCCCTCCTCCAGTTGCTCGGGCGCCAAGCTTGCCAGCGGCATGACCACGGTCTCTGTCGGGCCATAGGCGTTGAAAAACTGTTGCGGCCGGAACGCGGCCCGAATCCGTTGCACATGCTCACCGGTCAGGGCTTCGCCGCCCGTGATGCACAGGCGCACCGGCAGGGTCTGCTGTTGCGTGGCCAGCCACTGCGCCAGTTGGCTGCCGTAGCTTGGGGTGAACCCCAGAATGTTGACCTGCTGTTCACTAATCAGCTGGCAGATCTCTTGCGCGTCCCATTGCCCCTGAGCGCGCAACACCACCCGTGCGCCGCACAGCAACGGCACCAGCAACCGCTCGGTCGCCGCATCGAAGTTGATGGAGTAAAAATGCAGTTCACAGTCGTCCGGGCGCATGCCGAAGCTATCGATCACCGCACGGCAATGCATGGCGATTTCGCCGTGGGCCACCACCACCCCTTTGGGCTGTCCGGTGGAACCCGAGGTGTAAATGAGGTAGGCCTGATGCTGCGCCAGGCTGATAAACGGCAACTCGGCAGTCGGGTAGGCGGCCAGTTGCGCGCCGTCTTGCTCGGCACACCAGCGCGCCACGCCTTGCGGCAATGGCCCCAGGGCCTCAAACAAAGCGCGGTGGCTGAGCAGCAAGCCGATGCCGCTGTCTTCAATCATGTAATGCAGGCGTTCGAGCGGGTATTCCGGGTCCAGCGGCACGTAAGCGCCCCCGGCCTTGAGAATGGCCAGCAGGCCGACCACCATCTCCAGCGAGCGCTCCAGCGCCAGCCCCACCCGCACCTGCGGGCCCACGCCGCGTTCACGCAGCATCCACGCCAGACGGTTGGCGCGGCTGTCCAGCTCGCCGTAACTCAGGTGTTGCCCGGCAAAGGTCAAGGCAATGGCTTCGGGCCGCGCCAGCGCCTGTTCGGCAAACAGCGTGTGAATACACAGGTCCGGGGCGTAATCACCTGCCGGGGCGGCCATGGCCTCAACCTGTTGCTGTCGTTCATCGGCGTGCATCAGCGGCAAGTCGCTCAGGCGTTGTTGCGGATCACCCAGCAACCCCTCCAACAGCGTGCGCCAATGCGCGGCCATGCGGGCGATGCGCGGTTCATCAAACAGGTCCGTGCTGTACGTCAGGCAGCACCCCAGCCGATGGTCGAGGTCGGTGACTTCCAGATTCAGGTCAAACTTGGTGGCCCGCGCGTCGTTGGCCAGGTACTCGACGGTCATGCCCGCCAGCTCCCGGCGCTGCTGGAATTCCCAGCGCTGGACGTTGCACATCACTTGAAACAGCGGGTTGTAGGCCGCGCTGCGAGGCGGTTGTAGCGCTTCGACCACGTGATCGAACGGCAAGTCCTGATGGGACTGCCCTTCAATCACCGTGTGGCGCACCTGTTCGAGCAACGCGCCGACACTCATGTGCGCGTCGAGCTGGCAGCGCAGCACCTGGGTGTTGAGGAAGGCGCCGATCAGCCCTTCACTTTCGGGCCGAATGCGGTTGGCCACCGGCGCGCCGATGCGCACGTCGGTCTGGCCACTGTAGCGATAAAGCAATACGGCCAGGGTGGCGGTCATGGTCATAAACAGCGTCAGGCCGTGCTCGGCATTGAAACGGCGCACGCGGGCCGCCAGCTCATCACTCAGGTCAAAGCGAAACAACCCACCCTGATGGCTCTGCACCGGGGGCCGTGGGCGATCGCCCGGCAACTCCAGCAGCGGGTGCTCATGCCCCAATTGGGCGGTCCAGTAATCGAGCTGGCGCTGACGCTCGCCCGATTCCAGCCACTGGCGCTGCCACACGCTGTAATCCAGGTACTGCACGGCCAACGGCGCCAGCGGCGATAACCGGTCATCGAGAAAGGCTTCATAGAGCTGACCCAGCTCGCGGGCGAAAATATCCATCGCCCAGCCTTCGGTGACGATGTGGTGCAAGGTCAGCACGAAGTAGTGCTCGCGCTCCCCGGCCTTGACCATGCACGCCCGCAATAACGGGCCGGTTTCCAGATCGAACGGGCGATGCGCTTCGGTGTCGGCCAGCGCCTGCAAACGCTGCTGGCGGGTGGTTGGGTCCAGGGCGCTGAGGTCGAGCCAGGCCATGTGCAGGCCGGTTTCACGGTGAACCTTCTGACAAGCCACCCCGTCCACGCTCGGGAACGTGGTGCGCAGGGTTTCGTGACGCAGGATCAGCGCCTGCAAGGCTGCCTCGAAACGGTCCACATCCAGCACACCTTTAAGTCGCGCCATTCCGCCGACGTTGTAAGCCGGGCTGTCGGGCTCCATCTGCCAGAGGAACCACATGCGCTGCTGGGAGTACGACAAGGGTACGGGCTGGCTGCGATCGACCGTTTCAATCGGCAAGTGCGTGTTGTGCGTGCCGGTTGCCTGAATCAGCGCCACGGCGTCCACGAACGTCCCCAGCTCACTGGCTTCAAACAGTGTGCGCAACGCCAATTCGACGTCACAGGCCTGCCGGACCCGCGACACGATCTGCGTGGCTAGCAGCGAGTGCCCGCCCAGGGCAAAGAAATCATCGCGCAGCCCGATGCGCGCCTGCCCCAGCACTTCGCGCCAGATGGCGGCAATTTGCTGTTGCAGCGCGGTGACGGGCTCGACGTGTTCACGCACGCACCATTGCGGTGACGGCAAGGCGCGCGGGTCCAGCTTGCCGCTGGGGCTCAAGGGCATGGCCGCCAGTTGCATGAGCTGCGCGGGCACCATGTACTCCGGCAGTTCCCGTGCCAATGCGGCACTCAGTGACTGGCTGTCGAGCGCGTGGTTTTCAACGCAGGTGTAGTAACCGATCAACTGCGGCCCGGCGGCCGTGTCGCGAATCACCACGGCGGCGTGTGCCACGCCCGGCTGCGCCAGCAAGCGTGCTTCGATCTCCTGCGGTTCTACCCGGAACCCGCGCAACTTGACCTGCTGATCGAGCCGACCGAGGTATTCCAGCGCCCCCTCAGCGCCCCAGCGCACCCGATCACCGGTGCGGTACAGGCGTGAGCCGGGCTCGCCCAGCGGGTCAGCGATGAACCGTTCGGCGGTCAGCCCCGGACGCTGCTGGTAACCCCGCGCCAGACCGATGCCGCCGATGCACAGCTCACCCGGCACCCCGGCGGGCAGCGGGTTGAGTTCGCTGTCGAGCACGCGGCACAGCACGTTGCCCAGCGGCCGACCGATGGGCGAGCGTTCGCCGTCGGCCGGGCTGCACGCCCAATGGGTGACGTTGATCGCGGTTTCAGTCGGCCCGTAACGGTTGTGCAATTGCACGTTCGGCAACTGCGCCAGCACCCGGTCACGCAACGCGGCGGGCAACGCTTCGCCGCCGGAAAACAGGCGACGCAGGCTGTGGCAGTGCACGGTTTGCGGCTCGTCGACAAACACACGCAGCAGTGGCGGCACAAAGTGCAGCGTGGTCACGCCAAATTGCTGCACCACTTGCGCAATGCGCTGCGGGTCGCGGTGTTCGCCAGGCCCGGCCAGTACCAGCGGGCAACCGGTCATCAGCGGCCAAAAACATTCCCACACCGACACGTCAAAACTGATCGGCGCTTTTTGCAGCAGCACGTCATCGGCCTGCAGTCCATAGGTGGCCTGCATCCAGTGCAGACGCTCACTCAGCGCGGCATGGGTATTGCCCACGCCTTTGGGCAAGCCAGTGGAGCCGGAGGTGTAAATCACATACGCCAGGTTATCGCCGTGCAGGTGCAGGCCCGGCGCATGGCTGGGCCAGGTGTCGAGCTTGAGCAGGTCCATCGCAATCACGCTCACGCCTTGCACCGCCGGCAAGGCTTGCAGTAGCGGGCTCTGGGTCAGCAGCAACGCCGCGCCGCAGTCCTCCAGCATGTAGGCCAGACGCTCTGCAGGGTAATCCGGGTCCAGCGGCACATAGGCGCCGCCCGCCTTGATGATTGCCAACAGGCCGATTAACAGTTGCGGGGATCGCTCGGCCGCAATCGCCACCGGCACGTCCGGCCCCACCCCTTTGTCACGCAGGTACTGGGCCAAGCGGTTAGCCTGGGCATGCAGCCCGGCAAAATCGAGGCTGCCGCCGTCCCACTGTAACGCCACGGCGTCGGGCGTTTGCTGGGCCTGTTGCTCCAGCAATTGCGGCAACCACTGAGACGCCGGAGCGCAAGGCGCGGCACCCCAGGCCTGTTGTTCGGCGGCTTGCCCGGGCGTCACGAGGTGCAGGTCGCCCACTGCCTGTTCCGGGGTGTTGCTGACTTGGTGCAGCAGGCTGACGTAATGCTCGGCCAGGCGCGCAATGGTGCTGGCTTCGAACAGTTCATCGGCGTAATCAAACGACAGTGTCAGCCGCCCTTGGCGATCTTCTTCACTGTGCAATTGCAGATCGAACTTGGCTTCGCGGCTGTGCCAGTCCAGCTCTTCTGCCAACAACCCCGGCAGCCGGCGCAAGGCCGCCGGATCGCGTTGCTGGTGGTTAAACATGACCTGAAACAACCCCTGTTCGCGGGCCTGCGGCAGTGCCTCGATCAGTTGTTCAAACGGCACGTCCTGATGCGCCTGTGCCTCCAGGGTGACCTGCCGGGTTTGCGCCAACAGTTCAGAGAACGGCAAACGCCCGTCCAGTCCGGCCCGCAGCACCAGGGTGTTGATGAAGAAACCGATCAGGCCGTGGGTTTCCTGGCGCGCACGGTTGGCGCTGGGCACACCAATGCGAATGTCGCGCTGGCCGCTGTAGCGGTAGAGCAGCGTTTGAAACGTCGCCAGCAGCCACATGAAAGACGTGGCGTTGTGCGCATGTGCCGCGGTGCGCACCGCGTCGCTCAAGGCGGCATCCAGCTTGAGGGTGTGACGGGCCGCGCTGGACCGTTTAAGGGCCGAACGCGGGTGATCGGTGGCCAGACGCAACACCGGGTGTTCATCGCCCAATTGCCGGGTCCAGTAATCGAGCTGGCGCCCCGCCTCGCCTTGCGCCAGCCATTGACGCTGCCAACTGCCGTAGTCGGCATATTGCAAGGCCAAAGGGGCAAGTTGCAGCGACTGACTCAGGCAAGCCGCCGCGTACAGCCGGGAGAACTCGTCGACCAACAGGTTCAGCGACCAACCGTCGGCAATGATGTGGTGCAGGGTCAGCAGCAGGTGGTGCTCGTGTTCATCGAGCTTGACCAGCATCACCCGATACAACGGCCCCTGCTCCAGGTCGAACAGGGTGCAGGCTTCCTGCTCGCGGATCTGCCGCGCACGGGCCTCCCGCAGATCGGCTGGCAGATCGCTGATGTCGATGAGGTGCAGGTCGAAGCCGGCCGCTTCGTCGACGCGCTGCATCGCCTGCCCGTCCCGTTCGTAAAAGCGCGTTCGCAATGCCTCGTGGCGCTCGATCAACTGCGCAAAACTGCTGCACAGCGCGGCCTGATCCAGCTCACCGCGCAACCGCAACGCGCCGGGGATGGTGTACGCGCGGCTGGTCGGGTCCAGTTGCCACAAGAACCACAGGCGGTGTTGCGCCAAGGATTGCGGCAAGCCCTCTTCACGCGGCAACGCACGTATGGCGCCCTGCGCCGGGCCGCCTGCCTGTTGCAATGCGGCAACCTGCGCCGCGAACGTCCCCAGCGTCGGCGCTTCGAACAGCACACGCAGGCTCAGCTCCAGCTTGAGTTCTGCTTGCAGGTGAGCGATCACCTGCGTGGCCAGAATCGAGTTGCCACCCAACAGGAAAAAGTGGTCGTCGGCGGCCACTTGCTCGACCTGCAAATGTTCGCACCACACCCACGCGATCAACGCTTCCAGCTCGCTGCCGCGCCCGGCGTCCGCTTCGCCCGCCTGCGCAGGGCCGTGGGAGGGGAACTGCGCATAACCGTCGAGGCTGCCATCGGCCAGACGATTGCGGCAGGCAGAACGTTGCAATTTGCCGCTGGAGGTTTTGGGCAAGGCGCCGGGGTTGAGCAACACCACCACACTCGGCGCCTGCTGGCAGGCCTCGGCCACGGCCTGGCGAATGGCGTTGATCAGCGCATCGGGCGGCAGGATTTTTTGCACGCTGCGGCTGATCTCGGCCGCAATGCCAATCCCCTCTTCGCCTTTGACATTCACCGCGAACGCCGCCACGCGACCTTTGCGCACCACCTCCACTTCGCGCTCGATGGTTTTTTCAATGTCTTGCGGGTAGAGGTTTTGCCCGCGCACGATCAGCAGGTCTTTCAGGCGTCCGGTGATAAACAGTTCACCGTCATGCAGAAAGCCCAGATCGCCGGTGCGCAGCCAGGTCTGACCTTCGAATTGAACGAAGGTGGTGGCGCTGGCTTCAGGGTTGCGCCAATAGCCGTGCGCAATGCTTGGGCCGCTGGCCCAAACTTCGCCCACGCAATCGTCTGCCAGTACGCACAGACGGTTGGGCTCCACGATCATGACTGCGTGTTCCGGCTGATGGGTGCCGCAGCTCATGACCGCGCTGCCGTCACCGGCCACGATGCGGTTGTCAGCCAGCGCCAGTTCGTCCAGACGCAACGCAGGAATGCCCTGCCCGCGCTGGCCGCCTGCCACAAACAGCGTGGCCTCGGCCAGGCCATACGAGGCGAAATAGCTGTTGGCACTGAACCCACAGGGCGCGAATTTTTCAGCGAAGCGCTCCAGGGTGTCCTGACGGATCGGCTCGGAACCCGAGTACGCGACGCGCCAACGGCTCAAGTCGAGACCGGCCAGCGCACTGTCGCTGACTCGCTCGCTGCACAGTCGATAGGCGAAATCAGGGCCGCCGCTGATGGTGCCGCCGTACTCGCTGATGGCTTCCAGCCAGCGCAGCGGACGGGTCAAAAAATACGCCGGCGACATGAGCACGCACGGCACACCGCTGAAGATTGGCTGCAACAGGCCGCCGATCAGGCCCATGTCGTGGTACAGCGGCAACCAGCTGACGATCACATCGTCGGGGTTGAGGTCGATGCCGAAGCCGCGACGGATCAGCACTTCGTTGGCCACCAGGTTGCCGTGGGTCACTTGCACACCTTTGGGCAAGGCCGTGGAGCCTGAGGTGTATTGCAAAAAGGCAATGTCATCGGCCTGCACCGCCACGGGCTGCCACTGTCGGGCCAGGCCGGGCTCAAGCGCATCCACACACAGCAACGGCGGCGCGTCGGCAGCGGTCAACGCGTCCAGTTGCATCAGCGGCGGGCGCAGGTTGCTGTGGGCCAGCAGGACGCGGGGTTGGGCGTCGGCCAGAATCGACAGCAAACGCTCCTGATGATGACGGCGCGCCGATTCAGGCGGATACGCCGGAACCGCAATCACGCCCGCATACAGGCAACCAAAAAACGCCGCCACGTAGTCCGGCCCGCTGGGGAACAACAATACGGCGCGGTCGCCCGGCCCGGCCGTGGCCTGCAAGGCCGCCGCGATGGTCCGCGCGCGCTGGTCCAGGTCGCCATAGCTCAGCACCTGCCCACCCTGCGGATCGTCAGCAAGAAAGCGTAAAGCCAGGCGGTCCGGGGTGCGGGCTGCGCGGTGTTGCAGGGCTTGAGCCAATGTACCGGGGAGTTCGAACGCGTCCATCTTGGGGTTTCCTGTAGAGGGCCGACGGGGTTTCGCGGTGACGGCGAAACGCCAACAGGCTCCAGGCTTGAAAAAAATCGGTCTGCTTGAAGTACGAGAAGCCGGGGCTGCGCTTTACACGTGGGGGCTGGCCATTGGCCGGGCCTGATGGTTGCGCCAGCGCGCCAGATGTTCTTCGGCGTAGCGGCGCAGGCAACGCAGCAAGGGTTGCTCCTGCTCCACCAGAAAGAAGTGATGCCCCTCGAACATGTCGAGGGAAAACCTGCAGCAAGTGTCGGCCTGCCAGTCGAGCAGTTGATCGGCGCGAACGCTGTCCTGCTTGCCGCCAAAGACGTGAATCGGCAGCGCCAGCGGCGTGCGCTGGCCATAGGTGAAACTGCCACACAGCAAAAAGTCGGCGCGCAGGATGGGCAGCATCAATTGCATCAGTTCGGTGTTGGCCAGCACGGCGTCGTCGGTGCCTTTCAACTCGCGCAGCCGGGCGAGCAGTTGCGCATCGGACTTGGCCACGGCGTATTCGCTGACATCGCGCCGGGCCGGGCCCGCCGTGGCCGACGCAAACAGCGCTAACGGCGTTGGCAGGCCGCGCTCACGCAAGGCATGCACCAGCTCGAAGGCCAGCAAGCCGCCGAGGCTGTGGCCGAAAATGGCGAAGGGTCGATCCAGCTCGGGGCTGATTTCGTCCGCCAGTTGATGGGCCAGGCGTTTGATGTCGCATTGCAGCGGTTCGTCCATGCGCATCCCGCGCCCCGGCAGCTCCAGCGCACGCACGTGCAGCCACTCAGGCAATGAACGCCGCCAGCGGTTGTAGGCCATGGCACTGGCGCCCGAGTGGGGCAGGCAAAACAGGCGCATGTTGATCACCTCACTCATCGCCCGACGCCACTGCCTGACGCCGGATGGATCTGCGCAAGGTGCGTGGGTGCCCCCTCTAAACTCGCTGCGTGTTTACGGTCCTTTCCCATCTCGCCCTCCTGTCCGAGCCATTACTTGGCCAGCTCTGATACCGGCCCATGTCCATTGAGAACGGTTGGCCGACGCAAATAATTAGTCCCGCGAGAGGGGGTGATTTTGAGCGGACAGTGCGTGATGTGAGGCGTTTCTCAAAGTGAGGTAATCGACTTCATTAATTCTCTTTCTCAATTGACAATCATTATCATTCAACCTAATTTGTTGCGAGCTGTGTAGGCCGTGGCTTGTCCAGACGCCCACACTTTTTCAATTGCAACAGGTGATTTCCATGACGGAACAAGTGTCCACAAGCAGGTGCGATTCACCCTTACTTCAAGCCTTTGTTGAAAACCGGCTCATCCTGGTCAAGATTGCAGCACGCATCACCGGGTGTCGGTCCAGAGCTGAAGATGTGGTGCAGGACGCCTTCTTCCGTTTGCACGCTGCGCCGCAGATCACCTCATCGTTCAAGGCGCAATTGAGCTACCTGTTTCAGATCGTGCGTAACCTGGCGATCGATCATTACCGCAAGCAGGCGCTGGAGCAGAAATACTCCGGCCCGCAAGAGGAAGGCTTGAATGTGGTCATCCACGGCGCATCGCCCGAAACCTCGCACATCAACTTTTCAACCCTGGAAAACATTGCCGACGCACTGACCGAACTGCCCAGCCGTACGCGCTATGCCTTCGAGATGTATCGCCTGCACGGGGTTCAGCAAAAGGACATTGCCAAGCAATTGGGGGTGTCGCCGACGCTGGTGAATTTCATGATCCGCGACGCCCTGATCCACTGCCGCAAGGTCTCGGGCACCCCACGCGATACCTTCGCGCGCCGCTGAGCGTCAACGCCACTTGCAGGAGCGCGCCCGCCCCTGCAAGCCCCGGCCAGCCGCTAGACCAGCTCGCACCCTTCGAAGAAACGCTCGCGGCTTTGCATCATCAGCGCCGCACGCTTGTGCGGGAAGTTGAACTCTTTCTCGCAGTGAAACCCGTGAGACTGCATGTAGCCGATCATTTTCGCGTTATCGGCGCGCGGCTCAGCCACCACGCGCTGAGTACGCGGGTCGTCCAGAAACACGTAGTGCGTCAGCGCCGACAGCCAACTGGCGACTTTGTGCGGCCCGCGATGCGCCTGCTCCCCCACCAGCATGTGAATGCCGCGGTCGTAATCGTCCACGTCATAAAACGGCGCGATACGGTCTTCTTTCGCCCAGTACACTTCGAAATACGCAAACGGCTGGTCATCGATGCAGCCAATCAAGGTGACGGTGTGCGGGTCAGCGGCCAAGGTCTCGAGGAATTGGCGGTGGCGCTCAAGGGTGCCGCCCTCCTCCCAGAAATCCATGACCCGGGGCGTGTTCTGCCAGCGGTTGAAGCGTTCAAGGTCGGCTTCGATATCCAGGGTGCGCAGGGATATCCAGCTGCCCAGCCGGGCATCAAAACGCCGGTACACCTCGCCCACCGGTTTGGGCGCGCGCAGCGGATGACGTTTACCCCCGCTGATGACCATGTGCTGCGGGTACGCCGCCACGGGCGCATCGCCGGTCCATGGACGGGGCTGTTGCCAAAACAGACTGCGCAGGCATTGGTAGTGCCCGGCAACCTCGGTGGCACGCAACAGCCCGCTGCGCAATGCCGCGGGCGGGGGCGGATCGAGATGCCAGGTCAATTGCTGACACGCAGGATCACTGGCAAACAACCAGTAACAAGCCGCCCACACGCCTTGCAGCGAGGCGCCGGGGTGACCGTCTTGCAGGTGCAGTTCAAGGGTGTCGCCACGCTCAAGGCGCAGGTCGATCAGCGGGTGTTGCCCCTCAGTCAGGCTCAGGCGGGTGTCGGTCAGGTCGGCACTCAGATCGCGCCAGCGGGGTTGAAACGGGAAAACAGCAGTCATGGCTTGGGCTCACGATTATCGTCAACAGTCAGGCTGTTTGACGTTAGCCGACCCGCAGAATTTAGGGCAGCACCTCAGCCAGTGGCCGACGCATGGGCACCACGTCCACTTGAAACGGCTCGAAGATCGCCTTGATCTGGCCGTTGTCACGCAGCTGTTGCAACAGGGCCGCCAACTGCGGGGCGGCAATCGGCGCCTGTGGCCGCAGCAAGGCGTAGTGGTGGTAGATCTGGTCAATGCGCTGGGACACCAACACCTGGGGCTTGATCTTCGGGTTGCGGGCGAGCAGCTCGGTGAGATTGGAACGGGTAATCAACGCCACATCGACCCGGCCACGCAGCACCATCAGCAGGTTACTTTCGTGGGAGTACGTGAGCGTGGCATTGAAGTGCTGCGCCAGGTAACGGGGTGAAGGGTTGAACCCGGCGAACGCGTAGTGATAGCCGCTAAACAGCGCCAGCCGTTTATTGCTCAAATCGTCGAAGTAATCCTGTTGGCGGTCTGGCTGTTGCCTGGCAACGAACACCTCGGCATCTTCAAGGCCCATGTCGACCGCGCTGTAGGCAATGTCCTGCCAGCCCCAGGCCGGGTTCTCGAACATCACTACATCGACTCGCCCCTGATCGAAATCACGGAAGCGACGGGGAATGGAACTGGGCACCGGAACAAAACGGAAGTCGTTTTGCAGTTGGTTGAGGGCATCGAGCAATTGCGGCAACAAGCCAGTGTCGACGCCGCTTTCGGGGCGCACTGTGTAGGGGGGAAAGTGAGCAGCGCCGACCCTGACTTCCTGCACGGCCCACACGGGCGTCAGCAACGTCATGCCAAAGACCAGCAACATGCTGTGAGCCATCCGGACTGGCAAACACTTCAAACCGTATACCTCTGGTTACGCCTTTGGCTGGAACTTATTGTTCTGTGCACGACCTTACATCGGGCGCGATGGCCATTCAAACCCGCGTAGCCTACCAAGGAAGCCCTTGACTGGCCCACACAAAAAAGAGCCTAGGCGGATCTCACTGCTTTGGTTACGCTCCACTGCTCAACACCGATGCTGTTTAAGGAAGCCGCACATGCCGCACTGGCTGGTAATTGATCTGGAAGCCACCACCGACGACGGCGGCTGGCCTCTAGAGGAAATGGAGGTGATTGAAATCGGTGCCAGCATCGTCACCCGTTCGGGCCGTGAGGTTGACCATTTTCAACGGTTTATACGGCCCGTGCGCCGCCCTTTACTGACGCCCTTCTGCCGCCAACTGACGCGCATTACCCAGGCCAATATCGACTCCGCCATGCCGATGACGCAGGTCTGGGAGCAGTTTGAACGCTGGCTGCGCCAGCACTTGCCCCACCTTGAAGCCTGGGCCAGCTGGGGCGACTACGACCGTAAGCAACTGCAGCAGGAATGGCAGCAAAAACAGCTCAACAGTGCATTGGCGCATCTGGCGCATCACAACCTTAAACAACAGTTCGCACAGGCACGTCACTTGAAGCAGGCCTTAGGGCTCAACAGCGCGCTGCAACTGGCGGGCCTGCAGTTTCACGGCCAGCAGCACCGGGCACTGGAAGACGCGCGAAATACCGCACGTTTACTGCCGCTGATTCTGGCCGATTAGCACCCTTAAAGGGCGTGACGGGATAAAACGGCTTCTGCATACTGGCCAGCCTTTTTAAGCCCCTACCGAGGAATCGCCATGTTTAAAGTCAACGAATACTTCGACGGCACCGTCAAGTCGATTGCCTTCACGCAAGCCGAAGGCAAGGCCACTATCGGCGTCATGGCCCCGGGTGAATACGAATTCGGCACTGCCGAGCGTGAAATCATGCACGTGGTGTCGGGCGAGCTGAACGTCAAATTGCCGGGCAGCGAGGTCTTCGAAACGTTCAAGACCGGTAGCCAGTTCAACGTACCGGCCAATAGCAAGTTCCAGCTCAAGGTCGTGGTTGAAACCGCCTACCTGTGCGAATACCGCTAACCGGCGGTTGAAGCGCCCCCCCTCGCCAGCGATGACCCGGCATCCCGCCGCGGTGATCGCTGGCGAGGGCGGCGAAGGATGTCAACACACTCCGCTCTCCCGACCTGATCGCTATCCGTTTACCCCTGCACATTGAACTGCAACGCTGCCAACCGCGCATACAGCGGGTTAGTGGCAATGAGCTGCGCGTGGGTGCCGATTGCTATCAACTTGCCCTGATCCATCACCGCAATGCGGTCCGCATTCTGCACGGTGGCCAGGCGATGGGCGATGACCAGCGTGGTACGGCCTGACATCAGGCTGGGCAAGGCTTGCTGAATCAAGTGTTCGCTCTGGGCATCCAGCGCACTGGTGGCTTCATCGAGCAACAGGATCGGCGCGTCCACCAACAGCGCGCGGGCAATCGCCAGGCGCTGACGCTGGCCGCCGGACAATCCCAGCCCGCCCTCCCCCAAATGGGTGCTGTAACCCTCGGGCATTTGCAAAATGAAGTCATGGGCATGGGCAATGCGCGCCGCCGCTTGCACCTGTTCCAGCGTGGCGTCGGGATTGCCGTAGCGGATGTTGTCCTCCACCGAACCAAAGAACAGCGCCGGGCTTTGTGACACCAACGCGAAACAGCGGCGCACGTCCTGCGGGTCCAGTTGCGTGAGGGGCAGCCCGTCCAGCAGGATCTGACCGTGCTGCGGGTCGTAAAAGCGCAACAGCAAATCGAACAACGTCGACTTGCCCGCCCCCGACGGCCCGACCAGCGCCAGCGTCTCGCCTGCATGGACGGTCAGGGTGAGGTCTTCCAGGGCAAAGCGTTCCGGGCGCGAGGGGTAGGCAAACGACACACCTTGCAGGTGCAGAGTGCCCGCCACCTGTTCGGGCAGTGCCAGCAACCCGCTGGCCGGCGCCGAGATCAGGCTTTTGGATTGCAACAACTCGGCGATCCGCTCTGCGGCCCCGGCCGCCCGCTGCAACTCACCAATGACCTCACTCAAGGTGCCAAACGCGCTGCCGACAATCAGGCTGTAAAACACAAAGGCTGCCAGTTCGCCACCGGTAATGCGCCCGGCAATCACGTCCATGCCGCCCACCCACAACATCACCCCGACCGCGCCCAGCACCAGCAGGATCACCAAGGTAATCAGCCAGGCACGCTGCACGATACGCTTGCGCGCGGTGGCGAAAGCCTGTTCAACGGTGTGGGCAAAGCGCTGCCGGTCCTGCTGTTGGTGGTTGTAGGCCTGGACGGTTTTGATTTGCCCCAGGGCTTCGGACACATAGCTCCCGACATCGGCAATCCGGTCCTGGCTTTGACGCGACAGGCTGCGCACCCGGCGGCCAAAAATCAGGATCGGCGCCAGCACCAGCGGCAAGGCCACCACCACGATGCTGGTGAGCTTGGGGTTGGTGATGAACAACAGCACGATGCCCCCGATCACCATCAGGCTGTTGCGCAAGAACAATGACAGCGAAGAACCGATCACCGATTGCAGCAACGTGGTGTCCGCCGTCAGCCGCGACTGGATTTCCGAGCTGCGGTTGTTTTCATAAAAACCGGGGTGCAAGTCAATCAGGTGGTTAAACACCTGACGCCGGATGTCGGCCACCACCCGCTCACCGATCCACGACACCAGATAAAAGCGCACGAACGTCCCCACGGACAGCGCCAGCACCAGGAGCAGGAACACGCCGATGGACTGATTGAGCAGGTGCGGGGACTGAGTCATAAAGCCCTTGTCCACCAGCAGACGAATGCCCTGCCCCATCGACAGCGTGATGCCGGCCGTCACAATCAGTGCCAGCAAGGCGCCTGCGGTGTGCCAGCGATAAGGCGCTACAAAATGAGTCGCCAGACGAAGCGCCCGGCGATGACGAGAAGAAAGCATCCAGAACACCCGAATAAACAAGAAATGCCCCACATGGGCAGTGGACAGCCTACAACGAAAAAACAGGCTTCGATGTAAACCTTTCTCACTCGGTTTGAATATGACCGGCTCATGCCAACCCTAGGTCGGATTGTTCTAAGGTGAGACTGGAAGTTTCAGGATATTTCTGTTTGAGTAAATGGCCGCCAAGGGTTGTCACAGCTTGGTCACTAAATGGAACTACATTAGCGCTACACCCTGATGAGGAGACAGGCCATGGATTTGCAACACAATGTTCAATCAGTACCGGTGATTCGTACCCAGCCCAACCAGTCTGTGGGGTGCGCAATCATTGATGCGCAAGGCAAAGAAGTCGAGATCACCGAAGCGATGATTCAACAGGCGTGCGAAGAGCTGGATAAACGCCTGGTCACACCCAAGCACAAGAACTGACAGACCCCCGTCTTTTGAAAACCGGCCCAAGTGGCCGGTTTTTTTATACGCGGTTAAACCACCACGCAGCCGAGGGCGGCGGCCATTTTAGTCAACGCGGGGTTGTGCCCTTCGATGTGCACGGTCAGCCCTTCAATTTCACGCCGCACCGGGTAGTGCTTGCGCAAACCATCGAACGCCTGCTTTTGCTGATCGACCGGGCCAGTCAGGGTACGTCGAAAATCAGCGTCATCCCGACGCGGGTCATAGACGCCACGGCACACCATGGCCAAGGCCCACGCTTGATCGCTGTTGGCGCTCAATTCAACCTTGGCCAGCCAGGGCGCCGGCAGTAAATCCGCCAGTTGCACCTGCGGCGTCTGACCGAGGAACGCGCACAGCGCCTGATAGATCTGCGCGGTGCCGCGCTGCTTGCCATCCAGGCTGTAACCGGCGATGTGCGGTGTGGCCAAGACGCACAAGTCGGCCAGTTCCACATCAACCTGCGGCTCGCCTTCCCACACATCCAATACGGCTTGCAGGTCTTCACGGGCATTCAGCACGTTGCGCAGCGCAGCGTTGTCCACCACCGGGCCACGGCTGGCGTTGATCAGCCAGGTGCCGGGTTTGAGCCGGTTCAACCGGGCCTCATCCAATAAATGCCATGTCGCGAAATCACCGCTTTTACTCAACGGGGTGTGCAAGCTGATGACGTCACACTGCTCGATGATCTGCTCCAAGCTGACGTAATCTCCGCCTTCAGCCGCCTGACGCAGGGGGTCACACACCTGGACCTTCCAGCCCAGATCACGCAACACCCGGACCAGCCGACCGCCCACCTCACCCGCGCCAATCACGCCATAGGTGCGCTGCGCAAGGTCGGCACCTTCGATGTCGGCCAGTGTCAGCAGGCTGCCAAGCACGTAATCCACCACGCCGCGGGCGTTGCAACCGGGGGCGCTGGCCCACTGAATGCCGGCGTGTTCGAAGTCGTCCAACGCCAGGTGATCGGTACCGATGGTGCACGTGCCGACAAACTTCACGGCGCTGCCTTCCAGCAGTTCGCGGTCGACCCGTGTGACCGAGCGAACCAGCAGCACATCGGCGTCATGCACGTCGGCGCGGGTGATCTGACGCCCCGGCAAACGGCGTATTTCACCGAATGAGGCAAAGAATTCTTCGATCAGCGGAATATTTTCATCAGCAACAATCAACATGGCAGGCTCCTTTGGCGGAGCAGCAGTGTAGGCGTTGTTGTACACAATGAGCCAGCAAGGTGTCACACCGCTTCAGCCCCGGTGCTTACAAACGCACTACAACTGCACAGTTGCCCGGCGGTGCCGGGCGCGTACAATCCCCGCTTTTGCGCCTACTACACGCTGGATGCACACTTGTGAACGCTGTTTCTGCTGATTTTGCTACCCCCCCTGTCAGCCGCCCTGCGCGGGTGCGCACAGAAGTGCGCGCCCTGCTTGCCTTGGCGCTTCCCATCATCATTTCCCAAGTGGCCACGACGGCCATGGGGTTTGTCGACGCCGTGATGGCCGGGCGCGTCGGGCCGCGCGATCTGGCAGCGGTGGCGCTGGGCAACTCGGTGTGGGTGCCGGTGTTTCTGTTGATGTCTGGGATTCTGCTGGCCACCACCCCGAAAGTCGCCCAGCGTTATGGCGCCAACACCCACGGCGAAATCGGCCCGATCGTGCGCCAGGCCCTGTGGCTGGCGTTCATCACCGGGCTGTGCGCGACCGGGATCCTGATGGTTGCCGAACCGTTGCTGCACTGGATGAAGGTCGCCCCCGACTTGATCGAGCCGTGCATGGGCTATTTGTACGGGATTGCCAGCGGCATGCCCGCGGTGGCGGTTTACTGCGTCTTGCGCGGGTTCAGTGACGGGCTGGGCAAAACCCGGCCGAGCATGGTGCTGGGCCTGATCGCGCTGGCACTGAACATTCCGCTCAACTACATCTTCATCTACGGCCATTTTGGCGTGCCGGCCATGGGCGGCGTGGGTTGCGGCTGGGCCACGGCGATCGTGATGTGGTTCATGGCCCTGGGCATGGTGGTCTGGACGATGCGCGGTGCGATCTATCAGTCGAGTCAGGTGTACAGCCATTTTGAATGGCCGAAGTGGCCGATTCTCAAGCGACTGCTCAGTGTCGGCCTGCCCATCGGTATCGCCGTGTTCGCTGAATCCAGCATCTTCGCGGTGATCGCCCTGTTGATCGGCAGCCTCGGCGCCACCGTGGTGTCGGGTCATCAGATTGCGCTTAACTTCAGTTCGCTGGTGTTCATGATCCCGTATTCGCTGGGCATGGCCATTACCGTGCGCGTCGGTCAGGCACTGGGCCGCCAGCAACCGCGCGAAGCCCGATTTGTGGCCGGCGTGGGCATGGGCACGGCGCTGATCTGGGCGTTCATCTCGGCCAGTTTGATTCTGTTGCTGCGCGGGCCAATTGCCAGTATTTACACCGCCGACCCCCAGGTGCTGGAAGTCGCCACGTTGTTGCTGGTGTTCGCGGCGCTGTTTCAGTTTTCGGACGTGATTCAGGTCACGGCGGCAGGCGCCTTGCGCGGCTATCAAGACACCCGGGTGACGATGATCATGACCTTGTTTGCGTACTGGGGCGTGGGGTTGCCCGTGGGGTATGCGCTGGGCCTGACTGACTGGCTGGGCGAGCCGAGCGGCCCGAGCGGGTTGTGGCAAGGCTTGATTGCGGGCCTGACCTGCGCGGCGCTGATGCTCAGCGTGCGCCTGGTGAGCAGCGCGAAAAAACGCATTCGCGCCGCCGGCAAATAACCGGCTGGCGCTTCAACCAAACGCTTGCTTGGCCGGGTTGCAGTGCAACCCTTCGCAGCCCTTGATAGCGGCTGCGGGTCACCTTGGGGTTCAGCCCTGCTTCTTACGGATCCAGTACAGGTAAGTCCCCGCTTCTTCTGTCTGACCGATCAGTTCATGGTCGAGAAACGCACAGAATTTTGGAATGTCCCGGCGCGTGGACGGATCGGTGGCGATCACCTTCAACAGGCCGCCCGGCACCAGGTCCCGAATGTGTTGGTGCAACATCATGACAGGCTCCGGGCAGTTGAGCCCGGTGGCGTCCAGCGTGCCGTCAACCGGCAGGTCAGCAAGAATCATCAGTAACTCCTGAATCAGCGAGATTTGGGTTTTTTGACGTCTATTCGACGCAAATGGCAGGTGACTTCTTCACGGTCGTGGTACAGCTGCTTGCAGCCGATCTCCACCGTGATGCCACGCGCCTTGAAGCCCTCAGCGATACGGTCGAGCAAACGCCGGACTTCGGCATAGCGCTGTTTCATCGGCAATTTGAGGTTGACCACCGCCTCACGGCAATGACCTTCGCCGATCCACTCTTCCAGCATCGCCGCATTGCGCGCGGGCTTTTCAACGATATCGCAGACCATCCAGTCCACCGGTTGACGCGGCTTGAAGGTAAAACCGTCGGCCATCAAGTGCTGGACCAGGCCGGTGTCCATCAGGCTTTCGGCCATTGGGCCGTTGTCGATAGCCGTGACCAGCATGCCGCGATTGACCAGCTGCCACGTCCAGCCGCCGGGCGCGGCGCCGAGGTCAACCCCGGTCATGTCGCTGTGCAGGCGATCGTCCCACTGGTCGCGAGGGATGAAATGGTGCCAGGCCTCTTCAAGCTTCAAGGTCGAGCGGCTCGGCGCTTCACGGGGGAACTTCAGGCGCGGTATGCCCATAGGCCACATTGCGCTGTTGTCGGACTCAGCCAGACCGAGAAACAACTCACGGCCACTTTTGACCGTCAGCAACAGGCGCGGCTTGCTGTCATCGTCTTCCACCAATTTGCCGGCTTTAATCAGCGCCTTGCGTAAATGGGCGTCAAACTTTTTACAGAAATTGGACAGCTCTTTGCCGTCATTGGTGTCGACCATTTCCAGCCATAGACTGCCGCATACCGGAAAACCGTCCATGCGGTCGAGGATCACGCTGATACGGTCGGTTTCGGGCAGGTCGACGAACGTGCCCCGCGCCCACTGGCGGGGGAAAATCAACTCGGCAAAACGCAAACCGCGCATCAGCCGCTCAGCGCCGCCTTCTTCGGTGCACACAAATTCGGCGCAGGCACTGGCCGGTTTGGCTTTGGCGTAGCCGGACACATTGAGGCGCGCGGCGTGCTCGGCGATTTCCGAGCAGACTTCACCCTCAAAACCGGGGCGGCAGTGCATAAAAACGGTGTTCATTGAATCACTCCTGGGCAGCTGACAAGGATTGGTCCGCTGCACAACCCTGCTTTGGAGCAAGGACTGTCACAAAAAGGCCGGCATGATAACTGAGATTGGAACCTTGAACTTGCCTAGGCAGTCCAGTTATTAGCCAGTTTGATGAATCAGGGCTAGGGTCTGTTCACGTTGCATAGCCGCCGCCCTATACCCCGTGGGCTTTCGTCCCGTCGGAGCGCGGCGTGCAATGACACGCGACCAGCCCCTAGGTTAGAAGCTCAGTTTGTTCCACACGATCCGTTACCGTGCGGATCTAAGGAGTCATTTCATGTCCTCCCTCGATAGCCTGAAGACCCTCTCTACCTTAAAAGTCGACGATAAGACTTATCACTATTTCAGCCTGCCATTGGCCGCCAATACGCTTGGCGATTTGAGCACGCTCCCCATGTCGCTCAAGGTGCTGCTGGAAAACCTGCTGCGCTGGCAAGACGATAAAACCGTCACCGAGTCCGACCTCAAGGCGCTCGCCGCCTGGCTCAAAGAGCGCCGTTCGGACCGCGAAATCCAGTACCGCCCGGCGCGGGTGTTGATGCAGGACTTCACCGGCGTGCCCGCCGTGGTCGATCTGGCAGCCATGCGCGCCGCGATGGCCAAGGCCGGTGGCGACCCGCAGCGGATCAACCCGCTGTCGCCGGTGGACCTGGTGATCGACCACTCAGTGATGGTCGATAAATTCGCCAGCCCCAGTGCCTTTGAACAGAACGTTGATATCGAGATGCAGCGCAACGGCGAACGTTATGCGTTTCTGCGCTGGGGCCAAAGTGCCTTTGACAACTTCAGCGTCGTACCGCCGGGCACCGGCATCTGCCATCAGGTCAACCTGGAGTACCTGGGCCGCACGGTCTGGACCAAGGAAGAAGACGGCCGCACGTACGCCTTCCCCGACACGCTGGTGGGGACCGACTCTCACACCACCATGATTAACGGCCTTGGCGTACTGGGCTGGGGCGTGGGCGGTATCGAAGCGGAAGCGGCGATGCTCGGCCAGCCGGTGTCGATGCTGATCCCGGAAGTGGTGGGTTTCAAACTCAGCGGTAAGCTCAAAGAAGGCATTACCGCCACCGACCTGGTGCTGACCGTCACGCAAATGCTGCGCAGCAAAGGCGTGGTCGGCAAATTTGTCGAGTTTTATGGCGACGGCCTGGCCGATTTGCCACTGGCCGACCGCGCCACGCTGGCCAACATGGCGCCCGAATATGGCGCAACCTGCGGCTTTTTCCCGGTGGATGACATCACGCTGGACTACCTGCGCCTGTCAGGTCGCCCCGAAGCCACGGTAAAGCTGGTCGAAGCCTATTGCAAAGCGCAGGGCCTGTGGCGCGAGCCGGGTCAGGAACCGGTGTTCACCGACACCTTGTCCCTCGACATGGGCACCGTGCAAGCCAGCCTGGCCGGGCCAAAGCGCCCGCAAGACCGCGTGTCGCTGCCGAACGTGGGTCAGGCCTTCGATGACTTCCTGAGCCTGCAATTCAAACCCACCAATAAAGAAGAAGGCCGCCTTGAGAGCGAGGGCGGTGGTGGCGTGGCGGTGGGCAATGCCGATTTGGTGGGCGAAGCTGAATACAGTTGGGAAGGCAAAACCTATCGCCTGAAAAATGGCGCCGTGGTGATTGCCGCAATCACCTCTTGCACCAATACCTCCAACCCGAGCGTGATGATGGCGGCCGGTCTGGTGGCCAAGAAAGCCGTGGAAAAAGGTCTGATGACCCAGCCCTGGGTCAAAACCTCCCTTGCGCCCGGCTCCAAAGTGGTCACCGATTACTACAAAGCTGCCGGGCTGACGCCTTATCTGGATCAACTGGGTTTCTCACTGGTGGGCTACGGCTGCACGACGTGTATCGGCAACTCCGGGCCGCTGCCTGACCCCATTGAAAAAGCCATCACCCAGAACGACCTGACCGTGGCTTCCGTGTTGTCGGGCAACCGCAACTTCGAAGGCCGTGTTCACCCGTTGGTGAAAACCAACTGGCTCGCCTCGCCCCCTCTGGTGGTGGCTTATGCGCTGGCTGGCAGTGTGCGCACGGACATCAGCAGCGAGCCGCTGGGCATGGGCAAGGATGGCCAACCGGTCTACCTGCGCGACATCTGGCCCAGCCAAAAAGAGATCGCCGATGCCGTGGCGCAGGTCAGCACCGCGATGTTCCACAAGGAATACGCCGAGGTGTTTGCCGGGGACGAGCAGTGGCAAGCCATTGAAGTGCCGCAAGCGGCCACTTACGTGTGGCAAGAGGACTCGACCTACATTCAACACCCGCCGTTCTTCGACGACATCAGCGGACCCTTGCCGGTCATTACCGACGTCAAGGCCGCCCGGGTGCTGGCCTTGCTTGGGGATTCGGTCACCACTGACCACATCTCCCCTGCCGGTAATATCAAGGCGGACAGCCCGGCCGGGCGCTACCTGCGCGAAAAAGGCGTCGAACCCCGGGATTTCAACTCCTATGGCTCACGCCGCGGCAACCATGAAGTCATGATGCGCGGCACATTCGCCAACATCCGCATTCGCAACGAAATGCTTGGCGGTGAAGAAGGCGGCAACACGCTTTACATCCCCACTGGCGAGAAGCTGTCGATCTACGACGCAGCCATGCGCTATCAGGCATCCGGCACGCCGCTGGTGGTGATTGCCGGTCAGGAATACGGCACTGGCTCCAGCCGTGACTGGGCCGCTAAAGGCACCAACCTGCTGGGGGTCAAGGCGGTGATTGCCGAAAGCTTCGAGCGTATCCACCGCTCCAACCTGGTGGGCATGGGTGTGTTGCCGTTGCAGTTCAAGCTGGACCAGAACCGCAAAAGCCTGAACCTGACCGGCAAGGAAACCCTCGACATTCTCGGCCTGACCGGCGCCCAGTTGCAGCCGCGCATGAACCTGACCCTGGTCATCACCCGTGAAGACGGGAGCCAGGAACAGGTCGAGGTGCTGTGCCGCATCGACACCCTGAACGAGGTCGAGTACTTCAAAGCCGGAGGCATTCTGCATTACGTGCTGCGTCAACTGATTGCCTCCTGACATCCGGGCGGCACTTACGACGTTTATTGATAAATCCGTAAAAGCCTGATCGTTATACTGACGCGCCCCGAACGCCCTTCGGGGCGTTTTTTTTAACGATCACTCAAGGGATTTTCATGCGTGCACTGCCTTGGCCTTATCTGGCCCTCTTAACCTTGGGCTACGGCCTGGCCCTGAGCTACGGCCAATTAAGCCTGCAAGTCATCACCGCCTTGTCATTGCTCATCATCAGCGGGCTCGCGGTGTTACAAACCCGTACTCCATACCTGCGCTATGCCGGGCACGGCCTGTTTGTGCTGCTGGCACTGGCGCTGGCCCTGCACTGGCTGCCGGGTTTTCACAACGGCCGCGCCATCGCCCCCGAACGGCTGACCGCCGATGCGGTGCCCTTCTCGATGTACCTGAACCTGGACAAACCGCTGATCGGGTTCTGGTTGCTGCTGGTGTGCCCGTGGATTGCCACGCGCTTCAACTGGCGTGCCTCGCTGGGCGCGACCTTGATGGGGCTGGCGCTGGCGGCAATGGGTGCGCTGGGCGGCGCCTTACTGCTGGGCATGATCGCCTGGGCACCGAAATGGCCAGCGCAGGGTTGGCTGTGGCTATTGAACAACCTGCTGCTGGTGACCCTGGTCGAAGAAGCGCTGTTTCGCGGCTATGTGCAAGGCGGACTGAGCCGCTGGTTCAAACAGCTGCCCTATGGCCAGACCCTCGCGCTGGTGATCGCCTCGCTGTTGTTTGGCCTGGCGCATTTTGCCGCAGGCTGGCAATGGATGCTGTTGGCGGGAATCGCAGGGCTCGGCTATGGTCTGGCCTACCGTTTTGGCGGCCTGGGGGCAGCGATTGCCACCCATTTGGGACTCAACGTGCTGCACTTTGTTTTTTTTACCTACCCGATGCTGATGCACTGAGCACCGAATCGCGGCCTGCGCGGCGCCCTCAATGGCGCCCGTTGACTGAAATATAAATTAAACAAATCCCACCCGACGCCGACACCCTTTCAAAGCCTTGCGGATTGAAACGACATGCGTAATAACCAGCCCATCACACAACGCGAACGCACATTCCCCGCTCAGCAACGGTTGATTTCCACGACCGACGCCAAAGGTGTGATCACGTATTGCAACGACGCCTTTGTCGAGATCAGCGGCTTCTCGCGTGATGAGCTGATGCGCGCGCCGCACAACCTCGTGCGCCATCCCGATGTGCCGCCAGCGGTCTTTGACCACATGTGGACCACCCTGAAAAAGGGCCTGCCGTGGATGGGCATCGTTAAAAACCGCTGCAAGACCGGCGACCATTATTGGGTCAATGCCTATGTCACGCCGGTGTTTGAAAACGAGCGTGTGGTGGGGTACGAGTCGGTGCGGGTCAAACCGACCGCCGAACAAATTCGTCGCGCCGAAGCCCTGTATTCGCGGATCAACCGCGGCAAGCCTGCGATTCCGCAGCGCGACAAGTGGCTGCCGGTGGTGCAGGACTGGCTGCCGTTCATTCTGGTCAGCCAGTTGAGCTTCATGATTGGCGCCCTGCTCACCTCCAGCTGGGGGTTTGCACTGGCGGCATTGTTGTCCATTCCGCTGGGCCTGCTGGGCCTGACCTGGCAGCAACGCGGGATCAAACGCTTACTGCGCCTGGCGGAACAGACCACGTCTGACCCGCTGATTGCGCAGATGTACACCGACAGCCGTGGCCCGCAGGCGCGTCTGGAGATGTCCATTCTCAGCCAGGAAGCCCGCCTGAAAACCTGCCTGACGCGCTTGCAGGACACCGCCGAGCACTTGAGCGATCAGGCCCGTCAGTCCGACGCCCTGGCGCATCAAAGCTCCAGCGGGCTTGAGCGCCAGCGCCTGGAAACCGAGCAAGTGGCCACCGCCGTAAACCAGATGGCGGCCACCACGCAAGAAGTGGCCAGCCACGTGCAACGCACCGCGGACGCCACCCAGGAAGCCAACCGCCTGACCAGTCGCGGCCGCGACATCGCCGGGGAAACCCGCGAAGCCATCGAGCGCCTGTCGGTGGTGGTCGGTGAAACCGGCGCGACCGTTACCCAGCTAGCCAAGGACAGCGATGAAATCGGCGGCGTGGTAGACGTGATCAAAGGCATTGCCGACCAGACCAACCTGCTGGCCCTCAATGCCGCCATTGAAGCGGCCCGCGCCGGGGAAATGGGCCGTGGCTTTGCCGTGGTGGCGGATGAAGTGCGCCAACTGGCGCAACGCACCAGCACCTCGACCGGCCAGATCCACAGCCTGATTGCCAAGCTGCAACAGACGGCAGCCAGCGCCGTGCAAACCATGGACGCCGGGCATCGTCAGGCCGAAGAAGGCGTGGCACGGGTCCTGGAAGCCGATCAGGCGCTGGTGGGGATCAGTGAAGCGGTGGCCAACATCACCGACATGACCACGCAAATTGCCGCCGCCACCGAAGAGCAAAGCTCGGTCGCAGAAGAAATCAGCCGCAACATCAGCACCATCGCTGACCTGGCTGACCAGACTTCCGATCAGGCCCAGCGCTCGGCGCAATTGAGCGAAGAACTGACCCAGACCGTGAACGTGCAGTACTCGCTGGTAGAGCGGTTTAACCGCTAAAGCCGATACCGTGTCGCCGCCGAACGCAGCCTCGTGCTGCCCGGCCGCGACTAGGCGGGTTTCAACCCGCTCACAATCCTGTCTGCCGCAGCCTCCAGATGCTGTGCATGGCTAAAGCCCGATGCTTTAAGCGGCTTCAAGTCATGGTCACCGGCCACCAACCAGTGCACCTCAATCGCCGGTGACAACGTATACGCCTCCACCGCTTCACGGTTGCCCAACGCATCGCGTTCGCCCTGCACGATCAGGGTCGGCGTCTTGACGTGCGCCAGGTGCGCCACCCGTGGTTTTTCCGGTTTGCCAGCCGCATAAAACGGGTAGCCCAGGCACACCAGCGCATCCACGCCCAGCTCATCTGCCAGCAGGCTGGCCATGCGCCCGCCCATGGACTTGCCGCCGATGGCAATTGGCCCAGCGACATGCCGTCGCACCTCGCCCACTACCTCACGCCAACATTCGAGTAACACCGGCTGCGGATTGGGAGGCCTTTTGCCACCATCGCGCCTGCGTTGCGCCATGTACGGGAACTCGAAGCGAAGTACGTTAACCCCGCGAACGGCAAGGCGTTCAGCCATTTCAGCCATCCACTGACTGTCCATCGGCGCGCCTGCACCATGGGCCAGGATCAAGGTCCAACCGGCGCCTTGCACAGCGCCATTCCAGAGCCAGCCGCGTTGCTGCACGCACTGCGCCCATTGATCCCCGTCAATACCGACATCACCCGCTACCCCCATGCTTGCCTCGCTTTTAGTCTGCCTATAACTCCAGGCGCGCGTTTGCACGCACCTGATCCGTGGATGGGGAACCATGAACACTTCTACAAGTACCGCCTACAACTACAAGGTGGTCCGCCAATTTGCCATTATGACGGTGGTTTGGGGCATCGTCGGTATGGGGCTCGGCGTTTTTCTCGCCGCGCAGTTGGTCTGGCCAGAACTTAACTTCAATTTGCCTTGGACAAGTTTCGGGCGCCTGCGCCCACTGCACACCAATGCTGTGATCTTCGCCTTCGGCGGATGCGCACTGTTCGCATCGTCGTTCTATTCGGTGCAACGCACCTGCCAGGCGACCTTGTTCGCGCCTAAAATCGCCGCGTTTACCTTTTGGGGTTGGCAGTTGGTGATTTTGCTGGCGGCGATCAGCCTGCCACTGGGCTTTACCAGCTCCAAGGAATACGCCGAGCTGGAATGGCCGATCGACATCCTGATCACCATTGTCTGGGTCGCGTACGCCATCGTGTTCTTCGGCACGATCATGAAGCGCAAGACCAAGCACATCTACGTGGGCAACTGGTTCTTCGGCGCGTTTATCGTGACCGTGGCGATTTTGCACATCGTGAACAACCTGGAAATCCCGGTCAGCTTCACCAAGTCCTACTCCCTCTACGGTGGCGCCACTGACGCCATGGTGCAGTGGTGGTATGGGCATAACGCTGTAGGCTTTTTCCTGACAGCGGGCTTCCTGGGGATGATGTACTACTTCGTGCCGAAACAGGCCGAACGTCCGATCTATTCCTATCGTTTGTCCATCGTGCACTTCTGGGCGCTGATCACCCTGTACATCTGGGCCGGTCCGCACCACTTGCACTACACCGCACTGCCGGACTGGGCACAGTCGCTGGGCATGGTGATGTCGCTGATTCTGCTGGCACCGAGCTGGGGCGGCATGATCAACGGCATGATGACCCTATCGGGCGCCTGGCATAAGCTGCGCAGCGACCCGATCCTGCGCTTTTTGGTCGTGTCGCTGGCGTTCTACGGCATGTCGACCTTCGAAGGCCCGATGATGGCAATCAAGACCGTCAACGCCCTCTCTCACTACACCGACTGGACCATCGGCCACGTTCACGCCGGCGCTCTGGGCTGGGTGGCCATGATCTCGATTGGCGCGCTCTACCACATGATCCCGAAAATCTTCGGTCGCCCGCAGATGTACAGCCTGGGCCTGATCAACGCCCACTTCTGGCTGGCAACCATCGGCACCGTGTTGTACATCGCCTCGATGTGGGTCAACGGCATCGCGCAAGGCCTGATGTGGCGCGCCGTCAACGAAGACGGCACGCTGACCTACTCCTTCGTCGAAACACTGGTGGCCAGCCACCCTGGGTTTGTCGTCCGCCTGATCGGTGGTGCGATCTTCCTCAGCGGCATGTTGCTGATGGCTTACAACACTTGGCGCACCGTGCGTAACGCCGAGCCCGCTGAAGTCGTAGCCGCCGCGCAGATGGCCTGAGGAGTTCGTGATGAAACATGAAGTCGTAGAGAAGAACATTGGCCTGATGCTGTTGCTGATGATTCTGTGTGTGAGTGTCGGCGGCCTGACGCAGATCGTGCCGCTGTTTTTCGAAGACGTGACCAACACCCCGGTGGAAGGCATGAAGCCTTATACCGCGTTGCAACTGGAAGGCCGGGACATCTACATCCGCGAAGGCTGCGTTCAGTGCCACTCGCAGATGATTCGTCCGTTCCGTGCCGAGACCGAACGCTACGGTCACTACTCGGTCGCCGGTGAAAGCGTCTGGGATCACCCGTTCCTGTGGGGTTCCAAGCGTACCGGTCCGGACCTGGCCCGCGTCGGCGCCCGGTACTCCGATGACTGGCACCGTGCGCACTTGTACAACCCGCGCAACGTCGTGCCCGAGTCGAAGATGCCTGCCTACCCATGGCTGGTGGCCACACCGGTCGATGACAGCCATACCCAAAAGAAACTTGAAGTGATGCGCATGATGGGCGTGCCGTACACCGACGAAGACATCGCCGGTGCCAAGGATGCGGTCAAGGGCAAGACGGAAATGGACGCCTTGGTGGCTTACCTGCAGGGCCTCGGCACTGCGATCAAGAGCAAGAGGTGAGCCATGGTCTTCGAGATGAGTAGTGGAATGATTCGCGGCCTGGGCACTGTCGTGGTGGCAGTGGCCTTTATCGGCCTGGCGTTGTGGGTGTTCAGCCCGCGTCGCAAGTCGGAATTCGAAGACGCGACCTTGCTGCCATTCAAGGACGATCCGCAAGCCATCAAACACGTCGAGCAAGAACAAGCGTCTAGGAGTAACAAAGCATGACCACCTTCTGGAGTATCTATATCAGCGTGCTGACGATCGGCACGTTGATTGGCCTGACCTGGCTGCTGGTCGGTACGCGCAAGGGTGAAACCAAGGGCGAAACCGTCGAGACCATGGGCCATGCCTTTGACGGCATCGAGGAATACGACAACCCGCTACCGCAATGGTGGTTCATGTTGTTTGTCGGCACGCTGGTATTTGGCGTCGGCTACCTGATCCTCTACCCCGGCCTGGGCAACTGGAAAGGCCTGCTGCCGGGTTATGAAAACGGCTGGACCGGCGTCAACGAATGGCAAAAGGAAATGGACAAGGCCGATGCCAAGTTCGGCCCGATTTTCGCCAAGTACGCCGCCATGCCTGTGGAGCAAGTCGCTCAGGACCCGCAAGCCCTGAAAATGGGCGGTCGCCTGTTCGCCTCCAACTGCTCGGTATGCCACGGTTCGGATGCCAAAGGCGCGTTCGGCTTCCCTAACCTGGCCGACAACTCATGGCGTTGGGGCGGCGATGCCGACACCATCAAGACCACCATCATGGGTGGCCGCATGGCTGCCATGCCGGCCTGGGGCGAAGTGTTGGGCGAAGACGGGGTCAAGAACGTAGCGGCTTATGTGCGTCATGACCTGGCAGGCCTGCCGTTGCCGCAAGGCACCACGGTGGATCTGGCCGCAGGCAAGCAAGCGTTCGACACCACGTGTGTGGCGTGCCACGGGGCAACCGGCAAAGGGACACCGATCATGGGTGCGCCTGATCTGACCCAACCGGCTGCCTTCATCTATGGCACCAGCCTGGCGCAGTTGCAACAAACCATCCGTCACGGCCGTCAAGGTCACATGCCGGCGCAGAACGAATTGCTGGGCAACGACAAGGTGCAACTGCTGGCGGCCTACGTGTTCAGCTTGTCCCACGGTAAGCAAGAGGAAAAATCAGCGGAATAATTTCCGGACATTTCCTGCCGCATCATTTTGGTGCGGCAGTTCCCGCCTCAAAGCGCGACCAAGTGTCGCACCTCTCAGCCGTCCTTTATTGCTCTCTCGCCATTCAGGACTAAGCTCTTAATTCTGCGATTCGGCGTGCGCCGGGTTCAGGTCAAGCGAAAAAAATCGGTCAGTTGAAGGGCAGTGTTTCCGGCCACACGGTTGGGTTTATACCGGCTATCGTCGATTGCGGTCTTCGCCATGATGTCGTCGTGCCTTATTCCCGCCCGGTTTTGTCCGTCCCACCCCCCTTCGCCTGCGTGCTCCATGCGGTTGATTTTCGTGGCGGAATTTATCCCTACGAAGCGTGTGGAAAGGGCGCAGAATCAGCGTTGGAAAGCATTGACCGAGGTCATGCTGCGTTGCAATAACCCTACGCTTTATACATACTTGCGCCCGATTTTTACTCCTAATAAAACACCTAAACCGTGGAACCTTAGAATGAGCACAGCAATCAGTCCGACTGCTTATAACTATAAGGTAGTCCGCCAGTTCGCCATCATGACGGTGGTCTGGGGGATCCTTGGCATGGGGCTCGGGGTTTTCATCGCTTCACAACTTGTGTGGCCTGAATTAAACCTTGGCCTTGAGTGGACGACCTTCGGCCGTCTGCGTCCCTTGCACACCAACCTGGTGATTTTCGCCTTCGGTGGTTGTGCATTGTTCGCCACCTCTTATTACGTCGTGCAGCGCACCTGCCAGACGCGCCTGATCTCCGATACCCTCGCCTCCTTCACCTTCTGGGGTTGGCAAGCGGTGATCGTCGGCGCCCTGATCACGTTGCCGCTGGGTTACACCACGACCAAAGAATACGCAGAGCTGGAATGGCCTTTGGCTATCCTGCTGGCCATCGTTTGGGTGGTCTACGGCATTGTGTTCTTCGGGACCATTACCAAGCGCAAAACCAAGCATATCTACGTGGGTAACTGGTTCTACGGTGCATTCATCATCGTGACGGCCATGCTGCACATCGTGAACCACGCTTCCCTGCCCGTGACGTTCTTCAAGTCCTACTCGGCCTATGCCGGTGCGACCGACGCCATGATTCAGTGGTGGTATGGCCACAACGCCGTGGGTTTCTTCCTGACCACAGGCTTCCTGGGGATGATGTATTACTTCGTTCCCAAGCAGGCCGAGCGTCCGATCTACTCGTACCGCCTGTCGATCGTGCACTTCTGGGCACTGATCACCCTGTACATCTGGGCCGGTCCGCACCACTTGCACTACACCGCACTGCCGGACTGGGCTCAGTCGCTGGGCATGGCCATGTCGATCATCCTGCTGGCACCCAGCTGGGGCGGCATGATCAACGGCATGATGACCCTGTCGGGCGCCTGGCATAAGCTGCGCACCGACCCGATCCTGCGCTTTTTGGTGGTTTCGCTGGCGTTCTACGGCATGTCGACCTTCGAAGGTCCGATGATGGCCATCAAGACCGTCAACTCGTTGTCGCACTACACTGACTGGACCATCGGCCACGTTCACGCCGGCGCTCTGGGCTGGGTGGCCATGATTTCGATCGGCGCCCTGTACCACATGATCCCGCGCCTCTACGGGCAAAAGGCCATGTTCAGCACCAGCCTGATCAACACCCACTTCTGGCTGGCCACTATCGGTACGGTGTTGTACATCGCCTCGATGTGGGTCAACGGCATCACCCAGGGCCTGATGTGGCGCGCCATCAACGACGACGGCACCCTCACGTACTCGTTCGTCGAAGCGCTGCAAGCCAGCCATCCGGGCTTTATCGTTCGCGCCATCGGCGGTGCTTTCTTCGCCAGCGGCATGCTGTTCATGGCGTACAACGTGTTCCGCACGGTACGCGCCTCGAACCCGGTAGAAGCTGAAGCAGCCACCAAGATCGCTGTCGTTGGAGCCCACTGATGAAGCACGAAACAGTCGAGAAGAACATCGGCCTGATGGCCTTCTTCATGGTCATCGCCGTGAGCATTGGTGGTTTGACCCAAATCGTTCCGCTGTTCTTCCAGGACGTGACCAACACGCCCGTCGAAGGCATGAAGCCGCGCTCGGCACTTGAACTCGAAGGCCGCGACATCTACATCGCCAACGGTTGTGTTCAGTGCCACTCGCAAATGATCCGCCCGTTCCGTGCTGAAACCGAACGTTACGGCCACTACTCGGTCGCCGGTGAAAGCGTCTGGGATCACCCGTTCCTGTGGGGTTCCAAGCGTACCGGTCCGGACCTGGCCCGCGTCGGCGGCCGTTACTCCGATGACTGGCAGCGTGCGCACTTGTACAACCCGCGCAACGTGGTGCCTGAATCGGTCATGCCCGCGTATCCGTTCCTCGTGGAACGCAAGCTGGACGGCAAGGACACCGCGAAAAAAATGGAAGTATTGCGCACGCTCGGCGTCCCTTACACCGACGAAGACATCGCCGGTGCCAAGGATGCAGTGAAGGGCAAAACCGAAATGGACGCACTGGTGGCTTACCTCCAGGGCTTGGGCACCATCATCAAAAGCAAACGGTGATCTAGATGGATATCGGGATGATTCGTGGCCTGGGCACTGTCGTCGTGATGGTGGCTTTTATCGGTTTGGCACTGTGGGTATTCAGCCCGCGGCGCAAGTCGGAGTTTGAAGACGCAACCCTGTTGCCGTTCAAGGATGATCCCGAAGCCATCAAGCACGTCGAGCAAGAGCAAGCTTCTAGGAGTAACAAAGAATGACTACGTTCTGGAGTCTGTACGTTACAGTCCTCACTCTGGGTACCATCTTCGCCTTGACCTGGTTGTTGTTGGCCACCCGCAAGGGGCAACGCAGCGAACAGACTGACGAGACAGTTGGGCACTCTTACGACGGGATTGAAGAGTACGACAACCCGATGCCGAAATGGTGGTTCATGCTGTTTGTGGGCACCGTGATTTTTGCCTTGGGCTACCTGGTGTTGTACCCGGGCCTGGGTAACTGGAAAGGCCTGCTGCCGGGCTACCAGTACCTCGACCTACAAAAGGAAACGCCGTTTGCCAATGGCCAGACGGGCTGGACCGGGGTTCACGAATGGGAAAAGGAAATGGCCAAGTCGGACGCCAAGTTTGGTCCGATCTTCGCCAAATTCGCTGCCATGCCCATTGAAGAAGTCGCTAAAGATCCGCAAGCACTGAAAATGGGCGGCCGTTTGTTTGCGTCCAACTGCTCGGTGTGCCACGGCTCCGACGCCAAGGGCGCGTACGGCTTCCCTAACCTGACCGACGCCGACTGGCGCTGGGGTGGTAGCCCGCAAGAGATCAAGGCCACCATCATGGCCGGCCGCCACGCGATGATGCCGGCTTGGGCCGACGTGATCGGCGAGCAGGGCGTAAGCGACGTAGCCGCTTACGTGCTGACTCAACTGGACGGCCGCAAGCTGCCAGAAGGCGCCAAGGCTGATCCGGCCAAAGGCAAAGAGCTGTTCGCCACCAACTGCGCCGTGTGTCACGGCCCGGAAGGCAAAGGCAACCCGCTGATGGGCGCCCCCAACCTGACTCACCCGGGCGCGTTCATTTACGGTTCGAGCTTCGCTCAACTGCAGCAGACCATCCGTTACGGCCGTGAAGGCCAAATGCCTGCTCAAGCGGATCTGCAAGGGAACGACAAGGTTCACTTGCTGGCCGCTTACGTGTACAGCCTGTCCCACGGTGAAGACGCCAAGGCCGCTGAATAACCCAGTGGTTTGACCGCGTTGACAAAGAGCCCCGCCACCCTGTGTTGGCGGGGCTTTTTTACGCCCTCAGAAACGGCACGTAACCCAACTAAACCGCTCTGGCCAAGCACGCTGCGGGCTTTTCGGCCTGTAGGCAGGCACTGAAGTCAATTGATCTGTGTCATGACTTGTTACAACTGCTATACCAAGTTCTGTTTTTTCGGAACGCGACCAAAGGTCGCACCCTTGAGCTAGAGTCACAGGCGTATCATTGCGCCACTGCAACACCTTCTGACTGCGGCCGGCACGCACTGGTCGCGGCATTTTTCCACTGCCGTGGGACGCACTAATGAGTAATCAGATTCCAGTACACGATGTAACGCCACCTGCCAAGAAGGCACCTGAAAGCGTCAACCTCTATGCTGCCCGGGAAAAAATCTACACCCGCGCATTCACCGGTTTGTTCCGCAATTTGCGAATGGTCGGGGGGGCTGTGCTGTTTTTGCTGTACTTCGGCACTGTCTGGCTCAACTGGGGCGGCCACCAGGCTGTCTGGTGGAACCTTCCGGAACGTAAATTCTTCATTTTTGGCGCCACCTTCTGGCCACAGGATTTCATCCTGCTGTCGGGCTTGCTGATCGTCGCCGCCTTCGGCCTGTTCTTCATTACCGTGTACGCCGGGCGTGTATGGTGTGGCTATACCTGCCCGCAGAGCGTGTGGACCTGGGTCTTCATGTGGTGCGAAAAAGTCACTGAAGGTGACCGCAACCAGCGCATCAAACTCGACAAAGCGCCGATGAGCGCCAACAAGTTCGTGCGCAAGCTCAGCAAGCACAGCCTGTGGCTGCTGATCGGCTTTGTCACTGGCATGACCTTTGTCGGCTACTTCTCCCCCATTCGCGAACTGGTGATCGATTTCTTCACCGGTCAGGCCGATGGCTGGGCGTATTTCTGGGTCGGTTTCTTCACCCTCGCCACCTACGGCAACGCCGGATGGCTGCGCGAACAAGTGTGCATTTACATGTGCCCGTATGCGCGCTTCCAGAGCGTGATGTTCGACAAAGACACGTTGATTGTTTCCTACGACCCGCGTCGCGGTGAAGTCCGTGGCCCGCGTAAAAAGGACGCAGACTACAAGGCTCAAGGCCTGGGCGACTGCATTGACTGCACCATGTGCGTGCAGGTGTGCCCGACCGGGATCGACATCCGTGACGGCCTGCAGATCGAATGCATCGGCTGCGCGGCCTGCATCGACGCCTGCGACAGCATCATGGACAAGATGAACTACCCGCGCGGCCTCATCAGCTACACCACCGAGCACAACTTGTCCGGGCAAAAAACCCATAAGCTGCGCCCTCGCCTGATCGGTTATGCGCTGGTGCTGCTGACGATGATGGGCCTGCTGGCTGCTGCCTTCTTTACCCGCAGCCTGGTCGGGTTCGATGTCAGCAAAGACCGCGTGCTGTACCGCGAAAACGCTGAAGGCCGGATCGAAAACGTCTACAGCCTGAAGATCATGAACAAGGACCAGCACGACCACACGTACGTGCTCGATGCCACGGGTCTGCCGGACCTGAAACTGCAAGGCAGGCGCGAGATCAAGGTCGCGGCGGGCGATATCGTCAGCATGCCGGTCGAGTTGTCGATTGCCCCAGAAGCACTGCCGTCCAGTACCAACGAGGTGTATTTCATTCTCAAGGACGCGGACAACAGCGACATCAACGTAAAAGCCAAGAGCCGCTTCATCGGCCCCCAAATCAGATAAGAGAGCCTTGCCATGCCAGCACCAAAACCCTACAGCCCCTGGTACAAACACCTGTGGCCGTGGATCATCATTGCCATCCTGGCCTGCTCGGTGACGCTCACGCTGTCGATGGTCACCATCGCCGTGAACAACCCCGATCATCTGGTCAATGACAACTACTACGAGGCTGGCAAAGGCATCAACCGTTCGCTCGACCGCGAACTGCTGGGTCAGCAGCTCAACCTCAAGGCGACGTTGCACCTGGATGGCATGACCGGTGAAGTGGTGCTGCTGCTCGACGGCAACAGCCACCCGAAAACGATTGAACTGAACCTGATTTCCCCGACCCAGCCCGAAAAGGACCGCAAGGTGCCGCTGACACAAAGTGAATCGGAGCCGCGCCGTTACATCGGCCAGCTGGATGACAAGGTTGAAGGGCGCCGTTTCGTCGAGCTGCTGGGCGTTGAAGATGGCAAGACCTGGCGCCTGTTTGAGGAAGAAGAAGAAGTCGGTCACGACAAAGACCTGTTGCTGGGTGACGAGCCCCTGCAAGGCGCTGAAGTCCACTCCAAACAGTAACAACGTTGCCCGCAAGGCCGCCGTGACAGGGAAACGCGAACCCTGCCACGCTGGCCTCGCGGGCAATGATGTATGTTCAGCGCACAGCCTCGCGACAGACTGCCATGACCACTCCCGTACCCTGCTATCACTGCGCCCTGCCCGTTCCGCCCGGCAGTCGCTTCACTGCGGTCGTTCTCGGGGAAACCCGCGAGTTCTGCTGCCCCGGCTGTCAGGCCGTGGCCGAAGCCATCGTCGCCGGCGGGCTGGAAAGCTATTACCAGCACCGCAGCGAAGCCTCCGCCAACCCTGAAGCGCTGCCGGTGCAGTTGGTCGAAGAACTGGCCCTGTATGACCGCCCCGACGTGCAACAACCGTTTGTGCGGCATGAAGGCGAGCAGGCTGAAACCACCCTGCTGATTGAGGGCATCAGTTGCGCGGCCTGTGGCTGGCTGATTGAAAAACACCTGCGCCGCTTACCGGCCGTGAGCGAGGCACGGCTGAACCTGTCCAATCACCGCCTGCATGTGCGCTGGGCCGACAGCCAGTTGCCGCTGAGCGAAGTGCTCAGCGAACTGCGCCACATCGGCTATGCCGCCCACCCGTATCAGGCCGACCGCGCCACCGAACAACTGGCCAGCGAAAACCGCCTGGCCCTGCGCCAATTGGGCGTCGCCGGGCTGCTGTGGTTTCAAGCAATGATGGCAACCATGGCCACCTGGCCCGAATTCAACATCGACCTCAGCCCCGAGATGCACACCATCCTGCGTTGGGTCGCGCTGTTTCTGACCACCCCGATCGTGTTTTACAGCTGCGCGCCCTTTTTCAAAGGCGCCATGCGCGACCTGCGCACCCGACACCTGACCATGGACGTGTCGGTGTCGCTGGCCATCGGCGGTGCTTACATCGCCGGTATCTGGACTGCCATTACCGGCATTGGCGAACTGTATTTCGACGCCGTGGGCATGTTTGCGCTGTTCCTGCTGGCCGGGCGCTACCTCGAACGACGTGCCCGGGAGCGCACCGCTGCCGCCACTGCGCAATTGGTCAATCTGCTGCCCGCCTCTTGCCTGCGCCTGAGCCCTGACGGGCAAAGCGAGCGCATCCTGCTGACCGAACTCAAGGTCGGTGACCAAGTACTGGTGCATCCCGGCTCGATCCTGCCCGCCGATGGCAAGATCCTCGACGGGCAATCCAGCATCGACGAATCACTGCTGACCGGCGAATACCTGCCACAGCCCCGCAGCCCCGGCGACGCGGTCACGGCGGGCACGCTGAACGTCGAAGGCGCCCTGACCATTGAAGTGCTGGCTCTGGGCCAGGACACACGCCTGTCGGCTATCGTGCGCCTGCTCGACCGCGCCCAAAGCGAAAAACCGCGCCTGGCGGAAATAGCCGACAAGGCCGCGCAATGGTTTTTGCTGTTCTCGTTGCTCGCGGCGGCCGCCATCGGCGTGGTGTGGTGGCAACTGGACCCGTCCCGCGCGTTCTGGATTGTGCTGGCCATGCTGGTAGCAACCTGCCCGTGCGCCCTCTCGCTGGCGACCCCCACCGCGCTCACGGCGGCCACCGGCACGTTGCATAAGCTGGGCCTGCTGCTGACACGCGGGCACGTGATCGAAGGCTTGAACCAGATCGACACCGTGATTTTCGACAAAACCGGCACCTTGACCGAAGGCCGTCTGGCGCTGCGGGCCATTCGCCCCCTGCGTGATCTGGACAGCGACCACTGCCTGGGGCTGGCCGCTGCGCTGGAAAATCGCTCCGAACACCCGATTGCCCGCGCTTTCGGTCGCGCACCCCACGCCGCAGAGGAAGTGCACAGCACGCCCGGCCTGGGTCTCGAAGGGCGCGTGGGTGCGCAGCGCTTGCGCATCGGCCAGCCGGGGTTTGTCTGTGAACTGAGCGGGACGGCCGTGCCGGACATGCCGCAGGAGCCTGGCCAATGGCTGCTGCTGGGGGACGCTCAGGGGCCGCTGGCCTGGTTTGTCCTCGATGACCGCTTGCGCGCTGACGCCCCGGCGCTGCTGGCGGCCTGCAAGGCCCGCGGCTGGCGCACGCTGCTGCTGTCGGGCGATACCTCCCCGATGGTCGACAGTGTGGCGGCCGAGCTGGGGATTGATGAAGCGCGCGGCGGCCTGCGCCCCGACGACAAACTGCACGTGCTGCAACAGTTGCATGCCCAGGGCCGCACCGTGCTGATGCTCGGTGACGGGGTCAACGACGTGCCGGTGCTGGCCGCTGCCGACATCAGCGTGGCCATGGGATCGGCCACTGACCTGGCGAAAACCAGCGCCGATGCCGTGCTGCTGTCCAATCGGCTCGAGGCATTGGTGCAAGCCTTTGGCCTTGCCCGGCGCACACGTCGGGTTATCATCGAAAACCTGTTGTGGGCAGGCCTGTACAACGGCCTGATGCTGCCCTTTGCGGCGCTGGGCTGGATCACCCCCGTGTGGGCCGCCGTGGGCATGTCCATCAGTTCACTGATCGTGGTGTTGAACGCCTTGCGCCTGACGCGTATGCCGAAGCCCGCCAGCCTTCAACCTACCCTCGATCCTCAGCCGATGCCGGCCTGAAACGGCCGTCCGGAGTTCTTATGCCAGCGCTTTACGTCATGATTCCCGCGGCCTTGCTGATTGTCGGGGTCGCCATTTACATCTTCTTTTGGGCGGTGGACAGCGGCCAGTACGACGACCTGGACAGCCCGGCCCACAGCATTCTGTTTGACGACCAAGACCCGCAGCACACCGCCGCCGTCGACGAGGCCAAAGGCCTGCACCCGGACGCGCCCAAAGACGACGATCAAATAGCGCCGCCCCATGCTTGAATTGGCGCCGCTGCTGGTTTCAGCCGTCATCCTCGGCCTGTTGGGCGGTGGCCATTGCCTGGGCATGTGCGGCGGGTTGATGGGCGCCCTGACCCTGGCGATTCCGAAAGAACAACGCAGCCGACGCTTCAGGTTGCTGCTGGCCTACAACCTCGGTCGAATCCTCAGCTATGCCGCAGCCGGTTTATTGCTTGGGCTCGCAGGCTGGGCCGTGGCCAATAGCCCGGCGGCGCTGTTCATGCGCATCCTCGCGGGCGTGCTACTGATTTGCATGGGCTTGTACCTGGCGGGCTGGTGGAGCGGGCTGACGCGCATTGAAAGCCTGGGGCGCGGCCTGTGGCGTCATATTCAGCCGATTGCGACGCGTCTGCTGCCGGTATCGAGCCTGCCGCGCGCTTTGCTGCTGGGCGCACTCTGGGGCTGGCTGCCGTGCGGACTGGTGTACAGCACCCTGATCTGGTCAGCCAGCCAGGGCAGCGCGACCGACAGCGCGCTGTTGATGCTGGCGTTTGGCCTTGGCACGTGGCCCGTGTTGCTGGCCACGGGGCTGGCGGCCGAACGTGTCACGGCCCTGCTGCGCAAGCGCAGCGTGCGCATGACAGGCGGCATGCTGGTGATCCTGTTCGGCATCTGGACCCTGCCCGGCCCGCACCAGCATTGGTTAATGGGGCATTGAATCGGGCAGCGTGACGCCCCGTGCGGTGCAGGCTGCTACAAAGCTGCAACCACAGCTCTTGATGCAAATCAAGATGCAACAGTGACCCACCCCCTAGACTGCCGAGCATTGCCAGCCATCCCGGGGGAATGCCCGCATGCTCGACGCCATTCGTTGGGACTCAGATTTAATTCGCCGTTACGACATGGCCGGACCGCGCTATACCTCGTATCCCACAGCCATGCAGTTCAACAGCCAGGTCAGCCCGTTTGACCTGTTGCATGCGTTGCGAGAAAGCCGCAAGGCGTTGCGTCCTCTGTCGTTGTATGTGCACGTGCCGTTTTGCGCCAACATTTGCTATTACTGCGCCTGCAACAAAGTCGTGACCAAGGACCGGGGCCGCGCACAGCCCTATTTGCAACGCCTGGAGCAGGAAATCCAGCAGATCGCCTGCCACCTCGACCCCCACCAAAAGGTCGAGCAGTTGCACTTTGGCGGTGGCACGCCGACGTTCCTCAGCCATGACGAACTGCGCCAGTTAATGGCCAAGCTGCGCCAGCATTTCAACCTGCTGGACGATGACTCCGGCGACTACGGCATCGAGATCGACCCGCGCGAAGCCGACTGGTCGACCATGGGGCTGTTGCGCGAGCTGGGGTTCAATCGGGTCAGCATCGGCCTGCAAGACCTCGACCCGCAGGTACAACGGGCCGTGAACCGCTTGCAAAGCCTGGAAGAAACCCGCGCGGTGATTGACGCGGCGCGCACCCTGCAATTTCGCTCGATCAATATCGACCTGATCTACGGGCTACCGAAACAGACGCCCGAGGCATTTGCGCGCACGGTCGACGAAGTGATTAACCTGCAGCCGGATCGTTTGTCGGTGTTCAATTACGCGCACTTGCCTGAACGCTTCATGCCACAGCGCCGGATCAATGCCAGTGATTTGCCGTCCCCTGCCGACAAGCTGCAGATGCTGCAAAACACCATCGAGCAACTGACCAAAGCCGGTTACCGCTACATCGGCATGGACCACTTCGCCCTGCCGGATGACGAACTGGCCATTGCCCAGGAAGAAGCCACGCTGCAACGCAATTTCCAGGGCTACACCACCCACGGTCATTGCGACCTGATCGGGCTCGGGGTATCGGCCATCAGCCAGATCGGCGATTTGTACTGCCAGAACAACAGCGATCTGGCGCAGTACCAGACCACGCTGGCCAGTGCCCAACTGGCCACCAGCCGCGGGCTGATCTGCAACCAGGACGACCGGATCCGCCGCGAAGTGATTCAGCAAATCATCTGCAACCTGCACTTGCCGTTTGCACGCATCGAGCAGGCGTTCAACATCGACTTCAGGGGGTATTTCGCGGCCCAGTGGCCCGCACTGGAAGCGATGGCGCAAGACGGCCTGATCGCACTGGACAGTGACCAGTTGACCGTTCTGCCGGCGGGGCGGTTATTGGTGCGCTCGGTGTGTATGGTGTTTGATGCGTACCTGGAGCAACAAAACCGCCAGCGCTATTCGCGGGTTATTTAGCGGCTAACGAAGCGGCCTTGAGCGCGTCGTCGCTGCTCATGTCTTTCATGGCCTTGGCCAGGCTCGCGTTCAGCGTGATCAGACTGGCCGTCAGGCTGGAAATCTCACCCTGCAATGCCGACGCTTGAGCCTTGGCCTGTTCCGGGCTCAGGCTGCTGTTGGTCAACACTTGTTGCAGTTGCTGCTGCTTCTCGGCGATCTGCTTTTTGACGTCGCGAATCATCTTCAGCAGTTTCTGAATGTTGTCGGGCAAACCGCTGTCTTCAATGTCGCTGTTGTCAGCTTTCTGCGCCCCGGCCGCTTTCAGGGCGGCGCCCGAAATGGTGACCGACACGCCTTCAGCGGGAGTCGTGGCGTCCACGTCAAGTTTCGCGTCTTTGTCGGCTGTTTTCTGACCCTGCGTGTTCTGCACGGGCGCCGGGATGTGCAACATCCCACTTTGCCCCAGGGTTACCCCTCCCATCGACGACATCTTCCCTGCTCCGTTTATCTGCGATACCCGTTTATCGGCCAAATCCTACATTTCTTGAGCGTTGCGCCCAGAGAAGGCGCACTGGTCTGGATTCCCTTGCTGAGTTACCCTTGTAACTTATGTGTGTTTTCCCACAAGGATTAAAGAAATGTCCGAGCCAGTAAAACTGCGCGCTCATAACCAGGCACACTGCAAGGACTGCAGTCTGGCGCCTCTGTGTTTACCACTTTCATTGAATCTGGAAGATATGGACGCGCTGGATGAGATCGTCAAGCGAGGCCGCCCCCTGAAAAAAGGGGAGTTCCTGTTTCGCCAGGGCGATACGTTTGGTTCGGTGTACGCAGTCCGTTCTGGCGCGCTCAAGACCTTCAGCCTGAGTGACAGCGGCGAAGAGCAAATTACCGGCTTCCATTTGCCCAGTGAACTGGTCGGCCTCTCCGGCATGGACACTGAAGCCTACCCGGTGTCGGCACAGGCACTGGAAACCACCTCGGTGTGCGAAATCCCGTTTGAGCGCCTGGACGAGCTGGCCCTGCAATTGCCGCAACTGCGTCGCCAGTTGATGCGCGTGATGAGCCGCGAAATCCGCGACGACCAACAAATGATGCTGTTGCTGTCGAAAAAGACCGCTGACGAGCGCATTGCCACGTTCCTGGTCAACCTGTCTGCCCGCTTCCGGGCTCGCGGCTTCTCGGCCAACCAGTTCCGCCTCAGCATGTCGCGCAATGAAATCGGCAACTACCTGGGCCTGGCCGTTGAAACGGTCTCGCGGGTGTTCACGCGCCTACAGACCGACGAATTGCTGATCGCCGAGGGCAAGGAAGTCAACATCCTTGACCCGATCAAGCTGTGTGCGCTGGCGGGCGGGTCTTTGGAAGGCTAAAGCCGCTATACTGGCGCGCTTTACGCACGCCAGGACACACCCACACCATGGTCTTGAACGACTTCTGCCTAAAATCGCTGATCCGCCCGGTCATTGACTTCCCCAAGCCGGGCGTGATTTTTCGCGACATCACCCCGCTGTACCAGTCCCCTCGCGCCATGCGCGTGATTGCCGATTCGTTTATCGAACGCTACGTCGAAGCCGACTTCACCCACATTGGCGCCATGGATGCACGCGGGTTCCTGATCGGATCGGTTCTGGCACACCAGCTCAACAAGCCCCTGATCCTGTTTCGCAAGCAAGGCAAACTGCCGGCGGACGTGATCGCTGAAGGCTATCAGACCGAATACGGCGAAGCGTTTTTGGAGGCGCACGCTGACAGCCTGTGCGAAGGGGATTCGTTGCTGATCGTGGATGACCTGATTGCCACAGGCGGCACGCTGATTGCGGCGGCCAATCTGGCACGGCGCATGGGGGCAACGGTCTTTGAAGCGGCGGCCATCATCGACCTGCCGGAACTGGGCGGTTCAAAGCGCCTGAATGACATCGGCATTGCGACCTTCAGCCTGACTGAGTTTTCGCTGACCGAATAAAGCATCGCCCTTGCTGTCACGTTCGCCAGCAAGGGCGATGGGTCTCACAAGGCGATGGGTTTGCGTCCAGCGAACGAATGCGCCAGCGTTCCGCCATCCACCAATTCAAGCTCGCCACCCAACGGCACGCCGTGGGCGATGCGTGAGGCGATCAAACCTTTGCTGTGCAGCAGCTGCGCAATGTAATGCGCGGTGGCCTCGCCTTCGACCGTCGGATTGGTGGCCAGGATGACCTCGGTAAAGGTGCCTTGCGATTCAATACGCGCCATCAACTGCGGAATGCCAATCGCCTCTGGCCCCAGGCCATCCAGCGGCGATAAATGCCCCTTGAGCACGAAATAGCGCCCGCGATACCCCGTTTGCTCCACGGCATAGACGTCCATCGGGCCTTCCACCACACACAGCAGGGTGTCATCGCGACGCAGGTCCGCGCACTGCGGGCACAGGTCGTCTTCGGTCAGGGTGCGACACAACCGGCAATGCCCTACCCCTTCCATCGCCTGACTCAACGCCAGCGCCAGACGCGAGCCACCACTGCGGTCACGCTCAAGCAACTGCAGGGCCATGCGCTGAGCGGTCTTTTGACCCACGCCCGGCAAAGTGCGCAAGGCATCAATCAGTTGGCGAATCAGGGGGCTAAAGCTCATAGGGAAAAGTCCGACAAAACAACGAGAGGCGGTTTATACCCGCCCGGTCAGGCAGCGTCAAATGCTCTCGTCACCCCCACAGCCCGCGACAGCGACGACAAAAAACGCGCAAAAAAAAGCCGGGCGCGGCGCCCGGCTTTCTCACAGCACCTTAGAACGGCAGCTTCATGCCCGGTGGCAATTGCATGCCGGCGGTCACGCCGCTCATTTTGTCCTGGCTGTTGGCTTCGATCTTGCGCACGGCGTCGTTAACGGCCGCGGCGAACAAGTCTTCCAGCACTTCACGATCATCATCGCTCACGCCTTCCAGCAGGCTGGGGTCGATGCTTACGCGCTTGATGTCGTGACGACCGGTCATCACCACGCTCACCATATCGCCACCTGCCTTGCCGGTGACTTCTGCGTTGGCCAGTTCTTCCTGCATCTTGGCCATTTTTTCCTGCATCTGCTGCGCCTGCTTCATCAGGCCGGCCATGCCACCTTTCATCATGGGAATCACCTCAAACGGTATATGCACAATATGCCCATGGCCTTCGACCACGGGCTGTAATTTTTTATCCGCCGCTACGACGCCTGGGGCTCGACCACGTCGACAGGCTGGATCGTATCGTCACGCACGGCGGCGTCGAACTGTTCAATCATGTGTTGGACCAACGGGTCGGCATAGATCGATTCCTCCGCCAGTCGCTGACGCTCGGCGCGCAGACGGGCTGCCGCTTGCGCCGGGGTTTCCTGTTCGGGCTTGATCAGCTCGATGGTGACTTTAAGTGTGCGCTGCAAGTGTTGGTTCAGGGCATCGTTCAAACGACGCTGCTGGGTCGCGTTAAACAACGCACTGTGCGCCGGATCCAGGTGCAGCAGCCACTCATCCCCTTCGGCCGAGATCAGCGTGCAGTTGGCACCAATGCTTGCTGTCATCCCCGACACCGGTAATTTGGGGAACATGTTGAGCCATTCAAGGGCCAGACCGGTCGCCGGCATCGCGGCGGGCTGCGGTTCAGGCTCCGGCGCAGGCTCATGCTCGGCCGCATGCTCACTGGCCAGCTCGTCCAGATAACTGTAGGCCGCCGAGTCCATGTCCGGCTCAATGTAGTCTTCGTCCAACGGCGGCTCGTCATCGCGGTCCATGCCTGAGAGGGCCGCATCGACTTGCTCGGCGGTCGGCTCGGGGATCGGTGCGGCCGTCCACTGCGGCGCGTCGGGCACCACGCTGTCCGGGGTAGGCAATGGCATCGACGGCAACGCGGGGGGCTCACTGACGGTCTCCAGCACCGGCTCGGGGGCAGGCGCTTGCTCGACGACCGGCACAGCGGGCTCGTTCCACGGCAGATCGACTTCTGCGACCACAGGCGCCCGTGGCTCAACCACTGGGGCCGGGGCAGGCGTCGGGGGCGGGGCAACCTGGGGTTCAGGCGCCGCGACGGGTTCCGGCACCGGTGTCGCGACCGGCGTTAGCGCAGCAGCCGTCGCCACGGCTTGAGCGGAATCAACTGTGGCCTGGCTGATCCCCACCGGCTTTAGCGGCTGACTCGGTGCGTCCCCGGTGTCGGCAGGACGAAAGGCCAACATGCGCAGCAGCACCATTTCGAACCCGCCCCGCGGGTCGGGCGCGAGGGGTAAATCGCGGCGACCGATCAGGCCCATCTGGTAATAAAACTGCACATCTTCGGCCGGCATCGCCTGCGCCAGCGCCAACACCCGATCCCGGTCGCCGTGACCATTGTCGACGCCTTCAGGCAATGCCTGGGCAATCGCTACGCGGTGGAACACGTTGAGGATTTCCGACAGCACGCCATTCCAGTCCGGCCCCTGCTCGGCCAAATGGCGCACGGCCTCAAGCAAGGCTTTTGCATCGCCCTGAATCAAGGCGTGAAGCAGGTCAAACACCTGGCCGTGGTCCAGCGTACCGAGCATGGCCCGCACATCCGCAGCCAGCACTTTGCCTTCACCGAACGCAATCGCCTGATCGGTCAGGCTCATGGCATCGCGCATCGAACCGTCTGCGGCACGCCCGAGCAGCCACAGGGCATCGTCTTCAAAAGGAACGTTTTCGACACTCAGCACATGGCTCAGGTGTTCAACCACGCGCTCCGGGGTCATGTTCTTGAGCGAGAATTGCAGGCAGCGCGACAAAATGGTCGCCGGCAGCTTTTGCGGGTCGGTCGTCGCCAGGATGAACTTGACGTAGGGCGGCGGCTCTTCAAGGGTTTTAAGCAGCGCATTGAACGAATGGCTGGAGAGCATGTGCACTTCGTCGATCAGGTAGACCTTGAAGCGCCCTCGGCTCGGCGCATACTGCACGTTATCGAGCAGCTCGCGGGTGTCTTCGACCTTGGTGCGGCTGGCGGCGTCGATTTCGATCAGGTCGACAAAACGGCCTTCGTCGATTTCGCGGCACACCGAACACTCGCCACACGGGGTCGAGGTGATACCTGTTTCACAGTTCAGGCATTTGGCGATGATCCGCGCAATGGTGGTCTTGCCCACGCCACGGGTACCGGTGAAAAGGTAGGCGTGGTGCAAGCGCTGACTGTCCAGGGCGTTGATCAGAGCCTTGAGCACATGGGTCTGGCCGACCATTTCGCGGAACGAGCGCGGACGCCATTTACGTGCAAGAACCTGATAACTCATTGATAACCGTCGCGTCTGAAAAGCGGAAGGCGCTAATGCTAGCGGAGCAAGGGCAAAATTGCATCCGATGTGGCCGCCTAATCTGGCTATGCTGCTGCCTGACGGGCTATTTATATCGTTTTGCCCCCCTCTGCCGGAGATCTTATGCGCTGGCCCCCCTTGTTATTGATACTGGCCGCCGCGCCCTGTCTGGCGGAACTGCCGCCTATGCGTTTCGCCATTGCAGACAGTTGGGCGATGCCCATGGTGCGGCACGAGAACGGCCAGCCCACTGAAGGCATCCTGTTTGACGTCATGCAAAGCCTGGCGCGCCAGATAGGCTATCCGGCGCACTTTCAGGTACTGGCCCGGGCGCGGGTTCAGAGCGCCATGGACCATGGCGAAATGGATGTGCGCTGTTTTGTCACCCCTGCCTGGGTCGGCCCGAACGCCGACCAGTACCTGTGGAGCGAACCGCTGCTCGCACAACGCGATGTGCTGGTCGGCACACGCCAGCGCCCGGCGCCGGTGAATCTGCAAACCCTGGAGCGACAGTCGGTCGGTACAGTGCTCAGCTACACCTATCCCTCCCTGCAACCGTTGTTCGATGCGGGCAGGCTGCAGCGCGATGACGCCCGCAGCCAGGAACAAGTCCTGCAAATGCTGATCATCGGACGCTTCAACTATGCGGTCAGTAATCAATGGGCAGTGGACTGGATCAATAAAGACCTCGAACCGGCAGACCAACTGCACGACGTGGCGCTGGTGCAGGAACAAATGCTCAGTTGCATGGTGCGTAACGACCCGCAGCTGCCAACGGGAAAAATCCTCAGCACCCTGTCTGCCATGCGCCAGTCCGGGGAAATAGAGCGCATCATTTCGCGTTACACCGCACCCGCGCCGCTGTGACCGCTCAGGCGCAAGCGGCCTGCAACCATGCCCCGGGCGGTTCGAAACCGGCCACCCAATTGGCCACTTCGCGAATCGGCATGGGCCGCGCAATGAAATAGCCCTGCGCCACTTCGCAGCCCAGCTCCATCAGCAGGCAACCCTGCGCTTCGCTCTCCAGCCCTTCGGCAATCACGTTGCGCCCAAACGCGCGCGCCAACCCGACCACCGCCGTGGTCAGGGCCAGGTCATCCTGATCGTGGAGGATGTCACGCACAAAGGATTTGTCGATCTTGATGGTTTCGGTCGGCAAGCGCTTGAGGTAGCTCAGCGAGGAATAGCCCGTACCGAAATCGTCCAGCGAAAAACGCACGCCTAAAGCCTGACAGGCTTTAAGGCATTGACTGACATGCTGCATGTTCTCAATGGCCGCCGACTCAATGATTTCGAGGTCCAGCTTTTCGGGCGCCACCTCCGCATACCGACCCAGCAACACCTTAAGACGCGCCACAAAATCCGCGCGCTGAAAGTGCCGGGCCGCAATGTTGACACTAATTGACCAGTGCGCCCCGGCCCTTTGCCATTCGTGCATTTGCCGGATCGCCTGATCGATCACCCATTCCCCGATGTCGATAATCAAGTCGGTCTGCTCGACCACCGGTAAAAAATCGCAGGGTTCCATCAGCCCTTTCTTCGGATGATGCCAACGCAACAGGCCTTCAAAACCCAACACCTCGCCGGTACGCATGTTGACCTTGGGCTGGTAGTGCAAACACAACTCACCCGCTGCCAAGGCCTGGCGTACACGCTCGACCTGTTCGTGGGTGGCCTTGATCTCGCGCCCCTTGAGCACATCGAACACGTAATAGCGGTTGCGTCCGCTTTGCTTGGCCACGTACATGGCCTGATCGGCATGGCGCAACAGCGTGTCGGCATCTTCGTTGTCGAGCGGGTAAAGCGTGACGCCAATGCTGGCACACACACTCAGGCTGTTTTCACCCACCGTGTAGGGCCGGGAAATGGCGGTCAATACCCGCTGCATGGCCCCGTGCAGCTCATCCGCATCGCGCACATGGCGCAGGATCAGGACAAATTCGTCCCCGGCCAGACGCGCCACGACATCTTCACCGCGCATGATGCTTTTTAAACGCTTGGCCACCTCGATCAGCAGCAAGTCGCCGCTGGCATGGCCGTAACCGTCATTGACTGCCTTGAAGCCGTCCAGATCGAGCATGCACACCGCCAGCGGAATGCCATCGGCGCGCGAAGATTCGAGGGCCTGATTCAACAGGTCGGAGAGGTAGGCGCGGTTTGGCAAGCCAGTCAGCACATCGTGCCCCACGCGCCATTGCAGGGTGTGCAGCAACTGACGCTTTTCGCTGACATCAAAACGGATAGACAAATACTTGCGCACTTGCCCGGTCGATTCATCCACCAGCGGCACCATGGTGCTGTCCACCCAGTAGACCGTGCCGTCTTTACCCCGGTTGCAGATTTCGCCTTTCCAGACCTGCCCCCGGGAAATGGTGCGCCACATGCCGACAAAGAACTCGGGCGGATGAAAACCCGAGTTCAGGATGCGATGGTTGGCCCCCAACAATTCCTCACGCGGGTAACCCGACACGTCACAGAACTGCTCGTTGACGTAGGTGATGCGCCCACTTAAATCGGTTTCAGAAAAGATCGCCGCAGCATCTACCGCTTTGCGGTACATATCGTCCATGATTCACTTCACGCCTTGCCAATTACCGATTGAAACGATCCACCAGGGCCCGAAGCCCTGTAGAGATTCGTTTGAGTTCGCCACCACGCACGACTGCCGCATTGGCGTTTTGCGCGGTATTTTGCACGGTTTGAGCAACATTGTTGATTTGGCGTGAAACATCTTCGGCCACCGAGGACTGTTCTTGCGACGCAGCGGCCATCTGCTGGCTCATGTCAGTGATGCGCTCTACGGCCTGACGAATGCCCTGCAGCGCTTCCTGCGCTTGCAGTACCTGACGCACGCCCTGCTCGGCCTCCTGAATGCCCAGACTGGCAATATTGACCGCCTCCTCGGCGCCCGTTTGCAGGTTTTCGATGATGCCCTGGATCTGCTCGGTCGACTCCCGGGTCTTGCCCGCCAGCGCCCGCACTTCATCCGCCACCACGGCAAACCCGCGCCCTTGCTCGCCTGCGCGTGCGGCCTCGATCGCAGCATTGAGTGCCAACAGGTTGGTTTGATCGGCAATCGCGCGAATCATGCTGGCAGCCAGCATGATTTCTTGGGTTTGGCCGGCCAGATTGCCCACCGCGCCATTGATTTGATTCACCGTATTGGCCAGCAATTGAATGGCATCACGGGTGGTACCGGCCACCAGACTGCCCTCTTGGGCCAACTGGTTCGCGGTTTTGGCCTCTACCGCCGTGTGCTGAACATGCATCGCCACTTCGGAGATCGACGCGGCCATTTCGGTCATGGCGGCCGCGGTCATGTCAGTCTCGGCACGCTGTTGCAACAAGGCGCTTTCCGTGTCGCTGGACAACTGACTGGAGTCCGCCGCCGCTTCGGCCATCTGGTTGGCCAAATCCAGCAAGCGGGTCAGTGCGGTCTTCAGACGCGCTTCTTCGCTGATCAAAATCATGTGTAACCGGGCGACAGCACCGTCGGCGTCGCTGTACACCCTGGCGCTGATCGGGTCCGAGAATGAATCCGCAGAAGCGTTGAGGATGTGCTGGAATTGCTGGCCCACGCGCCGGTGCCCCCACACCCCCACCCCGATAAACAGCGCGGCCGTGAGACTTTGTGCGGCCAGCGTCGGGAGCACATAAGCACTGGCAACCGACACGATGGCCGCGGTGACCGGCAGTAACAGGGCGCCCGCGGCGTGGGTGACGCGGTGCAACGCCGACACCGCAGGTTTGCCTTCACGCAAGCGCGCATAGAGCGCCTCAGCGCGGGCCACCTGCTCACGGGTGGGCTTGACCCGCACCGACTCGTACCCGACCACACGACCGCCTTCCAGAATCGGCGTGACATACGCGCTGACCCAGTAATAGTTGCCGTTCTTGCAGCGATTCTTGACCACCCCCATCCAGCTTTTACCGGCCTTGAGGTAGCGCCACATCAATTCGAAAACTGAGGCAGGCATGTCGGGGTGGCGAACCAGATTGTGCGTACTGCCGATCAACTCATCCTGAGTAAAACCGCTCATGGCGGCGAATTCGGCATTGCAGTAAGTGATATGACTGTGGACATCCGTGGCTGAGATCAACCGCTGATGCTCGGGAAATGTTTGTTCGACACCGGTCACGGGAAGGTTAATGCGCACGGTAAAACTCCACCTGTGGATAGCACGCACAGGCGCGCCATGTAAGAACAGAACAACCCCAAGGCTCACCGCACATACACTTAATACGCACCGGGCAATATTAAGCAGACGTGCAACAACACCCAACCTCTTTGAACAGGTGTGGGCTTGAAGAAGATCAAACGTGGCGCAATTCTACAAAGTAATCTCAGCTTTGCAAGTAAGATGGCCAGACAACAACCCGGCCTTGACCCTATGCCTTATAACAACGCATTGATTCAACAGCCCGTCACCACAGACAAATACAGAGTCCAGTGCGACAAAGAACGATGCCCGAGTTGCACGAATACCTCTCAACAACATTCGCGAAAATCCCCGGCAAAGGCCGTGCTAGAGCCGTCTGCAGAGCTTTGACGACTCTAATTATTGGATCCAATAATTTTTAAGGATTGTCTTAAAGACATATTCACTTCAGCCCCATAACATCAAGCTATTTAAATGGAAGTATAAAGAACCGACGCAGCATGCCAATAATTCACACTTGTTAATGCATCTTTTAAAACCGTACACCCATCATCTAAAGCCCCTGCAAACGGTGTAGGCGGCTTGACTAACTTTTTCATAGCCGCTGGAAAGACTTATAGAAAATCTAGACGATGCCATAAAAGGCGAAAGACAAATTCGAAATATGAAAACTGAAATCTGAGCAAGTGCACTCATTAACTGCCCTTCATATCGCGTGATTCAACACCTGACTGGGCGCAAAAAAGACGGCAAAACGAACACGCACACAAAAACACCGCCAGGTCGTAACCGGCGTTGTGAGGAGATAAAAAAGGGGGATTCAAAATGGAGGCAACCCCACCAGCCACACCCCGGCACACAATGTTCCCGCTGTGGCTGCTTCCTTCCGGATCTGACCAGGTTCACGGGTAATCGTTGCGGAGGGACCGATAGGGTCACCATAACAACATTCGCCTAGCAGCGAACGGCGCCATTGTACCTGTCTGAAGAAAAGTTACAACCGCCTATTCAAGAATAAAAAAATGAATGGGCTCAAGTACTTGGATTACCGGGTCGGCGTCCGCGAATCACAGGGCGGGGTCGGGCGTCCTGCGGGGAAAATCAGCAGCACGCGATTCCCTTCGAGCGACAAAAACGGCTTTTTTGACCCGGCTACGCTGCCGGACGCCGCCCGGCAGCGCCTGCACAGATTTAGAGGCTGATGCCCTGCTGCGCCAGAAAGGCGACAAACGCCTCCTCATCCAGCACCTTGAGCCCCAGCTCATTGGCCTTAACCAGCTTGGACCCCGCACCCGGCCCCGCCACCACGCAATGGGTCTTGCCCGAGACCGAACCCGAGACCTTGGCACCCAGGCTTTCGAGCTTGTCCTTGGCCACATCGCGGCTCATCAGTTCCAGCGACCCGGTCAGCACCCAGGTCTGCCCTGCCAGAGGCAAACCGACCACGACTTTTTTCTCGCTGTGCCAGTGCATGCCAAAATCACGCAACTGCGCCTCGATCGCCAGCGCAAGGTTTGCATTGTCGGGGTTATCAAAAAACGCTCGCACCGCCTTGGCCTGCTTCTCCGGCAAGGCCTGGCGCATGTCGAGCCAGTCCGCATCGATCACGCCTTGCAACGAACCAAACTTGTCGGCTAGCTTTTGCGCGCCGCCCGGCCCCACAAACGGGATATGCAGTTTGTCGATCAAGCCACCCAACGTCGCGCTCGCGGCAAATTCAGCCCCCAGATCGCCCTGATCCTGCAACTCAAGGCCGCGCTCCAGCAACTGCTGGATCACCTGCTGGTTATGCTCATCACTGAAGAAGCTGTGAATCTCATGGGCGACCTCCAGACCGACATCCGGCAAGTACGTGAGCACCTGCGGCAACGCCTGCTGGACGCGCTCCAGCGAAGCCAGCGAGCGCGCCAGCACTTTGGCGGTTTCCTCGCCCACATCCGGAATGCCCAGGGCATAGATAAAGCGGGCCAGTGTCGGCCGCTTGCTGTCAGCGATGGCGGCCAGCAGGTTGTTGGTCGACAACTCGGCAAAACCCTCCAGCTCGACAATCTGATCGAAATTCAACATGTACAGATCTGCCGGCGAACGCACCAAACCTTCGTCCACCAACTGCTCAACGCTTTTCTCGCCCAGCCCTTCAATATCCATCGCCCGGCGCGAGACAAAATGAATGATCGCCTGCTTAAGCTGAGCACCGCAGGCCAGACGGCCGACGCAACGGTACACCGCGCCTTCAGTGACCGTTTCGCGGCCTTTGCTGCGCTTGATCAGTTGCGTGCGCTCGACATGCGAGCCGCACACCGGGCAGTTGTGCGGAATGTGCACCGGGCGGGCATGTTCCGGACGGCGATCCAGCACCACTTGCACCACCTGCGGGATCACATCGCCAGCACGGCGAATGATCACGGTATCGCCGATCATCAACCCCAGTCGCGCCACTTCGTCCATGTTGTGCAACGTGGCGTTGGAGACCGTCACGCCCGCCACCTTCACCGGTTTCAAACGCGCCACCGGGGTCACCGCGCCGGTTCGGCCCACCTGAAACTCCACATCCAGCAGCTCGGTCAGCTCTTCCATCGCCGGGAATTTATGGGCGATGGCCCAACGCGGTTCGCGGGCACGAAACCCCAGCTCACGCTGCGAGGCCAGGCTGTTGACCTTGAACACCACCCCATCGATTTCATACGGCAGTGAAGCGCGCCGCTCACCGATGTCACGGTAATACTCAAGACACTCGGCAATGCCCTTGGCCAACTTCAGCTCATGACTGATGGGCATGCCCCATTTTTGCAACTGCTTAAGATTACCGATGTGCGTGTCAGCAAATTCTTCAGACACCTGGCCCAAGCCGTAACAGCAAAATTCCAGCGGACGGCTGGCGGTGATCTTCGAGTCGAGCTGCCGCAGGCTGCCCGCCGCCGCGTTACGCGGGTTCGCGAAGGTTTTACCGCCTGCCGCCATTTGGGTTTCGTTCAGGCGCTCAAACCCGGCCTTGGACATAAACACTTCACCCCGCACCTCCAGCACGGCGGGCCAGCCACTGCCATGCAGCTTGAGCGGGATGTTGCGCACGGTCCGCACGTTGACGCTGATGTCTTCACCCGTGGCGCCATCACCTCGCGTGGCACCGCGCACCAAATGCCCGTCCCGGTACAACAGACTGACCGCGAGGCCATCCAGCTTGGGCTCGCAGCTGTATTCGACCTCAGCACCGCCACCAAACAGGTCGCCGGAGGGCAAATCCAGCCCTTCATTGACCCGGCGGTCGAACTCGCGCATGTCCGCCTCATCGAAGGCGTTGCCCAAACTCAGCATCGGCACTTCATGGCGGACCTGCGTGAAGGCCGACAACGCAGCGCTGCCCACCCGCTGGGTCGGGGAGTCCGGCGTGACCCACTCGGGATGCTCGGCTTCCAGCGCTTTGAGCTCATGGAACAGACGATCGTATTCGGCGTCCGGGATGCTCGGCTCGTCGAGCACGTGGTAGCGATAGTTGTGCTGATCCAGTTCAGCGCGCAGCGCTAGGATTCGGTCATGGGCGGCGGTCATGGGGTGTTCTCTCACAATGCAAAAGAGCAGCCGAGGCTGCTCTTGAGTTAATTCGTTCGCGCTGGAGTGGGAGCAAACAGGCTGACTCCCACAGGGCTTAGCGTTTTTGAGTCAATGCGCGACGTTCAAATTCAACGATGCGCTGGCGGTAATGCTCGATGGTTTGCGCCGTCAACACGCTGCGCTGGTCATCTTTGAGCTCGCCGTTCAGTTCCTGCGACAGCTTGCGCGCCGCGGCCACCATCACATCAAACGCCTGCTTGGGATGACGCGGCCCCGGCAGCCCCAGGAAGAAACTCACGGCAGGCGTACTGAACAGGTCGATATCGTCCAGATCGAATACACCCGGCTTCACAGCGTTGGCCATCGAAAACAGCACTTCGCCATTGCCGGCCATGCTTTCGTGGCGGTGGAAAATATCCATCTCGCCAAAGCGCAGGCCGCTTTCCAGAATGTTCTGCAACAGGGCTGGCCCCTTGAAGCCCGCCGGGTCGCGGCTGATGACACTAATGACCAGCACTTCTTCTGCCGCTTGCGGCGCTTCTTTCTCTTCAGCCACTGCCGGCACCGACGGGCTGGCCGTGGCACGACCACGGGCCGGTTTGGATTCCGCCGGGAAGTCATCACGGGCGGCGCTGAGGCTCGGGCCGTCGTCTTCCAGGTCCAGATTGAGGTTCAAGTCGCCCTGGCTTGGCTCGCTGCCACGCTTGCCGCGCTTGGCGCCTTTCTCACGAGGCGGCATGCTCACCGATGGCAGGTCGTGCTCATCAAGCTGCGGCTCTTTGTGATGCGGGGTGTCCAGCACTCGCGGAGGCCCGAGCAACTCGGCGCTGGTCTCCTCCTCGTCGGGCAGGTTAGAAAAGCTTCGATCAAGACGAAACTTGAGCTTGCCTTTGCCACCGCGCATGCGGCGCCAGCCATCAAAAAGAATACCGGCGATGACCACTATGCCGATGACGATCAGCCACTCGCGCAGACCGATTTCCATGTAATCCCGTGCCCCTAAAAAATGATTCTATGAAGAAGAGCCTAAAGCCCTTTAAAACGTGGCGCCAACTCTATGTTCTGAATGGCGTTTTACCCACGTATAAAAAAATTAGACGCTAAATTAGCACGACCAAAGATAACTTTACACCGTCTGTCGCATTGAGCTATGCCGAAGCCCTACAAGCATGCAAACCAAATCGGTCAACTCTTTGGGAAATATCTTATGCAAAGATTTTTTTGTCCCTCTTTGCTTATAGCTCAAGCATCCACCATTGCCATGGCCTCCTCGACATCAACCGCCACCAGACGCGAACATCCGGGCTCGTGCATCGTCACCCCCATCAACTGATCGGCCATTTCCATGGCGATTTTGTTGTGGGTGATGTAGATGAACTGCACCGTCTGTGACATCTCTTTAACCAGACGGGCATAACGCCCTACGTTCGCATCATCAAGCGGCGCATCCACTTCATCGAGCATGCAAAACGGTGCCGGATTCAACTTGAAGATGGCAAAAACCAGCGCCAGCGCAGTCAATGCCTTCTCACCACCGGACAACAAATGGATGGTGCTGTTCTTCTTGCCCGGCGGCCGCGCCATGATCGTTACTCCTGTATCGAGTAAATCTTCGCCCGTCAGTTCCAAGTAAGCGCTGCCGCCACCGAAAACTTTTGGGAAAAGTGCCTGTAATCCACCATTTATCTGATCAAAGGTGTCTTTGAAACGGCTGCGGGTTTCTTTGTCGATCTTGCGAATGACGTTTTCCAGCGTCTCAAGCGCTTCAACCAGATCCGCATCTTGAGCATCCAGATAGCGTTTGCGTTCGGACTGCTGCTGGTACTCATCGATGGCCGCCAGGTTGATCGCCCCCAGGCGCTGAATTCGTGCGCCAATGCGCTCCAGCTCTTCTTCGGCCTGCTGCTCGTTCAACTCGCTGCTCAAGGTGGCCAGCACGCCGTGCAGGTCATAGCCATCGGCCAGCAATTGGTCTTGCAACGCGGTGCGCCGCACAGTCAGCGCTTGCCATTCCATGCGCTGCTGTTCGAGCTGGCCGCGAATCAGTTGCGATTGTTGCTCGGCCTGATTTCGGCGTTTTTCGGCCTCGCGCAATTCGCGGTCGGCGTCTTCAAGGGCGGTTTGCGCGACCTTGAGCTCTTCATCCACGCTCAGGCGTTTGTCGAGCAATTCTTCGAGCTTCAGACGCAGCTCTTCCAGAGGCGCCTCGCCCTCTTCCAGGTTCAGCGAAAGTTGCTCGCGCTTTTCGGCCAGCCGCTCCGACTGCAACTCCAGACGTTCAAGGGCCTGACGCGTGGAATCGTGCTGCGCCTTGAGCGCCCCCAGCCGAACGGCCAACTGATGAGCGTGATCCTTGTGCTGACGAGCGTCCTGACGCACCCGGTCCAGACGCTCACGCAAGCTGTCGCGCCGGGCCAGTAACAACTCGCGCTGCTCGGTATCGGTGGCCATGGCGTCCAGCGCTTCCTGCAATTGCAGGCGCGCTTCACCCACCTGCTCGTGCTCCAGGGCGCGCTGCTCAGCCAATTCAGCCAACTCTTCATCCAGACGACGACGACGCAGGGTCAATTGCTCGACCTTGGCTTTACTGGCCGAAAGCCTGGCTTTGATCTCACCCTGTTGACGCGCTTCATCCTGCAAACGCCGACGCACCTGCTCACGGGCTTCTTCCTGGGTCAGTTGCTGCTCGCGCAAGCGCTGTAACTGCTCCTCAAGGGTTGCCAACGTGGCTTCGCGCTCATCGCGTTCATGCTCCAGACGCTGTATTTCCTGGCCGCGGGCCAGCACCCCGCTTTCCGCTTCACTGGCACGGCGCACGCGCAAAAACGTGCGCCCCACCCAAAAACCATCGCGAGTGATCAGGCTCTGCCCTTCAGCCAGCTGCGGGCGTAGGACCAGCGCCTGTTCAAGGGTGTCGACCGGCTTGACCCGCCCCAGCCAGGGTGCAAGGTCGAAATCCGATTCAACCTTGTCGAGCAAACTGCCTGCTTCAGCGTGGCCGGGCGTGCCGGCACTGAACAGGCGCAAATCGCCCTGAGTAAAGCCGGCCAGATCGAGCGGGGCAAAATCGTCAACCAGCACCGCTTGCAGGTCGGCGCCCAGCACGGTTTCAACCGCCAGTTCCCAGCCCGGCTCAACGCGCAAGCCCTCAGCCAGACGCGGTTGCTGGTTGAGTTGATGCGCACGCAGCCATTCACCCGTGCCGGTGCCCGGATCGAGGGCCGCCTGTTGCAAGGCTTCCAGTGATGCCAAACGGCCATTAAGCCGCTGCAATTCGCCCTGAGCCTGTTGCTGACGGTGGGTCGCCTGCTGCAAGTCGTGACGCACCTGCTCCAGACGCTCGACGAGCTGCTCTTCGTTGCCCTGGAGCTCTTCGTGAGTCAGCTCGCTGGTGGCCAGTAATTCGCTCAACGCCAGAATGGCCGCATCTTCAGGGTCAGCCGCGAGCAAGGCGCGCTCTTCAGCCAGTCGACGCTGGCGCTCGGCCACGCGCTCCATGCTGGTTTCCAGTTGCTGAATCCGCGCCTGCAAGACTTCAGATTGACGCTGCGGCTCGGCGCTGCGCAGGTTGAAGGCATCCCACTGCTCTTGCCAGGCCTGCATGGTGACTTCGGATTCTTCGAGCGCCGCACCCGCCTCTTCGGCGGCGGCACTGGTGAGCGCCTGCTCGGGTTCGAGCATCGCCAGTTCTTCACCCAGCTTGGCCAGCAGCGTGCGGTCGTGCCCCAAGTGCGATTCGGTTTCAAGGCGCGAACGCTCAGCTTCACGCAAATCGTCCTGCAACTGGCGCAAGCGTTGCTGACCGTGCTGAATGCTCTGCTCGACGCGGGCAATGTCACCCCCCACGGAGTAGAAACGGCCCTGCACCAGATTGAAGCGCTCTGACAGATCATGGTGCCCGTCGCGCAGACGCTCGATGCTCGCATCGGCATTACGCTGCTCGGCCACCAGGGCTTCAAAGCTGACTTCCTGATTACCGATGACCGCTTCGCGCTGGCCAACCTGTTCGTTCAGAGCCTGCCAGCGCAGCGCCGACAGTTGCGCCTTGAGCTGACGCTCCTCGGCTTTGTATTCCTGATACTTCTCCGCCGCCTGGGCCTGACGGTGCAAGCGCTCCAGCTGACGCCCCAACTCTTCACGCAGGTCAGTGAGGCGGGCGAGGTTTTCGTGGGTGCGGCGGATGCGGTTTTCGGTCTCGCGGCGGCGCTCCTTGTACTTGGAGATACCCGCTGCTTCTTCGATAAAGTTACGCAGGTCTTCGGGCTTGGACTCGATCAGTTTCGAGATCATGCCCTGCTCGATGATCGAGTAGCTGCGCGGTCCCAGGCCGGTGCCGAGGAAGATGTCGGTGATGTCACGGCGTCGGCACTTGGTGCCATTGAGGTAATACGTGGTCTGGCTGTCGCGGGTCACTTTGCGCCGGATCGAAATCTCGGCGTAAGCCGCGTACTCGCCCAGCAACGTACCGTCGGAGTTATCAAACACCAGCTCGATGCTGGCCTGACTCACGGGCTTGCGGCTGGTGGAGCCATTGAAGATGACATCGGTCATCGACTCGCCGCGCAAGTTCTTGGCCGAGCTTTCGCCCATCACCCAGCGCACGGCGTCGATGATGTTCGATTTGCCGCAGCCATTGGGGCCGACCACCGCCGCCATGTTGCTCGGAAAGTTAACCGTTGTCGGGTCGACGAACGACTTGAAACCGGCCAGCTTGATGCACTTGAGCCGCACGCTCAGGCAACCGTCAAGGCAGTCAGCACCAAATCGCAACTGCGCTGGGCGTAGCTGCCGAGCACCAGGCGGATCTTGGGCAGATCACGCGCCAGTACTGCGTCGAGCAACTGCGCAAACAGGGCCAGGAATTCGCTCATTGCCGCCTTGCGTTGCTCCAGTGCCAGGTAATAGGCACGGCTCATGGCGGGATGCAGGTTCTCGACGGTTTCTTGCAGGTACGGGTTGTTGGCAAACGGATAGGCCGCGCGCATGACATTGAAGCTGTCTTCGACAAATGCGCTGATGTCCTGGCGCTCAAGGCTGGCGGTCAGGCGCTGCTGGATTTGCAGGAATGGCCCGAGGTCGGCCTGAACCGCCCAACGTTGCGCCACGGCATTGCCCAGCAGGATGTACAGCTCGCTCATCAGCGTGCACAGGCTTTGCACCTTGTGCGCACTGAGCTCGGTGACGTGCGCGCCGCGTCGCGGCAGGATGGCGATCAGGTGCCGACGTTCGAGGATCAGCAACGCTTCGCGCACAGAGCCGCGACTGACATTGAGCGCCAGCGTCACCTTCTGTTCCTGAATGCGTTCCCCTGGCTGTAACTCGCCCCGAATGATCCGTTCGGCGAGGTGATGAGCGATTTGCTCGGCGAGGCTATCCGGCGCCTTGAACGTCATGTTTTACCTTCAAAATCTTTGATCAGTGCAGGCGGCGAAGTGTAACGCACTTGCCGGGCTCTAGCGGAGTGCCCGCAACAGTGAATTTGGCACGAAACCCGCAAATAAATGGCTAATCGCCGTCGCAGAACACCATTTTGCAGGCCTTTGTTCATTTTCTTGACCCGCGAGTCAGTTATGACTAAATTCAGCCCATCCCGCTCGATAACAATAATGATTTTGCGAGGCCTTCCGTGATCCAGTTCCTACTCAACCAGACGCTGCGTACCGAGCACGCGCTGGACCCGAACCTGACCGTGCTCAATTACCTGCGCGAGCACCTGCATAAACCCGGAACCAAGGAAGGCTGCGCCAGTGGCGACTGCGGCGCCTGCACGGTGGTCGTGGGCGAAATCCAGACCGACCCGCAGGGCCAGCAACGCCTGCGCTATCGCAGCCTCAATGCCTGCCTGACCTTTGTGTCGGCCCTGCACGGCAAGCAATTGATCAGCGTGGAAGACCTCAAGCATCAAGGCCAATTGCACAGCGTGCAGCGCGCCATGGTCGAGTGCCACGGCTCGCAGTGCGGGTTCTGCACGCCCGGGTTTGTGATGTCGCTGTTTGCGCTGCAAAAGAACAGCACCGCACCCGACGCCCATCAGACCCATGAAGCGCTGGCGGGTAATCTGTGCCGCTGCACCGGGTATCGGCCGATTCTGGCAGCCGCCGAACGCGCCTGTTCGGTGCAGGGGGGTGACCAATTTGATGCACGCGAGCAGGCCACCCTGGCCGCACTCAATGCCATCGCCCCCCAACAGACCGGTGAACTCAACAGCGGCGACAAACGCTGCCTGCTGCCCCTGACCCTCAGCGACCTGGCCGACCTGTATGAGGCGTGCCCGCAAGCGCGGCTGCTGGCCGGCGGCACCGACCTGGCGCTGGAGGTCACGCAATTGCATCGCCCGCTGCCGGTGATGATCTACGTGGGCCACGTGGCCGAAATGAAGCGCATTGAATTCATTGAAGACCGCATCGAGATCGGTGCGGCCGTGACCCTCACCGACGCCTACTCCGTCCTCAATGCCCAATACCCGGACTTCGGCGAATTACTGCAACGCTTCGCCTCGTTGCAAATCCGCAATCAGGGCACGCTGGGCGGCAACATTGGCAACGCCTCCCCGATTGGCGACACGCCGCCCTTGCTGATCGCCCTGGGGGCCAGCCTCGTGCTGCGCAAGGGCAACACCTGCCGCAGCCTGCCACTTGAGGATTACTTCATTGATTACCGGGTGACCGCCCGACAGGAAGGCGAATTCATCGAGAAAATCGTCCTGCCACGCGCCACCGCAGCCCGCGCCTTGCGCGCCTATAAAGTGTCAAAACGGCTGGACGACGACATCAGCGCCGTGTGCGCCGCCTTCAACCTGACCCTCGATAACGGCATCGTCACCGCCGCGCGGATTGCGTTCGGCGGCATGGCTGCTACCCCAAAGCGCGCCTCGGCCTGCGAAACCGTGCTGATTGGCAACCCTTTTGACAGCGCCAGCGTCGAACGCGCCTGCCGGGCACTGGCCGAAGACTTCACACCGCTGTCGGATTTTCGCGCCAGCAAGGAATACCGCTTGCTGACCGCGCAAAACCTGCTGCGCAAGTACGCCCTCGAACTGCAAACCCCAACTTTCGACACGCGGGTGACAGCGTATGTCTAACCATCACAAGACCGAGCTGTCCCAGGCCGAACTCACCGCCCTGTTCGCGCAAGACCTGACAACCGGCGTGGGCCGCAGCGTCAAACACGACAGCGCCGAAAAGCATGTGTCCGGCGAAGCCCAATACATTGACGACCGGCTGGAGTACCCCAACCAGTTGCATCTCTACGCGCGCCTGTCGGATCGGGCTCACGCCAAAATCCTCAGCATCGACACCACGCCCTGCTACGCCTTTGACGGCGTGCGACTGGTCATAACCCATGAAGACATCCCCGGCCTGAAAGACATCGGCCCGCTGCTGCCCGGCGACCCGCTGCTGGCCATCGACACCGTGGAGTTTGTCGGCCAGCCCGTGTTGGCCGTGGCCGCCTGCGACCTGGAGACCGCACGCAACGCCGCGATGGCCGCCATCATCGAATACGAGGACCTGGAACCGGTGCTCGACGTGGTGCAGGCCTTGCGCAATCAACACTTTGTCCTCGACAGCCACACCCATCAGCGCGGCGACTCGGCCACGGCGCTGGCCCACGCCGACCATCGGCTTAAAGGCACGCTGCATATCGGGGGGCAGGAACACTTCTACCTGGAAACCCAAATCTCTTCGGTCATGCCCACCGAAGACGGCGGCATGATCGTGTACTGCTCAACCCAAAACCCCACCGAAATCCAGAAACTGGTGGCGCTGGTGCTTGACGTACCAATGAACAACATCGTGGTCGACATGCGCCGCATGGGCGGCGGCTTCGGTGGCAAGGAAACGCAGGCCGCCAGTCCTGCGTGCCTGTGCGCCGTGGTCGCGCGCCTCACCGGGCAACCGGCCAAGATGCGCCTGCCGCGGGTCGAAGACATGCACATGACCGGCAAGCGCCACCCGTTTTACGTCGAATACGATGTGGGCTTCGACGCCAGCGGGCGCTTGCAAGGCATTGAACTGGACCTGGCGGGCAACTGCGGCTATTCCCCTGACTTGTCCGCCTCGATTGTCGACCGCGCCATGTTCCACGCCGACAACGCTTACTACCTGGGCGATGCCACCATCCGTGGTCATCGCTGCAAAACCAACACGGCTTCCAATACCGCGTACCGGGGGTTCGGCGGCCCGCAAGGCATGGTGGCCATCGAACAGGTCATGGACCACATCGCCCGCCATCTGGGGCTCGACCCGCTGGCCGTGCGCAAGGCCAACTACTATGGCAAGACCGATCGCAACGTGACCCACTACTACCAGACCGTGGAGCACAACCTGCTGGAAGAAATGACCGCCGACCTCGAAGCCAGCAGTCAATACGCCGAGCGGCGCGAGGCGATTCGGGCGTTCAACGCCAACAGCCCGATCCTGAAAAAAGGCCTGGCGCTGACACCGGTCAAATTCGGTATTTCCTTTACCGCGAGTTTTCTCAATCAGGCGGGCGCGCTGATCCATATTTACACCGACGGCAGCATCCACCTCAACCATGGCGGCACCGAGATGGGCCAGGGGTTGAATATCAAGGTCGCGCAAGTGGTGGCCGAAGTCTTCCAGGTGGACATCAGCCGCGTGCAGATCACCGCCACCAACACTGACAAAGTGCCCAACACCTCGCCCACGGCGGCCTCCAGCGGGGCAGACCTGAACGGCAAGGCCGCGCAGAACGCTGCCGAAATCATCAAGCAACGGCTGATTACCTTTGCCGCCGAAAAATATGCGGTCAGTGAACAGGCCGTGCAGTTTCACAACGGCCAGGTGCGAGCAGGCGACCTGTTACTGAGTTTCGAGACCCTGATCCAGCAGGCGTATTTCGGGCAGGTGTCCCTGTCGAGCACGGGTTACTACAAGACCCCGAAAATCTACTACGACCGCAGTCAGGCCCGGGGCCGTCCGTTTTACTATTTCGCATTTGGCGCGGCCTGCGCCGAAGTGATCGTCGATACGCTGACCGGCGAGTACAAAATGTTACGTACCGACATCCTGCATGACGTCGGCGCTTCCCTGAACCCGGCCATCGACATCGGACAGGTCGAAGGCGGCTACCTTCAAGGCGCGGGCTGGCTGACCATGGAAGAACTGGTGTGGAACGCCAAAGGCAAGTTGCTGACCAACGGCCCCGCCAGCTACAAAATCCCCGCAGTCGCCGACATGCCACTGGATCTGCGGGTAAAGCTGGTGGAAAACCGCAAAAACCCCGAAGACACCGTGTTCCATTCCAAGGCTGTGGGCGAGCCGCCCTTTATGCTCGGCATTGCCGCGTGGTGCGCGATCAAAGATGCCGTGGCGAGCCTGGCGGACTACCGCGTGCAGCCCGCAATCGACGCACCTGCCACCCCCGAGCGCGTGCTGTGGGGCTGCGAGCAAATGCGCCAGCACGGTGAACGCCATGCATAACTGGATCAACGCCCTCGCCGACCTGCAGCGTCAGGGAGAACCCTGCGTGCTGGTCACCCTCATCGAAGAACAGGGCTCCACACCGCGTAACGCCGGGTCGAAGATGGTCATCAGCGCCACACAGACCTTCGACACCATCGGCGGCGGCCATCTGGAATACAAGGCCATGCAGATCGCCCGCGACATGCTGGCCAACGGCAAGCAGGCGCCCGATCTGCAACGCTTCAACCTCGGCGCCAGCCTCGGGCAATGTTGCGGCGGCGTCGCCGTGCTGTTGTTTGAGCCGATGGGCCAGGTGCAAGCACAAATCGCCGTGTTTGGCGCGGGGCATGTGGCCCGGGCGCTGGTGCCATTGTTGGCCGACCTGCCGTGCCGCATCCGCTGGATCGATGAACGCGAACAGGAATTTCCGGCACTGATCCCGGCAGGCGTGCAAAAAATCGTTACCGATGAGCCCGTGGATGCAATCAAAGGGCTGCCCGCGGGTTGCTACTGCATCGTCATGACGCATAATCACGCCCTGGACCTGGAACTCAGTGCAGCTTTGCTCACGCGCAACGACTTTGGCTACTTCGGCTTGATTGGTTCTCGCACCAAACGCATGAAGTTCGAGCATCGCCTGCGTGCGCGAGGCATCAGCGCCCCCCATTTGCAGCGCATGCGCTGCCCCATGGGGTTGAGCGAAGTCAAAGGCAAACTGCCGATTGAAATCGCCATCTCCATCGCCGGCGAAATTATCGCCACCTACAACGCCCACTTCGGCCAACCGAGTGCCAGCGTTGAACCCATTAAACAACTGCTGCCGTCCTCACGACGCAGCCAGGCCACGAACTGAGAAACATGATGACTTGTAAAGCCTACCGCGCCGCCCTCCTGCACAGCATCGCCGACCCGGCGCAGGTCGGGATCGATGCCTCTTATGAATACTTCGAAGACGGCTTGCTGATCGTTGAAAACGGTCAGATCAAAGCCCTGGGCAACGCCTGCGACTTACTGGCGTCCTTACCGTCAGACGTCGAAGTGACCACGTACAGCGACGCGCTGATCACACCGGGTTTCATCGACACGCACATCCATTTCCCGCAGACCGGCATGATTGGCTCCTACGGCGAACAGCTCCTTGACTGGCTCAACACATACACCTTCCCGTGCGAAAGCCAGTTCGCCGACAAAGGCCACGTCCAAGAAGTCGCAGAGGTCTTCCTCAAGGAACTGCTGCGCAACGGCACGACGACAGCGCTGGTCTTTGGCAGCGTGCATCCGCAGTCCGTGGATGCCCTGTTTGAAGCGGCACAGCGCCTGGACCTGCGCCTGATCGCGGGCAAAGTGATGATGGACCGCAATGCACCGGACTATCTGACAGACACCGCAGAAACCGGCTACAGCGAGAGCAAAGCACTGATCGAGCGCTGGCATGGCAAAGGGCGCCTGCATTACGCCGTCACCCCGCGCTTCGCCCCCACCAGCACCCCGGAGCAACTGACGTTGGCCGGCAAGTTGTTGGGCGAATACCCGGACCTGTACTTGCACACCCATATCAGCGAGAACCTTCAGGAAATTGAGTGGGTGAAATCCCTGTTCCCTGAACGCAAAGGCTATCTGGACGTGTATGACCATTACCAACTGCTGGGTGAACGCTCGGTATTTGCCCATGGCGTGCACCTGTGTGATGACGAGTGCGCACGTCTGGCCGAAACCGGCTCGGCCGTGGCCTTCTGCCCAACCTCAAACCTGTTCCTCGGCAGCGGTCTGTTCAACCTGCCCATGGCTGAGAAGCACAACCTTAACGTAGGCCTGGGCACGGACGTGGGCGCCGGCACCAGCTTCTCGCTGCTCAACACCCTGAACGAAGCCTACAAAGTCATGCAACTGCAAGGGCTGCGTCTGAACCCGTTCAAATCGTTGTACCTGGCGACATTGGGCGGCGCGCGGGCACTGCGCCTGGAAGACCGCATCGGCACCCTGCAACCGGGCACTGACGCGGACTTTGTGGTGCTGGACTACAACGCGACCCCGTTGCTCAGCTATCGCCTCAAGCAATCCAAGAGCATCGCGCAAACCCTGTTTGTGCTGATGACATTGGGCGACGACCGCACCGTTCAGCAGACCTTCGCGGCGGGCAACAAGGTGCACCAGCGCTGACCGACTCGCCCTGCGACGTCGCTGACGCGCAGGGCGAAGTGGTCCGTCATGTGTTTGGGATATCGGGGCCAGGGTTTACGGACGCTGGCGCCCGACCACCGCCGGCACGCACCCCGTTACAGCTTGGCCGAGGGACGTGCCGGTTTGCCTTTGGTTTGCAGCAAATGCGAAAACACAGCGTGCAAATCGTCCGAGGCGCTTTCTTCGTCGAGGTTGAGTTTGCTGTCGATGTGATCCATGTGGTGCATCATCAGGCTCACGGCCAGCTCGCCGTTACGCGCTTCAATCGCGTCGATCAGTTGCATGTGCTCGTCATAAGAACAGTGGGAACGGTTGCCGCTCTCATACTGCGCAATGATCAGCGAGGTCTGGGACACCAGGCTGCGTTGAAAGCTGATCAGCGGGGCATTTTTTGCCGCTTCGGCCAGCTTGAGGTGAAACTCGCCCGACAGCCGAATCCCCGCGCCGCGATCCCCGCGCGAGAAACTGTCGCGCTCGTCCTGGACCATCTTGCGCAAGTCGGCAAGGTCTTCGGCAGTGGCGTGCTCGACGGCCAGTTCGGTGATGGCCTTCTCAACCAGACGCCGGGCAAAAAACACCTGCCGCGCTTCGTCAATGCTGGGGCTGGCCACCACGGCACCGCGGTTGGGGCGCAACAACACCACACCTTCATGGGCCAGACGCGACAATGCACGGCGAATGATGGTGCGGCTCACCCCAAAAATTTCACCCAGCGCTTCTTCACTCAGCTTGGTGCCCGGCGCCAATCGCTGTTCGAGGATGGCCTCAAAAATATGCGCGTAGACAATATCGTCCTGAGTGCCGCTGCGACCGGCCTTGCCAGTGCGGGTGGGTTTCTTGAGGGGCTGCAACTGTTCGTTCATGAGGTCTCGTGTGGGATAGCGACGGCGTAAGAGGGTTTGCGTTAGTCGGTAAACGGGCACCGCTGGTAATGAATTAATACTAAAAAACAGCGCGCATTGTACACAACCCAGATTGCCAGTACGACTGTACGGCTGTTTGCAGTCACGGCTGTATTGCAATGAAGTGTAACTTTTGCGTTTAGGCTGGCGCCCTGCTCCATCCTTTTAAAGAATAAGGAATACCGTTTGATGACTGACGCCACCCCTCTGCGTTTACGCCCTTTGGCAGACAGTTCGCCTAGCGCCGTGGTGGCCGGTTTCATCGCGATGATGACCGGCTATACCAGCACGCTGGTGCTGATGTTTCAGGCGGGTCAGGCGGCCGGCCTGACCAGTGGGCAAATTTCCTCATGGATCTGGGCGCTGTCGATCGGTATGGCGATTTGCAGTATCGGCCTGTCGCTGCGCTACCGCACTCCGATCACCATTGCCTGGTCTACCCCCGGCGCTGCCTTGCTGATTACCAGCCTGGGCGGTGTCAGTTACCCCGAGGCGATCGGCGGGTACATCACGTGCGCGGTGCTGGTGATCATGTGCGGCGTGACTGGCAGTTTTGAGCGTCTGGTCAAACGCATCCCGGCCTCACTGGCCTCCGCCCTGCTGGCCGGCATTCTGTTCAAGATTTGCAGTGAAATCTTCGTCGCCGCCCAGCACCAAACCGGGCTGGTGTTGGGCATGTTTTTCACCTACCTGATCGTCAAGCGTGTGGCCCCGCGGTACGCGGTGCTTGGCGCGTTGTTGATCGGGACGCTGATTTCAGGGTTGATGGGGCTGCTGGACTTCAACGGTTTCGCCCTTGAGGTGGCGGTACCGGAATGGACCACGCCGTCCTTCTCGCTCGCCGCCACGATCAGCATCGGCATCCCCCTGTTTGTCGTGGCCATGACCTCGCAAAATATGCCGGGGGTGGCGGTGTTGCGCGCAGACGGCTACACCGTGCCCGCCTCCCCGCTAATCACCACCACCGGGGTGGCATCACTGCTGCTGGCACCGTTTGGCTCCCACGGCATCAACCTGGCTGCCATTAGCGCTGCCATTTGCACCGGGCCGCACGCCCACGAAGACCCGAACAAGCGTTACACCGCAGCCGTGTGGTGCGGCATTTTTTACGGGATTGCGGGGATTTTCGGGGCAACACTGGCCGGCCTGTTCGCGGCCTTTCCTAAAGAACTGGTGCTGTCGATTGCGGCGTTGGCGCTGTTCGGCTCAATCATGAACGGCCTGACCATCGCCATGAACGAATCCAAAGAACGCGAGGCCGCGTTGGTAACGTTCATGGTCACGGCGTCGGGCATGACGCTGTTCTCGGTGGGCTCGGCCTTCTGGGGGATTGTGGCGGGCGTGCTGACTTTAATGATTCTGAGCTGGAAGGGTAAATAACCGGCCTCTGCAACCGTGTAGCCGCAGGTTTGCGGCTACACGCTCGGGGCGATCAGATCGCCATTGCTCCGCCATCCACTGCCAGCGCATGCCCGGTGATGAACGCGGCGCCCTCAGAGCACAGGTACAACACGGCACTGGCGACCTCCTCCACAGTGCCAATCCGCCCGACCGGGTGCACCGCCGCAGCATAGTCGGCCTTGCGCGGGTCGGCCTCATAGGCACGGCGAAACATATCGGTGTCGATCACCGCCGGGCACACCGCGTTCACGCGGACTTTTTTCTTCGCATACTCAATCGCTGCGGTTTTGGTCAGCCCGATGACCGCGTGCTTGGACGCCGCATAAATACTCATCTTCGGCGCCGCCCCCAACCCGGCGACAGAAGCGGCGTTGACGATGACACCACCTCCCTGCGCCACCATCAGCGGTAACTGATATTTCATGCACAGCCACACGCCTTTAACGTTGACCGCCATGATCGCGTCGAACATGTCCAGCGTGCCGTCTGCCAGGCGTCCGTGCTCAATTTCGATCCCGGCATTGTTAAAGGCATAATCCAGACGCCCGAACGCACTGATCGTCTGCTCCATCAGGTGCTGGACATCGGCTTCCTGCGTGACGTCGCATCGCACAAAAACCGCTGTCCCCCCGGCCGTCTCAATTTGCCGGACCGTCGCTTCGCCGCCCGCGACATCCACGTCGGAGACCACCACCGTCAGACACTGTTCGGCAAACGCCAACGCGGTGGCGCGCCCAATGCCTGCCCCGGCACCGGTCACGACCGCCACACACCCTGCAAACGTCATGCTCATTGTTTTTATCCTCCTCAGCCCAGACAGTCATTCTTTTATTTATCCCAGTGATAAAACCCTGCCCACTACCATCATCACCACTGATGAAAAACCATTCGTGAACACGCATTCACTTGATGTCCGCCCGCATAACGTCTATCAACACCCTTTGCCTTTTAAAGAGTCTGTGCCATGACCGATTTGACCAACCGCCAGTTCCTGCTCGCAAAACGCCCAGTCGGTGCAGCCACACGTGACACCTTTACCTATCAGCAAGTGCCGGTGGGCCAACCCGCCGAAGGGCAGGTGCTGGTTAAAAATGAATACCTGTCCCTCGATCCGGCCATGCGGGGCTGGATGAATGAAGGCAAGTCCTACATTCCACCGGTGGCCTTGGGCGAGGTCATGCGCGCGCTGGGTGTGGGTAAGGTCATCGCCTCCCGGCATCCCGACTTCAAGGTGGGCGACTACGTGAATGGCGCACTGGGCGTGCAGGATTATTTCCTCGGCGCACCTCGCGGCTTCTACACAGTTGATCCGACACTGGTGCCGCTGCCGGTGTATTTGTCCGCGCTGGGCATGACTGGCATGACCGCCTACTTTGCCTTGCTCGAAGTCGGCGCGCCCAAAACCGGAGACACCGTGGTGATCTCCGGTGCGGCCGGTGCAGTCGGCAGCATTGCCGGGCAAATCGCCAAACTCAAAGGTTGCCGCGTGGTCGGGATTGCAGGCGGTCAAGAGAAGTGCGCCTACCTGACCGACGAGCTGGGCTTTGACGGCGCCATTGACTACAAAAACGAAGACGTGATCGCCGGCCTTAAACGTGAATGCCCTAATGGGGTTGACGTGTTTTTCGACAACGTGGGCGGCGACATTCTCGATGCCGTGCTGAGTCGTCTGAACGTCAAGGCGCGGGTGGTGATTTGCGGTGCCATCAGCCAGTACAACAACAAAGAGGCTGTGAAAGGCCCGGCCAATTACTTGTCGTTGCTGGTGAATCGCGCACGCATGGAAGGCTTTGTGGTGATGGACTACGCCGATCGCTATGCAGCGGCCGGGCAAGAAATGGAGGGATGGCTGGCCAAGGGCCAAGTGAAAAGCAAGGAGGACATTGTCGAAGGGATGGAAACCTTCCCGCAGACGCTGATGAAACTGTTCAACAGCGCAAACTTCGGCAAGCTGGTGTTGAAAGTCTAAACGCGCTCGTCAACAGTCTTAAGCCGCACAGGTGTCGATACGTTCATTGCGAAGGCATCGACACCTGCAAGGCAGCGTCAGCGCTTACGCCAACTCTGCGACCACCGCGGCCAACGCCTTGGCAGGATCTGCGGCCTGGCTGATGGGGCGCCCGATAACCAGGTAATCCGAACCGGCCTCCAGAGCCTGACGCGGCGTCAGGATGCGACGCTGATCATCCAGCGCACTGCCCGCAGGACGAATCCCCGGCGTCACCAGTTGCAACGAAGGGTGTGCGGCTTTCAAAGCCTGGGCTTCCAGCGCAGAACACACCAGACCGTCCATCCCGGCTTTTTGTGCCAGGGCTGCCAGGCGCAGCACTTGCTCTTGGGGTTCGATGTCCAAACCGATACCTGCAAGGTCTTCGCGCTCCATGCTGGTCAACACGGTGACACCAATCAGCAAGGGTTGCGGCCCGGAGCGCTTGTCCAGCACCTCACGGCACGCCGCCATCATGCGCATGCCGCCCGAGCAATGAACGTTGACCATCCACACGCCCATCTCGGCAGCCGCTTTGACAGCCATCGCCGTGGTGTTTGGAATGTCATGAAATTTAAGGTCCAGAAAAACGTCGAAACCTTTGTCACGCAGTGTCCCGACGATTTCCGAGGCACAACTGGTGAACAACTCTTTGCCCACTTTCACGCGGCACAGCGCGGGGTCCAACTGATCGGCCAGTTTCAATGCGGCGTCACGCGTAGGGAAATCCAGGGCGACGATAATAGGAGTCTGGCAATCGGACATTAGCGGGTTCTCAGGCTGGTCGAAATCGGCGCGCATTGTAGCGGAACCTACCGCTCACCGGCACCCGATGATTGTAAATTCACCCTATTAGTCGGTGCCGAACAATAAACAGGCGTCGCGGCACAAGCAGCCTACAATTGAACCACTGACGGCTGCGAGCACTCACAGCTACATAACGCCACTCGCCGGGCCCCCGAAGCCCGGATGAACGATCATTCAAGGAGAGTCTTATGCCGTGGTATGCCTGGTTAATTCTGATTGTTGCAATTGGCGCCATCGTGGGCGGCCTCATGACCCTGCGCGACACCGCCAACAAGGTCGAACTCACTGACGAACAGCGTCAACGCGTGGCGCAACGCAACGCCGAAATGGACGCCAAGGAGTCGAAAGACAACTGACGTCCCGACCGCCTCAAGGAAGAGTCGTGCAATCTCATAGCCAATGACCTACACATGATTGGATGAATAGACCACTGCGCTGCTCACGCACTGACGCATATGATGGCTGTTTGAAATCAAGAGACAGCCGTCATGAGGTACTCCCAACACCATAAGGCCCAAACCCATCAGCGCATCATTGAGGAAGCGTCCACTCGCTTTCGACGTGACGGCATAGGCGCCACGGGGTTGCAACCTCTTATGAAGGCATTGGGACTGACCCATGGCGGCTTCTACGCCCACTTCGCCTCCAAGGATGAGCTGGTCGACAAAGCCCTTCAGCACGCGGCGGAGGAAGTCGATGGACGCTGCGCTGAACTCTTCAACGGCCCGAGCGCGCTGCATACCTTCATCGATACGTATTTGTCCGACCGGCACCTCTCCTCCCCCCATGAAGGCTGCCCACTGCCGACCATGTCAGTCGAGATGGCGCAGAACGGCAACCGCAGTGCTATCACCGACAACGTCATCAACGCTCGCCTCAAACAAATCCAGGCCGAACTTCAAGGGCCAGATGCCGAAGATCAAAGCATGGTGTTGTTTGCCGCGTTGGTGGGAGCACTCGTACTCGCGCGCGGTGCGCAGAGCGAAGCGCTTCGCGGGAAAATCCTCGATGTCACTCGCACATAGTTGAAAGCCTCAGGCAAGTCGGCCTGACCCCCAACCTGCAAAAAGGCCAGTCAATGACTGGCCTTTTTCATTCAACGGGATCGCTTAGTTAATCGCGACTTTGTCCCGGTTTTTCTCGAATATCGCCTTACCAATGCCCTTGACCTCCATCAACTCATCCGTTGACGCGAAATCACCGTTGGCTTCGCGGTAAGCCACGATCGCCTTGGCTTTGGCAGCCCCGACGCCCAACAATTCACGCTGCAGGGTGGCTTCATCAGCGGTGTTCAAATTGATGGTCACGACTTGGGCTTCAGGGCTGATCACGGCTTCAGACACCACGGGTGCTGGCGATGCCGGGGCAGTGTTAGCCACAACAGCACCTGAAAAGCCCAACAAGACAGCCATGACAAACGAAGGAACAAGGGTGATACGCATAATTGACACTCCAATACATCGTTAAATGGAAACAGCTTTCCTGAGCTGTTCTCAAAACCTAGACCATGGCTTGCGAGTGTCAAAAATGTGTCAATTGCAGAGTATGTCCTCAAGAAGGCTCAGAACGACGCTGCTGGTAGATCCAGTCCACGATCTCACCCTCTGGGGCATAACCGCTGACGGTATCGCGCAACAACTGACGAACGCGGGTGTAATCATCGTTATCGACAGCTTCCAGCAAACTGGAAAATCGATGCTTCAGCTCTTCCCACGACAACATGTCTTCGTTGGCACTCATGATCATCGGATGCTGAGTCGCAACCACGTTGTCGCCTATCAGCAATTCCTCGTATAGCTTTTCACCGGGGCGCAGGCCGGTGAATTCAATCTCGATGTCGCCATGCAGGTTCTTGTCAGAACGGATGCTCAGGCCGGACAAATGGATCATCTTCTCCGCCAGTTCCACGATGCGTACCGGCTCGCCCATGTCGAGCACAAACACATCACCGCCCTGCCCCATGGAGCCCGCCTGAATAACCAACTGCGCGGCCTCGGGGATGGTCATGAAATAGCGGGTTATTTTCGGGTGAGTGACGGTCAAAGGCCCACCGGCTTTGATCTGCTTGTGAAACAACGGAATCACAGACCCCGAAGAGCCCAGTACATTGCCAAAGCGCACCATCGTAAAGCGGGTTTTATTGACGTGTGACACATTGGCTTTGTCGCCGAACAACACCGGAGCCACTTCCCGGCTCAAAGCCTGCAATGTCATTTCCGCCAGACGCTTGGTGCTACCCATCACATTGGTCGGCCGCACGGCTTTATCGGTCGAGATCAGTACAAAGTTAGCCACGCCAGCCTGCAACGCCGCCTGAGCCGTGTTTAACGTACCGATGACATTGTTCAGCACACCTTCGGCGATATTGTGCTCGACCATCGGCACATGTTTGTACGCCGCCGCGTGATAAACCGTGTCCACATTCCAGGTCCGCATCACATCCAGCAATTTCGACTGGTTGCGTACAGACCCGAGAATCGGCAACACCCTGACCGAAAGCGATTCGCGATTAACCCGCTGCTCAAGCTCCGACAAGATGCTGTAAAGGTTGAACTCACTGTGTTCAAACAACAGCAACGTGGTCGGGCGCAAAGCCAGAATCTGACGGCACAGCTCGGAACCGATGGAACCGCCTGCGCCCGTAACCAGGACGCTCTGGCCTTTGATGCAATGCTCAAGCAGCTCGCCCTGGGCCGGCACCGCGTCTCTTCCGAGCAAGTCAGCGATATCCACTTCCTGAATATCGTCAACCTTCACCCGGCCACTGGCCAAATCCATGAAGCCGGGAACACTGCGTACGTGCAGCGGGAACCCTTCAAGCAGGCCGAGAATCTCGCGGCGTCGCCCACGGGAAGAAGAAGGAATCGCCAGCAGCAGCTCTTGTGCGCCGGTGCGATCAATCATCTGCTGAATATGATCAGGCTTGAACACCTGCAACCCTGAAATCACCCGATCGGCAATGCTCTCGTCATCATCGATGAACGCCACAGGCCGCATGACCCGCCCCATACGCAACGCCGCGACCAACTGATTACCGGCAGCGCCTGCGCCATAAATGGCAACACGCGGCAGACCGTCATCACGGCTGGTAAAGGGCACATGCTGAGCAGCAGCGAACCAGTCACCGAGAAAATACTGACGCATGCCCAGACGCAAGCCCCCGAGCATGATCAGACTCAGCCACCAATAGTTGAAAATGATCGAACGCGGGACGACATTGTTGTGATTGCTGTACCAATACACGACGACGGCCAATATTAAAGAAGAAAGACTGACCGCTTTGATAATGGCGATGAGTGCGTCGTTACCGAAATAACGCATCACGGCTCGGTACATGCCGAAGCGGATGAACAGGGGGATGGCTACGAGCGGCGCAGCGACAAAAAGCCAAAAGTGCAGCTTGACCGGATTGATCATATCGTCGACGCCCAGGCGCACGAGAAATGCCAGCAAGAGTGCAAGCCAGACCAGTACTACATCTGTGCCTATCTGTAAAACACGTTTATAACGCCGCGGTAAAGCTAGCAAGTAAGACCGAAGTTTATCCATAAGTTCCTCTACCACCGTTAACCGCGTAAAACGGATTACAAAAAGCTTTAACCTGAACAGGTCCGCCCACACACGTTAATGCTTGGCAACTTCCAGCTGACCCGCCTGAAACTTGACCGCCAACAAAATCAAAGGCAAATACGCCAGCAGCACACCCAACAGACCATCTAGCCCCAACAAGGTGACACACAGCGCAATGGGCAGTAGCCAACACACATTGATCACTGCCACGGCCAAGGTCACCGGCAGATGTTTACCGTAGCGACGCGAGGCAAATTGGTAACCATGGCTGCGATGCGCCTCATACACTTTGTCACCGCGAACCAAGCGTCGAATCAAGGTAAACGTGGCATCAACAATAAAAACGCCCAGTAAGATAATCCACGCCCAAAACAGGTTAAACGATACCCATGAGGCCTGCAGCGACAGAATACCGAGGGTTATGCCGAGGAAGCCGCTACCGGCATCGCCCATGAAAATCTTGGCCGGCGGAAAATTCCAGCACAAGAAACCGGCCACCGTGACTGCCAACAAAGCAGGCGCCCAGATCAAATCAGCAAACCCACACAGGCTGTAAATGAGCACGATACTCAAACACGCCGTGATGGCTTCGACACTGGCAAGCCCGTCTATACCGTCCATGAAGTTATAGAGATTAAGCATCCACACCAGGTATAAAACGGCACCGATATGCCCTAACCAGACAAGGTCAATGCTTGCCCCGAAGACTGTGACCGCAGGTAAGCCCCCGAGCCAGAACAGAGCCCACACAGAACCTAGCACATGCCCCAATAACCGCCAGCGCGCAGCAATATGGCCGTGGTCATCCAGAAAACCCAGCACTGCGATGCCAATGCCAGCCCCCAGCAGCGCCAACGTCATGGCCCTATCAATCACGCCCAGATAGGCGAACACAGGGAGCATTACACAAAAACTGATGACAATGGCTACGCCCCCACCGCGAGGCGTAGGGACAGTATGCGAACTACGAGCATTGGGAGTGTCAATCAAGCTGTTGGCCAAGGCGTAGCGCCTTAGCGCACCCGTCAAAAGCAATGCAGCCAAACCTGCAACCAATAAAAGTACCCACATCATTTACAACACTCCATAAAGCACTGCCCCTGTCCTTTCATTTCACGATCGAATTGATCTGGCGTTAATGTACTCACGACCTGCCTGGACCAGTGCATGCTCAGTGGTAACGGGAGGAATCCACCCCAAAAGTTGACGAGCCTTGGTGGAATTAACCGTCAATGAGCGACACAACTGTGTGTACAGGTTCTGCTTGCCGATGCATGAAGCCACGAGCCGCATCATCGGGTCCGGAATCGTCAACATCACAATCCGGCGCCCCATACCGCGGCCGATGCACCGGACCAGGTCAGGCGTTGAGATATCTATGCCATCACTGACGAGAAAAAGTTCATTTGCAGCCTTTGGATGGACCATACAAAGCGAAATGAAATCAACCAAATTCTCCAATGCAATCATGCTTCGGCTATTACGCACGCCTCCAAATGGAAGAGGCACACCCGTTGAAGCCAGCTTTAGCAAGCGTTGAAAATTGCCTGGTGCATGGGCTGCATACACCAATGGAGGCCGAATAATGACTAGCTCCATGGCATGCGAATCACACAACGCCTTCAGGCTTTCTTCAGCCTCAAATTTAGAAATCGCGTAATCGGCATGGGGATGCGCCGGACAGGTTTCATCAAACGCCGTTGACGGTGTATAGGCGCCATTAACCCCTATTGAGCTGATGAAAACGAATCGCTGAACACCCTTTTCAATCGCGTGGCGAGCCAGTTCGAGGGTTGCATCCGTATTCGCTCTACGAAAGAGTGAGAGTGCATCTTTTTCGCGTGCCATCACATGCGCACGCCCCGCCATATGAACGACGCAGTCGACACCTGCGAGTGCTTCACCCCAGTCTGGGCTGGATGAAAAATCGCCTACGTTGAATGTTTTGAACGCTTGTGCCAAATCTGCAGCAGGCTCAGACCGGGTAGCAACGCGCACCTCATACTGAGTATGTGCACAGAGATGCGTCAATAAAGCAGAGCCTACAAAACCAGTTGCTCCGGTTAGCAATAGGGTTTTCATCGGCTTCACTTGAAGATATAACTGGCGAGCTTGAAAGGAATCTTCATTGCAACCATGAAAATATTGGTATAGATCCCGTTTTCTTTACAGGCACGTACAATCTCCATGTTTTGATGAACCTTCCACCAGAATCCTGTTGTGCTGATACCCCCTTCCCGCATTTTTACCATCACTGCATCATGGCGTTGCAAGTTGATACTGCGGGTAATAAAGCGCGCCATTAATTCAAAATCGGCTGACACTCGGTAGCCCAACGTGTAAACACCATACTGCTCAAACAGCTTTTTGCGGGCATAAAACGTCGGATGAGGCACCATGAAGCCAAAGCGCACCTTCCAGGGCGAGAAACCCTTTGACGAGTATCTACGGGTTACCGAATCCGTATTATCGCGTTCAACAAATACCAAATCCGCATAAGATGCGTCACAACCGGGGTTGGCAAGCAAAAAATCAACAAGCTTTTCGATCGTCGTTGCACTGGCGAAAATGTCATCCGAATTCAAAATTCCGACAAAGTCGCCCGTTGCCAGGTTGACGCCTTTATTCATGGCATCGTAAATACCTTTGTCAGGTTCACTGACAATTGTCGATATCCGGCCTGCGTACTCATTCACAATGTCGAGCGTGGAATCCTTAGAAGCCCCATCAACAACAATATATTCAATATTGTTGTAAGTCTGTGACAGTACGGACTCCAGCGTATCGCGGATCGTGGCAGCGCTGTTATAGCAAACGGTAACAATGGAAATTTTCAACGCATCAACCCTTCACACGACCATAGATATCTTCGAAGCGGACAATATCGTCCTCACCCAAGTACGAACCCGACTGAACCTCAATCAATTCAAGCGGGATCATGCCAGGATTCTCCAACGCGTGAATTTGCCCTATCGGAATGTAGGTAGACTGATTTTCGGTCACAAGATACGTTTTATCACCATTGGTGACGCTCGCCGTGCCACTCACGACAATCCAGTGTTCTGCGCGATGGTGGTGCATTTGAACAGAGAGCTTTTCGCCGGGTTTGACCGTTATCCGCTTGACCTGATACCGCTCACCGTTATCGATTGAATCGTAAACACCCCAAGGGCGGTACACCTCGCGGTGATTGACCTGTTCGTGGCGCTTGGAACTCTTCAATTGATCGACAATTTTCTTGACGTCTTGTACATGATCTTTATGAGCAACCAACACTGCATCTTTGGTTTCAACAACAATCATGTTCTCTATACCCACCGTTGTGACTAATCGATGAGTAGCGTGAACGTAACTCCCAGTTGTGTTTTCTGAGAGCACATCACCTTTGATGACATTGCCGTCAGCTGATTTCTCGCCAGCATCCCAGAGAGCAGACCATGAACCGATATCACTCCAACCCGCGTCAAGTGGCACCATGACAGCATGCGCCGTCTTCTCCATCACCGCATAATCAATCGAATCATCCGGGCAAGCCCCAAAGATGTCACTGTTCACGCGGGTGAAAAACATGTCCGTTTGGCCTTGCTCAAGAGACGCGCGGCAAGCAGCCAAAATATCAGGCTGGAACACCTCAAGCTCTTGAAGGTAGCGGCTTGCGCGGAACATAAACATGCCGCTGTTCCAGTAATACCCGCCGTCTGCCAAGTACGCCTGGGCTGTGCTCAGATCCGGTTTTTCGACGAACTGGCTGACTTCGAAACCGCCCTCACCTGCGCTTTTCCCCATTTGCAAATAGCCATAACCGGTTTCCGGGTGTGTAGGCGTGATCCCAAAGGTCACTAACTTACCCGTCTGTGCAAGATTCAAGGCGATGAGGACACTTGCCTGAAACGCTGCTACATCTTTAATCAGATGGTCTGCAGCCAGCACCAACATAATCGGGTCAGCGCCGTCACGCGTAGCCTGCATCGCAGCCAGGGCAATCGCAGGCGCCGTATTACGGCCTACTGGCTCAAGAATGATGGTGGCCTGTTCCATGCCGACTTGCCGAAGCTGTTCTGCCGCAAGAAAACGATGGTGCTCATTGCAAATCAGCACAGGCATCGATTGATCCAATCCCTCAAGACGCTTGAGCGTAGCCTGAAGCATGGTGGAATCAGCATCAACAAGCGGCAGGAACTGCTTGGGGTTCAACTGCCTGGACAGTGGCCACAAACGGGTGCCCGAACCACCCGCCATAATTACTGGAACAAACATCGAAATCATCCTTTGATTCTTACTGGGTCAACGCGGCCAAATAGGCACGAGTGTAATGGTGAACAAGTGGGCTGTCTTTTATTTCGTCAAGCGTCCACCACACATAGGCCGCATGCTGATCAGAAGGCAGGTTTAACTCCACCGACTCCGCCAGGTTCACATGATGCGCCATGACCACGTAGTGAGTACTGACTTGCACCGGTTGAGCGTCAAACACACTGTTGTCATAAAAATGCTCGTAAACACCTAAAAAAGCACTCTTAGTGCGTTCAAAAGAGGTACCAAGCTCAAGTGCCGTCAAACGTGAGAATGCCGTATCCAGTGACTCATTTTTGAAGACTCGGCCGCCCGGAACAAACCAATAACCCTGCGCCGGTCGATTGACTCGACGGCCGAGCAGAACTCGACCGTCGCTACGCGTGATGACCAGATCGATAGAAACCAGGCATGTGGAGTCGACAACCGTTTTGAAGGTGTCATGCTCCAAATACATATCAGCCTCGCACCGCTTGCCGGTGAGCAACAAACCACTCATAGGCATTTGCCAGACCCGTCTCCAGATCAATACTTGCCTCCCAACCCATAGAGCGCAAGCGTGATACATCCATCAACTTGCGGGGTGCGCCATCAGGCTTGCTGGCATCAAACGTCAGTGTCCCCGTAAACCCGGTAACCTTGGCGATCGTTTCTGCCAGCTCACGAATGGTGCAATCAATGCCGGTACCCACATTAATGTGCGACAGCATTGGCTGGGTATTGGCCTGGTAAATATCAGCATCCAGCTCCATGACATGAACACTGGCAGCAGCCATGTCATCAACATGGAGAAACTCACGCATCGGTTGCCCACTGCCCCAGATCACGACTTCCTCTGTACCTTGCGCAACAGCATCATGAAAGCGGCGCAACAAAGCAGGGATGACGTGACTGTTATCCGGGTGATAGTTGTCATGCGGGCCATACAGATTGGTAGGCATCACACTTCGGTAATCACGACCGTGTTGACGGTTGTAACTCTCACACAGTTTGATACCGGCAATCTTGGCAATGGCATACGGTTCATTTGTCGGCTCCAGAGTGCCTGTGAGCAACGCCTGCTCGGTCATTGGTTGCTCAGCGTGCTTGGGGTAAATGCACGAAGATCCGAGGAACAGTAACTTCTGTACGCCTGCGCGATGAGCGGCCTCAATGACATTCGCCTGAATCATCAGATTGTCGTAAATAAAATCTGCGGGATACGTGTTATTCGCGTGAATACCACCCACTTTCGCAGCTGCCAAATACACCTGATCAATCTGATGAGCGTTGAAGTAAGCCTTGACCGCTTGCTGATCCAGTAAATCCAAATCTTCACGGCCAACAGTCAAAACATTCTGATAACCCAAATCCCGCAAACGCCGCACAATGGCCGAACCGACCATTCCGCGATACCCGACTACCAGTACTGCTTCATTAAGATCCCGGGACACAGATCAGTTCTCCGTGGCGACAGGGACATCATGCCCGTGCTGCTTCAGCAAGGCGTGGCGCTGAGCGACTTTAAGGTCTTCACGCACCATTTCGGCGCACATTTCTTGCACAGTGATTTCCGGTGTCCAGCCCAACTTGGTCTTGGCCTTGGTCGGATCGCCCAGCAACGTCTCAACTTCAGCGGGACGGAAGTAACGTGGATCGACACGCACCACGACATCACCCACGTTGAGGGCAGGAGCCAATGCGCCATCGATGGATTCGACCACACCGATTTCTTCAACACCGGTACCTTCAAAACGCAAGGTAATGCCCAACTCAGCGGCCGACCAGCGGACGAATTCACGCACCGAATATTGCACGCCGGTCGCGATCACAAAATCTTCAGGCTGTTCCTGTTGCAGCATCATCCACTGCATGCGCACGTAGTCTTTTGCATGACCCCAGTCACGCAACGCGTCCATGTTGCCCAAGAAGACACAGGACTCCAAGCCTTGTGAAATATTGGCCAAGGCACGGGTAATCTTACGGGTCACAAACGTTTCACCACGACGTGGGGATTCATGGTTAAACAAAATGCCGTTACAGGCGTACATGCCATAAGCCTCACGGTAGTTAACCGTGATCCAGTAGGCGTACATTTTCGCGACTGCGTAAGGCGAGCGAGGATAAAAAGGCGTCGTTTCCTTCTGAGGAATTTCCTGCACCAACCCATAAAGCTCAGACGTCGATGCTTGATAAAACCTGGTCTTTTTTTCAAGGCCTAACAGGCGAATAGCTTCGAGAATCCGTAGGGTCCCCATCGCATCGACGTCAGCCGTGTATTCAGGTGACTCGAAACTGACCGCAACATGGGATTGAGCACCCAGGTTGTAGACTTCATCAGGCTGAACTTCCTGAATGATACGGGTCAGGTTTGAAGAGTCCGTCAAATCGCCATAATGAAGAACAAAATTCTGATTATCGACATGCGGATCTTGATAGATGTGGTCCACACGTTGCGTGTTAAAGGACGAAGCCCGGCGTTTGATACCGTGAACTTCATAACCTTTTTCCAGCAGAAACTCCGCCAGATAAGAACCGTCCTGGCCTGTGACACCTGTAATCAACGCTATTTTTTTACTCACGTGCTTCTCCACACAACTCTTTGTAAATACCAATGATTTCCTGGGCGTTTTTTTCCCATGAAAATCTGGATGAATTTTTTAAACCCTTAAGGATATACGACTCTCTAAGCAATTTATCTTCGAGTGATTCTATAGCACCTTTAATGGTCTCTGGCAAAACCTCAGCCAATAGTATTGCGGCATCAGCACATATCTCAGGCAAAGATGAGAACGCAGCGGCTACCACAGGGCAACCCGCCCTCATTGCCTCTAAAGCAGGTATACCAAACCCCTCATATAAAGATGGGTAAACAAGGCAGAAAGCCTGATTATAAAGTTTATTCAATTGTTCATTAGTCAAATAGCTTTCATGCTTATATCTGCCCGGAATTAAGGCATCTAGCTGTGCCAATTCCTGTTGCTTAAACGCCCCCCCTCCCACACACACCAAACGATATTGGGGCAAATGTTCCAGAGAAGCCACTAAGCATGAGAAATTTTTATACCCAGAGCGCGCTCCTACAAACAGCACAAACGCTGTGGAAGGCTCATCTACGCAATTAAGGATTCTATAGTTAGGAGAAACCCCATTATAGATAACTCGAACATCTTTCCCTCGGGCCTCAGGTATGAATTTATACAAGTCATTCTTAGTGTTTTCAGATATGCATATGACAATATCACTATTTAAAATAGCACGACGCTTTTGAAAGGTATGTACTACGCGCCTAGCTCCGACCTCAAAATGCTCGTAGGTGAAATCATGCACTGTAGTGACTGTCTTGATTTTTTTATTCTTAGGGAGTCTATAATAACTTGAGTGAAATATCTTTATATCTTCAGAGACAGGCTGATCCATATAGCGCTCTAAACGCCGTAGATAATAAGGAGATTTAGAGGCAACCTGCTGAAACTCAGGAATGCATGACACATCAAACATGTCATTCCCTCCATACGATAAAAATTTGAATTTCACATCATCCGAAATCAGGAATCCTATCAACTCCTTAAAACAAGCAGATATACCACCAGAGCGTTGAAGTGAAAACACAATGCCGTCTATGAGAATCAAATTACACCTTCTTAACTAGAAAAATAGCAAAAAATGAGGCCAATAAAACTGCTAAGACAAACTCAACACCACGAATGACAGGAACTGTAAACAAAGAGGCAACCGCATACAAAAATACAAAATAGAGTGAAATCAGGACCTTGCTATTATTGCGTTTAACCCCCGTATCAAAGAAAGCACTTAAAGCTCCTAAAAAGGAATATAACAACAACACAAAATACCCAAAATCCAGATACCCATAAGATGCGAAATATAATGCTGGATTCCAAAACCACTTATAATCCTGAAACTCAATACCCAATGAATCGTTCACGCCGGGCCAAACATATGTTAAAAAATGAAAAATAGTTTGAAAACCAAAAGTATAGCCATAATCGACTTGTAACAGTAATTGCAAATTTATAAGCCCTAGCTTCATATACATAAATACAAAATCAAAGACGCTATACCCCTGCATTCGACTCATGGAAAGTACATTTGCTATAACCAACAAAAAAACAAAACAGCAACTTGCTTGAAAGTAAAGCCTTTCCTAGCGCCATAATCAAAGTAACACAGCATCAGAGCCAATATAGTAATTCTATCCAGAGACAAGAACGTCTTAAATACTACAAAAAAGAATGAAAAAAACAATAACCGTTTCATTTGCCTCATTGAGGCCTGATCCAAATTCAAATAGTTAACCGCTGCACATGCGAATAGAAAAACAGCTAACGGTGCATTATTAAATATCTTTATATAACCCGGCAAACCTCCACTACGACTATCCAACAGATATGCATCTCTAACTTCAGCACCAGCCTGACCAGTTAGCATGGAGGAAAAATAATCCATAATTGGCAGGGTTTGCTGAATCTGCCAGATCGAAGTAAAAACTCCAAGAACACTCAGCGACATCAAAACAACAAATACTGGACCTCTTAAAGTGTAGCATCTATTAACATAACTTTTTCGAGAAACCAAGAAGGTAAAAAATATCCAGCAAGAAAAAAAACAGTACACAACACATGCAAAACAATAGCTTCACTTAATGAGAAATCAACACTTACAAGCCCGTTAGGATCATCGTAAAAATACGCATATAGAAAAGGAATATTTGTAAGCAAAAAAAACAAACAAAAAAGTTTTATTGATTTTTATCACCCCCCTCTCCTCACTATCAACTCAAGGACCTAAAGAAAATACCGCTAAAAAAACCTTTTAGCCGAGAAGCGCACACCTTTCTCTTGGAAGAAAAAAGCAAGCCCGCACAACTTCTCACAACAACCCGCACCACTTCTAACATCAACAAACCATGCGAACTTAGCATGTATTTTTTAATAACTACAGCATAACCAATTGCATACATCTGATATTTTTTAGGTAGAATATCAGACCCACAAAAATCATCATCGTGAAATACGGAAGCCTTGTCACTGAAATAAGCTTGATAACCGTATTTTATCAATCTGAAAAACAGTTCTGTTTCTTCAGAACCACCTAGATTAGTACCAGCCCCCAACCTTTCATCAAATCTGATGTGAGATCTATCATCGAGCGACCGCAATGAAATGAATGTCCCCACACTTAATGAGTATTTAATTACACCCAGATAGTTAAGTTTTTTGAATTTTGCTGGATAGGAACGTGACGCATAAGATTTTCCAGTTACACCATCCCGCACAGGAAAAGAAATAACAGCGCCGCGCTCTAAACCACCAACTAATTCTGCAAGAATATCATTATTGTAATAAGCATCATCATCACAAAACCCGATAACCTCACCTGATGCATAATCAAGAGCTATATTTCGGGCAACAGACAACGGGCAAGGCTGACTCTTTAATAACTTGAAGTTTACGACACCAAAAAAATCATTGAAAATAGTTTGTAAATGGTCACCAGAAGTTTGGTCTACAAAGATTATCTCTAATGAATCAAAGTAGCCTACCAAACTATTTAATAAACGGCGTACTTCTTTCTCGCGCCCACCCTGACTTGTTCCAATTAACGACAACCGCACGTTACTCATCTCACACGCATCCTTATTTTTTCAAAAAAATCTTGGCAACTTTAACAATAGATTTAGGAAGTAACGATTTGACAAGGTACAGGCAGCGTAAGCGATAACTTTCACCCTTAGCTGACCTGATCATTGCGAGGGTAAATGGAACATCGGGAACACTACTGGCCTCCGCTGCAGACGTTAAATACGCCCGATTGACGGCACGAGAATAAAGATGACTCTGTGTAAAAAAGCTGAGTATTTTCAATCGTTGCTCATGCATCAACTTGTATTTTTTTGCGGTGTTATTTTCATGTAACCGGTATTTGACAACGGGTTCTTTGATCGATCGCAAACGCTGCCCGGTGTTGGTTAACGTCAACCACATGTACCAATCTTCGACACTCAAAGATTCAGGGTACCCACCTACACGTTTTAATACAGGCGTTCTCATCAGCCCGGCAGGCGCTCCGGGGACTGTTTCCCCCATGATGATCTCATCAAATGTGTGAACTTTATCAGCCCCGTACACACTGGCAACAGGACGGTTTAGATCATCAATCAATTCAAGGCCGCCAAAGGCTGCCACGATGGAATCGTCTGTCTTTAAAACGTCAACCAATACGCTGGTTTTATTCTCCAGCAAAATATCATCACTGGCGATTAATGAAAAAAATTCACCTTGAGACCACTCCAAGGCTTCATTGAGGGTGGCGCATAAACCTTTATTGGGTCGCGAGCGAAATTCGAATCGCTTGAAGCGTTCACGGCAAGTGTCCAGCATGGATTCAATTCTAGACACTGAACCATCCGTTGAGCCGTCATCAATAATAATTAACTCAACGTTATTATAGGTTTGAGATACCACCCCTTTTATACTATCCACGACATAGCGTTCATGGTTATAGGAGGGAATCACAATGGTTACTAACGGCTCAGAACTCATAAATTGCCTACTCAGTTAATGTCGGACTGCTTATTCAGGACTCAAGACGATCGATTCTTTTCCAGACGATAGACCCCATCACAAGCCAATATAAAAAGTATGTGAAGGCATATCCAATAGCTGCGCCCTGAAAACCCAATACCACAGTGAAAAACTTAACACTCGCGACAAAAACTAACGCACAGATTATTTCGGAAACAATGTATAACCGAATCATTGCCTTGCTGATCATTAGATAACCAATGATCCAGCTGCCAATTTTTAGCGTATCACCTGTTAACTGCCATGCAAAAAGGTCGCGCATGGGATAAAAATCAGGCGTAAACAGCACACTGATGATGAAATCCTTCAAAACATAAACGCTGACACCGATAATAACAGCGACCGGTAGTATGTATTTGTAACCATTGATGATTTCAGCACGTATGTCCGTTGATGCTTTCAATTCAGATAATTTTGGAAGGTAATACACCCCTAACGTCGTCGTGACCAACATCAGATACGCGGTGCTCAAGCGCCACATTGCTTCCCAATAACCAGCACTGTCCCAGCCAAAATGTTCGCCAAGTGTGTTACGAATTAAAATTGACGTGAGGGGTAAACATGCTGCGGACGTGAGTGCCATCGCTGTAAATTTTGAGAGATTAAGAGCAATCGTTCCATCAATACGCCCGATCATATCCTTCACACGGAACCAGGGTTTTCGCCCACAGATCGCTAATGTGACAAAAAACGAAATAGACTGGTAAATAGCCAACGCGACTAAAGCACCGTAGAGCTTGTAGTACATCGTCATTAACACGGTTACGGCTAAAGAAAATATACTCCCTGCAATGTTGGCCAATACATAACTATGGATTTCTTTTTTTCCATTAAGAATAGCGAGTAGCAAGGCATTGAATGTAAATAATACCAAGGTCGCTGCAAACCAGAGAAATACACCAGACAACGTCACATCATTGAGAAAATAGCGTGCAAGCGGAACACAAAAAATGGCAACCAAGAGTGCGACTGCAGTAGAGGCACAGATCACAATCATGCCTGCCGTTTTCCATAACCGGCGTGTCAACTCAACATCGCCTTGGTATTCGGCGGTATATTTTGTAACGCCAGTATTGATTGCCCCACTGGAAAAAGCGGTAATCATCTGTACAGCGTTTTGAAACTGCCCTATCGCTGCATATCCAGAAGGACCAACGTACACGGCAAGCACCTTATTGATCCCCAACAAGGTGAGCATTTTTATGATGACTGCAATCGCATTGAGCAGACTCGTTTTGATTAGCGTCATACTTAATGTTTGACGCTAAAGCTATTGCAGACTGACACAATATGACGTGCTTCTTCGGAACTTAACTCAGGACCAATAGGTAAACTTAACACTTCAGCGTGCAGTTGTTCACTCACGGGCAGTTGGAGGTGCGCAAACTCCTTATAAGCATCTTGCTTGTGAGGTGCTATCGGGTAATGAATTAACGTTTGCACGCCATGTTCTTGCAAATGGTGTTGCAGGGCTGCTCGGTGTTTAGTCCTGATGACGAATAGATGCCAAACCTGGTTCGACACGTCCACGCCAGGCAAACTGATTTCCGGATTTTTAATTTCATTCAGATACAGAGAGGCGATGAGTTGTCTATGTGCAGTCTGGACATCGAGGTACTTCAACTTAACACTTAGCATCGCAGCCTGAATTTCATCCAGACGGCTATTCACACCCTTGTATAAGTTTTTATACTTTTCTTGAGATCCGTAGTTTCTAAGCGCTCTCAGTGTGTCAGCTAACGCATCATCATTTGTAGTGATAGCACCCGCATCCCCCAAAGCGCCCAAATTCTTCCCTGGGTAGAAACTGAAGCCTGAGGCATGTCCCCAACTACCTGCCTTTTTTCCATGCAAACTTGCCCCATGGGCTTGAGCGGAATCTTCAAGAACAAGCAAATTGTATTCTTCGGCGATCTGCATGAAAGCAGGCATATCAGCTAAATGCCCGTATAAATGCACGGGCAAAATGGCTTTGGTCCTGGGCGTTATTGCCTGCCTGGTGTTTTCAGGGCATAGATTATAAGTATTGGGATTTGGTTCAACCAATACTGGTGTCAATCCATTCTCGCTGATTGCCAAAATGCTAGCTATATAAGTATTCGAGGGCACAATGACTTCATCGCCATCTGTAAGTTTTCCAAGTTCCTTCCAAGCCCTAATGGTCAATACGAGCGCGTCGAGACCATTGGCCACTCCCACACAATGTTTAACCCCACAATAGTCAGCGAACGCCGTTTCAAAAGAAAGAAGCTCCGCACCTCCAATATACCAACCCGAATTAATTACGCGCTTACAGGCGGCGAGAAGCTCTTCACTAAATACTTTATTTATTTGTTTCAAATCGAGAAAAGGTATCATTACAAGTCACCCGCGTGCGTCAAACTAACCAACAGCTCTTTGTACTGAGCAGTTGAGACATATTCTTTTAATTTTTTGCCTGCTGCGTCTCTATGCTCAAGATCGGCACCATGCTTGACTAATAGAGTGAATATTTTTTTACAGCGCCCTGAAAAATAAGCATCTTTGGCATACATTAACGGCGTCGTACCTTTTCGATTGGGTCTGTTTACATCAGCACCTAGCCCAACAAGATATTTGACTACTTCTAAAGAGCCAGCGTAACAAGCCACAATCAAAGGTGTCCATCCATGACTGCCTGCATCATTGTAGCCAGCACAATTGGATATCAGTCTACGGACTGAGCTCACATCATTTTCTCGACATGACTCTAATAACGAATCTAATCTGTCAAAATAAAGCTCAATATCATAGTCAATCGTTGATACCACAACACTATCGGACTTTTTACATACAACTTCTCCAGCCTTTAGTCCTGAAGAAGTACTCAATAGCGTGGCAGAAACAACTGCTTCTCCATCAAAGCGCAAAAATTGATACTCACGAAATGAGAAGGCACGAATATATTGCTGAATTTCCCATGCTGTTTTTTTTACAGGCAGTTTCACCTCGGAAAAAACAATAGAGCCTGCTGAATAGTAAGTAGATCTTACACTGTCCTGAGGGCTGAAAACGGATTGTCCAGCGATCAAATCTGAGAAATTTCTGGCCAAGACTTTTATCGCGGTGTTTGTGTAAGCAAAATAGAGATCTCTGGACACCCACCATGGCAAGATCTCAAATTCACATTGATCTACTACGCCACCCGTATCGATTCCTTGATCAATACGATGCAATGTGACACCTGAATGAGATTCGTAATTTAACAATGGCCAAACTGAGGTAAACATACCTTTATATTTAGGCAGCAGAGAGAAGTGTATATTGAACACATTCTTAATACTGAACTTTTCTGGCACCACGATCCTATCGAATTCCAAAGACAGAAATAGGATGTTTGCCTGCGCATACGCTTCTTCAAGGCTTATCTCTTTTACACCATGGAACTGTGCTGCTTTTCTCAAAGAGCGTTGCCACTCATCAGCTCCTGATTCGTTGCGATTACAAACAACTGCCACTTTCTCTTTCGGCAAAAAAGAAAGTGCCAACTCCAGACCATGAACAGCAATATCATTTTTGCCGGCAATAATTAACATTCATGACCTCTTGCGACGCGCAAAAACTCTTCATAGTTCCGGATATAATCAGACTCATCATAATGAGCGCTCGCCAACACAAGAAGCACGCAATTCTCACTAAAGCTGTGCATTTCCCGCCACATGAAGCTTTCGATCAATAAACCTTTGGTTGGGGAACACAAGTGTACATCCAACCGTGAAAAACCATCATCTAAAATAATATTACAGCTTCCAGAAATACAAATAGCCACTTGCTTTAAAGTCTTGTGCGCATGAAAACCGCGACTTACACCTTCGCCCGTACGATAGATATAATAAACACGCTTTATTTCAAAGGGCACTTCTTGCTGCTGGCCTATTTCTAAAGCAACCAAATCGCCACGCTCATCGCCTAAACGTTGAAATTCAATCCACTTCTCAAGTTCCATTAGCGAATACTCTTTGCAAGCGTTAGCAAGTATTGTCCATAACTGTTCTTGGACAGCAAATCACCTTGACGTTGCAAATGTGAAAGCTCAAGCCAGCCATTATTAAATCCAATTTCTTCCAGACAGGCGACTTTGAAACCTTGCCTTTTCTCAATGGTTTCAACAAAGTGACTTGCTTCGAGCAGGCTTTCATGAGTACCGGTGTCTAACCAGGCAAAACCACGACCGAGCAATTCAACGTTCAGTTTATTACGATCCAGGTAGGCTTGGTTGATACTGGTTATTTCAAGCTCACCCCGCGCCGAAGGCTTGACTGACTTAGCAATTTCAAGCACTTCATTGTCGTAAAAATAAAGCCCAGTCACGGCATAGTCAGATTTCGGTTTAAGTGGCTTCTCTTCAATCGAAATAGCTCGCTTTTCTTTATCAAATTCAACCACACCGAAGCGTTCAGGATCTTTAACCTGATAACCGAAAACTGTAGCACCATCGGTTATTTTGGCTGCATTGCGCAACATGGTGCCAAAACCATGACCATAGAAAATATTGTCGCCTAGCACTAAACACACTGAATCCTGACCGACGAATGATTCCCCGATAATAAAGGCTTGCGCCAGCCCGTCAGGTGATGCTTGCTCCGCGTAACTCAAATTAATACCGAAGTCTGAACCATCTCCTAAAAGGCGCTTGAAGCTATCAATATCTTGCGGCGTACTGATGAGCAGCACATCTTTAATGCCCGCCAACATCAATACCGAAAGCGGGTAGTAAATCATCGGCTTGTCGTAGACGGGTAAAAGTTGCTTAGAGACGCCTTTAGTAATCGGGTACAACCTTGTACCCGATCCGCCGGCTAAAATAATGCCTTTCATGACTTAGTCGTCCGTAATAATTTTTCAGCGCTTGGTGAGCACTCAACCAACCGAAGTGTCAGCTTAAAGTTTAAACACGCTACCGCCCCAGGATTGATCGTCAATTTCCTGAGAACGGTTTAATCCATAGCTGCCCAGGATGCGATCCTGAGTATTGCTTTAGCGACTGGCGATACTCGCCAGAGGCAAACTGATCTGTTGCTGCCGATTTAGCAGATTGATAAGCAAAATGACCCTTTCATCTCCCTCCATTGCCATGAAGATGGATTCAACGCCTTCAAATCCGTGATCCTTGATGACAACGTGCTCACCTGGCGTGAACTGGGAGATCAGCTGCGTTTTGACACGCGACTGGAGTGTTTCGATGAGATCGTCAGCGACTGCCAAGGGGCGTCCACCAAACGCAACAATACGTGCCACACCTCGCGTCGAGCGCAGAGGCGCCCAGTTTGAACCGGCTGGCATGTGGATGAAGAGATAGCCTGGAAACAACGATTCTTCGATGATTTGACGCTTGCCTCTTAGCATGCGCTCACGGCGGCAGACTGGACGTGAACATCCAAAGCCCTGACGCATAAGGTTTTCTTCTGCGCGCTCATCTTGTTGAGGTTTGCACTGCACCAAGTACCAGTTGCCCTGCTTTGGCGCAACGGATGTCGGGGCATTGTGGTTGCTTCTCAGGTCCATGGGTCAATCATCAAGCGGTCTTCCGTGGTCTGCCATCGTGCCTGTCATGATTGCGCGGGCAAACCGTCAGGGTCTTTTGATAGTGGCGATATGTCATCGCACGTGTTCAGGTTTAATCTTCAGGAATCAGTAGCTCAAGTGATTGGCTTCGAGTGTTGTAGAGCTTGTAGAGTTCATTCGCTAAGGTTTGTTTTGCAAAAAGCTCGCCGTGCACCAAGCGTATTTGTTTGGGCAACGGGTCGATAGCGGATACAAAGTTGAGCAAGCCATGCTGGTCAGCATGGGCAGAATATCCGCCTAAGCTCGAAACGCCTGCACGGATAATACAGCGCTCACCTTCTAACTCAACAAAACCACCTGTCGATCCGTATTTTTGAATATTTGCGCCAGCTGTACCCTGCGCTTGGTAACCCACAAAAAGGACATTATGCCTTGGGTCTGAAAGCATGGCTTTGAGGTAATTAACAATTCGACCGCTGGAGCACATGCCACTTGCCGCTATCACAATGGCGGGGCGACCCGTACTGCTCAAATAGTTGACCGTTTGCAGGTGTTTTGCGTGGCTATCGATAGTGATTAATTGCTCAAAAAGCAGAGGGTTACGATTATCGCGCAAGCGCTCACGTGCAGGCCCATCCCAGTAAGGTTCCAGTTGGCGATATGCAGCTGTTAGCCGACCTGCCAGGGGGGAATCGATGATGACAGGCAATTGCGGCCAATTCACCGGTAAGGATTGATCCTTGTTCGCCGCTGCAGGATTCACTGCAAGGATTGCTTTTCGGTGCAGGATGTCTTCAATTTCGCAGAGCAGTTCTTGGGTACGGCCTATGCTGAATGCCGGAATCAACAAAGTGCCGTGGTCTGCCAATGCCTTGTCGATGGCGTGTTCAAGCTTGAACTGACGGCAAGCTCTGTCCTCATGTAAACGATCGCCGTAGGTGCTTTCCAGGACCAGTACATCCGCACGTTCGGGAGATTGAGGAGACGGTAACAAAGGGGTATGCGGGGCACCCAAATCGCCAGAAAACACGATTCTTGAGTTATGGTCATGAGCCGGGTAGCTCAGATCACATTCCACATACGCCGAACCCAGGATGTGGCCTGCGCGCTGTAAGCGGATTCGCGGCAGTACATGCTCACCGGATTCAATCGCGTGCCATTGTCCGTAGGGCAACGCCACAATGCGGGCATCTACATACTCTAGATAACGCTCAACTTTTTTGGAGTCGCGACTTATTTCAAGCTTGAAAGCATCCTCAAGAACCAATGGCAAAAGCTTGGCCGAGGGTTCGCTACAAATGATTGGCCCATCGAAACCCGCTGCCAGCAACCAAGGAATTCGACCCACGTGGTCAGCATGCACATGCGTAACCACCAGCGCCTTGATACCTTCCAGGCAAAAATCGATGCCTTGCTGCTGGCCATGAACGCTGGTATTGGCACTTTTTTCATTTCCCTGAAAAAGGCCACAGTCAATCAACAGACTGGCATTAGCGTCCATCACCAGTTGGTGGCATGAACCTGTGACGCCATTAACGGCCCCATGGTGAATGATGTGTGGATACGGCATAGGCTTGCTCTCGGCTCAACTCTATGAAGAGGCAATTAGTCCACAAGTCAGGTCGAGATGCATCCAGGCATCTAACCGATCAGCGACGATCACTTTGCAAGACTTTTCCGTTACCGCTCACCACACCCTGTGCTCCGCTTAACGTTGCAGAGAGCACTGGCGACAGTCTTTGCTGCTGAAGTCGATGCGACTTGACCAAGTAACGCATCAGCGCAATGAAGACTCCAAACATGCCACCGAGCAGCAACCCCATCACTACAATCAACGACTTTTTGGGTTTAACAGGCGCCATAGGTTCCAATGCTTTACGGTCGATGGAAACAAGCTTCAGGTTTGTGAAATCCAGATTGTTCAAGTTGCCCAACCGTACGACTTCAGCACGCAGAGGTTCAACCCCACTCAAAAACACGTCTTCATTTTGACGCTGCTTGAGCACTTCTACTTCCCTGTTGCTTTGCAGTAATTGCAACTCACGGGCGATCTGTGCAATGCGCCCTTCGGTAAAGTCATCTGTTTTACGCTGCTGCAAGGCCGCACGCTCCGCCTCCAGGGCTTCAACACCCATAAAGTAGAGAGGAATCTGCTGGTTGTTGATTTCGGTACGCATGACGCTGGTATCGCCCGAACGTACAGAGTCGCCCAAGGCAGAAGGCGTGGTTGGCTTTTGAATCCCCAAGGTTTTGGCAATGCCAATCGCTTCGGACAATTGCGCCATTCTGTCTGAACGCGCTACTTTCAGCTGCTGACGCAAGGCTTTCAGCTCGTCTTGTAGCTGAGCACGCTTGAGGTTATCTGCCTCCTGCAACGTGGCGATACGAGCTGCCTTGTCATTTTCATAACTTGAGCGGGCAGCGTCGATCTTGCCTTTAAGCTCAGTCAGACGGTTATTGACGATGACTTTCAGGTCAGCAGCGATCTGCTCGCGCTCTGCATTGATTGCGTAATCAACAAAGCCATTGAGAATCTGCACACCATCCACGCCCTTGGGGTAATTCAGCTCAAGACCAATGAAAGCACTGAGTGCATCCGCTTTTTTAGGGTCTGGCAGAACCAGCTTGAGCGAGTCACGGTTGAACTCTTCGAAACTTTGCTCAAGTGTCCGGCCTGGACGCTTGAATTGCCTGAAGAGTTCCTGATTGTCCCGGAAGAAGCCCAAGCGCGAATCGTACGACTCCAGGCTGGCCCCCACTTTCATCAACGCTTCGCTGGGTGGCAGCGTGTAGACGCCTGACCGGTTCAGCGCGTCCAGCTCATTGATCGCCGCAGGGCGAAGAACGCTGGTGACTTGATATTCAGGCGTTGCGTAATAGGCATAGCCCAGTGCTATCACCCCGCTGATGATAGTTGTGGCAATGATCATTTTCTTTTGTTGCCAAATCGCCTGAAACAAGGCAATCAGGTCAATCTCATCGGATGATGAGCCACTGGGTATACGAGAAATACTGGTCACAACAAGGGCCTGCCTTCAAAAGAAACTGCGGGCTCGTCATGCAGAAATTTTTCTTGCGTGCTTGAAATACGATTTATTTTCAACCGGGTAATGGCATCACTGCGCACCTGGTGAAGCACAAAAAATAGCTGGCAATCGAGAACAGCCCGCATTCTGCCAGTATTACAAAACAATACAAGGCTTGAGAATAAGTAGGGATTCTCCTGAGAAATCACTTACACAGAAAAAGCCGTATTTCTTACACCGCCTCACTCAACGCGCCTGACTCGCCTCGTAAAAGCTCAAGCGCATGAACGTTGAACGCGCAGGTCAGCTAAGGTGCATGCGGCGCTTCAAGCCGGCGGTTTTTCGCCAGTAGGCAAGAAAACCAATAAGCGGGCCAATTGCTAGCCCTAACAACAGAGCCCCGACAAAGAACAATGCAGCTGGCAGCTGTGGCGTATTCCAGCCAAGAAACGTCAGTGATGTCGCTTGCTGATTTTCAAGAATGAAAACAATCACACCAAAGAAAATCAGCAGAGACACCACCACGACGGCTGTGCGCTTAATAGCACGCATGAGCAGCTCCTTTACTCTTCAGGATTAAAGTCATCTTCCTCGTCCTCATTCACCCGATCCCGCAATTCCTTGCCCGGCTTGAAATGAGGGACGAACTTTCCGTCCAAACTGACAGACTGCCCGGTTTTTGGGTTACGCCCCACACGCGGTGCACGGTAGTGCAGTGAAAAACTGCCAAAACCGCGGATCTCTATTCGATCTCCGGTCGCCAGGGACTGTGACATTTGTTCAAGCATAGTCTTGATGGCCAGCTCCACATCCTTTGATGAGAGTAGCCCTTGATGGGTGACAATTCGTTCGATCAACTCCGACTTCGTCATATTTTTCCCTTCTTTTTCAAGCAGCTAGATCAGCGCTTGAAAGGTTTTAGCATGATCAAGTGACTTTGAACAGCCCGGGGATTGACTTATCTGAAGAAATATTGAAGGGGAACTTTTAGGTATGTTCGGGTTAATGAAGAGAACCACAGACACGCTGCGATCAGCCCTGCAATAAGCGACACCTGGATTGGCTTGAATTCGACTCAACCAGCGAGAACGCTCCACAACCTCGCAGGGCATGAGAACCCCCAGGACAGAAAACACTATCAAACCCGCGCGCACAAAAAAGGGCGACCGAAGTCGCCCTTTTTAATGGTCAATCAGAACTTAGTTCTGCTTTTCCATTTGTGCACGCAGCAGGTCGCCCAAAGTGGTCGGACCAGCAGCAATGTCAGAGGTAGCTGGCTTGTCGCGCAGGCTCTGGATTGCTTCTTTCTCTTCAGCATCATCTTTCGACTTGATGGAGAGTTGGATTACGCGGCTCTTACGATCAACGCTGATGATCTTGGCTTCTACTTCTTCGCCTTCTTTCAGAACGTTGCGCGCGTCTTCAACGCGGTCACGGCTGATTTCGGAGGCTTTCAGAGTCGCTTCGATATCGTTGGCCAGAGTGATGATGGCGCCTTTAGCGTCAACTTCTTTCACGATGCCCTTAACGATTGCGCCTTTGTCGTTCTCTTGTACGTACTCGGAGAACGGATCGCTTTCCAGCTGCTTGATACCCAGGGAGATGCGCTCACGCTCTGGATCAACAGACAGGATAACGGTGTCCAGCTCGTCGCCCTTCTTGAAACGACGTACGGCTTCTTCGCCCACTTCGTTCCAGGAGATGTCGGACAGGTGAACCAGACCGTCGATGCCGCCGTCCAGACCAATGAAGATACCGAAATCGGTGATCGACTTGATGGTGCCGGAGATTTTATCGCCCTTGTTGAACTGGCCAGAGAAATCTTCCCATGGGTTAGATTTGCACTGCTTGATGCCCAGGGAGATACGACGACGCTCTTCGTCGATGTCCAGAACCATAACTTCCACTTCGTCGCCGACTTGTACGACTTTCGAAGGGTGGATGTTTTTGTTGGTCCAGTCCATTTCGGACACGTGTACCAAACCTTCAACGCCTTCTTCCAGCTCAGCGAAGCAGCCGTAGTCGGTCAGGTTGGTTACACGAGCGGTAACGCGAGTGCTTTCTGGGTAACGGGCTTTGATAGCAACCCATGGATCTTCGCCCAGTTGCTTGAGGCCCAGGGAAACACGATTGCGCTCGCGATCGTACTTCAGAACCTTTACATCAATCTCGTCGCCAACGTTGACGATTTCGGAAGGATGCTTGATGCGCTTCCACGCCATGTCAGTGATGTGCAGCAGGCCATCAACGCCACCCAGATCCACGAACGCGCCGTAGTCGGTGAGGTTTTTAACGATACCTTTAACTTGCTGACCTTCTTGCAAGGATTCCAACAGCGCTTCGCGCTCTGCCGAGTTCTCTGCTTCCAGTACGCTGCGACGCGAAACAACAACGTTGTTGCGCTTCTGGTCAAGTTTGATGACCTTGAATTCCAGCTCTTTACCTTCCAGGTGCGTGGTGTCGCGCACTGGACGAACGTCAACCAGAGAACCTGGCAGGAACGCACGGATGCCGTTAACGTCGACAGTGAAGCCGCCTTTAACCTTACCGTTGATAACGCCCTTGACCACTTCTTCTGCTGCGAAGGCTGCTTCCAGAACGATCCAGCATTCAGCGCGCTTGGCTTTTTCACGGGACAGTTTGGTTTCGCCAAAGCCGTCTTCGACCGCGTCCAGCGCAACGTGAACTTCATCACCGATGTTGATGTTCAGTTCGCCAGCGTCGTTGTGGAACTGCTCCAGCGGGATGAGGCCTTCAGACTTCAAACCAGCGTGAACGGTAACCCAACCAGCTTGGTAATCGATATCAACGATGATAGCGGTGATGATCGAGCCAGCCTGAAGATTCAGGGTTTTTAGGCTTTCTTCAAAGAGTTCTGCAAAGCTTTCGCTCATTTTAATTCCTGTTGAATAAGGGCGAAGGAATACGCCCATCTGCCACATTCCAGACAATGTGGGTTACGTTCATATAAAAGAAGGCATACAGGACTATTTCTGGTCTCCTGCATGCTTTCTTGGTCATCCAGCGATATCGCGCAGGGCGATTTCACTTCTGATGCGTTCAAGCACCTGCTCGACAGACAACTCCGTAGAGTCAAGCTGTATGGCATCAGCCGCCGGCTTAAGCGGGGCTATTGCACGCTGCGTATCACGCTGATCGCGGGCACGTATCTCGTCCAGCAGACGCGGGAGACTAACATCATCGCCCTTGGCCTTCAACTGCAAGTAGCGACGCCTCGCCCTCTCTTCAGCGCTGGCGGTGAGGAAGATCTTGAGCGGAGCGTCCGGAAAAACCACCGTCCCCATATCACGCCCATCCGCAACCAGGCCCGGCAATTCCTTAAAATCTCGCTGACGCTGCAGCAAAGCCTCACGAACAGCGGGCAACGCCGCCACAGCGGATGCCCCCGCCGCCACCGCTTCATTGCGAATATCCAGTGTGACATCCGTCCCTTCCAGGATGATCTTGGCAGGCTGACCATTTGTCGCTCCGACGAACTGCACGTCCAGATGCGCCGCCAGCTGCTGCAGCAACGTCTCGTCATTCAGCGCGACACCATGATCCCGGGCTGCCAGCGCCAGCAGACGATACAAGGCACCTGAATCCAGCAGCTTCCAGCCCAACTCCGTGGCCAGCCGCCCCGCTACTGTGCCTTTACCCGAACCGCTCGGTCCGTCAATGGTAATCACCGGCGCCAACGGATTCACGACTGCGCCTCTTCAGCGACATTCATGCCGACCTGCTTGCACAGCGCCAGGAAGTTGGGGAAGGACGTGGCAACGTTTGCGCAGTCATGGATGCGAATAGGCGCAGTGGCACGCAACGAAGCCACGCTGAACGCCATCGAAATACGATGATCACCATGACCATGGACTTCGCCGCCCCCTATCGCACCACCCTCAATGATGATGCCGTCCGGGGTCGTCTCGCACTTTACGCCCAGTGCCTGCAAGCCATCAGCCATTACCTGAATACGGTCCGACTCCTTCACACGCAACTCTTCGGCGCCTCGCAGTACAGTCCGACCTTCTGCCACCGCAGCCGCCACAAACAATACCGGGAACTCGTCAATAGCCAGTGGCACCAATGCTTGCGGGATATCGATACCTTTGAGCTTCGCTGCACGCACATGCAGGTCTGCAACCGGCTCGCCCCCCACCTCGCGCAGGTTCTCGAGAGTAATATCGGCCCCCATCAGATGCAGAATGTCGATCACACCGGTACGGGTCGGGTTAATCCCGACATGTTCAAGCACCAGATCCGAACCTTCAGCGATCGAAGCGGCAACCAGGAAAAACGCTGAGGAGGAGATATCACCCGGCACTTCAATGTGTGTCGCTGTCAGCTTATGGCCCGACTCAACGGAAGCAGTGGCACCGTCGACCGTCACCGGATAGCCGAAGCCACGCAGCATGCGCTCGGTATGGTCGCGTGTTGGCGCAGGCTCGGTCACCGAGGTCTTGCCTTCAGCGTACAAGCCAGCCAGGAGCAGACAGGACTTAACCTGGGCACTTGCCATCGGCAGGGTGTAATTCATGCCCTTGAGCGCATGCCCGCCTCGAATCGTCATTGGCGGACGCCCTTCGGCAGCGGTTTCAATGACGGCGCCCATTTCACGCAATGGATTGGCCACGCGATTCATTGGACGCTTGGTCAGCGAGGCATCCCCGGTCAGGGTGGTATCAAACGGTTGCGCCGCCAACAAACCTGACAGCAAGCGCATCGAGGTGCCGGAATTGCCCAGATAAATAGGCCCCGGTGGCGCTTTCAGGCCGTGCAGCCCGACACCGTGAATCGTGACGCGCCCCTGATGCGGCCCTTCGATGACCACGCCCATGTCACGAAAAGCCTGCAATGTTGCCAGCGCATCTTCGCCTTCAAGGAACCCTTCCACTTCGGTCGTGCCTTCAGCCAGCGAGCCAAGCATGATCGAGCGGTGAGAAATGGACTTGTCGCCTGGTACACGGATGCGGCCGATTGCGTGTCCACCAGGATTTGCCAGGAAAATCAGATCATTCGTATTCATAGGGTCCACATATGCCCGGCGGGCCAGTATTTTACCGAAATGCTCGCGAGCAACACGGGCGCGCGTGAACACGCCCAATAATTGATGCCCATCCCCTGCATCGACCGCGTCGCGCAAGGCGTCGAGGTCTGTGCGAAATGTATCCAATGTGCGCAGCACTGCCTCGCGATTGGCGAGGAAAATGTCATGCCACATCACCGGGTCGCTGCCCGCGATTCTTGTGAAATCGCGAAAGCCACCCGCAGCGTAGCGAAAAATATCCAGATTCTCGTTGCGCTTGGCCAGAGAATCCACCAGACCAAATGCCAGCAAGTGTGGCAAATGGCTAGTCGCCGCAAGGACTTCATCGTGACGCTCAACCTGCATGTGCTCGACGTCAGCCCCAAGGGCGCGCCACATCGCATCCACAACCTTGAGCGCTCCGGGGTCCGTGTCGGCTACCGGGGTCAAAATAACTTTGTGCCGCTCGAACAGACGCGCATTTGACGCTTCTACCCCACTTTGCTCGGAGCCCGCAATCGGATGGCCCGGAACAAAGCGCGGCGGCATGCCGCCAAACGCTTGAGTGGCTGCGCGCACAATATTGCCTTTGGCGCTGCCGACATCGGTCAGGATGGCCTGGCCCAGATCCATGCCCGCCAATTGAGCGAGCATTTTTTCCATGGCCAGGATCGGCACCGCCAACTGAATCACATCAGCGCCGCGGCAGGCTACTGCCAGATCCGCCTCACAGCGATCAACCACGCCCAGCTCTACGGCCAGGGTACGGGATGCAGCATTGAGATCGACGCCGACCACTTCCACGCACAACCCGCTTTCACGCAGCCCCTTGGCAAAGGAGCCGCCGATGAGCCCCAATCCGACCACTACCAGTCGGCCCACTAAGGGCTTGGCCGACTGTTTCGAGATGACATCACCCACGAGCGAGAACCTTGGTCAACGCTTCAAGCAAGCGGGTGTTTTCAGCGGGCAGCCCCACGGTGATGCGCAAGTGGTTCGGCATGCCGTAGTTGGCGACAGGGCGCACAATCACCCCCTCCTGCAGCAACCCGTGATACACGGGCGCTGCGTCTTGCCCTACATCCAGCGCAATGAAATTGCCCTTGGACGCAATCCAGCTCAGGCCCAGCGCCTGGAAACCCTCTTGCAACTGCTGCATACCGGCCTGGTTCAGACGCCGGCTTTGTGCCAGATACTCCACATCGCGTAACGCAGCGCAGGCAGCCGCCAATGCCAGACTGTTGACGTTGAAGGGCTGACGCACGCGGTTCAGCACATCTGCCACGCCGGCCGCTGACAGGCTGTAACCCACACGCAATGCCGCCAAGCCGTAAGCCTTGGAGAAGGTACGCGATACCAGCAGGTTTGGATAAGCAGACAGGAATTCCAGACCATCTGGCAAATCGCCGCCATCCGCGTATTCGATGTAGGCCTCATCCAGTACCACCAGCACCCGTTGCGGAACATCCTGCAAAAACTCGTTCAACGCATTCGCATCGAACCAGGTCCCGGTCGGGTTGTTCGGGTTGGCAATGAACACCACTCGCGTGGACTCGTCGATCGCGGACAGCATGGCGGGCAGATCATGACCCCAGGCTTTGGCTGGCACTACGCGCGCTTGCGCACCCACAGCCTGCGTGACGATCGGGTACACCGCAAACGCATGCTCGCTGAAGACGGCATTCAGGCCCGGCCCCAGATAGGCTCGCGCCACCAATTCCAGAATGTCATTGGAACCATTCCCCAGCGTGACCTGATCCAGCTCGACGCCACACTGCTCTGCCAGCAATGTCTTGAGGGCGAAACCGTTGCCATCGGGATAACGCGTGAGTTCTGCCAGCGCGTCGCCAATAGCCGCCAACGCTTTAGGGCTGGGCCCCAACGGGTTTTCGTTACTCGCCAACTTGACGATCGTGTCCGGGTTAATCCCCAGCTCACGCGCCAGCTCGTCCACAGGCTTGCCTGGGACGTAAGGCGAAAGTTGTTGCACGCCCGGCAATGCCAGGGCGAGAAAATCACCGCTCATGTGAAATCGCCTTAAAGAACCGCTTTCGGGTAGGAACCCAACACTTTGAGTGCTACCGCTTCCTGACTGATCTGTTCCAGCACGCTTTTGACCAACGGATCTCGGTGGTGGCCAGCAAAGTCAATGAAGAAAACGTAAGTCCATTTACCACTGCGCGAGGGACGCGTCTCGATGCGCGTGAGATCGATGCCGTTTTCATGAAACGGCACCAGCAACTCATGCAGCGCACCCGGCCGGTTGCTCATGGACACAATGATCGATGTTTTGTCATCACCGGTCGGTGGCACTTCCTGATTGCCGATCATCAAGAACCGCGTGGAGTTGTCCGGGCGGTCTTCAATCTTTTCGGCCAGTCGCGTCAACCCGTAGAGGCCCGCCGCCATATCGCCAGCAATGGCTGCCGAGTTCCACTCACCTTTCACGCGCTTGGCCGCTTCGGCGTTGCTCGATACAGCAATACGCTCGACGTTCGGATAGTGCGCGTCCAGCCACTTGCGGCACTGGGCCAGCGACTGGGCATGGGAATAGATACGGCTGATGCTGTCGGTCTTGGTGTTCTCGCCCACCAGCAAGTGATGGTGAATGCGCAACTCAACCTCGCCGCAAATCACCATATCGTGCTCAAGGAAGCTATCCAGCGTGTGGTTAACGGCCCCTTCAGTGGAATTTTCCACCGGCACCACACCAAAATTCACTGCCCCGGCCGCCACTTCACGAAACACCTCATCGATGGCAGCCATTGGCTTGCTAATGACGGCATGACCGAAGTGTTTCATTGCGGCGGCTTGCGTGAAGGTCCCTTCAGGCCCCAGGTAAGCCACTTTAAGCGGCTGCTCCAGCGCCAGGCACGACGACATGATTTCGCGGAACAAGCGCGCCATCTCTTCGTTACCCAGCGGGCCTTTGTTGCGTTCCATCACCCGCTTGAGTACCTGCGCCTCACGCTCAGGCCGGTAAAACACTGGCACCTCGCCCTCCGCCAGCGAGCCCATTTTGACGCGCGCGACCTCTTGCGCGCAGCGCGCACGCTCACTGATCAGCTCCAGGACCTTTTCGTCCAGGCTGTCAATGCGCAAACGCAGGGCTTTGAGTTCCTGTTCGGACATTAGCCGTGTTCCTTCTCGAACGCCGCCATGTAATCCACCAGCGCATTGACGGCGTTGATGTCCACAGCGTTATAGATCGAAGCCCGCATACCGCCTACCGAACGGTGACCCTTAAGGTTCAACAGGCCGCGTGCCTCGGCACCCGCCAGGAACGGTTTGTCGAGACGGTCATCGGCCAGACGGAACGGGACGTTCATCCACGAGCGGTCTGTCTTGTTGATCGGGTTGCTGTACAGGCCGCTGGCATCGATGAAGTCGTAAAGCGTGCGCTTTTTCACTTCATTGAGCTTGCCAATGGCTTCTACACCGCCCTGCTCTTTCAGCCACTCGAACACCAGGCCAGACAAGTACCACGCCAGGGTCGGCGGCGTGTTGTACATCGAGCCGTTATCGGCCGCGACCTTGTAATCAAGCATCGTCGGGCAGATGGAGCGCGCACGCCCCAGCAGGTCTTCGCGGATGATGTTGACCACAATGCCGCTCGGACCGATGTTTTTCTGCGCACCGGCGTAAATCATGCCAAAACGCGATACATCCACAGGGCGCGACAGGATGTCAGAGGACATGTCGGCCACCAGCGGCACATCACCGGTTTGCGGAATCCAGTCAAACTCCAGGCCACCAATGGTTTCGTTAGGCGCGTAATGCACATAGGCCGCGTCCTTATTCAGATTCCATTCGTTCTGACCCGGGATCGCGAAGTAGTCATAAGGCTTGGCCGTGGCAGCCACATTGACCGCACCAAAACGCGACGCTTCTTCAATGGCCTTCTGGGACCAGATGCCCGTGTCGATGTAATCGGCCTTGCCATTTTCCGGCAGCAGGTTCAGCGGGATCTGAGCAAACTGCTGACTTGCGCCGCCTTGCAGAAACAGAACCTTGTAGTTCGAGGGGATAGACAGCAGGTCACGCAGGTCCTGCTCAGCCTTGGTGGCAATGGACACGAACTCATCGCTGCGATGGCTCATTTCCATGACCGACAGGCCTTTGCCATGCCAGTCGAGCAACTCGGACTGGGCACGCAACAGGACAGCTTCAGGAAGCGCAGCTGGACCTGCGCAGAAGTTATAGGCTCGTTTGCTCACATCCACTCTCGCTCTGATTTGGTGGGTCATGCAATAAATCGGTTCTCGGCACTGCGACTGAACGCGAGACCGCGCCCACGGGGATGCCGATTTTTCATACGGGACAAACAACAAGGGGGCGAATTCTCATCCGCCCCCTGTGTGTCCGCTTATTCTTGCGGTGCTTCTTCGTCAGCGGCAGCCTCTAGCGGTTGCTCGTCGTCAGCGCCGTCCCGGAGGACCTCGCCTTCGATCTCGATACCGTCTTCGCCCTCACCTTCGAGTTCTTCGCCTTCGACTTCCGAAGGCTCCTGAACCCGCTCAAGCCCGACCAGCGTTTCATCGCTTGCCAGCTTGATCAAGGTGACGCCCTGCGTGTTACGTCCCAGGCTCGATACTTCATCGACACGGGTACGCACCAGAGTGCCCTGATCGGAAATCAGCATGATCTCTTCACCGTCCAGCACCTGAACCGCACCGACCAGACGGCCATTGCGCTCGTTGCTGACCATGGCAATCACGCCCTGACCGCCACGCTTGTATTCAGGGAACTCACTGATCGGGGTGCGCTTGCCATAACCACGCGCCGAAGCCGTCAGGATCTGGCTGCCCTCTTCAGGAATCAGCATCGAAATCAGCTTCTGGCCTTCCGGCAGACGCATGCCGCGCACGCCTCGCGCCGTACGGCCCATGGCACGCACGTCAGACTCTTTGAAGCGCGTCACCTTGCCGCCATCGGAGAACAGCATGACTTCGCGCTCGCCGTCAGTAATCGCGGCGCTGATCAGCACGTCGCCTTCATCCAGTTCCAGGGCGATCAGGCCGACGCTGCGCTGGCGACTGAAGGCTTCCAGAGGGGTCTTCTTCACAGTGCCGTTGGCAGTGGCCATGAAGATGAAGTGACCTTCGGTGTATTCCTCGACTGGCAGCATGGTGGTGATGTATTCGCCATCATCCAGCGGCAGCAGGTTGACCAACGGACGACCCCGGGCTGCACGGGAGGCTTCCGGAATTTCATAGGTCTTGAGCCAGTACACCTTGCCTTTGCTGGAGAACAGCAACAGCGTGGTGTGGCTGTTGGCTACCAGCAGGTGAGCAATGTAGTCCTCATCCTTGACGCCGGTAGCCGACTTGCCCTTACCGCCACGGCGCTGAGCCTGATAAGCCGCCAGTGGCTGGGTCTTGGCGTAACCACCGTGGGAAATGGTGACCACACGCTCTTCTTCCGGAATCATGTCGCCCAGCGTCAAGTCGAGACGGGCATCCAGGATTTCAGTACGACGCACATCACCGTATTCGGCGCGGATCACTTCCAGCTCTTCGCGAATCACTTCCATCAAACGCACAGCGCTGTTGAGGATACGGATCAGCTCGCCGATCTGGTTCAAGATTTCCTGGTATTCGGCCAGCAGCTTCTCGTGCTCAAGACCGGTCAGGCGGTGCAGACGCAATTCAAGAATGGCCTGAGCCTGCTCAGGCGACAGGAAGTATTTGCCATCACGCAGGCCGTATTGCGGGTCCAGGTTTTCCGGACGGCAGGAATCGGCCCCTGCGCGCTCGACCATGGCCACCACGGCGGTAGACTCCCAAGGCGTGCTAACCAGCGCTTCCTTGGCTTCCGACGGCGTGGGCGACGCTTTGATCAGGGCAATCACAGGGTCGATGTTGGACAGGGCAACGGCCTGACCTTCAAGGATGTGACCGCGCTCGCGGGCTTTGCGCAGCTCGAATACCGTACGGCGGGTAACGACTTCGCGGCGGTGGCGCACGAAGGCTTCCAGCAGATCCTTGAGGTTCAGGATGCGCGGACGACCGTCGATCAGGGCCACGATGTTGATGCCGAACACGCTTTGCAGCTGCGTCTGGGCATACAGGTTGTTCAGGATGACTTCCGGGACTTCACCGCGACGCAGCTCGATCACGACACGCATACCGTCTTTGTCGGACTCGTCGCGCAGCTCGGTAATGCCTTCGAGCTTCTTCTCTTTGACCAGTTCGGCGATCTTTTCGATCAGACGCGCCTTGTTCAACTGGTAAGGGAGTTCGGTGATCACGATCTGCTGGCGACCACCGACCTTGTCGATGTCTTCAATGATCGAACGGGCGCGCATGTAAATACGGCCACGACCGGTGCGATAGGCTTCGATAATGCCAGCACGGCCGTTGATGATCGCCGCTGTCGGGAAGTCCGGCCCGGGGATGAACTGCATCAGCTCATCGACGCTCAGCTCAGGGTTGTCGATCAGCGCCAGGCAGCCGTCGATCACTTCACCCAGGTTGTGCGGGGGAATGTTGGTGGCCATGCCCACGGCGATGCCGCTGGAGCCGTTGACCAGCAAGTTGGGAATACGGGTTGGCATGACCGCCGGGATCATTTCCGTGCCATCGTAGTTCGGCACCCAGTCCACGGTCTCTTTGTGCAAGTCGGCCAGCAGTTCGTGGGCCAACTTGGTCATGCGCACTTCGGTGTATCGCATGGCGGCGGCGTTGTCGCCGTCGACCGAACCGAAGTTACCCTGACCGTCTACCAGCAGGTAGCGCAGGGAGAATGGCTGAGCCATTCGAACGATGGTGTCGTACACCGCAGTATCACCATGCGGGTGATACTTACCGATTACGTCACCGACCACACGGGCAGATTTCTTGTACGGCTTGTTCCAGTCGTTGTTCAGTTCGCTCATTGCAAACAGCACACGCCGGTGCACGGGCTTCAAGCCATCGCGTGCATCAGGCAGTGCCCGCCCGACAATTACGCTCATTGCGTAGTCGAGGTAGGACTGTTTCAGCTCGTCTTCGATATTGACCGGGAGGATTTCTTTGGCCAGTTCGCCCATGAGAAGCCTGATTCCTTTTTCGGGTGAAACTTCGCCACATCCATTCGGGACGAACGAAGCTCGCCGATGCTGGCCACGTGCCAAGCAACGACTTACGACAAATCAACGAGTTATGACACGGATTTGCGCATTAAGGGCAACCCCTGCGGGCCACCCTGGAAACCGCCGGATGTTATCACAATCGCCGCCACGCACCTATCCCCCTGATGCGCATGGCACACAGTAAGTGCACCAATTATCGGCTTAAACGCGCTCTGGGGAGCCGAGAGCGTCTTAATGCAGCCGCTTGCGACACATTAACTGGGCCATTTTGGCGGCATCCGGACGTTCGACGATGCCCTTTTCGGTCACGATCACATCGATCAGGTCCGCGGGCGTGACGTCAAACACCGGGTTGAACGCTGACACCTGCGCGCCCACGCGCTTGCCGCCCACACTCAGCAATTCTTCGCCGTCCCGCTCCTCGATCGGGATCGACTCACCGCTGTCCAGCGCCATGTCAATGGTCGAGCTGGGGGCGACCACCATAAACCGCACGCCATGGTGCATGGCATTGACGGCCAACTGGTAGGTGCCGATTTTGTTCGCCACATCGCCGTTTGCCGTGATGCGATCGGCCCCCACAATCACCCAGGTCACCCCTTTGGTTTTCATGATATGCGCCGCCGCCGAGTCGGCATTCAACGTCACCGGGATCCCTTCATTGGCCAATTCCCAGGCGGTCAGGCGCGAACCTTGCAGCCACGGCCGGGTTTCATCGGCATAGACCTGCTCAATCATGCCTTCCAGGAAGGCCGCACGAATCACCCCCAGCGCCGTACCAAAACCGCCAGTCGCCAGCGCACCGGTATTGCAGTGGGTCAACACGGCCTGGGCGTTGCCTTGATGCCGACGAATCACATCGACACCCAGTTGCGCCATGGTCAGGTTGGCTTCGCGATCACTGTCATGAATGGCCAGGGCTTCGGCTTCGAGCGCCTGCAGCGCATCCTCGCGATGCTGCACGCGGGCCAGGCGCTCGCGCATACGGTTCAGCGCCCAAAACAGATTGACCGCCGTCGGCCGCGAATCAGCCAATAGCAAAAAGTCGGCTTCCAGCGCGGCCACCCAATCACCGCCAGCCGCCTTGCGCGTGCGTGCAGCGAGCACCACGCCGTAGCCGGCGGCGATACCGATCGCCGGCGCGCCACGCACCACCATGTCGCGAATGGCCTGTGCGACACACTCAGCGCTGGTGTAGGGCAACCAGCTTTCTTCGAACGGCAAAATACGCTGATCCAACAGATACAGGGCCTCGCCCCGCCAGTCGATGGCCTTCACCTTTTCCGCCGCCAACAGTCGATCGCGCATGCCTTCCCCCATCACCCAGAAACAAAGCCGCCGATTATAGCGAGCCCTCCAGCAAGACGCTCGGGTATACTTCGCCTCCTTTTTATAAAGCACTGGACACCCTTTTCGATGCCGACTGCGACTGCGCCCCTCGACTTATTACTGTTGCCAACCTGGTTGGTGCCTGTCGAACCGGCCGGCGTCGTACTCAAGGACCACGGTGTCGGTATTCGTGACGGGCGCATCGTGTTCATCGGCCCGCGCGCGACCGCCCTGAAGCTCACCGCTGTCCAGACCCGCGAACTGCCCGGCAATCTGCTTTGCCCGGGGCTGATCAACGCCCACGGCCATGCAGCCATGACGCTGTTTCGCGGGATGTCCGATGACCTGCCGCTCATGACCTGGCTGCAAGACCATATCTGGCCCGCCGAGGGCAAGTGGGTCGACGAAGCGTTCGTGCGCGACGGCACCGACCTGGCGATTGCCGAACAGCTTAAAGGCGGCATCACCTGCTTCAGCGACATGTACTTTTTCCCCAAGGTCGCCTGCGACCGTGTTCATGAAAGCGGCATCCGCGCGCAAGTCGCGATTCCGATCCTCGACTTCCCGATCCCCGGCGCGAGTTCGGCGGACGAGTCGTTGCGCCAGGCGGTGGAACTGTTTGGCGACCTTAAATGTCATCCACGGATCAACATCGCTTTCGGCCCGCATGCGCCCTACACCGTCAGCGACGAAAACCTGGAAAAAATCCGCGTGGTGGCCGATGAGCTGGACGCGTCGATTCATATGCACGTGCACGAAACCGCCCATGAAGTGCATCAGGCGCAGGCGCACACGGGCGAGCGGCCGCTGGCCCGCCTCGCTCGCCTGGGGTTGCTGGGTCCGCGCTTCCAGGCCGTTCACATGACCCAGATCAGCGATGACGACCTGGCGATGCTGGTAGAAAGCAACGCCAGCGTGATTCACTGCCCCGAGTCCAATCTGAAACTGGCCAGCGGCTTCTGCCCGGTCGAGCGTTTATGGCAGGCCGGGGTGAATGTGGCGGTAGGCACAGATGGCGCGGCCAGTAACAATGACCTCGATTTGTTGGGCGAAACCCGCACCGCTGCCTTGCTGGCCAAGGCCGTCGCAGGCTCGGCCACGGCACTTGACGCCCACCGCGCGTTACGCATGGCGACCCTTAACGGCGCCCGCGCCTTGGGCCTTGAAAGCGATATCGGCTCCATTGAACTCGGTAAATATGCAGACATGGTGGCTTTCGACTTGAGCGGGCTGGCCCAGCAGCCGGTCTACGACCCCGTGTCGCAACTGATCTACGCCACAGGCCGGGACTGCGTCCAGCACCTGTGGGTGGGCGGCAAGCAGTTGGTCGAAGACCGGCGCCTGACCCGCCTGGATGAACAACAGCTGATCGCGAACGCCAAAGCCTGGGGCGAGCGCATCGCCAGCCACACCCATTGAGACCAACGCGGGGGTGTCAGCCCGCCGCATTACCCGGATTTTTCAGTTTTAGAGGATTGACCCATGAGCAACGTTGACCACGCCGAGATCGCCAAATTCGAAGCGCTTGCCCATCGCTGGTGGGACCGTGAGAGCGAATTCAAGCCACTGCACGACATCAACCCGTTGCGCGTCAACTGGATTGACGAGCGCGTGCAACTGGCCGGCAAAAAAGTCCTCGACGTGGGCTGCGGCGGCGGCATTCTCAGTGAATCCATGGCCCAGCGCGGCGCCCAGGTGACGGGCATCGACATGGGCGAGGCGCCATTGGCCGTAGCCCGCCTGCATCAACTTGAATCCGGCGTGGAAGTGGATTACCGCCAGATCACCGCCGAGGCGCTGGCCGAAGAAATGCCAGAGCAGTTCGACGTGGTCACCTGCCTTGAAATGCTTGAGCACGTGCCCGATCCGGCCTCGGTCATCCGCGCCTGCCATCGTCTGGTCAAACCGGGCGGCCAGGTGTTCTTCTCCACCATCAACCGCAACCCGAAAGCCTATCTGTTCGCGATCATTGGCGCCGAATACATCATGAAGCTGATCCCGCGCGGGACCCACGACTTCAAGAAGTTCATTCGCCCTTCCGAGCTGGGTGCATGGAGCCGTCAGGCCGGACTGAGCGTCAAAGACATCATCGGCCTGACCTACAACCCGCTGACCAAGCATTACAAGCTGGAGTCGGACGTCGACGTCAACTACATGATCCAGACCCTGCGCGAGGAGTAACCCATGCGTTTAAGAGCAGTTCTTTTTGACATGGACGGCACCCTGCTCGATACCGCGCCGGACTTCATTGCCATCTGCCAGGCGATGCGGGCCGAACGCGACCTGCCACCTATCGCTGACAAGCTGATCCGCGACGAAATCTCTGGCGGCGCACGCGCCATGGTAGCCGTGACGTTCAACATGGACCCAGAGTCCCCGGGGTTCGAAGCCCTTCGCCTGGAGTTCCTGGAACGCTACCAGCACAATTGCGCCGTTCATACGCGGCTGTTCGATGGCATGGCCGAGCTGTTGGCCGACATCGAAAAAGCACACCTGATCTGGGGCGTCGTCACCAACAAACCGGTGCGCTTTGCACAGCCGATCATGGAGCGGCTGGGGCTGGCCGAGCGCTCGGCACTGCTGATCTGCCCGGACCATGTCACGCGCAGCAAACCGGACCCCGAGCCGCTGACACTGGCATGCAAGATGCTCGATCTCGACCCGGCCAGCGTGCTGTACGTCGGTGACGACCTGCGCGATATCGAATCGGGCCGCGATGCAGGCACCAAGACCGCCGCCGTGCGCTTTGGCTATATCAACCCCGACGACAACCCGGATCACTGGGGCGCTGACGTCGTGGTCGATCACCCCTGCGATTTGCGCAAAGTATTGGATAACGCGATGTGCAGTTGCTAAGCAGCAAGCGCCGCCTTAGACCCCATCTTCTCGTAGAGGCTTTATATGTTTGATTACACCGCCCGCCCCGACCTGCTTCAGGGCCGCGTCATTCTTGTTACCGGCGCTGGCCGGGGCATCGGCGCTGCCGCCGCCAAAACCTACGCAGCCCATGGCGCCACGGTGCTGCTGCTGGGCAAAACCGAGGCCAATCTGAGCCAGGTGTACGACGAAATCGAAGCCGCAGGCCACCCACAGCCTGCGGTTATCCCGTTCAATCTGGAAACGGCACAGCCACACCAGTACGACGAACTGGCCGCCATGATCGAAAGCGAATTCGGTCACCTGGATGGCGTGCTGCACAACGCCTCGATCATCGGGCCGCGCACGCCTTTGGAGCAGTTGTCGGGTGAGAACTTCATGCGCGTGATGCAGGTCAACGTCAACGCCATGTTCATGCTCACCAGCACCCTGCTGCCGCTGCTCAAGCTGTCGCAGGACGCCTCGGTGATCTTCACCTCAAGCAGTGTGGGTCGCAAAGGCCGGGCTTATTGGGGGGCGTACGGCGTGTCCAAGTTCGCCACCGAAGGTTTGATGCAAACCCTGGCCGATGAAGTGGACGGCATCGCGCCGGTTCGCGCCAACAGCGTCAACCCGGGCGCAACCCGCACCAGCATGCGGGCGTTGGCATACCCGGGCGAAAACCCGGAAAACAACCCGCTGCCCGACGCGATCATGCCGGTGTACCTGTACCTGATGGGCCCGGACAGCAGCGGCATCAACGGCCAGGCCTTCGACGCGCAGTAAGCGTGAACTAAAAAACCGCAGGTTGCGCTGTACGCGACCTGCGGTTTTTTTATGCGCTCACATTCAAATCAAACGCCTTAACCGGCCTCGACCATCTCCAGGCGCTCGCGCGCCACGGGCGCCTTCTCGTACTGCAGGCAGCTTTGCAGGAACAGGTATTTGTAGTCATAACTTTTGCAAATCGCTTTGCGCAGTTCAGTTTGCAGCGCCTCGCTCGGGTTCAAGCCCGCCAGCGTGCAAATAATCTCCAGCGCTTCCCAGGGATGCTCGTCATCGTACTGAGCATGCATCTTCAGCCACTTCATGGCGCGCTTGCGCCCCTCCTGCGGGAATGAGTCCTCATACACCGTGCTGGAACAGACCACCGCTGACCATTCACCCACGGCGCCCTCAATGGCGTAGTTGGTCGCTGCCATCGAGACCGCCAGGGAGTCCGCCGTGCACGTGTGCCAGCACCAGTCGTTCAATGCCTGGAATTCTGCCGGGATCTCCTGGGCGATCATGTCGTCCAGGCTCACATCATGGGCACGCGCCCAATGCACCCAGTAATCGGCATGGTTGAGTTCGACGCGAATGTTGCGAATCAGCCAGCGACGCGCCATGTCTTCGCCGGGGTGGCGGCCATAGCGGGTTTTGCCCAGGTTATGCCCCATGTACAGCGAGAATTGCTCGACAACCGGCCAGCCACCGATCAGGTACATGCGCATGGTTTTGGGGTTGATCGTGTTGTCGCGCATGCGTTGGTAGATTTCATGCTCCACGACCCGGCGTTTGCTCGGCGCGCAGTCACGAATCAGCTGCTGAGCCCATTGCGGATAACTGGTGGCTTCCATGAGCGGGCCAGTACGAACAAATGTATCGATCACAATCGGGTTCCTTTTGAGAGGTGATTAGACAGACCTGCAAAACCTCAACGCAACGAGCCCGGCGCCTTCAAAGCCAACGGCCATGAGCGCTTGGGGCGGGACAACAGGCTGTCACTGGTGAACAATCGCGGCCGTTCAATGATGTAACCCTGAGCATAATCGACACCAATCTCGATCAATGCCTGCTCAATCTGCGACGATTCAACGAACTCTGCAATAGTGCGTTTGCCCATAACATGCCCGATATGGTTAATAACCTCAACCATAGCGCGGTTAATGGGATCGTCCAGCATATCCTTTACAAAACTGCCATCGATCTTCAAAAAGTCGACGGGCAGATGCTTGAGGTACGCAAACGATGACATCCCGGCGCAAAAATCATCCAGCGAGAAGTGGCAGCCCAACCCTTTGAGGTCATTGATAAAGCGGATCGCACTGCCCAGATTGGAAATCGCGCTGGTTTCGGTTATTTCGAAACACACCCGCTCCGGCGCCACGCCATAACACGCGAACTGTTCATGCAGGAACTGCAAAAAGTCCTCATCACCGATGGTGGAGCCCGACAAGTTGATGGCACACATGGCCATCGACTGATCAGAACCCAAGGCCGAGCATTCAGAAATCACTTTGAACACGTTCTCGACCACCCAGCGGTCAATCGATGTCATCAAGCCATAGCGCTCTGCGGCCGGAATAAAGCTGTCGGGCAGGATGATGTGCCCCGACTCATCGTGCAGCCGCAGCAGGATTTCGATATGCCCGTCTTGCACGCCCTGCCCCAGCGGCGTGATCTCCTGCGAATACAGGCAAAACCGGTTCTCCTCCAAGGCCACGTGCAGGCGTTGCACCCACGCCATTTCGCCAAAACGCAAAGACAACTCCGAGTCGTCGGCATGGTAGACCTGCACCCGGTTACGGCCTTTTTCCTTGGCCATGTAACAGGCCATGTCCGCTGCGCGCAGCGAGCCTTCCAGCGTCACAGGGGCTTGGTGAATGTGTACCAGACCAATGCTGATGGTGTTAAGGAAAGGACGGCCCTTCCACGCAAAATGCAGGCTTTGAACGGTCTGACGCAAACCCTCGGCAATTTTTTCCGCCATATCCGGCGCGCAGTTCTCCAACAGGATGCCGAACTCATCACCGCCCAGACGCGCCAAGGTATCGCCCTCGCGCAACCCCGAATGCAGCAGCGCACAAATATGGCGCAACAGCTCATCGCCTGCCGCATGGCCACAGGTGTCATTGACCAATTTGAACTGGTCCAGGTCGAGGAACATCAAGGCGTGCCGCCCCTGCTGACGGCCCAGGTTTTGCAGCACCAGATCCAGGCGGTACTCAAACTCACGGCGGTTGGCCAGTCCGGTCAGAGCGTCGTGGGTCGCTTGCCAGGAGAGATTGGCGATGTATTGCCGCTCCTGGGTCATGTCATGCAGCACCAGCACAGCGCCGCTCACTTTACCTGCACTGAAAATAGGCGCGCCCACCAGCGTCACGGCGACCGTGGTGCCATCCATGCGCTGAATCAGCTTGGAGTGGTCGCTGCTGTTGCCCAACTGGCCGCTCAAAATATGGTCGATCAGCTTTAAGCCGTCATCGGGCGCATTTTCATCCAGCAACCTGAACAGTGCCGCCAACGGCACGCCCTGCGCCTGTTTGGAGTTCCAGTGAGTGAGGTGTTCGGCAGCCGGGTTCATGTAGTCGATGGCGCCATTGACATCGGTGGTAATCACCCCGTCGCCAATCGACTCCAACGTCACCAGTGCACGCTCTTTCTCCACCTGCAACGCCTCGGCAAAGGCCCGGCGCTGCGCCAGGATTTTATGCGTGCGCAACAGGGCCAGCAGAATCAGCATCAGGGCGGTGGCGAGGTTAATGAAGATCAACAACTGTTGAATGAAGCGCGAACCTTCACCCAGGGCGTCACTGAACGCTTTGGCGGCCGGAGTCACGCCTTCGTTGATTTCGAAAATCCGCTGCTTCCAGCGCTGCACGTCCGCGTCGGTGGCCTGATTGGCACTGATTTTTTGGTGCATTTCCTGCGCCAGCGTATCGAGCTGAATCAGGTAGTCGTCACCCACCGTCCATTTTTGGATAGCGGTGTCCAGGTAACTGAAATGGCGAAAGTGGCGATAGAACCAAATAATGCTCGCTACATCATCCGGGCTGTTGCCGCCCTGCAAGATGCCTTCGCGGGCGGCATTCAGATCGGGGGGGGACTGGTCCAGCGCCAACCGCAGATTATGACCACCTTGCGGCACCCGGATAGCCTGCTGATATTTGTCAAAAATGGCCGGATCGCGGCTGTCTGCGTACAGATTGAGGTAGTAAATGGCATCTTTTTGACCCTTGGACCACAGGCTTTCGCCCGCCACATAACCCCGAACCGCCGAGAGCATATACAGGCTCACGCAGCCTAATAACGCCTGGAACAGCACCACCGCGATAAACGGCCACACAATGCCCAACAGCCGCGGTGTACCAAGTTCACGTTTACGCTTCATGAGTTCCCTTTCATTCAGATTGCTGGATGAAAACCAGAGAAAATACCTCACAGCTACTTGAGACTAGGTCAATTTCAGACAAGCAAAACAACCAGACGTGCAGACCCTCTCTAAAGGCTTCGGGCGGGCAATCAGGCACAAAAAAGAGATTGATGTTGGGGATTCAAGCACTCAACAGGGAAAACGCAACGTCGACGCAGGCTCAACTTTGCTGCAAGTGCCCGTATAACTTGGCGTAGAGCCCGCCTTCAGCCATAAGCTGTTGGTGATCGCCCTGCTCGGCAATGCGGCCGCCATCAAACACCAATACCCGATCCGCCTGTTTTACCGCAGATAGGCGGTGGGCAATGATCAAAGTCGTGCGCCCGCTCAAGAATTTTCCCAAAGCGTGATGCAGGTTGTATTCCGTGGCAGCGTCCAGCGCACTGGTCGCCTCATCGAGGATCACCACTTTGGGATCGGCCAACACCATGCGCGCGATGGCCAGCCGCTGACGCTGACCGCCGGACAGCCGCACGCCGGAGCGCCCGACAATGCTGTCCAGCCCTTGGGGCAAGGTATGAATGGTGCCGTCGAGCTGGGCGATTTCCAGCGCCCGCCAGCAGGCTTCGTCGGTGCGCTCGCGGCCCATGGTCAGGTTGGCGCGCACCGTGTCGTTGAACAGGGCCGGATGCTGCAAGACCACGGCAACATGCTCACGAATGGTGTCGAGTCCGATGGCCGGCTGGCTTTCGCCAGCAAAGAAGATGCTGCCTGACTGAGGCGTGTACAGCCCCAACAGCAACTGAACAAGGGTACTTTTGCCGCCACCGCTGGCCCCGACGATGGCCACCTTTTCGCCCGGTGCAATGGTCAGGTTCAAGTGATCGAGCACGCGCTCTTCGCCATAGCTGAAACACAAGTCCCGCACTTGCACCCCGACGGTCTGCCGGCCCGTGAACGGATCGGCCCCACCGGGGTACTGCGGCTCGTCAGCGCGGGCCAGCAATTGGTTGATACGCGTCACCGCCCCGCCCGCCGCATAAAACGCATATTGCAGGTTCAGCAACTGCTCAACGGGGCCGATCATGAACCACAGGTAACTGAAAACCGCGAGCATCTGGCCAATCGACAAGTCCGAGAACAGCACGGTCAACATCGCGGCAGCGCGGAAAATATCGATCCCGAACTGAAACAACAACCCGCTCGCCCGGTTGGAGGCGTCGCTTTTCCATTGCGAGGCCACGGCGAAATCGCGTACCTCTTTAGCCCGGTGCCCAAGGCGCCCGAGGAAGTAGCCCTGACGATTGCCGGCGCGCACCTCCTGGATAGAATCCAGGGTTTCAGTCAGCGCCTGGGTGAAGCGCGCGGTGCTGTCGTTTTCGAGCTTTTTGAGGTGCTTGACCCGCTTACCCAACTGCACCGTGGCGTAAATCACCAGCGGGTTGAACAGCAGGATCAACAGCGCCAACTGCCAGTGCATCCACAACAAAATCGCGGACGTGCCGACCAGCGTCAGCATCGCCACCAAAAACCGGCTCAGGGTCTCGCCCACGAACTTGTCCAGGGTGTCCAGGTCGGTCACCAAATGTGTGGTTACGGTACCGCTGCCCAAGCTCTCGTATTCCGCCAGCGAGATGCGTTTCAGGCGTTCGATCAACCGCAGGCGGATGCGAAACACGATGTCCTTGGCCAACCGCGAAAACAACCGCGCTTGCAGCACGTTGAACAACAACGCGCCACAACGCAGCATCAACGTCACCAGCAGCATCAGGCCGATATACCCCACTGAAGACTGCAGCGTGGTCGGCAAGAACTGATTCATCACCTTGAGCGCGGCATCGCCATTGCCCAGCAGCACTTCGTCCACCAGCAAGGGCAGCAACAACGGGATCGGCACGCTGCACAGGGTGGCCAGCACTGCGACGCCATTGGCAATCCACAGCGCTTTTTTGTGACGCAGGGCCAGCCGACGGATTTCAGCCCAGGTCAGGCGATCCGGTTGGGAAGTACTCAGAGGGGATTCCTTGGGGTTACCCACGCGCGGCACGGTCCAGCCAGCGCCCGAGCAGATCAGATAAAGGGTCGAGCGGTTGATAGCCATTGGTGAGCAACGCCAGCTGGCCATTGCGCTCAGCCAGCAGCGTCGGGAACCCGGCAATGCCCAAATCTTGCACCCATGTAAAATCAGCCGCCGTCGCGGCGTGTTGCTCGACACTGTCGAAGGCCGCCGCAAATTCGATGCGCGGCACACCGGCTGTTTCAGCCAGCTCCACCAGCACACTGGCCTGGGTCACATCACGGCCCTGCACGTAGAACGCTTGCTGGATCAAACCCGTCAGGGTCCACGCACAATCGGGGGCCAGGCTGCGCGCGGCAACGATCGCCCGACAGGCGGGTTCGGTGTCATACACGAAACCCTCGGGCAACGCTCCGTCAACCGTAAACGGCTGGCCGGTGGCCTCAGTGACCGCCTGCCAATGCTCCAAAATGTAGCGTCGGGTGTGCGGTTCGAGGGCTGATCCACTGCCCGTGCGCAACCCGCCGACCACCAGATGCAACTCCACTCCGGCGGCCTGCGCCTGCTCGACCAAGGCCCGGGCGACGGGCGCAAAGCCCCAGCACCACGAACACATGGGGTCCATCACATAGAGCAGGCGCGCTGACATGGCTCAGGCCTCGGCAGGTTTACGGTAGTTGTGGCCAATCGGGTGCGGCTGGTTACGGGCTTTGGCCAATTCGATCTGCTTTTGGCGGTCGATGGCGCTGCGACGGGTTTTCTCGCTCAGTTTGTCCCAGCAATGCGGGCAACTGATACCCGGCTGATAATGCTCGGACTCACGGTCGGCCGCGCTGATCGGCGTACGGCAGGCGTGGCATTGATCGTACTCACCTTCGGTCAGGTCATGGCGCACGGTGACGCGGTTGTCGAACACGAAACAGTCGCCCTGCCATTTGGTTTCTTCCTGCGGCACCTCTTCGAGGTATTTCAGGATTCCGCCCTTGAGGTGATACACCTCGTCAAAACCTTGGCTGAGCATGTAGCTGGAGGCTTTTTCGCAACGAATGCCGCCGGTGCAGAACATGGCGACTTTCTTGTGTTTGGCCGGGTCGAAGTTGGCTTTGATATAGTCCGGGAACTCACGAAAACTGGTGGTTTTCGGGTCGATAGCGCCTTCGAACGTGCCGATGGACACTTCGTAGTCATTGCGGGTATCGATCAGCAAAACTTCTGGGTCGCTAATCAGCGCGTTCCAGTTTTCGGGGTCGACGTAAGTACCGACTTTCTTGTTCGGATCTACGCCTTCAACGCCGAGGGTGACGATTTCTTTCTTGAGCTTGACCTTGGTCCGGTAGAACGGCTGGTCGTCGCAGTAGGATTCCTTGTGGTCGATATCGACCATGCGCGGGTCATTCCTGAGCCAGGCCATCAGCCCGTCGATGCCTTCCCGGCTGCCGGAAACCGTACCGTTGATGCCTTCTTCAGCGATCAGCAAAGTGCCCTTGATGCCATTGTCGACCATGGCCTTGAGCAGCGGCTCACGCAGTTCGACGTAGTCTTCAAGGGTGACGAATTTATACAGTGCAGCGACAACGATTGGCGCAGTCATGGGACTCTCTCCAGGTGGCTACCCTCGTAAGGGGTGAACCGGATGCAAAAAAAACGCGCCGGCTAAGCGGCGCGCTGCGGATTCTAGCAAAAAGCCCCCGGGTTAAGCCAACGGGCGATCACCGCCAGCACAAGTCGGCGATGCCGGGGCCGTGCCGATTTTCGCCCATTCTTCAGGCGTGTACGTGTGCAAGGCCAACGCATGGAACTCGCCCATCAAGTCACCCAGGGTGGCGTATACCTTTTGGTGACGCTTGACGCTGTTGAGACCGGCAAACTGCTCGCTGACCAGCACGGCCTTGAAGTGCGTCTGCAACCCGCGGCTGTGCATGTGGCTTTCATCGAGCACGCTCAGGTGCACAGGCTGCAAGGCGGCAAGCGTCGATTCAATACGTTGTTGCATGTTCATTGAGGCTCCGCTTACTTCTTCTTGGCCGGGGCCGCTTTTGGCTCCAGCTCTGCGGTCATGTCTGCCAGCAGCTTATTGACCACCGGTACGGCGCTTTCGAGTTTGGCCTGGGTCATTTGTGCCGATTGCTGGGTCAACTGAGGCATTTTTTCCAAGACTTTTTTACCCAGTGGCGACTGGTAAAACGCAACCAGTTCCTTGAGCTCGGGTTCGCTGAAGTTGGTGGTGTACAACTTGACCATGTCCGGCTTGAGCTTGTCCCAGCCAATGGCCTGATCCAGCGCAGTGTTGGCCTTGGCCTGGTAGGTTTCCAGCAGGGCTTTCTTGGAGGCAGGTGCTTTGGTCTGCTCAAAGCGTTGAGCGAACATTTGCTGCACTTGCATGTAGACCGGGGTACCCAGCTTGTCGGCATGGGCCAGCTTCAGGAAGGTTTCAGCACTGGCAGCGTGGCTGGCAGCATCGGCAAAAACCTGGCCGCTGGCGCATACCAGAGCAACTGCTGTACAGATGGCGCGAAGACGGGTCATCGAGTTTCCTTTATCTAGCAAGCGAGGTAGAACCCCAAGGACGCCCATTCTGCGCCTAACAAAGTGTGTCACTCAACCCCGAGGGTGATAAGGGTTCTCATCCTGTCGACAAAAGTCGATAAAACCAAAGATTGAACCCCTTTCCCCGATCCGGGCCTAAGCTCAGTGATCCATTTCTGAGAGGAAGCCACCAGATGAGCCGTATCGAAACCGACAGCCTGGGTGAAGTGAATGTGCCAGAGGAGGCCTATTGGGGCGCGCAGACCCAACGTTCGCTGATCAACTTTGCCATCGGCAACGAGAAAATGCCGCTGCCCGTGCTGCACGCCCTGGTGCTGATCAAAAAAGCCGCTGCCCGGGTCAATGACCGCAATGGCGACTTGCCTGCCGACATCGCCCGCCTGATCGAACAGGCCGCCGATGAAGTGCTGGCTGGTGAACACGATGACCAATTCCCGCTGGCCGTCTGGCAAACCGGCAGCGGCACCCAAAGCAACATGAACGCCAACGAAGTGCTGGCCGGACGCGCCAACGAGCTGGCGGGCAAGGGCCGGGGTGGCAAGTCGCCGGTGCACCCCAATGACCACGTCAACCGTTCCCAAAGCTCCAACGACTGCTTCCCCACTGCCATGCACATCGCCGTGGCCAAAGCGGTGCATGAACAATTGCTGCCCGCTATCAGCGAACTGACCGGCGGCCTGGCGGAGCTCTCGGCACGCCACATGAAGCTGGTGAAAACCGGGCGTACCCACATGATGGACGCCACGCCGATTACTTTTGGTCAGGAAGTGTCGGCGTTTATCGCGCAACTCGATTACGCCGAACGCGGCATCTACGCGGCCCTGCCTGCGGTCTACGAGTTGGCCCAGGGCGGCACCGCCGTCGGCACCGGCCTGAACGCGCCCCACGGGTTTGCCGAAGCGATTGCCGCTGAACTGGCCGCGCTGTCCGGCCTGCCCTTTGTCACTGCACCCAATAAATTCGCCGCGCTGTCGGGGCACGAGCCCCTGACCAACTTGTCAGGTGCGCTGAAAACTCTGGCGGTCATGCTGATGAAACTGGCTAATGACTTCCGCCTGTTGGGTTCCGGCCCACGCGCGGGGCTGGCCGAAATCAAACTGCCCGCCAATGAGCCGGGCAGCTCGATCATGCCGGGCAAGGTCAATCCGACGCAGTGCGAAGCCCTGTCGATGCTGGCCTGCCAGGTGATGGGCAACGACGTGACCATCGGCTTTGCCGCCAGCCAGGGACACTTGCAACTGAACGTGTACAAGCCGGTGATCGTCCACAACCTGCTGCAATCGATCCAGCTGCTGGCAGACGGCTGCAGCAACTTCCACAAGCATTGCGTCACCGGGCTGGAAGTCGACGCGGCGAAAATGGCTGAACATCTGGAACGTGGCCTGATGCTGGTGACGGCACTCAATCCGCACATTGGTTACGACAAATCGGCCGAAATCGCCAAAAAAGCCTACGCCGAAGGCCTGACCCTGCGCGAAGCCGCGCTGGAGCTGGGTTACCTCACAGACGAAGAATTCGACCAGTGGGTGCGGCCAGAGAACATGTTGGGCACCGGTAAGCACTGACGGCAGGCGCGCAGCGACGACACCACCGTTGTCGTCGCTGCCGAACACCGAGAAAGATCGCGTTAGTTACTTCTTGTGCTTTTTATCGTGCCGGTCGCGTTTCTCGAACGCGGCTTCCACCGCATCGTTAAGGGTGCGCAACACTTTGACCCGCGCCCAGCGCTTGTCATTGGCTTCTACCAGGGTCCAGGGCGACACTTCAGTACTGGTGCGGTCCACCATGTCGCACACGGCCGCGCGGTATTCGTCCCACTTTTCGCGGTTGCGCCAGTCTTCCTCAGTGATTTTGAAGCGTTTGAACGGGATGGTTTCGCGCGCCTGAAAACGCTCCAGCTGGGTGTCCTTGTCAATCGCCAGCCAGAACTTGACCACGATGACGCCCGCATTGTGCAACTGTTCTTCGAAGTCATTGATCTCGCCATAGGCGCGCAGCCAGTCCTGTTGAGCGCAAAAGCCTTCAATGCGTTCCACCAGCACGCGCCCGTACCAAGAGCGGTCGAAGATCGTGAACTTGCCGCGCGCCGGGATCTGCCGCCAAAAGCGCCACAGGTACGGTTGCGCCCGTTCGTCTTCCGAAGGGGCGGCAATTGGCACGATGCTGTATTGACGGGGGTCCAGGGCGGCGGCCACGCGCCGGATCGAGCCGCCCTTGCCCGCCGCATCGTTGCCTTCAAACACCGCCACCAACGCGTGACGGCGCATGCGTTTATCGCGCATGAGTCCGGACAGACGCGCCTGCTCGGTAATCAACTGCTCCTCGTAATCGTCTTTGTCCAGACGATGGGTCATGTTCAGACAATCGAGCAGGCTCTTGCCGTCTATAGGGTCCGGCAAAGGCGGCACCGTGATGGAGTGCGGCTTGACTTTGGGGGTATTGATTGCTGCTTGCAGGCCTTCGAGCAGGATTTTGCCCACCGTCAGGCTGCGGTAATACGGGTCCACGCCTTCAACGATGTTCCACGGGGCGAAGTCGCGGCTGGTGCGACGAATCATCCGCTCACCGAAATGCACCACCTTGTCGTAGGTTTCGGACTGTTGCCAGTCCAGCGGGCTGATGCGCCAGCTGTGCAGCGGATCGTCCTTCAGGGCTTTGAGCCGGGCTTTCATCTGTTTTTTCGACAGGTGAAACCAGAACTTCAATATCACCGCGCCTTCATTGCAGAGCAGTTTTTCCAGCCGTTCAGCGCCATTGATTGCCTGATCGAGCACCGCGTTCTTGAACTGACCATGCACGCGCCCTTGCAGCATCTGGCTGTACCAGTTGCCGAAAAACACCCCCATTCGCCCCTTGGCCGGCAACTGACGCCAATAGCGCCAGGCCGGCGGGTGCGCCAGTTCTTCATCGGTCTGGGTGTCGAAGGTGCGCACTTCGATCAGTCGCGGGTCCATCCACTCGTTCAGCAACTTGACGGTTTCGCCCTTGCCAGCCCCTTCGATCCCGTTGATCAGCACAATCACTGCAGAACGTTTCTGCTGATGCAGCTCGTATTGTGCTTCGAGCAAGGCCTCACGCAACGCGGGCACTTCGTTGTCGTAAGTTTCTTTGTCGATGACATGGCCAATTTCAGCGGATTCGAACATGGAAAACTCCCTGGCAAGATGCCCACAAGACTAGCGGAATGATCTGTCATGCGTAGGGGAGAATGATCACAAATCTGTCATGGGTCATGCTGTCATCTGCCAATCCGCTAGAATGGCCGCCTTGCCGATACCGAGCCCCCCATGACGATTGAAATGCCCAATGCCCAGCTCGACTGGGATGACCAGGGTCGCCCCCACTCGCGACTGTTTGACGACGTGTATTTTTCGGACAAATCCGGTCTGGAAGAAACCCGTTATGTGTTCATTGAACAAAATGCCTTGCGCGAGCGCTTTGCCGCCCTGCCCGCCCACGGGCATTTTGTGGTGGGCGAAACCGGTTTCGGCACCGGCCTCAACTTTCTGTGTACGTGGCAATTGTTTGAAGAAACCGCCCACCCTGACGCCCGACTGCATTTCGTCAGTGTCGAAAAATACCCGCTGACCCGCGAGGACCTGCAACGCGCCCTCAGCCTCTGGCCAGAGCTGGCGCCGTACAGTGAACCCTTACTGGCGAGCTATTTCGCGATTCATCCGGGGTTCCAGACCCTCAGTCTGGCCAACGGGCGGGTCACGCTGACCTTGCTGATTGGCGATGTGCTGGAACAATTGCCGCAGCTCGATGCGCGAATCGACACCTGGTTTCTGGACGGCTTCGCCCCGGCAAAAAACCCGGCGATGTGGACCCCCGAACTGTTTGCGCAGTTGGCGCGTCTGGCAGCACCCGATGCCACAATCAGCACCTTTACCAGCACCGGCTGGGTGCGCCGCGCGCTGAATGAAGCCGGCTTCAAAATGCGTCGCACGCCCGGAATCGGGCACAAGTGGGAAATTCTGCGGGGCGTGTTTTTGGGGAAGCCTGAAACTGCGGTGGCCGAACCCGGCGTCAAACCCTGGTTCGCTCGCCCGCCGCAAATCAACGGCCCGCGCACGGCATTGGTAATTGGCGCCGGGCTCTCGGGATGCGCCAGCGCCAACAGCCTGGCCAAACGCGGCTGGCAAGTGACCCTGCTGGAGCGTCACGAACGATTGGCCAAGGAGGCTTCGGGCAACCCGCAGGGCGTGTTGTACCTCAAGCTTTCCGCGCACGGCACCGCGCTGTCGCAGATGATCGTCTGCGGCTTCGGCTACACCCGTCGTGTGCTTGAACACTTGCAGCGTGGTCGGGACTGGGACGACTGCGGCGTGCTGCAACTGGGTTTCAATGCCAAGGAGGCTGACCGTCAGGCACAACTGGCCGCCGCCTTTCCTGCTGCGCTGGTTCACTTGCTGGATCAACCCCAAGCCCAAGCCCTGGCCGGTGTCGAGCTGGCCCATGGCGGCCTTTTCTACCCTGAGGGCGGCTGGGTGCACCCTCCGGCCTTGTGCCGCTTCCAGACACTGCACCCGAATGTGAAAGTCCTGACGCACCATGACGTGCTGCAACTCGACAAGGTAGACGGCCAGTGGCGCGCGTTGCACGACGACCGCGTGCTGGCCACTGCCTCAGTGGTGATATTGGCGGGGGCCGCCGAGGTCAAACGCTTCCCGGCCAGCAGCGGCTTGCCCCTCAAGCGCATTCGCGGGCAAATCACCCAATTGATCGAAACCCCCCGCAGTGCCGCGCTGAACACCGTCGTCTGCGCCGAGGGTTATGTGGCGCCCGGCCGACTTGGCGAGCACACCGTGGGCGCCAGCTTTGATTTCCATAATGACGATTTGACCACCACGCCCGAAGGCCATCAGGGCAATCTGGAGTTGCTGCAAGAAATTTCCCCGGATTTGGTGCAGCGTCTGGGCAAGGAACACCTTGATCCCGAGTCATTGCAGGGCTGGGCTGCGTTTCGCTGCACCAGCCCGGACTACCTGCCCATCGTCGGGCCGCTTGCCGACCCGCAGGCGTTCGACCAGGCGTATGCCGTACTGAGCAAGGACGCCCGGCAAGCGCCGGACGTACCGTGCCCATGGCTCGACGGTTTGTATATCAACAGCGGTCATGGTTCACGCGGCCTGATAACCGCGCCTTTGTCGGGCGAGTTGTTGGCGGCGTGGATCAACAATGAGCCCCTGCCCCTGCCGCGTGACGTTGCCCAAGCCTGTCACCCCAATCGCTTTGCCGTACGCGCGTTGGTTCGCAGGCGCTGACGCCGCCCCTCAACGGGACGGGGGCGCTGGCAATATGGCCTGTGTTTTGGCCAGGCTCCACCCGTCAACGGCCGTGTCCATTGCGGCCCGAACCTCATTCACCAACCTGAGGTAGCGTTCACTGTTCATTTCCGGGGAGTTGCGCAGCAATTCACTCAATTGCTCAAAATACGGGGCCGTTAGCTGAGAAAATTCAGACTGATATTTTCGAATCAAATGCTCACGCCAGAACTCGGTGCTGCTGACAAATTCACCTAACGCTGGTGTTTTTTCGGCGGCTTCAACCCGCTCTTTGGCAGCGTCCAGGTCCGCTTGCCTGACACCAGCAATCTCTTTAAAGGCCATGCTGCGAGGCTGATCAGGCAGGTTCAGGGCCTGACTTAAGCCAATCCTGTAAGCCAGATGGACTTCCACCTCATCGGGAGCAGGGCCTCCTGCAGTCAATCGCGCCTCACACGCATCACTGGCCACTTTGCCCACTTGATCGAGCCTGAACAGACCCGTGGCGAAGTTCAGCAGGTCGGATTCCTGCGCTGACCCGCCAGCACTCAGCTTGGCCAGTTGCATGGTCACCTCCAATGCGCTGAAAGTCAGGGCAACACTGTCTGTGCAACTGCGCGGCGCCGCGGCGATATTCATCAAGTCGCGACGCAGCGTGTGATTTCGGTTGGCCGCCTCAATCATCTCCCAGATCCGGCGGCTCAAGTCCTGGCGCACGGTCTGGGCATCTGCGGTTGAGGTCAGACGGCCGATCACCGTGAAGAAGTCTTCTGAAGACGGGTCTGTTTTCAACTCGGCCCAGAGTGCCTCACGTCGCACCAACTCATGATTGGTGATACCGGTGGTCCAGAAATCAAAAGCCGCCGTTTCACTCATCAAGGTCTCCGTGTTGATCCCGAAGCTGCTGCCACCGTCCTGGGCGACAAAGCGTGAAAGGCGCAAGCGGGTCGCTGCTGACAATGGGTTGCCCGACAAGGAAATATTACGCGTGACCGTGGCAGAGGCCTGATAAATCAGTTCGGGAATATCCATCAACTGATTTTCTCGCAGATCGGCCGCTTCCAGCATGGGCCGCGAGAGCAGCCCCCTTGGCCACTGCTCAATCCAGGTGCGGCGCAGATACACCCGGCGCAAGTACGGCAGTTCACTCAGATCCAGCGAGGGGCCCAGCAGATTGTCATTGAGATTCAACGTTTCAAGCACATGCAGTGAACCCAGTACAGCGGTGTCTTCTGCCGTGAAGTACAACAGGTTGTGTGCCAGTGAAAGCTGTCGTAACTGCCGCATAGTCTTCAATTGCGAGGGCAGATTCACCAGTCGGTTATGGTCCATCTGTAACGACCTCAGCCCCGTGAACGACTCAAGGAACGTGTCAGCGTTATGACGGCAATCCATGTTGCTGAGGTTCAAATCCGTGATGTGGCTGAAATCGATCTGCGTGGGCAATCTGGGCATATTGCCCACGCGCAAGCCGTCAAGATTCAACTCATAGGTTTGATGACGATCGATCCAGGGCATGTGGGTCGGATCTTTACGCCAACTGCGTTGAATCATGCGCGAGGCCTGATACCGGCTTTCCGGGTAATCGTGCAAAGCGGGGGCACCGGCCATGTCCAGAGGGGCTGCATCAATCCACGCCTGAAGCGCCTGACGCAGTATTTTCCTCTGCCGCTTGCGTGCCCGCAGATAAACCAGCGGTTCAAGCTGGCTCTCGGTGATGGAATCCAGGTACGCCTGCACGTGATGGTCGGCAAATTCAGGGTACAGATCGCGCACCCGGCGTTGTAACGACTGGGCATAACGCCCCTGATCCAACCCGCAAAGCGGATACCCGATTTGACCGTCGAGCATGCGCACCGGCGGTTTGAATTGCGGTTTGATCGATTGCATACCCAACGCGTGTGCGGATGCTTCACGCTGACTGACCGCCACTGAACCCAACACTGCGTTAAAAGCAGGCGCGTCATTGGCTGTCGAGAACCCTAACGCCTCGCGCTCGCGATTGTTCAACAACTTGAAAACCGCACCTGACAACAGCGCATCCTCACCCGGTTCCAGGGCATAACGCTTGTCTTTAAGTGCATACCGCTGATAACCGTGTTGTGTTTTGACCAGCAAGCGCGTCGGTTGTGTAGAGCGCCCCCACCGTTGCAATACCGCACCCAAAGGAGAAGCATCGCGCAGTTCAAATGAGGCACTGACCGGCCAATGGGGCATCTGACCGAGAAAATGACCGGCCAGACGATTGGTATCGATGGCGCTCGGTATGTGGGAGGTCAGGTAAAAGCCTTCAAACGCGCGATTCAAACGCCCGTCACGCAGGTAGGCACGGGCGTGTTCGGCCAGCGTCAAGGGCACCTTACCGGTGCGCAACGTATCGCGTTCAACATCGGTGGCCGACTCGACCAGCGACTGGGCCACCGGTTTTGGCAGCCCGGAAAAAGCCGTTTCAATGGGTGTGACCAGCGCGGAATCGGACACATTGAAACGTGCGTAGAGGCGCTCAAACAAGGCCGCCCGATTATCACTGGCATAAGCACTCAAGGCGTTGGACAAGGCTGCGACAGGCAGGGGCGACACCGAGATGTCGCTGCCCAGCAACGTCTTCACTTGCTCTGGGGACAGCGCCGCCAGCACCGTCTCAAGCACCTTGCCTTGTTCAAGCGCCGTGTGCGTGAGAGTGACAAGGTCGGGGCGTTCCCCTTCCACAACGCCGTACTCAAGGTGGGAGCCTCCCGCCCCATTGACCAGCACCAGCCCTTTGCCTTCGGGCCAACCCGACAAGTGCGGCAGCAGGCTCAGTTGCAAATCCGCCCACTTGGGCTGTGTGTACCCCCCCGCCCTCATCTGTTCGATAAACCCGGTGATCTGGCGGTCCATCTCGAAGCGTTTGAGGCTGACGTTCAACATCGGGGGTGGCTTCAGGTTTTCCAGATGCACACGACGCATTACATCGGCTTCTGTCCCTGTCAACGCACGAATCTGCTCTAGCGTCGATTCATCCAGACCTGTCGAACCGTGCCCCAATCGCCCTATCAGCACCCCACTGCCCTGCCACTCAAGGGGACGTTCGTGCGCGTGCTGCCATGCCCCTTGCTGATTGTGCAAAAGCCCGGGCTTGAATGCCTTTGGCCGACGCGGGTGGACGATGCGCCACTGCCTGGCGGATCCATCGTGTTCGACGGCATAGTGTTTGCCATCCACGGTGACCAGTTGCTTGCCATCGACCTTGAAAAAACCGGTTGCATCGCGCGTGTGCTGGCGGTGCTCGGCCGCCCCGGTATAGGCATAGTGTTCAAGCTGCTTGTTCCATAACCGCGCCGTGCCGTCTTCGCGGCGAATGGGTTCGAAATCTTCAAAAAAGGCGGTGGTGGTCTCGCTCAAGCGGCTGGCGACCTTTTTGACCACCACGCCCCCGACCACGGTGGCAGCCGTGGTCACGATGTCCAGTGCGACGTTCAACAGGTGCTCGCGCGCATGATCAACATCACCATGCGCCCAGTCATCAACGCCTTCATACACTTCTGAGAGCATCTGCCCCACAGCAACCGCCAGCATCACCCCGCCAAGCACCGGGACAAACAACGACGCCACGTTAACGATAAACAGGCCGACGCTCTGATAGAGCTGCCACTTTTGCTCGCGTTCCTGCTCGTCCTGCACCCCCGTCGGCACGGCCAACACCCGGGCATCGGCAAACATGTTTTTCAACTGAACCGTACACAGATAATGCGCGGCGCTCTCGCGCAGCGGTGAGGTCACCAGCGCCAGCCATTGAGGGGCGGCCTTAACCTTTTGCAAAAAGCCGGGCCTTGCGCCAAGTGCGACGAAACGCGAGAAGAAATCCACGTACTCCGACCGTTTGAGGCGCACCTGCAACTCTTCTATAAACACCTGCAATGAGTTGAACTCAAAGAACGGTGAAACCGGGTCGTTGGGGATGTAAACCAGCACGCGTTCATTGGGGTGCAACAACGGTGCATGGGCCGAAAAAATCACTACACCGTCAATCACGGTGTCCAGTATCGACAGCGAGCTTTGTACTAACGCGTTGCCGTCAAGCGTGGGGCTGCCTCGTCCTCTGGGTTCAGCACTCTGCGACAACAACCCCAGGAGGGCATGATAGGCCGTGTCGCTGAGGTTGTTTTTCAGGTGCGCAATGTGGGCATCCACCTCCATGTCATAACGCTTGAGTACACGCAGATTGGACACGGTTTGGGCGTGAGCGTCCGTTTGTTCAGACGCCCCCGTGGGGGCAACACCCAAAAACGCCTGCAAATACTGCTGATATTTGAGTCCCAGGTTCAGTTCACGGCTCAAGGCGGCGAATTGGTGAGGATGAACAGGGCTCGCCGTCCCTGGGTAACGTGCCAGACGGATTCGACTTTGCGGGCTAAAACCGCCGGGCAGGGCCTCGCCTTCCGAAAAATTTTGCAGGGCCGCCCACAGCAGGGTTTTGGGTTCATCGAGTACGGTGTAATGACGAAGCGTGCCCAGCAGCGTGTCATCTGTCATCAGGTGCACGTGTGCCACATGCAGATGGTCATGAAAAATGTCGAGCACATTGCCGAACCTGCGTTTGACTTCAGCCTCAAGCAACGGAGCGCAATACGCTTCGATGCCTTCCAGCTCGGAAAAACGCTGCCCTGACACGGCATGGTAAGCACGGCTCTGGGCCATGGCGGTATTCAGCGCCTTGAGGGTGTTCGCCGGAGCATTCAGCAGCCACTTGGGCATGTGCCCGCGTACCAGTTCAAGGGGCTGCAGATCACTCAGGGTTGAATCGCGTGCATCAAGGGGCAACGTTGCGAGGGTATCGGTCATATCAACAGCTCTGCCTAGGTCGAATAAGCTCACCAACCTATCCCTGCAACCCCTGCCTAATGACCTAAATAAATATGACCGGCGGATGTTTGAGTACGCGTTCACGGCCTTCAGAAAACGACCATTTGTAATTTTTTTGAACGATCGCGCTTTCCCGGCACTCACAAAAACCATGTCACTCACAGCGGCGCGCTCTGACTGGGTATTCGCGCCGGATGGATCGGGAGACAGGTCAGAGCATTACGTCCGATCCAAAACAGGGCCTGAACGCTACTGGTTGTTAGCACTGCGCACGCTGGGTGTGAGGCACCGCAGGATGCATGACACCCGGCACACGTGTGCCAGGGTGTGTTTGATGTCTATCGCCCGACTTGATCCACGCCAGCAGACCGTGCTTTTAACCGGTGCAACACGCAGCCACTGCTCCATGACGGGGGCGGGCTGTACACGCTGAACATCCTGCAACCCGGCAGTAGCGTGAAAGGCCCCGATTTAAAAGGGTTCAAGCAGTATGTGCGGATTAGCTGGAGAGTTACGTTTTGATCAACAACCTGCCGACCTGGCAGCCATCGAACGCATCACCCACCACCTTGCACCCCGTGGTCCCGATGCCTGGGGATTTCACAGTCAAGGGCCGATAGCCCTCGGTCATCGCCGCCTGAAAATCATGGACCTGTCCGATGGTTCTGCGCAGCCCATGATCGACAGTCAATTGGGCCTTTCCCTGGCGTTCAACGGGGCGATCTACAACTTCCCTGAACTACGCGCCGAACTGGAAGCCCTGGGGTATGCCTTTTATTCCGGGGGCGACACTGAAGTGCTGCTCAAGGGGTATCACGCGTGGGGCGAGGCGCTGCTGCCCAAGCTCAATGGCATGTTTGCCTTTGCCATTTGGGAGCGGGACGCCAAGCGCCTGTTCATTGCCCGCGACCGTTTGGGCGTCAAGCCGCTGTACCTGTCGCGCACCGGCGAACGGTTGCGCTTCGCCTCAACCCTGCCAGCCCTGCTCAAGGGCGGCGATATCAGCCCGATGCTCGACCCGGTTGCGCTCAACCATTACCTGAATTTCCATGCGGTGGTGCCGGCCCCGCGCACGCTGGTTGCAGGTATTGAAAAGCTGCCGCCTGCGACGTGGCTACGCATCGATGCCCAAGGCAATACGGAGCAGAAAACCTGGTGGACCTTGCCCTATGGCCCCCACGCCGACGAGGCTCACCTCACGCTCGAAGACTGGCGCGACCGCGTACTCGACAGCACCCGTGAAGCCGTGGCCATTCGCCAACGCGCGGCGGTGGATGTGGGCGTGCTGCTTTCGGGCGGTGTGGACTCCAGCTTGTTGGTGGGGTTACTGCGCGAGGTGGGCGTACAAGACTTGTCGACCTTTTCCATCGGTTTTCAGGACGCAGGCGGTGAACGGGGTGATGAATTCCAGTATTCAGACCTGATTGCCAAGCATTACGGCACCCGTCATCACCAGCTGCGCATTGGCGAACACGAAATCATCGAGCAATTGCCTGCGGCTTTCCGCGCCATGAGCGAGCCGATGGTCAGCCATGACTGCATCGCCTTTTACCTGCTGTCGCGCGAAGTCGCCAAGCATTGCAAAGTGGTGCAGAGCGGTCAGGGCGCCGATGAGCTGTTCGCCGGTTATCACTGGTATCCGCAGGTCGATGGCGCCAGCGATCCGTATGCGGCCTATCGCGAGGCGTTCTTTGATCGCAGCTACGACGAATACAAAGCCACCGTGCAGCCACAATGGCTCACGGCCAATGACGCTGCCGGGGACTTTGTGCGCGAGCACTTCGCCCAGCCGGGTGCCGACGCAGGCGTGGACAAGGCGCTGCGCCTGGACAGCACGGTGATGCTGGTGGATGACCCGGTCAAACGGGTCGACAACATGACCATGGCCTGGGGCCTTGAGGCACGTACGCCGTTTCTCGACTACCGGCTGGCCGAACTCTCGGCGCGCATCCCGGCCCGTTTCAAACTGCCCGATGGCGGCAAGCAGGTGCTTAAAGAAGCCGCCCGGCGGGTGATCCCCAGCGAGGTGATCGACCGTAAAAAAGGGTACTTCCCGGTCCCCGGCCTGAAACATTTGCAGGGCGATACCCTGAACTGGGTGCGTGACTTGCTGCTCGATCCGAGCCAGGACCGCGGCCTGTTCCAGCCCGCCATGCTGGACCGCCTGCTGACCCACCCACAAAGCCAGTTAACGCCGCTCAATGGCTCCAAACTGTGGCAACTGGCAGCCCTGAACCTGTGGCTGAGCGAACAAGGAATCTGACCCATGAAACCCCTCGCCACTGCCTACAGCCAACGCTTGCTGCGCGGACAAGCGCCCTCCTACGAACGTCTGCAAGCGCGCTTCGCCGAAGACGGCAGCGCACTGGATACCCAACCGGTTGCTGTGCACTGCGGATGGGGACGCCTGCTGATCGGGCACACCTTTCCCGACCCGGCCAGCCTGGCCAACGAACTGCTGAATGAGCAAACCGGCGAGCGTGACATCGCCCTGTATGTGGCCGCGCCGCAACAGGTGCTGGCGCAGTCGCCGCAACAGTTGTTTCTCGACCCCTCGGACACCTTGCGCCTGTGGTTTACCGATTACCGCCAGGCCACCCGTGTGTTTCGCGGCTTCCGCATTCGCCGGGCGCAAACCGATGCTGACTGGGAGGCCATCAATTCGCTGTACATCGCCCGCAGCATGTTGCCGATTGACCCGACCCTGCTCACGGCCCGCCATCAGGGCGGCCCGGTGTACTGGATTGCGGAAGATGAAGACAGCGGCGCCGTGATCGGCAGCGTCATGGGCTTGAATCACCACACCGCGTTTCACGACCCGGAAAACGGCAGCAGCCTGTGGTGCCTGGCGGTCGATCCGCTGTGCCCGCGCCCCGGCGTGGGCGAGGTGCTGGTGCGCCATCTGGTGGAGCATTTCATGAGCCGTGGCCTGAGCTACCTCGACCTGTCGGTGCTGCACGACAACCAACAGGCGAAGAACCTCTACAACAAGCTGGGGTTTCGCACCCTGTCGACCTTTGCCATCAAGCGCAAGAACGGCATCAATCAGCCTCTGTTCCTGGGCCCCGGCCCTGAAGCCGGGCTCAATCCTTATGCGCGGATTTTGGTGGAAGAAGCCTACAAGCGCGGGATTGACGTGCAGATTGATGACGCCACCGCCGGTCTGTTTACCCTGAGCCACGGCGGGCGGCGCATTCGGTGCCGCGAGTCGCTGTCGGACCTGACCAGCGCCATCAGCATGAGTTTGTGTCAGGACAAAAGCCTGACCCACAAGGTGTTGAGTGAGGCGGGCCTGAGCTTGCCTACGCAACAACTGGCGGGCGAAGCCGACGACAACCTGGCGTTTCTGGAGCAACACGCACGCATCGTGGTCAAACCGCTGGACGGCGAGCAAGGCAATGGCGTGGCCGTTGACTTGAGCGACATTCAGCAGGTGCAGCAGGCCATTGAAGCCGCACGGGCGTTTGACAGTCGCGTGCTGCTTGAGAGTTTCCACGAAGGCCTCGACCTGCGCATTGTGGTGATCGGCTTTGACGTGGTGGCCGCCGCTATCCGGCGCCCAGCCCAAGTGGTGGGCGATGGTCATCACAGCATCCTGCAATTGATCCAAGCACAGAGCCGCCGACGGCAGGCCGCCACCGACGGGGAGAGTCGTATTCCGATCGACGCGGAAACCGAGCGCACGGTGCAGGCGGCCGGGTATGAATACGCCAGTGTGCTGCCCGCGGGCGAAACGCTGGCGGTGCGCCGCGCTGCCAATCTGCACACCGGCGGCTGCCTGGAAGATGTCACTGACATCTTGCACCCGGTGCTCGCGGATGCCGCTGTGCGGGCCGCACGCGCACTGGATATCCCGGTGGTAGGGCTCGACTTGATGGTCCCCGCCGCCGATCAACCCGAGTACGTGTTTATCGAAGCCAATGAGCGGGTCGGGCTGGCCAACCACGAGCCGCAACCCACCGCCGAGCGCTTCATCGACTTGTTGTTCCCTCACCGTCAGCCTGCGCCCTAGGCCAGCCGCTGAACATCCCGTCAGGCCCGCCGCACGCCGTGCGCGCGGTGGGCCTCGTTTCAGGAGTCTTTATGAACCGCACTGTTCCCGAACCCGATCTCGATTACCTGCAACGGGTATTGCTGGAGATGCTCGCCATCCCCAGCCCCACCGGTTTCACCGACACCATTGTGCGTTACGTAGCAGAGCGCCTTGAGGAGCTGGGCATTCCCTTTGAACTGACCCGTCGCGGCACTTTGCGCGCCACCCTCAAAGGGCAGAAAAACAGCCCGGATCGCGCCGTGTCTGCGCATTTGGACACCATTGGCGCCAGCGTGCGTGCGATCAAGGACAACGGCCGTCTGGTGCTGGCCCCGGTAGGCTGCTGGTCCAGCCGTTTTGCCGAAGGCAGCCGCGTGAGCCTGTTTACCGACAACGGCGTGATCCGTGGCAGCGTGTTGCCTTTAATGGCATCAGGGCATGCCTTCAACACCGGCGTCGATGAACTGCCGATCAGTTGGGACCACATCGAGCTGCGCCTTGATGCGTACTGCGCGACCCGCGCCGACTGCGATTCGCTGGGGGTCAACGTGGGGGACTTCGTGGCGTTCGACCCATTGCCGGAATTCACCGAAAGCGGCCACATCAGTGCCCGGCATCTTGATGACAAAGCCGGGGTGGCCGCTTTGCTGGCCGCGTTGAAGGCGATTGTGGAAAGTGGCGAACAGCCGCAAATCGACTGTCACCCGCTGTTCACCATCACCGAAGAAACCGGCAGCGGGGCTGCTGCCGCCCTGCCTTGGGACGTGAGTGAGTTTGTCGGGATCGACATTGCCCCGGTGGCCCCCGGCCAGCATTCCAGCGAACACGCGGTGAGCGTGGCGATGCAGGATTCAGGCGGCCCGTATGACTATCACCTGTCGCGGCATTTGCTGCGCCTGGGCGCGGAGAACGAATTGCCGGTACGCCGGGACATGTTTCGCTACTACTTCAGCGATGCGCATTCAGCGGTCACGGCGGGGCACGATATTCGCTGTGCACTGTTGGCATTTGGCTGTGATGCCACGCATGGCTATGAACGCACCCACATCGACAGTCTGGCGGCGTTAAGTCGCTTGCTCGGGGCGTACATGATGAGCCCGCCGGTGTTTGCCAGCGATGCGCAGCCTGCGCAAGGCTCGCTGGACAGGTTCAGTCACCAGCTGGAGCACGACACGCAAATGGAGAGCGACACACGGGTGCCGTCAGTGGATAGCCTGGTGGGCGATAACCGCACGTGATAAAAGCCCCTCACCCAGGCCAGGGTGAGGGGTAGAACTTAGACCTCGGCCTGCGCCCCTTCAAACCACGCAAGTTTCTCACGCAGCAGTACGACTTCGCCCACGATCACCAAGGTAGGTGCATGGACTTCGTGCTCAGCGACCAGCGTGGCCAGATTGCCCAGCGTGCCGGTGAATACCCGCTGATTGGTGGTCGTGCCCTGCTGGATCAAGGCGGCCGGGGTGTCCGCAGAACGACCATGGCGGATCAACTGCTCGCAGATGATCGGCAATCCCACCAGCCCCATGTAAAACACCAGGGTTTGCGCCGGGGCGACCAGATCGCTCCACGGCAAGTTGCTGGTGCCGTCTTTGAGGTGACCGGTGACGAATCGCACAGACTGCGCGTGGTCACGATGGGTCAGCGGAATACCGGCATACGCCGCACACCCGCTGGCGGCCGTAATGCCCGGCACCACCTGAAACGGAATCCCGTGGGCGGCCAGTTCTTCGATTTCCTCCCCCCCGCGACCAAAGATGAACGGGTCGCCCCCTTTGAGGCGCACCACACGCTTGCCCTGCTTGGCCAGATCCACCAGTTGCTGGTTGATCTGGTCTTGCGGGACCGCATGATCGGCACGGCGCTTGCCGACATAAATACGTTCGGCATCACGGCGACACAGTTCCAGAATCGCAGGCGCCACGAGGCGGTCGTACAGCACCACATCGGCCTGTTGCATTAAGCGCAGTGCGCGGAAGGTCAGCAAGTCCGGATCGCCCGGCCCGGCCCCCACAAGGTAAACCTCGCCGGTGGCCAGCGTTGCTTCGCCATTGATTTTGGCGAGCAACAGACGCTCGGCTTCTGCGCCCTGCCCGGCCAGTTGGCGGTCGGCAATCGGCCCCTGAAACACGTCTTCCCAAAACGCTCGACGCTGTTGCACGTCTGGGAACAGGCCTTTGACCTGGGCACGAAAACGCGCAGCCAAGCCAGCCAGTTGACCGTAGGTCGAAGGAATCCAGGTTTCGAGCTTGGCGCGGATCAAGCGGGCCAGCACGGGCGCATCGCCCCCGCTGGACACCGCAATCACCAACGGCGAGCGATCGACGATCGCCGGGAATATCACACTGCACAACGCAGGCGCGTCCACCACATTGACCGGCACGCAACGCCGATGAGCGTCGGCGCTGACTTGGGCATTGAGCGGTTCGTCGTCCGTTGCGGCAATGATCAGTACACACCCTTGCAGGTCTACCTCCTCATAGCCGCGCAAGACTTGCTCACCACCGCTGCTGTCGATCAACGCGCACAACTGCGGCTCAATGGCGGGTGCAACCACCCGCAACACCGCGCCGGCGTCTGCTAGCAGGCGAGACTTGCGCAAGGCAATCTCCCCGCCGCCGACCACCAGGACACGGCTGCCACGCAGGTTATGAAACAGCGGCAGAAACTCCATTTAGCCGATGACCTCGATGCCGCCCATGTAAGGCTTGAGCACGTCCGGTACACGGATCGAACCGTCTGCCTGCTGGTAGTTTTCCAGCACGGCCACCAGCGTACGGCCCACCGCCAGACCCGAACCGTTCAAGGTGTGCACCAGCTCCGGCTTGCCGGTTTCCGGGTTACGGAAACGCGCCTGCATGCGGCGCGCCTGGAAATCGCCACAGTTGGAGCACGAGGAGATTTCGCGGTATTTGTCCTGGCTCGGAATCCACACTTCCAGATCGTAGGTCTTGACCGCACTGAACCCCATGTCCCCGGTGCACAGCGCCAGGGTGCGGTACGGCAGTTCCAGCAGTTGCAACACTTTTTCCGCGTTACCCACCAGGCCTTCCAGCGCATCCATCGAGGTGGACGGCTCGACGATCTGCACCATTTCAACCTTGTCGAACTGGTGCTGGCGGATCATGCCACGGGTATCGCGACCCGACGCACCGGCTTCACTGCGGAAACACGGGGTGTGAGCCACGAACTTGATCGGCAGGTTTTTGTGGTCGACGATTTCGCCGGACACGATATTGGTCAACGACACTTCAGCGGTCGGGATCAGGTACAGGTCCGCTTCGCCTTCGCGGCTGATCTTGAACAGGTCTTCTTCGAACTTGGGCAACTGGCCAGTCCCCTGCAACGCCGGGGCCTGAACCAGGTAAGGCGTGTAGGCCTCTTCATAGCCGTGTTCATTGATGTGCAGGTTCAACATGAACTGCGCCAGGGCGCGGTGCAGGCGGGCAATCGGGCCACGCAACAAGGCAAAACGTGCACCGGACAATTTGGCGGCCGTTTCGAAATCCAGCCAGCCGTGTTGCTCGCCGAGCGCGACGTGGTCCTTGATATCGAAATCGAACGCAGCCGGTGTACCCCAGCGACGGATCTCGACGTTGTCGTCTTCGTCCGCGCCCACAGGCACAGAGGCGTCCGGCAGGTTAGGCAGGCTCAGCAGGATCGAATCCAGTTCAGTCTGGATCGCGTCCAGCTCAACCTTGCCGTTGGCCAGATCGCTGCCCATGGTTTCTACGCTGGCCATCAGCGGCGCGATGTCTTCGCCGCGCGCCTTGGCTTGACCGATACTTTTGGAGATCGCATTACGCTCTGCCTGCAGCTTCTCGGTCAGGGTCTGGACTTCCTTGCGCTTGGCTTCGAGCGCGTCAATGCGCGCCACGTCCAGCGTGAAGCCTCGGGATGCCAGGCGGTCCGCTACGTCCTGAAGGTTGCTACGTAACAGTTTGGAATCGAGCATGTCGGTTTCTCGTTTATCAAAGTTTGGTCAGGGACAGGCCAGCCCAGGTTGCGAGCAGCCCGCCGAATACGCTGAGAGCCGCATAGCCCAGTGCCAGTGGCACTTGCCCGCTTTCAAGCAGGCGCACCGTATCCAGTGAAAAGGATGAAAAGGTGGTCAAACCACCCAGGAAACCCACCAGGAGTCCGGCACGGACCTCGATCGGTACTTCCGGGCGGATCAGGAAAAGTCCGTAAAGAATGCCAATCAGCAGGCAGCCCACGATATTAACGGCCAATGTCGCGGTATAGAAGTGCCGCGGCCAATTGGCGTTGATCCAGTTTCCAGTCGCAAAGCGCAACAACGTGCCGGCGACACCGCCGATAGAAACAGCTGCGACCAATGGAATCAAGGTTTTCTCCGCTGCAAGGGGCTGGCGCGGTCCAGTGCGGCCAAGTGTTTGAGCTTCTCGCCGATTTTAAGCTCAAGGCCGCGCGGCACCGGTTGATAGAGCGGCAAAGGCTCCAGTTCATCGGGGAAATAATCCTCCCCCGCTGCGTAGGCATCCGGCTCATCGTGGGCGTAACGGTACTCGTCGCCATAACCGAGCTGCTTCATCAGTTTGGTCGGCGCATTGCGTAAGTGCAGCGGCACTTCAAGCGAGCCATATTCCGACGCACTGCGCAGCGCAGCTTTGAACCCCATGTACACCGCATTGCTTTTAGGCGCACAGGCCAGGTAGGTAATGGCCTGCGCCACAGCCAGTTCGCCTTCAGGGCTGCCGAGACGCTCTTGTACGTCCCAGGCGGCCAGACACAGGCTCAGGGCCCGTGGATCGGCGTTACCGATGTCTTCACTGGCCATGCGCACCACCCGGCGCGCGATGTACAGCGGGTCGCAGCCGCCATCGATCATCCGCGCGAACCAGTACAGGGCGCCGTCGGGATTGGAGCCGCGCACCGATTTGTGCAGGGCCGATATCTGGTCGTAGAACGCTTCGCCGCCTTTGTCGAAACGTCGCTGGGTATCGCCGAGCAAGCTTTGCAGCAGGTCAGTCCCGATTTCGCTGCGGTCTTCAGCCAGGTCAGCCGCGTTTTCAAGCAGGTTGAGCAGGCGCCGACCGTCGCCGTCGGCAGCCCTGAGCAGCACGTGAAAGCCCTCATCGCTGAGGGTCAGCCCCCGCTTGCCCAAGCCCTTTTCTTCGGTCAGGGCGCGTTGCACCAACTTGAGCAAGGCCGCTTCATCCAGACTTTTGAGTACGTACACCCGCGCCCGCGACAGCAGTGCGTTGTTGAGCTCGAAAGACGGGTTTTCCGTGGTAGCGCCGATAAAAATCAGCGTGCCGTCTTCAACATACGGCAGGAACGCGTCCTGCTGCGACTTGTTGAAACGATGGACTTCATCGACGAACAGGATGGTACGACGGCCATATTGAGCGGCCTGCTGCTTCGCCACTTCCACGGCCTGGCGAATCTCTTTAACGCCCGCCAGCACCGCTGATACGGTTTCAAAGTGCGCGTCAGACACTTGCGCCAGCAACCGCGCCAACGTGGTTTTGCCCACCCCCGGCGGGCCCCAGAAGATCATCGAGTGCAACGCGCCCTGTTCCAGCGCTTCACGCAGGGGCTTGCCGCGGGCCAACACATGTTGCTGGCCCACGTACTCATCCAGATTGGCGGCGCGCAAACGGGCTGCCAGAGGCTGAGCGATTGGTGCACTTCGAAACAGGTCCATCACTGCTTAAACAACCTCACGTGTGTGCTGCGGGCCAATGCCATGGCGATGCTCACGCCCTGCCACGGGGGCGCTGACTGCGCGAAAAAAAACGCTCTGGCACGGCCAGAAAAATACTAGCCGCGCGTCACCGCCCGATCGGCACAGTGAGTTACTCCTGGATGACATCAGCGCCTTTGGGCACGACAAACTTGAATGTACTGGCAGGAATGTCTTCATTCACCTTCACCCCGCTGAACAGGATATTGGTGCGCTGACCGACACTGTCGATCAATTGCATATCGTTGATCTTGCCGTTGCGAAAAGACAACGTGAGCGAGTCGAACAGGGTGTCTTTGGTTTTGGGTTTCAACGTGAACACCAACACCTCTCCCTGCTCCTTAGAGGTTACGTCAAAGCTCTGATCAATTTTTGAGACGTCTCCCGACAACAGCAAAGCAGGTGTCTGGTTCAAGCGCTCATCCAGCTTCTTGATGGTCACCTGCTCCAGATCCGGGTCCCAAAGAGTGACCTTCTTGCCATCCGAGGTCATGGTCTGTTCTTGAGGTGCATCGGTGTGCCAGTAGAACAGCCCAGGGCGCTTGACCGACATGACACCGGCCGTTTCCTGCAATTGAGTGCCGCTGCCATCCAGCGTCAACTGACTGAAACGGGCACTGATGGTGTTGGACTGCCCCAGCAGTTGGCCTAACCGCTTTACATCCTGTTCGCCGGCATGAGCCGCAAGAGAAGACATAGCCAGAACCGGTAGCAACAGCATGCTGAAAAAACGCATGAAAACCCTCTTTGATTAGTTAAACCCGGCCCGCGAGTGCGCCGCGGGCCGATCAGTCGCGTAGTGGGGCCGGCGCCAGAACTTCACGCGAGCCATTGGTGTTCATGGAGGTTACAACCCCGGCCATTTCCATGGATTCAATCATGCGCGCCGCGCGGTTGTAGCCGATCTTCAATTTTCGCTGAACGGCTGAAATAGAGGCGCGACGGCTTTCCAGTACAAACTGGACAGCTTCGTCATACAAGGCGTCGGTCTCTGCATCATCACCGCCTTCGCCACCACCGCCTTCAAAGCCGCTGCCCGCCTCTTCCACCCCGCTGAGGATGTCGTCGTTGTAATCCGGGCTGCCGCGCAGCTTCCAGGCTTCTACCACACGGTGCACTTCTTCATCGGACACAAACGCACCATGCACGCGAATCGGCAAGCTAGTGCCAGGCGGCATGTAGAGCATGTCACCGTGCCCCAGCAGTTGCTCGGCACCGCCCTGGTCGATGATGGTCCGGGAGTCGATCTTGCTCGACACCTGAAACGCCATGCGGGTCGGAATGTTGGCCTTGATCAGACCGGTGATCACATCCACCGAAGGACGCTGGGTCGCGAGAATCAAGTGAATACCCGCCGCCCGGGCCTTTTGCGCAATGCGGGCGATCAGCTCTTCCACCTTCTTGCCGACGATCATCATCATGTCGGCAAATTCGTCGACCACCACGACGATGGTCGGCAATTTGGTCAGCAGCGGCGCTTCGTCGTGGATGCTTTCGCGCTTGTACAGCGGATCGGTCAACGGCTCGCCCGCTTCTTGGGCGTCCTTGATCTTCTGGTTGAAGCCCGCGAGGTTACGCACGCCCATCTTGGCCATCAGCTTGTAGCGACGCTCCATCTCCGCCACGCTCCAGCGCAAGGCGTTGGCGGCGTCTTTCATGTCGGTCACTACCGGGCAAAGCAAGTGCGGGATGCCTTCGTAAATCGACAGTTCGAGCATTTTCGGGTCAATCATGATCAGCTTGGCGTCTTCCGGGCCCGACTTGAACAAGATCGACAGGATCATTGCGTTGACGCCTACCGACTTACCGGAACCCGTAGTACCGGCTACCAGCAAGTGCGGCATTTTCGCCAGATCGGTAATCACCGGTTTGCCGCCGATGTCATGCCCCAGGGCCAAGGCAACCGGCGACTTGGCATTATCAAATTCGGGGGTCGACAGCACTTCGCTGAAGCGCACGATCTGGCGGTCTTCGTTAGGGATCTCGATACCCACGGTGGTTTTACCCGGAATGACTTCAACCACCCGCACGCTGGTTACCGCCAGAGAACGTGCAAGGTCCTTGGCCAGGTTGGCAATGCGGCTGACTTTGACGCCTGCTGCGGGCTGAATCTCGTAACGGGTAATGACCGGGCCCGGGTGGATGGAGTCCACCGAGACCTCTACGCCGAACTCCTTGAGCTTGATCTCGAGCAGATGCCCCACCGCCGCCAGTGATTCAGGGGAGTAGTTGAGCTGCTTCTTTTCGGCAGGGTCGAGGATCGAGATCGGTGGCAGCGTGCCTTCAACCGCACTGTCGACAAACAGCGGCACCTGCTTCTCTTTCTGCACGCGCTTGCTGGGCTCCGGCGCCTTGGTGGGCACTGGGGCAATCACCGCCGGCACGTGTTTTTCACGTTCAGACATGTGCTTGCTCAGGGCCTGTTCGCGCTCAATCAGGCGCTCCTTGGCCTTGGCCTGCTCGCGTTTGTCGGAAACGCTGGGAGCCACCACTTCACTGACACGGGTGTCGACTTCTCGCAATTGCGCTTGCAGTTGCTTGCGTTCAGCACGATCTGACCACCAGCGATTGGCAGCGCCCTGAATCAACTCAAACAGATCAAGGGTGATCTTGCCCGTCAGGTCCATCACCTTGAACCACGACAAGTCCGTGAATACGGTCAGGCCAAACAGGAACAACGCAATCAGCAGCAGCGTACTGCCCTGCACGTTCAACGCGTTCCTGGCCAGATCCCCCAGGCTTTCGCCCAGTGCACCACCGGCGCCCGCCGGCAGGCCGGAAGCCGAGTGAAAATGAATGTGGGCCAGGGCCGCGCCGGACAGCACCAGAAACACCAGCCCGATCAGACGCCACGAAAACAGCCAGCCGCTCCACTGCCAGGGCTGATGCCGCTCACGGAAGATCTGGTAAGCCTTGACCGCCAGCAGCAGCGGAAAGATGTAGGCGAAGTAGCCCAGCACCATGAACAGGATGTCCGCGCTGTAAGAACCGGCAGGCCCGCCGAAGTTCTGCACATCCACCACGCGGCTGTTATGACTCCAGCCGGGATCGTCTTTGGCATAGGTCAGCAACGCCATCATCAGGAACAGGCAAAGGGCGCCAATCGCAATCAACGCACCTTCCTTGAGCCGGTAGTGCAATTGCTGACGCCAGAGAGGAACTTCTTTAGGTGCTGCTGTGGATTTCTTCAAAACGCGTGTTTTCCTGCGCCTGTGGCGCGCCCTACTATGGATTGACTGCAAAAATACTGCTCACGGCGAGCAGGTGACAAGTTCAGACATGAAACTGGACTAGCCTTACACACAGCCTTGTACTATTACGTGTTTTTTCATGACCAGCCCGCCATGTAAAACAGTGAATACTGTGCAGCTTAGAACAGCTCAAACAGGCGGGCCATTGTACGGGTTTGCGCCGCCGATGCCATGCTGGCACCCGAGGTTACAGAAATTGTCTTGTGCTACGCCCCAAAGCGCCAATTTGAGCATGCATTACCTTGTGTGACAAAGACTTATCACAGGCGCCACACAGCCCCTGAATTGACTGCCAGATCGACTGAGACCGCACGTGCGCGACAGAGTTGCAGCCGCCCTCCCCTTCTACTGTAAGACTCAATGCCATGCTGACCTGGTTGAAACGCGACTCCCTGACATTCCCCCCCTTGGCCAACGCCATGCGCGAGCCCAATGGTTTGCTTGCCGCAGGCGGCGATTTGTCGGCCGACCGCCTGGTCCAGGCCTATCGTCACGGCTGTTTTCCGTGGTTTTCCGAAGGCCAGCCCATCCTGTGGTGGTCGCCAGACCCGCGCACGGTGCTATTTCCAGATGAGCTGCATGTTTCACGCAGTCTGGGCAAAGTGCTGCGCCAGCAGCGATACACCGTTACCTACGACCGAGATTTTCAGGCGGTCATCCAGGCTTGCGCGGCACCACGCGCCTACGCCGATGGCACGTGGATCACGGACGACATGCAAAATGCTTACATCGAACTTCACGAACGTGGACACGCCCATTCTGTTGAGGTGTGGGAGAACGATGAACTGGTGGGCGGCTTGTACGGCCTGGCGATGGGCCAACTGTTTTTTGGCGAATCCATGTACAGCCGCGCCGACAACGCGTCCAAAGTCGGATTTGCTACCCTGGTCAAACAGCTTCAGGCCTGGGGATTTGTCTTGATTGACTGTCAGATGCCTACCCGCCATCTCGAAAGCCTCGGCGCACGCTCCATCCCGCGCGTGCAGTTCGCCGATTACCTGCACAACCATCTCGATCAACCGACAACCACCTGCTGGCCCCGCCAGGCATGACCGTAGCGCAAAGTTGCCCGCGCCGGGTGCGGGAGAACACTCCAGGTTTAACGGGCGAGTTTTCCGAGCTGGCTTACACTTAATTCAAGGATTCACCGAGGGCCGATCATGACCGAGCTGGCGCGTTTGAAGTTTTATGCCACTCAACCTCACGCTTGCAGCTACCTGCCCGACGAACAAGCCACAACGCTGTTCCTCGATCCCAGCCAGCCGATGGACGTGCAGGTGTACGCCGACTTGTCCGAAATGGGCTTTCGCCGCAGTGGCGACCACCTTTACCGCCCACACTGCCTGCGATGCGATGCATGCACGGCAACACGCATCCCTGTGGCGCTGTTTAACCCGAGCCGTCAGCAAAAGCGCATCTTCAAGCGCAATGCAGACCTGCACGTGCAGGTGGCCAGGCCGGGGTTCAGCGAAGAACACTTCGACCTGTATCAGCGCTACATCGAGCAGCGCCATGCCGATGGCGATATGTACCCGCCCAGCCGCGATCAGTTTTCGACGTTTCTGGTGCGCGATCTGCCATTTTCCAGATTCTATGAATTCAGGCTGGACGGACGGCTGCTGGCAGTGGCCGTGACGGATGTGCTGCCTAACGGCCTGTCTGCGGTTTACACCTTTTATGATCCCGACGAAGAGCGCCGCAGCCTGGGCCGCTATTGCATCCTGTGGCAAATCACGGAAGCCGAGCGCCTTGGACTGGAAGCCGTTTACCTCGGTTACTGGATCAAAAACTGCAAAAAAATGAATTACAAGACCGAATACAGGCCTATTGAACTGCTGATTAACCAAAGATGGAGCACTCTTTACTGAACCCCCTTGGCGTGAACCCCACTTTTCGGGCACAATGCACGCCGCTTTTGCCTGGCGCAGTTGCACCGGGCCATTCACTGGACACCGAGGGCTTTACTGCATGTCGAAAGAAGACAGCTTCGAAATGGAAGGCACTGTCGTCGACACCCTGCCCAACACCATGTTTCGCGTGGAGTTGGAAAATGGGCACGTCGTAACCGCGCATATCTCCGGCAAGATGCGCAAGAACTACATCCGTATTCTTACCGGTGACAAAGTGCGCGTCGAGCTGACGCCCTATGACTTGAGCAAAGGGCGCATCACTTACCGCGCTCGCTAATCAAGTCAATACAAAACGCCCGGTTCTGCCGGGCGTTTTTGTTTGCCTGCGATTTGTCAGCATCCGGATCATCACGCCATAAAAAAAAGCGCCTTTCGGCGCTTTTTTTATGCTGGGCTGCTTTAAGCCATTTCAACCGCGGTTTCAAACTCGAAGGTCAACTCGCCGTCTTTCAGGTCGATGTGAACCACACCGCCATGATCGGCCAATTCGCCAAAAAGGATCTCTTCCGCCAGCGGGCGCTTGATCTTGTCCTGAATCAGACGCGCCATCGGACGCGCACCCATCAGCACATCGTAACCACCCGCCGCCAGCCAGCCACGTGCCGCGTCTGTGACATCAAGCTGCACGTGTTTGTCTTCCAGCTGCGCCTGAAGCTCGGTAAGGAACTTGTCCACCACGCTTTTGATGACCTCGTGACTGAGGCGACCAAACTGAATAATGGTGTCCAGGCGGTTGCGGAACTCCGGCGTGAAGCTTTTCTTGATCGCTTCCATGGCATCGGACGAGTGATCCTGGAAGGTAAACCCGATCGAAGCCCTGGAAGCGGTCTCGGCCCCGGCATTGGTGGTCATGATAATGATCACGTTACGGAAGTCGGCCTTGCGCCCGTTGTTGTCGGTGAGCGTCCCGTGGTCCATGACCTGCAACAACAGGTTAAAGACTTCAGGGTGCGCCTTCTCGATTTCATCGAGCAGCAACACGCAATGCGGCTGCTTGGTGATTGCCTCCGTCAGCAACCCCCCCTGATCAAACCCTACGTACCCGGGAGGAGCACCGATCAGACGCGAGACGGTGTGCCTTTCCATGTACTCGGACATGTCAAAGCGCACCAGCTCAACACCCAGCGCCTTGGCCAGTTGACGGGCCGCTTCGGTTTTACCCACGCCCGTCGGGCCTGCGAACAGGAAGGAACCGACCGGTTTGTCAGGCGACTTGAGCCCTGCACGGGAGAGCTTGATGGCCGTCGACAAAGAATCAATGGCCGCATCCTGACCAAATACGGTCAGTTTCAAGTCACGCTCAAGGTTGCGCAGGAGTTCTTTATCGGAACTGGACACATGCTTAGGCGGAATTCGGGCGATTTTCGCCACGATGTCTTCCACCTGCTCGACCTCGATACGCTTGACGCGCTTCTCAACCGGTTGCAGGCGCTGGTAAGCACCCGCCTCGTCGATGACATCAATGGCCTTGTCGGGCATATGGCGATCATTGATGTAGCGTGATGCCAGCTCAGCCGCGGCACGCAGCGATTCGTCGCTGTATTCGATGCTGTGGTGCTGCTCAAAACGCCCTTTCAGCCCGCGCAGAATGCCGATGGTGTCTTCAACCGACGGCTCAGACACGTCCACTTTCTGGAAGCGACGCGCCAGTGCACGGTCCTTCTCGAAAATGCCACGAAATTCCTGGAACGTCGTGGAACCGATGCAGCGGATGTCCCCGGAAGACAGGAGCGGCTTGAGCAGATTGGACGCGTCCATCACGCCACCCGATGCAGCGCCAGCACCAATAATGGTGTGGATCTCATCGATAAACAGGATGGCTTGCGGGCGCTTCTTCAGCTCACCCAGCAACGCCTTGAACCGCTTCTCGAAATCGCCACGGTATTTGGTACCGGCCAGTAACGCGCCCAGATCCAGCGAGTAGACGATGCTATTGGCCAGCAAGTCCGGGACTTGATTATCAACAATACGTTTAGCCAGGCCTTCGGCAATTGCGGTTTTACCCACCCCGGCCTCACCGACCAGCAACGGGTTGTTTTTACGGCGCCGCGCAAGGATTTGAGCCACGCGCTCGACTTCATGCTCACGCCCAACCAGCGGGTCAATGCGACCCTGACGGGCCAGCTCGTTCAAGTTACTGGCATAGGCGTCCAGCGGATTGCTCGAAGAGGAGGTTTCACCGCCTTCCTCATCCTGCATGTCCTGTTCGCCGTCGGAATGTTCACCGTGACCCGGCACTTTGGAGATGCCGTGTGCAATGAAATTCACCACATCAATGCGGGCAACGCTTTGTTGCTTGAGCAGGAATACCGCCTGGCTTTCCTGCTCGCTGAAAATGGCCACCAGCACGTTGGCGCCGGTCACTTCACGCTTGCCCGAACTTTGGACGTGAAATACCGCACGCTGCAGAACCCGTTGAAAACCGAGCGTAGGCTGGGTTTCACGGTCTTCATCGTGAACGGGGATCAGAGGGGTTGTGGAATCAATAAACTCTTGCAGGTCATGCTTGAGTTTGTCGAGGTTTGCGCCGCAGGCGCGTAGAACGGTTGCGGCTGCCTCATTATCTAAAAGCGCAAGAAGGAGGTGCTCAACCGTCATGAACTCATGACGCTTGGAGCGGGCTTCCTTGAAGGCAAGATTGAGGGTGACTTCGAGCTCGCGGTTTAACATGGCTTCACCTCATACCCAAGTGGTCGGCGTTAACCGTCCTTCTCGATTTCACAGAGTAGCGGATGCTGGCTTTCGCGTGCGTACTGATTTACCTGCATGGCCTTGGTCTCGGCAATGTCGCGGGTAAAGATGCCGCACACTGCCCGTCCTTCTGTATGAACGGCCAGCATGACCTTGGTCGCCAATTCGCGATTCAAGTTAAAAAACACCTCAAGTACTTCGACGACGAAATCCATGGGTGTGTAGTCATCGTTGAACAAAACCACCTTGTACATCGGCGGCGCCTGAAGTGCGGGCTTAGCCTCTTGCACAGCCAAGCCAGCGGAGTCGTCGTCATCAAAATCGGGTCGATCCTGATTGAATGTTAGTCGAATCTGGCTGATTGCATGCATGGAAAGAAAGGTTCGTCGTTGTGCGGTTACAGTGATGGAGGCAGACGCGTCAAATTTCAACAGCGCCGCCGCGTGACCTTGACTATCGGTAAAACGGTGTTACAACCATTGGTACCCAATGTGGGGAGTAAAGGTCCGCACAGTCAACCACTTTCAGGGTCGATGTGCGAGTGAACTGGATGATACTCCAGTGATGGAGTCGTTTGCAGCAGAGGGATATGAGTATGCAAGGCACGGTCAAGTGGTTCAACAATGCCAAAGGCTTCGGCTTTATCAACACGGACGCCAAGGAAGGCAAAGATGAACACGGAGACAAGATCGACTTTTTCGCCCACTTTTCAGCCATTGAAATGGACGGCTACAAGACGCTCAAAGCGGGCCAGCCAGTCAATTTCCAAATCACTCAAGGCCCCAAAGGCCTGCACGCAGTGAAGATCACCAGCAATAAAGTCACCTCCCCCACGACTGCGACAGAGGCCAACACCCTCTCGGTCTGACCCGCCGATCCCACAGTCAGTGCAAAAAAAGGCCGATTCATTCACATGAATCGGCCTTTTCTGTCATTAAAGCCCTACATATGGGCAATCAGCGCATCGCCAAAACCTGAAGACGACACCAACGTGGCGCCTTCCATCAGGCGTTCGAAGTCATACGTCACGGTTTTGGCCGAAATTGCACCATTGGTGCCTTTGATAATCAGGTCCGCCGCTTCGGTCCAGCCCATGTGTCGCAGCATCATTTCAGCAGACAGAATGAGCGATCCGGGGTTGACCTGATCCTTGCCCGCGTACTTGGGCGCCGTGCCGTGGGTGGCCTCGAACATTGCGATGGTGTCCGACAGGTTGGCGCCCGGCGCAATACCGATACCGCCCACTTCTGCTGCAAGTGCATCGGACAGGTAGTCGCCGTTGAGATTGAGCGTGGCGATCACGTCATATTCGGCGGGACGCAGCAGAATCTGCTGGAGCATGGCGTCGGCAATGGCGTCCTTGACGATGACATTGCGTCCGGTTTTAGGGTTCTTGAATTGCATCCACGGGCCGCCGTCGAGCAGGGTTGCGCCGAACTCCTCGGCCGCCACTTCGTAAGCCCATTCCTTGAAGGCACCTTCGGTGAACTTCATGATGTTGCCTTTGTGCACGATGGTCAGCGACTCGCGGTCGTTGTCCACCACATATTGCAAGGCTTTGCGCGCCAGACGCTTGGTGCCTTCTCGGGAGACCGGTTTGACGCCGATGCCGCAGTCCTGGTCGAAACGGATTTTGGTCACACCCATTTCTTCTTTCAGGAACTTGATCACCTTGTTCGCTTCAGGCGAACCGGCCTTCCATTCGATGCCGGCATAAATGTCTTCGGAGTTCTCGCGGAAGATGGTCATGTCGACGTCGCCCGGCTTTTTGACCGGACTGGGCACGCCTTCAAACCAACGCACGGGGCGCAGGCAGACATACAGATCGAGTTGCTGGCGCAGGGCTACGTTCAAGGAGCGAATACCGCCACCGACCGGCGTGGTCAGCGGGCCCTTGATCGACACGACGTATTCCTTGACTGCATCCAGTGTTTCCTGAGGCAGCCACGTGTCCTGATCGTAAACCTGAGTCGCCTTCTCGCCCGCATACACCTCCATCCAGGAGATGTTGCGCTTGCCGCCGTAGGCCTTGCTCACAGCAGCATCCACCACTTTGATCATGACCGGGCTGATATCGACACCGATGCCGTCACCTTCGATGTAAGGAATGATCGGGTTGTCGGGCACGTTCAGGGAGTGGTCTGCATTGACGGTGATTTTTTCACCTGCGGCTGGAACCTTGATCTTGTTGTATCCCATGCTGAACTCCATATGTGGGTTTAACATCTATGCCGCTCTCGAGCGTAACCCAGTTGAATGGGGACGCAAACCGAATGTTCTACATACCCGGTTACATGCCTGCCACAACCCTCCTGACAAGCCCGGATACAAAGGGGTTAGCGACACAATACAGGGCGATATGCGAACGCTTCTTAGACCAATGGATAACCGCTGATCCACCTCAGCCCTCGCCGGAACATTAGTGACCTATGTATACTGCGCCGGTGACCGCGGAGTCATCGCGAAGCACCACACTGCAATGAGTCTTTCAGGCCTAGAAAGGCTGAGCCGTTACCCCGGCTCGACCGCTTGACGCTCTACTGATGCATTCACATCACCGCGAAGAACCTCGACTTTCGGCTCATTGTTCACTGTGAACGAAAGCGCCTACCCTGCGCATCTCGAGAATCTGAGCACGCTCAGCAAAGAAGAGAGTTAATCCGAAATGCCCACCCGTTCGAAGATCATCTATACCTTCACCGACGAAGCTCCGGCCCTCGCCACCTATTCACTGCTGCCTATCATCGAAGCGTTCACCGCTCCGGCTGATATCGCTGTTGAGACGCGCGACATCTCTCTGGCAGGCCGAATCCTTGCCAGCTTCCCCGAGCAATTGGGTGCCAAGGCCGTAGCAGACCACCTCGCCGAATTGGGCGCCCTGGCCGTTACCCCTGAAGCCAACATCATCAAGCTGCCTAACATCAGCGCCTCGGTCCCGCAATTGCAGGCCGCGATCAAAGAACTGCAAGCGCAGGGCTTCGATATCCCGGATTACCCCGAGTCAGTCACCACTGATGCCGAGAAAGACGTCAAAGCGCGTTACAGCAAAGTCATGGGCAGCGCCGTAAACCCGGTACTGCGCGAAGGCAACTCCGACCGCCGCGCACCGCTGTCGGTGAAAAACTACGCACGCAAGCACCCGCACAAAATGGGCGCCTGGGCCGCAGACTCCAAGTCCCACGTGGCTCACATGAGCGAAGGCGACTTCTACGGCAGCGAAAAAGCGGCCCTGATTGAAGCCCCGGACAGCGTCAAAATCGAATTGATCGCTCAAGACGGCACGACCACCGTCCTGAAAGAAAAAACGGCCGTACAGGCCGGCGAGATCATCGATTGTTCCGTCATGAGCAAAAAAGCCCTGCGCCAGTTCGTAGCGGCCGAAATCGAAGACGCCAAGAAACAAGGCGTACTGTTCTCGGTTCACCTGAAAGCCACCATGATGAAGGTCTCCGACCCGATCATGTTTGGTCAGATCGTGGCCGAGTTCTACAAGGACGCGCTGGAAAAACACGCTGACGTCCTGAAAGAAATCGGTTTCAACCTGAACAACGGCATCGGCGACCTGTACGCCCGCATCAAGGCCCTGCCGGCGGACAAGCAAGCCGAAATCGAGGCGGACATCCAGGCGGTCTACGCCAATCGCCCAGCGCTGGCGATGGTTAACTCCGACAAAGGCATCACCAACCTGCACGTGCCGAGCGACGTCATCGTCGACGCGTCGATGCCCGCCATGATCCGTGACTCCGGCAAAATGTGGGGCACTGACGGTCAACTGCACGACGCCAAGGCCGTGATCCCGGATCGCTGCTACGCAACCATCTACCAGGCGGTTATCGAAGACTGCAAGCAACACGGCGCCTTCGATCCGACCACCATGGGCAGCGTGCCAAACGTTGGCCTGATGGCCCAGAAAGCCGAAGAGTACGGCTCCCACGACAAGACCTTCCAGATCAAGACCGATGGCGTGGTTCGCGTGAGCGACAGCAACGGCAACGTGTTGATGGAACAAAAAGTCGAAGCGGGCGATATCTGGCGCATGTGCCAGGCCAAAGACGCGCCGATCCGCGACTGGGTCAAACTGGCCGTCAACCGCGCTCGCGCCAGCAACACCCCTGCTGTTTTCTGGCTGGACCCACAACGTAGCCACGACGGCGTGATGATCGAGAAAGTTCAGGCTTACCTGAAGGATCACGACACCAGCGGCCTGGACATTCGCATCATGTCCCCGGTTGAGGCCATGAAGTTCACGCTGGAGCGCACCCGCAAGGGTCTGGACACTATCTCGGTGACCGGTAACGTTCTGCGCGACTACCTGACTGACCTGTTCCCGATCATGGAGCTGGGCACCAGCGCCAAAATGCTGTCGATCGTTCCGCTGATGAATGGCGGCGGCCTGTTCGAAACCGGCGCGGGCGGTTCGGCACCCAAGCACGTGCAGCAACTGCTGGAAGAAAACTTCCTGCGTTGGGACTCGCTGGGCGAATTCCTGGCACTGGCTGCTTCCCTGGAGCACCTGGGCACGACCTACAACAACCCGAAAGCGTTGGTGTTGGCCAAAACCCTGGACCAGGCCACTGGCCAGTTCCTCGACAACAACAAATCGCCATCGCGCAAAGTCGGCAATATCGACAACCGCGGTAGCCACTTCTACCTGGCTCTGTACTGGGCACAAGCCCTGGCAGCCCAGACCGAAGACAAAGACTTGCAAGCCCAGTTTGCCCCAGTGGCAAAGGCCATGGCCGAGAACGAAGCAACCATCGTTGCCGAACTCAACGCCGTTCAGGGCAAGCCGGTCGACATCGGTGGTTACTACCACGCCGATGCCGACAAGGTCAGCAACGTTATGCGCCCTAGCGCCACACTGAACGCGATCATCGCTTCGGTGTAAGAGCAACACCGCAACACCACAAACCCCGGCCCACGACGCCGGGGTTTGTGTTTTTGGGCTTCCCACTGCCGACACCTGCAGAGGTTGGGGTTGGCACACACTTTCTGTAGGATCCAGAACCCACCCTCCTTCAAGCCGAGCACATTTTATGGAATGGAAACCCCACATCACAGTTGCCACGGTCGTCGAAGACCATGGTCGCTTCCTGATGGTCGAAGAGCTCAAGCACGAGCGCGCTGTGCTTAATCAGCCTGCCGGGCATCTGGACCCCAATGAAAGCCTGATCCAGGCCGCGATTCGCGAGACCTTCGAAGAAACCGGCTATGACGTTGAATTGACTGGCGTGATCGGCATTTACCTGTACACCGCCCCCAGCAATGGTGTGACCTATCAGCGCGTGTGCTTTGCAGGCAAAGCGCTCAAGCATCACCCCGACTCACCGCTCGATACGGGGATTATCGGCCCGCGGTGGTTGACCCGCGACGAGTTACTCGCACAACGCCACCGCTGGCGCAGCGAACTGACCTTGCTTTGCATCGACGATTATCTGTCCGGAAAATTGTTTGACCTCTCGTTAATCCGCCCTTCGGTTTAGCCTTGAGCGCTCGGGCCTGCTAGAATCGCGTCCTTTTTCAAGACACTCATTGAAACCCTATGCGTGATCCAGCCTTAGTCGCCCCCGAAAAACAGCGCGTCATTGTCGGCATGTCCGGCGGTGTTGACTCTTCCGTTTCCGCCGTTCTGCTCATGGAGCAGGGCTATCAGGTGGAAGGCCTGTTCATGAAGAACTGGGAGGAAGACGACGGAACGGATTATTGCACCGCCATGGATGACCTGGCAGACGCCCAGGCCGTGTGCGACAAAATCGGCATCAAGCTGCACACCGCCAATTTTGCCGCCGAATACTGGGACAACGTGTTTGAACACTTCCTGGCCGAATACAAGGCCGGACGCACGCCTAACCCGGACATCCTGTGTAACCGTGAAATCAAGTTCAAGGCGTTTCTCGACTACGCCCTGATGCTTGGCGCCGACCTGATTGCCACCGGCCACTACGTGCGCCGTCGCGACATCGACGGCCGCACCGAGCTGCTCAAGGGCCTGGACCCAAACAAAGACCAGAGCTACTTCCTGCACGCGGTAGGCGGCGAGCAAATTGCCCGCACCCTGTTCCCGGTCGGTGAACTGGAAAAACCCGAAGTGCGCAAGATTGCCGAGCAACATGGCCTGGCGACCGCCAAGAAGAAAGACTCCACCGGTATTTGCTTCATTGGTGAACGCCGTTTCAGCGATTTCCTCAAGCAATACCTGCCCGCTCAACCGGGCGAGATCAAAACCACCGACGGCGAAGTCATCGGCCGCCACCACGGCCTGATGTATCACACCATTGGCCAGCGGCAGGGCCTGGGTATCGGCGGCCTGAAAGACGCCAGCGACGAGCCGTGGTACGTGCTGCACAAAGACCTCGAAAACAACGAGCTGATTGTCGGCCAGGGTAACGATCACCCATGGCTGTTTTCGCGCGCCCTGCTCGCGTCGGAGATTTTCTGGGTCAACCCGATTAACCTCGACAGCCCGCTGCGCCTGACCGCCAAAGTGCGTTATCGCCAGAGCGATCAGCCCTGCACGGTGGAAAAAACCGCCAGCGGCTACCGCGCGACCTTCGATGACCCGCAACGCGCCGTTACACCCGGCCAGTCAGTGGTGTTCTACGATGGCGAAGTGTGCCTGGGTGGCGGCGTGATCGAAGTGGCCGAACCCTGGAACCACAAGGGCGAACAGGCATGAATGCCACCCAGGAACAACTGATCGCACTCGGCGGGGTTTTTCTGGCTGCCGTGCTGGTGGACAAAATCGCCCGCACCGGCCAGGTCGGCGAAGCGGATCTGGCCTGCATGCTTGGCACATTGCTGGTGCGCGACCCGAAAGACACGCTGGAAGTGTTTGGCGGTGACGACATCAACCTGCGCGAAGGTTACCGGGCCCTCATTGGCGCCCTTGAACGCGACCCCAATACGTTGCAGCGCGAGCCTTTGCGCTACGCCCTGTCGATGCTCAACCTGGAGCGCCAACTGGCCAAGCGTGACGACATGCTTGAACTGATCGGCAAACGCTTGCCGCAGATCCAGTCCCAGGTCGAGCACTTCGGTCCGGCCCATGAAAACGTCGTGGCTGCCTGTGGCGCACTGTATCAGGACACCCTCAGCACGCTGCGCCAGCGCATTCAGGTCCACGGCGACATGCGCAACCTGCAACAACCCAGCAACGCCGCCAAAATTCGCGCTCTGCTGCTGGCCGGGATCCGCTCGGCTCGCTTGTGGCGCCAATTGGGCGGTCATCGCTGGCAGCTGGTATTCAGCCGTCGCAAGCTGCTCAAAGAGCTTTATCCGATGCTGCGCGGCTAACACCCGCCAGAACGCACACCTTTGTAACGTCGCTTCGCGTATGACGCCGGTCACTTGGCAACGGACCGGCCGTTTTTTCATGTATGATACGCGCCCCATTTCGTTGCCCGACTGTCCGAGAACACCCCATGAAGCTCTCTTCGCTCACTGCGGTTTCCCCTGTTGACGGCCGCTACGCCGGCAAAACCCAGGCCCTGCGCCCTATTTTCAGCGAGTACGGCCTGATCCGTGCCCGCGTATTGGTTGAAGTTCGCTGGCTCCAGCGTTTGGCTGCCCACGCCGCCATCCCGGAAGTCCCGGCCTTCTCCCCCGAAGCCAACGCCGTTCTGAATGAACTGGCCGAAAACTTCTCTCTGGAACACGCCGAACGCGTCAAAGAGATCGAGCGCACCACCAACCACGACGTCAAAGCCATTGAGTACCTGCTCAAGGAGCAGGCTGCCAAGCTGCCGGAACTGGCCAATGTCAGCGAATTCATCCACTTTGCCTGCACGAGCGAGGACATCAACAACCTGTCCCACGCCCTGATGCTGCGCGAAGGCCGTGATGAGGTGATGCTGCCACTGATGCGTCAAACCGCTGAAGCCATCCGTGAACTGGCCATCCGCTTTGCCGACGTGCCGATGCTGTCGCGCACCCACGGTCAACCGGCGTCGCCTACCACCCTGGGTAAAGAGCTGGCCAACGTGGTTTACCGCCTGGAGCGCCAGATCGCTCAAGTGGCCGCCGTACCGCTGCTGGGTAAAATCAACGGCGCCGTGGGCAACTACAACGCCCACCTGTCGGCCTACCCGCAGATCGACTGGGAAGCCAACGCCCGCGCCTTCATCGAAGACGAACTGGGCCTGGGTTTCAACCCATACACCACGCAGATCGAACCGCACGACTACATTGCCGAGCTGTTCGACGCCATTGCGCGTTTCAACACCATCCTGATCGACTTCGACCGCGACATCTGGGGCTACATCTCCCTGGGCTACTTCAAACAGCGCACCATCGCGGGCGAGATCGGTTCATCGACCATGCCGCACAAGGTCAACCCGATCGACTTCGAAAACTCCGAAGGCAACCTGGGGATCGCCAACGCGCTGTTCCAGCACCTGGCCAGCAAACTGCCCATCTCCCGCTGGCAGCGCGACCTGACCGACTCCACCGTGCTGCGCAACCTCGGCGTGGGCTTTGCTCACAGCGTGATCGCGTACGAAGCCAGCCTCAAAGGCATCAGCAAACTGGAGCTCAACGCCCAGAAAATCGCTGCTGACCTGGATGCCTGCTGGGAAGTGCTGGCGGAGCCGATCCAGACCGTCATGCGCCGCTACAACATTGAAAACCCGTACGAGAAGCTCAAAGAGCTGACGCGCGGCAAGGGCATCAGCCCTGAAGCACTGCAGACGTTCATTGACAGCCTTGAAATGCCGGAAGCGGCCAAGGCCGAGCTGAAGCTGCTGACCCCTGCCAATTACATCGGCAACGCGGTCGAACAGGCCAAGCGCATCTGAGTGCTGTAACGACCTACTAACGCCCGGCCGTGCCGGGCGTTTTTATTCCCGAATACAAAGCGCAACTTTTCAATAGGTTACACATGAATCCTGATCTTCCTCTTCAACTTCTGGGCGGCATGACTGCACGCGAATTCATGCGCGACTACTGGCAGAAAAAACCGCTGCTGATCCGACAGGCAATCCCTGACTTCGAAAGCCCGATCGATGCCGACGAACTGGCCGGTCTGGCACTTGAAGAGGAGGTCGAATCACGACTGGTCATCGAACACGGCGAACGCCCGTGGGAGCTGCGCCGCGGGCCTTTTGCCGAAGATGAGTTCGGCAAACTGCCTGAACGCGAATGGACTTTGCTGGTGCAAGCCGTCGATCAGTTCGTGCCTGAAGTGGGCGAGCTGCTGGAGCACTTTCGCTTCCTGCCGAGCTGGCGCATTGACGACGTGATGATCAGCTACGCCGCCCCCGGCGGCAGCGTCGGTCCGCACTTCGACAATTACGACGTATTCCTGCTGCAAGGGGCTGGTAAGCGCCACTGGCAGATCGGCCAGATGTGCGACTCCGACAGCGCCCTGCTGGAACACGCCGACCTGCGCATCCTGGCAGACTTCCAGGCCACCGATGAGTGGACACTGGAACCCGGCGACATGCTGTATCTGCCGCCACGCCTTGCCCATAGCGGTGTAGCCGTGGACGACTGCCTGACCTACTCGGTCGGTTTCCGCGCCCCGAGCGCCGCTGAAGTACTGACCCACTTCACCGACTTCCTCAGCCAGTACCTGCCGGATGAAGAACGTTACACCGATGCCGACGCACAACCGGTCAGCGACCCGCATCAGATCCAGCGCGATGCGCTGGATCGCTTGAAAGGTTTGCTCGCGGAACACATGAGCGATGAACGCATGCTTCTGACCTGGTTCGGCCAGTTCATGACCGAGCCGCGCTATCCGGAACTCGTCGTCGGCCCCGAGCTCGAAGAAGAAGACCTGCTCGGCAGTCTCGACCAGGGCGCGGTATTGATCCGCAACCCGAGTGCCCGACTGGCCTGGTCTGAAGTGGATGAAGACCTGCTTCTGTTTGCCAGCGGACAGAGCCGTCTGCTGCCGGGCAAACTGCGCGATCTCTTGAAAATGATCTGTGCCGCCGATGCCTTGCATGCCGAAAACCTCGGCCCGTGGCTGGCAGATGAGGATGGCCGCAACCTGCTGTGTGAATTGGTCAAACAAGGAAGCCTGGGGTTCGCTGATGAATAAAATTCGCGTACGTGTCGCCGACTGGCAAAAGGATAACGCCGAACTTCGACGCATCCGTGAAGCGGTGTTTATCAACGAACAACACGTCCCGCCCGAACTGGAGTGGGATTCGGACGACATGAGCGCCGTACACTTTCTGGCCTTTGAGGGCGATTTCGCCATTGGCACGGCCCGACTCCTGGCGGATGGCCAGATAGGCCGCGTATCCGTCCTCAAGGACTGGCGCGGGCTGAAAGTCGGCGACGCCCTGATGCAGGCCACCCTCGAACAAGCCGAAGAACTCGGCTTGAAAGAGGTGAAGCTGAGCGCACAGGTGCACGCCACGCCTTTCTATGAGCGGCTCGGGTTCAAGATCGTGAGCGACGAGTTTCTGGAGGCGGGCATTCCGCACGTGGACATGGTGCGCTCCGCCTGACACACGTGAACGCTGCTCCTGAATAAAAAACGCCCTGCCATCGTCGGATCGCAGGGCGTTTTGCTGTATGTCATTCAACCCCGTCACATTTAGGCCGACAAACTGGCACACTGCTTTCATCCCTTTTCAAGCCTTGCGGAGATAACAGACATGGTCTTACGCCCACTCATCGCCGGTCTGATGATGCTGTTGAGCCTCAGCGCCCTTGCCGATACCCAAGTCATCACACTGCAAAACCGCACTAGCGCGGACTTACTGCCGGTGGCCCAGAACTTCATCGGCAAGGACGGCAACGTCACCGTTTACGGCAATCAACTCATCGTCGAGGCCCCGGCCCAGAAAATCCAGGGCCTGGAAGACTTGCTCAGCCAGCTCGACACGCCTGCGCGCCGTTTGCTGATCACCGTCGATACCAGCGATAGCAACCTGCCTGACAGCAATAGCAATACGCGGGTCTACAGCACCGCCAGCCGTGACGGCGGCGTTCAGCAGATTCAGGCCACTGAAGGTGTTCCCGCCTTGATCCAGACAGGCCAAAGCATTCCCCAGACCAGCACCCAGACCGACGCATACGGGCGCCTCTCGGCACAAACTGCTTATCGCAATGTGACCAAGGGCTTCTACATCACCGCCAGCGTTACGGGTGAAACGGTACACCTGGCGATCAGCACCAACCGCGACCGCATGAGCCAGGAACAGCCGGATGTAGTGAACGTGCAAAGTACCGACACACAGGTCAGCGGCCCCCTCGGCCAATGGATCACAGTGGCGGGCATCAGCGGCCAGAATCTGGCTGGCCAGCAGGGCCAAACCCGCACCTACTCGACTCAAAGCCGGGATGACATGACATTGCGGGTCAAAGTCGACGCACTCGACCCAAAAGGCCAAAACTGACTGACGGGTCGTATTAGACCAAATATGTAGTGCCACCAAAAAAGCACTACAAAACGTTTGACGACTCAAAAAAGCGAAGGCATGATGGCCCCGCTCCCGCCGATCAGAGGCCCTGTAAAGCGCCTCTGACCGCTAGCGAGAAGCCATTCACGCACGTATACGAACAAAATGGTTGTGTGCCTGGTGGAGCAAAAATTTTTCAACCCAGACCTATGCGACGAGGTTTATCACCATGGCACTGACACGCGAACAGCAAATTGCAGCCCTCGAGAAAGACTGGGCCGAAAACCCACGCTGGAAAGGCGTGACTCGCGATTACTCCGCTGCTGACGTGGTCCGCCTGCGCGGCTCGGTTCAACCCGAGCACACCTTTGCAAAAATGGGCGCCGAAAAGCTGTGGAAACTGGTGACTCAGGGCGCACACCCGTCCTTCCGTCCTGAAAAAGATTTCGTCAACTGCATGGGCGCCCTGACCGGGGGCCAGGCAGTACAACAGGTTAAAGCCGGTATCCAGGCTATCTACCTGTCGGGTTGGCAAGTGGCGGCAGACAACAACTCTGCCGAATCCATGTACCCCGACCAGTCGCTGTACCCGGTGGACTCCGTTCCAACCGTGGTCAAGCGCATCAATAACTCGTTCCGTCGCGCCGACCAGATTCAGTGGAAATCCGGCAAGAACCCGGGCGACCAAGGTTATATCGACTACTTCGCCCCCATCGTGGCAGATGCTGAAGCCGGTTTCGGCGGCGTACTCAATGCCTACGAGCTGATGAAGAACATGATCGAAGCCGGCGCTGCAGGCGTTCACTTCGAAGACCAACTGGCGTCGGTTAAAAAATGCGGGCACATGGGCGGCAAGGTATTGGTGCCCACCCAGGAAGCCGTACAGAAGCTGACTGCGGCCCGACTGGCTGCCGACGTGGCAGGCGTACCGACCATCATTCTGGCCCGTACCGATGCTAACGCTGCCGACTTGCTGACTTCCGACTGCGATCCGTACGACAAGCCATTTGTCTCCGGTGAACGCACGAAGGAAGGCTTCTACAAAGTGCGCGCTGGCCTGGATCAAGCGATTGCCCGTGGCCTGGCCTACGCGCCGTACGCCGACCTGATCTGGTGTGAAACCGCCAAGCCGGACTTGGACGAAGCGCGCCGCTTTGCTGAAGCGATCAAAAAGGAATACCCGGACCAGATTCTGTCCTACAACTGCTCGCCTTCCTTCAACTGGAAGAAAAACCTGGACGACGCGACCATCGCCAAATTCCAGCGCGAACTGTCGGCAATGGGCTACAAGCATCAGTTCATCACCCTGGCTGGCATTCACAACATGTGGCACAGCATGTTCAACCTGGCGCACGACTACGCCCGTAACGACATGACCGCCTACGTGAAGCTGCAAGAGCAGGAGTTTGCTGACGCCGCCAAGGGTTACACCTTCGTTGCACACCAGCAGGAAGTAGGCACCGGTTACTTCGATGACATGACCACCGTGATTCAGGGTGGCTCGTCCTCGGTCACCGCCCTGACCGGTTCGACCGAAGAAGAACAGTTCCACTGATTGCCCGGCAACCAGTGAAACGACGGCCATTGCCTCGCCTGTAAAGAACAAACGCAATGCCTTGAACATAACGCCCCGACTGGTTCGGGGCGTTTTTTTATCCGAATTTCGTCAAGATCCCCCCGCACATCGACGAAAACCTGATCCAGGTCCATCAATCGAAAACAGAATCGGGTTAGAAAACCAAGTTCGAAACTTGCAATGGCTACATATATAAGCCAACTTGCGCAGGCAGGCTAAGCTGTAAAACAACAGACTCGGATTTAAACGATATTCATTATCATTTGGGCGCCGCGTTGTTCATTGCAGCGCAAACAAAACATCATCGCTGAAATAAGCTGTAATGCCCGTGCCACGTGGCCTACGTAGACTTTGGAGGAAGCTATACCACTAAAGGACTGAATTTATTCATCTTAGAAAATTTACTTGCTGGGTGTTTAGCCATAAAATCCCGCCCATCAATTGCGCTGCGACATATCGTCACTGCTTTATTACCTTTTTGAGCTCAGAGACATTGGCTCTCTGTTAAGGATTACCAGCATGCCCGAAGCGACAGGACTCATAGCCCACAACTGGGGCTTTGCCATTTTCCTTCTCGGCGTTGTCGGCCTTTGTGCCTTCATGCTTGGCGTCTCCAGCCTCCTCGGGTCAAAAGCCTGGGGCCGCAGCAAAAACGAACCGTTCGAGTCCGGCATGCTACCCACCGGTGGCGCCCGCTTGCGGCTCTCAGCCAAATTCTATCTGGTCGCGATGCTGTTCGTGATCTTCGATATCGAAGCCCTCTTTCTCTTTGCCTGGTCTGTGTCTGTTCGCGAAAGCGGCTGGACCGGATTCGTCGAAGCTCTCGTTTTCATAGCAATTCTGTTGGCAGGCCTTGTCTACCTATTTCGGGTGGGTGCTCTTGATTGGGCACCGGAAGCTCGTCGTAAGCGGCAGGCCAAGCTGAAACAATGAGGCTTTGGCGATGCAATACGAACTCACCAGGATCGACCCGGATGCTCCTAACGAGCAGTACCCGATCGGCAAACGGGAAACCGTTTCCGATCCGTTAGAAGATCAAGTCCACAAAAACATTTTCATGGGCAAGCTTGAAGACGTGCTGAACGGCACGGTCAACTGGGGGCGTAAAAACTCCCTGTGGCCGTACAACTTCGGCTTGTCGTGCTGCTACGTGGAAATGACCACCGCCTTCACGGCGCCCCACGACATCGCGCGCTTTGGCGCCGAAGTTATCCGGGCCTCGCCGCGTCAGGCGGATTTCATGGTTATTGCCGGTACCTGCTTCATCAAGATGGCGCCGATCATTCAGCGCCTCTACGAGCAAATGCTTGAACCTAAATGGGTCATTTCCATGGGTTCGTGCGCCAACTCCGGTGGCATGTACGACATCTACTCCGTGGTTCAAGGGGTGGACAAGTTTTTGCCCGTGGACGTTTACGTACCCGGCTGCCCACCCCGCCCGGAGGCTTTCCTGCAAGGCTTGATGCTCTTGCAAGAGTCGATTGGCCAGGAGCGTCGCCCCCTTTCCTGGGTCGTTGGCGAGCAAGGCGTGTACCGCGCCGAGATGCCATCGCAAAAGGAACAGCGCCGCGAACAGCGTATTCAGGTGACCAACCTGCGCAGCCCCGACGAAGTCTGATCCAGCCCCGCTTCTTTTTATAGAACGAGACACTGGCTTCATTCTTTACGTTGAACGAAAGCGATAAAAAACCATGACTACAGGCTCCGCTCTGTACATCCCGCCTTACAAGGCTGACGACCACGATGTGGTTGTCGAACTGAATAACCGTTTTGGTCCTGATGCATTCACTGCCCAGGCCACGCGCACCGGCATGCCGGTGCTTTGGGTTGCCCGCGCCAAACTGGTCGAAGTCCTGACCTTCCTGCGCAACCTGCCAAAACCCTACGTCATGCTCTATGACCTGCACGGTGTCGACGAACGTCTGCGCACCAAGCGTCAGGGCCTGCCGTCGGGTGCCGATTTCACCGTCTTCTATCACCTGATGTCGCTTGAGCGTAACAGCGACGTCATGATCAAGGTGGCCCTGTCCGAAGGCGATTTGAGCCTGCCGACCGTGACCGGGATCTGGCCGAACGCCAACTGGTACGAGCGGGAAGTCTGGGACATGTTCGGCATCGACTTCGCCGGGCACCCTCACCTGTCGCGCATCATGATGCCGCCGACCTGGGAAGGTCACCCGCTGCGCAAGGACTTTCCTGCGCGCGCCACGGAGTTCGACCCGTACAGCCTGAGCCTGGCCAAAGTCCAGCTCGAAGAAGAAGCCGCACGCTTCAAGCCTGAAGACTGGGGCATGAAGCGTTCCGGCGAGAACGAGGACTACATGTTCCTCAACCTGGGCCCGAACCACCCTTCGGCTCACGGTGCCTTCCGCATCATTCTGCAACTGGACGGCGAAGAAATCGTCGACTGCGTGCCTGACATCGGCTACCACCACCGTGGCGCCGAAAAAATGGCTGAGCGCCAGTCATGGCACAGTTTCATTCCGTACACCGACCGTATCGATTACCTCGGCGGCGTGATGAACAACCTGCCGTATGTGCTCTCGGTAGAAAAACTGGCAGGCATCAAAGTGCCGGACCGGGTCGACACCATCCGCATCATGATGGCCGAATTCTTCCGCATCACCAGCCACTTGCTGTTCCTGGGGACGTACATCCAGGATGTGGGCGCCATGACCCCGGTGTTCTTCACCTTCACCGACCGTCAGCGCGCCTACAAAGTGATTGAGGCGATCACCGGTTTCCGCCTGCACCCGGCCTGGTACCGCATCGGCGGCGTTGCCCACGACCTGCCAAATGGCTGGGATCGCCTGGTCAAGGAATTCATCGACTGGATGCCCAAGCGTCTGGACGAATACCAAAAAGCCGCGCTGGACAACAGCATCTTGCGTGGCCGTACCATCGGCGTTGCCCAGTACAACACCAAAGAGGCCCTGGAATGGGGTGTCACCGGTGCTGGCCTGCGCTCTACCGGGTGCGACTTCGACCTGCGCAAGGCGCGTCCGTATTCCGGCTACGAGAACTTCGAGTTCGAAGTGCCGCTGGCGGCCAATGGCGATGCCTATGACCGTTGCATCGTGCGTGTCGAAGAAATGCGCCAGAGCCTGAAAATCATCGAGCAGTGCATGCGCAACATGCCGGCCGGCCCGTACAAGGCGGACCACCCGCTGACCACGCCGCCGCCCAAAGAGCGCACCTTGCAGCACATCGAGACCTTGATTACGCACTTCCTGCAAGTTTCGTGGGGCCCGGTGATGCCGGCCAACGAATCCTTCCAGATGATCGAAGCGACCAAGGGCATCAACAGTTATTACCTGACGAGCGACGGCGGCACCATGAGCTACCGCACCCGGATTCGCACCCCAAGTTTTGCCCATTTGCAGCAGATCCCTTCGGTGATCAAAGGCGAAATGGTCGCGGACTTGATTGCTTACCTGGGTAGTATCGATTTCGTTATGGCCGACGTGGACCGCTAAGCATGAACAGCACGCTTATCCAGACAGACCGTTTCGCCCTTAGCGAAACCGAGCGCTCGGCCATCGAGCACGAGATGCATCACTACGAAGATCCGCGCGCAGCGTCGATCGAAGCCCTGAAGATCGTTCAAAAGGAACGTGGCTGGGTGCCGGACGGCGCGATCTACGCCATCGGCGAGCTGCTGGGCATTCCCGCCAGCGACGTTGAAGGCGTGGCGACGTTCTACAGCCAGATCTTCCGCCAGCCGGTCGGCCGTCACATCATTCGCGTGTGTGACAGCATGGTCTGCTACATCGGTGGTCACGAGTCCGTGGTCAGCGAGATCCAGACCAAGCTGGGCATCGGCCTGGGCCAGACCACCGCAGACGGCCGCTTCACGCTGCTGCCGGTGTGCTGCCTGGGCAACTGCGACAAAGCGCCGGCGTTGATGATCGACGACGACACATTCGGTGATGTCCAGCCATCGGGCGTTGCCACGTTGTTGGAGGGCTACCCATGACCCTGACTTCTTTCGGGCCTGCCAACCGCATTGCGCGCACGGCAGAAACCCATCCGTTGACCTGGCGTCTGCGTGACGACGGCGAGCCGGTATGGCTTGACGAATATCAGGCCAAAAACGGCTACGCGGCTGCCCGCAAGGCATTCGCCGACATGGCTCAGGACGATATCGTCCAGACCGTGAAAGACGCCGGCCTCAAAGGTCGTGGCGGTGCAGGTTTCCCCACGGGTGTGAAGTGGGGGCTGATGCCCAAAGACGAATCCATGAACATCCGTTACCTGTTGTGTAACGCCGATGAAATGGAGCCCAACACCTGGAAAGACCGCATGCTGATGGAGCAACTGCCCCATCTGCTGATCGAAGGCATGCTGATCAGTGCTCGCGCCCTGAAAACCTACCGCGGCTACATCTTCCTGCGTGGCGAATACACCACCGCGGCCGTGCACCTGCGCCGTGCCGTCGAAGAAGCCAAGGCAGCAGGCCTGCTGGGCAAAAACATCCTGGGTTCGGGGTTTGATTTCGAACTGTTCGTACACACCGGTGCCGGGCGTTATATCTGCGGTGAAGAAACCGCACTGATCAACTCCCTTGAAGGCCGTCGCGCCAACCCGCGCTCCAAACCGCCGTTTCCGGCGGCCGTGGGCGTTTGGGGCAAGCCGACCTGCGTGAACAACGTAGAGACCCTGTGCAACGTACCGGCCATCATCGGCAATGGCGTTGACTGGTACAAATCCCTGGCCCGCGAAGGCAGCGAAGACCATGGCACCAAGCTGATGGGCTTCTCCGGCAAGGTCAAGAATCCCGGGCTGTGGGAACTGCCGTTTGGCGTCACCGCTCGCGAGCTGTTCGAAGACTACGCAGGCGGCATGCGCGACGGCTTCACGCTCAAGTGCTGGCAGCCAGGCGGTGCCGGTACGGGTTTCCTGTTGCCCGAGCACCTCGACGCACAAATGTACGCCGGGGGTATTGCCAAAGTCGGTACCCGTATGGGTACGGGTCTGGCCATGGCCGTGGATGACAGCGTGAACATGGTTTCACTGCTGCGCAACATGGAACAGTTCTTCGCGCGCGAGTCGTGCGGGTTCTGCACCCCGTGCCGTGATGGCCTGCCATGGAGCGTCAAGCTGCTGATGGCCATCGAGAAAGGCGAAGGCCAGCCGGGCGACATCGAGACCCTGCTGGGTCTGGTGGGTTTCCTCGGTCCGGGCAAGACGTTCTGTGCTCACGCACCGGGCGCCGTGGAGCCACTGGGCAGCGCAATCAAGTACTTCCGTCCAGAGTTCGAAGCCGGCATTGCGCAAGCAAAACCCGGTGTTCCCCCTCTGGCACGCCCGATTGTTATCGGCGCGTAACGTTCTGAATGGGGGCGGTCCGTGCCGCCCTCTGATCGTTCGATAACGCCGTAAGGCTGGGTTGCTTCGAACGAATAACAAGATTCCATTAGCCACGCCCGCTGACACCGGGCCAACGAAGACCTTTGAACCATGGCCACTATCCACGTAGACGGCAAAGAGCTCGAAGTCGATGGGGCAGACAACCTGTTACAGGCCTGTCTGTCGCTGGGACTCGATATTCCGTATTTCTGCTGGCACCCTGCCCTGGGCAGTGTTGGCGCCTGCCGCCAGTGTGCAGTCAAGCAATACACCGACGAGAACGACACCCGTGGTCGTATCGTGATGTCCTGCATGACCCCGGCCACTGACGGAAGCTGGATTTCCATCGACGACGAAGAAGCGAAAGTGTTTCGCGCCAGCGTTGTCGAATGGCTGATGACCAACCACCCGCACGACTGCCCTGTGTGCGAAGAAGGCGGTCACTGCCACCTGCAAGACATGACCGTGATGACCGGTCACAACGAACGCCGTTACCGCTTTACCAAACGTACCCACCAGAACCAGGAACTCGGCCCGTTCATCGCTCACGAGATGAACCGCTGCATCGCCTGCTACCGCTGCGTGCGCTTCTATAAAGACTATGCGGGCGGTACGGACCTCGGCGTTTTCGGCGCCCACGACAACGTGTACTTCGGTCGCGTTGAAGACGGCGTTCTCGAAAGCGAGTTCTCGGGCAACCTCACCGAAGTCTGCCCGACCGGTGTGTTCACCGACAAAACCCACTCCGAGCGCTACAACCGCAAGTGGGACATGCAATTTGCGCCCAGCATCTGCCACGGTTGCTCCAGCGGCTGCAACATCAGCCCGGGCGAACGTTATGGCGAGCTGCGCCGGATCGAAAACCGCTTCAACGGTTCGGTCAACCAGTACTTCCTGTGTGACCGTGGCCGCTTCGGTTACGGCTACGTCAACCGTAGCGACCGCCCACGTCAGCCGCTGCTGGCCGACGGCAACAAGCTGAGCGTCGACGCGGCCCTGGACAAGGCCGCCGAACTGCTGCGCGGTCGCAACATTGTGGGTATCGGTTCGCCTCGTGCCAGCCTCGAAAGCAACTACGCGTTGCGCGAGCTGGTAGGCGCCGAGCACTTCTACTCGGGTATCGAAGCCGGTGAGCTGGAGCGTATCCGCCTGGTGCTGCAAGTCCTCAAGGACAGCCCGCTGCCGGTGCCGAACCTGCGCGACATCGAAGACCATGACGCGATTTTCGTTCTGGGTGAAGACTTGACCCAGACCGCCGCTCGTATGGCGCTGTCATTGCGTCAGTCCGTCAAGGGCAAAGCTGAAGACATGGCCGAGGCCATGCGCGTTCAGCCATGGCTTGACGCCGCGGTGAAAAACATCGGTCAGCACGCGCTGAATCCGCTGTTTATCGCCAGCCTGGCTGAAACCAAGCTGGACGACGTCGCTGAAGAATGCGTTCACGCTGCACCGGACGATCTGGCCCGCATCGGCTTCGCCGTGGCTCACGCCCTCGATGCAAGCGCGCCTGCTGTCGACGGTCTGGATGCCGAAGCCCAGCAATTGGCCCAGCGCATCGCAGACGCCTTGCTCGCTGCCAAGCGCCCCCTGATCATTGCCGGTACGTCACTGGGCTCCAAAGCCCTGATCGAAGCGGCGGGCAACATTGCCAAAGCCTTGCACCTGCGCGAAAAAGCCGGCTCCATCAGCCTGGTCGTGCCGGAAGCCAACAGCCTGGGTCTGGCCATGCTCGGCGGCGAATCGGTAGACGCCGCGCTGCAAGCCGTGATTGACGGCCAGGCAGACGCCATCGTGGTGCTGGAGAACGACCTGTTCACCCGCGTGGACGCCGTGAAGGTGAACGCTGCGCTGGACGCTGCCAAGGTTGTGATTGTTGCCGACCATCAGAAAACCGCCACCACCGACCGTGCCGATCTGGTACTACCGGCCGCCAGTTTCGCTGAAGCCGACGGTACGCTGGTCAGCCAGGAAGGCCGCGCCCAGCGCTTCTTCCAGGTGTTCGACCCTCGTTATCTGGATTCCGCCAACCTGATCCATGAAGGCTGGCGCTGGTTGCACGCCCTGCGCAGCACCCTGCTGAACAAGCCGGTGGACTGGACGCTGCTGGATCACGTGACTCAGGCCACTGCTGCCTGCACGCCAGATCTGGCCGGCATCGTAGACGCTGCGCCTTCGGCCGAATTCCGCATCAAAGGCCTGAAACTGGCACGCGAACCGCTGCGCTACAGCGGCCGCACCGCCATGCGCGCCAACATCAGCGTTCACGAACCGCGTACTCCGCAAGACCCGGACACCGCGTTCGCCTTCTCCATGGAAGGTTACTCGGGCTCCGTTGAGCCGCGTCAGCAAGTGCCTTTTGCCTGGTCGCCGGGCTGGAACTCGCCACAAGCGTGGAACAAGTTCCAAGACGAAGTCGGCGGCCACATCCGTGCGGGCGATCCGGGCATTCGCCTGATCGAAAGCAAAGGTGATTCGCTGAACTGGTGCGCCAACATTCCAGGCCCGTTCAACCCGGCCCGTGGCACCTGGCACGTCGTGCCGTTCTATCACCTGCTGGGCAGCGAGGAGAACTCCTCGAAAGCCGCGCCGGTACAAGAACGCATCCCGGCCGCCTACATCGCACTGGCCAAGTCCGAAGCCGATCGCCTGGGCGTCAATGACGGTGCCCTGCTCAGCCTGAACGTAGCCGGTGTGACCCTGCGCCTGCCGCTGCGTATCAATGAAGAGCTGGGTGCTGGCCTGGTGGCATTGCCTGCCGGCTTGGCTGGCATCCCGCCTGCGATCTTTGGTCTTACCGTTGACGGTTTGCAGGAGGCAGCCCAATGACCTGGTTCACGCCTGAAGTGATCGACGTGATTCTCTCGGTGGTCAAAGCCGTGGTAATCCTGCTCGCCGTGGTGGTGTGCGGTGCGCTGTTGAGCTGGGTCGAGCGCCGTTTGCTCGCCCTGTGGCAAGACCGTTACGGTCCGAACCGCGTCGGCCCGTTCGGCGCGTTTCAGATCGCCGCCGACATGATCAAGATGTTCTTCAAGGAAGACTGGACCCCGCCGTTTGCCGACAAGGTGATTTTCACCCTCGCACCGGTAGTGGCCATGAGCGCCTTGCTGATCGCCTTCGCGATTATCCCGATCACCCCGACCTGGGGTGTAGCAGACCTGAACATCGGCATCCTGTTCTTCTTCGCCATGGCCGGTCTGTCGGTGTACGCCGTGTTGTTCGCCGGCTGGTCGAGCAACAACAAGTTCGCCCTGCTCGGCAGCCTGCGCGCTTCGGCCCAGACTGTGTCGTACGAAGTGTTCATGGGCCTGTCGCTGATGGGCATCGTGGTTCAGGTCGGCTCGTTCAACATGCGTGACATTGTTGAATATCAAGCGCAAAACCTGTGGTTCATCATTCCGCAGATCTTCGGTTTCCTGACCTTCTTCATTGCTGGCGTCGCCGTGACTCACCGTCACCCGTTCGACCAGCCGGAAGCGGAGCAGGAACTGGCCGATGGTTACCACATTGAATATGCCGGCATGAAATGGGGCATGTTCTTCGTGGGTGAATACATCGGGATCGTGTTGATCTCGGCGTTGCTGGTGACTTTGTTCTTCGGTGGTTGGCACGGGCCGTTCGGCATCCTGCCGCAGATTCCGTTTATCTGGTTCGCCCTGAAGACTGCGTTTTTCATCATGATCTTCATCCTGCTGCGCGCCTCTATTCCGCGCCCTCGGTATGACCAAGTGATGGACTTCAGCTGGAAGTTCTGCCTGCCGCTGACCCTGATCAATTTGCTGGTAACCGCCGCAGTCGTGTTGTTGAACACGCCCGCCGGCGCGGTTCAGTGAGGATAGAGACCCATGTTCAAGTACTTGTTTGACATCGTGCATGGCACCTACACCCAGCTTCGCAGCCTGGTGATGGTGTTTGGCCATGCCTTCCGCAAGCGTGACACGCTGCAATACCCGGAAGAACCGGTCTACCTGCCACCGCGTTACCGTGGCCGGATTGTCCTGACCCGCGACCCGGACGGCGAAGAGCGTTGTGTTGCCTGTAACCTGTGCGCCGTGGCGTGCCCGGTGGGCTGCATCTCGCTGCAAAAAGCCGAAACCGAAGATGGCCGCTGGTATCCGGAGTTTTTCCGCATCAACTTCTCACGCTGCATTTTCTGCGGCCTGTGTGAGGAAGCCTGCCCGACCACCGCCATCCAGCTCACGCCGGATTTCGAGATGGCCGAGTTCAAACGTCAGGATCTGGTGTACGAGAAAGAAGATCTGCTGATCTCCGGTCCCGGCAAGAACCCTGATTACAACTTCTATCGTGTTGCGGGTATGGCCGTTGAGGGCAAGCCGAAAGGCGCTGCTCAGAACGAAGCCGAGCCGATCAACGTGAAGAGCTTGCTGCCTTAAGGAAGAACGATGGAATTCGCTTTCTATTTCGCATCGGGTGTCGCTGTCGTGTCCACGCTGCGCGTGATCACCAACACCAACCCTGTGCACGCCCTGCTCTACCTGATTATTTCGCTGATTGCCGTGGCGATGACCTTCTTCAGCCTCGGCGCGCCGTTTGCGGGCGTTCTCGAAGTGATCGCCTACGCTGGCGCCATCATGGTGCTGTTCGTGTTTGTGGTGATGATGCTCAACCAAGGTCCGGCCTCGGTGACGCAGGAGCGCCACTGGCTCAAACCCGGCATTTGGATCGGACCGAGCGTTCTGTCCGCCATCCTGTTGGCCGAATTGCTGTACGTGCTGTTTGCACAGCAGAGCGGCGCAGCCATCGGTCAAACCACCATTGATGCAAAAGCCGTCGGCATAAGCCTGTTCGGCCCGTATCTGCTGGTGGTCGAACTCGCCTCGATGCTGTTGCTTGCAGCAGCGGTGACGGCGTTCCACTTGGGCCGCAACGAGGCGAAGGAGCAATAAGATGCCTGGAATACCTTTGGAACATGGCCTTGCAGTAGCAGGTGTCCTGTTCTGCCTCGGTCTGGTTGGACTGATGGTTCGCCGTAACATTCTCTTCGTATTGATGAGTCTGGAAATCATGATGAACGCGGCTGCCCTGGCGTTCATCGTTGCCGGTGCACGCTGGGCGCAGCCGGATGGACAAGTGATGTTCATTCTGGTGATCACCCTGGCAGCCGCTGAGGCCAGTATTGGCCTGGCGATCCTGCTGCAGCTGTATCGCCGCTTCCACACGCTTGATATCGATGCTGCCAGTGAGATGCGCGGATGAACCTTCTCTTTCTGACTTTCGTATTCCCCCTGATCGGCTTTTTGCTGCTGTCGTTCTCCCGTGGACGCTTCAGCGAAAACCTCTCGGCCCTGATCGGTGTTGGCTCCATCGGCCTGTCGGCGCTGGTGGCCGCGTACGTGATCTGGCAATTCAACGTTGCGCCGCCTGAAGGCGGTCACTACACGCAAGTGCTGTGGCAATGGATGGCAGTGGGCGAGTTCAAACCGAACTTCGCCCTGTACCTGGACGGCCTGTCAGTCACCATGCTCGGCGTGGTGGTCGGCGTCGGCTTCCTGATCCACGTGTTTGCCTCCTGGTACATGCGCGGTGAAGACGGCTACTCGCGCTTCTTCGCCTACACCAACCTGTTTATCGCCAGCATGCTGTTCCTGATCCTGGCCGATAACCTGTTGTTCGTGTACTTCGGCTGGGAAGGCGTGGGCCTGTGCTCCTACCTGTTGATCGGGTTCTACTACAGCAACCGCAACAACGGTAACGCCGCACTCAAAGCCTTCATCGTGACCCGCATCGGCGACGTGTTCATGGCCATCGGCCTGTTCATTTTGTTCCAGCAGTTGGGCACCTTGAACATTCAGGAGCTGTTGGTTCAGGCACCGCTGAAGTTCCAGGCCGGTGATTTCTGGATCGTGCTGGCGACCCTGATGCTGCTGGGCGGCGCGGTCGGTAAATCGGCGCAATTGCCTCTGCAAACCTGGTTGGCAGACGCCATGGCAGGCCCGACGCCCGTGTCGGCACTGATCCACGCCGCCACCATGGTGACCGCCGGTGTTTACCTGATCGCTCGTACCCACGGCCTGTTCACCCTGGCGCCTGAAGTCCTGCATCTGGTGGGCATCGTGGGCGGCGTGACACTGGTACTGGCCGGCTTTGCGGCACTGGTGCAAACCGACATCAAGCGTATCCTCGCCTACTCCACCATGAGCCAGATCGGCTACATGTTCCTGGCCTTGGGCGTCGGCGCATGGGATGGTGCGATTTTCCACCTGATGACCCACGCCTTCTTCAAGGCACTGTTGTTCCTTGCTTCCGGTGCGGTGATTGTCGCCTGCCACCACGAGCAGAACATCTTCAAGATGGGCGGCCTGTGGAAAAAACTACCACTGGCTTACATCAGCTTCATCGTCGGCGGCGCGGCCTTGTCGGCCTTGCCTCTGCTGACCGCAGGCTTCTACTCCAAGGACGAAATTCTTTGGGAAGCCTTCGCCAGCGGTAACAACGAGTTGCTGTACGCCGGTCTGGTGGGTGCGTTCATGACCTCGCTGTACACCTTCCGCCTGATCTTCATCACCTTCCACGGTGAAGCCAAGACTGAAGCCCACGCGGGCCATGGTGTTTCGTACTGGTTGCCACTGAGTGTGCTGATCGTCCTGTCGACTTTTATCGGCGCAATGATCACGCCTCCTCTGGCGGGCGTACTGCCACAAAGCGTTGGCCATGCCGGCGGCGAAGCCAAGCACAGCCTTGAAATCGCCTCGGGCGCCATCGCATTGGCCGGTATCCTGCTGGCAGCCCTGCTTTACCTGGGCAAACGTCGTTTCGTGACGGCTGTAGCCAACAGCGGCATCGGTCGTTTCCTGTCGGCCTGGTGGTTCGCCGCGTGGGGCTTCGACTGGCTGTACGACAAACTGTTCGTCAAACCGTACCTGTTGATCTGCCGCCTGCTGCGCAAGGACCCTCTGGACCAGACCATCGGCCTGGTCCCGAAGATGGCCAAGGCCGGGCACAACGCCCTGAGCCGCAGCGAAACCGGTCAACTGCGTTGGTACGCTGCTTCCATGGCTGCCGGTGCTGTACTGGTCATGGGCGCCATCGTACTGGTAGCGGTCTGATATGAACCTTCGACATTGCGAAAGGAATTGAGCCCGTCATGATTCTGCCTTGGCTAATCCTGATCCCCTTTATCGGCGGCCTGTTGTGCTGGCTGGGTGAGCGCTTCGGCGCCACCCTGCCACGCTGGATTGCGTTGCTGACCATGTCCCTCGAACTTGCGCTCGGCCTTTGGCTGTGGGCGCACGGGGATTACCACCTGGCCCCTAACCCGGGTGCCGACCCGGTCTGGGCGCTTGAATTCAAGCACGTCTGGATCGAACGTTTCGGCATCAGCGTGCATCTGGCACTGGACGGCCTGTCCCTGCTGATGATCTTGCTCACCGGCTTGCTGGGTGTGCTGTCGGTCTTGTGTTCCTGGAAAGAAATCCAGCGTCACGTGGGCTTCTTCCACTTGAACCTGATGTGGATCCTGGGCGGTGTGGTCGGCGTATTCCTCGCCATCGACCTGTTCATGTTCTTCTTCTTCTGGGAAATGATGCTGGTGCCGATGTACTTCCTCATCGCGCTCTGGGGTCACAGTTCATCGGACGGCAAGAAAACCCGTATTTACGCAGCGACCAAGTTCTTCATCTTCACCCAGGCTTCCGGCCTGATCATGCTGGTGGCGATCCTGGGTCTGGTGCTGGTCAACTTCAATGAAACCGGCGTGCTGACCTTCAGCTATGCCGAGTTGCTGAAAACCAAGATGTCGCTCACCACCGAGTACATCCTGATGCTCGGCTTCTTCATTGCATTTGCCGTGAAACTGCCGGTCGTGCCGTTCCACTCCTGGTTGCCGGATGCTCACGCGCAAGCGCCTACCGCGGGCTCGGTCGACCTGGCCGGTATCTTGCTGAAAACCGCTGCGTACGGCCTGCTGCGTTTCGCCCTGCCGCTCTTCCCGAATGCTTCGGCCGAATTCGCGCCGATTGCCATGACACTGGGCCTGGTCGGGATTTTCTACGGCGCATTCCTCGCCTTCGCACAAACCGATATCAAGCGTCTGATCGCTTTTTCCAGTGTTTCCCACATGGGCTTCGTACTGATCGGGATTTACTCCGGCAGTCTGCTGGCTCTGCAGGGCGCGGTGATCCAGATGCTGGCGCACGGTGTATCGGCGGCGGCACTGTTTATCCTCAGCGGTCAGTTGTACGAGCGCCTGCACACCCGTGACATGCGTGAAATGGGTGGTTTGTGGTCGAAGATCGCTTACCTGCCAGCCATTAGCCTGTTCTTTGCCGCGGCGTCGCTGGGCTTGCCGGGCACCGGTAACTTCGTTGGCGAGTTCCTGATCCTGATGGGCTCGTTCGCCAGCTTCCCTTGGGTCACGGCGATTGCAACAACCGGCCTGGTGTTTGGTTCGGTCTACTCGTTGATCATGATTCACCGCGCCTACTTCGGCCCTTCCAAGTCCGACGCCGTACTGGCCGGCATGGATGCACGTGAAATGATCATGGTGCTCGGTCTGGCGGTTCTGCTGATTTTCATCGGCGTGTACCCGCAACCGTTCCTCGACACCTCTGCTGCGACCATGAATGGCGTGCAGCAATGGCTCGGCACCGCCTTCACTCAACTCGCTTCGGCCCGGTAAGAGCGCTATGGAATTCACGATCCAACACTTTATCGCGCTTGCTCCACTGTTGATCACCAGCATCACCCTCGTTGTGGTGATGCTGGCAATCGCGTGGCGCCGCAACCACTCACAGACCTTCCTGCTTTCGGTGGCGGGTCTTAACCTGGCATTGCTGTCGATCTTCCCGGCGTTGAAAGTCGCTCCACTGGCGGTCACTCCGCTGTTGATGCTGGACAACTTTGCCTACTTGTACATCGGGCTGATTCTGGTCGCGACCCTGGCCTGCGTAACACTTGCGCATGCTTATCTGGGTGAAGGCGGCACCGGTTACCCGGGCAACCGCGAAGAACTTTACCTGTTGATGCTGCTGGCAGCGTCGGGCGGACTGGTACTGGTCAGCGCGCAACACCTGGCTGGCCTGTTCATCGGTCTGGAACTGCTTTCGGTGCCTGTTTACGGGCTCGTGGCTTATGCCTTTTTCAACAAGCGCTCACTGGAAGCCGGCATCAAATACATGGTGCTGTCGGCGGCCGGTTCTGCGTTCCTGTTGTTCGGCATGGCCTTGTTGTATGCCGAAGCGGGTAGCCTGAGCTTCAGCGGTATTGGTCACGCACTGGCCGCCACAGGCGCTCCGAGCGCCATTGCCCAGCTGGGTTTGGGCATGATGCTGGTCGGTCTGGCGTTCAAGCTGTCGTTGGTTCCTTTCCATCTTTGGACACCAGACGTGTACGAAGGGGCGCCAGCTCCTGTGGCTGCATTCCTGGCCACCGCCTCCAAGGTCGCTGTCTTCGCAGTGATGGTGCGGTTGTTCCAGATCTCCCCGGCGGCCACCACCGGTGTGATGAGCGATGTACTGACCGTGATCGCGATCGCCTCGATCCTGTTTGGTAACTTGCTGGCGCTGACGCAAACCAACCTCAAGCGTCTGCTGGGTTATTCGTCGATCGCTCACTTCGGCTACCTGCTGATCGCTCTGGTTGCGAGCAAAGGCATGGCCATGGAAGCCATCGGCGTTTACCTGATCACCTACGTGCTCACCAGCCTGGGTGCATTCGGTGTGATCACGTTGATGTCCTCGCCTTACAAAGGGCGTGATGCGGATGCCCTGTATGAATACCGCGGCCTGTTCTGGCGCCGTCCGTACATGACTGCCGTGCTGACCGTGATGATGTTGTCGTTGGCCGGTATTCCGCTGACCGCAGGCTTCATCGGCAAGTTCTACATCATTGCTACCGGTGTTCAGGCGCAGCAATGGTGGTTGGTGGCTTCCCTGATCCTGGGCAGCGCCATCGGCGTGTTCTACTACCTGCGTGTGATGGTCACCCTGTACCTGGTTGAGCCAAAACTGCATCGCCACGATGCCCCGTTGAACTGGGAGCAGAAGGCAGGCGGCGTCATGCTGCTGGCGGTGTCGATACTGGTGTTCGTGCTGGGCGTTTACCCTCAGCCGATGCTGGAACTGGTGCAACGCGCAACACTGGGCTTGCTGGGCTAAACACCCTTCGCTCGCCCCACTACCCCGTGAAAGCCTGGCTTTCACGGGGTATTTTTTTGTCTGCGCGTTATCACACCCCACGCCGCGCAGGAGCCTAAGAAATCCACATCGACCCACCGACGACTGACAGTAAAAATGGTCATTTATTTAAGCTTTCTACCCATTCGCTGATAACGCCTGTCACACGATTTAACTGTGAACTCACGCCTAACTTAAACACATGAATCAAACATTCTTTACCTATTTAAAACATTGCATATGAACACACCTTCTTACGTGTACAGCTTATAAAAAATACCCAACAGAATCCTGATCAACGACGCATTGACAGTCATTGTCGCCCCTCATAAATTCATCAGCCTTTCACTTTCACGTTCAACCACTTACCTGAACTCACCCTTGCACTTCACGCTTACACATACAGGAATACTTTATGCATCCCGCCATTGAACATAGCGGTCATTATTCGACGAGCGACGGTCATCAATTATATTGGGAGCGACATGGAACCCCCCAAGGCGAGCCCATCTTCTTTCTTCATGGCGGGCCAGGCGGTTACTGCAACAACAAGCATCTGCTGTTCTTCGACCTTAATCATTTTGACGTTATTTTATTTGATCAGCGAGGCTGCGGACGCTCCACTCCCCAAGGCGAGTTAACAAACAACAACACTGATGCAGTGGTTCAAGACATAGACGATCTGCGGCACTATTTCGGTTTTGAGCGCATCAGCCTGCTCGGAGTGTCGTGGGGCAGTTGGCTGGCGTTGAAATACCAGCACCGTCTTAAGCATCGGGTAAAACGCGGCATTGCCGCCTCCGTATTTGCACCTGTCGATGAGGTTTTCGATACCTATGACCGGATACTTCAGCAGACCCTTGAACGTTTACCCGAGGCAGGACTGACCCTTCAGCGAACCTACAACACGTTATGCACCGGCACCCCGCAAGCCCGTCAGACGGCGGCAATGTACTGGAGCAAAGCGCATCTGGGAGAGTCCATGACTGATGAGCAACTGAACGCCTTTGTGGATCACTCAGCCATTGCCTCCATCCGCCTCGAACTGCATTACCACCTCAATCACTACTTTTTCACCCCTGCCGACATGCTCCTCAGGATTAGTCCGAGGATGACCCTGATTCAGGGCATCGACGATACGTGCGGTATGGCCAGCCTTGAGTGGCTTCGGAAACGGTCTCGCGCCTCAGTCGTACAGGTGAGGGCTGGCCACAATGCGCTTGAGCCAACCTTACTCAGTAAAATTCGCGAAACACTGAATCCTTGAGGCTCGTGTAAGAAAATACTGACTAATGAAGTTGAATTCATCCTCTTTTTCTTAAATCAATAAAAACCACTACACACGCCAGAAGATTTTCTACGCGGCGCAAGTACCCTATTTGAAGTTCAACTCTAAACATCTTACACGCACCACCTTGCACTCCAACTCAATTGCCTTTTTCCTATCGGCCTGAAGCAGCACGCTAAACTGTGTGCTGCGTAACAGCACAGCGACGATATATTGAACAGCGCCGAGCAACTATAAACATGTACCCAAACATTGCCCTCAACTAAAATTTTGAAAATAACGTTCATTGACATGAAATAACAGGCACCACTAAATTCAACGCGTGCTTTGACAGTCAAAGCCAATTCAAACCAACCATCCAATAAGAAAAGGTTTTCGATATGGGCTACTACATGGCAATGAACACCCAAGCGCTGCCAGATACAGAAACGCTTGATTCACAGACCGAGCAGCAACATCTGGAACAACTTGAACTGACCGACGCTGAGAAAGAAGAACTCACCGCAGACTGATACTTCAAAGAGGGGACGTTTGTGACGTCCCCTCCTTAAATCGGAATGTCTTATGACTCACTCGATTATTGCGCACGAACGTGAGCTTTCATTAGCCGAGGCCTATGCCCGAGTGCTTCAAGAACTGGCCTGCCTCGGGCTTGTCGGCTCGGCTCACACGCTCGGGGAACGCGTCGTGAATACCCGCGTCACGCTGACTGACGCACACACGACGCCCAAGGGGGCCGGTTCCGGAAAAGGCTATGCTGACAGCGCCTTGGTAGGGGCCTATTTCGAGGCGCTGGAACACTACCTGAGCGAACACCATGAAATGCACGCGGGGATTGAGATGCGCCCTGCGAACCGTTACGCGCGCGACGGGTTCTTTCACGACGACAGTCTTCTGGATTGCGTCATTCAACACACTGAAGCTCACATCGCCAGCCGCCAATACCACAGTCCCCTCGACACTTCGACCTTCTACTACCCGGTCGCCTTCAGCTTGCCCGCGTACAGCGCCAGGCCGTTGGCCGGGGACACCTTCTACTACGCCGGTATTCGGCGTTACTTCAGCAACAGCGGCATCGCCATTGGCGCCACCTACAACGAAGCAGCACTGCACGCCATTAATGAATGCCTGGAGCGCGATGCACTTTCACTTTTCCTGCTCAGACATTTTTATTATCAACAAGACCGGCCTCTACGTCGGGTGCAGCGTCCGCAACCTCCCCATCCACTGGCCACACTCTGGCAGGACGTTGAATCAGAGTTGGATGCAGACGTGGTTCTACTCGACATCAGCAGTGAGTTTTGCGTTAACACCTACCTCGCCTTCAGCCTTGGCGATAACCGGCCTATTGGCCTTTTCGGTTGTGGTACTTCATTAAGCGCCCCCCATGCTGCCGAACGCGCCCTGACCGAACTGGTGCAATTGCGTTTGAGCGCAACCCGTGCCGACACTGCCCGACACCTGGAACGGCAATGGCGTCACTTGGCACCGTTCCCCCGGCTCCAGCGTTGTTTACATCTGGATATAGACGGCCTAATGAGCAAGTCCCGTCAGCAATGTGTGACGCTACCGGCGGACTGCGAACACCACACGCTGGACGAACAGATTCGCGTCATTGCCCATAACGTGCGCAGCCACAACCGCGAACTGGGGATCAGCATCCTCTATCAAACCGACAGCGGTACCACGTTGGCCAATGTGGTGATTCCGGGGCTTGAACGTTTTTATATCGTAAGCACCGGTAACGTTGTCATCCCGCAAGCCCACGGACAGGCACTCAATGAGTGTTACGGGTGACCTTATGAATCATGGCCTGAGCGTCCACCAAGAGCAGCACGTCCAGCAGCAGATCCGTGAGATCTGCTGCATGAAGCCCCACCAACACAAGTCGTGGACAGAACCCGTGGGTCCCGGGCTTAACAACCTGTTCATGCTCACTATCAAGGACACCCTTTGGGTGGGCCGTAAAACACTTACAACCGCCTTCGAAGGCAGACAGCACCTGTCTAGCCTGATCCAGCCGTCCATGTTGCTGGGACGCTTTACCCGTGTTGTTTATGAGAACGATGGCATCACCGTGCAGTTCATTACGGCGTGCGAGCAAGAAAAAACTCAGCGCTTTCTCCTGGCATCCAACCTGACGGACAGCGCGCTCTACTTCCCCTACCCTGTCCTCGATAACCGCGCACAGGAACACGTCATGCGCGAGGAGCACTGGCGCTTCAGCGAAGCACTGGCCCATACACTGGACAGGGATGAACAGCACTTTCGAGAGCATTGCATCGCCCTGCTGCAATCGCGACTCACGCCCGGTGCTCAACTCCTCGACCCGGCGTGTTCCACCGGTGCGTTCATGGCGTCCATTGCCCGCGCCCTGCCCCATACCCGTTGCACGGGGGCCGATTGCTCATCAAGCATGATCGACCAGGCTCGCGCCCGTCATCGATTACCCAATCTGGAATTTCACCATCGTGCGGCGCAAGCAACGCTGGAGCCGGCGGCAGAATGCGATGTTATGTTTCTGCGCTTTCTCAACGCCGAGGTGATGAGTCGCGATCAAGCCCAACACCTGCTGGTGCTGCTTTTGAGGCAATTGAAGCCGGGGGCGTTGGCAATCGTGTTCGGCCATACCCCGGTGCTACCCAATATGGGGTATTGGGCGGGCGTATTGGGCTTGAACCTCATGTCCTCCCTGGCCGCGCGGCCGGGCCAACTGGAGTTGTTTGAATGCTATGTGCTGCAATCACCGACTGATTAAACCCTCAGCCCCAAGTGCTGGTTGCGAGCGATTCTTGCCTTGTATAGGCTTGCGCGCCGCCCGACCACTCCTGGACCTGTCATTCATGCGTTCTCTCTGTTATCCGCTACTGCCTTTGGCCCTTGCCTGTGCATCGCCCTCCTTCGCAGGGCCACTTGAGCTGGGGGAAGTTCAGGTTCGCAGTGAAGAAAGCAGCGAGTTGGACTTGGCCCGAGCCCGGATGAACGAAGTGCCCGGCGCCAGCAATGTGATTGACCTGAACACGGTTGAAACCGGCCGAACAGGCAGCAATACCGACGTGCTCGCGTACCAGCCCGGCGTCTATGCGCAGTCAGCGGGCAATGACGGTGCCAAGGTTTCGGTGCGCGGTTCTGGCCTCAATCGGGTACCCGGCGCGCACGGTTCAGGTTTGTACGTGATGTTCGACGGGTTGCCGCTGACCGGTCCCGGTGGCACACCTTATGAGTTGTTTGAACCGTTATGGCTCAGCCGCGCCGAAGTCCTGCGCGGCGCCAATGGTTTTGACGCAGGGGCACTGGCTCTGGGCGGCTCGATCAACTACGTCACCCATACCGGCTACGACGCCGCCCCGCTGCAAGTGCGGTATGAGGCAGGCAGTTACGGCTATCAAAAGCGCCAGATCAGTTCGGGGCAAGTACTGGGCGATCTTGATTACTACATTTCCCTGAATGACTCCGATACCAACGGTTATCAAGACCATACCCGTGGCAGCAGCAAAGGTATGGCGGCGAACATCGGTTATCGTTTCAGCCCGCAATTGGAGACGCGCTTTTATTTGCGCTATCGCGAGACTGATAACCAACTGGCAGGCCGGGTCACTAAAGATCAGATCAAGCATCATCCCCGCTCGTCCAACCCGGTCTATGTCGCCGGAGATTACAGCCGTCCACAACCCGGCAGTACGTGGTTCGCCAACAAGACGACGATGTACCTGGACGACAATTCGCAACTTGAAGCTGCGATGGTGTATCACGACTACCCGATGGACCTGCGTGAAGGCCCTAACCGGCTGAAAGTCGCCTACACCGATGTGAGCGGCACCTTGAACTACAAGCGTCGTGACACGCTGTTCGGACAGCAAAGCAACACCACCGTGGGCTTGCGCAGTACCAAGCACCTGCCCAATAGCGGGGCTTCGGAGTATGTGCGGATACCGGCGGGCAACACCGCAGCGTACCCTCCGGGTACAAAGATGCGTGACTTCAGCTACCAAGGCTCGGACACCGTGCTGCACGCCAGCAACGATCTGGAACTGATACCCGATGTATGGCTCACCACAGGCATGGCCCTTATCTATACCCGTCGTGAAAGCGAGGTGAGCTACCCCGAGAGCGGCGGCAAGGTCAGCCAACATGATTGGGACTACGCGCCACGTATCGGCCTGCGTTATGAATTCAGTTCCCAGTTACAGGTGTATGGCAATGTGAGTCGCTCCGTCGAGCCGCCTCACCCATGGTCAATGATCTGGGGCTCGCCCATCACTTTCCCCGTCGGGAATGGCCCTGCCACCCGCCGTCAAAGCACACCTGTTGCCTTACGCAATCAAACAGCCACGACTCTTGAGTTGGGGACTCGCGGCGACTCATGGCTCGGCCAATGGGATCTCGCCTGGTACTACTCGGCCATTCGCCACGAGTTACTCAGCGTCGAAACTCAGGCTGCAACCGCCACTCAAGCACCGATTGTGGGCGAATCCAACGCCAGCCCCACTGTTCATCAAGGGATTGAAGCCGGGCTCAACAGTCTGTTGTGGGAGAAAGACGGGATTGGCAACGTCTCTTTGCGACAGGCCTACACATTCAGTGACTTCCACTACCGCAACGACGATCGTTTTGGCAGTAACGCGCTGCCCGGCATTCCCCGCCATTACTATCAGGCCGAGCTTCGCTACAACCATCCGCGCGGGTTCTACGCGGGTGTCAACACGCAGGTGGCTTCACCCATGGCCGTGGATTACGCCAACTCGTATTACACCTCTTCGTACAGGCTGTGGGGCGCCACATTCGGGTATGCCTCACCCAAGAAAGACTGGCAAACCTGGCTCGACCTGCGCAACCTGACCCGCCAGCGCTACGCCGCAACGGTCACGCCCGGTTATGACGATATGGGCAAGGACGCTGCGCGCTCAACCCCCGGCGAAGGCATGGGCGCCTACGTCGGGGTGTCTTACAACTTCCGCTAGTCGCGTGGCTGAATGTCAGCGGGCAGTCGGACTTTGCGACGCGTTCCGCTGAACAGTCCCCAGCTGGAGAGAAAAAGGGCTGCGATCAACGGCCCGATCACAAAGCCATTGAGACCAAAAATGGCCATGCCGCCCAAGGTGGAGATCAGGATCAGGAAGTCCGGCATTTTGGTGTCTTTGCCCACCAGAATCGGGCGCAGTACGTTATCCACCATGCCGATCACCAACACCCCATACAGCGCCAGAACCACGCCCTCCCACACCTGGCCCGTCACCAGAAAGTAGATGGCCACCGGGGCCCAGACAATACCGGCGCCGACGGCGGGCAGCAGCGACAGAAACATCATCAACACCGCCCAGAACAACGAACTGTGGATGCCCAGGAACCAAAACATCAGCCCGCCCAAGGCACCCTGTGTGATAGCGACTGCCAGGTTGCCCTTGACCGACGCCCGCACCACGCGACGCAGTTTGAGCTGCAGCAAACGCTTCTGTTGCTCAGCCAGCGGCACCGCATTACGAATGCTGCGCACCATCTGCTGGCCATCACGGATAAAGAAATACAGCAGGTACAACATGATGAAAAAGCTCACCACCAACTCGAAGGTACTCTGGCCAAAACTGAAGACCTGCGTGGCAAAGAACTGGCTGCCTTCCAGCGCACCCTTAGACACTTTTTCACTCAAACCGGCGATATTGCCCAGGCCAAAGCGGTCCAGCCAATTCTGAACATTCATCGGCAAGATGTCTTTGAACTGCATGACGTAGCTTGCGACGTTGATCTTGCCGCTTTGCACGTCGTTGTAGAGCATCGCCACTTCCTGCACCAGCAGGGCGGTGGTGACGATGACCGGCAAAATGGCGATCACGGTACATATGCCCAAGGTGGCGAAGGTCGCCAGGTTGCGTTGCCCCTTGAGCTTGAGCAGTAATTTACGTTGCAAGGGGGCGAACAGAATCCCCAGTGCGACGGCCCAGAAAATCGCGCCGTAGAACGGCAACAGAATCCAGATGAAAGCAATTGTGACCAAGGCCAACAATAACAGCAGGGTTTTGCGTTGCAGGCTTGTTTCGTTCATAGGCCGTCCATGTCAGTAAGGCGCACATTCGTCGGTTAGCGCCTGCTTAGTCCGCAAAGCGTCTGCCAAGTGCCATCGTTGCTGCATAAAGCATAGATCCAGATCAACATTCCACTGTTTAAGCTCGATTAACATCGCGCCCTTTGCGAATGGCTCGACTATGTCCCTTGCACCGCCCGAACTCCTCGCCCCTGCCGGCACCCTGAAGAACATGCGTTACGCCTTCGCTTATGGCGCCGATGCCGTGTACGCAGGCCAACCGCGCTACAGCTTGCGGGTGCGCAATAACGAATTCGACCACGACAACCTGGCCATCGGCATTAAAGAAGCGCAAGCCCAGGGCAAACGCTTTTACGTCGTGGTCAATATCGCGCCGCACAATGCCAAGCTGCGTACCTTTCTCAAGGACCTGGAACCGGTGATTGCGATGGCCCCGGATGCGTTGATCATGTCTGATCCGGGCCTGATCATGCTGGTGCGCACGCACTTTCCACACATGCCGATCCACCTGTCGGTGCAGGCCAATACGGTGAACTGGGCGAGCGTCGAATTCTGGCGCCAGCAGGGGCTGAGCCGAATCATCCTGTCCCGCGAATTGTCACTGGAAGAAATCGAAGAGATTCGTCAGCAAGTGCCTGACATGGAGCTGGAGATTTTCGTGCATGGCGCGCTGTGCATGGCCTATTCGGGGCGCTGCCTGTTGTCCGGCTACATGAACAAGCGAGATGCCAATCAGGGCAGTTGCACCAACGCTTGCCGCTGGAAGTATGAAGCTGCGCCCGCCACCGAGAATGAATTGGGCAATATCGTCAACGTGGTTGACCCGTCTGTGGAGCCGACCCTGGGCATAGGCCAGCCGACCGACCAGGTGTTTATGTTGCATGAAGCCAATCGTCCTGAAGAGCCCATGGCGGCGTTTGAAGACGAGCATGGCACATACATCATGAACTCCAAGGACCTGCGCGCCGTTCAGCACGTGTCCCGACTGACGCACATGGGCGTGCATTCGCTGAAAATCGAAGGCCGCACCAAGTCGCACTTTTACTGCGCCCGGGCCACGCAGGTATACCGCAAGGCCATTGATGACGCCGTGGCAGGCCGTGATTTTGACCGAAGCCTGATGACTGACCTGGAGTCTCTGGCGCAACGCGGGTACACCGAAGGCTTCCTGCGTCGCCATGTGCATGACGAGTACCAGAACTACCTGCATGGCAGTTCACTGTCCCAGCGTCAGCAGTTCGTGGGCGAGCTGACAGGGGAACGGCGCAACGGCATGGCCGAGGTCAAGGTTAAAAACCGGTTTGCCGTGGGCGATCATCTGGAACTGATGACCCCGCGCGGCAACTACCACTTCGACCTTTATCAATTACACAGCAGTGCCAACTTGCCAATTGAGGTTGCGCCCGGTGATGGCCACACGGTGTACCTGCCGATTCCCGATCAAGTGGACCTGGGCTATGCATTGCTGATGCGGGACTTGACCATCAGCGAGACGATCAAACACACAGCGCTGTAACAGCCAGCGTCATTGCTGCGGGTGAAGCGATCAATCCCTGAACACTTCATCCAGCAGGTTATGCATCGCGATAAAAGCGCGCTTCGCCGTTTTGGCGTCGTACATCATCTTGCCCGGGACGTTGGCGTGGGGATCTGTGAACGAGTGCACAGCGCCACCATAGCTGAGCAACTGCCAGTCAACGCCCGCTGCATTCATCTCGTTTTCAAAGGCCGGGAGCTGCTCGTGGGGCACCAGGGGGTCGGACGCCCCGTGCAGCACCAGAACGGCGCCCTTGATGCTGTTGGCATCAACAGGATTGGGGGTATCCAGAGTACCGTGGAAGGATACCGCTGCTTTCAACGGCGCTCCGCCACGGGCCAGCTCCAGCGAGCAACAGCCGCCGAAACAAAAGCCGAAGGTTGCGAGTTTGGCGCTGTCGACCTTGGCAAACGAGGTGGTACGCAAGTTATCGTAGGCGGCCCACATGCGTTTACGCAGCAAGGCACGGTCGTTTTTCAGCGGCATCATCGCCGCACCCGCCTCGTCAGCGTTCGATGGCCGGACACCCTGACCATACAAGTCGGCAATCAGTACAACGTAGCCCTGTTCGGCCACGGACTTGGCAATCTCTTCAGCCCCGGTACTGATACCCATCCAGTTGGGCGCCATCAGCAACCCCGGTAACGGATCCGCTCGGCTCGAATCATAGGCAAGACGGCCCTCGTAAGGCTGGCCATCAATTTGGTAGATCACCGATTGGAGCGTTATTGATTCCATTGAAAACCTCTGAATTTGAAACAAAAAAAACCCGCCGAAGCGGGTTTTTATAGACGTCTTACACGGACAACTCAACTAACAACTTATTGAGTCGACGGACATAGGCCGCCGGATCTTTCAGGCTGTCGCCTGCCGCGAGTGCCGCCTGGTCGAACAAGATGTGCGACAGATCGCCGAAACGCTCTTCACTCTGTTCCGCATCCAGTTTTTCGATCAACGGGTGAGCCGGGTTGAATTCGAAAATGGGCTTGGAATCCGGCACTTTCTGACCGCTGGCTTCAAGGATCTGACGCATTTGCAAACCAAGATCCTGCTCGCCAATGGCCAAAATGGCCGGGGAGTCCGTCAAACGGTGCGATACACGCACTTCACTGACGCTGTCGCCCAAGGCCGTCTTGATGCGCTCTACCAAACCTTCTTTGGCCTTGGCCACTTCTTCTGCGGCTTTCTTGTCCTCTTCGGAGTCCAGATTGCCCAGATCGAGGTCGCCACGGGCTACGTCAACAAAGGTTTTGCCGTCGAATTCGCTGAGGTAGCTCATCAGCCACTCATCAATACGGTCGGTCAACAGCAGCACTTCGATGCCTTTCTTGCGGAAGACTTCCAAGTGCGGGCTGTTTTTGACCTGAGCGTAGGTTTCACCGGTCAGGTAGTAGATCTTGTCCTGGCCTTCTTTGGCACGCTCAAGGTATTGCGCCAGGGAAACCGTCTGCTCGCCGCCTTCTTCGTGGGTAGACGCGAAGCGCAGCAGACCGGCGATTTTTTCTTTGTTGGCGAAATCTTCAGCCGGGCCTTCTTTCATCACCTGACCGAAGTTTTTCCAGAAGCCCTGGTATTTCTCGGGCTCGTTCTTCGCCAGTTTTTCCAGCATATCCAGGACACGCTTGGTCAGCGCCGACTTCATGGAGTCGATGATCGGGTCTTTTTGCAGGATTTCACGCGACACGTTCAACGACAGGTCGTTGGAGTCGACCACGCCTTTGATGAAGCGCAGGTACAGCGGCAGGAAGGACTCAGCCTGATCCATGACGAATACGCGCTGTACGTACAGCTTCAGGCCTTTAGGCGCTTCACGCTGGTACAAGTCAAACGGAGCGCGGGCAGGCACATAGAGCAACGAGCTGTATTCCAGCTTGCCTTCGACCTTGTTGTGGCTCCAGGCCAGCGGGTTTTCGAAGTCATGGGCGATGTGCTTGTAGAACTCTTGGTATTCCTCGTCCTTGACTTCAGTGCGAGGACGGGTCCACAAGGCGCTGGCGCGGTTAACGGTTTCCCATTCCAGCGCAGGCGTTTCTTCGCCTTCTGCAGCGGCCTGTTCTTTTGGCAGCTCGATCGGCAAGGCGATGTGGTCAGAGTACTTTTTAATGATGTTGCGCAGGCGCCAGCCATCGGCGAATTCTTCTTCGCCGGACTTCAGGTGCAGAACGATCTTGGTGCCGCGCTCAGGTTTTTCGATCGTGGCAACTTCAAACTCGCCCTCGCCTTTGGACGCCCAGTGAACGCCTTCGCTGGCAGGTGTACCGGCACGACGACTGAACACGTCGACTTTGTCAGCGACGATAAAAGCAGAGTAGAAGCCCACGCCGAATTGACCGATCAAGTGCGAATCTTTCTTTTGATCGCCCGAGAGGTTTTTCATGAAATCGGCAGTGCCGGACTTGGCAATCGTACCCAAGTGGGTGATGACGTCGTCACGGTTCATGCCGATACCGTTGTCTTCGAGGGTGACGGTCTTGGCGTCCTTGTCGAAGCTCACACGGATTTTAAGTTCATCGCCGCCTTCCAGAAGTTCTGGCTTGGACAGCGCTTCAAAACGTAATTTGTCGACAGCGTCGGAGGCGTTCGAGATCAATTCGCGAAGGAAGATTTCCTTATTGGAATACAGCGAATGGATCATGAGGTGCAACAGTTGCTTGACCTCGGTCTGGAAGCCCAGGGTTTCCTTTTGAGTTTCCACGCTCATTGTTATAAAACTCCAATTTGATGGCATGAGCCACGCCCTAGAGGGTTGGCGGCGGGATGTCATGAACGTTGGGGCTGGCATCGAAATTTCAAGGCCTGTGTTTTGAATCAAAACGGACCCATTGCTTTTCGCCGGTTGCTGCACCGTGTCGAGCCCCTCTATACAGGGCATTACGACGATATTACCGGGCCATTACTAATGTGCTTGGCTTGTCCGCCGGTGACTGCGTAGAATTCGCGCGCGGCGTGCATTTATATATCTGCACACCCAAGGAACTTAAGCTATCGGCCTGTGCTCAAACGGCCGGTAGATATACTCAATAAGGAGAAACACCCCATGCGTAAGACTTTCGCTGTTGCCTTGATGTTGGCTGCTTCCCTCGGTCTCGCTGCTTGCGACAAAAAATCCGAAGACAAAGCACAAGATGCTGCTCAACACTCCGAGCAAGCTCAAGAAAAAATGAATGAAGCACAAGACAAAGTAAACGAAGCAGCAAAAGAGAATGCTGAAGCGGCTAAAGCTCAAGCTGAATCGAACAAAGCTGCTGCTGAAGAAGCCGCTCCGGCTGCTCCAGTTGCACCGGCTGCTCCAGAAGCCGCTCCTGCTACCAAGTAATTCCTTTACTTGGCTGCAAAAGAAAGCCCGCTTGATGCGGGCTTTACTTTGTCTGCAGTTTGACCGATCAGAGCAACAGCGTCTTGAACGTCGGGCTCAACATTAACAACAGCGTGCAAAGCATTCCGACCACCCAGGCCACGGAGCGTTGCCACGCCAGATCTGCCCAATAGCACAGCAAAAACACACTCCGCGCACAGACAAAAACGATGGCCAAAGTGTCAATCACAAAGCCCTGAGTCTGGGTGGTGTGTGCCATCAATACAGCGGCGGCAAACAGCATGAAGGCTTCAAAACTGTTTTGATGCCCTGCCAGTGCCCGCGCGCCCAAACCGGTCAAACGTGCCTGTTGTTCACGGGGCAATTGGTTGTCATAACCGCCCTGCTCTTTCATGGCTTTTGCTACGGGTATGCGTGCAATAAAAATCAGCAACGCGCTGATAAACACACACCAGAACGGAATACTCATGGGGTTGCGTCCTTGTTTGGCTCAGGCAATAGCGCCTCAGTCGGGGTGTAGACCATGACACTCAACACGTCGGAATGAAACTCGCGTCGGTATAAAACCACGACAACACCCGCACTCATGAGCATGAATAACCACGGGCTGACGAACCACGCCAGCATGGTCATGCCGAAGTAATACGAACGCAGGCCAAAGTTGAACTGGTTGGCCGCCATCGAAATCACTTTAGCGGCGCGCAATGCAAACGCCTTGCGCTCTTGTTCCGCCACATCGCGCTCGCCAATCATGGGCGCCGAACCAATAAGGATGGCGGCAAAGTTGTATTGGCGCATGCACCAGCTAAAGGTGAAAAAGGCATAGACGAACACCAGTGCCAGGCATAACAACTTGATTTCAGACATGCCCTGCGACGCTTGTTGCACCATCGGGATGTCGGCCAACAGGGACACTGCCCGCTCCGATGCACCCAGCACGGTCAGAATACCCGCCAGGATGATCAACGTGCTGGAAGCAAAAAACGATGCATTACGCTCCAGATTGCCGATCACGCTAGCGTCGGCAATGCGGTTGTCGCGCAACAGCATGCGGCGCATCCAGTCCTTTCGATACAAGTGCAGCACACTGGCCAGACAAGCCGTGTCGCGCGCTTTCCAGGTGGCATAGCGGGTGTAGCCACCCCAGCACACGACAAACCAGAGAGCGGCTAAAAGATGAGTCCAATTTGACTGAATGAACGACATGGGGTTTCCCGAAGCGCACGTGAAGGTGAGAGTTATGCACGTTCGTTCGACGCTTTGGCCAGCAAAAAGGCACGCCCATAAAAAATGCCCTGTATCAAATTGATACAGGGCATTTTTTATGGGTTCATCGCCCGCTTTTGGCGGACTGAACAATCACGCCAAGGCTTCGTGACGCTTGCCCAGCATGCGGTCGCAAATCACCGCCCCGAGCAGAACGACCAGCGAAGGCACCAGCCACGCCAGACCTTGCTCACTGAACGGCATGTTGACCAGTTGGGTCGGAATCCAGCCCGCCATACCAGCGCCTTTGAGTGCGTCAATGGAACCGAAGATAAACGACACCAGCATGACCGGGCCTACAATCCTGGCTTGAGCATGCCACAGGCCTTTGCAGAAACTCAGCGCCACCAGCACGATGCACGGCGGGTAGATCGCTGTCAGCAACGGGATGGAGAACGCGATCAACTGCGTCAGGCCCAAGTTGGACACGCCCAGCGAGAACAAGGCCAGTATGACCACCAGGGCCTTGTAGGACAGTGGCAGAACAGTACTGAAGTACTCGGCACAGGCACAGGTCAGACCCACTGCTGTCACCAGGCAAGCCAGTGCAATCAACACGGCAAGGAAGCCACTGCCCAGCGAGCCGAAGGTGTGCTGAACGTACGCGTGCAGCACCGCCGCGCCGTTGGTGGCGCCAGCGGCAACTTCATGACTGCCCGAGCCGAGACGGAACAGGCTGACATACACCAGTGCCAAACCGACGCCTGCAATCAGACCCGCAATAATGGCATAGCGGGTAATCAGCTTGGGCGATTCCACGCCACGGGAGCGGATGGCGTTAACGATCACGATGCCGAATACCAGGGCGCCCAGCGTGTCCATGGTCAGGTAACCATTGATGAACCCTTGGGAGAACGGCGCTGCAACGTATTCCGGGGTGGCCACGCCAATGTCGCCCGCCGGCAATGCAAATGCAGCGATACCGAGGATCGCCAGCGCGATGATTTTCAGCGGCGCCAGAAAGCGCCCCACGGTGTCCAGCAGACGGCCTGGGTACAGTGAAACGAAAAACACGATAAGGAAGTACACCGAGCTGTACAGGAACAGCGCGAGCGGGCTTTCTCCGGTCAGGGGCGCAAGACCGACTTCAAACGATACGGTGGCCGTACGCGGGGTCGCGAACAGCGGACCTACCGCCAGGTACGCAACAGCGGCCAACAAGCCACCGGCGATTTTACCGATCGGACTGCTCAGCGCAGCCATGCCACCGCCGACTTTCGCCAGCGCCACAACGGTGATGACTGGCAGGCCTACAGCGGTGATCAGAAAGCCCAACGCCGCAATCCAGACATTCGGTCCGGCTTGCAGGCCAACGATCGGCGGGAAAATGATATTGCCAGCCCCAACGAACAGGGCAAACGTCATAAACCCAAGTGCCAGGATGTCCTGGCCTTTCAATACTTTCATTACGGAAATACCACACTACTGAATCGGAATTTAGAGGGGGAATTTCCCGTGCGGATGTGGGAAATGCTGTCGAACTGTATAAGTCCAACCCGTCTAGCGCGTGGCTTCCTTGTGGGATGCGAACGCAGAATTGGCCGTCAGATTACCCATTTTTTTCCTGCAACGCACTGTTGCAGGGCGTTCTGTCCGATGAACGCATGCAGTTGTCGCTTTGATGACATCGAAATTCGCCTTGGTGTGCTTTTCCTACATGGCAGCACACAACAACCTACGCACCCATTCACTAAACGGCTGGGAGTCCGGCAACAGGTTGTACGGGATTTGTCGCTGATGGCGATCAGCACGACGCTGCTTCAAGGGGGGCTGGCCCCGTCAAAGACGCTATTGAACGTCTCAAACGAACGCAATGCTTGGCAGGTAGCATTCCTGTGCAGCCAAACCTGAAGCGACCAGACCCAGCGAAGATTACAGCCTGGAGTCTGAATAATGACCCTGCCACAGGGTTTTTCAAAGTACCGGGGTACTGAACGCACAAAGGCCACCCGAAGGTGGCCTTTGTCTGGTGTAGCACTCAATCAAGCACGTGGCTTATTTGATAGCCCAGCCAGTCAGCTCGGACAGAGCCTTGCCGATGTCTGCCAGCGAACGCACGGTTTTAACGCCTGCGTCTTCCAGAGCAGCAAACTTCTCGTCTGCAGTGCCCTTGCCGCCGGAGATGATTGCGCCCGCATGGCCCATGCGCTTGCCAGCAGGGGCAGTCACACCAGCAATGTAGGAAACAACCGGCTTGGTCACGTTTGCCTTGATGTAGGCAGCCGCTTCTTCTTCAGCCGAACCGCCGATCTCACCGATCATCACGATCGCTTCGGTCTTCGGGTCTTCCTGGAACAGCTTCAGGATGTCGATGAAGTTGGAGCCAGGAATCGGGTCACCACCGATGCCCACGCAGGTCGACTGACCGAAACCGGCGTCAGTGGTCTGCTTGACGGCTTCGTAAGTCAGGGTGCCGGAACGCGACACGATGCCTACTTTGCCTGGCAAGTGGATGTGACCTGGCATGATGCCGATTTTGCATTCGCCCGGCGTGATCACGCCTGGGCAGTTAGGGCCGATCAGGGTCACGCCCAGCTCGTCGCACTTAACTTTAGCGTCCAGCATGTCCAGGGTAGGAATGCCTTCAGTGATGCACACGATCAGCTTGATGCCACCGAACGCCGCTTCAAGGATGGAGTCCTTGCAGAACGGAGCCGGTACGTAGATAACGCTGGCTGTTGCGCCAGTCGCCGCTACTGCTTCTTTTACCGTGTTGAAAACAGGCAGGTCCAGGTGAGTGGTGCCGCCTTTGCCCGGCGTCACACCGCCGACCATTTTGGTGCCGTACTCAATGGCTTGCTGGGTGTGGAAGCTGCCCTGCGAACCGGTGATGCCTTGGCAGATAACTTTGGTGTCTTTATTGATCAGGACGCTCATTACTTGCCCTCCGCAGCTTTGACAACTTGTTGAGCAGCGTCGGTCAAGCTGGTAGCAGCGATGATGTTCAAGCCGCTTTCTGCCAGTACTTTAGCGCCCAGTTCAGCGTTGTTGCCTTCAAGGCGCACAACCACCGGGATTTTAACGCCGACTTCTTTCACTGCACCGATGATGCCTTCGGCAATCATGTCGCAACGAACGATGCCGCCGAAGATGTTAACCAATACTGCGGCAACATTGCTGTCGGACAGAATGATCTTGAACGCTTCAGTCACACGTTCTTTGGTAGCACCGCCGCCAACGTCGAGGAAGTTGGCAGGTTTGCCGCCATGCAGATTGACGATGTCCATGGTGCCCATGGCCAGGCCAGCGCCGTTAACCATGCAGCCAATGTTGCCTTCCAGCGCTACGTAGTTCAGTTCGAACTGGGCAGCGTGCGCTTCGCGCGGATCGTCCTGGGACGGGTCGTGGAAAGTCTTCAGCTTTGGCTGACGGTACATGGCGTTAGCGTCGATGTTGATTTTCGCATCGAGGCAGTGCAGATCGCCGTCAGTCTTGATAACCAGCGGGTTCACTTCCAGCAGGGCCAGATCGTGGTCCTGGAACAGTTTGGCCAGACCTACGAAGATCTTGGCGAACTGGGAAACCTGCTTGCCTTCCAGACCCAGCTGGAAAGCCAGCTCACGACCCTGGAATGGCTGAGCGCCAACCAATGGATCAATCGTGGCTTTAAGAATTTTTTCAGGAGTGTCGTGCGCGATTTTCTCGATGTCCACGCCACCTTCGGTGGAAGCCATGAACACGATACGACGGCTCGAACGGTCAACGACAGCGCCCAGGTACAGCTCTTTAGCGATATCAGTGCACGATTCAACCAGGATCTTGGTGACCGGCTGACCATTGGCGTCAGTCTGGTAGGTCACCAGACGCTTGCCCAACCACTGTTGTGCGAATGCTTTAGCGTCTTCTTTGCTGCGAACCAGCTTTACACCGCCCGCTTTACCGCGACCACCTGCGTGAACCTGGGCTTTTACAACCCATTCGGTCCCGCCGATTTTGTCGCATGCTTCTGCGGCCGCTTCCGGGGTGTCTACTGCATAACCCTTGGATACTGGCAGGCCGTATTCAGCGAACAGCTGCTTACCCTGATACTCGTGAAGATTCATGCTTTTTACCGTCTTCGTTAGGTACTGCGCATTCGGCGCTGCACTTTTATTAGTGCCGCACCACCTGTGACTGCTGCTTGCACTGTTTCAACAAACCCGACACCCGCGTGGGCGGAGTCGGGCCTGATTGAAACGGGACAAGACTGCGTCCGGCGGAAGTTCCGCGGTGAGGCTTGCGAGCAAGGCTCACGACGGGCAAACCGCCGTGGTTTCTTATTGTCTGGTCTTAACGTTTCTTACGGTTGGCAATGTGGATGGCGCCGCCATTCACTGCCAGCGCTGCTTCGTGCAACGCTTCGGACAGGGTTGGATGGGAGAAAACCATCATGCCCAGATCCTCGGCACTGGTGCCGAATTCCATACCGATAGCGCCCTGCTGTACCAGCTCTGCTGCGCTCGGGCCAATCACGTGGACGCCCAGTACGCGGTCAGTTTTGGCATCAGCAATGACTTTTACAAAGCCACCGGTGTCGTTTGCTGCCATGGCACGGCCACTGGCGGCGAACGGGAAGGTGCCGACGTTAACTTCAACGCCTTCAGCTTTCAAGGCCTGTTCGGTTTTACCGACCCACGCGATCTCCGGGTGAGTGTAAATAACCGATGGAATCAGGTCGTAGTTCATCTCGGTCTTGTGACCTTTGATGCGCTCGACAACCATGATGCCTTCTTCGGAAGCCTTGTGAGCCAGCATCATGCCGCGCACTACGTCACCAATGGCGTAAACGCCCGGTACGCTGGTGGCGCAATGATCGTCAACAAACACGAAACCGCGCTCGTCAATGGTCACGCCGCTGTCGGCTGCCAGCAGCTCGGTGGTCACCGGACGGCGGCCTACCGCTACGATCAGCTTGTCGAAGGTGATGGTCTGTTCGCCGTTGGCGTCGGTGTAGGTCACAACGACTTCTTCGCCGTTAACCTTGGAACCGGTAACGCGGGCGCCCAGTTTGATGTCCAGACCTTGCTTGGTCAGGGTTTTGTAGGCTTCCTTGGACACAGCAGCGTCAGCCGCCATCAGGAAAGTATCCAGGGCTTCGAGAACCGTCACCTGAGCACCCAGACGTGACCATACCGAACCCAGCTCCAGACCGATCACACCTGCACCGATCACGCCAAGACGCTTGGGTACGGATTGGAATTCCAGGGCGCCGGTCGAATCAACGATGACGTTGTTATCAACTGGAGCTGGCGGAATGTCGATCGGGCGCGAACCCGAAGCCAGAATCACGTTCTCGGCTTCGATGATTTCTACGCTGCCGTCCGGCTTGGTCAGTTCAACTTTCTTGCCGGCCAGCAATTTGCCGTGACCTTGCAGGGACGTCACACCGTTGGCCTTGAACAGGGTTGCAACGCCGGAAGTCAGACCTTTAACGATGTTGGCCTTACGGCCTACCATCGCTGGCACGTCCATCTTCACTTCACCGGTGCTGATGCCGTGGATGGCGAATGCATCCTTGGCTTCGTGGTACTTCCAGGAGCTGTCCAGCAGCGCCTTGGATGGAATGCAGCCAACGTTCAGGCAGGTACCGCCCAGCGCCAGTTTGCCTTCCTTGTCGGTGTATTTTTCGATGCAAGCAGTCGAAAGGCCCAGTTGAGCGGCCTTGATGGCTGCAACGTAGCCACCAGGGCCCGCACCAATCACTACAACGTCAAATTTCTGAGACATGTAAAAGAATCCTCTTTTAGCGACAAGCTTCAAGCCGCGAGCTGCAAGCCAAAGCCAGGTCGCGAACGACCGCAGGCTTCAGACTTGCAGCTCATGGCTGCTTCTATCAGATATCCAGCAGCAGACGCGCTGGATCTTCCAGCAGGTTTTTGATTGCTACCAGGAAACTTACAGCTTCTTTGCCGTCGATCAAGCGGTGATCGTAAGACAGAGCCAGGTACATCATCGGACGGATGACAACCTGACCGTTGACGGCCATAGGACGCTGAAGGATGTTGTGCATGCCCAGGATCGCAGCTTGCGGCGGGTTAACGATCGGGGTCGACATCATCGAACCGAAAGTACCACCGTTAGTGATCGTGAACGTACCGCCGGTCATTTCGTCAATCGACAGTTTGCCGTCACGGGCTTTTTTGCCGTAGGCAGCGATACCGCCTTCGATTTCCGCCAGGCTCATCAGCTCTGCGTTACGCAGAACAGGCACCACCAGGCCGCGGTCGCTGGACACGGCAACGCCGATGTCTGCGTAGCCGTGGTAAACGATGTCGGAACCGTCGATCGAAGCGTTGACAGCCGGGAAGCGTTTCAGCGCTTCAGTGGCGGCCTTCACGAAGAACGACATGAAGCCCAGACGCACGCCGTTGTGGGACTTCTCGAACAGGTCCTTGTACTTCGAACGCAGTGCCATGATTTCAGTCATGTCCACTTCGTTGAAGGTGGTCAACATCGCCATGTTGGACTGCGCTTCAACCAGACGCTTGGCCACAGTGGCACGAACGCGGGTCATCGGAACGCGTTTTTCAACGCGGTCGCCAGCAGCGAATACCGGTGCAGTTGCAGCAGGCGCAGCCGCTTTGGCAGGTGCAGCAGCAGGCGCGGCTTTTTTGGCCGCTACAGCAGCAACGACGTCTTCCTTGGTCACACGACCACCTTTGCCAGTACCGGCAACGGAAGCGATGTTGATGCCGTTTTCTTCAGCAATTTTGCGCGCAGCCGGTGCAGCGATCGGGTCATCTTCGCCATCGGCAGCAGGTGCAGCGGCCTGAGCGGCAGGAGCAGCAGCGGCCGGTGCAGCTGGAGCCGCCGCGCCGCCTTCAACGATAGAGCCCAGCACTTCGTCGGACAGAACGGTGTCGCCTTCGTTCTTGACGATTGCGCCCAGTACGCCATCAGCGGTGGCCAGTACTTCCAGCACAACTTTGTCGGTCTCGATATCAACAATCAGGTCATCACGCTTTACAGCGTCGCCCGGTTGCTTGTGCCAGGTGGCAACGGTGCCGTCGGCAACCGATTCCGGAAAAGTTGGGGCTTTAATCTCGATAGCCATGTTCGTGGTTCCTTTAATTCGGTTCAGTGCGCGAAGGCGTTAAACAGTAAACGCGTCTTGCAACAGTTTGGCCTGTTGCTCGGCGTGCATCGATGCATAACCACAAGCAGGTGCAGCAGAAGCGTCACGGCCCGCGTACTCAAGTACGAGCGACTTGTCGTGACCGCCAATGATGCGGCGCATGTGATGCTGGCTGCAGTACCAGGCACCCTGGTTCATCGGCTCTTCCTGACACCAAACAATGTGTTTGACGTTTTTGTACGGAGCCAGGACTTCAATCAAGTCGTCCTCAGGGAACGGGTACAGCTGCTCAAGACGCACGATGGCGATGTCTTCACGACCTTCGGCACGGCGTTTTTCCAGCAGGTCATAGTAGACCTTGCCGCTACACAGGACGATGCGCTCGACGTTCGCCGGATCCTGCGCGTCGATTTCCGGGATAACGGTCTGGAACGAACCTTCTGCCAGATCTTCGAGGGTCGACACGGCCAGTTTGTGGCGCAGCAACGACTTCGGCGTCAGTACCACCAGCGGCTTGCGCAGCGGACGGATGACCTGACGACGCAGCAGATGGTAGATCTGTGCCGGAGTGGTCGGTACGCACACCTGAATGTTGTGCTCGGCGCACAGCTGCAGGTAACGCTCAAGACGTGCCGAGGAGTGCTCGGGGCCCTGACCTTCATAACCGTGTGGCAGCAACATGGTCAGACCGCACAGGCGACCCCACTTGTGCTCGCCGCTGGTGATGAACTGGTCGATCACAACCTGCGCACCGTTGGCGAAGTCGCCGAACTGGGCTTCCCAGATCACCAGCGCGTTTGGCGTGGTGGTCGAGTAGCCGTATTCAAACGCCAATACCGCTTCTTCCGACAGCAACGAGTCGTACAGGTCAAAGCGAGGCTGACCTTCGTACAGGTGCTGCAACGGAATGTAGGTGCTGGCGTCTTTCTGGTTGTGCAACACGGCGTGACGGTGCGAGAACGTACCGCGGCCGATGTCCTGACCCGTCATGCGGATCGGGTGACCTTCGAACGCCAGGGTCGCGTATGCCATGGTTTCGGCATAACCCCAGTTGATCGGCAGGCCACCGGCTTGCATTTTTTGACGGTCTTCGTAGATCTTCGACACCTGACGCTGCATGACGAAGCCTTCTGGAATTTCCAGCAGCTTGGCCGACAGTTCTTGCAGGGTTTTGAGATCAAAACGCGTGTCGTGACGCGCAGTCCAGGCATGGCCCAGGTATGGACGCCAGTCTACGAACAGCTCTTTGTTAGGCTCTTTGACCAGGCTTTTTACCACATGCAGACCGTTGTCCAGCGCGTTGCGGTATTCGTCGATCTTGGCCTGAACGCGATCTGTGTCAACCACACCTTCCTGAGTCAGACGGTCGGCATACAGTTCACGGGTGGTGCGCTGTTTGGCGATCTGCTGATACATCAGCGGCTGAGTGCCGTTTGGCTCGTCGGCCTCGTTGTGACCGCGACGGCGGTAGCAGAACAGGTCGATCACGACGTCACGCTTGAACTGCATGCGGTAGTCGATAGCCAGCTGGGTCACGAACATGACGGCTTCCGGATCATCACCATTGACATGGAGGATCGGCGCTTGAATCATTTTCGCGACGTCGGTGCAGTACTCGGTGGAACGCGAGTCCAGCGGGTTGCTGATGGTGAAGCCCACCTGGTTGTTAATCACCAGGTGTACGGTACCGCCAGTCTTGAAGCCGCGTGTTTGCGACATCTGGAAGGTTTCCATGACCACGCCCTGACCTGCGAACGCAGCGTCACCGTGGATGGAAATCGGCAGAACCTTGTCGCCCGTCTTGTCGTTACGACGATCCTGGCGTGCACGTACAGACCCTTCAACCACTGGAGAAACGATTTCCAGGTGGGACGGGTTAAACGCCATGGCCAGGTGAACTTCGCCACCGGAGGTCATGACGTTGGAGGAGAAGCCCTGGTGGTATTTAACGTCACCGGAACCCAGCTCGATCTTTTTCTTGCCTTCGAACTCGTCGAACAACTCGCGCGGGTTTTTGCCGAAGGTGTTCACCAATACGTTCAGACGACCCCGGTGGGCCATGCCGATGACGATTTCTTTGGTGCCGTAGTTGCCCGAACGCTGGATCAGCTCGTCCAGCAAAGGAATCAGGCTCTCGCCACCTTCCAGGCCGAAACGCTTTGTGCCCGGGTATTTGGTGCCCAGGTATTTTTCCAGACCTTCGGCAGCCGTGACGCGCTCAAGCAGATGGCTTTTGACTTCAGCCGAATACGTTGGGCGGCCGCGCACGCTTTCGAGGCGCTGTTCAAACCAGTGGCGCTGCTCGGAATCGACGATGTGCGTGAACTCTGCGCCAATGGTGCGGCAATATGTCTGCTGCAACGCTTCGAGAATTTCGCGTAGGCTCGCTTCCTCTTTGCCGATGTACAGGTCGCCGGCACGGAAGGTCGTATCAAGATCGGCATTGGTCAAGCCGTAATGATTGATCGACAGGTCTGCAGGTGCAGGACGCTGCCACAGCCCCAGCGGATCAAGCTGGGCTGCCTGGTGGCCGCGCATCCGATAGGCCTGGATCAATCGCAGCACTTCAACCTGCTTCTTCTCGTGCTCACTGCTCACGCTCCCGGCGGAAACCGGTTGGGCGCGGCGCTGGTTCTTTGCCAGCAGCACGAAATGGTCGCGGATTGTGGAGTGCGAAACATCGTTGGCAGAGTTGCCGTCAGTCGGCAACGTCTGAAATTTGGTGCGCCATTCTTCTGGCACAGCGTTAGGGTCGTGCAGGTAGAGCTCGTAGAGCTCTTCCACATAGGCAGCGTTACCACCTGAAAGATAGCCGCTGTTCCACATGCGCTGCATCACGCTTTCTTGCATGCTTGGTCACCCTCGGTTAGGGGACACCATCGACGAGAACACCAGAGCATGCTTGAGAAAGTCCGAATACAGCGACTAAAACAAGCCACTTAGGATCACGCTGATAGTCCGGGTACCAGCCCGGATGCCCCTGCTGGTCTCATTTCTTCAAAATAAGAGCCGCAACTTTGTGAGCTGCTGCTCAGGTTAAAACTACGGCGCCGGTTGAAGCCTGCGCCGCAGCATCTTCGGTTACAGCGATCTACGGTAGAGCGGTGTATCAGACGCCGCTTTGCAGCAGCATGCTACGCACGTGGCCGATGGCCTTAGTCGGGTTCAGACCCTTCGGACACACGTTCACGCAGTTCATGATCCCGCGGCAGCGGAATACGCTGAACGGGTCATCCAGTGAAGCCAGACGCTCGCTGGTCTTGGTGTCACGGCTGTCAGCCAGGAAACGGTAGGCTTGCAGCAGTGCAGCAGGGCCCAGGAACTTGTCCGGGTTCCACCAGAAGGACGGGCACGAAGTCGAGCAGCAAGCGCACAGGATGCACTCGTACAGACCGTCGAGCTTTTCACGCTCTTCTGGCGATTGCAGACGTTCGATGGCCGGGGCCGGCGTATCGTTCTGCAGGAACGGCTTCACCTTCTCGTATTGCTTGTAGAAGATGCTCATGTCGACGACCAGGTCACGGATAACCGGCAAACCTGGCAGCGGACGGATCACCAACTTGTTACCTTTTACGACAGCGGACAGCGGCGTTACGCACGCCAGGCCGTTCTTGCCGTTGATGTTCATGCCGTCGGAGCCACACACGCCTTCGCGGCAAGAGCGACGATAGGAAAAACCTTCGTCCTGCTCTTTAATCAGGGCCAGAACGTCCAGCACCATGAGGTCTTTACCATTGGTATTGACCTGGAACTCTTGCATGAACGGTGCAGCGTCCTGATCCGGGTTGTAGCGATAAACACTGACTTTCAACATATCGGCCACCCTTAGTAAGTACGAACCATTGGCTGGAAGGTCGGAACGGTTTTCGGCGAGAAGTTCACCGCACGCTTGGCTACGCGTTTCTCACCCGGGAAGTACAGGGTGTGGCACAGCCAGTTAACGTCGTCACGATCTTCGTAGTCTTCACGGGCGTGAGCACCGCGCGATTCTTTACGGGTTTCAGCAGCGATTGCAGTGGCTTCAGCCACTTCAAGCAGGTTTTGCAGCTCAAGTGCTTCGATACGGGCCGTGTTGAATGCCTGGCTCTTATCGTTGATTTTCACGTTGGCGATGCGCTTGCGCAGCTCTTGCAGCTGGGCAATACCCTTCTGCATGTATTCGCCAGTACGGAATACACCGAAGTAGTTCTGCATGCAGCTTTGCAGCTCTTTACGCAGGGTAGCCACGTCTTCGCCATCAGTGCGCGAGTTCAAGCCATCCAGACGTGCCAGGGCAGCATCGATATCAGCCTGACGTGGACGGGCGTAATCAACGCCTTCTTTCAGGGTCTGCTCAAGGAACAGGCCAGCCGCACGACCGAACACCACCAGGTCGAGCAACGAGTTGCCGCCCAGACGGTTGGCACCGTGAACCGATACGCACGCCACTTCACCGACCGCGAACAAGCCAGGAATGATTGCGTCATTGCCTTCAGCGTCCTGAGTAATTGCCTGACCATGAATGTTGGTGGCAACACCGCCCATCATGTAGTGGCAAGTAGGAACTACTGGAACTGGCGCCAGAACCGGGTCAACGTGCGCGAACGTTTTGGACAGTTCGCAGATGCCTGGCAGACGGCTGTGCAGCACTTCTTCACCCAGGTGATCGAGTTTCAGCATCACGTGGTCGCCATCCGGACCGCAACCGTTGCCCGCGATGATTTCTTTAACCATCGAGCGAGCGACTACGTCACGTCCAGCCAGGTCTTTGGCGTTCGGCGCATAACGCTCCATGAAACGCTCGCCGTGCTTGTTGATCAGGTATCCACCTTCACCACGGCAACCTTCTGTAACCAGTACACCCGCGCCGGCGATACCGGTTGGGTGGAACTGCCACATTTCGATGTCCTGCACCGGAACGCCTGCACGCAGCGCCATGCCAATACCGTCACCGGTGTTGATCAGGGCGTTGGTGGTGGAGGAGTAGATACGGCCTGCACCGCCAGTCGCCAACACGGTTGCGTTCGCGCGAACGTAAGAGGTTTCACCTGTTTCAATGCAGATGACGATCATGCCGACAAAGGCGCCGTCTTCGTTCTTGACCAGATCGACACCGTAGTATTCGTTCAGGAATACAGTGCCGGCCTTCAGGTTGGCCTGGTACAGGGTGTGCAGCAGGGCGTGACCGGTACGGTCAGCTGCGGCGCATGTACGGGCAGCCTGGCCACCCTTACCGAAATCTTTCGACTGGCCGCCGAAAGGACGCTGATAAATACGACCCTGTTCGGTGCGGGAGAACGGCAAGCCCATGTGTTCAAGCTCGAACACGGCTTCCGGCCCTACGGAACACATGTATTCGATAGCGTCCTGGTCACCGATGTAGTCGGAACCCTTGACGGTATCGTACATGTGCCAGCGCCAGTCATCGTTCGGGTCTGCAGACGCGATGGCGCAGGTGATGCCACCCTGTGCCGATACGGTGTGCGAACGGGTCGGGAAGACTTTGGTGATTACAGCAGTCTTGTGACCGCCTTGTGCCAGCTGCAGGGCAGCACGCATGCCAGCACCGCCGCCGCCTACAATGATGGCGTCGAACGAAAGTGTATTAACTGTGTTAGCCATGACTCAGATACCCCAAAGAATCTGCACACCCCAGACGAAGTAAGCGAACATTGCAACGCCGCATACTGCCTGGAAGAGGAAACGTACTGCTGTCGCGGATTTGCCCAGCGCCATCGGCGTCAGGTAGTCGGTCGCGATGGTCCACATGCCGACCCAGGCGTGAGCGCCGAGTGCAACAAGGGCCAGCAGACTGAAGATACGCATCCAGTTGCTTGCGAACAGCTCATGCCATTGGGCGTAGCCAATGCCAGGGTTCGCAACGAGGTACCCGATCAGGAAGATGAAATAAGCCGCTAGAACGACCGCAGACACACGCTGTGCCATCCAGTCATAGAGGCCCGAACGCGACAGGTTCGTAACGCTGGTTACCATATCCAAACTCCCGCCAGAACGATCATCACCACGGAAATGACGATTACGATTTTCGAGCCCAGTTTGCCGCCTTCCAGCGTCTCACCGATGCCCATGTCCATGATCAAATGGCGAATACCTGCCACCAAGTGGTACAGCAAGGCAGAGAGCAGGCCCCACGCTACGAATTTGGCCAGCGGACTGGTCAAGCATGCCTTCACCTCGGCAAAACCTTCTTCCGAACCCAGGGATTTGCTCAATGCATAAAGCATGATGCCCAGGCCGAGAAAGAGAATGATGCCCGATACACGGTGCAGAAATGACGTAACGCCGGTAATGGGGAGTTTGATGGTCCTTAGGTCTAGGTTTACAGGTCGTTGGCTATTCACGGCTTTTTTCACACTGAAGAGCCCCTAACAATCAGGGCAAGTTTGTTGGGATGTGCACTGGTCAGGTACCCACCACCCAGGGAGTGACGACCCCCATCTAAACGGGCCCAAAAGCCCCTGGCGGTCGGCTGCCGAGTATAGACAGTTAGGTCACTAATGACAACGCAATCACCTCCCTCTAATAGCTCATTGCAATGAAGCTACAAAAGGCGTAAACGGCAGGGATAATCGCTAAAAAATGCTCCTCAAAGCCTTGTACAGCAAGACTTTAGGCAAATTGACATTCAAATTTATCTCACTATAGTGGTGCGGGCCCTGCGTGGGGGGTCTGTCTGATGATTTCAAGCATAAATAGGAGGCCACATGGCTGACAAAAAAGCGCAGTTGATCATCGAGGGCGCAGCCCCCGTCGAGCTGCCCATTTTAACTGGCACCGTGGGTCCCGATGTAATCGATGTGCGAGGCCTCACGGCCACGGGCCGGTTCACATTTGACCCTGGCTTCATGTCGACCGCGTCCTGCGAGTCGAAGATCACCTATATTGATGGTGACAACGGTATCCTGCTACACCGCGGTTACCCGATCGAACAACTGGCCGAACATTCTGATTACCTTGAAACAGCTTACCTGCTGCTGAACGGCGAACTGCCGACCGCAGAGCAGAAAGCCGAGTTCGTCAGCACCGTCAAGAACCACACCATGGTTCACGAACAGCTGAAGACCTTTTTCAACGGCTTCCGTCGCGACGCCCACCCGATGGCCGTCATGTGCGGCGTAGTCGGCGCCCTGTCTGCCTTCTACCACGACTCCCTCGACATCAATAACCCGCAGCATCGCGAAATTTCCGCGATCCGCCTGGTTGCCAAGATGCCGACCCTGGCCGCAATGGTTTACAAGTACTCCATGGGCCAGCCCATGATGTACCCACGTAACGACCTGAGCTACGCCGAAAACTTCCTGCACATGATGTTCAACACCCCGTGCGAGATCAAACCGATCAGCCCGGTACTGGCCAAGGCCATGGATAAGATCTTTATCCTGCACGCCGACCACGAACAGAACGCGTCGACGTCCACCGTACGCCTGGCAGGTTCCTCGGGTGCCAACCCGTTCGCCTGTATTGCGGCGGGCATCGCTGCACTGTGGGGGCCTGCTCACGGCGGCGCCAACGAGGCCGTACTGACCATGCTCGACGAAATTGGCGATGTCTCCAACATCGACACGTTCATCGCCAAGGCCAAGGACAAGAACGATCCGTTCAAACTGATGGGCTTCGGTCACCGCGTTTACAAAAACCGCGACCCGCGTGCAACGGTCATGAAAAAGACATGCGACGAAGTGCTCAAAGAACTGGGCATCCAGAACGATCCGCAACTCGAACTGGCCATGCGCCTGGAAGAGATCGCCCTGACCGACCCGTACTTCATCGAACGCTCGCTGTACCCGAACGTCGACTTCTACTCGGGGATCATCCTCAAGGCGATCGGCATTCCAACCAGCATGTTCACCGTGATCTTTGCCCTGTCGCGTACCGTGGGCTGGATCTCGCACTGGAAAGAAATGCTCTCCAGCCCGTACAAGATTGGCCGTCCGCGCCAGCTGTACACCGGCTACGAGCAGCGTGACCTGACCAAACTCGAAGACCGCAAGTAAGCGTCCGTCTAACGACCGCGCGACACCTGCAATAAATACGGCCTCTCTCCAGAGGCCGTATTTTTTTGCCCTGAATTCTCCCCCGCCGACCCAACACAGCACGCACGCATAACGCAACGCTACCCGCCCTAGACCCTGCCGTTACTGTCAAGCACGCGCCCTCGGCCTCACATCAACGCCCCAGCGCGCCTGTAGATTAAACTCACCACGCACCACAACTGCCTCGGTTGCCGCACGGCATTAACGCCCCCCCTTTTTCAGGCATGCAAAAAATCCCCCTGCCTTTCGACAGGGGGATTTCAGGTTATTCCAGCCTTACAGCATGACCTTAGTGAGAAACCGCCCCGCTTGCCCCCAGGCCCGTCTGTGAACGCACAAACTGAGGGAAGAACAGCGCACGCTCTTTCTCGGCCGACTTGGACTTGTCAGTAATCGAGAAGAACCAGATACCCACGAATGCAATGATCATGGAGAACAGCGCAGGGTATTCGTAAGGGAAGATGGCTTTTTCATGGTGAAGGATCTGCACCCAAATGGTAGGACCCAGAACCATCAAGCCGACGGCACTGACCAGCCCCAACCAGCCGCCAATCATTGCACCGCGCGTGGTGAGGTTTTTCCAGTACATGGAAAGCAGCAACACCGGGAAGTTACAACTGGCTGCGATGGAGAACGCCAGGCCCACCATGAACGCAATGTTCTGGCTTTCAAACAAGATGCCAAGGCCAATCGCCAGCACGCCGAGGGCGATGGTGGTGATTTTCGAGACGCGAATCTCGTCCTTGTCGTTTGCCTTGCCCTTTTTGATGACACTGGCATACAAGTCATGAGACACCGCCGAAGCACCTGCCAAGGTGAGGCCCGCCACCACCGCCAGAATCGTGGCGAAAGCGACAGCGGAGATGAAGCCCAGGAAGATACTGCCACCCACGGCATCGGCCAAATGCACGGCCGCCATGTTATTGCCGCCCAGCAGCGCGCCTGCCGCATCTTTAAACGCAGGGTTCGTGCTGACAAGGATGATCGCGCCGAACCCGATGATGAACGTCAGAATGTAGAAGTAACCAATGAAGCCAGTCGCATAAAGCACGCTCTTACGGGCTTCCTTAGCATCACTCACGGTGAAGAAGCGCATGAGAATGTGGGGCAGGCCAGCCGTACCGAACATCAGGGCCAGACCCAGTGAAAACGCCGAGATCGGGTCCTTGACCAGACCGCCCGGGCTCATGATGGCTTCACCTTTGGGGTGAACCTGCACCGCCTCGGCAAACAGCGCATTGAAGTCGAAGTTGACGTGTTTCATCACCATGACAGCCATGAACGTCGCACCGGACAACAACAGCACGGCTTTGATGATCTGTACCCACGTGGTGGCCAGCATGCCGCCGAACAGCACATACAGGCACATCAGGATGCCCACCAGAATTACCGCAACGTGGTAATCGAGACCGAACAGCAGCTGGATCAGCTTGCCCGCACCCACCATCTGGGCAATCAGGTAAAACGCCACCACCACCAGCGATCCGCAGGCCGACAGGGAGCGGATCTGAGTCTGCCCAAGGCGGTAGGACGCCACGTCGGCAAAGGTGTACTTGCCCAGGTTACGCAGACGTTCCGCAATCAGGAACAGGATGATGGGCCAGCCCACCAAAAAGCCGATGGAATAAATCAGGCCATCGTAGCCCGAGGTGTACACCAGCGCGGAAATACCCAGAAAGGACGCGGCCGACATGTAGTCACCCGCAATTGCCAGACCGTTCTGAAAACCGGTGATCTTGCCGCCCGCGGCGTAGTAGTCCGCCGCCGACTTGTTACGCTTTGAGGCCCAATACGTGATGCACAGTGTGGCGCCTACGAACACCACAAACATGATGATCGCCGACACGTTGAGAGGTTGCTTCTGCACTTCGCCGGTCAGGGCTTCGCCCGCCCAGACGCCAGAAGACAAGGCTGCCAGGCCCAGTGTTGCCAATAGACGCCGGATCATTGCGCAGCCTCCTTGAGAATTGCATTGTTCAGGTCGTCAAACTCGCCATTGGCACGGTGTATATAAATAGCTGTCAGCACAAACGCTGAAACAATCAGCCCGACACCGATCGGTATTCCCCACGTAATGGACGAACCGGGGCTCAACTTCGCCCCCATGATGTGCGACCCGTAGGCAATCAACAGGATAAAACCGGCATACAAACCAAGCATGATCGCCGAAAGAATCCAGGCGAAACGCTCTCTTTTTTTAACCAGCTCCTTGAAACGGGGGCTGTTTTGAATCGTGAGGTAAATGCTGTCGTTCATTATTTTTGTCCTCGCAGCACAGATGAGATGGAACGATTTCACTATTAGGGGGCTTCAATTTCTAAGCCAGACGACTTTAGTAGTAGAACCACCCATTCACTGTAGCCCCCGGTTTATCTGGCCTGCATGGAAGTTGACATCATTTTGCCTGCCCCAGAAACGCAAAAACCGCCTGACGCACGCATCAGGCGGTTACGCACATACCGGGCTAGACACCTCGCCGTTTTTATTGAGTCCACTCAGCGACTCGATCGGGGTGTTTGGCTACCCACTCCCGAGCCGCCACTTCTGGCTTCTCACCTTCCTGTATGGCCAGCATCACGTCGCCAATTTCATCTTTCGATGCCCACTGGAATTTTTTCAAAAAGGCCGCCACCTCCGGCGCTTTACTGTCCAGCGCTTTGCTGCCAACACTGTTAACGGTTTCTGCGGCCCCATAGACCTGCTTTGGATCATCGAGAAAACGCAGCTTCCATTTGGCAAACATCCAGTGCGGCACCCAACCGGTGACCACCACCGGTTCATTTTTGGCATAGGCACGCCCCAGCTCTGAGGTCATGGCCGCACCGGAGCTGGCTTGCAGCTTATAACCCAGGCCGTAATCTTTGATGGCCTGATCCGTTTTAAGCATCACACCGGACCCCGCATCAATCCCGACTATTTTCTGTTTATAACCCTTGTCCTCTTTAAGGTCGGCAATCGATTGGGCGTTGACGTATTCAGGCACGATCAAACCGATTTTCGCGTCTTTGAAATTGGGACCGTAATCCACCACCTTGCCCTTATTCTTCGCCCAGTATTCGCCATGGGTCACGGGCAACCAGGCGGACAACATCGCGTCCAGCTTACCGGTGGCCACACCCTGCCACATGATCCCGGTCGCCACCGGCATCAACTTCACGTCATAACCCAACTTTTGCTTGATCACCTCTGCGGCCACATGGGTCGTGGCCACACTGTCTGACCAACCATCGACATAACCGATATTAAGTGTGGGCTTTGCCTGCGCACAGGCCACGCCTGCCCCCATCGCCAGCACCAAGGCAGCCCCCACACTCAAGAGTCGTCGCATCTTCATCAATGAATCCTCACCGTGTCGGGCCCGACGGGTGCCGGACCGCTTGAACCCGTATTTCGATGATCGACCCCTGATTAAATGCAACCTGCTCTGACGGCGACCTCAAGGCAACTGCAAACGACATGTGCCCAGACGTAACAAAATCATTCGCACGCGCTGACTCGCCTCAATTGCAGGTAAGATGCGCGGCTTTGCTCCCATACGGCCCGACCATGTCTGCGACTGCCCGCTTTCCCGCATTCCCTTATCTCTTTGCGTGCTTACTGAGCCTGTTTGCCGTGGCCGGTTTCTGGTATGGCCTGGGCCAGCCGGTGATCCTGCCCGATGCGGCCACGCCCACCCACAAGTTGCAGTGCGCCTCCTACACGCCGTTCGACAAAGACCAATCGCCCTTCGATCAACCCTTCGTGCCGCGTATTGAGCGCATGGACGCGGATCTGGCCCTTCTGGCAACGCGCTTTGAGTGCGTGCGCACCTACTCCCAGGCCGGGCTTGAAGCCCTGCCCGAGCTGGCGCGCAAACACGGGCTCAAGGTCATGATGGGGGCTTGGGTCAGCCGCGACCCGGTGGCCACTGCCGCTGAAGTCAACGCGCTGATCGCATCGGCCAATGCACACCCGGATATCGTCAGTTCGGTCATCGTGGGTAATGAGGCATTGCTGCGTAAGGAAATCACTGCCCCGCAACTGGTCAAACTGATCGAGCAGGTGAAAAGCCAGATCAAACAACCGGTGACCTACGCGGACGTCTGGGAATTCTGGCTGCAACACCCGGAAATCGCGCCCGCCGTCGACTTCCTGACCATCCACCTGCTGCCCTATTGGGAAGACGACCCTGCGGGGATCGACCAGGCGGTTAACCATGTCGCACAAATTCGCCAAGCTTTCGGCAGCAAATTTGCACCCAAAGACATCGTGATCGGTGAAACCGGCTGGCCCAGCGAAGGTCGCCAACGCGAAACAGCACTGCCCAGCCGGGTCAATGAAGCCAGGTTCATTCGTGGCTTTGTCACGCTGGCCGAGCAGAACGGCTGGAAATACAACCTGATCGAAGCCTTCGACCAACCCTGGAAACGCGGCAGTGAAGGCGCCGTTGGCGGTTACTGGGGCCTGTTCGATGCCGATCGTCAAGACAAAGGCATACTCGCCGGGCCCGTGACCAACTTGCCCCACTGGCCCGTTTGGCTCGGCCTCGGCGGCGCAGCATTCATCGCCACCCTGCTGATCGGCGGACGGGTTCGCAGTACCCGTGCAGCACTGCTATTGCCTGCATTAGGCGCAGTGTCGGGGTGCTCGATCATTGCTTGGGCGCAACTGGCGTCAGTCACCAGCCGTTATGCCGGTGAATGGATAGGAGCCGTAGCACTGCTGTTGCTCAACCTCATCGTCATGGCCCACGCTGCGTCGGCATTGGGGCAAAGAGACGGATGGCGCGAGCGCCTGTTCAATGTGCTTGAACGTCGCGCTGGCTGGTGGCTGGCCGCTGCCGGGTTCGCCGGGGCCGTCCTGATGCTTGGCCTGGTGTTTGAACCGCGTTATCGCAGCTTCCCGAGCGCTGCGTTTTTGCTGCCGGCACTGGTGTACCTGCTGCGCCCCGTGCGCGGACCGCGTCGTGAATTGGGGTTGTTGGCGTTCATCATCGGTGCGGGGACTCCATTGCAGCTGTACGGTGAAGGTCTGCGCAATGAACAGGCTTGGGGCTGGGCGCTGGTAAGCGCATTACTGGTCATGGCGCTGTGGCGCAGCGTCAGGTTGCGCCGCCCTTAGTCACGCTGGAACAACGCGAGGCGCACCGACCCGGCGTCTCGCGCAGCTCATCAGCCCCCCACAAGGCAAGCGCATCGTTCAAACGCGCTTGGCCCTCACCAGGCGCAATCCTGCAATCACCACCGCAAACACAGCGAGACTGGCGTTATACAACGCCAGTGCTGGCAGCCCGAAGACCAAGGCCAGCACCGCCAACGCACGGCCAAGGCGGCCGCGTACAAAAAAAGCGACCGCCGCCGTGGCAATGGCTGCCCAACCCAGCACCCTGAAATGAATCAACAAGCCCAGGTTAGCGCGCAACTGGCACTCCCAACGGGTCGCCTCGGCCACGCAGGTGCCCACCCACTGCGGATCCTCCATCAAGCCATAACGCAAGCCATAACCGGCAGCCAGCCATAGGGGCACAGCCATAAACAGCAATATCAACGGCAAACGAGGGCGCATAACAACTCCGATAGGCAAAAGCGGCGCTCAGCTTAATCACACTTGTCGGGTATGCAAGCCTTGCAATCAGATATCTGTTCACTAAAGTCAATCAACGTGTATCGTCTGGTAGCCATTTGCCGCTTGCGACGCGTGGGGGGATTTATTTAGGGGTGCAAAAGGCACTTCGAAGGTAGCCCTGTGGTCATAGCCTGCGAATCTTCTCAGCTCCTTCTCTAGGATAGTCTTCATGCTTCGTTCTCTGTCCCTTGCTGCCCTGCTGGGCGGCCTTATATTGAGTGCGTCCGCACAGGCGGTCGATGTCGACCCCGCAACCTATGGCTACCCGATCACCAATCCGTTCGAAGCCACGATCGCCACCACGCCACCGCAGATGCGCCCTTATCTGCCGAGCGAAGATGACATTCGGCAATCGGATTACAGCCTGACCCTGCGCCCGGAGCGTGAGTTCACCCTGCCCGCCAACTTTTGGGCAGTCAAAAAGCTCACCTACCGCATGGCTAGACAAGACCACCCGGCCCCCTTGATGTTCCTGATTGCCGGCACCGGCGCGCCTTACAACAGCAGCCTCAACGAATATCTGAAAAAACTGTTTTACCAAGCCGGCTACCACGTGGTGCAGCTGTCATCGCCCACCAGCTATGACTTCATGAGCGCGGCCTCTCGCTTTGCCACCCCGGGTATCAGCCAATACGATGCCGAAGACTTGTATCACGTCATGCAAGCGGTCCGCGCACAACAGGCTGACGTTCCGGTGACCGACTATTACCTCAGCGGCTACAGCCTGGGCGCGCTCGACGCAGCCTTCGTCAGCCATCTGGATGAGACGCGCAAGAGCTTCAACTTCAAAAAAGTGCTGATGCTTAACCCGCCAGTCAATCTGTACACCTCCATCAGCAACCTCGACAAACTGGTTCAAACCGAAGTTAAGGGCATCAACAACAGCACCACCTTCTATGAGCTGGTACTGAACAAGTTGACCCGGTACTTCAAGCAGAAAGGCTACGTCGACCTCAACGCCGCACTGGTGTACGACATCCAGAACTCCAAGGAACGACTGACCAACGAACAAATGGCGATGCTGATCGGCACTATGTTCCGCTTTTCGTCAGCCGACATCGTGTTCACCTCGGACCTGATCAACCGTCGCGGCCTGATCACCCCGCCAAACTACCCGATCACCGAAGGCACCAGCCTCACGCCGTTCCTCAAGCGTTCACTGCTGTGCGACTTCGATTGTTACCTGACAGAGCAAGTCATCCCCATGTGGCGGGCCCGCACCGATGGCGGCACGTTATTGCAATTGATCGACCAGGTGAGCCTCTACGCGCTGAAGGACTACCTGCAAAACAGCCCGAAGATAGCCGTGATGCACAACGCCGACGACATCATCCTCGGCCCGGGCGATCTTGGGTTTCTGCGTAAAACCTTCGGCAATCGGCTGACGGTTTACCCGTATGGCGGCCATTGCGGCAACCTCAACTACCGTGTCAACGCTGACGATATGCTGGAGTTCTTCCGTGGCTAAACATTTATTACTGGTCGCCGCCCTGCTCAGCGCCGGCGTCGCCCAAGCGGACAACAGCAAGGCCAACCTCGAACGCACCCAAGACGTCGATGGTTTCACCCAGCCTTTGAAACTCCTGAAGTTCAACCCCGGCCTGGATCAACGTGAATTTGAACGCGCCACCATGAACGCCCTGAGCGTTTATGACCCGCTGGAGTCCGTGAACCGCCGGATCTACCACTTCAACTACCGCTTCGATCAATGGGTGTTCCTGCCGGTCGTCAACGGCTACCGCTACGTGACACCCAGTTTTGTGCGCACAGGCGTGAGCAACTTCTTCAATAACCTGGGTGACGTCCCCAACCTGTTTAACAGCCTGCTGCAACTCAAGGGGCAGCGCTCGCTGGAAACCACCGGACGATTACTGTTGAACACCACCCTCGGCGTCGGTGGCCTGTGGGACCCGGCCACGTCGATGGGCTTGCCTCGCGTGAGCGAAGACTTCGGCCAGACCTTGGGTTTCTATGGCGTTCCAGGGGGGGCTTACTTGATGCTGCCGATTCTTGGCCCGTCCAACCTGCGGGACACCACAGGGCTAGTGGTCGACTACGGCGTCAATCAGGAAATCAACTTCCTCAACGTGCCCCACGAAAGCACGCGTCATCCGGAAATCTGGGTACTGGGTGCTGTCGACAAGCGCTACACCACCAGCTTCCGTTATGGACAGTTCGACTCGCCGTTTGAGTACGACAAGCTGCGTTATATCTACACCGAGGCGCGTAAGTTGCAGATTGCAGAATAAGTAGTCCCACACAGCCAACTAAAATATCTGTATCACTTTAGTTGGCTGTGGAGCAAGAATTTTCTGAAGAGTGCAAAAACATCGCAATAAATGACAAAAACCCTTAAACACATAGACTCATCCGACAGACGGATTGTTAAACACCTTATTAAGGTGCGCCCAGATACGATTACTCTGGATTACACGTATGTTAACTGCCCAATGACCAGTAGATATTACTGAATCCGCCGGAAGAATTATTCTCGCTGATGACCACCCCGTAGTACTGCTTGGGCCCCGAGTGGCTTTAACTAAAAGTTCCAGACCTCACGTGCGCGTCATCGCAGAGGCATTGTGTACAGATACATGACTTCAAGCATTAGAGCATGATCCATGCGATCTACTTATCACAGATCTTTATATGCCGGGAGGTACATTTATTGAGGGCATCAGCTTAATAAGTTACCCGTGCAGGAAATTCAAAAATCGTTGTCATAACAATGACTAATAACGAACTCATCCTCAAGCATTTATTGGATCTCAACATACACGGGCTCTTCGACAAGCACGCCTCACTGAACGAGCTCAACAAGGCTGTTGAGCACGTCATTCAAGGCAGAAGGTATATAAGCAAGAACTTTTCATCAACACTGGCGGCGAGCCAACGTGGTGAGACCAGGCAGAAGGTGCTAACGATAAAAGAATTCGAAGTCATGCGCTTATTGGCAACCGGGCTGGCAGGCCGAGAAATAGCCAAACAAGTAAACCACAGCAAGAAAACAATAAGTCGACAAAAACGCTCAGCCATACAAAAAAATGGGTATCAGGCGCCTAAGTAAATTGAATAATGCTACCAGGAATGGTTTATAAAAACAGCAGTGATGTTGTCATTTAAGATTCAGTAAAAAAAGCCTGAGCAACACTTGCAAGTATCGCTCAGGCCAGCGCAAGGATTGATGACTTAATGAATGACAGTTTCACTGACATTAATCAAGCGCCCTAAATCGTCATAATCCAAAACACGACCGCATTCATCTCTAGTCATATTTCCATCATCATCATATTCCAAATCGATCTGTGAAGGATAACTGCCATGCGTGTTAACTATTTTACTCAACTGTACCGGGTCTAAGTTTTCATAGTAGTAGCTAGCCATATTGAATTCGCTAGCAAAAGACGTTTTCACACGGGTGATATTATCCAGCGCATCAAACCTAAATAGTTGCTCGTCAATTGCATTTCCGCGAGGATCAACAGGTTTCTGACTCCCTTCACAGGTATATTTTGTCAGTCTGGCTCGTGCATCATACTCGTATGACTCATCACGCAGTATTTCACCATCAGCCCCCTCTTCATCAAGGGCAATTAACACTCGTCGCTCAAGATTATCTACCGCTGTGTAAGTTTGCGACAGCTTTTGCTTGGAACCATTAAGATCAAAAACCCTTTGTACTTCTCGACCGAATTCGTCATAGTGCAAATCAATGACAACATACCGCTCGTTTAATTCATCAGTTGTATCTGTAGTGGTAATCCTCTGGGTCTGCCCTAGTTCGTCATACGTAAAGCAAGACGCTATCTTACCCAAACGGGTCGAGCACACTCGACCACCCTTTTCAAAATCATACTCATAATCCTGAGTATTACCCAGAACATCAGTGTAGGCCAATATAAGGCCACGCAAGGAATATCGATAAGCCATCGAATATTCACCCATCTCCTCACAACTAAGTTCACCAGTACTGAAATAATCACGAACAATAGTGACTCCGTTTTCAGAGCATGAGCGCATGCGAGCATTGGCGGGATCATATTCATAAATAGCCTCAACACCATTTACTTTTCTTAAATTTGGTTCCTCTCCCAGCAGTGGATTATATTTATAATCGATGCTTCTCTCACGAGATTTAATAACTTTATTGGGCTGAGTCTGACCGGGAGCGTATTCATACGATTGCTCACGCTTACCGATAGAAGAGGCTGACATCCGGCCTAGCCCATCAAATGCTTGTGTCCCAAGCAATGTACCGTCCACACTGATAGAGATCGGCAGGTCTTCGACGGTATGCAATGCATAATCACGCCTTACGATCGCACCACCTGGTAATGTGGTGTGTGTAGTACGATCATAAGCATCATACGAATAAAGCGTTGTATTAGAGAGTGCATCCACCTCTTTCGATTTACGTCCTAGGCCATCATATTCGTAAGAGTGGGTACTGTAATAGTCGCCAACCTTATTAAACCGTACGAGCCGCACAGGGTTATCAAATCTGTCAATGTACGTCACCGTCTTGCCTGTTGTATTGGTAACGTTACCATTATTATCTACCGATTGCTGCCAAGCGGTTTTAATGCCTCCTTGCTGCCAATCATTAGCCCCGCGGGGTTCCATAACCTCGTAAGTTTCAACACTATCAGGTCCAACCGAACAGACTTGCTGCCCCCAATCGTCATAACGTAAGTGTGTGACAAGAGGCCAATCCTTTTCGCCCTCCCAATCATATTCAGTTTCTTCTTCCAGTTGGCCCAACGCATCATACTGCGCCGCATAAGTAGGTCTAAGAAGCTTGGCTTTTAACTTACTGTCAGCGTTCATACGCTGCTCTGCAATCGTTCGATTGAAGCCGTCGAAAAAAGTAACCGTCAAAACGTCCTTAACATTCTTTGTCGATTGTATTGCCTGATCCCCAGGTTGCGAACACAACATATAATGGTAGCTGCGTGCGGCTTCATACTTAGTACCTGGCGCTACAATTTCCCGCGTAACGCGCTGCAAGGCATCGTACTCATAACGTATTTCAACATCGTTATCATCACGAACCAATAACGGCAGCCCAGAATAGATAGATGCCTCACTCAAGACAGTTTTAGTATGCGAATCCACATCTGAGGAATTGACAATTTTAGTTCGTAATGTACCAAAGCCTGAATCCTGCTCAACGAGTGCAACCAAGTCATAATCATACTCAGTGCTCATGACATGGCCATTTATATTCAGCGTTTCACGCGCCAATAACCCGTGACGTAATGGATCGTTCACATCATCGTTGTACTCATATTGTGTGCTTTGCAGCACCTGCAAAACTTGGTTATCAATAGACTCCAGCAACGCGACATCCTGGACATGCCAATGGTCTAACACATTATTGAACGAGGGTAACAACTTGTAAGTATACGTGGTACTCAGTATTGGGGCTGCATGCACAGCCGCGGGGTTAGGCCTGATAGTTGTATTCTTTAGATGCCGGATAAAACCTTTAGGATCAGGCGGACAGGCTTGTCCCTCCCCTTCCCAAGGATAATACGTCGACTCCTCAATCACACCATTTGCTTGTTCAAACAACGTTTCATTGCCCTGCATATCATACTCTCGATACTCAGTCTGGCTACGTAGCAATGACTCTGTATTCGAACTCCATTGAGTGATCGTATTTTTGGGTAACTGGCAGTATGGCCACTGCTGACTGAAAGGCACATCAACTTGAAGATAGTACTCCGTGCTAACCGTCAACACGTTAGCGCCTTGAGTCGTAAGCTCCGACGTCAACAGATGAAAACTATTGAATAGCCGTTCTATTGTTTTTACAGCTTGACCCGCCACCTGCCAAGACTCAAGAGACTGGTACACATAATCCATCGATGCTTGATACAGGTTATCAACACCTGAATTATCCCACGTGATACCAGAGCCCGCACCCAAGAAGTTAGTCTCAGAGTAGCTGTACTGGGTCTCGATAATTCCTTGGCCGAAACCTGGATCGCGCTGCCAGTGGGTGACCCGAGGTAACGTGGCGCTAAAAGCACCCGGGGGTAATGGATGCCCCGACCAGTCATAAGTAATATCCTCTTGCCCGCCCACTGGTGTATGAGCTTGAACAATAAACATGAGACCGGTTACGGGATCCTGCTGGTATTTGAATCGCCAGTTTGCCCGCTCAGGTGTGGGTAAGACTATAGACTTAACGGTGTTATCACCATCGAGTAACAGTTCAAAGGTCGCTAAGGGCGTACCTTGCTCACCCGCATAGGGATGCAAGTGCATCATCACGTTGTTGTCAGAATCACGTGTTGAGATAAAGATTGTTTGAGCCTGTTCATCTTCAATACGTGTCAACAATAAGGGAAAATCTGTGTCTTCATAATACAAAGAAACTGTTCGTCCTTCAAAAGAGTGTAAACGAACAGGCAACGCTATTTTCGATCCGGCTCGGCCTACCTCCTCTAACTCCTCTAGCTGTCCAGATTTGTGTGCAACCAAGTACCGCCCATTACCTTTATCGTAAAGTTTGAAACTGAGAATTTTTTGTTCCTCAATTTCGCATAAGCCTTCCATGCCCGGCAGAACGCCATTAACTTTAAATGTCTCACCCGAACTCAAAGAAATGATAGAACGCACTGGATCATATTCAGTCCGCTGTAAAGACCATCCCAGTCCACACCCCATATCGTGTGCATTAAGGGGGTTAAACCCAAGTTGAAGGGTAAGCTCTGGGCCCGCCAGATTATTGGCTTTAAATGCGGGCATACTGATAGCGACTGTATATTGCCCTGTCCGAGGGTCAACCCCTCCCTGCAAATAGCTTAAGAAGTTAAATGCATTCGAATGCACGGCGGTAGATGCTGCCATAACGGCCTCCATCAACAACAAATAATAAAAACAGATCGGCCTAGCTAACACACCGCGTTAGCAACCTAACTAAAACGAAGCCTAACCTGAGGTGATGGTGCCCAAGAGAACACGTGGGCACCCAAGATGTATTGGCGTGACAACTTAAAATAACGACTACTCAGAGCGTATTATCTCCAAGCAGGACCATTTACCTCCAATAGTGGCACCAGGGGCATGCATTTCAATTAACCTCAACCCAGGTGCAACAACAGCCCCCTCTTCAAAAGATGGAATATTATCAAGTCGAATATAATCTGTACTGACCTCATACTTTATAGTTTTAAACTTAAAATAAAAATTCTCATCCTTTCCACAGTCCCCTGCATCCGCCACGATAATGGTCGCAGCCGACGGTACATTGTTCAACTTAAAACTATAGAGTTCATTATTCCTACAGTCATTACCCTGCTCCAGCCTATGCTTCCCTGTCTTAAAAGAAAAATAACAATCTCTATTATCATTCTTATCAAAAAGTTCTATCGTCCCATCTTCAGCTTTTGTTTTCACTATTGATGATTCATCCACCGCCGTGCATGCCACAAGCCCTACCATCAGCGCCAGCGCCAGCGCGAGCCCTGGCATTAATAAGTTTTTCATCTCATACCCTCATCTCAGATAACATAAGTACTTTCGAGTATTAATTACTCAAAAATCTAAGTGCCAAGTTTTGCCGATCATGCATGTTCTCTGGTGGAAAACTTACTTCCATAAGATACCAACATCCATATTGGTCCATCACATTGGCATAAATTGGACTGTACAAGGCATCACGCACTATGAGGGCATCGCCCTCTTTAGCGTCACCATAACGTACATCATCTGTACGGTGCATGCTAAATATGATCCCTCCTACAGCGGCAGGTTTTTCCACCGGAATTGTCAGCGCCCCCTCCTTTGTCACTAACAGATTCAAATCAGGATCAAACTGCAATTGTTTAGTTCCTGGTTCGCCCTCTGATATGCCTTCCAGCAGGGCAGGGCTCCACGCATACCCGGTATAACTGAACATTGTTTCTTCTTGAAGCCTCGACTCCCAGCGAACGGTAGATTTACGAGCCCTGTTGTCACTGTCTTGGTTGGTCGCAAACTTAAAACTCGCGACTTTTCTGTTGAGAAAATTAAACTCGTAATAGGCAATAGTGTTCAATTTAAAATCGTAGTCTTCTCCAGGTTCGGGCTCTACAGCGCGTGCTAATTCTGACCCTGTGGCCGCTACTGAAGCACCAGGCGCTAGTCGTGTGCCATCATCGATCTCCGTTCTCACGAAAGTGAATTCACTCTCTTGCACAGTAGGAATTTCTATCGGGTTCAGCGTTACCTTACCTAAACTGTCATTCAACTCATTTGAATACCAGGTTTCATCAAGACTTCCGCCGACGAACATTAGGTGAAAGGTGCCGTTCTCTTTTGACGGTGCCGTGGTATGAACATACATTTCCAGCCTTACAGTACTCTCCTCGTCCAAAGGTACAGGTAGATATGGGGCTGACAAGGAAGCTTTTGAAGCAGGAAACAGATGAACACTATTAGCAATAGTATGCGTCGCCCACTTAACTGAAGACCCGGGAATGATACCTGACTGCAAAGGTAACAAAGGTTCAACTTCGGACCCATTGCTAAATAAAAGTCTCAGCGTTTGTAACTCTTCTGCAGTGGGGCGAATGAATTCTACGCCTACTTTGTTAGTCTCAATGACTACCTGCAACTTGATTTGCTGCAATCCATTGCGATAAGCGTATCCAGTGTCTGCCAACCCCCGATTACTGTCGAGCACCCTCACGCTGAATGTCTTCAGGTCTTTCCATTCGGCACCATCTTCAAACCGATCAAGCTCTACCGTGCTATAGGAGGTCCTCGTAAAACCTTGATAAACCCAATCACACTTAACAATAGAGACAGACTCCGTAACCGTATCAGGCGCGGTAAACTCGCCGACTGTTGGATCTTTAAACTCACCTTCTCCACTGATGACACTCCATGTCTTAGTACCTACACCGGTATCATCAGCGATTTCGAAGAGCTGCGACGCAGATCGTTTCATGTGACGGACATGAGCAGGGGAAACGCGACTCGTAAGGTAATCATTAAACAACATCACCGTTGAGGACGCTGATTGATTAGTAGACGCATCGTAAGCGGTGATGATTTGGACAGTTTCGAAATCGGGTTGTTCGCCAGTCGGGGGGGTATAGATCGCGGTATTGACGGTAGGGAACTCCAGTGTGCCGACATCAGGCCGTGACAGGGTCCACGTCAACTGTGACCGTGAAGTAGTAGTGACACTTAATTTTATCGGTTTAGGGTTGAGCTCAATAATCCTACTACTGAGTTGAGGGGCCACCACCATATTATCGACAGAAACTGTCACACCGGCAGAAACAGTGAAGACCCTGTCCTCCCGATTTACCGTTCCCGTAATGACAACCCGCACTGAGTCATGTCCAATATATGCCTGATCAGGAGCAGTATAGACACCACTTGAGCTTATTGAACCATCCCCATTTTTAGTGCGGCTATTCAAACTTTTTGCTGTCCATACCACCCCGGTTACGGGTATACCTTGAGCGTCTAAAAGTTTGAAAGCTTCAACTTCACCCGCCTGCAATGTAACAAATGTAGGTTCAATTGTTAACTGAGTGCTTTCTGGATTTACATTACCAAAATTGACATAGTCATGAGGAACCGCAGTGTCCTTACTTTCAAACACGTCAGCGCCAGGATACAACAAACTACTTAATTTAGAGATCTGCTCATCCCCAACATACTTTTTCCATTTTTCTGCCACCACGATGGCTGCTGAGTAAATATTAGCCCCCCCCTCCTCTTCGTCGTCAGGAATTAAGTAAGGAAAACCTGACCCCTCATTAGGCAACAGCCCTTTTTCTTTATCCCCAGCTACCCTGATAAAAACCACCACACCACCATCCCCGTAATTTGAGGCGGCTATTTTTTCCGCTCCGGGGGCACGCTGAGTCAAAATCGCGAACTCTTTAGGGGCCAAAGGATCATATTCACTGACATCCAGCATTCCCAGAACAAAGACGCGCTGATAGACAGGCAAACGCTCGAAGTATTCTTTAAATGCAGCACCTATTGCCACTTGATCCAGGTAATCCGGTAAGACATCACAACTAAAATTGACTCCCTCTTTTAAATCCATCATGACCAGGCCATAATCATTGATAGAACCCGCAACCACGGATAATTTAATACGAAGTTTTAATTGATAGCCTTGTGACTCTCGAATTCTGAGACTCGTTGCTACTCGCTCCACCCTTTCGCCCGGTTGCATCATCAGCACAGTGCCAGACACTATATTCATAGTGACAGTCGCATAAGACTCATCCAGCGAAGCTTCATCGGCAAATGACAATAAAGGCTTGCCCAGCATAATCGACTCAAGCTGTACAGTGGCCGAAGCATTCCCCTCAAGAGTCACAGCACCTTTAAATGCAGGGATAAAACTATACCCTTCCAAACGCGAGATGTATTGCTGCTCTAAGAAGCGATTAATTCGCGTGCGATTGAATACTGTTATCGCCCCCCAACCAAGCGTTACTGATTTGCCAGCCATTTGACTCAATATTTCGTTGCGAGAGTTAATACCCATTTCTATCACCTGTCACTGACTACCTGAGGATTGAACAACCAAGGCCTTTTTACTCGCCACCCACATAAGGACTTAGCGGCAATGGAATAAGAATATAAGAATGAAAATCCATCCCGGCAAATGACGTGTTGCAACCGATCAATGCAAACGGTTCATTTAGCTTTTGATCTTGTGTATAAAGACCAGTATCACTAATAGTGCCCGAACCATTTAACAAGACATTGAATTCAGTTAAAGGGGTCATATCCTCTTTATTCATCTTGCATTCCAACTGAACAGTGGTTGCAGTAGATGAGCCTTCCTTCATGGCAGAATTAATACTGACGCCATAATTTAAGACGATTATCGCACGCTGCTCAAAACCCTTGCTATCTGTCAAAATAATTTCATCCACTACGTATACATCCTCTACGTCGTCATAGGGCCGTGGGGTGTATTCATTAGTGAACCCTTCTTCTGCGGATAGCGTGCCTTCTGTACCGGTTTTTTTAAGTGACCATCTAGGCGGTATACCGTCTGCTGTATTGGCTGTGAGCGTAACTTTATCACTGTCAACCGGGTTTTCACTGACCACTCTTACAGTCACCAAAGGGTTAACGGTAATCGACTTTTTCAAAACGCTTACCAACGCATAGGTTGTGTAACTTCCCTGTGTGGCAATAACACGGACACGTACTTGTGAGCCTTGGTAATCAACCAGATCAGGCGGGGTGTAGAGACCGCTAACCGAATTAATACTGCCAACATACTGAGGTTCACCCGACGCACTTTCCACCGACCACGTGACACCGGTAGCACCCTCAGGCGTAATTGCAAACTGCTGGGTATTGCCGTTTAATGTCACGGCCTCCATAGGCGTTATTTCATAGGCTGCTTGACTCGGACCCACGTCACCGAACATCACCAAATCATTGGGCAGTTCACAAGAAGACAATGAGATGGTGTCTTCGTTTTTGAACAGAATACTTTCAAGAACAAACGTGTTCAATTCGGGCAAATCAGAAATAACGTTAACGATTGAGCTTGTTATTATGCTCTCAAGCTCAGGTAAATATTCATCCCTGTAACGTGGGCACAACTCAGTGATGGCGCGACTAAATTCAGGGGTAGCCGCTGGAATATTTGTACAGGTAATTTCTCGCCCCCACGCCACTGTACCATCCCACACATCAGAAGCAACCACACCACTTCCATCCGATTTCACGATGTATTTAACCGTCGTAAACCCTGTCCAACTCTGATCAATAACTCCCCTCCATGTGCCACCCCATTGATCAGGAAATCCTGCAGACGCACTAACCGAATTTTGATCGAGCCATTTCGCATTCAAATTACCATTTTGGACATCAACCGTTAAACCATGTTTATCCAAAGAGCCTGCAAAACTAAACTCCTGCCCTCCAATCTTTACAGGAAGTGTCGAGCCATCTATTACATAATTATATTCTTTAGCTTCCGAAACACGACTACCCGAAATGACATCCAGTCTATAAACATCGCCATCCGGTACCACGCGAGATTCGGCCGATGAGTAATTAACCAATATTTGGTTGCGAACAACTTTATCGAGTAGTGTTTTCTGTCCTAATATAATAACAGCAGAGTCACGCTCCGTTAAATATTTAAAATCCTCGGGCAGCGTACTGCCTGCGACATCTCCCTCCATGCTCACACAGATGATCAACTCACCATCAGCAATCTCTGCAACGCCTTCGCGCTTATGTACCGCAAGCTTAACGATTGCAGGCTTCAAATACTTATTTTTGCTGGTATCAATCCGACTTAAGACCCACTTTTTTTTCTCAGGAGGCACCTCACATTCAAAATAAGCTTTAAACGCGTTACCTACATCAACTTGATCAATGTAATTTTCATTGACATCGACAGAAAATTCGGTTCCCGTTGCGATATCAAATATGACTTCATTTTTGTCATTAACAACTCCTGTTTCCAAGTTCATGATCATTGACAGTACTTGACCGTCCAAAGGGTCAAGCACAGAGATAGAAGTGACAATGCCTTTTGCCGCTACCGTCTTGTAAGACCCTGCGATAATAGGCAGTCTTATGACACAGCGGGGCTCACCTTCAATATCAGTGTTCTCATAATTTTCAAACGACATTAACGGCGCGTCAAATTCATACCCATATAACTGTTTAATTTCCCCCCCCCCTGGAACATCAATATCAACAGGCAGCATCACGGAGTCGCTATTAAATCGACTAATATACTCCTGCTTCAACATTTTATTGGCTTTTTGGCGATCATACGCTAAGATTGCCCCCCACCCATAGGTTCGAGGTGTTTCTTTTAACCACGCCATCAACTGTTCTGATGCGTCAGGTGATGCAGGTTGTTTATTCAAGTTACGCGCCGCTCTAAATACCTTACTCATATCATTGCTACCTTCAAATAGGTGATAGAAGAATGCACATTCATTTTCTAAGCGTTAACGTCAGCACACGAAAAGGTAAATAGGTATCTCCTTCATCAAAACTCACCTGAGTGCTTATAGTGAACGTTGAATTAAGCGTGACTTGTGTCAAGAAATCCCTTGATAAGACAGCACTGAATCGGCCCGCGCCGACATCGTCCTCATGCACTTCAACTTCTTGACACAAATACTCTTGAATATGGGGTTCACTCGGGCCTCCTTTTGCCTGAATCGTGACACGCTGACCGGCCGCCATAAACTTCCACTTATTCAGTACAAATGGAGCTCCAGTGGCGGGCACCGAGGCCAAAGACAATGCATTAGCGTCACCTGGCAGTTCATGCTTCAACAGTGGGAACTGGTGACTTGGCAAACGATTAACTTCAACATTGAAAAAATCTGAATAATAAATTTCACCTTCCACCTGAGTGGATTCAGGTGTCACACTGTAGGCCACATTGATACGCTTACCCATGAAAGGTGCAATGTACTCAAGTGGCACATGAAACTCTCTTGGTTTATCTTCGTAGGCCAGACCTGTATAAGCAGCTACGACTCCGTCAAAGGCCCACTCTACGTTTACCGTATCGGTCATATCGATAATCGCAGCATCAGGAATAATGACATCGATACCATTCACCGACCCTTCAATCGCATCGAACCAAAACTGGTCATAACGGTCCGGGTAAGCTGTTTTCACCATGGGGGCTATCAGGTCACGTTTTTGCTTTATCGCAAGCGATAAAGCATTAGAACTTCTCGAGAACTTAGGACGCCCCCACTGATAAAAAAAATCTACTGACTGCCAATTATTAGCGACTAACCAATCTGAGTCAAAGTGACACTCCAACCGCCCACTATCAAGGTTCGAGGGGTCTACACGCAGTGTGCGTAGCGCACTAAGTGCCTGCAAACTGCTCACGCCATAAACCCTTACATCGTCACCTATCCGCGAATGCTCTAACAAAGGCACGCTCACGGTAATTCCTGACTTATAATCGTGAGGATTGAGCTCTACGCCACTGAAATCATTGATTGTCGGAGCCTTCAGTAAACTCTCACTTGAAGGGATAATTTCAAATCGTTGCTGAATAGCATACGACACGCCTAGGAGTGAAGGTGCTTTGTATTCTACGCAATAATCCAAGTGGCCATAACCACGTTCTATAAAATCAAAATAGGTCTTTTCGATAACGCATGTTAATGGCTGACCGATATCTTTCAGCGTTACCTCGTACTCACAACTGAATCTCGCATCAGGCGAACCGTCTTCCAAGTATCCTTCCCACGTAAAGGTGACTATGTCACCTGCGGCCATTGCTTGATAAGGCAAGACGGTGACAGTCGCACCCGTCCCAGGGATGTCATCAACATCAATACTTAACGCATTAGACTCCGTAATGTGAGCGCAGGGCAGCTTTTGTGCAGGGCGTTTACCGACATAAATAACCAATCGCTTGGACTCTGGCTCATGGTCAACTTCACCCTGAAGTTGAACGGCATAGGAATAGAAAGCCCAGCCTTGATCAAGTGGAACAAGAAGATTATTGGGTACACTCACAGGCATACCCTTGCTAAAGTCTCCTTCGACGTCTACCCCAGAACGATCCCGATCAAATACCTCGCCCGAGGCACTGCACCCGCGCCAATTAGGCCATACTGTATCGCCCACCTTAATGCCTTCATACCATACGTATGTCTGCAAATCGGCTGTCCCTAATGCAACCAGATCCAGTACATTTTCCGGATCCAGACTATTGATAATAGGTTGCGGGTATCTATCAGCCACAAGAGTTACTCCACGAAAGCACGCTAAGCAAGCGGGCATGATGAGTCATGTTTTTTCTTCAGCAATCGCTGTGGGTATTTTTTACACCTCACGATGCTCCTTGCCTACTATCAGAAGTACTAGGTTCGCTTGAGATAAAGAGCTGCTACGCTGGTTGAAATCCCCCACTAAAAAAGACTCTGCGTACCGGGTACCTGCACACAGCTGACTGTCTGCTTTGATTTTTATCGAATACGGTTATTGCATTTCATTTTTTAGGTCGTCTACGTCTATTGATTCACTTTTTAATAAGGAAACTTAACCCATGGTCGCTTCTACAGCAGTGCATTCAAATGCATTCAACTTTTTAGGTGCGCTACAAAACGGGGTTGATCCTCGCACCGGCCAATACACTATTACGGTAACGCTACCTGAACTTAAAACCTATTACTTAAATGGTCCAACCCTCCCTCTGGCGATTGCATTCAGTCCACTAAGCCGGATTGATCGTGGTTTTGGCTATGGTTGGAACTTACAACTCACTGAATATGATGTCACCACACAAATTATTTCATTACATACCGGAGAGACTTATAAAGTTGAGGGTTGGGATCCAGAAACAGCCCGCGCAATCATCCCTGAGCAAAGGCTAGATACCTTTCATCTTTATGACCAAGGCAACAACACTTACCGTCTCATGCATGTCTCTGGGGAAATGGAAATATTAGTCAATCAAGGCACCCTTGCAGTGCCTGAAGAGTATTACTCCCCCCAAGGACAAAAAATTATATTGGCTTATACTGACTTCAATGGCTACCCGTTGCTCGCCAGCATCACGGATGCGAACGATTTACTTGTTCTATCAGTAACACGAGAGTCTGGAAGCAGCCTGATAGATATTGAGTTGTATCCATTTTCTGCCGAGGGCGGGACACCCGTTGCACGTTACAGTTTGGAATTAACAGGCGATGAGAGTCGGGTCACACAGATCCATTTACCCTCTGACGATAAAGCCAAGTGGGAATTCACTTATAAAAATGTCTTTGAATTCCTGTGCATCGAAACTGTAACCTCACCCGCTGGCAGCCGGGAAGAAATCACCTATGACGTACAGGGGCATGAGCACCCGGATCCTGGTGCTCAACCTCTACCCCGGGTGTTCAAACATGTCCAATTCCCGTTTTTTGACCAACCGCCAATAGAGCACCATTACACTTACAGTACTGAGAATTTTTTAGGCTTCGGCGCGGGCAGCTTTGAATGGAGCGATGATGGGTATGACAACCTATATAAGGTATTACACGACTACACCTATCACAGCACCCAAACACTAATCGTCAATGAGAGCCCTGTGCTCACCCAGGCGCGCACGTTCAATCGCTATCACCTGTTGACACTAGAGGAAACAACGCAGAACGGTCATGTGCATCGCGTCATCTCAGAATATGCGATTAATCATAACCAACCTTTTCACCAGCAAGTCGCCTATTGCCAACTGCCTGTCAAAAAGAAACAAACGTGGTATCAGGCAGCTGATATTAACCAGCTGCGCAGTAGCACAACTTATAGCACCTATAACAACAGAGGTCTGGTAACGAGTCATACCAAAGAAACAGGCGAGGTGGAACATTACACGTATTACAGCCCGGATGGAGAAGACTCAGAGGGTTACTATTGCCCCCCCAATTCGGAGGATTTCGTGCGATACCTGCGTGACAAAACAGTCATTCCAAGTGTCGGCCAACTTGGTTCATCGGCACCTAAACTACTCACCCGCTTTTCTTATACATCGCTGAATTCACTGGCTTACGAGCTAATGAGCGATTACATCTTAGGCTGTGAGGAGACACTATTCGAACTTAAAGAAAACACACAACTTGAATTGCAGAAGACATTAACCACTTACATTGATGATACCAGCGATCCCCTACAGCACGGCCGTTTGAAAAATAAAACCATCATCGCTGACACCACTGCCCTAGCCACTGAATACGAATACGAGCTCGACAATGACCCCACTCTCTTAGTCGTGACCCAAACTGATCGCACTGACGTGCTTGATCAAAAGCCACTGAGCAAGACGTTAATCACCAAACTCTCCATCTTTGATGCCGAACCACGCCAAATTATTGATAACTCAGTTGTTCAAACGTATCGTTACGACAGCTTAGGCAGGCTGACTCAGGAAACGATTGCACCCGGCACAGATGTAGAAGCCTCTAAATTTTACAGTTACACCCTGAGTATTGAAGGCTCTCAGCCCAAACAAGTAATTTTAAATGTTGACGGTGTTGAGACACACACTTATTTTGACGGACTTAATCGTGCCGTCCGTGAATCTCGTTTAGACCCGACTGCTGGCGTTTTTGCCAACGAGGAAGTCCGTACTTACAGTGCCCATTACGACGCTCAGGGCAATTTGATTAAAGAGTCCGTTTATGATTGGCTGGACAACAATGAGCATGTATTTTCTCGGACATTCGACTATGACAACTGGGGCCAGCAGTATTCTGTCACGGCACCCGACGGTACGCGTACGGTAACGTGTTACGACCCTATTGGTATCAATGTAGGTGCCCCAGCAGTTAAACACCCTACAGAAACTCACTACCTACAATGTGCTGCTGAGCCTACACTTATCAGTGGCTTAACCGTCACCGTACTGAATGCCTATGAGAAACCTATCCGCATTGAGTCGCTTGCTACCGACCGTAAACTGTTGGCCATTAAAATGTTCGCCTATGATGGTTTGGGACGTTGCATTGAATCTAAAGATGAGTCTGACCGCGTCACACGCTATACCTACGACAGCCGGTCACGCCTACTGACTACTACACTCTCGGACTTGACCGTGGTCACCAACACTTATGCTCCGCACCCGCAACAAAGCCTGCATACGTCGATCTGGATAAACACCAATAACAACTTAATACCGGCACAGTGTGTGGGTGCTCAACAGTTCGATGGATTTGGAAGAATCCGCTCCAGGACTGTTGGGACACTGACTGAGCTTTATCATTATGTTGAGGGTCAATCTCAAGTCAGCCGCTTAACAAAAGCCAGTGGCAAGACTATAGATTACGACTACGATCTGCGACTGACAACTCAGCCCACACTTATTCAGTCCAAGGATGAAGGCGAGATGTTTTGTCGTTTCGACTATAACCAACTCAACGCCTCAATGACTAAAGCCAGCACTGCTGATGGCGCGACGCATTACGAGTATGACAATCGTAAAAAGCTTATTCGGGAAACGCATTCAGACAGTTCTGGCCATGAGTTGATCACGCAGTATAGTTATACTATTAATGGTATGCCGCTGACTAAAACTGATAATACAGGGATGGTAAAACGGTATTCTTATGACCCGTTTGCTCGGCTCGCATCTGTAGAACAGTCTCAAAACGAAAATAATAAATCGCTGAGTATCACCTTCACTTACAACCGTCTAGGACAACTTTGGCGCTCGATCACTTTGGACGAGGCTGCCAAAACAACCCTTCTTGTCGAGCTAGAATATGACGATCAGGGTCGTGAAGTTCTACGTACTCAAATGCTAAATGCTCAAGCTCCAGACACTTTCTCACAGCGTTGGTTACCCAATAATCTGTTAGCTCGTCGCGAACGCACAGTCGCCGGTATTTCGCAGCTCTTGGAAGAATTTGAATATGACGCTAAGGGACGCCTGCGTAAACATACCTACAAGGGGCCTGCATTACCCAAAGATCGGTACGGACATGACATCACGCGTCAGGTATTTCGATTTGATGCCCTCGATAATATCCAGCGCTGCTGGACAACTTTCGTCGATGGACAATCAGATCTGGCCCTATTCACTTACTCACCCGATGATGCGTGCCGCCTGCTAAGCGTCACTCATGATCATGCAAGCTACCCGGCCCATCAGGCGTTTACGTATGACGCCGATGGCAATATGGAAAACGATGAGCAAAACCAGCACTTGGTTTATGACACGCTAGGTCGTTTAGTGCGCGTTGAAGCCGCCGGCACTGGGCAACCAGTCGGCAGATACCGTTACGATGCGCACAATCATTTGATTGCCACACAAGTAAAAGAGCAGTCTGAAACCTTGTGTTTCTACGAAGGTAATCGTTTGAGCCTGGCGGTACATGAAGGCATCAATACCCATCTGCTTACGGTTAATGAGCAACCCGTTGGCCAGCAACACAATGGGGATGAGACTAAAACACTGATACTACTCACTGATGCTAGCCACAGTGTCGTGGGGGAGTGTCTCAATAACGAACTCATAACCGCTACTTACACTGCCTATGGAGAACGCAGTAGCGAGCAAGCGCTTCAAAGCATAATGGCCTTCAACGGTGAAGTACTGGATGAGGCCAGCGGCTGGTACTTGCTGGGCAAGGGTTATCGCGCTTACAACCCGCAGCTGATGCGATTTCATAGCCCAGACTCCCTAAGCCCATTCGGTGCTGGTGGCCTAAACCCTTATGTGTATTGCCTGGGGAATCCAATCGCTTTGCAAGACCCAACAGGCCACGCAGGGTCGGGTCGTAACATACGACCTAAAGCTAAGAGACCCACATCGGGTGCGGGAGTGATGCCATGGTTAGGTATCATCATTGGTGTACCACTTTTAATACTCGCCGTTGCCGCAACGATATTTTTCCCGCCGGCTGCTGCAGTTGCTGCGGCTGTAGCCGCCAAGATAGCTGCGGGTTTTTCTGCTTTAGCAGTTTCTGTTGGCGTCGGTGCGCTGGCAACGGAAATGGTAGCTGGACATTTGTACGCGGCAACTTTTATAATGACAAAATTTTTCGTCGGACTGCTTCCGCTCACCGGTGTCCTAGATAAAGCTGTGTTTGGTATTGATGTGGCGTTGACTCTAGTTGAAGGGTCTTTAGTCGGAGCGAGGCAATATCGTGTTGTAGGCGCACTTAATACGGCTAATTGGTTGCTCTTACCAGCAGGTGTATTAGCAAGTGTGTTCAGTGCTGCTGTACGAAAAGCCTCCAGAAGGTCTATATACCTCCCGATTAATCAAATGACTGATCAAACAGATAATGCCTCTTTAATGACCCTACGAGAAGGTGATAGCGTTGACAACATTATTTCATCAATATCTGATCAAAGCGTCCCTCCGCCGTTGCCTGAAACTGTGCCCAGCTATGCCTCGGGAGCAGAAGTTTTATTCGAAAGGGTAAATACCAACACTGTTACAAATAAAAGACAAGACTCGGAGACTCCCATTACCAGCTCTGCGGCCAAATCATGGCCAGCTGTAAATATAACAGGTATCACTGCGACTACTGGCGTAGATTGGAGGTACACAAGCACTACCCGCTTGTAATAGAAGCTCATCAATGCCCCATGCTCAGGTGCCCTCAGTGCATCCAGAGCATGGGGATGCTATCCAGTTGTCTTTACTCCTCACCGCAAAAATGAGAGTTCTCTCATATCTTCCGCCCGCTCATCCATTCAGAATCCAGCCCGCAAAAAAGACTAACACTGCACACTCACACTTAGAGGTACATAAAAGTTAGCTTTCTTGCGCCCTTCACACTGCCTATATTTCTAACAGGTTGAACTCTATGAAAACGCAATTGATACCTTTGACGCTGGCTCTTCTGACGGGTGTGGTCAGCCACGTTGCTTCTGCGAACACCGGCACTATTAATTTTGTTGGCAAAATTGATAGTTCGACTTGCCCGATTGAAATTGTAAACCCGGGCAGCGGCGCGATCGGCAATGAAGTACAAATGGGCACAGTCTCTCCCTCTAGATTTACCGCAATCGGGCAAGAGTATCCGGGCAATGACTTCATCTTGCGTGTACCGACTGAATCTGGTTGTAATTTAACCCCTGGCGGTCCAAATGTGGGAACAGTCACATTCACCGGCACTGCAGATGCTAGCGGTAAATTTTATGCGACCAAATCCTATGCCGGTGCAGCCGAAGGCGTAGCGATTGTCATCAAGGATCGGACCGGTCAATCGGTCAACAATGGCACCGAATCTGCTACATACCCACTCAGTGACACCGTCGCCACCGATATGAAATTTGATGCTTACTACGTTTCAACTTCTGCCACGGTACTGCCCGGCCCGGCTGATGCCGATGTTAACTTCTTGGTCACTATTAACTGATCCATAAAGTGTGCCTTTGCTTTGCAAGGGCACACCCGTTACTCCTTTTTCTATCGTTATGCACAGGTATTCATCTAATGCCAGGCCTCTTCAGATGGTCAACTTTTTCACGCCTCCTTTGCCTTGCCATCACGTTTAGCAGTGCTGTACTGCTCTATAGCTCCCCTAGCCATGCTGCACTCACCATCAACGGCACACGCATTATTTACGACAGCCATAAGCGCAGCGTTTCCGTTATTATCTCCAACCCCAGTAAACGCCCGTTTGCCGTTCAAACCTGGATAAATACCGAGCTCGATGACACCACCACTGCCGTCCCCTTTATGCCCACACCTGCACTCTTCCGACTGAACGCAGGTAAAGAACAATACGTTCAAATCAATCAGTGGCCTCACACACTGCCTAATGACCGAGAATCGGTATTTTATTTTAATGTTCAGGAAATCCCTCAATCCAAGAGTTCGAACACGGGTGTTCTGAATATCGCAATGCGTACCCGCATCAAATTTTTTTACCGCCCGACGTCGATAAAAAACCCTGCGGACACACATTTAAAACACCTACAGTGGGCCGTAAAAAAAATGGACGGTCACTACTATTTAGAAGCTCACAACCCGTCCCCTTACTTTATTTCTTTTGCGAGCCTTGAGCTGAGGTTTAACGGACAAAAAGAGTCCCCAACCAACCCCGCGATGGCGGCTCCATTTTCTCGCCAACTGTATCGACTCTCAGCGTTCAAGCCCACAGCAGATGCGCTAGTCACCTTCTCTTCTATCAATGATTATGGCGGTGTTAGCCCTCCTCTAACTGCTGCTATTACTTCTGCCGATTAATACATCGCTGCGCTTCAATCTGTCTGGAACTCATCATGATCTGTCTATCCGGTCTGAGGGGCACCGCTGCGTGCCTGTCTATCAGCCAGTTCGCATTAATTTGTGCCAGCTTTAATCTATTCACATTGCGCGACGTTCACGCCGAAGAGCTTGAATACTTCCAGTCCAGCTTCATGCGCCAAACATCTGAGGCCGGACATATTGCGCTTGATGCGTTGTCTAAGGGGCAAGACGTGGTACCAGGGCGTTATTGGGTTGCGATTCAAGTGAATTCACGCTTGATAGATCAACAGCACCTTGATTTCAGCCTGGCAATCGATAATGAAACCCTTGTGCCTTGTTTGCCTGCCAGCCTGCTGACATTGAGCGGCGTGAAACTTGACGCCTTAAAAGACCCGAGCTCTTTGCAGACGAGCTGTCTGGACCTTGCGATCTTAGTTCCCGGCTCAACCGTTGACTTTGACAGCTCCAAAATGCTGATCGATATTTCTATTCCACAAATCGCACTTCGAGCTGACGTCGTAGGTTATGTTGACCCCAAGCGCTGGGACTCGGGCATCAATGCCGCTTACCTGAACTATCAGGCGTCCGCGCAACGCGGCAGAAATCGTTATAACAGCCCGACCGACAGCGAAGATGTACTCCTCAACATGGGTGTTAATTATGAAGGGTGGCGTTTTCGGAGCACCCAGGCACTGCGACAGGGCGAATCGGACAAACGTAATTGGGTCCGCTCCTCAACCTTTTTGCAACGTGACATACCGGGCACTCTGGCGAACATTACCGTGGGAGAAACCTCAACCGATGGCGACGTTTTTCGCAGCATCCCCGTACAAGGCGTTTTAATCCGTTCGGATGCAGGCATGCTTCCTGACGTGCTGCAAGGTTACGCTCCGATCATCCGTGGTGTCGCTCAAACACGCGCAAAACTCGAAGTTCGGCAAAATGGTTATCCTATTTATTCAACTTATGTCAGTGCCGGGCCTTATGAAATTAACGATCTGACTACAGCGGGTAGCAGTGCAGAACTCGAGATTGTTCTGACAGAAGAAGATGGTCAAGTGCGGCGCTTCACACAACCCTTCTCGACCTTGAGCAACCTGCTGCGCGAAGGTGTTTGGCGATATAGCGTTTTCGCCGGTCGTTACAACGCCGTCTACGACATGAGCGCCCCGTTGCTTTGGCAAAGCACGCTGACTGTCGGGACGGGTTGGGATACCACGCTGTATGGCGGGCTCATGGGGAGTGACTTTTATCAAGCTGGGTCATTAGGTTTAGCCAAGGACCTAGGCGCCATTGGCGCACTGGCATTTGATGTGACGCGCTCCAATGTTCAGATCAACACTATCAATGATCAGAGCTTGCGAGGGATGAGTTATGCCATCAAATATGGCAAATCTTTCAAAACGGGCACTGACTTGCGTTTTGCGGGCTATCGCTATTCAACTCAAGGCTATCGTGACTTTGATGAAGCTTTACGCGAGCGTTCTCAATCCTCTGATTTTTTGGGTAGCCGAAGGAGTCAGATTGTTGCCTCCCTCTATCAAAACTTAACGAACAGTAGCTCCGTTAATTTGTCACTTTCGCACCAGGACTATTGGGGGACCGATTACAATCAGCGTCAATTTCAGTTCAGTTTTAATACCCAGCATAAAGGTATTACCTACAGCTTGATGGCCTCTCAGGCGTTGAGCGACACGTACAACAATGATCGGCAAATCAGCCTGAGTGTTTCGATTCCTCTGGACTTTGCGCTGGCCAGCAATGCTACATTTGATGTGCAAAAAAATGGCGATCACTTTAGTAAGCGCTCAAGTATCAGCGGCAAAATCCATAATCAAAAACTTAGCTATCGAGCCTCACTCAGCCAAACGGAATCACAGCAAACGTCCACTTCCTTTTCGACAAACTATCAAACGCCATTTGCCAGTCTGGGTGGGGGAGTCACCTATGGCACCGACTACCGTAGCTTAGCCATCAACACCAGCGGCGCGGTATTACTCCATGACCAAGGGATTGAGTTCAGCCCATACTTGGGAGAGACGGTTGCACTGATTCAAGTTCCGCAGATCGCCGGGGTGGGTGTCGTCAACGCGACCGGAGCGCTGACTAACAAAGAAGGATTTGCCATAGCGCCTTACATGCGCCCCTACCGCATCAACCACCTAGAGCTCCAAACTGACGATCTAGACCCCACCATCGAAATTGAAAATGGCACAGCACAAGTTGTTCCGAGGCGTGGCGCGATTGTTAAACATGTGTTCACAGCGAGAAAAATTAACAGGCTGCTGTTAACAGGCTCTATGCCAAATGGGCAACCTCTGCCTTTTGCAGCCCAAGTGAGTACAGCGGACGGTGAGCAGCTAGGGGTCATCGGTCAAGCTGGGCAAATACTGCTCTCGACTGACTTGACACCACAAACTCTAACCGTGCGGTGGGGAGTGTTGAGTGATCAGCACTGTGAGCTAAAGATCGAACCAGAGGCTATGCAAAATCTTGATGGTTTTTACACACAAGATCTGGTCTGCCGATAACTCACTTGAGCAACATATTGGCGACCTTTAGTAGGCTCGCCCGGTACCTTTGGGATGTTTAATGACAACACTAATGCGACGCCTAGCAAGTTTGATCGGCTTTTCTACCTGGTTAGTAATGCCCTTGGCATCAGGGGCTCAGCAAGACAATGAATGCTTTTGGGCGGAAGGGGCAGGCCCGGTAACCTACACCCCCAGACTTGGCACACTTTATGTGCCCAGAGATGCGCCTGTGGGAACGCTCATTGGCTCAGAACAGAGTTTGTTCACACCCAACGATGAAGGGGGAAGAATAGAGTGCAGGAACGATGGGAGTACCGTTTTAAACTTCAGTGCCATTGCGTCTGCCCCTATTTATATTGGCCCCATCCCCCCACAGCCGGGGACTGTTTTACATACCAATATTCCTGGCGTAGGGGTTTTGATCAAATTGGGAAGACCGCTGGTTAAAGAGTTTAATGAAGATAACTCGTTTACCGCACTCAATGGCCCTTACGTGCCGATGCTCAGTGAGCATCGGCAATCGATGGGCAGTGCAAATTTTAGTTTTGGTAGCTTAAGACATACGCTGACCTTGATTAAAATTGGTCCCATTGCCCCCGGCGTTCACATATTGAATGGCAGCACTCTGTTTAGTGGACATTTCACGGGTATCGGCAAAGCCTTTAGCTACGGCTTGGACGGCACTGTTATTCAATCTCAATGCAGTTTGTCAAGTACCCCGGTCAGCGCAGACCCTGTACAACTGGGTCATTGGGACAGTAAACACTTCACCCAAGAGGGTGATACTACAGACGCCGTAGACTTTCACATCAATATGGTTTCATGCGAGACCGATCCGTCGGGGGAATCTATTGCTCTGGCTCATATTCGCCTAGAGGGCGCTAAAGGTTCTGTACCGTTTGACCCAGTGAACGGCATTTTCACATTGGCTACCAGCGCAACAGCAAAAGGCGTGGGTATTCAGATGCTAAAAGAAGATGGTCTAACACCCGTCCCGCTAGGCGTCGATGTTCCAATAGTTGCGATAACGCCGGGCAATATGGCTATGCACTTTAAAGCTCGCCTCTATCAAACCCATCCCACCATTAACGTTGAGCCAGGCTCAGTAGAGGGCGCCCTGAATTTCACCTTGACTTATAAATGAATACCCCCTGCACCGACCAGAAATGTTGTTCACTGAAGTAAAAAGCCAACCTGGTAGGCGCGAACTTGCTCGCGATTTTTTGATCTTTAACAGATCGCGAGCAATAAAGCGTCGACTGCTCCTTCCACTGAGGGTGCGCTGCTCTTGAGTGAACAGCATTGCGCGCTGACCATCAACTAAAGGGCGGGGCTACTCAGCTAACTCACTAGCGTTGCCCACTCACGCCGGAGGTTGTACCAATAGCCTTTATTATTAAAACTCACCCGCCCCTCAAAATTAAGTTGAGCCCCCACTTTAAATTTTTCAATATCTGCCTTTGTCACAACCGTTGATACTTTTTTTGCTGTCACTTCCTCAGCCGTGACGGCGTGCTCGGTAAAATATTCAATCGTCAGGTCGTTATCATCCACACCCAACCCTACCAAACTAAAAGACACAAACTGATCATCTGCCATAAAAGCCCAATAGCTGACAAATACAACGGCACCACTTTGCGGCACGCTTGCCAAACTTAATTGTTGGCCTTTGACACTGCCGCACTGCAGAGTAGGAAAGTTAGCCGCTGGCACATCAGAAATAGCCAAGTTATAAACTTTTGAAGTGGCCACCACTGTCATGCCTGAGCTATCTAGCACCTCGTAATATACAGGAATGTATTTAACCCCGGCGGCCAAACTGCTGACCATGTGGGCTGCAATATTCTCTTTAGGCACCTTGAACTGCAAAGGATTCATTGGCTCAGCATCACTCAGACTTATTGCATTAAATGCCAGTGGATCCGCCCACTGCAGACGAACCTTCTCACCCTCATAAATATCAGCATCAGCAGGAAGATCAACAACTACACCGTCTCCTGCAAAGTCGATATTCAACTCCCCATACTCAAGGGAACCCTTGGCGCCTTTAACTTTTACAAAGTTAAGAGAACGCGGCGTCATGTCTACGTCAATCGTTACAGACTCACTGACAGGGCTAGAATTACCTGCTTTATCGATAAGTTGGTACTCGGCATAACACTCACCGTTCAGTGCCGCTTCAATCTGCACACGGGTATAGACTATTTCTCTATTGGCAGATACCGCTTCCCGACCAATACATTGACTGCCCGAAGAGGTCCTCCAAAAATAAACCACTTCATCGCCATCTTGATAATCGGTATATTCCGGTATCACACAGACAAATTTATTGTCATTAGCTTCAAAGAAGGGAATAGTAATTTGCGTAGTGGGAAGTATCAGTGCGCTGGGTTTTCCATGCTTGTAGGGAGGCGTACGATCAATCACCAAGGGGACAATTTTTGATTCGTTCTCATCTCCTCCATTATGGCCAACGATCACGTACCTAAAGTCAAAAGGCCCTTCTTCAAACTCTAGCTTCTGCGCATCAATATTGAGATACAAAGGAAAATCACTGTCATCGAGTGGCCCTGCAACGTCATAGGTTTGCATCGTATTAAAAGCGTTAGAGGTATTCTGCCTGCGCCATTGAAAGGAGAGTTTATCGATAGCGTTTTCTGGCGGGAGATTATCCCATGCTGGAACCTCAACTGCTAACGGATCTTCAAGTGCCGCAGCCGGTAGTAGACCTTCGGGAAGCCCCGGCAAGATGCCTTGTATAGTGGGCTCTTGCAACAACGCGCTTATACTCGCCGAGCGTTTAGTTGGTTTTACATTTTTTCCGTCATCAAAATCGGCCATAACTATCACTCACTAAACTTCAACTGAATTGAAACTTAACCTGACGCGCAAAACGGATAACCCCTTTGCGCGCACAGCACGTCCAGTATATTTAGCACGTTTTTAATCGGTCGGTTACTAGCAGAACTACTAGTCTCCTCCCTTTTCAGCTGTAAGCCACCTTCTTACTTTTCGCACACGCCCTACTTACCAACTGTAATGAAGCCCCACAGAGCCACCGTACGGCTGTTCAATACCGTCGCCCTTGCTGTACTCCACATCAGCATAGACTTTTATTTTTTGAGTCATGGTCATCGTGACGCCTGCACCCAACTTACCGCGAGCACCGGACAAGTCATTATTAAATACATTATCGTTCACTTTGACTTCATTGTTTTTCGAAAACTCATGCACGTACGCGGCGCGCAAGTAGGGCTGTACTACCTGACCGCTCGCCAATTCAATATTACGACCCGCCGTTGAACCAAGCTCACCCAGCAATGAACGCGTGCGATCACCCTCCGCACGCAGCCCATTGTCCAGGTCGTAGTTCTTGCCTTGTATAACAACGCTCGATACCTGAGCATAGGGCTCAACAAAATACCCGTCATCGAGTTTTATATGGCGCCCAAACTCTGCAGAGGCACCGACACCATAATTGTCATAAGCGCCTTTTGTGCTCGTGTTATCACTCAAGCTCACATCAGATTTGTTCTGAAAACGGTTAACCTTCACGACACCATCAAAGTAATAACCGGTTTGAGCATCAATCCAGGTGGTGTAGGCACCCGCGTAGTAACTGTCTACGGTACCGGAAGTACCTCGATCGAGGTCAAGGTCCGACTGACTATAACCGGCCATTAAGCCCACCAACCATTGACCATCACCGATAGGCAACGGTGCATCCGCACCGAATGTTAACCCCTGCTGGTTTTGCTTATAGCCCACGCCAGTAGAATCGGACACCACGTACTTATTACCGTAGGCTCTAACCCATGCACCGGACTGCCCCGTACCCACCCGCAACTCACCCATACGTGTACGCAATGTGGTCAGCTCCCCGTACCAGATGGTCGGTGCCGTGTTAAATAATGCCATGGCCGACTGAGTGCCGGGGCTGATGGTCTTGCTTTCTGGGTTCAAATACCAATCGGTTGCGCCTCCAGTTTCAGTGCTAGCCAACTGATAGGAATAAGCCCCAAGGTCAATCCGGTCATTCAGCAGCGAAAATGTTGCATCCCCTGCTGCGGTATGAACGAGGTAAAGCTTGTCTGCATTAATTGGATCAGCGCCGGAACTGGCCACTACTAATTGGTGACTCCCAGTTGCGGTGCCAGTCACGTCAAGTTTATCGGTCTGGCCTGTTGAAAAATCTGAAGCCATATAGAAAGTGCCGCCAGCCCCACTCAGGTTGCCCACCGACAGCGTGAAGTAAGAAGTAGGCTCACCAAACTTGATCGAACCGCCATTCATGGATAAATCGGCCACCGTACCGTCTTCGACCATGACCCATTGCGCCTGGCTATTGATTGCCAGACTCGTGAGGTTTTCGAGGCGCCCGGTCAAGGTGGCTTGATTGTCAAGGATCACATGGGCAGTAGCGCCCGATGCGGCAATCACATCTCCCGCAAGGTGGGTATTGCTATCACTGACTCGCAAGGTAGCCTTGGACGTGCCGTTAACGTCCAGTAAGTGACCATTACCACCGGAGAGTGTCGAGCCATTTGTCACATTGATTTGAGTGTGAGTAGCGCCTGAATCGTAGTTATCTACAACGATGGCTGCCCCGGTACGCCCGACAACTGTTGTACTGTCGAGGTTAATAAGCGCATCTTCGGGGTTAAAATAATCAATGACTTGTATGCCGTTCAGCCCCCCGACAATCGTGCCTCTTAAGGCTGAAGCCGTACCATTAAACACCTCAAGTCCGATACCATCGGCCCCGTTGGCCAGCAACGTTGTGTCGGTCATCTCCAACTGGCTCAAATGAGAAACTGTTGCGCCGCGGGTCATACCTGTGATGGTGCTACTGAATACCTGTGCAGCAGACCCTGTATCTAAATATGCAGTAACTCTAAGACCTATCTCATTACTGGTAATCGTACTGCCCGTGATGGTCGCCGTGCTGCCATAAAGACTCACGCCGGGTTCGGTACCGTCACCGTTTACAGTTGACCCGTTTAATACCAAATTTGACGTGGTCACCTCAATATTGCGCGAAGTCGCGTTATTGGCTGTCAACGTCCAGCCATTAAATACTTTATATTTATCCAGCGGACTGCTTGAATCATTAATAATGGCATCTTCAAAGCGGACCAATACCGTTTCAGAATACGAGCGCTCACTGACCAACAGACTGGAGCCCACCGCAACAAGAAAAATGCATTGAGAAAGTGGAGATCGTAGATAGGGCATAGTCATCAACCTAATAATCGGTTCGGATTTTATGCAAAGAATCACCTTAGGCTTCTCTCGGCACATTCGCACAAAGCCGACGCATTCTACGCACCGTACCTAAGGCTTAATGTAGGACTATCCCTACACCGCTGTAAGGATAGTCCCTATTGTCGCAACATTTAAAATGTCTATGGATTTGGGGGAATGGGGCACGACCCACTCGAGGTATACATGCCTATCTCGACAGTCGCTACTCCAGGCTCTTCGTTGCCCTGAATGAGAAGTGTGTATTCGATTTTGCCACTGCCAGCATTGTCACTATCAGCATTATAAATGGGCAGAAAATAGGTTTCATAAGGTCTGATCCACCAATCAAAACCATTATCTGCTTGGTCCTTGCTAACCGTGAGCTCGCCACTTTCAAGTGGATCGCCTGGAATCGGCGTTGTGGTGCCTCGATCAATAAAACTTGTCCATTTCAGTTTTATTTTTGCACCCTCAACCAAATACTTGGAAACCGGAATATGGACACGAACCCCATAGGAAGTATCATCAGTCAGTTCCAGAGAAGGGCAATTCAGCCAGTTCCAAGCCGGGTCAAGTGTTGGAAATTCAGGGGAGGGCAAAACAATAGGGACTGCCGAAACCGCTACCGACTTGGGCTTTGATTTTTCTTCATTAATAAAATCTGGATGAGACACGGTAAACCACACATCAACGTCGCCGTTGCCCGCCGCCTCAATATCGGCCCAATTAACAGTGAACTCTATGTCAGGACCCCCGGGTACCTCTGTCGTTACCGTATGGGTTCCGATGGACTTACCGCCCCAAAAAAATTCGATTTCTTGATCGGAATCAATACCCTCATAAGGTTTTAGATGAATCTTGGCAGGTTGGTTAACATCAACAGCCTCTATCTTATCGATTAAACTCGAGTAACTTTCTACGGTCACTACGCCCAGTGCTGGGTTTACTGGATTAGGCTCATCCGGATTTTCAGGGCCTACCTTGGACAAATCAACCTTAATCATTACATTGGCAGAACCCAAGAGTAGCGAGCCCCGAAAATAATCGTACTGGACAATAGTATCTTGAGAACCAGGCGTCTGAAAATCATAGGCCGCTTTCAAAACAGTCCACGGCACAGGAATATTAACTGGAAACTGGTTGATCGGATAAGGGGTATCCAGTGTTTGGTCTCCCCACGTGACCGTAAGACTATCGCCAATTTTCCAGTTGGTTATCTCCGTCTTGATATCGGCATACACACCCAAAAAAGCATCATCACGGTCAATTAATTCATCTGAAATCTCATCGGCATGGCGCACCGTTAGCGCAGGGAACGGATCCGTAGGTAAGGGCCCAAGCGCTACTGGCATTTTCACGGACCCGCCAACGCGACTGTCAATACCCGCTTTATCGAGCAGGACATAACACGCGAAAAAGTCACCATCCCCCGCGTCGATGATAGTTGATTGGGGAATGGGGAACTTTCGGTCTATCGGAATAGCTTGAAAGCCACCGATGGGTGGCCAACCTGATACCTCTTCGGGCACCTTGTCTTTTACCCAATAGACGCCAATTCTATCGCCATCCGCTTGGTCTGGATACGAAGGAATAGTCGCTACTACAGCATTGCTGTTGGCATCCGTAATAGGGCCATCAGTAAGATCTAAGTTTGTGGGATATTCATTGCCATAAGGCGGAATAATATCGAGCACGATGGGTGTGGTTTCTGAAGGTATAGCAGCTCCGCCATCATTTCCGCCCTCTACGAGATATCTAAACTCAAAAGCACCGTGGATATATTCAAAAGAAACTAGCGGTATTTCTTGAATCATGGGATCTGGGTGATCCCCTCTTATGTCAATAACAGGAGGATCTAGGAGGTCTGTATAAGCTGCATCATCTGTGCTACCTTGCGGCCGCCATTGCAGCCTTAATTTATCACCCGGTCTAGTTGGATCGACTGGAAAATTCTCCCAATGCGGTATTTCAACTTTCAGAGGGGCTGTCAAAAGCGTTTTAGGGATGAGCCCTAGCGGTTCACCAGGCAAAACACCTTGCACCGTAGGCTTGGCATGCTCACCCGCACGCCTTAACTCACCGCGACGTTTAAAAAAAGCCTTACGCGCATTTTTAGCAGCCAATTTCCTTTCAAGCATATTCATCGTGTAACCCTCAATTCACAGAGAAAGTACCTGTACCTCAGCACCACTGATAGAAACTTGGTTTTCGCCTTGCACGAACAGGTAAAGTGCGTGTTAAAGCGCCGAAGCCTAAAAACAAATTAATGAGGCATGACACTATCGAACGAATAGTTTCCGCTATGAGTACCTTAATATCTCTAAACGCTTAAAAATATTGAACGCCTTTTTATGGCGGCTGAATACTGTCAGAAATGACAGGTATCCCACTTTTCCATCAGGACACCCACCGCCATCCCTCCCCTCCAAACACGCCACCACCCAGCAAACCCGCTCGACAACTTCTAGCTCGAAAAGCTCACCGGTCAATTAACCCCTAAACCGTTCCGCCCTTCACTCTCACTGTGCAGCCGTTACGTATGACAATTCCCTTTCAATCATGCGAAATTTCCGAGAAAATCCCGCGCGCTTGCGCCCAGTCAAATCGAGGGCTAGTCTCGGCCCATCGCTGCCCATTCAGCGGTCGGGTTTAGTCGCCCGGTTTGTCATCTGGCGCAAGGCGCCACCTCCGCGAGGCGCTTTTTTACGGCCTGCGTTTTATGGTGGCCGTGCGCAGGGCGCCCTCGTGGCGCGCCGGTTTCCAGATGCACCGGTCGACTAACCTGCGTACGGCTGCCACCCCCCTCGTTTAGTCGCGACAGGTGACAGCTCCTTTGCATGCATCTGGAGTTGACCCATGAAAAAGCTCGTCCCCGACCCACCCGCTTTCACCCCGCAAGACGCTGCGCCGTGCGATCCACAGTTGTTGGACCGGGCCGCCGCCAATCGCGCGCTTGATTACTACCTGCACGGCCATAAGCCCACTCACCCCGTGGACACGACCACGTATGCCATCGCGAACAGCGTCAATTTAGAAGCGGCTTTGGCCCAAGCGTCAGACTTGTTGCGCTGCGCCGGGGCATCGGCGACTGAGGCGGGGAATGGCATGAGCGGGCCGGCGCGCGACCTGGTGTTATCGATCACACATTTGGTTGCACTGGCCAAAGCCTACGTTGATAAGTCGCTGGACAGTCTGACAACGCACTGATGCAGCACGCGCCTGAGTGCAAGCAGGCGCGACACAACAGCGTGTGCCGCCGGGTATCTGCTCCCGGTGCGCGTCAGCACCCCTTACAGACTGTGGGCGTCAATGCCTAAAAAGCGCGAGAGTGCCGCACGTTGGGCCAGCGCATCCTTGCGCCCCAGTTCGATCAACTCGGTGCAGTAACCCTTCTCGAACAACAAATAGCTGAGCACACCTGCGCCACTGGTTTTGGTCGCACCCGGCCCACGTAAAAACAGGCGCAGGGCGGCGGGCAGTTCGTGGCGATGACGGGCGGCAATTTCGTCGAGGGGCTGGCTGGGGGCAATCACCAGCACGTCCACGGGCGCCAGGCCCAGGCTGTGGGGCTGGTCGGGCAGTAAACGGCTGAAGTGGTTAAGGCGCTCCAGCAGTTCAATGTCGCTCTCAAGGCTGTCAATAAACGTGCTGTTGAGCAGGTGCCCGCCGATCTGCGCCAGCGTCGGCTGCCGGGCATTGAACGGGCGCCGTTGCGCACCCTGCGGGTCCGGCCCGCGCGGGTTGCCACTGACACCGACCACCAATACCCGATTGGCCCCCAAGTGCAAGGCCGGGCTGATGGGCGCGGACTGACGAACGGCGCCATCGCCGAAGTACTCTTCGCCAATGTTGACCGGAGCAAATAAAAGCGGGATGGCCGAGCTGGCCAGCAGGTGTTCGACCGTCAAGGCGGCTGGCCGCCCGATACGGCGATGGCGCAACCAACCATCGATGGCGCGCTCACTTTGGTAAAAGGTCACGGCCTGACCCGAGGTATAGCCAAAGGCAGTCAGTGCCACGGCGCGTAACTGCTGCGCCGCAATGGCCTGATCGATCCCCGCAAAGCTGATGTTGTCGTTGAGCAAATCGCGCAATGGCGAACTGTTGAGCAGGGCCACCGGCGCCTGAGGGCCAAGCCCCAACACACTGCGGCTCACAAAACGGCTGGCCTGATGAATCACGCCCGGCCAGTCACTGCGCATCACCCGATGGCTTTGCAGGTGCTGCCAGAAGGCGGTCAAACGCTCGACGGCGAGGGTAAAGTTCAGTGCGCCGCTGGCCAGGCTGACTGCGTTGATCGCCCCGGCCGAGGTGCCGACGATCACCGGGAACGGGTTAGGCGCCCCGCTGGGCAGCAACTGGGCAATGGCCGCCAGCACCCCCACCTGATACGCGGCACGCGCGCCGCCGCCCGAGAGAATCAGGCCGGTTACCGGCGCCACGCCGCTCACCGACGGGCGCCCTGCAGGCAGCGCGGGTCAGCGGCGTTTGTCGTACAACTTGGGCTCGCCCGGCGGACGGGTCTTGAAACGGCGGTGGGCCCACAGGTATTGCTCGGGGCATTCACGAATGGCCCGCTCGACCCACTGATTGATGCGCAGGCAATCGGCCTCATCGCTTTCTCCGGGGAAATCCTTCAAAGGCGGATGAATCACCAACTTGTAGCCACTGCCATCCGCCAGTCGTTGTTGAGTAAAGGGCACAACGTGCGCTTTGCCCAGCTTGGCAAACTTGCTGGTGGCGGTCACGGTGGCCGCCTGAATGCCAAACAAGGGCACAAAGATACTCTGCTTGGCACCGTAGTCCTGATCCGGCGCATACCAGATCGCACGCCCCGAGCGCAGCAGCTTGAGCATGCCGCGCACGTCATCACGTTCCACGGCCAGCGAATCCAGGTTGTGGCGCTCGCGGCCCCGTCGCTGAATAAAATCGAACAGCGCGTTCCCATGCTCGCGGTACATGCCATCGATGGTGTGCTTTTGCCCGAGCAGGGCCGCGCCGATTTCCAGCGTGGTGAAGTGGAACGCCATGAGGATCACCCCTTTGCCTTCCAACTGCGCCTGCTTGAGGTGCTCCAGCCCTTCTACGTGGGCCAGCCGGGCCAGACGCGGCTTGGGCCACCACCAGCTCATGGCCATTTCAAAAAATGCGATACCGGTGGACGAAAAGTTCTGCTTGAGCAAGTGCTTGCGCTCGGCGGCGCACTTTTCGGGGAAACACAATTGCAGGTTGCGCGCGGCAATGCGCCGACGATCACCGGCGACCCGGTACATCAGCGCGCCCAACACACGCCCCAACCCCAATTGCACTTTATAAGGCAGCTGCACCACCAGCCACAGCAGGCCAAGGCCAAACCACAGCAGCCAAAAACGCGGGTGAAAAAAAGCAGCACGAAAACGCGGGCGATCCATTAATGATTCCGGACAGACACAAGGGCCGGGCATTCTACATCGTTCGACCCCGCTTGCGGCTCGCGGGCGATCTCGTTATAAGTCTCAGCACTTTAAGTGACAAGCCGCATTAAGCCGACCATGAGCCAAACCGAATCGCTAGACCAAGCCCCTGTGTTCCAGCTTAAGGGCAGTATGCTCGCCATCACGGTGCTGGAACTGGCCAAAAACAACCTTGAAGCCCTGGATCGCCAACTGGCTGCCAAAGTGGCCCAAGCCCCGAATTTTTTCAGTAATACCCCGCTCGTCCTGGCGCTGGACAAAATGCCCGCCGGTGAAGGTGCGATTGATTTGCAAGGCCTGATGCGTGTCTGCCGTCAACATGGCCTGCGCACACTGGCCATTCGCGCCAGCCGCATTGAAGACATTGCCGCCGCGATTGCTATCGACCTGCCTGTGCTGCCGCCGTCCGGCGCCCGTGAGCGGCCGATTGAACCGGTCGAAGCCGAGGTCAAGAAAAAACCCGAAAAACCGCCCGAGCCTGTGGTCAAACCGACCCGCATCATCACCAGCCCCGTACGCGGCGGCCAGACGGTGTATGCCGAAGGCGGCGACCTGGTGGTCATGGCGGCGGTCAGCCCCGGGGCGGAACTTATGGCCGATGGCAACATCCATGTGTACGGGCCAATGCGCGGTCGAGCACTGGCCGGGCATAAAGGCAACACCAAGGCGCGCATTTTCTGCCAGCAGTTGAGCGCCGAGCTGGTGTCGATTGCCGGCAAGTACAAAGTGTCGGAAGACCTGCGCCGTGATCCATTGTGGGGTGCAGGGGTTCAAATCAGTCTGTCAAGTGACATGTTGAACATCACCCGTCTTTAACGGATACTCTCGCCATTTTCCAACCATCTCAACAGCGTAGAGAAAACAGTTTAAACCTTGTAGGAAATCACCAATCAGCCAGCGCTTACGGCTTGTAAACGCCGACCTGAACGATCATCCGCCAGGACTGTTCACCTGCCGTCGTTAATAGAGATGTTATTCAGGGGCTAAAAAGTCCTTTTTCCTTAGGGGTGAAACACCTTGGCCAAGATTCTCGTGGTTACATCCGGCAAGGGTGGTGTGGGTAAGACCACCACCAGCGCCGCTATCGGTACAGGCCTCGCACTGCGCGGCCATAAAACAGTGATCGTCGACTTCGACGTCGGCCTGCGTAACCTGGACTTGATCATGGGCTGCGAGCGCCGCGTGGTGTATGACTTCGTGAACGTGGTCAACGGCGAAGCCAACCTGCAGCAGGCACTGATCAAAGACAAGCGCCTGGAAAACCTGTACGTGCTGGCTGCCAGCCAGACCCGTGACAAGGACGCACTGACCAAAGAAGGCGTCGAAAAAGTTCTGATGGAACTTAAACAAACCTTCGAATACGTGGTGTGCGACTCCCCGGCCGGTATCGAAACCGGTGCGCACCTGGCCATGTACTTCGCTGACGAAGCGATTGTCGTGACCAACCCTGAAGTGTCCTCGGTACGTGACTCGGACCGCATGCTCGGCCTGCTGGCCAGCAAGTCCAAGCGTGCTGAAGAAGGCCAGGACCCGATCAAGGAGCACTTGCTGCTCACCCGTTACAACCCGGAGCGTGTCAGCAACGGAGAAATGCTCGGCGTTGAAGACGTCAAGGAAATCCTCGCCGTGACCCTGCTGGGCGTGATTCCGGAGTCCCAGGCTGTTTTGAAGGCTTCCAACCAAGGTGTGCCGGTCATTCTTGACGACCAGAGCGACGCTGGCCAGGCCTACAGCGATGCCGTCGATCGCTTGCTGGGCAAGTCCGTGGAACATCGATTCCTCGATGTCAAGAAGAAGGGATTCTTCGAGCGTATCTTTGGAGGCAACTAAACAATGAAATTTCTCGACTTCTTTCGCGCCAACAAAAAGCCAACCACCGCGTCGGTCGCGAAAGAGCGTCTACAGATCATCGTGGCGCACGAACGCGGCCAACGGAGCACGCCGGATTACCTGCCCGCCTTGCAGAAAGAGCTGGTAGAAGTGATTCGCAAATACGTCAATATCGGCAACGATGACGTGCATGTCGCGCTGGAAAACGACGGCAGCTGCTCGATACTGGAACTCAACATCACCCTGCCAGATCGTTAACCGATCCGGCCGACACCACGGCGACCTGGGCACCTTCCATTGCGGAGACGGTTCCCACGTCGCCGTTGGCGTTTCTCAAGAGGCTGTTTTAATGCCGTTGTCCAACATCCACATCATCCACGAGGACGCTGGCGTTCTTGTGGTCAACAAACCGACGTTGCTGCTGTCCGTGCCCGGCCGCGCAGAAGACAACAAGGATTGCCTGATTACCCGTCTGCAAGAAAACGGCTACCCCGAAGCGCGGATCGTACACCGCCTTGATTGGGAAACGTCCGGGATCATTTTGCTGGCGCGGGATGCTGACACCCACCGCGAACTGTCTCGCCAGTTTCATGACCGCGAAACCGAAAAAGCCTACACCGCACTGGCGTGGGGCCAACCGGCGCTGGACAGCGGCACCATTGATCTGCCGCTGCGCTACGACCCGCCGACCAAACCCCGGCACGTGGTGGATCACGCGTTTGGCAAAAACGCCCTGACGTTCTGGAAAGTCCTGGAGCGCTGTGGGGATTACTGCCGCGTGGAACTGACGCCGATCACCGGCCGCTCGCATCAACTGCGGGTCCACATGCTGTCCATCGGCCACCCGCTGCTGGGCGACGGTCTGTACGCCCATGAACAGGCGCTAGCGGCTTACCCACGCCTGTGCCTGCACGCCAGTATGCTGAGCTTCACTCACCCGCAAACCGGTGAGCGCTTGCGCTTCGAGTGCCCGGCGCCGTTCTGACACCCGCCTCTGCGTGGTCGCTGCCAGGCAACACAGGCGGCGACTGCCGGATTGAGGTTCAATCGGGGTCAATTTTTGTGACCAATGCGCTAAACTCGCGGCCTTGCTGTCTGGAGTAACTTATGCGCGAAGAGTTGAACCAAGGCCTGATCGACTTTCTCAAGGCCTCCCCTACCCCCTTTCATGCCACCGCCAGCCTGGTGCAGCGTCTGGAGGCCGCCGGTTATCAGCGCCTCGATGAGCGCGAGACCTGGTTCACCGAAGCCAACGGTCGCTATTACGTCACTCGCAACGACTCCTCCATTGTCGCGTTCAAGCTGGGCCGTCACTCGCCCTTGCACGGCGGCATTCGCATGGTCGGCGCGCACACAGACAGCCCCTGCCTGCGGGTCAAGCCTCAACCCGAACTGCAACGCCAGGGTTTTTGGCAACTGGGCGTCGAAGTCTACGGCGGCGCTTTGCTGGCCCCGTGGTTTGACCGCGACCTGTCACTGGCCGGGCGCGTGACCTTCCGCCGCGACGGTAAAGTCGAAAGCCAGCTGATCGATTTCAGGGCGCCCATTGCGACCATTCCGAACCTGGCAATCCACCTCAACCGTACCGCCAACGAAGGCTGGGCGATTAACCCGCAAACCGAGTTGCCGCCGATTCTGGCCCAGGTCGCGGGCGATGAACGTGTGGACTTCCGTGCCTTGCTGACCGACCAACTGGCCCGCGAACACGGCCTGAACGCTGACGTGGTGCTCGATTACGAGTTGAGCTTCTACGACACCCAGAGCGCTGCGGTGATTGGTCTCAATGGTGACTTTATCGCCGGCGCCCGTCTCGACAACTTGCTGTCGTGCTACGCCGGCCTGCAAGCGCTGCTCAATACCGAGACCGACGAAACCTGCCTGTTCGTGGCCAATGACCATGAAGAAGTCGGCTCCTGCTCGGCCTGCGGCGCCGATGGCCCGATGCTGGAGCAAATCCTGCAACGCCTGCTGCCAGAAGGGGATGAGTTCGTACGCACCATCCAGAAATCCCTGCTGGTGTCGGCTGACAACGCCCATGGCGTTCACCCCAACTACGCCGACAAACACGACGCCAACCACGGTCCGAAACTCAACGCCGGGCCGGTGATCAAGGTCAACAGCAATCAGCGTTACGCCACCAACAGCGAAACGGCCGGTTTCTTCCGCCACCTGTGCATGGCCGAAGAAGTGCCGGTGCAAAGTTTTGTGGTACGCAGTGACATGGGCTGCGGCTCGACCATCGGCCCGATCACCGCCAGCCACTTGGGGGTGCGCACGGTGGACATCGGCTTGCCAACGTTTGCCATGCACTCCATTCGCGAATTGGCCGGCAGCCATGACCTGGCGCATCTGGTCAAAGTGCTGAGCGCGTTCTACGCCAGCCAGCAACTCCCGTGAAGGGCCTCGGAGCGGGCCTGCCCCGCTCCAAACCCTGTAAAGTCCAGGCGTGCCGCTCAATTTTGATACACGTCACCGCACACTTTCACAATCAGGCCTAGACTGGAGCCCATTCATTCCTTCAGGTCCATAACAATGATCGAGATGTCTGCGTTCCACTCCATGATGATTCCCATTGTGTGCGGCATGTTGCTGCTGACTGTCGGTTTCACCCTTCGCGAGCGAACCAGCGGCATCGGCGTCCTGATGATCTGGTGCGGCATGCTGCTGATATTCGGCACGATTGTGTTCAAGATTCTGGCCAAGCTGAATTCCTGAACACCTGCGTTTTTTCGCAAAATCCAGCGCTGATTGATTTCATGTGTGACAAGAAACGAATCAGCGCTGCCCCAGAGTCTGTTCCCGTTTCATAGCAGCCGCGACGAACACCCACGGGTCGCGGGTTGTATTTAGTCAGGCTGCATCGCAGCGCTTGAGAAGGGAACAACCATTGCCTTCGCTCTGCGCCTTGCCTGGCTAAATGTGACCCCGCGACGCGGTTTGCAGTGAAACGGGAACAGCCCCTAGCGTACACTCGGTCGACCTGCCCCCTTGAGGTTGACCGCCCAGTGCTTGTTCGTTTGTTCGCCCTGCCGTATTTACTGCTCGTTTGCATGCTGACGCTGCTCCCCATCACGTCTGCGCAGGCTGTCGGCCTGCCTGGCCTGCTCAGCCCGGATAAAACCCAGGCCCAACCCACCGAGCCCCTGGGTCAGTCGCTGGACGAAGTGATCAAAAACCTGGAGAACGACCAGCAACGCAGCAAGCTGCTGGCCGACTTGAAGAAGCTGCGCGACGCCACCAAAAAGGCGCAACCCGAAGCCGAGATCGGCGTACTCGGGCTGATAGGCAGCACCCTCACCGACCTCGAAAAACAGTTTTTGGGCAATGACAGCCCGACCTCGCGCTGGGCACGGGAGATCGATCAGGCACAGGACGAACTCAAGGCGCTGATGCTGCCGGCCAGTCAATGGCTGCCGATCATTTTTGCCTTTGCGCTGATCATCATGGTCTGGAGTCTGCTGGCCGCGCTGCTGATTTGGGTCAGCCACCGGGTGCGCCTGCGCTTTGGCCTGAGCGAAGAGTTGCCGCAACACCCCAAGGCGGTGGACATGCTGCGGTTTGCCTTGCGCAAGCTGGGGCCGTGGCTGGTGGCGTTGGTGATTACCGTGTACATGAGCTATTCGTTGCCGTCGTCGCTGGGCAAGGACTTGGCGATGGTGCTGGCGTATGCGCTGGTCATCGGCACCTGTTTCTCGGCCATTTGCGTGATTGCTTTTTCCCTGCTCGACGGCCCGCACCGCCACCGCGCCCTGCACATCCTGCGGCATCAGGCCTTTCGTCCGCTGTGGTGGATCGGCAGCTTTGCCGCCTTCGGCGAGGCCCTGAGCGACCCGCGACTGGTCGCCACCCTGGGCGTGCACCTGGCCCACACGGCCGCCACGTTTGCCAATGTGATGGCGGCGCTGTCCACCGGTTTGTTCATCATTCGCTTCCGCCGCCCGATTGCTCACCTGATTCGTAACCAGCCTTTGTCGCGGCGCCTGACCCGTCGTGCCTTGAGCGACACCATTGAATTGCTCGGCACGTACTGGTGGATTGCGGCGCTGATTCTGGTGGCCATCTCGCTGGCCGCGACGTTTATTTCGGCCGGCGACACCAGTACCGCGTTGCGTCAGTCATTGATCTGCACCGTGCTGGTGGTGCTGTGCATGGTGATTAACGGGCTGGTGCGTCGCCACGCGCAAAAACCACAACGCGGTCACAAACGTCACGCCCTGTATTCCGAGCGCCTTAAAGGCTTTGTCTACACCCTTGTGCACCTGGTGGTGTGGCTGGTGTTCATTGAGTTGGGGCTGCGAGTGTGGGGGCTGTCGCTGATTCGCATCACCGAGGGCGACGGCCACGAGATCACCGTCAAGCTGTTCGGGCTGGGCGGCACGCTGCTGTTTGCCTGGCTGATCTGGATTCTGGCCGACACCGCCATTCACCACGCCCTGACCCGCTCGCGCAAAGGGCTGGCCAACGCCCGCGCGCAAACCATGATGCCGCTGATCCGCAACGTGCTGTTCGCGGCCATTTTCATCATTGCGCTGATCGTTGCCCTCGCCAACATGGGCATGAACGTGACGCCGCTGCTGGCCGGTGCCGGTGTCATCGGTCTGGCCATCGGTTTCGGTGCGCAGTCGCTGGTCGCGGACTTGATTACCGGCCTGTTCATCATCATTGAAGACTCATTGGCCATCGATGATTACGTGGATGTTGGCGGCCACCTGGGCACGGTCGAAGGGTTGACCATTCGCACCGTGCGCTTGCGCGACATCGACGGCATCGTGCACACCATTCCGTTCAGCGAAATCAAAAGCATCAAGAACTACTCCCGCGAATTCGGCTACGCGATCTTTCGCGTGGCCATTCCTTACAACATGGAAATCGACGACGCGATCAAGCTGATGCGCGAAGTGGGGCAAAAGATGCGCTCCGACCCGCTTCAGCGCCGCAACATCTGGTCACCGCTGGAAATTCAGGGGGTTGAAAGTTTTGAATCGGGCAGCGCCATTTTGCGGGCGCGCTTCAAGACCGCGCCGATCAAGCAATGGGAAGTATCACGTGCGTTCAACCTGTCGCTCAAACGCCATCTGGACGAAGCCGGGCTTGATCTGGCCACGCCGCGCCTGAGCGTACAAGTCGTCACGGCCGGCAGCGGGATCTTGCAGAAGGATTAACCCTGCGCCGGCACCTCCACGCCGACATGAATCGCGTCATGGCGCCAGTACTCCAGGTCACAATCGATCAGCCGCCCGTGCTGATCGTAGTTGACCCGCGCAATGCACAACCCCGGGCTGCCCGTTGAGACTTTCAACGTGGCGGCGGCTTGTGTGGGTAACGCAGTCGGCACAATTTCGAATTGTATCCGACCGTAATGCAGGTCGAAGTGCCGGGCATACAGCTCGGTGATGGACTGCGTCAGATCAAACTCTAAAATTCGCGGGAAATACTGCGGGTTCAAGTAGTGCTCGACATACAGCACCCGTCGTCCGTCGATACGCCGCCCCCGGCAAATCTGAATCACGCTGGACAGGGCCGGCAACTTCAAACGCTCGCACACCGCTGCCGACGCGGGCTGTAGCCGCGCCGATATCACATCTGTGGTGGGCACTCGCCCCTGGGCGCTGACCATGGCGTGAAAATGGCTGCGCTGCATCAAGTTGTAGGCCAGTCGCGGTGGCGAGATAAACCAGCCGCGCCGTTCTTCGCGGTACACCACCCCTTGGGCTTCGAGTTGCAACAGGGCTTCGCGCACTGTCACCCGCGTGGTATCGAACAACTCACTGAGCTTGCGCTCGGCAGGCAACTGGCTGCCGCAGGCCAGCAAGCCGTGCCCGATTTGCTCCTGCAACGCACGGCTGATGGCTGTCACCGCCTTGGGGGCCTCTTCACGCATCAACGTTACCTATCTGGACTAGTCCAGCACCAAATATGGGCAAAGGCAGGGTCATCTGCCCCGCGTTCCTGAGGTACCAAGACTAGGCAGCTCACATGACTGTTCGATGACACTGCAGGCCCACTGCACCCTCAACGCCCCGAAAAACGGGGGCAAAGGCATGGTCTACGCTTACTCGCAATGAGCGCATCGGGCTCGTTCAGCCCTTGCACGGTTGATGCCGACATCAAAGTGTCATACGACCGGCCTAAATTGGCTCGGGTATTGCTGACCTAGACCAACACCTGCAAAAGACCCATAAAAAATCAGCGTGAAAACGCCCAAGGAGCTACGGATGAAACAGTTTTTTCTGGCATCACTGTTAGGTTCAAGCATCGCTCTGTGCAGCACGGCCATGGCCGCCGACGTCGATCTGAAAGCCCTGGAAGCCGCTGCGCGTGCCGAGGGTGCTGTCAACAGCGTGGGCATGCCCGATGAGTGGGCTAACTGGAAAGGCACTTGGGCCGATTTGAACCGGCTCTACGGCCTCAAACACATCGACACCGACATGAGTTCGGCGCAGGAAGTGGCCAAGTTTGCAGCTGAAAAAGACAACGCCAGCGCCGACATCGGCGACGTGGGCGCGGCGTTTGGACCGATTGCCATGGCCAAGGGCGTGACCCAGCCCTATAAGCCGACCACCTGGGAGCAAATCCCCGACTGGGCCAAGGACAAAGACGGCAACTGGGCGCTGGCTTACACCGGCACCATTGCGTTTATCGTCAATAAAAAACTGTTGCACGGCTCCGACGTCCCCACCCGATGGGCGGACCTGAAAAATGGAAAATACAAAGTGTCTATCGGGGATGTCAGCACAGCGGCCCAAGCCGCCAATGGGGTACTGGCCGCCGCACTTGCCAATGGCGGGGACGAAAAGAACATTCAACCGGCGTTGCTGATGTTTGCTGACATCGCCAAACAAGGGCGCCTGTCGCTGGCCAACCCGACCATCGCCACCCTGGAAAAAGGTGAAGTCGAAGTGGGCGTGGTCTGGGACTTCAACGGCCTGAGCTATAAAGCCAAGATGGCCAACCCGGAGGACTACGTGGTGCTGATCCCGTCAGATGGCTCGGTCATCTCTGGTTACACCACCATCATCAACAAATACGCCAAGCACCCCAACGCGGCCAAATTGACCCGTGAATTCATTTTCAGCGATGCAGGGCAGACCAACCTGGCACGCGGCAACGCACGGCCGATTCGGGCTGAACACCTGAAGCTGCCCGAAGACGTGCAAAAGCAGTTGCTGCCCAATGAACAGTACAAACACGTAACGCCTATCAAGGATGCCACAGCCTGGGAGAACACCTCCAAGGCACTGCCGCAGATGTGGCAGGAAGAAGTCATCATCAATATGCAGTAACGCCCTTAACCCTGGAGCGGCTGTCGCAGACTGCGGCAGCCGCGATTGGAAGGCATGCTCTTTCCCTGGTGGAGTCGTACATGAAACACAAGGTCATTCTGGTGGTGCTCGACGGGCTCAACGATGGCGTTGCCCGCCATGCCATGGGGCACTTGCAAGCGTATGCCGCCGCCGGGCGCGCGGCCCTGTACACGCTCACGTGCGAGTTGCCCGCCCTGTCACGCCCGCTGTACGAGTGCATCCTGACCGGCGTGCCGCCGATTGACAGCGGCATCGTGCACAACAATGTGTCGCGCCTGTCCCACCAGCGCAGCGTGTTCCACTACGCACGTGAAGCGGGCCTGAGCACGGCCGCGGCGGCCTATCACTGGGTCAGCGAACTGTATAACCGCTCGCCGTTTGTCATCTCCCGCGACCGTCATACCGAAGCACCGGATTTCCCGATCCAGTACGGGCATTTTTACTGGAACGATCATTACCCCGACTCGCACCTGTTCGCTGACGCGGAGCATTTGCGCGTCAAGCATTCGCCTGACTTTCTGTTGGTTCACCCCATGAACATTGATGATGCCGGGCACAAGCATGGCCTGGACTCGGCGCAGTACCGCAACAGTGCGCGCTCGGCCGACATCCTTCTGGCCGACTATCTGCAAGGCTGGCTGGACGCGGGTTATCAGGTGCTGGTGACGGCCGACCACGGCATGAACAACGACCGCTCGCACAACGGTTTGCTGGAGGAGGAACGCCAGGTGCCGCTGTTTGTGCTGGGCGATGCGTTCAGCTTCAACCCCGACGTCGAACCCCGGCAAACCGAGCTGTGCGGCACGGTCTGCGCGTTGCTGGGCGTGGCCCATGACAAGCCGGTGTGCCGCGACCTGCTGAGGCCCGCCGTATGAGTCGAAGCAAAGGGCTGGCGCTGTTGTGTCTGTTGCCGTTCGCGGTGTTTTTTATTGTGTTTCAGATTGCGCCGCTGGTGTGGGTGCTGATCCACAGCGTGCAATCGCCAGACAGCGGCTGGGGCTTGGCCAACTTCAGCAAGATTTTCAGTTCCAAGTTTTACCGACAGGCCATTGAGCACAGCCTGGAGATCAGTTTCTGGTCGAGTGTGTTTGGCATTGTGATCGCGGTGCTCGGCAGTTATTCGCTGCGCAAGGTGGATTCGCGGCTGCGCAATTTCGTCAACGCCTTCGCCAACATGACCAGTAATTTCTCGGGCGTGCCGCTGGCCTTTGCTTTCATCATTTTGCTGGGGTTCAACGGCAGCATCACGATCATGCTCAAACAGGCGGGGATCATCGAAGATTTCAACCTGTACTCCAAAACCGGGCTGATCATTCTGTACACCTATTTCCAGATCCCGCTGGGGGTATTGCTGCTGTACCCCGCCTTCGACGCGCTGCGTGAAGACTGGCGCGAATCGGCTTCGCTGCTGGGCGCCAGCAGTTGGCAATTCTGGCGTTTTATCGGCTTGCCGGTGCTTACCCCCGCCCTGCTCGGCACCTTCGTGATTTTGCTGGCCAACGCCCTGGGCGCATACGCCACGGTGTACGCCCTGACCACCGGCAACTTCAACGTATTGCCGATCCGGATTGCTGCGCTGGTGTCCGGTGATATCAGCCTCGACCCGAACATGGCCAGTGCGCTGGCGGTGATTTTGGTGGGTTTGATGACCCTGGTAACGCTGGTGCATCAGTGGCTGTTGAAGAGGACTTACCATGTCGCGCGCTGAATCCACCTCCGCCAGCCTCTACCACCGCAGCGTGGTCTGGCTGCTGTTCCTGATCCTGCTGCTGCCGCTACTGGGCACGCTGATTTACTCCATCGCCAGCAGTTGGTCGGCCACCGTTATGCCCAGCGGGTTTACGTTCAAGTGGTATGTGCAGTTGTGGGGCGATCCACGGTTCCTTGCAGCGTTCGGGCAGTCGCTGTTGGTGTGCGTGGCAGCACTGGCGCTGTCAGTGGGGCTGATTTTGCCGTTGCTGTTTGTGGTGCATTACCACTTTCCCAAGCTCGACGCGCTGATGAACATTCTGATCCTGTTGCCCTTTGCCGTGCCGCCCGTGGTGTCGTCGGTGGGCCTGCTGCAACTGTATGGCTCCGGCCCCCTGCAAATGGTCGGAACCCCGTGGATTCTGATCGGCTGCTATTTCACGGTGGCCCTGCCGTTCATGTACCGCGCCATCACCAACAACCTGCAGGCGATCAACCTGCGCGACCTGATGGACGCCGCGCAATTGCTGGGTGCCAACACTTGGCAAGCGGCGTTTCTGGTGGTGTTGCCCAACCTGCGCAAAGGCTTGTTGGTGGCACTGCTGCTGTCGTTCTCGTTCCTGTTCGGTGAGTTCGTGTTTGCCAACATTCTGGTGGGCACCCGCTACGAAACCTTGCAAGTGTTCCTCAACAACATGCGCAACAGCAGCGGCCATTTCACCAGCGCACTGGTGATCTCGTATTTCCTCTTTGTATTGGTGCTGACCTGGGTTGCCACCTTATTGAACAAGGACAAAAGCCAATGAGCTTCGTCAGCGTCGAACATCTGCAAAAAAGCTATTCCGGCACGCCCGTGTTCAGCGACATCAATTGCAGCATCGCCCAGGGAGAGTTCGTCACCCTGCTCGGGCCGTCGGGTTGCGGCAAGTCCACCCTGCTGCGCTGCATCGCCGGGCTCACCCCCGTGGATGACGGCAAGATCCTGCTCGACGGTCAGGACATCGTCCCGCTGAGCCCGCAAAAGCGCGGCATTGGCATGGTGTTTCAGAGTTACGCGCTGTTCCCCAACATGACGGTCGAGCAAAACGTGGCCTTTGGCCTGCGCATGCAAAAGGTCAATGCCAATGACAGCCACAAGCGGGCGACAGAGGCGCTGCAACTGGTGGAGCTCAATGACTACGCCAAACGTTACCCGCATCAGTTGTCAGGCGGGCAATGCCAGCGCGTGGCACTGGCGCGCTCGCTGGTCACCCGCCCACGCCTGTTGCTGCTGGACGAGCCGCTGTCTGCCCTGGATGCGCGCATTCGCAAACACTTGCGCGAGCAGATCCGGCAGATCCAGCGCGAACTGAACCTGACCACCATTTTCGTGACCCACGATCAGGAAGAAGCGCTGACGATGAGTGATCGCATCTTCCTGATGAATCAGGGCCGCATCGTCCAGAGCGGTAATGCTCAAACCTTGTACGCGGCCCCGGTGGACGCCTTCGCGGCCGGTTTCATTGGCAACTACAACCTGCTTGACCCCGAGGCCGCCACGCGCCTGTTGCAACGCCCGGTCACCAGCCGCATTGCAATCCGTCCCGAAACGCTCGCTTTAAGCCTGCACGGTGAGCCGGACGCGGTGATCCGCGGCCACAGCTTGTTGGGCAATGTGATTCGCTATCGGGTTGAGGTGCGCGGCGTGGAGTTGATCGTTGACGTACTCAATCGCTCATCCGCGGATTTGCTTGCAGATGGCCAACGGGTTGCCCTGACCATCGATCCGGGCACCCTGTGTGAGGTAGCCTGATGCGCTTCAATTCATTGCAAAGAGAGTGGCGCTGATGGCTTTGGCAATTTTTGATCTGGACGAAACCCTCATTCACGGCGACTGCGCCACCTTGTGGAGCGAACAGATGGGCCGTCTTGGCTGGGTCGATCCCATTTCGTTCATGCAGCGTAACAACGAACTCATGGACGCCTACAGCCGGGGCGAACTGGCTATGGAGACGTACATGGCCTTCAGCCTGGAGCCGATGATCGGTCGCACGCCTGAAGAAGTAGCCCACCTGGTGGGCCCATGGGTCGAGGACCATATCGAGCCCATCATTTTCAGTGATGCCACCCGCACGATCGCTGCCCATCGCCAGGCCGGGGACCGGATTCTGGTGATCTCCGCGTCGGGCACCCATTTGGTCAAGCCGATTGCCGAACGACTGGGCATCGACGAGGTGCTGGGCATTGAGCTGGAGGTCAAGCACGGGGTCTACACGGGCAACACTGTCGGCACGTTGACGTACCGGGAAGGCAAAATCACGCGCTTGCTGGAGTGGCTGGACGCCGAAGAAGAAAATCTGGAAGGGGCGAGTTTTTATTCCGACTCACGCAACGATTTGCCGTTGCTGTTGAAAGTGGATCACCCACACGTGGTCAATCCTGACCCGGTTTTGCGTGAACACGCTGAAAAAGCCGGGTGGCCGATCCACCACTGGAAGTAGGCGAACAAGCCCCTGACCACAAGGGACAGGGGCATGGCCGCCGTTTTAGAGCAGGTCCGGGTCGATCACCAGCACCAGCTTGCCGGACACTTGATTGCCGGCCAGTTCATCAAACGCTGCTTGTGCCTGCTCGATCGGGAAGGTCTTGGCCAGTTGCGGGCTCAAGCGCTTCTCGGTGAACAAAGGCCACACTTGCTGACCCAAATCGCTGAGCAAATCCGCCTTGAACTGGTCATCGCGGCTGCGCAGGGTCGAGCCCAACAGCTGGATGCGCTTGCCCAGTACGAGGGCCAGATCCAGCTCAGCCTTGCGCCCGCCCATCAGACCGATCAGCACCCAGCGACCGTCCTGGGCCAGCAATTGGAGGTTGGACTCCACGTAATTGGCGCCCACCGGGTCCAGTACCACATCGAACGGTCCCAGCGCCTTGAGGCTGTCGAGTCCGTCATTGCGCAAAACGCCACCTTGAGCACCGAGAGACTGGCAGTACGCCAGACGCTCTGCAGACCCCACGCTGACCCAGCACGGGCTGCCAAAGGCTTTACACAATTGAATGGCCGCTGAACCGACGCCACTGGCTCCGGCGTGCAACAGCACTTTTTCACCGGGTTTCAAACCGGCCAGTTGGAACAGGTTCAACCAGGCGGTGCTGTACACCTCGGGCAAGGCCGCGGCGTCGACCAACGACAGACCTTCGGGCACCGGTAAAGCGTGGCGCGCATCCACCACAACCTCTTCAGCCATGCCGCCGCCGGCCAGCAGCGCGCACACACGGTCACCCACTTGCCACGACGATCCGGGGCCGACTTCACTGATCACGCCCGAGCATTCCAGGCCCAACACCTGGCTGGCGCCGGGCGGTGGTGGATAGAGCCCCGCACGCTGTAAAAGATCGGCGCGGTTAAGCCCCGCTGCCGCCACACGAATCCGAATTTGCCCTGCATCGCAGGTGGGACTTGGCTCTTCAACCCACTTCACATGACCTTCAACGCCTTGCAATGCTTTCACAGTGCCTCCATAGTGAGTCCGGACTGAGCCCGGCGCTGAAGCACCGGGCTTTTTGCATTATGCGACCGGTCCTTGATGGAACCGGCGACTTCAAAGACGGCCTAATATGCGTTATCAATTGCCCCCGCGTCGAATCAGCATGAAGCATTTATTCCCTAGCACCGCACTTGCCCTATTCATTGGCCTCAGCGTTTTGCCGCTCTCGGCCAATACATTCGCCGCTAACAGTTGGGATAACCTTCAGCCCGATCGTGATGAGGTAATTGCCAGTCTTAACGTTGTTGAGCTGCTCAAACGCCATCATTACAGCAAGCCGCCACTGGATGACGCACGTTCCGTGATCATCTATGACAGCTACCTGAAACTGCTCGACCCCTCGCGCAGTTATTTCCTGGCCAGCGATATTGCCGAATTCGACAAATGGAAAACCCAATTTGACGATTTCCTCAAAAGCGGCGACCTCAACCCCGGCTTCACGATCTACAAGCGCTACCTGGACCGGGTCAAATCGCGTCTGGACTTCGCCCTTGCCGAACTGAACAAGGGGGTCGACTCGTTCGACTTCAATGCCAAAGAGACCCTGGAGGTCGACCGCAAGGACGCCCCATGGCTCAAGACCGAAGCCGAACTCAACGACCTGTGGCGCAAACGTCTGAAGGACGAAGTGCTACGCCTGAAAATCGCCGGCAAAGAGCCCGCGAAAATCCAGGAACTGCTGACCAAGCGCTACAAGAACCAACTGTCGCGCCTTGACCAGACCCGTAGCGAAGACATCTTCCAGGCATATATCAACACCTTCGCCATGTCTTACGACCCGCACACCAATTACCTGTCGCCCGATAACGCGGAAAACTTTGACATCAACATGAGCCTGTCGCTGGAAGGCATTGGCGCCGTGTTGCAAAGCGATAACGACCAAGTGAAAGTCGTGCGTCTGGTGCCGGCAGGCCCGGCGGACAAGACCAAGCAGGTGGCCCCGGCGGACAAGATCATCGGCGTTGCCCAGGGCGACAAAGAGATGGTCGACGTGATCGGCTGGCGTCTGGATGAAGTGGTCAAGTTGATTCGCGGCCCTAAAGGCTCAGTGGTGCGTCTGGAAGTGATTCCGGCCAGCAATGCGCCGAATGACCAGACCAGCAAAGTGGTGTCCATCACCCGCGAAGCCGTGAAGCTGGAAGAACAGGCAGCCAAGAAGTCGATCCTGAACCTGAAACAGGACGGCAAGAACTACAAGCTGGGCGTGATTGAAATTCCGGCCTTCTACCTGGACTTCAAGGCATTCCGTGCCGGTGACCCGAATTACAAGAGCACCACCCGCGACGTCAAGAAACTGCTGACCGAGTTGCAGAAAGAAAAAGTCGATGGCGTGATTATCGACCTGCGCAACAACGGCGGCGGTTCGTTGCAGGAAGCGACGGAGCTGACCAGCCTGTTTATCGACAAAGGACCGACCGTGCTGGTGCGTAACGCGGACGGCAAGGTAGACGTGCTGGAAGACGAAAATCCGGGCGCCTTCTACAAAGGCCCGATGGCGTTGTTGGTCAACCGCCTGTCGGCTTCGGCCTCGGAGATTTTTGCTGGCGCCATGCAGGATTACCACCGTGCACTGATCATCGGCGGCCAGACCTTCGGCAAAGGCACCGTGCAGACCATTCAACCGCTCAACCATGGTGAACTGAAACTGACACTGGCCAAGTTCTATCGGGTTTCCGGCCAGAGCACGCAGCATCAGGGCGTTCTGCCTGACGTCGCGTTCCCGTCGATCATCGACACCAAGGAAATCGGTGAAAGCGCCCTGCCTGAAGCCATGCCATGGGACACCATCCGCCCGGCAATCAAGCCTGCGGTCGACCCGTTCAAGCCTTTCATTGCCAAGCTCAAGGCGGACCATGAAGCGCGCACGGCCAAGGATGCAGAATTCATCTTTATCCGTGACAAGCTGGCGCTGGCTGACAAGCTGATGAACGAGAAGACCGTCAGCCTCAATGAAGCCGAGCGCCGCGCGCAGCACGCCGACATTGAAGCCAAGCAACTGGCGATGGAAAACGCCCGTCGTCAGGCCAAAGGCGAAGCACCGCTCAAGGAAATGAAAAAAGAAGACGAAGACGCGCTGCCGGTCGAGCCTGAAAAGACCAAACCGGAAGATGACGCCTACCTGAGCGAGACCGGGCGCATCTTGCTCGACTACCTCAAGCTCAATGGTCAGGTGGCCACCCGCTAACGACGCACGCGTGTCGTGGCGCAGTGGCAGCGCACGATCGGGATCAGCCGTTAAAGCCGATCCCGATCTCAGCCTGGTTTCTGAGCCACCCCGGCACGGGCGTTTGATCGGGAACAGCCGTGTTGTTCACTGACCTAAAAAGGGCGGGCCGCGCAAAGCGGTCCGCCCTTTTTTTGTCACGTCGGGGGCTTAACGCAACCCGGCCCGATAATGCTGAGCCTGTTCGGGATCGGCTTGCACCCCCGCAGCACCTTGCTCGTACAGCGCCGCCAGTTTGATCGGCGCCAGCGGGTGGCCTGCCTTGACCGCCATTGTCCACCAGCGAACGGCTTCAGCGGCGTCAGGGGCTTTGCTCACACTTCCCGCGAGGCTGAACACACCTACTTGGTACGCGGCCTTGCCATCGCCCGCCAGACCCGCCAGGCGCAACAGGCGCACGCCCTCCTCCTTGGCCCCCAGCCCTTGCCCACGAAACGCCAGAATGTGCCCATAGAAGCTCTGGGCATCGGCATCACCCAGGTTGGCCATGCGCGCGAACTGGCCTTCCATCCAGCGCCATAAACGTGGCTGGCGAACACACCAGCGCCAGTGAAACAACTTGCGCGCCAGCCAGTAGCTTAAGCGCGCCTTGAGTCGCCACATCACTCAGGCTTCCTCATGTTCGTAAACATGTTCAAAGACCCGAACCACTTCAGCGGCATGCCAGGAAGCAGCTGCAATGCCGTCAGGCGGCCCGCTGAAACGGCCGAGCCGCTCTGCGCATTCGAAAAAACCGGTACGGGGCAAACGGCTCGCCCCCTGGCTGATGACCAATGAACTGCGCATCGGCTGTTCCGCTTTGGTGTCCAGCGCGGCCAGATGCTCAAGTGCGGCGGTCAGGGTCAACATGGCCGGGCTGGGCAATTGCAAACGCTCCAGCAAGGCCCGATAGGTCACCAGGTGCCGCTGGCGGCGGGCCTGATCGAGTTCTGCCAGCAAAGCGTCCCAGTGTTGACGACTGATGCGTACGCTCATGACGCGTCCCTCCAGCCGGTGATCCCCAACTCCCAGCCAAGGCTGCGGCTGATGGCGCTGTCCGGCGTGCGCTCACCCCGTTCGATCATGCTCAGGTAAGACGGGCTGATACCGACCGTGCGCGCCAGCGTGTCGAGCGCCAGGCCTTTTGCTTCCCGCAAGCTTCGCAGTTGATCAAGCCCTGGCAGCGTGTGCTCAGGAACAGGCGCAGCTGGCGCCTCGGCGGGTGCTGGCTGCTGGCTCATACCCGCGGCCTTGAGCAGTGCCTGATAGCTTTCCCATGACAGAACCGCGTATTCGGGTTCCCCGTTGCGCTTGATAATTTGAAGATCCATTACTAAACCCCGTCAGACTTTTAAATAAATCGAGTCGGAACTTTCCCTAGAAGCTTAATCCTAACAGCCGCTAAGGTCTTGGGGGTTTTTGATGTGAGGTCAGATAAACCTACGACCGGCGAGGAAAACGGGGCGGGGCGCTGCAAATGTTATCCACACAAATTGTGGATAACCTTGTGAACAGAGCTGATTTCGATCCCTGAAAGCCCCGTTCCATAAGGGCTGCGCTCAGATCGGGCATTTTTTACACACATAAAAAAACCCATAAATTCATTGACTTGGCAGCCGAGTGGCACTAGCAACCCGCACACAGCGCTTTGGGGATGTTCCGATCAGAGGTCAAACAGAGCGTAGGAAATGAACTACAGAAACGAAAACGCCCCGTCGAGACGGGGCGCTATGTGCTGCAACTCGCTTACTTGCTGGCAGGTGCTTGCGGGGCAACTTCCTGATCAGCGCTGGCCGGGTCTTTGATACCCAGCAGCTCCAGGTCGAACACCAGCACCGAGTTGGCTGGAATGGCCGGGCTTGGGCTCTGCGCGCCGTAAGCCAGTTCGCTTGGAATGTAGAGCTTGTACTTCTCGCCAACGTGCATCAGTTGCAGGCCTTCAACCCAACCCGGAATCACGCCGCTCACTGGCAGATCAATCGGGCTGCCACGCTCAACCGAGCTGTCGAACACTTTGCCGTCGATCAGTTTGCCTTCGTAGTGAACCGTCACCACGTCGGTCGCTTTTGGCTGTGGGCCATCGGCTTTCTTGATCACTTCGTATTGCAGGCCAGAAGCGGTGGTGGTGACACCGGCTTTCTTGCCATTTTCTTCGAGGAATTTTTTGCCAGCTGCCGAGGCTTCTTCGCTCATTTTGGTCAGACGCTCTTCAGCACGCTTTTGCAGTGCGGAGAAGGCTTCGATCAGCTCGTCATCTTTAAGTTTTTGCTCTTTCTTGCCAACGGCATCTTCGATGCCCAGGGCGACGGCTTTGGAATCCAGATCATCCATGCCTTCTTGAGCCAGGCTTTTGCCCATGTTCAGGCCGATGCCATAAGAAGCTTTTTGTGCCGGAGTTTTCAGCTCTACGCTGGTCTGCGAATCGCAACCCGCCAGTACCAGGCCTACCAGAGCCACAGCTGCCGCCAACCGATGCTGTTTCATGCTATTTCCTTGTTCATGCGCCAAATGGGCAATCGAATAAAGCCGCGAGCTTATCAGGCGGCCGCGACCAATGGCTACCGGCATGAGAGCCACAAAACGATCAGAAGTTCACGCCTAAAAGACAATTCATAATCGCTGCAACTTTTGTAAACACTTAAGACGGTCTGTCAAGGCGGATGCCTATTTTTCAGCAGGAACTAATGGCTACTTGATGCCAGCCACTCTGTAAGGCATAAGACGATAAAAAATTGACAAGGAGCGTGACTGTGCGTCTGTTTTACCGTGTTCTGCTAATCCTGCTGGCGGCCGTGGCGGGGTTGATTGCCGTGGTGGTCTATTTCACCGCCCATCCACACTTACCGGCCTATCAGGCACCGCAGCAGCTGCATTACCTGGATCAATGGAGCCCGGCAGACCGCCAGACTTATTACTACACGCCCCAAGGCACTCAAGTGAAAGGCTTGCGCTACAACTGGTTCAGCGCGTTGGAGTTGCCGTTTTCGCAGCAACCTTTTGCCGCGCCCGAGTACTTGGCGCGCTTCGGCTTTCTGGTCGACCCTCAACAAAAAGCCAGTGCTGCCAACCCCGGCAATTTGCCTGTGGGGTTTACCCGTCACAGCAACCCCGGCAGCACGGTTGAGTACCTCGACATCACCTGCGCCGCCTGCCACACCGGCGAATTGCGTTATCAAGGGCAAGCCCTGCGCATAGATGGCGCCCCGGCCCAGCACGTGCTGCCTTCAAGCGTGCCGACCCTGCGCGGTGGCAGCTTCGGCCAGGCCTTGGTGGCCAGCCTGGCCGCCACCTATTACAACCCGTGGAAATTCGAGCGGTTCGCCCACGCCGTGCTGGGCGATGACTATCAAGCGCAGCACAAACAGTTGCGCCGCGAATTCAAAACCGCGCTGGACACTTTCCTCGCCGTGGCCTGGAATGACACCCATCGCGGCCTCTACCCCACCCTGGAAGGCCCCGGCCGTACCGACGCCTTCGGCCGCATTGCCAATGCCAGTTTTGGCGACGCGATTTCCCCTGACAACTACCGCGTCGCCAATGCGCCGGTCGATTACCCGCACCTGTGGGACATGTGGACATTCGACTGGGTGCAGTGGACCGCATCGGCCAAGCAACCCATGGCACGCAACATCGGTGAGGCCCTGGGTGTCGGCGCCACCCTGAGCTTTTTCGACAGCCACGGCCAGCCTTTGCAAGGGGATGCGCGCTACCCCTCCAGTGTACGGGTGCATGACTTGCACCTGATCGAAGAAACCCTGCAAAAGCTCAAACCGCCCGTGTGGCCTGAAGCACTCTTCGGCCAGATCGACCGCCCGCTGGCCGCCAAAGGGCGCGCCCTGTTCACGGAAAACTGCGCCGGGTGTCACGTGCCGCAGGTCAAGGACGAAGCAGGCCGTCGCGTGCAACAGCTGACCGTCATTGCACTGGACGTGATCGGCACGGACCCCAATACCGCCAATAACATCGCCGATAACCGCTATGACGTCAGCGCCCTGCAATGGGACCCGGCCGAGTTAGCGAAGATGAACGTGACGCTGTTTCCCCACAGCGATGAACCGCTGGACTTGCATCAACTGTCCGTTGCCAAGGGGCTGGCGTACATCACCGCCTTTGTTGAAAAGCATGCGTACGACGCCGCCGGGCTCAGCCCGCAGGAACAGGATCGCCTCAATGGTTACGGGCTGCCGATTGCCGTGCAGGAAGTGCGCGCATACAAGGCGCGGCCGCTGGACGGGATCTGGGCCACAGCGCCGTATTTGCACAACGGCTCGGTGCCCACGCTGTATCAATTGCTGTCGCCTCAGTCCGAGCGCGACGAAACGTTTTACCGCGGCACGTTTGAGTACGATCCACGCCATCTGGGTTATCGCACTGAAGCCTTTGACGGGGGCTTTGTGCTCGACACCCGCATCAGCGGCAATCACAACAGCGGCCATGAGTTTCGGGCCGGGCCGCAGGGCAATGGGGTCATCGGGCGCTTTCTGCAACCTGAAGAGCGCTGGGCCTTGCTGGAGTACCTGAAAGTCCTCGGCAGCCCGCTCGAACAACAGGTGCCCGCACTGTGAAAAGGCCATTCCAACGCACGGTAACTGAAAGGATCTTTGCATGCTGACCACTCTTTGGATGCGCCTGGGCTCATGGCTGGGCCAACTGCTGCTGGCACTGATAGCGCTGGGGTTGATCGGCTGGGCATTGGCCAGCGGCTGGTATGCCTGGCAACACCGCGGGCCGGTGTCCACGCAAGAGGAAATCCCGACCGGCGAAGCCTCGATGACCAGGGATACGATTCAGACCGCCCTCAAAATTGTCGATCAGCACCGGGAAAACACCCGTTACCTGCGCGATGCTCACGCCAAGGCACATGGTTGCGTCAACGCCGAGGTTGAGGTGTTGAGCGACCTGGATCCGGCCTTGCGTCAGGGTGTCTTCGCCGAACCGGGCAAGACCTGGCACGCCGTGATGCGCCTGTCCAACGGCAACGCCTACCCGCAATTTGACAGCATTCGCGATGCCCGGGGGATGGCCATCAAACTGCTGGACGTCCCGGGCACTCAACTGATGCCCAGTCAACAAGGCCGCACCGAACAGGATTTTGTGATGTTCAACCATCCCAACTTCTTCGTCAGTGATGTGGCCGAGTACCGACAAAACATCGGGGCGCAGGCTGACGGCAAAAAGGTCATGGCGTTCTTCCCGTCGTGGAACCCCAAGGACTGGCAAGTTCGCCATTTGTTCATTGCCTTGGCGACGTTGTCACCGGCGCCGGCCAGCCCGACGCAGACCACCTATTTTTCGGTCTCGCCTTACAAGTTTGGCAGCGTGAACGCCAAGTTCCGGGTAGCCCCCGACCCTGAGCGGTGCCCGGCCTACACGCTGCCCGAGCAGAATCAGGCGCTGCCCAATTTCTTGCGCCAGGCGCTGACCCGGCAACTGTCGACTGACCGTGTACCGGCGTGTTTTGTGTTGCAAATCCAGCGTCAGAACGCCAATCGCTACATGCCGATTGAAGACACCAGCATCGAGTGGCAAACGTCCGATGCACCGTTCGAGACCGTCGCGCGCATCAACGTACCCGCTCAGGACTTTGACACCCCGCGCCAGAACCTGACGTGCGACAACCTGTCCTTCAACCCTTGGCACGGGATCGCGGCGCATCGGCCGATTGGCGGCATCAATCGGTTGCGCAAGGCCGTGTATGAGTCGGTCAGTGAATACCGTCACTCGCGCAACGCCGAACAATAAAGGCCAACAGGCCCGTCTCAGGCAGACGGGCTTTGCCCCTGATCCGTGAGCACCACAAAGGGCTGCCAGCGCTCGGTCACCCGACCTTTGCGCGTCCACACCGTGTCAGTCACCAACACCTCCAACACGGCCCCCTGGGCCACATGCCGGATATAATCGGCGGCGCTCAGGACACCGAGGCTGAGCAAATGCTCGAAGTCGCTGACTTCGCCCTCGCGCCGGGTCACGCTGGCAATCAACGCGCGGTCGATACCTTCTGACAACTGGCGATACGACAACAATGCCCCTTGGGGCGCCGAAAAATAGATTTTCTGGCCAATCGCGTTTTGCATCAGCCAAAAACCCATGCACACGTTATCCGGCGAAAAACAGTTGTTCATGAGTAAGCGCTGGCTGGCCGGCACAGGCACGCCAGCGTCATCAGCCGAGTGATACACCGCCACCACCCGATAGCCGGCAGGCAGCAGAGGCGCACCTGAGCGCTCTCTGCCATAGGCGTGCGGGCGATCGTATCGTTCGAACGCGGCAATGTGAGGGCGCGTGCTGACAAATCGCGCGTGCTCCGTGTGCTTGAGAATAAAGCCCACCCGTTGAACCCTTGCGCCTTTAAGCATCTGGGCATGGGCCAGTCTGGCGGCGGCATTAGCCGTTGCCGCGATCGGCCCGCACAGGGGCGGCCGGTCATCAACCTGCGTGTCAATGACCTGGCCGGTTCGCCAATCGCCGGTAATGCGAGCGCGTCGACGCCAGAAAGTACCAGGGCACACCACACTCAATTCCCCGGCCAGATACACCATCGCCAAAAAATCGCTCGGCAGCAGCACATTCTCGGCATCTGATTGTTCAAGGTGCCCTGGCGGGCCCGGATGGACCAACCTGAACACAGGCATCAAGGCGCGCTCCAGCGGCGAATCGCTGGAGACGTAGCACAGCAGGCTGCCATCGGGATTGGATAAGTAGAAACGTCCGTAATTGTGGCGAAATGAAATGGCCGTACGCAGATCCATCATGGAGAAGAAGTTGTCTTGCAGGGCTCGCTCTTCATCACTGAGGTTCAGCGGGTGCGCGAAAACAGTGTGTGAGTGATAAAGCCCTTCAATGGCATAGCCTTCAGGCGGCAAAATATCGCCGTTTTCTCCCAGCGACAGCACGTCTGCGGGCCGGAACAGAGTGCCCTCACTGCTCTGTGGGATGGTGGCAAAGTACTGATGGTCTTTGCTCAAAATAAAGCCGCCGAATTCCTCTTCGCGTTGATTGCCAATTAAATCGTGGGCATACACCGCTGCATCGTCTGCGCTGATAAACGCAGGACTCAGGGTGGGAACAAGCGTTGAGTAAGGGCGGGGGGTGTCGAGGGTGGAGTCGTCCATAAGGGGGTCCTTGAGGTCGCGTGGGGGGTTGAGCCGACTTGGTTCAACGGGCCATCACGCAACAGTGTCAAGGTCATTCCCGGTGCCAGGGCGTTACAGGGTTACTACCCGTCAAACGCCCCCTTAATACGTACCCCGCTTGCCGGGGCAGGTATCGAGCCTCAGTGCACAGGCAATTCGACGCCTTCGAACAGCTCTTCAAGTTCTTGCTTGTTATGGCACTGGATCGCTTTGGCCATCACTTCGCGGGTCAGGTGCGGGGCGAATTTTTCGATGAAGTCACACATGAAACCGCGCAAGAACGTGCCCCGACGAAAACCGATTTTGGTAATGCTCGACTCGAACAGCTCGCTGGCATCCAGCACCACCAAATCTTTATCAAGGTTGGTGTCGACGGCCATCTTGGCCACGATGCCAACCCCCAGCCCGAGTCGCACATAGGTTTTGATGACGTCGGCGTCGGCGGCCGTGAACACCACTTTTGGCGTAAGGCCACGATGGCTGAACGCCTCGTCGAGCTTCGAGCGGCCGGTGAAGCCAAACACGTAGGTCACGATCGGGTATTCGGCCAGCGCTTCAAGGGTCAGCTTGGGCAATTTGGTCAGCGGATGCCCTTGGGGCACCACGACGCAACGGTTCCAGCGATAGCACGGCATCATCACCAGGTCGCCGAACAGTTCGAGGGCTTCGGTGGCAATGGCGAAATCAACGGTGCCATCGGCTGCCATCTCGGCGATCTGCATCGGCGAGCCCTGATGCATGTGCAAGGACACGTCCGGGTATTGCTTGATGAAGTTGCTGATAACCGGCGGCAAGGCATAACGCGCCTGGGTGTGGGTGGTCGCAATCGACAGGGTGCCTTTTTTCTCGTTGGAGAATTCCTGAGCGATTTGCTTGATGCTTTCGACCTTGCGCAAGATCTCGCCGGCCGTGGTGATAATGCGCTCGCCGGCCGGCGTGACGCGGGTCAAGTGCTTGCCGCTGCGGGCAAACACTTCGACGCCCAATTCGTCTTCAAGCAAGCGGATCTGTTTGCTGATACCCGGCTGTGAGGTGTAAAGGCTCTGCGCAGTGGCGGAAACGTTGAGGTCGTGGTGCGCCACTTCCCAGATGTAGCGCAATTGTTGAAGCTTCATATGCATCCCTCAAAGCAATTAGACGCCAAGGGTATCGGCGGCGGTATATAACTATATGGAAGGTCAGAAGAAGAAATCTAGAACTTTTTTATCGTTATCAAGCCTGCAAGCGTCTTAACCCTCCGTGCGACGACGGCGCTGCAGCAGCGGCACCAGGTACACCGGCATGCGTGCCAGCTCAATCACCCGCGCCGCCGTGCGTCCCAAGTGGCTGAGCCCGCCCGAAGGCTGGCCATGACTGCCGAGGATCAACAGGTCAACCGCCAGGCTGTCGGACTGCTGCAAAATCACGTGCGCAGGCTCGCCCTGAATCACCTTGACCGAGCGAATCAGGGCCAGTTCCTGCCCGCCTTCGCCCAGCTCATCGCGCAGACTTTGCAACACCCGTCCCTCAATGTTCGACAGCATGGTGCTCATGCCCTGCTGGTGCAGCGCACTGAACGCCTCTTCATCGAGATAACTCTGCAACACCGACTCCGCGAACAGCCCCATCGGCTCCACGGCATGCACCACATACAAGTCCGCACGGAAGGTACGCGCCAGCCCCAAGGCGTGCTGCATCACCAGTGGCGCATAAATACCGAGGTCATTGGCAAACAGTATCGAGCGAATCATGCGACCTCCCCCGACTCAATGAGTGGCCGAGATGGATTCAGCTTAGCAGCGCCAAGGGAAGTGCGAGGGCTATCACCGTGCTGTCAGTCGGCAGGCAAATCCTGCCGTTCGTTGCTGATACCGTGGGGCACATGCCCGGTTGCTACGACTTGGCGGGCGCGCTCGCAGTGACCGGCCTGATCGTCGAAAAACACGTCGGCCGCGAACGCTTCGAGAAAGGCCGACTTGTCCAGGCCGCCCAGAAACAGCGACTCATCCAGCCGGATATCCCAGTCACGCAGGGTGCGAATCACCCGCTCATGGGCGGGTGCCGAACGCGCCGTCACCAGTGCGGTACGAATTGGGCAGGCGTCGTCCGGGAACTCACGCTGCAACAGGTTCAGCGCCTCCAGGAACCCTTTGAAGGGACCGCCGCGCAAGGGGCTGCGCGCTGATTCACGCTCCAGGGATTGAAACGCTTCAATGCCGCCCGACTGATACACGCGCTCGGCTTCGTCGGAAAACAGCACCGCATCACCGTCGAACGCTATGCGCAGTTCTTTGTTTTCAGCCCGCCGCGTGCCCCCGGACAGGATCGTCGCGGCCGCAAAACCGGCATCCAGCGCACTGCGGACATCGTCGGCGTGGGTCGATAAAAACAGGTCGCAGCCAAAGGCATTGAGATAAGGATGCGGGTTACGCCCCCCGGAGAAGGCCGCTCGTGAAATCCCCAGCCCGTAATGCTGGATCGAATTGAAGACCCTCAAGCCCGTATCGGCACTGTTGCGCGAGACCAGCACCACTTCTACCCGCTCGCGGCCGAGGGTGGCGTTGAAGCTCAGTAACTTTTGCACCAGCGCAAAAGCCTCCCCCGGCGCCAGCACTTCATCTTCGTGTTCAATCTGGTACTGGCGATACGCTTCAATGCCGTGGGCCAGATACACCTCATGGCTCGCACTCAGATCGAACAGGGCGCGAGACGAGATCGCCAGCACCAACTTGCCTTTCAAGCCTTTACTCATGTCGCCTCCGCTGGCAGTGCATGGGGGGGGGACGACCGGGTCAAGGCAGTTCGTCCGGTTCCGTCATCAAGGCCAGCCGGATGTGATGCGCCAGCTCGCCTTCACTCAAACGCGATTTCAACTCGCCATAAAACTGGCCGTCACGCACCACCAGCAGGGTCGGCAAATGGAAAATCCCATAACGCTGCACCAACCCGCCGTTGTCACCCGCATCGATCCAGCACAGCCGGTCAATGGGCAGCGTCATCGCAGGCAGCCTGTGCCGGGCGACACGGCAGCTCGAACACCCGACGCTGGTGAAGATCACCAGCGATGTACCGGGCAGCGCCAGCAGGTGCTGGTCCGCATCAAAATCTGTCAGTTCCATTTCACCCACTATACTGAGGCAAACAATATCAAAGTGCTGGCACTTGGAGTGTGCGTTCATGGGTCGTTTTTTACCTCACCCAGATGATATCCCCGCTGAGATTACGCCCCGCAAACACCCCGCCCTTTCACGCCACAAGCTGCACTCTATCAGCCTTGGCGGCGTTTCATGCAACAGCGACCGAGGCTGGAAGCGTGGAGCGGCCGTTGACATTCACATGCCCACCCTGGGCGAGGATGCGCATTACCAGGGCTATATCGCGTGGTGTGAAAAACGTGAACAGGGCTACCGAGTGGGCATTGCCTTCACCGATGCCCAAACGCTGTTTGGTGCCCGCATGGGCGAACAGGTGTGCCAGATCGAACACTTTTACCGCTTGCAGCGACTACAAAACCCGCAGGTGGACAACCTGCAAGCGCTGGCACTGGAATGGATCAGCCTGAACGCCGTGGACTTCTCCCAAGCCACGCTGGAGCGCGCGCTGGCTCAACCAGCACTGGATTAAACCTGCGTGTGCCCATTGTCGGATAACCGCTTTACGCGTTAAGGTTCGGCTCCCCGTTGCGCTCAATCATGCTGTGCTCCGCCGCACGGGGATCGCTGGCGGCCAGCACCCGTGACCTGACGAGTAACACGATGGCTGATTTACCGATCGACGACCTAAACGTTGCCTCCAACGAAACCCTGATCACACCTGAACAGCTCAAGCGCGAGATGCCTCTGCGTGAAACTGCCTTGCAGACTGTGACCAAGGGCCGTGAGGTGATTCGCAACATCCTGGATGGCAAAGACCATCGACTGTTCGTTGTCATCGGGCCTTGCTCGATCCACGATATCAAGGCTGCGCACGAATACGCCGAGCGCCTCAAGGCCCTCGCTGCTGAAGTCAGCGATACGCTGTACCTGGTCATGCGGGTGTACTTTGAAAAGCCACGCACCACCGTCGGCTGGAAAGGCCTGATCAACGACCCGTACCTGGATGACTCGTTCAAGATCGAAGATGGTCTGCACATCGGGCGCAAACTGCTGCTGGACCTGGCTGAAATGGGCCTGCCGACCGCAACTGAAGCGCTGGACCCGATCTCCCCGCAGTACCTGCAAGACCTGATCAGCTGGTCGGCCATTGGTGCGCGCACCACCGAATCGCAAACCCACCGTGAGATGGCTTCGGGCCTGTCTTCGGCCGTCGGCTTCAAGAACGGCACCGATGGCGGCCTGACGGTGGCGATCAACGCGTTGCAGTCGGTTTCCAGCCCGCACCGCTTTTTGGGCATCAACCAGGAAGGCGGTGTCTCGATTGTCACCACCAAAGGCAACGCGTACGGCCACGTCGTGCTGCGCGGCGGCAACGGCAAGCCGAACTACGATTCAGTGAGTGTCGCCTTGTGCGAGCAAGCGCTGAACAAAGCGAACATCCGCCCGAACATCATGGTCGATTGCAGCCACGCCAACTCCAACAAAGACCCGGCCTTGCAGCCACTGGTCATGGAAAACGTGGCCAACCAGATCGCCGAAGGCAATCAGTCGATTATCGGCCTGATGGTCGAAAGCCATCTGAACTGGGGCTGCCAGGCCATTCCTAAAAACCTCGAAGACTTGCAGTACGGCGTGTCGATTACCGATGCGTGCATCGACTGGGCAAGCACCGAGAGCACCCTGCGCAGCATGCGGGCCAAGCTTAAGGATGTACTGCCAAACCGTGCTCGCGGCTAAGCACAGCCACGGTTGAACCTGCAGGAGCGCGCCCGCTCCTGCAGGGGCTTTACAGTGCTACAGCGGAATCGAAGCCCGGCGTTCGCCGCGCTCATACACCACGTTGGCGCGCCCCACGATCAAAGGATCGAGCGCCCCGATACCTTTCAAATCCTTGTCGGCATACGGCAGCTTGTGCAGCACATAGCGCATGGCGCTCAGCCGCGCGCGTTTCTTGCAATTGGACTTGATCACCGTCCAGGGCGCATCCGAGGTATCGGTGTAGGAGAACATGCCTTCCTTGGCCTTGGTGTAGTCGTCCCACTTGTCCAGCGACGCCAGATCGATCGGGCTGAGTTTCCAGTGCTTGAGCGGATGTTTCTCGCGCTCCTTGAAGCGTCGACGTTGCTCGTCGCGGCTGACCGAAAACCAGAACTTGATCAGGTGAACGTTACTGCGCACCAGCATGCGCTCGAAATCCGGGGTCTGGCGCATGAACTCAAGGTATTCATCGTCCGAACAGAAGCCCATCACGCGCTCAACACCCGCGCGGTTATACCAGCTCCGGTCAAACATCACGATTTCGCCGGCTGTGGGCAAATGCTGAACATAGCGCTGAAAATACCACTGGCCGCGTTCCACTTCGCTGGGTTTTTCCAGGGCGACAATCCGCGCACCCCGTGGGTTGAGGTGCTCCATAAAGCGCTTGATCGATCCGCCCTTGCCCGCCGCATCTCGCCCTTCGAACAGAATGACGACCTTCTGACCGGTTTCCTTGACCCACGCCTGTAGCTTGAGCAGCTCAACTTGCAGGCGATATTTCTCGCGCTCGTAGTTACGCCGCGACATCAGGTTCTTGTAGGGGTAGTTGCCTTTGCGCCAGTCCGGTGCCAATTGATCGTCCGGGTGCAGGGGACGCTGGTGGAAAACCGACTCGCTTTCCTGGCTGAGCAATGCGTTGCGCAACACCACCGCATCGTCGGGAGACATGCCCGACATCAAGGTGCCCAAGGTCTGGATAAGGCCCTGTGTATCGCCCTGCGGAATCTGCTGCAGGATGTCTTTGACCGCCGCACTGGTGGCCGCCTGGCGCGACTGAATTTTGTCTTCGACTACATGCCGCTGAAGTTGCGCAGGGCTTTGCGTCGGTGCGACATCACCGGACTGTGTGCGGCGTGGGCGGGAGGTACGTGCCGCTTTTTTGGCTGCGGGCTTTACGGAGGCAGTGCGAGTGACCACATCGGTCATGAGATTTCCTTAAATGAACGGCGGATGATTCAAATAAATACAGCATCTGTCGCCCGACCGCCTAGACACAGATCAACCCCCCCCTCGATCACCCTTGCAGCAAACGCAGACACCCCGCGAGAACGAAGGACTCGCGGGGTGCAAGGGGGTGCGTTTTATACGGGGGTGCGGCGGATCTAACCCAGTTGCTCGTCCGCTTTCACACCCTTGCGATACACCTCATACACGATGACATCAGCGTTGAGTTCGCCCAGGTGCTTTTCAATCAATGGCTTGACGTCGTGCCATTCCAGCCCGCCGACGCCCGTGGCCAGCCGCGGTAGCGCCACACTTTTAATGTGTTCGTCAGCCACATACCGGGCCAGTTCGCGCAAAGCATGCCCTACGTTTTTCAGGGTTGCCTTGCCGGGCTTGGCCGCATGACCGGTATGCAACGAATCCTGAGTCAACAGGTTCACAATGCTGCGCACTGCGCCCTTGTCATCAACGCCTGACCAGCACCAGATTTCACCGGGCTGTGGGGCCTTGCTGTGGGCGGCGTGACGATAATCCGCCACCAAGGATGGCCAGCGCTCGCGCAGAGCCAGCGCCAGGCCGGTATCGAAAGGATCCTGAGGCGCAATGCCGTGAGCAATCACCTGCGCTTGACTCAGTAAAATGTCGCCTTCGACTTCACGGATCATATGCGTTCTCTCCACAGTCATTAACCCGGGCTCGGCAACGCGCCGCCCCCGCCTGATTCCAGACTAAGCGAGGGGGTCAGTGATCACGTTGATTCAGGTCAATAGCGGCAAGAGCGGCGTCGGGCAACGCCCGGGGCGGGCAGACGGCGAGCAGTAAAGGGTCAGATTTTGGCTTGAGCGCGCTTGTGACGCTCCATGTAACGCTCGACGTAAGAGCATGAAGGAATCACGTCATAGCCCATCTTCTCGGCGTAATCGAGGGCTTCTTCGGTCAATGCAGCGGCAATTCCACGGCCACGCAGGGCGTTCGGAACAAAGGTGCGGTAGATATCCAGAGTCTGCTTTCCCAGATCCATGTAGGTCAGGTAAGCACGATGACCGTCGACAGTGGTCTCAAACTGGTGACCTGCCTGGTCATGGTGGATGGACAACGCCTCGCTCATCATTACTCCTCGCGGGTCTTGAACCGTGACCCCTACCTTACTGTTGTTTTGGGGCCGAGGGAACCACTGGACACCAGGCTTGCACCTCGCGCAATAGCAAGACGCCAGCCTGTGTAAAGAGTAGTCAAACTCGGCATAAACGCTCGGTGCACGCGACGTGGCCGGAGCATCTTTCGCCCAGCCTCGTGCCAGACCATTGAACATTTTGCGCAATGTGGAAGCTATGACGTGACTCCGGCACTAAAGTCACTTGAAACCTGATGACCTGTCCCCAAATAGGGCGATGTGCTTAGTGCGTCAAACCGACTGTTTTACAAGCACAATCTGTTAAAGCTAGCCCATGGCCAGTCATTACCAATTATTTTTTTTGGTTCTTGCGCTAGGTCAGTTTACTTACTACAAGTAATGGGTAGTATGTACGCCGGCTGTTTCCTCATGTTGAAGGAGCAGCTTCAATTAGAAAGTCCTTGAAGGGGAACACGATGAACAACGTTCTGAAATTCTCTGCTCTGGCATTGGCCGCAGTTCTGGCTACCGGTTGCAGCAGCGTATCTAAAGAAACTGAAGCCCGTCTGACTGCAACTGAAGATGCAGCAGCACGTTCCCAGGCTCGTGCTGACGAAGCCTACCGTAAAGCTGACGAAGCGCTGGCTGCTGCTCAAAAAGCACAACAGACTGCTGATGAAGCAAACGAACGTGCTCTGCGCATGCTTGAAAAAGCAAGCCGCAAGTAATAGTCCTTCGGGGCTGTTACCAACCGACCCATTTTATGGGTCGGTTTTTTTTGCCTGAGGTATTTTCAACAGGCATTAAAAAGCCGCCGCAGTCAGTGACTGCGGCGGCTTTTAAACAGATCGATTACTGCACGTAATCGAGCGATTGCCCTTCTGGCACTTCAAGCACGCCAGGCACTTGCGGTACGACAGCGGTGCTGATTCCGATCTCAGCCGGTATTCCCGTTTCTGCCACGACCACCGGGAACGCTTTTTCCTTGTCGATCTGAATGCTGTTTTCCAGTGCTTTGTGCTTGAGCACGAAGTTCATGAAACCAGCCCACTTTTGTTCTTTGTCTTCTTGAGTCAGATGCGACTTGTCGCTCTTGGCGAGCAGGGACCCGTCTTTGACGTTCAATGGCTCGTGCACTTCGAGATACACCTTGCCGCCACTTACGCCCATCTTGTAGGGCTCGTTGATAATGCGAACGGGCGTCCCCACAGGCACCAACTGCGACATTTGCAAGACGTTCTTGTTCAGCATGCGGAAACAGCCGTGGCTCGTGCCCGTGCCAATACCGAACTTGGCATTGGAACCATGGATCAGGTAACCCGGCATGCCCAGCGTGAACTTGAAAGGCCCCAGAGGGTTGTCCGGGCCCGCGGGCACCACATTGGGCAGCGGATCACCATTGCGGGCATGTTCAGCCTTGATCGACGCAGGGGGCGTCCAGGTCGGGTTCGGCGTCTTGGCGGTGATTCGGGTCTGGCCCAACGGCGACCCCCAGCCCTCACGGCCAATCCCCAGCGGAAAGGTGTACACCTTGTTTTGACCTTTGGGGAAGTAATACAACCGGTATTCGGCCAGGTTGATCACGATCCCTTCCCGCTTGCCGGGTGGCAGGATGAACTGGGTTGGCAGCACGATGTCGGTGTCCACCAGCGTGCCATCGGGGTGCTTTTTGACCGGCAGCCAGGCATCGATGCCGGGGTTGGCCGCGATCATCTCCGAATAGCCCAGCTCATGCTCATTGCCCAAGTCTGCGAAGGAGTCTTCGTAGCGGCCCTTGATGACCTGTACCTGCCCCACCACGTCTTCACCGGGCGGTGGCAACGGAAACTCAAGAGCAGCAACAGGGCCTGCCACACACAGTGCGGCAACTGACAGACAACGGGTGACGGCAGGTAGGCGCGACAACATCCGGAACATCCTTCGCATAATCAACGGGGGACAAAAGGGGGAAAGTGTACACGCAGCCTGCCGGGTTCTGGAGGCGGCGTACCTCGCCGAAACAGTCAGACGAGGTAGATCATAGTTCAAAGCGCAATTCGGGCCAGATGGGCTCGGTGCCGCGGCGCTGCGATTCAATGATTGCGCGGCACAGCGGGCAGAGGCGGTGGTCCTGAAACACCTTGCGCGTGACGTCCGACCAACGCGGCTGCGCAGGCAGCAACGAGCCGCACAACGTACGGTCAATGGTGCCTCCCAGCTCCAATTGACGCGTCACCAGATGCACCCGTACCTCCTGGCAGGCGAACAAATCGAGCTGTTCATCGGGCTCGATCAGTTGATAGGCATATAAAGACCAGGCAGGACGCGACATCGGGGGCTCCAAATCGGGGGGGCGCCACCTTAGCCGAAACGCTGCGACTAGAAAAGCATCAAAGCAACGGTTTTAGCGCAGGCCACACATTATCCAGCAGGCGTTGCTGTGCGGCGGCGGCAGGGTGCAAGCCATCAGCCTGCATCAGCTCGGGATGCCCCCCTACGCCCTCAAGGAAAAACGGCACCAGCGCGATCTGTTTTTCGTCAGCCAGCTGCGTGTAAACACCGGCAAACGCCTCGGTATAGCGCGGGCCATAATTGGGCGGCAACTGCATCCCCAACAGCAGCACTTTAGCGCCGGCGGTTTTGGCGGCATCGATCATCGCGGCAAGATTTTGTTGCAATTGCGCAGGCGGCTGACCGCGCAACCCGTCATTGCCGCCCAATTCGACAATCACCACATCCGGTTTATGCTCTGTAAGCAGGGCGGGCAACCGGGCCTGCCCGCCCGCACTGGTGTCACCACTGATCGACGCATTGATCACCCGGTCGTCATGACCTTCGCGTTCAAGTCGCTGCTCAAGCAAGGACACCCAGCCCAGCCGGGTATCCAGGCCGAAACCCGCGCTGATACTATCGCCGACGATCAAGATTGTTCCCGCCGCTGCGTTCTGCGCCATACACATCAGGGCCAGAGCAGCACTTACAAACCACACACGCATCGGATTCTCCATGGGCGAACGTATTCTCACCGCGCAGAACCTTAGCAAAGTGGTACCCAGCGCGGAAGGCGAGTTAACCATCCTTCACCCGCTGAGCCTTGAACTGCGTCAAGGCGACAGCCTGGCCATCGTCGGCGCATCCGGCTCGGGCAAGTCGACCCTGCTGGGATTACTGGCCGGGCTCGACCTGCCCAGCGCAGGCGAAGTCATCCTCGCCGGGCACGCCCTGAGCACGCTGGATGAAGACCAGCGCGCCAGGGTTCGTGCCGAACACGTCGGTTTTGTATTCCAGTCGTTTCAATTGCTCGACAGCCTCAATGCGCTGGAAAACGTCATGTTGCCGATGGAGCTGGAGGGCCGCACAGACGCGCGCGATCACGCGCGGCACCTGTTGGAGCGCGTCGGGTTGGGGCAGCGCCTGAGCCATTCCCCGCGTCAATTGTCCGGGGGTGAACAGCAACGCGTGGCCATCGCCCGGGCTTTCGCGGCCGAGCCCGACGTGTTGTTCGCCGATGAACCCACCGGCAACCTCGACAGTCACACGGGTGAGCGCATCACCGATTTACTCTTTGAGCTCAATCAAGAGCGCGGCACCACGCTGGTGCTGGTGACCCATGACGAACGCCTGGCACACCGCTGCCGGCGCCTGATCCGCCTTGAAGCTGGCCATCTGGTCGGCCCTCTGGAGCCTTGATGGCACGCATGCCACTGTTACGCCTGTTGAGCCTCGCCGTACGCCAATTGCTGCGCGATGCACGTGCCGGAGAATTACGCGTACTGTTCTTCGCCCTGCTGGTAGCGGTGGCGGCAAGTACCGCCATCGGTTATTTCGGCGCACGCCTGAACGGCGCCATGCTGCTGCGTGCCACTGAATTCCTGGGCGCCGACCTGGTCCTCGATGGCACCTCCCCGGCCCGGGACGAACAGGTTCGTTTCGGCAAGGAACTGGGCCTCAAGCATGCGCGGGTCGTGGAGTTCTCCAGCGTGATTGCCACCGACAACGGCATTCAACTGTCCAGCATCAAGGCCGCAGACGATGCCTATCCCCTGCGCGGCGAACTGAAAAGCGCTGCCCAACCTTACGCCCAAGAGCAGCCCGGCGGCGGCCCTGAACCGGGCGAGGCCTGGGCCGAATCACGCCTGCTGACAGCGCTGGACCTGAAGGTCGGTGACCCGATCGACGTGGGTTCAAAAACGGTGCGCATTACCCGTGTCCTGACGTACGAACCCGACCGGGCCGGCAATCTTTACAGCCTGACCCCACGGGTACTGATCAACCTGGATGACCTGGCTGCGACCGGCATCGTACAGCCCGGAAGCCGGGTCAATTTCCGTGAACTGTGGCGCGGCGAAGCGCCCGCGCTTGCCTCATACCGGCAAGTCATCCAGCCCGGCCTTGACGCCAATCAACGCCTGCTGGACGCCCGCGACGGCAACCAGCAAATAGGCGGCGCACTGGGCAAAGCCGAGCGCTACCTGAACATGGCCAGCCTGGTAGCGGTGTTACTGGCGGGCGTGGCCGTGGCACTGTCCGCCACGCGTTTTGCCAATCGCCGCTTCGATGCCAGCGCGCTGCTGCGCTGCCTGGGGTTGTCCCGTCGCGAAACCTTGTGGCTGTTTGCCCTGCAATTGACCGTACTGGGGCTGCTGGCCAGCCTGGTGGGCGCCTTGCTGGGCTGGCTCGCCCAGCTCGGCCTGTTCGCGCTGCTGCATGACCTGCTGCCCTCTGACGTCCCGCCGGGCGGTCTGATGCCTGCGTTCGCCGGCATGGGCACCGGGCTGGTGGCGCTGGCCGGTTTCGCCCTGCCGCCGCTGGCGGCGCTGGGCCGGGTGCCGCCGCTGCGGGTATTGCGGCGCGACCTGTTGCCGATACCCGCCAGTACCTGGAGCGTCTATGGCGCCGCCCTGCTCGCCCTGGGGTTAATCATGTGGCGCATGAGCCTTGATCTGGTGCTCACCTTCGCCCTACTGGGTGGCGGAGTGCTGGCTGCGCTGGGCTTGGGCGGCCTGTTGCTGTTGGGCCTGCAAAGCCTGCGTCGCCTGTTGGCTGGTGCCTCACTGCCGTGGCGTCTGGGGCTGGGGCAACTGCTGCGCCATCCCCTGGCCGCCGCCGGCCAAGCCCTGGCGTTCGGCTTGATCTTGCTGTCGATGGCGCTGGTTGCCCTGTTGCGCACAGAGCTGCTCGACACCTGGCAGAACCAACTGCCCAAAGATGCGCCCAATTACTTTGCCCTGAACATCCTGCCCGCTGACAAAGAGGCCTTTGGCACGCGGCTGATGCAATTGCAGGCCACGGCAGCGCCCCTGTATCCGGTGGTCCCGGGGCGCCTGATCAGCATCAACGGCCAAGCCGTGCAAGGGCTCGTCAGCAAGGACTCCAGCGGCGACAAAGCCATTCAGCGCGACTTGAGCCTGACCTGGGCCGCCAACCTGCCAGCGGGCAATGAGTTGACGGAGGGCCAATGGTGGACGCAAGACCCCGGCGACGGCATCCCCGGCGTTTCGGTCGAGGCCAAAGTGGCCCAAAGCCTGAAACTCAAACTGGGCGACCACCTGACCTTCAGCGTCGGCGGGGCGCGACGTGAAGCGCAAGTTACCAGCCTGCGCAGCATCAACTGGGACAATTTCCAACCCAACTTCTTCATGATCTTCCAGCCCGGCACCTTGCAGGACTTACCGGCCACCTACCTCACCAGCTTCTATCTGGCGCCGGGCCATGACCGGGAAATCATCGAGCTGTCCCGCCGTTTTCCGGCCGTGACGATTTTGCCCATTGAAGCCTTGCTGGCCCAACTGCGCAGCATCCTGGCGCAGGTCACCATTGCCGTCGAATACGTGCTGCTGTTTGTTCTCGCGGCCGGTATGGCCGTGCTGTTTTCCGGCCTGCAATCCACCTTGGACGAACGCATCCGCCAAGGGGCCTTGCTCCGGGCACTGGGGGCACGGCGCGCACTGTTGATCAAGGCCCGACGGATCGAGTTCGGCCTGCTCGGTGCAACCAGCGGTCTGCTCGCTGCGATCGGCGCCGAACTGGTCAGCCTGGTGCTGTACCGCTTCGCGTTTGACCTGCCCTGGCATCCTCACCCGTGGCTGTTGCTGTTGCCAGTCGCGGGGGCATTGATGGTCGGGGCGGCCGGTGTCTTTGGCACACGCAAAGCGCTCAATACCAGCCCCCTGACAGTGCTGCGCGAGGGCTGATAGACTCGCCGCCTTCTCTGCCAATGGATTGCCCATGAGCCGCTACCGCCCCCCTCGCCCCGCCGGCACCGCGCTGATCACCCCCGAAGGTGAAGCGCGGATGCGGGCCGAACTGCACGAGTTGTGGCACGTGCGTCGCCCGCAAGTCACGCAGTCTGTCAGTGAGGCTGCGGCGCAGGGCGATCGCTCGGAAAACGCCGAATACACCTACGGCAAAAAGATGCTGCGTGAAATCGACAGCCGCGTGCGGTTTCTGACCAAGCGCCTCGAAAGCCTCAAAGTGGTCAGCGACAAGCCCAGCGACCCCAACAAAGTGTATTTCGGGGCGTGGGTCACCATTGAGGATGAAGACGGCAAGCAGGCGCGTTACCGCATCGTGGGCCCGGATGAGCTGGATTTGAAACAAGGCTTGATCAGCATTGACTCGCCTCTGGCGCGCGCGCTCATCGGCAAGGCGCTGGATGCTGAAGTGCAGGTCCAGACGCCGACCGGCGAACAGTGGGTGTATATCGTCGCCATCGATTACCCCTGACCGATACCCCCACAAAGATGTAGCGGCATATGTAGCAGCCGTTTAAAAGCTCAGTTCCCCTCCTATGCTCAGGTGTATCCACCAACGGTCATTCACGGAGCGAAAGACCATGAGCACAACAACTAACCATTACTGGATGAGTGAAGTCCCTGACATCAACAGACTGCGCATCGGCGAACTCATCCTCCCCGGCAGTCATGATTCAGGCAGCGATAAACAAGCACCCAACTTCCAGTGGCCACAAGAAATCACCCAAGACTTCGCCCCCCTTCAGCAACTCAGGCACGGGATCAGGGCACTGGATTTAAGGGTCGCGTTTTACGGCAAGTATCCGCGCGGTGACGCGCGCCGCTTTCAACTGTTCCACAAAACATCATCCGGGCGCACGGTCGCTGGCGATATCCTGCAAGCGCTCAAGACGTTTTACGCGGATAAACGGGCGTTTAAAGAGATCGTCGTGCTGGACTTTCATGAGTTCAGGGACTTTACGGCAGAGGCGCACAGCGAACTTCAGGCGCTGATCCTCTCCCTACTGGGCGAACGCATCGTGCCTGAAAAATGGGCCGGTTTAACGCTCGATGAACTCTACACCGCCCATCCAGGGGCCAACGTGGTCGCGGCTTACAACCATTACACCGGCTCGACGTCGCTCTGGGAGGGCGTCGATCAACGCTGGAGCGGTAAAAACCTGATCTCGACGGCTGAACTCAAACACTTTATGGACAGCACCATTACCCGCTACAAAGCGCGAAACGCATTGGTCGCCATCCAGTGCGCGAAATATGTCTTGCCGCTGCATGTACCTGATGATTTCAAAGAGGAAATCAATCAGTGGTTCAAGTCGGAGCATTCAGAAAGTTACATTCAAAACTTCTTCATTATTAATACCGACTGGGCAACCCGCAGTGAACTGGTCAACAACTGCAAACACGCCAATCAAGTCAAAGCCCAACGTGTAACCTGACACGCTTGTAGAGGCGCCGGGCATAGTTCAGAACACTCGGCGCACGCGTGCTTCAACGCAAGGTAATCAGTCCTTGGCGGGATATACGTATCAAGTTGCCAATCACCGACTCGGCCTGTTGGGCAGAGGGCGACTGAATCACGGCCAGATCAAAACTGTCAGTGGCAAACCGCGCCAGGCTGTCGTCGCCTTCTACAAACTGAATCAAGAACGCCGAAGCCCGTCCCTTTCGACGCGGCCAACCGTCCAGATAACGCAACAGCGTCGGCTGGTGTTTACCGCCCAACAGGATTTTTGGATTACGGAAGGTTTGATTCGCCGTGATCGGCGCAAGACGTACAAGGGGACGTGGCTGACTCATCTATCGGTTTCTCCGCCTCAGGATTCTGCGTGGCAGGTGAGAGGCAACACCGAACCAGCGCTTTAGCGGTATTTCAAGGCCTGTTACAAGCCTCTTGGGTGTTCAGTCGAACACTCGGCGCCCCGCAAGTAGCTGTTTAAATCGGCGCAAGAAAACATCCTAGATAAACCCGATTACAACTGTCAAGAATCACGTTCTCAGGCAGTCCGCAAAGCAGTGCCCCCCCCGAGAGCAACCGCCTGCTCGTCTGTAGTCAGGTCAGACGAACAGGCCTTTGCGCTTACTTATGGGCAATCGCCTGATCCAGGGACAATTTGCCCGCGCCCTCGATCAATACCGCCAGGGTGCCGCCCAGCAGCGCCAGGGCGAATTCATAGCCGTTGTTGGCCATGAACAGACCGTTACTGATATGCACCGTGAAAATCGCCACCAGCAAGGTAAAGGTCAGCCCCAATGCGGCAGGCCGCGCCAGCAGCCCAATGATCAGCGCCAGCCCGCCAAAGAACTCCGTCCCGCCCGAGAGCAGCGCCATCAGGGTCCCGGGCGCCAGACCGATGCTTTCCATCCATTGCGCCGTACCCGCCAGACCGCCCCCGCCAAACCAGCCAAAGAGTTTTTGCGAACCGTGGGCGGCGAAGATAATACCGACCAAAACCCGCAACACGGTCAAGCCGTAGCCCGCGTGAGTCCCCAAAACGGTGTGGGTGAATTTATTCATGGTGCAGTCCTTTTCGTCAGTCAGGTTGGGAGTGGCGCCATATTAATCAGTTTTTATCCGGTTAAAAGCCGAATAAATGCCCAATAACAATCGAATTTATCGATTATTTGCGGGAAGCCAACTTCGGCTCCGTGGGCTCCAGCGCGTCGCGTTCACGGTCGAAGGCCAAATAGTATTTATTCACACTATTAACATAGCTGACCGCCCCCATTCCCACCTGCTCCATGGCAATGCGCTCTACCTGAAAGAACCATTGATTGGGATTAAGCCCCCTGCGTCGGGCCTCTGCGCGCATGGCCTGCACGCGTTCGGGCCCCATGTTGTAAGCCGCCAGCACGAACGCCATGCGCTCGCGTTCATTTAATTTGGGGCTGGCAAAGAACTTGCGCCGGATCATCGCCAGGTACTTGGCACCGGCCTGCACATTGCTGTCGACGCTTTGAATATTGTTGACGCCCACCCGCTGCGCCGCCGAGGACGTGATCTGCAACAGCCCCATGGCGCCGCCCGAGCCTTTGGCATTCGGGTTCAGCGTGGACTCCTTGAACGCCAGCGCCGCCAGATTGAGCCAGTCCATGCCTTGTTGCTGCGCATGCTTTTGCAGCACCGGACGCAGTTTTTCAAGCTTCTGCCGGTCTGCCCGCGCCAGCGGGTAGTGCACGCGATACAGGCGTCGATAGACGCGCTCGAACGCCACATTCTGATCGTCAGGCACGCGGTAGGTCGTCAGGAAGCGATCGATGCTGGCCCGCAACATCGACGCATCGCGACGCACGTACCAGCGCATGGCGCCCGGCTCGCTGACCAGCACTTTGCGATCAAAGCGCAGCTTGGGCATCAACGCAGCCCAACGCTCGGCAATCGGCTGTTCGACCAGGGTCAGGTGGTAGATTTTGGCTTGCACCATCTCCAGCACATCTTCGACCGCCAGGGTCGGGTCCACCCATTCGATTTTCACCGGCGGCAGTTTGCGCAGTGCCAGTTTTTGATTGATCAGGTTCACCGCTTCGCCAGCCGCACTGCCCGTCGTCAGCGCCACCGTGCGGCCCGACAATTGCTCAAGCCGGGTGAAGCGTCGCTCACCCTTGACCCCCACGAGAATCAGCGACACGCGATCAATGATCGGCTCGCTCGGGCTAATGGCATGGCTCGGCTTGACGTCCAGCAGCTCGCCGGGCGCCATTAAGTCGCCTTCGCCGCGCAACAGCGCACCCAGCAGTTGATCCTTGGCTTTAGGGATGATTTTGAGGGTGATCTGTTGACCCGTTCGCGCATGGCCGTTGAGGTAACGCTCGAAGGCCCGCAAGCGATGGTATTCGACACCAATCGACTGGCCCTGCACTTCACCGGAACTGTTGCGGCTTTGGTTGACCAGCACGCGCAGCACCTGGCTACTACGAATCTGGGCCAGATCGCGGACCTGACTCGGCTGCGCCGCCTGGAGCGGTCCGGGCAGGCGTGCCGTTGCCAGACCGGGCAACAGCATCAGGCACAGCGCAATCCACAGCGTCAGTCTTGTCATCCGTTCTCCGCAAAGAATACAGCCCGTCAGCGTGCCGGATTACCCGACAACCGGTCGCCCTTTTGGGGCATAAGGTGCGCTGCGAGACGTGTGCAATTGCGCGGATACAGCGAATCCTGTACCGGGAATTGCGCAATTGCGGCATTCAAAGACAACCACAACTCTCTGTAGTTCTTGGTTTTTCTTATTAAATCGACAGCTCTGATATGCTTCGCGGCCTGTGGCCTGAGGTAGCACCATGCAACTCATCGATATCGGCGTCAACCTGACCAACCCCAGCTTCGACGGCAAACATGAGGCCGTGCTGGAGCGTGCCTACGCCGCCGGCGTGTGCCAATTGGTGCTCACCGGCACCAGCGTAGACGGCAGCGAGCACGCCTTGCAGTTGTGCCATGAGCAGGATGAAAGCGCCACGCGGCTGTTCTCGACAGCGGGCATCCATCCGCACTCGGCCAGCGACTGGAACACCGACAGCGCCCGGCGTTTACATGCCTTGCTCACAGAGCCACGGGTGCTTGCCGTGGGCGAATGCGGCCTGGACTTCAACCGTGATTTTTCGCCACGCCCGCAACAGGAAAAAGTGCTCGAAGAACACTTGGCGATGGCTGTGGATTTACAACTGCCCGTGTTCTTGCACGAGCGCGACGCCAATCAGCGCCTGCTGGAGATCCTGCGCGACTACCGCGACCGCCTGCCGGCTGCCGTGGTGCATTGCTTCACCGGCGAGCAGAAGGCGCTGTTCAGTTATCTGGACCTGGATCTGCACATCGGCATCACGGGCTGGATCTGCGACGAACGCCGCGGAACGCATTTGCACCCGCTGGTGCGCAACATTCCTCGTGGTCGCCTGATGCTCGAGAGTGACGCGCCGTATTTGCTGCCCCGCACCCTGCGCCCAAAACCCAAAAACGGTCGCAACGAACCGGCCTACCTCCCCGAAGTCCTGCGAGAAGTGGCGCTGCACCGGGGTGAAAGCGAAGCCGATCTTGCCGAACACAGCACCGCCTGTGCCCGCGCCTTTTTTGGCTTGCCGACCCTGCAACACGTTTGAGGCACCAGGGGTGAGCCGTCACAGGTTCACGCCCTTGACCCACATCAACAAGATCGTCATGGTTTGACGGCACAATGATGGCACCTTGCCAATATTGTTTCCGCCAAATCAGAGAAGACCTTCCATGGGTGCCTGGCTTAGCAACATCTCGCTCAAATACAAATTCTGGGCCGTCAACGCGGTGGCCTTCGTCACCACGCTGTTGCTGGTGCTCTACGCCGTGCAGCTCGAACAACAATCGCGCGCCGATGCCGCCCGCGCGAATGCCCATGCGCAGGCGCAATTGCTCAGTGCCTGGCCGGGCGGTCAGGCCTTGCCCGCCGTCGACTTCTTGCTGCCGATGAGACCGGGCCAGGTTCCCACCGTGGACGAACACCCCCTGCCGCAACTCAGTGAGGGCAATGGGTGGGTCTCCCTCCACGCCATGCCGTTCTTCGGGCACAACCCGCTGCTGGGCGCCGAGGTCATCACCCGCCCTGACGGCCAACGGGTTGCGGTACTGGCCTACGCGCCAAGCCTGGCGCAAGTGTTTGTCGAACGTCTGGCGAACTACGCGGTAGCGGTGTTCGTGCTGATGCTGGCGATGCTCTGCGCTTCGCAACTGTTGATTCAGTTCTTGCTCAGCCAGCTCAACACGCTCAAAGACGTGATGCTGCACGTCGAAAAAACCGGCGACCTGTCCGCCCGCGTGCCTTTGGCCTGCACCGACGAGGTGGGGCAAATGGCGGGGGCCTTCAATGCCATGCAAGCCGGTTATCAACGTATCGTACAGACCGTCGCCGACACCGCCGCGCAATTGGATGCCGGTGCCGCGCGACTGGCCAGCAGCATGGACGAAGTGCGTCATGGCATGCTCGGCCAGCAAAGCGAAACCGATCAGGCCGCCACTGCCATCAATGAAATGTCTGCCACGGTCTATCACATTGCCCAGCACGCTGGCGCCACCCGCGACCTGTCGCAAACCGCCGATACCCTCGCCGGCAGTGGTCAGCAAGTGGTCAGCCGGGTTCAGGACTCCATCGCCAGCCTGTCCAACGGTGTGCAACAAACCGCCGAGATGATTCAGCAACTGGCCCAAGACAGTCAGAAGATCAACGGCGTCGTCAGTGTGATTCACAGCATTGCCGAGCAAACCAACCTGCTGGCGCTCAACGCGGCGATTGAGGCCGCCCGGGCTGGCGAGATGGGTCGCGGGTTTGCCGTGGTGGCCGATGAGGTGCGCAACCTGGCCAAGCGCGTGCAAGCCTCGACAGACGAAATCACCACCATGGTATCGGCCCTGCAAGCGGGCACCCGAGACGCGGTGGACTTCATGCAGGAAAGCTCGTTCAAGGCCGATGACTGCGTGCAGCAGGCCCAAGAGGCGGGCGAGGCGCTGGCGGAAATCACCGACGCGGTGGCCAAGATGCGCGAGAGCAACACGCAAATTGCGGTGGCCGCCCAGGAGCAGAGCCATGTTGCCGAAGAAATGAACCGCGCCGTGGTCAGCATCCGCGACGTCACTGAAAACACAGTGCAACAAACCGTCGACTCAGCCACGACCAGTAACCAGTTGGCGACGCTGGCCGGTGAACTGAACCGGGCCATCGGTCAGTTAAAGCTATAAGGCCAATAGCCATTGTCGATTCGCCGCGTGCCTTGCGCGGGCCTATCCTCTGTTCATCCGGTTCAGCCATCGCTGAACCCTCGAACAAGGAGTGCAATCATGGGCAAACGTCATCCCAACCTGCCTGCCTGGCAATGGCGCTCGAACCCACAGAGCCACGCGAGCGCCTCGCATCAGGCGATTGACCTGATGGCTGTCGCGTTGATGGTGGTGGCCTTTCTGCTACTGGCCTCGGGCATCTTCAGTGGCAACGCCACCAGCGCGCTGATCGGCCTGGTGACGCTGTTTGCGGCCACACGCCTGCAACACCAGCGTCACAAGGCGCATGAAGAACCACACAGTCAGGCGTTCTGACTGGGGCGGTTCCCGTTTAATAGCCGCCGTGACGAACACCCACGGGGTGCAGGGCAAGGCGAGAGAAGCGGGGTTAAGTTGTAGCCAATAAGCATCGATCAACGCCACCCTGCGCCACGTGGTCTTTCATCCCCTAGCCAAACACCGTGACGGTCTGGCGGCTGATCGCAATCAGCTCGCCCGCAGGCGACCACAGATTAGCCGCCACATGGCCATACCCATCCTGCGCATGCTCGATCACGGCCAGGTATTTGCACCACTCACGGGTGCTGATGTGAACCTGCGGCTGCACAAACTCAATGGTCCAGGTCAAAGTGCTACCGGCGGCGGGCTTGTCCAGCAGCGGCAGCAAGGCCGGTGGCCAGGCATCGACCAGGGCCAGCACGTGGGTTTCGGTCAGGGGTTCGTCCTTGACCTCATCCGCAAACCGCACCCAGCCGCCCATGTCACGCCCGCCCTTGCCGGTAAATGGCAAGGCGCCTACCGCCCAGCCCATCGACAAATGCCGCATGAATTCCGGCGTGATGCCTTTGATGTAGGGCAACAGCGGGCAGTTGTCGACGGGCTTCATATCCGGCGCCGGCAGGCTCTGCACCTTGACGGACGATTCGCGTGGCGCGCCGAAGCTGCCTTGAACCAGCGTCACCACCTGACCCTGTTGCAGCGCCCTGCCCAGCACCTGCGTGACGGCCTTGCCTTCACGCAGCACTTCGACTTCAAAGCTAACCGGCACATCCGGGGCCACAGGCCCGACGAAGCTCACCGACAGCGAGCGTAAAGCGCGCTGCGCAGGGACTTGGGCACGCATTGCCTCATACTGCAAGGCCGCCATCAAACCGCCAAATGTTGCACGTCCCTGACCCCAATCGGCCGGAATCGTGACGGACGACGGGTTATGACGCACCTGCGCAACCAATTCTGAAAACTGCATGAGCACCTCGTCATGGATCATCAGAGGCAGATACTACGCACCCGTCGCAGGCAGCACAGCGCTTGATTCGGCCAAATCATGAGTGAAAACAGGCCGCGCTCAACTTGATCAACGCGCGGTCGGCGTCCTGTTCACCACGGGCCAGGGTGTCACGCCAGCCCTCGACACAGGGCTGCAAGTCCGGCTGCTGCTCGGCCTGCAACAACCATTGCCAGGCATCGTGCCAGTCGCCCAGGGCTTTTTGCGCCTCTTTAAGGCGTACCAGTACCCTCGGCGGCAAGCGATCCAGTTCGGGGTAGGCCTCGGCGGCATAGCGCACGCGTTTAATCAGCAAACGCACACGGTGCCGGTCATGGCCGGGGTCATTCAGCGCCTTTTGTAGGGTCTGCCACTGTTTTTCAAGCACCTTTTCGATGCGCGGGCGCAACCCGCGCAGCAACCCTTCACGCTGGGCGGCCCGCAGAAACCGTGGGAAGACGTCAAGGATCATCAGCAGTTGCGCCAACTGCGCGCTTTCAGCCACGGCGACATAGCTGCCCGCCAGTTGCGCCAACCGACGCCCAGCCAGTTGCGCGTGACCCTGTTGCTGCAAATACGCCGCCAGCACTTCCAGATCGCGCAGCGGCGTGGTCAGAGCACCCACCTGTGAGGCCGCCATTTCCAGCTGCACCACCCCCGGCAACCCCCGCAGCGGTCTTAGTAGGCTGCGCAGACGGCGCACCGTGGTGCGCAAATCATGCAAGGCTTCGGGGTCGGTTTCAGCCTGCAAGCGCGCCTGACAGGCCAGCAACCTGACCTCCAGACGCACGATGTTCGCCACAATCTTGTCAACCCATTCAGACATCCTTCCCCTCCCCGTCCCGCACCGGTTTAACGACCCGCGCGTGACTCACGAATATAAAAACGCGCTTTCTCGGCTTTTTTCGAGCAGCCTTCAAACGCTTCGAACTGTTGTTGGGTTTTAGCCCCGGTCAGCAACGACAGGGCCTTGGAATAACTGATCGTACCGGCAAACCCTTCGGCCTTGGCCAGGTCCAGCTCGTGCCAGGCGGCATCCAGCTGCGTCGCGCAACTGTCACGGTAGGCCGTTTTGCCCGCACAACCGGCCAGCATCAACGCCATCAACGGCACACAGATCAGAGCTTTCATGGACATACCCTCAAACAATTAATGTTAATTAGAGGCTAAGACGCAAAAGCAGGTAGAAAGTGCCCTGCCCCGGCGCGCCGTCTTTGCAAGACTAGCTTGCCCATTCAGGAAAAGGCATTGCATTGTTAGCACCTCACTGGCCAAGGATTGATTCATGAAAAAGCGCGTTGCATTGGTGCTGGGCTCGGGTGGCGCCCGAGGGTACGCCCACATTGGCGTCATTGAGGAACTCGAACGCCGTGGCTACGACATCGCCTGCATTGCCGGTTGCTCGATGGGGGCCGTGGTGGGGGGCATCTACGCGGCGGGCAAGCTTGATCTGTACCGCGACTGGATTCAAAGTCTGGACTATCTCGATGTGTTGCGGCTGGTGGACGTTAGCTTTCGCCTGGGCGCCATTCGTGGGGAAAAAGTGTTCGGTCAAATTCGCAACATCGTTGGCGAGATCAACATCGAAGACTTGCGTATCCCCTACACCGCCGTGGCCACGGACCTGACCCACCAACAGGAAATCTGGTTTCAGGAAGGCTGCCTGCATCAGGCAATGCGGGCCTCGGCGGCGATTCCCAGCCTGTTTACCCCGGTGATGCAGGGCAACCGCATGCTGGTCGACGGCGGCCTGCTCAACCCGCTGCCCATCGTGCCGGTGGTCTCCAGCCATTGCGACCTGATCATCGCTGTCAACCTGAACGCCACCCACCAAAACGGCTACCAGTTGCCCGTCATTCAACGTGCCCCGGCGTTCAAAAGCCGTTTCGACAACCTGATGAACTCCCTCGGTTCACACATCCCCTTTCGCAATAAACATGCAAACGACCTGCTGGAGCTGGAGCAAGCGCTGCTCACGCCTGCCCTGGATACCGCTCCCAATCCCTGGATTGAATCGTCGCGCCCCGACAGTCAGCAACCGGCCGCCGCCCCGACCCAGGAAGGCGCGCCCAAATCCGCTTCGGGTTCATTCATCATCGACAACGTGGGCCCGGCGTCGCTGCTGGATTTGATCAACCAGAGCTTCGAAGTCATGCAGACGTCACTGGCGCAGTACAAAATCGCCGGTTATCCGCCCGACATTCTGATTAACGTGCCCAAGCGGGTGTGCCGTTTTTTTGAGTTTTACAAGGCGCCCGAATTGATCGCCCTGGGCCGCGAGATTGCCAGCGACACCCTGGACCGCTATGAGAGTGAAACCCCCTAAGCGTCCAGCAAGCGATAACCCACACCCGGTTCGGTCACGATAAAGCGCGGGCAGGTCGGGTCATCGGCCAGCTTTTGCCGCAAATGACCGACCACAATGCGCAAGTAATGGCTGTTCTCGACATGGGTCGGGCCCCAAATATCCTTGAGCAGTTGTTGCTGGGTGATGACCCGCCCCGGATGGCGCGCCAACTGCGCCAGCACGGCATATTCCTTGCGCGTCAGGGCGACTTCGACGCCGTCCAGCAATACACGGCGATAAGCCAGGTCTACGGTCAAGGGCCCCACGGCCACGGCGGCCTGCTGCACCTCGCCCGCCGAAGCCTGACGCAACAACGCACGGATGCGCGCCAGAAACTCCTGAATGCCGAAGGGTTTGGTCACGTAGTCATTGGCGCCGCCATCCAGCGCTTCGACCTTTTGCGCTTCGCTGGCCCGCACCGAAAGCACCAGCACCGGCACCCCTGACCATTCGCGAAACTCGCGCAGCACGTGCTGGCCGTCCATGTCCGGCAGGCCGAGGTCGAGCACCAGCAGATCCGGTTTCTGCAGCGCGGCCAGGCTCAAGCCGTCGGCGCCCGTGGCCGCTTCGAGCACCTGATACCCCTGGGACACCAGGCTGATGCGCAAAAACTTGCGGATCTGCGGTTCGTCATCAATGACCAAAACGGTGGTGGGTTGGCTCATGGCGTGGGTTCACCGTGTAAAGAGGCGCGCAGAATATCAGGCTTCACGGGGCGGCTCTTCCCCTTCCGGCAGCGGCTGTTCAGGCAGCGGCAAGTGCAAGGTGATGCACGTGCCGCGCCCGCCGATGCCCTCGCCCACACTGATGCGCCCGCCATGGGCGCCGACCATGCCCTGACAGATCGCCAGCCCCAGCCCCGTGCCCTGCCCGCCCCGGTCGCCGCGGGCAGCGGTGTAAAACATGTCGAAAATCTTCGCCCGGTCTTCTTCCGGGATACCGGGCCCTTGATCGCTCACGGCAAACCACAGCTCCTGTTGATCGGCCCCGGCCACCAGTTGCAGCACGCCATGGGGCGGTGAAAAACGTGCGGCGTTTTCCAGGACGTTGACCAGTGCCTGCTCGATCAACGCCGCGTGAATGTGTAACAGCGGCAATTGCGGCGCCACGTCGACCTGCACCTGCAACGGCGCGAGCACCGCCCGCAGCCGGTTCAACGCACTGGCGACGATGTCCGTCGGCGACACCCAGTCCCGCGCCAGCTTCAAGGCCCCATGGCCCAGACGGGTCATGTCCAGCAGGTTCTGAATGTAGCGGTCCAGGCGCTCGGCCTCGTCACGGGTGCCCTCCAGCAATTCGCGCCGGTCCTCCAGCGGGATCGCCTCGCCCAGCGCAAGCAGCGTGTCGATACTGCCGCGCATGGTGGTCAGCGGGGTGCGCAGGTCGTGGGACACGGAGGCCAGCAAGGCGCTGCGCAATTGTTCGGTTTCGCCATGCAGGCGGGCGGCTTCAAGGTCCTGGGCCAATTGCGCACGGGCCAGCGCCTGTGCCAATGGCTGGCTGAGGGCCATCAGCAGGCGCCGCCGCTGACCGGTCAAGCTCTGGCCTTCTTTCGGGCTGACGCCCAGCAAGGCCAATGGGCCGTCGTCCACCGTCAAGGGCCACCACCACCAACGGCCCATCGGTAAGGTGCCGGTGCCTTTGCCCGCCGGTTGCTCGTGATTCCAGGCCCAGTCGGCCGCCGCGCGCTCGGCCTCGTTGAAGGTCAACGGCCCTCCGGTTTCCACGGTCCAGCCGCCGCTGCCATCACGGTTGAGCAGGCACAGGTTGAGTTCTTTCCAGCCGCTCAAATGCTGGGCGGCGGCGTTGACCACCGCTTTGCGGTCGGTGGCAGCGGTCAGTTTGCGCGACAGGTCCAACAGCTCGCTGGTCTCTTGCTGGGTCTCGCGCAGCGCCTGCAACTGGCGGCGCTGACGGGCCGCGAGGTTGCCGGTCAAGGCGGCCATGAGCAGGAAGAACACCAGCGTCAGCACATCTTCTTCACGCTGGATACTGAACGAGAAGTTCGGCGGGATGAATAAAAAGTCATAGGTCAAAAAGGACATCGCTGCACAGGCCAGCGCAGGTCCCAGGCTGCTGCGCACCGCCACCAGCAGCACGGCCGCCAGAAACACCATCGAAATATTGGGCAGCGCCAGCACGCTGGACACACCCCAGGCCAACGCACTGGCCAATACGGTTGCCAGCAGCGCCAGACCGTAGTCGAACCACACCAGCGACCCCACGCGCCAACGCGGCGTGGCATCCGGTGCCTGCTCGTTATCGAGCACGTTGATTTCCAGCCCGTGGGCATCGCGCAACAAGCGAGATGCCAGCCCGCCGCCGAAGCATTTCCTGCGCCATTTCGGCCGTGACTGGCCCACCAGTAGCAGGCTGGCGCGGCGCTCGGCGGCGTGCTGAATCAGGGTTTTCGCCACTTCGCCCGCGCGCAGCAACACCACCTCGCCCCCCAGACGCTCAGCCAATTGCTGCGCGCTTTGTAGGCGCAACCGCGACTGCTCGTCCCGCGCACTGCCGTTGTCCACGTGTACCAGACTCCATGGCAAATGCCGGCGCTCGGCAACCCGGCTGGCGTGACGCACCAGCCGCTGGGCCTGCGCATCGCCATCAATGCCCACCAGCAACCGCCCGCGCAACGCCGGGGCAGCCTGACCCAACTGGCGATAGCCTTTGTCCAGCTCATCATCGACATACACCGCCGCGGTCTGCATGGCCAATTCGCGCAGGGCATTGAGGTTGGTCTGGGTGAAAAAGGCATCGATGGCCGCGCGGGCCTGTTCGGGCACATACACTTTGCCATCGCGCAGCCGCTCCAGCAGTTCGCGGGGCGGCAGGTCGATCAGCAACAGTTCATAGGCTTCCTGCACGATCCAGTCCGGCAGGGTTTCGCGCACGTGCACCCCGGTGATGCCGCGCACCTGATCGTTGAGGCTTTCCAGATGCTGGACGTTGACCGTGGTGTAGACATCTATCCCGGCGGCCAGCAATTCCTGCACGTCCTGCCAGCGTTTGGCGTGGCGACTGCCGGGCGCGTTGCTGTGGGCCAATTCGTCCACCAACACCAATGCGGGCCGGGCGTGCAGCAGGCCATCCAGGTCCATTTCTTCAAGCTGCACGCCCCGGTATTGCGAGCGCACCAAAGGCTGTTGCGCCAGGCCGTTGAGCAGGGCCTGGGTTTCGGCGCGGCCATGGGTTTCCACCACTCCGACCAGCACCCGGACACCCTGACGCACCTGGGTGTGGGCTGCCTGAAGCATGGCGTAGGTCTTGCCCACGCCGGGGGCCGCGCCCAGAAACACCTTGAGCCGGCCACGGCCAGCCCGAGGCAAATCCGCTAACAACGCATCGGCGCGACCGGAATCTGTCATGTCTTTACCTATTCAAATGGAGATCAACGCGGTCGCTGCCGCACCAGGCGGCAGCGACAACGGCGGCAGATGGCTCAGGGTGTGAGCTGCGCCAGCGCCCGGTTCAGGTTCAGCACGTTCACCACCGGCGGCCCAACCCACGGCTGCTCGATGTGCGCCTGCAGCAAGTGCTCGACCGTTTGCACCGGCAAGCCTCGGGCCGCAGCCACACGTGGCAGTTGATAGCGTATTGCCTCAGGTGGCAAGTGCGGATCCAGCCCGCTGGCGGATGTCGTCAGCATTGCCAGCGGCACTGGCCCCTGTTCGGGCACGGCCCATTCGGCGGCGCTGTCCTTGACCCGCGCCGCCAGCGCCGGGTTGCTCGGCGCCAGGTTGCTGGCCGCGCTCGACACCGTGGCGTAGGCCCCGGCCGAGGGCCGCGAGTGAAACCATTGTTCGCCGGTGAAGGCCTGGGCGATCAACTGCGAACCGCGCACGCTGCCGTCCGCATCGCGCACCAGGCTGCCATTGGCCTGATCGGGAAACGCCAGTTGCGCGATCCCGGTCACGGTCAGCGGGTAGATCACCCCGGTGATGGCCGTCAACAGCACCATCAGGCTCAGGGCCGGACGTAAAAGAGTAGCCATGTTGCGTTCCTCCTCGGGTTAAACCAGATGCAGCGCCGTGAGCAGCATGTCGATCAGCTTGATGCCCACAAACGGCACCACCAGCCCGCCCAGCCCGTAAATCAGCAGGTTGCGACGCAGCAGTTGCGCGGCACTCGCCGCCTGCACCCGCACGCCGCGCAAGGCCAGCGGGATCAGCACCACGATAATCAGCGCGTTGAACACAATCGCGGACACGATGGCGCTCTGCGGGCTGTTGAGGTGCATCACGTTGAGCACGCCCAGTTGCGGGTAAATCGTGGCAAACAGCGCAGGCAGGATGGCGAAATACTTGGCCACGTCGTTGGCAATCGAGAACGTGGTCAGCGCGCCCCGGGTCACCAGCAACTCTTTACCGATCTGCACCACATCCAGCAGCTTGGTGGGGTCGCTGTCGAGGTCGACCATGTTGGCGGCTTCGCGGGCCGCCTGGGTGCCGTCGTTCATGGCCATGCCCACGTCGGCCTGTGCCAGCGCCGGTGCGTCGTTGGCGCCGTCGCCGCACATCGCCACCAGACGGCCGTCGTTTTGCTCCTGGCGGATGCGCGCCAGTTTTTTCTCCGGCGTGGCTTCTGCCAGCACATCATCGACCCCCGCCTCGGCCGCAATCGCCGCGGCGGTCAGCGGGTTGTCGCCGGTCACCATGACCGTGCGGATCCCCAGCGTGCGCAGTTCGGCAAAACGCTCGCGGATGCCGGGCTTAACCACGTCCTTGAGGTGAATCGCGCCGAGCAGCTTGCCTTGCACGCACACCAGCAACGGCGTGCCGCCACTCTGGGCAATTTTGTCGATTTCACGGGACAAGGCCGGGGCGACTTCATCGCGTTTCAGGCCGATAAAGGCCAGCACCGAATCCACGGCGCCCTTGCGGTACACCCGGTCGTTGTAATCGACCCCCGAGAGCCGCGTTTCAGCCGTGAACGGCACCGCTGTGATTGCGTGCGCCTCCGGCTCTGGCAGCGCGTGCAGGCCACGGATGAACTCGACAATCGACTTGCCCTCCGCCGTCTCGTCCGCCAGCGACGCCAACAGCGCGCCCTGAGCCAGCTCCATCGCGGTCACGCCGGGGGTGGCATACAGCGCCGTGCAGCGGCGATTGCCGAAGGTGATGGTGCCGGTCTTGTCCAGCATCAACACGTGCACGTCACCGGCGGCCTCCACCGCACGGCCGGACTTGGCAATCACGTTCAGGCGCACCAGCCGGTCCATACCGGCAATGCCGATGGCCGACAGCAAGCCACCGATGGTGGTCGGGATCAGCGTCACCAACAGCGCGACCAGAAACACCAACGGCAGACTGCCACCCGCAAAATAGGCGAAGGGCTGCAAGGTCACGACCACGATCAGAAAGATCAGGGTCAGGCCGATCAGCAGAATATCCAGCGCCACTTCGTTGGGCGTTTTCTGGCGTTTGGCGCCTTCGACCAGCGCGATCATGCGGTCCAGTGTCGACTCGCCGGGGTTGGCGCTGATCTGTACCAACAGCCAGTCCGACACCAGCCGCGTATTGCCGGTGACGGCCGAACGATCACCGCCCGACTCGCGAATCACCGGGGCAGACTCGCCGGTGATCGCCGCTTCGTTGACCGCGGCAATGCCTTCAATCACCTCACCATCACCGGGGATCATCTCACCGGCTTCGACACGCACCACATCGCCTTTGCGCAAGCGCGTGGCCGGCACCACTTCAAAGCTGCCGTTGGCCGTGCGGCGGCGCGCACTTAACCCCACGCTGCCTGCTTTCAGGCTGTCAGCCCGCGCCTTGCCCCGACCCTCGGCCAGGGCTTCGGCGAAGTTGGCAAACAGCACGGTAAACCACAACCACACGGCGATTTGCAGCGCTACGCCGGTGGACACCACAGGGTCGGGCAACACGCACAAGATCGTGGTGAAGACCGCCGTCAGTTCCACCACCAGCATCACCGGCGAGCGCTTGAGCTGACGCGGGTCGAGCTTGACGAATGCGTGTAACAACGCCGGACGCCACAGGTCGGCAAACGCGGTTTTCGGTGACGCAGGCGCCTGGGTGTCAGGCGCAGGCGTCAGGGTTTTAACAGGAGCTGGCATGCTCATCATCGTGTCCTCAGAAACCCGGAATCAGTTGTTCAGCGATTGGGCCAAGGGCCAGTGTCGGCAAGAAGGTCAACCCGCCCACCAGCACGATGGTCATGGTCAGCAGCACCACAAACAGCGGGCCGTGGGTGGGAAAGCTGTCCTGCCCCACGGGTGCGGTTTTCTTCATCGCCAGGCTTCCGGCCAGCGCCAGCACCGGCAGGATGTAACCGAAACGGCCGATCAACATGCCCAACCCCAACATCAGGTTATAAAACGGCGTGTTGGCATTGAGCCCGGCAAACGCCGACCCGTTGTTGGCACTGGCCGAGGTAAAGGCGTACAGCACTTGACTGAAGCCATGGGCACCGGGGTTGCTCACCGACGCCACGGCGCTCGGCAAACTGGTCGCCAGCGCGCTGAGCACCAGCACGCCCACCGGCATCACCAGCAGCGTGACCACCAGCAGTTGAACCTCTTTGGCTTGCAGTTTTTTGCCCAGGTACTCGGGGGTTCGGCCAATCATCAAACCGGCCAGGAACACAGCAATCAGTACGTTAAGCAACATGCCGTAGAGACCGGCGCCCACACCGCCGAAGATCACTTCGCCCACCATCATGTTGACCATCGCCACCATCCCGCTCAGCGGGTTGAGGCTGTCATGCATGCCATTGACCGACCCGTTAGAGGCTGCGGTGGTGGTCTCGGTCCACAGCACCGTGGCGGTGGTGCCAAAACGCACTTCCTTGCCCTCCAGCGGTGCGGTGTGCTCAACCAGCGGGCTGTTGAGCGCAGGGTTGGGTTGAGACTCTGCGTACAACGCAGTGCCGCCGCCGATCAGGAACAACGCCAGCATGCAGGCGATGATGGCGCGGCTTTGGCGCAGGTCCTTGACGTAATGGCCGAAGGTGAACACCAACGCCACGGGAATCAGGATGATCGACGCCACTTCAAACAGGTTGCTCCAGGCCGTGGGGTTCTCGAACGGGTGCGCCGAGTTGACCCCGAAAAAGCCCCCGCCATTGGTGCCCAGTTGCTTGATCGCAATCTGACTCGCGGCCGGCCCTAACGGGATGACCTGATCCAGGTCCTCCAGGGTCAGCGCATGAACATAGTGCGCCAGGGTTTGCGGCACGCCCTGCCACACCAGCAACAGCGCCAGCACCAGGCACAGCGGCAGCAGGCCGTAGAGCGTGGCGCGGGTCATGTCGACCCAGAAATTGCCCAGCGTGCGGGCGGACCGGCGGCTGATGCCACGGCACAAGGCGACCAAGACCGCCAGGCCGGTCGCCGCACTGACGAAGTTCTGCACGGTCAGGCCCGCCATTTGGCTGAAGTAACTGAGGGTTGCTTCGCCGCTGTAGCTCTGCCAGTTGGTGTTGGTGACAAAACTCACGGCGGTGTTGAACGCCTGCGTCCACTCCTGCCCCGGCAACTGCTGGGGGTTGAGCGGCAAATACTGTTGCAACAGCAAAATCGCAAACAGCAACACAAACCCTGCGAGGTTGAACGCCAGCAACGCCAGCGCGTACTTCTGCCAGGTATGCTCATCGCCCGGATCGACCCCGGCCACCCGGTAACAGACCCTCTCGACCGGCCCGAGCACCGGCGTCAACCAGGTGCGCTGACCTTCCATGACCTTGTAATAAAAACGTCCCAGCCAGGGCGCAGGCAGCAACACCAACGCGAAAAAGGCCAGCAACAGCCCATAGTCATAACTGTGCATACCCGCTCCTAATTCCGATCAGCGCGCAACAGCGCCACCAGCAGATAAACGAACAGCCCCACTGCCAACAGCAGCGACACCCCATCCAGAATGCCCATCGACGTGCTCCCCAAAGCGGCGATTGCCGCGTGTGGGGAAAGTGTGGGGTTCAGGGGTGTAAAGGATCGAGATCGAGGGGGATGCGAGGGCGTAAAGAAGGCGTAAAGAAAACCATCGCGCCAGACCTGTCGCGGCTGGCGGATCTGCGACGACCGTAAAGCGAACGCTCAGTGCAGCAGTGGGGTGGCGAGCACGTCAGACGCGCCGCCCAGTACGCTTTCGCTCAGTTGGATAAACGATTGGGTATTGACCTTGTCCATGCGCATTAACGCTTGGCTCACATCGTCCAGCGAACGCTTGCTATGGGTTTGCAGACGGATTTCGCGGTCCAGCGCCTGCAACAGCGTCACCGCACGCGCCACCGCCGCCGGATTGGCCTGCGCGCCGCGCATCCGCGTCACGCCTTTGCCAGTCGCATTGAGCTTGTGCTGCAAGGTCTGATACCGCTCGTCGCTCATCCCGCCTGCGCGGCGCATCAGTTCGATGGCGTAATACTCGCTCAACCCTTGGCTGATCCAGTCATGGCCCGGTTCTACCTTGATGCCACTGAACAGTTGCACCCATTCGCGCAACAACGGACTGCTGCCAGATTCGCTGACCATCGGCAAGGCGCTGCTCAGATAAATGGAGTTGCGGTCGGCGCTGGCGCCTTTCCACATCGGGCTGCCGGCCCCGACGATCAGCAACTTGGGCGGGTTGCGCGGGAACACCGCTTGCACCTGCGGCCAGACGAAGGTCAGCAGTGTCAGGACGTCCATGCGCCGCATGCCCTGCCCTTGCGGCGCGGCAACGGTGACCTCGGTTTCGCCCAGCGTGGTGCGCCGGCTGCCCAGCGTGCCCGCCAGCATCCACCCGGTTGGCCGATCAAACAAACGCGAAACATCGTCAATGCGGAAACGGTTTTTGCCGATGCGCGGCCACGCGGTTTCGACACTTTTCCAGCCTTCGGGCAAGGCGAACGTCAGCCGTGACACCAGCTCGGTACCGTCTTGCTGGTCGAGGCTGGCAGGCGGCACCAGTTGCTCGCCACGGAACAACGCCCACTTGGCCGTGGCATAGGTGTCGAAACTGCCGTTTTTAAAGGGGTGATTGAGGCGAACCCGGTAGCTCAGCGTGGCGGTGCCTGACGCGGGATGCCACACCCCACGGCTGTGCTGCGGGTCGGGGGTGAGCTGCCAGCCGCCATCGGCCTTGAAATCGCTGTAGCTGCCGGGGGCGCCAAGGTCGAAATCCAGACTGCGCACGGCTGAGCCTTCAGCCAGCGTCAGGCGCACGTCGGCCTGGCCGGTTTGCGGCATCAGGCGCACGTGGTAATCCAGATTGACTTTTTGCGCGGCCCACAGCGGACTGCCGAGCAGTGCCATCAGCAGCCCCAGGGGGATTCGGTAACGCAGCGGCATACACACTCCTTGCGACCGCTCCGGCGATTAACCGGCGCGGAAAATCAGATGATCTTCCCAGTCTTCTTCCGGCACGCTGCCTTCGGCCAGCATGCGCCCCGATTGCGAGATGCGCTCGTGGTGCACGGCGTCCGGATCACCACACACCAAGGGGTGCCACAGCGGCAGGTCCTTGCGTTCGCTGACCAGCCGGTAGCCACAGGTGGGCGGCAGCCATTTGAATTCCTCCGCCTTGCCCGGCGACAGTTGAATGCAGTCCGGGACAGAATCACGTCGATTCGGGTAGTCCGTGCACCGGCAGGTTTTCAGGTCGAGCAGTTTGCAGGCAATGCGCGTGTAGTAGACGCTGTTGTCGTCTTCATCTTCGAGCTTTTGCAGGCAGCACAAGCCGCAACCGTCGCACAGCGACTCCCATTCCTCCTGATCCAGTTGATCGAGGGTTTTGCGGATCCAGAACGGTTCAACTTTTGCGGCCATGGCTCAAACATCAACATCGGGGAATGGAAAAGGCCGCCAGTCTAGTGCCCAAGGCCCCGCGGGCCAAGCGCTTGTCGTCAGACTTGTCAGCCAGATGGCATAACAGTAGCTTTGCGCCTACGCTGAACCGCGAAAATCAACTCAGGTATCAAGAATGACTGCTAATACCCGCATCGCCGATTACGCCATTCACGAGCAATTCACCCAGCGCTGGTCGCCCCGTGCTTTCACCGATGCCACCCTCGACACACCGACCCTCATGAGCTTTTTTGAAGCCGCACGCTGGGCGCCTTCGGCTTACAACTCGCAGCCTTGGCGCTTTCTGTTCGCGCTGCGCGGCACCCCGGCGTTTGATCGCTACTTGAACCTGCTGGTGGAATTCAACCAGGGCTGGGCTAAACACGCCGCCGCGCTGGTGGTGATTGTGTCGAAAACCACCTTTGCCGCTCCGGGCACCACCGAAGAAAAACCGTCACCGACTAACGCGTTCGATACCGGCGCAGCCTGGGGCCATCTGGCCTTGCAAGCTCACCTGAGCGGCTGGCACACCCACGGCATGAGCGGGCTCGATTACGAGCGCGCGCACAAAGAGCTGAAGATCCCGGAAGGCTATGCCGTGCAAGCCATGGTGGCAATCGGCAAGCTGGGGGACAAAGCGACGCTGGTCGATTACCTGCAAGCCAAGGAAGTGCCCAGCCAGCGTGAGCCGCTGAGCAAATTAGTCGCTGAAGGTGATTTCAGCCTCTAAGCGCGGCCTGTCGCTGCCGCAAACCGCGAGCTTTTGACCTGACCCTTGAAAGCTCGCAGCCTCGCGTTGTCCGGCAGCGACCCCAGTCTTGTTAATAGCCGCGTGCGAAATCCACTTCGCCACGCATCGGCTGCCCCGCCTGAAACGCACGCAGGTTGTCGACAAACAGTTGCACCATCAACGACGGTGACGTCGGCGCCGAACTGTGACCGGTCAACAACAGGCCCCAGGCGGTCCAGAACGGATGCTTCGCGGGCAATGGCTCCTGCCGGCACACGTCAATCACGGCGGCGGCAATATGGCCGACCCGCAACGCTTCAACCAAGTCCGCATCCACCACGGCGACGCCACGCCCGGCATTGATGAACACCCCGGTCGGGTTGAATTGTGCAAACAGTTCGGCATCGTACAGGTCGTGGGTGTCCGGCGTGTTGGGCAACAAGTTCACCACGTAATCCACCGCCCCCACCAGGCGCGGCAGATCGTCCAGCGTGCCGACTTCCTTGAAGGGCGCCTGCTCACGGGCGGTACGGGCGATGGCATACAGCTCCACGCCAAACGGTTGCAGAAACTGCGCCACGGTCTGGCCAATGTCGCCGGCGCCGACGATCAGCACCTTGCGCCCGACCAGGCTCTGGCCCATGCGGTTATCCCATTTGCGCTCCACCTGACTGACCAGCCGCGCCATGACTTCACGCTCGTGACCGAGGATGTACGTCAGCACGTATTCGGCCATGACCTGACCGAAAATACCCACGGCACGGGTCAGGCGGTAGTTGCGCTGCAAGCCGCCGGCCAACAGCGGCGTAATGCCCGCCCAGGTCGATTGCAGCCATTGTGGCTGATGCCCCTGACGCATCAGCGTGGCCAGCAGATCAGGCTGGCCCAGCCATACCGGGCAATCGGCCGCCAGACGCGACAGCTGCGCCGAGTCGCCACTGGTCAACACCTCCAGTTCAGGCGCGGCCGCTTGCAGCAGGCGTGTGTAAAGGGGGTGGTCATGTTCGGCAATCAGAACGCGCATGCTCGTAACCTTTTTAAAACGCTGCCAGCGGCCGCCGTCGCGGGTTAACGCGTCGAATGGGGGCACCGCCAATGCAATTGAATCCACTCAGGACAGGTGCCCTTTGCCGGGCACCCGGATCAGGTCGTTACATCGGGTCGTTGCGACGCAACAGCTCTTCAGGCAAGTGCTCGATGTATTCGTCTTCGGCCGGTGGCATCTGCAGGTGATAACCCTGTTTCTCAAGGTTCTCCAGCACCACGGCGATGTCTTCGCGCGACAGCTTGCGCTCGGGGGTCAGCACCAGATCGAACGCGTGAATGGCTTTGCCAAATGCCGCCATCAAAGGCTCCGGCACGCGCTCCAGAGCATCGGCCTTGAGCACGTACAAGTACATTTCGTTGCGCTTGGTGCTGCGGTAAATAGAGCAAATACGTTTCAAGACGGTTCTCCAGCAGTGGCCAGGCTGTCGAGCAGCGCCTGACCCATCAGCTCACGGCGCCATCCGCGCAGTGAGTCCGGTAATTGATAAGGCCCATTGGGGAAGCCGCTCTTGACCAGCGCTTCCAGGGTTTTCTTGCGCAGCATCAGCTCGGGCGCCATGTTCAGTTGTTCGGCATACACCTGGCCCACCGCCCGCAGACGTTTGATCAGCGCCGCGGCTTCTACCGGCAACGGCTCGGGCACGGCAGGCGGCCAATGCTCAGGTGGCAGGCTGCCTGCACGCTTGATCAAGTCGAGTAAAAACTCGCCGTCCTGACGCACAGTGCGCGGGTGCATGTCTTCGATGCGCGCCAGCGAGACCAGGTTGTCGGGCTGGGTTTTGGCCAATGGCCACAACGCATGTTCACGCACGATCCGGTTGCGCGGCAGGTCACGGGCGCGGGCTTCACGCTCACGCCAGGCGCAGATTTCACGCAAGACCGCCAACTGATCGCGGGACAACTTCCACGCCAGCTTGGCCTCGCGGTACACCTCGTTCGGGTCCACTTCGCGGCGCAAGTTGGCGACCAGCTCAGCACCGTCTTCGAGCACCCAGTTGTACTTTTCGGGCGACAACCGCGGACGCAACAGCACATACACTTCAGCCAGATGCTGGGCATCTTCGGCGGCGTAGCTGATCTGCGTTTCGGACAGTGGACGTTGCAGCCAATCAGAGCGGGTTTCGCCTTTGGGCAGGTCCAGGTCGAGCACTTCCTTGACCAGACGCGAATAGCCCATCGAGAACCCCAGGTTCAGGTAGGCGGCTGCCAACTGGGTGTCAAACAATGGCGCGGGCAAGCTGCCGGTCAAGCGCAACAGCACCTCAAGGTCCTCGCTGCACGCGTGCAGCACTTTGACCACGGCCGGGTTTTCCAGCAGGGCCGCCAGCGGCTGCCAGTTGTCGATGGTCAGCGGGTCAATCAGGTAAGCCCGCTCCCCGTCGCCGATCTGAATCAAGCCGGCAATGGGGTAAAAGGTGTCGACCCGCATGAATTCGGTGTCGAGGGCTACAAACGGCAAATGCTGCCATTGGGCGCAATGTTGGCCGAGGCTATCGTTGTCGCGAATCCAGTGAATATCGATGGCCACACGGCTCTCCCTTGAAGAATGGCGCGCAGTATATATCGGCATCAGGCATTTCCGGCGATTGACTGACAAACTTGTCGACGAAAAAACCTACATAAATTCAGGCTTCCACCTTCAACACACGCCCCCGTTAAATGTGTATTTTCACCCAGCTCACGCCTCGAACAGCGTGCCTGCACGCTCACACCTGTGATGAAACGCATCGCTGCTCCGTCATCAAGAAACATTCGGTGACAAGGCCGCACGCTGCATCCGACTCAACCTGCCCTTTTTCCACAGAGACAAGAAGGACGCCCTCATGCGCCAGCCGTTAAAACACACCGTATCTACTCTTTTACTGTCGGGTTTGTGCGCCATGAGCATGCCCGCCGTGTCCGCGAGCCTCGACAGCACTGTGCGAGACGCCGCCCAAGCGGTGATGCAACAGTACAACGTGCCCGGCCTGGCCATCGCCATCAGCGTCGAAGGTCAACAGCATTTCTATAACTTCGGTGTCGCTTCAAAAATGACAGCCACCAAAGTGACCTCCGACACGCTGTTCGAGGTGGGTTCCATCAGCAAAACCCTGACCGCGACCCTGGCCACTTACGCTCAAGCCAATGGGCAACTGTCACTCACTAAGACGGTGAGTACGTACCTGCCCGAATTACGCAACACCCCGTTCGGCAACGTGACGCTGATCGGGCTGGCCACTCACACGGCTGGCGGATTCCCGTTGCAGGTGCCCGATGATGTTCAAAACGATACACAACTCATGGCCTACCTCAAGGCCTGGCAACCGACGTACCCGCAGGGCACCCAGCGCAGCTATGCCAACCCCAGCATCGGCATGCTGGGGGTGATCGCCGCCAAACGCATGAACATGCCCTACACCGAGGCCATGCAAGACCATTTGCTGCCGGCATTGGGGATGAAAAGCAGCTATCTGCAGATCCCTGACAGCGAGATGCACCGCTACGCTCAGGGGTACAACAAAGAGGATGCGCCCGTACGTTTAGGGGCAGGCGTATTGGCGGACGAAGCCTACGGCCTGAAAACCTCGGCGCGCGACCTGATCCATTTCGCCGAGCTGAATGCAGGCCTTGGCCAGGTCAGCACACCCCTTCGCCGCGCCCTGGACACCACTCACACCGGTTACTTCCGGGCCGGGCCCATGACCCAGGACCTGGTGTGGGAGCAATACCCCTTACCGGTCACATTGGCTGCACTGGTCGAGGGCAACTCGAACGCCATGGCCTACGACACTCAACCGGTTGAGGCCTTGAATCCACCACTGGCCCCACGCGCCGACAGCTGGATCAATAAGACCGGCTCCACCAATGGCTTCGGTGGCTACATCGCGTTCGTGCCCGCCAAAAAGCAGGCCGTGGTCATTCTTGCGAACAAAAATTACCCGAACGAAGCCCGGGTGAAATTGGCTCATGCGCTTTTAGAGGCGTTGAATTAACTGCCTTTGCGCAACACGAAAATGCTGCCCGCCGTGTGGCCGGGCAACACATCGTATTGTTTGAGTACGCTGAAGCCCGCCTGTGAAAACTGGGCTTCGATTGCGTTCTTGGTCACCCAGATGCGCTGCGGGTTCTGCGAGGGTTTGATAAACAGCGACAGGATCAACGTGTCACGGCTGACCCGGTGCAATTCGCGCAAGATCGCCAGACGGTGCTCGCTGTCACGCACATGGTGAAACAGCTGCATGCAAAAAATGCAGTCCACGGCGTTTTCAGGCATATCGATGGTAAACACCGAGCTTTTAAACAAGGTGACACGCGCCAGCAAGCCCGTCGAATGGTGGGTTCTGGCGTGATCGAGCATGCCCTGAGACGGATCGGCGGCCAGAATCACCCGGTTGCCATGCTCGGCCAACAACGGCCAGAAACGCCCGGCACCGCACGCCAGGTCCAGCACCAGCCCTGGCTCGCCCGCCACTTTGAGCGCGCGCCGAATCAGCGACTGCTCCCGCCACATGGCCAGACGCCGGAGCACACCTTCGGGCCGTACTTCCCGGCATACCTGAGCATGCTCGCGGTCATAGCGTTCAGCGAATTCAAGCTCAATGGTGGAAGGTGGCTGCGATGACATGGCCCGCGAACTCTTGTGTATGAAGTTATTCGCCAAGGAGGTTAGCGGGCCAGCAGTGAAAAAATTGTCAGGAAAGGATGAAAACCTTCGTGGCGGTTAAACGCCTGCCCTCACAGGAACAAGGCGTTTAGCCATCCATGGCCCAGTCGCCGTGGACGGTGGCCCCGTGGCCCCGTGGCCGGGGTGACAGGTCCATTGCGCCCGATCACCCCACCCTGTCGCGGCAAGCTCACGCGTGCTGCAAATACCAGCGCCAGTCCTGCTCGCCCACTTCGCCCATGAATTGGCGGTATTCCGCGTTTTTGACCGCCAGGTATACCTTCACAAACGCAGGGCCGAACGCTTCTTTGGCCCAGTCGGAGCGTTCCAAGGCACGCAAGGTCGTCAACCAGTCGGTGGGCAGTTGCTCGGCGGCCTGTGCGTAACCATTGCCTTGGACCGGAGCGCCCGGATCACGCTGCTCTCGAATACCGCGATGGATACCGGCCAGAATGGCCGCTGCGGCCAAATAAGGATTGGCATCGGCGCCGCAAATCCGGTGCTCGATATGCCGCGAAAAAGCCGGGCCGCCCGGCACCCGCAGGCTCACCGTGCGATTGTCCACGCCCCACGTCGCGGCCAGCGGCGCGTAGCTGTTGCTCTGAAAACGTCGATAAGAGTTGGCATTCGGGCAAAACATCAGCAGTGAGTCGAGCAGCGTGCTGAGCATGCCGCCCACCGCCTGTTTGAGCAACGGCGTGCCTTCGGGCGCTTCACTGGCGAACAGGTTGTTGCCGTCCTTGTCGGCCAGGCTGACGTGCATGTGCATGCCCGTCCCGGCCAGATCGTCAAACGGCTTGGCCATAAAACACGCAGCCATCCCGTGCTTGTGCGCCACGCCCTTGACCAGTCGCTTGTAGCGCACCGCTTCGTCCATGGCCTGCAACGCGTCGGCGCGGTGTTCAAGGGTGATTTCCACTTGCCCCGGTGCGTATTCGGAAATGGCGGTGCGCGCCGGAATGCCTTGCAGTCTGCAGGCGCTGTACAGATCGGCCAGAAACGGCTCGATTTGCTCCAGTTCACGCAACCCGTAGACCTGCGTCGCACGCGGTCGCTGGCCGTCGGCATCACGCGCCGGTTGCGGCCGGCCCTGGCTGTCGCGCTTTTGGTCGAGCAAGTAAAACTCCAGCTCCGCCGCCATCACCGGGTAATAGCCGTCGGCGTTTAGCCCGTCGATCACCTTGACCAGCAGATGACGTGGGTCGGCCACGGTGGCGGGCATGCCTTGCTCGGGGTGCATGCTGACTTGCACCGCTGCCATCGGTATCTGGCGCCACGGCATGGGCTGCAGGCTGCCACTCAACGGGTAGGCGCGGCAGTCGATGTCGCCCACGTCCCAGACCAGCCCGGTATTTTCCACATCGTCGCCATTGATGCTCAGGCCCAGAATGGTGCTCGGCAGCGGCCGGCCGCTTTCATAAACCGCCAACAGTTCATCGCGGTGCAGCAACTTGCCGCGGGGCACGCCGTTGTTGTCAAGGATGAACAACTCAAACATCTCGATATGCGGGTGCGATTGCAGAAAATCCAACGCTTCTTGTAACGGCGCAAACAGGGTCGTGGCACTCATGGGAAGACTCGTATAGGCGTATCAGACAGGCGCGCAAATGCGCGGTTGATCAACATCAGCCAACACAAGGGGTATCCGGGGGGCGCGCATGACGGCAGTGAAACAAGGCCCAAAACGCCAGTTCGCACGGCAGATCACACCGATCAAGGGTGGCGCAGGGAAGATAACCTCGAAGCGGCCGTCCTGCAGGCGCGTAAATGCCTGACAGCTTCACGCGTTGAATCTCTACAAGGCCAAGCCTCATACCTGAAACCATTGCCGAAAAAGAACACGCAGCCTCCCATGCGCCGCAGCCCGCTTAAATACAGACTTATCAACCTTTGAGTGGCCAACCGCTAAACATTTGAACGCACCTGATAGCGATGCGATGCCGCACGCCTTGCGCTGATGAACATCTTTTCATCGAACGACTGCGCCAGGCGCAAGGTCGGATCCAGTGTCTAACCTGCTTGGGAACGGGTTAATCGCCTGTCTCAGGCCGTCTGTTTTCTTACTTCAAGGAGCCTCTCCCATGTCCCGAACGGTTGCTGATTTCATTACCGAAACGCTGCAAGAGGCAGGCGTCAAACGCGTGTTTGGCGTGGTAGGTGACTCGTTGAATGGCTTTACTGACTCGCTGCGCCGTCAGGAACAGATTGAGTGGATTCACATGCGCAACGAAGAGGCCGCTGCCTTTGCCGCCGGTGCCGAGGCGCATTTGACCGGTGAGCTGGCGGTGTGCGCCGGCAGTTGCGGCCCCGGCAACCTGCATTTGATCAACGGCCTGTTCGACGCCCACCGCAGCGGCGTACCGGTGCTGGCGCTGGCCGCGCATATCCCCAGCAGCGAAATCGGCATTGATTACTTCCAGGCCACCCACCCCGAAAGCCTGTTCAAAGAGTGCAGCCATTACGTGGAGCTGGTGTCGCACCCCGAGCAGTTGCCGCAGATTCTGGAACGCGCCATGCGCATGGCCATCGCCAAGCGCGGCGTGGCGGTGGTGGTGATCCCGGGGGATGTCGCCCTGCAAACCACGCAAGCCAAGGTGCCCAACTGGCTCAAGCCCACCATGCCACTGATTCGCCCCGCCGACACCGAAATCGATCAGTTGGCCTCCTTCCTTAACGACGGGCGCAACGTGACATTACTGTGCGGCGCAGGGTGCGCCGGGGCACATACCGAGATCCTGGCCTTGGCCGAACGCCTCAAAGCGCCGATCGTGCATGCATTGCGCGGCAAGGAACACATCGAATACGACAACCCGTATGACGTCGGCATGACGGGCTTGATCGGCTTTGCATCCGGTTACAAAGCGATGATGAACTGCGACACCTTGCTGATGCTGGGCACCAACTTTCCATACCGCCAGTTCTACCCGGAGCACGGCAATATTGCGCAAATCGACATGCGTCCCGAAGCACTGGGCAACCGTTGCCCGTTGCAGCTGGGATTGCTCGGTGACGTCAAGCTGACCTTGCAGGCCGTGTTGCCCAGCATCAGACAAAACGCCGACAGCGCGCACTTGGAGGCGGCACTCAAGGACTACAAAAAATCCCGTGAAGACCTCGATGCACTGGCCGAAAGCGGACCGAACAGCGACATCATTCACCCTCAATACCTCAATCGACTGGTCAGCGAGCTGGCGGATGACGACGCGATTTTCACCTGCGACGTCGGCACGCCCACCGCTTGGGCAGCGCGCTATTTGAAAATGAACGGCAAGCGGCGTCTGGTCGGCTCGTTCAACCACGGCTCCATGGCCAACGCCATGTTGCAAGCGATTGGCGCACAGGCGGCGTTCGCGCACCGGCAAGTGGTGTCAATGTCGGGCGACGGTGGTTTCACCATGATGATGGGCGACTTTCTGACGCTCAATCAGGTGGGTTTGCCTATCAAAGTCATCGTACTGAATAACGGCACGCTGGGCTTTGTCGAGATGGAAATGAAAGCGGCCGGGTATCCCGACGTGGGCTGCGACCTGAAAAACCCGAACTTCGCCGCAATGGCCGAGGCCATGGGTGTCAAGGGCATCCGTGTGGAACACCCTTCGCAACTGGAAGCCGCGCTGCGCGAAGCCTTCAGCCACCCGGGGCCGGTGTTGGTGGATGTGGTCAGCGCCCGTCAGGAACTGGTCATGCCGCCGACCAAAACTTTTGAGCAGGCCAAAGGTTTTAGCCTGTTCATGCTCAAAACGGTGATGGACGGCCGTGCGCGGGAGTTGATCGACCTGGCCAAGGTCAACCTGTTGCGCTGAGGTTCGCCGCCCTGTCAAAACCCTTGGGGCCGGCGCCTCGAGGGTTTTGTTCGCCCGCAGCCCGCGCCGGTTCCTCACCCCACCCGCAAGGCTATCCCGTCAAATTTTGTAATAACTCCGGCTGACCGAAAAAGCCTGGATCGCTGTAGTCTTGCCCTCCCTCATTGACGCAAGGTTTATATGAACACCCTTCTGGAGCCTCCCAGTCGCTTCTTGGCGCTCGCAACGCCCCTTCACGTGCACCGCTTCACCTCATCTCCCGGCATCGCTTCCGCTCGGTGCTCGCTCATTGTTTCAGTCCCTGCCCTACCCCTGACACCCACGCTGCGTTCGTGCGTCAGCGCGTCTGTGGTCGCCCGGCCTGTCGTTTCCTGTCTTGAACAAGAGGTTTACTGATTCCTATGGAATGGATTGCAGATCCGACGGCCTGGCTGGGCCTGTTGACGCTGATCGTGCTGGAGCTGGTGCTGGGCATCGATAACCTGGTGTTTATCGCGATTCTGGCGGACAAACTGCCGCCTGAGCAGCGCGACCGGGCACGCGTGATCGGCTTGTCGCTGGCGCTGATCATGCGACTGGGCCTGTTGGCCAGTATCTCGTGGATGGTGACGCTCACCGAGCCGCTGTTCGAAGTGTTCGGCAAAGTGTTCTCGGGCCGCGACCTGATCATGTTATTCGGTGGCCTGTTCCTGCTGTTCAAAGCCACGATGGAGTTGCATGAACGGCTGGAAGGCCATGTCTCTGAACGCACCTCGAACACGACCTACGCACTGTTCTGGCCAATCGTGGCGCAGATCGTCGTGCTGGATGCGGTGTTTTCACTGGACGCCGTGATCACAGCAGTGGGCATGGTGGAGCACTTGTCGGTCATGATGATTGCCGTGGTGTTCTCCATCGGCCTGATGATGCTGGCCAGCAAGCCGCTGACCCGCTTCGTCAATAGCCACCCGACGGTCATCATGCTGTGCCTGGGCTTCCTGATGATGATCGGCTTCAGCCTCACGGCCGAAGGCCTGGGCTTCCATATCCCCAAAGGGTATTTGTATGCCGCGATTGGCTTCTCGATCCTCATCGAATTGTTCAATCAGATCGCACGGGCCCGTCGCAAAAAAAGTGTGCAAGGCCTTCGCCCGATGCGAGAGCGGACGGCGCATGCGGTCATGCGGCTGTTGAGCGGACGCAAGCTGGAAGCAGATGAAGTGGACGAGGAAATTGCCGATCTGCTTGAAGGCGGCGAGACCAAAGAGGTGTTTCACCGTCGCGAACGCATCATGATCAGCGGCGTGCTGCAGTTGGCTGAACGCCCTATACGCACCGTGATGACGCCTCGCGCCCAAATCGATCACATCGATCTGGCGGATACGCCCGAAACCATTCGCACGACCCTGATGCACTCGTCTTACTCCCGTTTGCCGCTCATTCGTGAAGGGCGAATTGATGAGCCGCTGGGGTTCATTCACAAGAAAGAACTGCTCAAGGAGTTGCTTGCGGGCAATCAGCCGAATCTGGAGGCCATGGCGCGTAAAACCATCAACTTGCTGGACAGCTTCACGATCCTTAACGCCCTGGAGCAGATGCGCAAGGAATCGACCCACATTGCGTTTGTGATCAATGAATTCGGGGACTTCCTCGGCATTTTGACCATGACCGACATTTTGGAGTCCATTGCGGGTGAGTTACCCGATGCCAGCGAAATTGACGGGCCTGACATCGACGTACTGGACGACGGATTCGCCGTCAGCGGCGCGTTGAACCTGAGTCAGGTACGTGAGCGCACCGGGTTCCCGGCCCACGGCACGGACGACTATCACACGGTGGCGGGGATGGTCATGAGCCTGCTAGACCGCTTGCCGATCAAAGGCGACCGGATTCAATGGGAGGGCTGGCACCTGATCGTCACCGACGTTGAAGAACGGCGCGTAACCCGCGTGCACCTCTCCAAAACGTAAACACCTGCGCGCCCTTGCCCCGTTTCACACCAGCGGCAAGGGCCACCCACCGAGTGCAAAGGCGACATCCGGCCTTCCGTTTCGCCAGAACAATCGCTTAATATACGTTTCATATGCATTTCATATTGAGCGTATCAATGGGCATCGTAAAAATTTCAGACCCCATGCACGAAAACCTGCGGCTCGCGAGCAACGCGCTGAGCCGCTCCATCAACGCGCAAGCCGAACACTGGATGCGCATCGGCATGCTGAGCGAGCTGCACCCTGACCTGGACCACAACCACATCTGCCGGTTGCTGATTCGCGCCGAACTGACGGGCGGTCTGGACCTCAAGTCCCTGAGCGAACTCGCACTCAACGCTTCCCCCCTCGAAACCGTATCGCAGGCCGATCAATGAGAAACCACGTCGTCATCAACAGCCCGGCGCAAATCGCTCAGTCCAAATTGGCCGGCATGCTGGCCGCCGAAGTCCTGGCCATGATCGCGGAACACGTTAAACCCGGCGTGACCACAGACCAACTGGACAAGCTCTGCCACGACTACATCGTCAATGTGCAGAAGGCCATCCCCGGCAACGTGGGTTATCACGGCTTCCCGAAAACAGTCTGCACCTCGGTGAACGACGTCGTGTGCCATGGCATCCCGACAGCCACCCCGTTGAAAGACGGCGACATCGTCAATATCGACATCGCCGTGGTCAAGGACGGCTGGTACGGCGACACCAGCCGCATGTACTTTGTGGGTGAGCCGAGCCCTGAAGCGCGGCGCTTGGTGAAAACCACTTACGACGCCATGTGCGCCGGTATTCGCGTCGTCCGCCCCGGAGCGACCCTGGGCGACATCGGGCATGCCATTCAATCCCTGGCCGAGAAAGAAGGCTACAGCGTGGTGCGCGAATACTGCGGCCATGGCATCGGCAAGGTGTACCACGATGAGCCGCAAGTGCTGCATTACGGCTTCCCGGGCCAAGGCATGAAATTGAAGTCGGGCATGATTTTCACCATCGAGCCGATGCTCAACGCAGGCAAACGTCACGTAAAAACCCTGGCCGATCAGTGGACCGTGGTGACCAAGGACCATTCATTGTCCGCCCAATGGGAGCACATGGTGGCCGTGACCGATAACGGCTTCGAAGTCCTCAGCCCGTGGCCGGACAGCGTGCCTGATTACCCGCCGGTCAGCTGAAACGCGTGATCAATGAGCGGGCCTGCCGAGCGGTCAGGCCCGTGCAGGTGGCCGCTGCCGTAGCTCAGCCAGCTCACTGCGTGGCCATCCGGGCGGGTGGTGGCGATGCGTTGGTTGAGCACGTTGTATTCGTGCTGCTCTATGCATTCCTTTGGTTAGCGTGAAGCGTAGACAGAAGCCAAGCATGGCGTGATCAATATACGACGCGCTTGCATTGGCGACGCTGGGCCATGGAGGGTGATATTTACTTGTTAAAGAGCGCTGATGTGAATGGCTGTACCGTGAGAAAAATCCGCCTTCAACTGCCGTGTAAATTAGTGTAGAGGGGTGATTGTCGGTAACCACACCGTCGTACTCGGCGGCATATCTAAGGCAAGCTATTAGCATATTTCAATCAAGCATATCAGGATGCTGTATATAGATATTTAAGTTTAAATTCTCCTTTATTATAGAAAAAATCAAAGTTTGCTGAGACCTCCTCTTCACCCTGCTCGCTAAACAGCCTGCAATTTATTCTCCAATAATCAGTTTCTTCATCGGCACCGTAGATATCTAAAAGGTTAGGTTCTAGAAGATGCGGGGAAGTGGTTTTTTTTGGGGGGGGCTTCAGCAGGTATTGGTCAGTATCAAAATAGTCATCTAGGTATTCGCGCGCCTCATTATATATAGCCGGGGTCATACCAAATTCGGTCTCGAGCTTAGTATATTTTTTCTTATTAAACGCATCTATGAAGTTTTCAATCATATTGTAAGCAGCGTCATATATTTTTTCTTTTTGAAGCTTCATTATTATCGGACTTTTCTGTTTTTTGGTAAGTTTTTTGCGGTTCCGGAATTTTCCCCGAGACCACTTAAGGAGCCATGCACTTTCTTGGCTTGCAACCCACTCTGATGGCTTATAAGTCGATCACCGTCCGGCATTGTTAAATAGATGTCTGGCAGTATCTTTAACCTGTTTGAGCTCAAGAAGTAATAGCGCTCAAATATTCGGCCTCATATATCTTTTGAATGAGCATTCATACAGGCATTCGCCTGAATCCTGAACGTAATCGCCCCAGAGCCCACCAATACTGCTCCACAGTATTCCCAGTCCTCATCAACCAGCACGTAGAATTCTCTTTGTTCAATTTCAGCCGAAACAAAACCAAAGCAGTCACCAAGAGAGGTGTAAGACTTTTCTATGCATGGAGTCACGTGCAATGATCTAATAAAATTTACAATTCGATCTGTTTCTGACAGATTTAATCTGTAACTTTTGCAGGTGGCGATCCAAAAAAAGTCCGCTAATTTTTTTCAAATGCGCTTAGTATTTTTTTCTCTTGAGCCTTTCTATATAACAGCTCTTTTTTGTAAGGGTCGATATTCATTTGCAGCACTCCTTTATGTCGAAGGCCTTTCCTTTACCGTTACGAATTTGCGGCCGCCCGTGCCTACTCATTCTTGGGTTTCCGTCGTCATCAAGCTTCACTTTCCCGGCTTCCCAGTGGGGTTGATCGGGGTGGCTAACGTCCATTGTTTGTTGTTGTACAGAAGCTAATCCCTTACCCCCACCCGGTTGAGGGGTTTCATAACGATACTCCCATCCTGAGTTGTTTTTAGATGGACTTATCGGTTGCTGGCTAGTTGGTATTCGTGCTTGTCTCATCGCTTAACGTCGGGCAGCTCTTGATGTTACAAACGGATTTTTTCACTACCGAGTGGGAGAGTTTCATTTTGAAGCCCCAGCGGATTCGGCGCATACGCATAAAGATTCAGCCCACCCGCATAGCTGATCGGGTCTTTGCTGACAAACCGCCCGACCCGTGGATCATAGTACCTGTACCGATTGTAGTGCAGCCCTGTTTCGTGATCGAGGTATTGGCCCTGAAACATGATCGGATTGGTCAGGCTTTTCTGCTGTGCCCATTCCGAGCGTTGTTCTTTGATTTCTCCCCACGCCCTGTACTGGGCGCTTCAGGCGATTTGGCCGGTGTGGTCGGCTGCACTTGCGGGGTATGGGTCCATAGCGGGTCCTGGTCGATGTCATAGGCGCCGGTGTAACTTCGCTGAGCCAATAACTAACTCGTCAGCAAATTTCGTCCACTGCCTAACTCTCCAATCAAAGCCAACTTAAATTATCT